>NZ_JAOZEV010000021.1 GCF_025847275.1 Flavobacterium frigoritolerans
TTAGCACAAGTTGAAGAAACTACGAAAGTTCCACTTACTTTAGTATAAGTAACAGTAGAGCACGCATCCGTTGCTACAGGAGCACTAGCTTGAGCGGTAGTTAAACCAGCAGCATCACTACATTGTAATGTTACATTCAGCGCCGTTGGAGCAGTAGTCCAAGTAGGAGCCGTTGTATCTACAACATTTATTGTTTGACTTACAGGAAGAGAAACGTTGTTACAGGCATCTTTTGCAGTCCATGTTCTGGTTATCGAATAAGTTCCAGGACAAGATCCAGGAGTATTTACGTCTACAAAGGTTAGAGATGTTACCGTGCCACTATTATCACTAGCAGTAGCGACAGCAAATACTGGTGTCTGCGGACAATTAATAGTCGAGGCGGCAGGTAATGGGTTAACGATTGGTTTAGTCGAATCTCCACTATTGATAGTCACAGAAAGTTGTTTTTGACAGCTATTTGCATCAGTTACGGTCACAATATAAGCTCCCGAAAGAATATTTATTAAATCTTGAGTGACAGGAGCAAATGCATTTCCGTCTTTTGTCCAACTATAAGTATAAGGGCCAGTACCACCAGTTACAGTTATATCAATTGCACCAGTAGCATCATTGTTGCAAAGTACATTTGTTTTTGATGTTAAGGTAACAGTTAAGTCGGTTGTGGGTTGTGTAATGGCAATAGTACTAATGCCTTTACATCCATTAGCATCAGTTGCAGTAACTTCATAAGATCCAACTGTTAAACCGGTTAGATTTTGAGTAGTTGCAAAAGGGCTTCCGTTTTTCTTCCAAGAATAGGTATATGGAGCAACACCACCTGTAGCATTGTTAACTGTAATTGCCCCAGTTGAAGCTCCAAAACATTTTACATTAAGATGCGAGGCAGTAGCTTCTGTTACAACAACATTGCTAACAGTTACAACAACAGGTTTTGTATCTGAACAACCAGATACAAGGTTTTTTCCTTTTATATAATAAGTACCAGCAGTTGCAGCAGTTGGAGTATTGTAAGGAATAGTAGCTGCAGCATCTAGCCAATACGTGTAAGTTAATCCAGCAGTACTACCAGCAGTAACAGCTGCTGCAGTAAGGTTTACCGTATTAGGAGAACACACTGGAGCAGGATTTGTGATTACTAAAGTATTTGTAGCAAAACTTCTAGCTTTTAAAAATACACCAGCGTCATATAGTTGATCAGATGCATCGGCAATAGCCATTTTTATTTTATAGGTTTGCCCAGGAGTAACTGCATAAGTAGCAGTAAGAACAGTTGTAGATCCGTCGAATTCCATAACTGTAGATCCAGCAGGATTATTTACATAGTAAGCTGCATTATGAGCAGGAAAAGAAGTGCCGTACGTATTAGTCCCAGCAGAATGGATATTGTTTATAGTAACAGCATCATTGTTGGGTAATTGGGCAAGGTTTACTGCATTATTAGTATAAGAACCAGTGATTCCAGGACCACTTAAGAAAAAACCAAAAGCATCATTAAAATCAGTGTGAACATATTCAAGATATTCTTCAGAGGCAAATACAAACTTAAATTCAACAAGGTTTCCATCAGGAATAAAATTGAATTCAAGGATGGCAGCATCATGCATTGTTTCACCAGAAATGTTAGTTAAGTCTGGATCACTTGCGTTATTAACCATTGCATCTGATTTATTTGCAAAGGAATTGGGACCCATGGCAGAATTTATTTTTCCTGTTGAGATTAAAAGCCCTTCATCAATTGGGAATGTTGAAGTTCCTTTGCTGTAATAACCTAATTGTCTATCACCAGCGGTTCCAGACCAAATATGATCGGTCCAGTTCCAATTACTTCCACTTTTTTGGTAGTAACCAAATCGAACATTGCTCACAACCAAACAGCCAGAAGTTAATATGTTTTTTACTAACCCATCAGCAGTATATCCATTGTTTCCAGCAGCTGGATTAGCAACATCTATAGATCCTGCTACGGCTAATGCTTGTACAGCAGCGGGAGCTGCAAAAGCACTTTTTTTGGCAGTGGATTTGCTTTGGTATGGTGTATTTCCAATTCTAATCGGAATGTTTTTTTCTTGAGCGTATAAACCAAAAGAAAAAAAGAATAATCCTAAAATAGTTAATAAAGTAATTTTTTTCATAATCTTTAATTTCAAAAATTAATAGTTTCTCTAAAGTGATATCCTAGTGTAATTTTATTTAAATATAGTTTCGGTGTGTTTAGGAATTAAGATCCTTTGAATAGATTTTTTCTGTTTGATTTTTCCTTTTTCTTGCCTTCATATATTTAACTTTATGGTTTGTGATTTTTTTTATTTTTTTAACATAATCAAAGTTATATAGTCTATTTTTAATTGATTTTTTTTTCCTGCAAATGACCCAAATACTCGTTGAAAAGACATTTTTGACCTAAAAAAATGAAAAAAAGACGTTTAATTTTTTCGTTTTTCATTTTTTTTAGAAGCAATTTTTGTCAAAATTTTGTTGTAAAATATTTTTTAACTCATGAGTAATGCATTGATAATCAACTAATTGAAAGTTTTTGAATTTTATTTCAAACATCGATGAAATACATTTATCATAGATTAAGTACATGTTTTTCTTATAAAAAAACAGATGAGATTTTAAAAAAAGTTGAATCTTCAGAATATTTGTAACAAACAAAAAGAGACGTTAAAATTGAAGTAGTTTTTTTAAGAATTTATTATGATTATTTTTCGCTATATATAATTCATCCTAATAAATTAGAAATATAAAAATTCAACAAAAGAGATGCCTTTATGAAATTCTTTTGTAAATTGTAGCTAAATTTTCAAGGCTGTTTTTACGATTTAATCATAAAGTTTCCATTTTTGAAACTATAGTGATCAAAAAAAGAACCACGTACAAGTCAAAAAAATAAAAGCATATTCCTTATAAAACAAATAGTATCCGTAATATGAAAAATTTAATATTGATCAGACATGCAAAATCAAGTTGGGAAGCACCTTTAAAAGATTTTGACAGACCTTTGGTGAAAAAAGGAATTCATGATGCGCATAACGTTTCAGCGAGTATTTCAAAATTTCTGCCTAAGACCTTTTTGATATGGAGCAGTACAGCCGCAAGAGCAGTAGAAACGGCACTTATTTTTGCACAAAATATTTCATATCCAATAGAAAGCATCATTTACAAAGACGATCTTTATACCTTTGATGAGAAACAATTGGAAAAGGTTATCAAATCGTGTGATAATGCTTTCGAAAGTGTTATTCTTTTCGGACATAACGAGGCTATTACAAATTTTGTTAATAAATTTGGGGATGTTTTCATAGATAATGTACCAACATCAGGTTTTGTATCACTACAATTTGATACAGAAAGTTGGGACAAAATAGATAAAGGCAGGACT
The DNA here is from genome assembly GCF_025847275.1 of Flavobacterium frigoritolerans. Lineage (GTDB taxonomy): Bacteria > Bacteroidota > Bacteroidia > Flavobacteriales > Flavobacteriaceae > Flavobacterium > Flavobacterium frigoritolerans. The sequence goes on from NZ_JAOZEV010000021.1 coordinate 3,386, forward strand.
CAAAAAACAATTTTCCCTAAAGATTTAAAATGAATACAGTGTACGAACAAAAATATATAGATAGAGAAAAAAGTTGGTTGGCATTTAACGCAAGAGTATTACAGGAAGCAGCCGATATTTCAGTACCACTTTTAGACAGATTACGATTTTTAGGAATTTTTTCAAATAATTTAGATGAATTTTTTAGAGTCCGCTATGCAGCAATTCGAAGACTAAGTCTTTCTGGAATTTCAGGCGAAAAATATTTAGGCGGAATATCTGCTCAACAATTAGTTAAAGATATTACCGAAATAGTAATTCAACAACAATCTGAGAGTTTAAGAATATTAAGTAATATAGAAGCAGAACTCGAAACAGAGAATATCTTTATTATTACCGAAAATGAGATTACAAAAGATCAGGAAGAATATTTAAAAAATTTCTTCATTGAGAAATTAAGCCCAGAATTAGTTACAATTATATTAAATGACTTAGCCGAATTTCCAGTTTTAAAAGATACGCTAGGGTATTTGGCAGTTCGATTAGAAATGAATCATACCGAAGAAGTTCGATATGCAGTAATAGAAATTCCTAAAACCATCAATCGATTTGTAGTTTTACCATCACACGATGATAAAAATTATATTATTTTGATAGATGATGTCATTAGGCATAATTTGAGTAGCATCTTTACCATTTTTGATTACAAAAGTGTTTCAGCGCACATGATAAAAATTACTCGTGATGCACAGTTGGATATCGATAGTGATTTGAGTAAAAGTATGCTAGAAAAAATAGCCACATCAGTTAAAGATAGACGAATAGGAGAACCAGTTCGCTTTATTTACGACCAATTAATAGAGCCAGATACGTTACAGTTTTTTCTCGAAAAAATGAAAATCATTTCCACAGATAGCATTATCCCAGGAGGAAGATATCATAACCGACGTGATTACATGAATTTCCCTAATCTAGGGAGATATGATTTGTTATATAAAACAAATTTACCATTGCCAATTCCAGGATTGAGTATGGAAGGAAGCATATTAGAAAAAATTGGAAAAAAAGATTACTTGCTAAATGCACCATATCAGTCATTTTCATACGTAACAAAGTTTTTGCGTGAAGCCGCTTTAGACCCCAAAGTCACAACGATTAAGATTACATTATATCGCTTAGCTAAGAATTCCCAAATTATTAGTTCATTAATCAATGCTGCCAAAAATGGGAAAAAGGTAACAGTGCAAATAGAGTTGCAGGCTCGATTTGATGAAGCTTCTAATATTTCGTATGCAGAGCAAATGCAAATGGAAGGAATAGAACTTATTTTTGGAATCAAAGGGTTAAAAGTACATAGTAAAATATGTGTAATCGAAAGAATAGATGAAGGGAAAACCAAAAGATATGGATTTATTTCGACAGGAAATTTCAATGAGTCAACGGCTAAAATTTATACCGATGTTACATTATTTACAAGTCATCAACAAATTCTAAAAGATATATCCAAGATATTTGAATTCTTTGATATTAATTATAGAGTGCATCGATACAAGCATTTAATTGTATCACCACATTATACAAGATCCAAATTTGTAAAGTTAATCGATAGAGAGATTTTGCATGCTTTGGCAGGTCGTAAAACATACATAAAGCTTAAGATGAATAGTTTGTCAGATTTTAAAATGATAGATAAATTATATGAAGCTAGTAATGCAGGAGTAAAAATACAGCTGCAAGTAAGAGGAATTTGTTCCTTGATTCCAGGCATACCAGGGATGAGTGAAAATATAGAAGCTATAAGTATTGTCGATAACTATCTCGAACATTCAAGAGTTTATATTTTTGGCAATGCAGGATTGAGCGAAGTATATATATCATCAGCCGATTTTATGACAAGAAATCTTGATGGAAGAGTTGAAGTAACTTGCCCTATTTATGATATGGCAATTAAAAACGAATTAATAGACAACTTTAATATTGCCTGGAAAGGAAATGTAAAAGTACGTTTTCATTCCTATAGATTGGATAATAAATACAAAGCTAGAAATCATCATGCTATATTTAGAGCACAATTAGAAACATACAAATATTATCAAAACAAAGTAAATGCTATAGAAGAAGTTGTATAAAACTTAAAAGAGCAACCTTTATATCAAGATACTTAATTTCAAATCATAAGCGAGAATGATTAAAATAAAAAAATATGGAGCAATCGATATTGGATCAAATGCCATGCGATTGTTAATTTCCAATGTTGTAGAACAAGAGGGTAAGGAACCTCAATTTAATAAAAGTTCCCTAGTACGCGTACCAATTCGTTTAGGACAAGATGCCTTTACAGTTGGAGAAATATCAGAAGAAAATATCGAAAGAATGTGTGATGCAATGAAAGCATTTAATCTTTTGATGAAAGTACATAAAGTAGAGCATTATATGGCATTTGCAACATCAGCAATGAGAGAAGCCTATAATGGTAAAGAAGTGGTAGAGATAATCAAGAAGAAAGCAAATATAAAGATTGAAATTATAGATGGAAAAAAAGAAGCAGCAATAATAGCTTCAACAGATTTACATCATTTATTAAAAACAGATCAAACCTATCTTTTTGTAGATGTTGGAGGTGGAAGTACGGAATTTACATTATTCTCTAATGGGAAAATGGTTACTTCAAGATCTTTTAAAGCGGGAACAGTACGATTATTAAATGGTATGGTTTGCGACGTGGTTTGGGATGAAATAGAAAAATGGATTAGAACAAACACAGAAGAATACGAAGAAGTAACGCTTATAGGATCAGGAGGAAATATTAATAAGTTGTTTAAAATGTCGGGCAAGCAGCAAGAAAAGCCATTGTCATACATTTATATGAATTCGCAGTATGCGTTCTTAAATTCCTTAACGTACGATCAAAGAATAGCCGAATTAGGACTCAACCCCGATCGTGCCGACGTTATCATTCCTGCAACAAGAATTTATCTTAATGCAATGAAATGGAGTGGAGCAAGACAAATTTATGTTCCTAAAATTGGTCTTTCGGATGGTATAGTAAAAGCAATGTATTACGGTAAGATATAATTATTATAGGCTTTTTTTTAGCCAATTAGGATTAACTATTTTCTCGCAAAGACGTAAAGGCGTCAATTTTGTGTCAGATTTCTTTGAGACTCTGTGTCTTTGCGAGAATAAATAAATGCAGAACTTTTATTAATTACACCGGGATATTAAACTTAATTTTTTATGAATAAAACGAGATTAGAGGCTTTTAGTGACGGTGTTTTGGCAATCATACTGACTATTATGGTTCTGGAGATTAAGGTTCCCGAGGGAGAAAGTTTCAGGAATTTAATGCCTCTTTTTCCTAAATTTATAAGTTATGTTTTGAGTTTTATTTACATAGGTATTTACTGGAACAATCATCATTATTTACTACACGGAGTAACCAAGGTCAACGCTAAAATTCTTTGGGCTAATCTGCATTTGCTTTTTTGGCTTTCGCTGGTTCCAGTTTCAACAGGTTGGATGGGGGAACATAATTTTGCTAAACCAGCAATGGCATTATATGGTTCAATATTACTGTTGTCAGCAATTGCTTATGTTATATTGCAAAAGATTATCGTTTCTAGCGAAGGAAAAAATTCAGCATTAGCCAAAACATTAGGAAAAGATTTAAAAGGAAAAGCTTCGGTAGTTTTATATGTAATAGGAATCGTTAGTTCTTTTTATAACGAATGGATTTCAGGAGCATGTTATTTTATAGTGGCATTATTATGGTTGATTCCAGATAAAAGAATTGAAAATCTTTTTGGCTCCGCCGAAAAAACTTTCGATTCGTAAAAGCTATAATTTTGTAATTCCTTTATTTATAATAAAATACAATGAAATCAATATTTCAATCTCTTTCGATTTTACCTCAAGAAGAATTAAATAAACTAGATGGTTTAATTACGAAGAAGAAACTTAAAAAAGGAGATTTCTTAATTCAGGAAACACAAATAGCTAAAGAAATTGTTTTGATAAAATCGGGTGCTTTGCGCTCGTTTTATATCAATAACGAAGGAGAAGAAATTACAAACTGCATTACATTCGAGAATGAATTTATGGCAGCTTTTGCTAGTTTTATTACCCAGAAACCAACGGAAGAAAATATTCAGGCATTATTTGATACAGAACTCGAAGTTATAAGTCATACTAGTATTGAGCATCTTTATGAAAATAGTATCCATTGGCAAAAAGTTGGGCGAATAATAGCCGAAATGCAATATATAAACTTAGAAAAACGCATTTTGTCTTTTCAAAAACTAACAGGAAAAGAACGTTACGAAACCCTTTTTAAAAATCACCCCAATTATATTCAGTTAATTCCGTTGCAGTATTTAGCTTCTTTTTTAGGAGTTACACCAAGGCACTTAAGCCGAATCCGGAAAGCTATTTTATAGGACATTTGTCTAGTTATTGAGAGTCACTCCGTCATTAATTTTGCTAAAAACAATATGTAATGATGAGAAAAAATATTTTAGTAATTGGAGGAACAGGATTAGTAGGCAAAGTCATTTTACGTATTCTTCAAGGAAGAAATCCAGATTATAACTTATTTGTAGGGAGTCGACAATTAGGAAAAACAGCCAATGATTTAGTTATTGATGTAACCAATCCAAAAACTTTTGATTGTATTGTACATAATAAAATTGATCTAATTGTATTGTGTACAAAAGACAGTAACAATGAAATTTTAAAGTTTGCAATACAAAACAAGCTAGATTATATTGATATTACAAAACCAACCCCAGATTTAACTGTAGCGTATGATTTTGCTAAAGCAAATGAGCAAAGTGTAAATAGTCGTATCGTTTTTAGCTCTGGCTGGATGGGAGGGATTGTTGGGAATTTGATTGATTATGTAGAGCGTGATAAACGTAAAATTAAAGAAACCAATCTTTATATTTATTATTCTATAAAAGATTTAGCAGGGAAAAGTTCTGCTAATTTTTTAGCCGAAAATGTTTGTAAACCATTTATCGTTTATAAAAATAATAAGCCAGAAGAAGTAAAACATTTTTTAGATTCAGAAAAATTTAATTTTGAGTTCGGGATTGGAAAACGTCAAGCTTATAATTTAGATGTTCCAGATTTATTTATTTTAAATCAAATAGAAAAAATACCAACCGTTTCGGTTAAGATGACTTATAATTCTAAATTTGTTACAGGGCTAATGGGATATTTTCAATCGCTTAAGATTTTTAATATCATGTCTTTAAAAGAAAGGCAATTACTGTTTGGTTCTAGTGGAAATGGAGATCAAACTGTTTTTGAAATCGTTATTAAAACCCACGATAAAATAAAAAGAGTTAGCTTGCAAAGTGTTAAAGGTCAGGCTGAATTAACTGCATTTTCTACTGTTTTGCATATCGAAAAAATGCTAAGTGATACTTTAGTAAGCGGAATTTATTTCAGTCATCAAATACATTCAGCACAGGAAATTTATGAAGCATTAAATAATTACAGCACAATTAATCTTAAAATAAGCTAATTGAACATGAAAAATATTCTCATTATCAATGGACATCCTAATTCGGCAAGTTTTAATTTTGCCTTAGCAGAAGCTTATAAAAAAGGAGCTTTACAATCAGATGCAAAAGTAGAAACAATTACAATAGCCAATCTAAAGTTTAATCCTAATTTGCAATTTGGTTATCAAAAAAGAACCGAGTTGGAACCTGATTTATTAGAGTCTTGGCAAAAAATAAAGCGAGCAGATCATTTGGTTTGGATTCACCCTGTTTGGTGGGGAGGATTACCAGCAATTACCAAAGGATTTATTGATCGACTTTTTTTACCAGGAATGGCTTTTCAATACCGTGAAAATTCTGTTTGGTGGGATAAATTATTAAAAGGTAAAACAGCTCATATTATTACCACTCTGGATCAGCCGGGTTGGTACTACAGATTGTTTTTTGGAAGACCAAGTGTTAATCAATTGCGAAAATCAACTTTAGAATTTTGTGGTGTAAAGCCAGTTAAAGTGAGTTATATTGGAGTTATAAAAACATCAGATAATAACCAAAAAGAAAAATGGCTAACAAAAGTCTATAATCTTGGATTAAAAAATAAATAGTTTTTTAGTTACTCCTGATAGCTATCGGAACAGTGATCTTTGCAGTTAAATTTTAGCCACTAATTGCACAAATTCTCACAAATCCATTTATTAGCTCAAAATTTTTAAAACTTTGTGGATCTAACGAAAACCTTTTACCTCAGAACCTTAGAGTCTCTTTTCTTAAGTATGAAGATCTAATCCAAATGTTGTTCTTAAAAGTTCAATATTTGGGTTTATTTCTAATAAACGATTGTAACGATCCTGATCGTTATAGCTTCTTTTACTTTCATAAGCTTCATTTACAATTATGTCAATGGTGATATCATGATTGTGTAAATGACCTTTTAAATGACCTAATAAACCATGAAGTTCTTTCTCAAAATCTAATTTAGAACCTTCATTAGGCAATTCGATAGAAATAGAAGTTCCGTTTAAAACAGGGTCATTAATAAGTAGTAAAGACTCCATTATCTTAAAGCCTTTTTCTCCTAAACGTTGTGCATATTTATTCCACTGCAATAACATTTCTGTTTCAGTAAATTCCTCAGTAGGTAAATGAGTAGTAGGTTTTACATATGATTTACTGCTTGCCTCTAATTCTTTTTTCTTACGAATACTAGATAAAGAAAATGCTGAAATACCCGGCTTTGCAGAACTCTGAATAATAGGAGGATTAGCCGCAGGAGCTTTTTCAGTAACTACAGTTTCAGCTTTTACAGGTTCAGGAGCAGTATTTGGAGTTGCTACAGGAGCAATAGTATCTTCTTTCTTATTAGCAGGAGTTTTAACTTCTGTGATAGAGAAAGTAGGATTTCTATAATAAGTTGGTGGAATTATGTATTGCTCAACTTTTTTTTTTCTCCATCAAAATTGATAGAGGCCAATTGCATCAAACTAAGTTCAACCAAAAGTCGCTGATTCTGACTTAGTTTATATTTTAAATCACAATCATTGGCAATCTCAATTCCTTTTAATAGAAATTCCTGACTAGCTTTTTGAGATTGTACCCCATACATTTGTTGTGCCTGTTCACCAACTTCAAGAAGTGATAAAGTGGCAGGAGTTTTACTTACCAATAAATCTCTAAAATGTGATGCTAAACCAGCAATAAAATGATGACCGTCAAAGCCTTTAGCAAGGATATCATTGTATGCCATTAATAACTCAGGGATTTTATTTTCAAGGATAAAATCAGTGATAGAAATATAGGTTTCGTAATCTAAAACGTTTAAATTTTCGGTAACAGCCTGACGCGTTAAATTGGTACCACAATAAGAAACAACTCGGTCAAAAATAGACAAAGCATCACGCATTGCTCCATCAGCTTTTTGTGCAATGATATGCAGAGCATCGTCTTCATAAACGACACCTTGACTTGTTGCAACTTCAGCTAGATGTTCTTTGGCATCTTTAACAGTAATTCTTTTGAAATCAAAAATTTGACAACGAGATAAAATCGTCGGGATAATTTTATGTTTCTCAGTTGTTGCTAATATAAAGATGGCATGTTTAGGCGGTTCTTCTAATGTTTTCAAGAATGCATTAAAAGCTGCCGATGACAACATATGCACCTCGTCAATAATATATACTTTATATTGTCCTGTTTGTGGTGGGATTCGAACCTGATCAATCAAGTTACGAATATCATCTACAGAGTTGTTTGAAGCAGCATCTAACTCAAAAACGTTAAAAGCAAAATCTTCATTAGGATCATCATATCCGGGCTGATTTATTTTTCGAGCAAGAATACGCGCACAAGTTGTTTTACCAACTCCACGAGGTCCTGTAAATAATAGTGCCGAGGCAAGATGGTTACTTTCTATGGCATTCAGTAAAGTGTTGGTAATCGCTTTTTGTCCCACAACATCTTTAAATGTCTGAGGGCGATATTTACGAGCCGATACTACAAATTGTTCCATAGAATGTTTATTGGATAGCAAAGATAGATTATAATTTAAAGATTTAAAAATTTAAATATTGAAAGATTTTGCATGCTTAAATAGTTGTTGATTTTTAAATAATTACTATTAAATAGTGGCGCTTAACTTTTTGGTAATGATTGTGTTCTTGTCTTTAGTTATTCATTTTTAGAATGTTAATTTGTAAAGAAAAAATAATTATTTTAGCTAGAAATAAAATCATTCATTATTGTGTAATTAGTATAATATGAATTGATTAGATTATTTAGAAGAATCTTTTTAACAGTGGTTTTATAAAAATAGATAAGATGAAAAATAATAAAAGACAGTTATCAGCAGAACAAAGTTCAGCCTTACTTGATATCTTAAAAACTCGTTTTGAGAAAAATAGCAACCGTCATCAAGCTATTGAATGGTCTAAAGTACAAACAAAACTTGAAGCGAATAACGAAAAATTGTGGTCGCTAAATGAAATGGAAATAACCGAAGGCGAGCCAGATGTTGTTGGTTATGATAAAATTACCGATGAATATATTTTTTATGATTGTTCGGACGAAAGTCCTAAAGGACGCAGAAGTATTTGCTATGATCATGAAGCACTGGAAAAAAGGAAAGAAAATAAACCAAAAGATAGCGCTGTAAATATAGCGGCTAATATGGGTATTGAGATTTTGAATGAAAAACAATATCGAGAATTACAGCAACTTGGCAAATTTGATTCAAAAACATCTAGTTGGATAGTAACACCAGAAGATATCAGAAAACTAGGAGGCGCTCTTTTTTCTGATTTTCGTTATAATACTGTTTTTGTATATCATAACGGTGCAGATTCTTATTATGCTGCCAGAGGATTCCGTGGAGTATTAAGAGTTTAGATTCAAAAGTATTTGTGAAGACTTATGTTTGAGTTTATTCCTTAAAATGATAAACTTGAGATTAATTTTGCATGCAGATTTTTATGCATTAATGTTTTCTCGCAAACAAAACTATTGTTAAAAGTTGTCTGTCGTACGAAGTTTCCGGACTTCGTAAATGTTCCAATTTATGTATCAATAAAATCAATAAATTTTGTAGAGCCAGAGAAAAGAGATTTATAAGTCTCTTTTTTTTTTTGAATTTTATTTTTCATAAAGGGTATTTACAAAAGAATCCACAGCCGTTACCATTTGAATAGTTATGCATATACAAGCGCAGTTATTTTGAATTAATCAATTAAGTAGCTTGATTAGAAAAATGATATTGAATTTGGTATTATCAAAACAATTAAGAATAATTAAAATGAATTTGTATCTTATTCTAACCGGTATGGAAAGAATTAGCATATTATTTTTGAATATATCCAAGTGATCAGGTTGAATATTTATTTTAGAACATGTATAATTGAGATTTGATATTGTAAGTAAGATAATTTATATGTATTATTGTGTAAAAAGAAGTAATAACTTACAATAATATACTATTTACTATGTTTAGAGATTTTGATAACTTTAATAGTTTTGAAAACTTTACGAAAGAGGATGATCTTGGGTAATATTTTTCATATGCGGCCTATAACAACGATTTATTACAATTAGCTGATTTTTATGGACGAACTCCATTTGATTGGTACAGGAACAAAAAAACGGGTCAAATAATTTGGCTTGACGGACGTGCTGAAATTGACCATTATTCTAATTTAGGGCATACCTGGGGGAAGACCTTTGTTAATGGTAATCGAATATTATTAGATGGAGACACCAAATTAATAACTTATAACGGAAAAGTTATTCATGATTTCAATAAAAAGTCATTTCGTTTTGGAGAAATTTCAAAAACATTCCGTTTTGGAGGAATTGCATTTTCTGACGGAGGAAACAATCAAGACCCAAGCTCCTTGCGCCGAGGCACAAGAGACGCTACATGGATTGATTTTAGAGGTGCTTTAGAAGCCCTTACAATTATAATGGGATTTGAAAGAAGAGGTAGCATTTCAAAAGGAAAAGGAACTAATGGAGGAAAACCAACTAAGGAAAACAAAACTGATGATTATATTACCGCAACCGATCATGGAGCAAATGCTACTAAAGAAATAAAAGGAACGGCTAGAACAATAGATAATAAGCCTTATACTGCGGAAAAGAGAGACTCAGTAAGGGAAACATATTATGCTAAAGATGGAACAGAAATTAGAACAGAAATTAGGGCTAAAAGGAAGAATGAATAAAAAAATTAAAGTAATTCTGTTAGTTGTGCTTATTTTAATCATAGGTATGGTAGTTGTATACTTTTCTTTAAAAAGAGAAAAAACATATATTTTAAAAGACTATTATCCTGATATAAAACAGACAGCAGAATATGAATGTATTATTAAAGAAGGAGATACTATTTTACATGGTCAATTTGTCCGTTATAATGTTGAAGGTATAATTGTAGCTCAAGGTATAAATGTGAATGGAGAGCCAAACGGGAAGAGCATGTATTACTTTGATGATGGTATTATAGAATCAATTCATTATAGAAAAAACAGTAAGGTTACAGAAGAAAGTACTTACAATTACCCAAGTGGTAAGGTTAGGGAATACCTTATGTATGATGATTTTGGAATACTAGATTTCTTAATTAATTATGATGAACTGGGTAATATAAAAAATTACGAGGGCTTGCCATTGATAGAAATTTACCAATATAAAATAACAAATAAGCGATTTCAAACAAAAATCAATCAATATTTAAAAGTAGGTGATACATTAAAATATAAATATTTAATAGCAAATATTCCTAATGCTAAACGTAGTTTTAAAATTGAAAATATAGGTGTAGATGATTCAAAAGTTAAAAGAACATTCAAAAAAGTATCTCAAGTAGGAATTGATGTAAAAGAAGTGTTAACCAAAAAAGGTGCTAATACGATAAGAGCTATAGTTAAATATGAATTTAAGGATAAAGAAAAAACAGTTATTAATGATACAATTTCCTTCGATGTCAATGTTCATTAAAGCCAACTAATATCTAAACTATTTTTATAATTTATCTTGTTTTTCTCTAACATATATCAAAGCAAATTTTTCATTTCTAATAGAATAAGAATATAATTATCTTTGTTTCATAATAACCACTTTCTAATGAAGAAATCCATCGCTTATCTGCCGCAAAAGAAACAAAGAGATCTCCTTCGTTTTGTAGAACAAATAACTGCAAGACTTCCAAAAACTCAAATGATCATTCTATACGGAAGCTATGCAAGAAACGAATTTGTAGATTGTGACGAAAAAGTAGAATTTGGTGTTCCTACTTCTTATAGGAGCGATTATGACATACTTGTAGTAACAGATGGAGTAACCGATCAAAGAGCAACTCGAATGCTTGATGCCATTGATGATATGTATTATCAGGATCCCGAGTTACAAACTCCAGTTGAGTTTATTCATGAAAATATTAAACGATTAAATGAATATATCGAAGCAGGCAGATATTTTTATACACAGATTAAAGAAGAAGGAATTCTACTTTATGACAGTGAGAAATTTACTCTTGCAGAACAACGTCCGCTTCGTTTTGACGAAATAAAACTACAGGCAGAAGAATATTTTAAAGAAAGATTTGAAAGCGCAAATGAGTTTTTATTAGTTGCCCAATTTTGTTACGAAGAAAAATTATATAAAAAAGGTTCCTTTAATCTTCATCAAGCCTGTGAAAACAGTTTTCAGACAATTCGATTGGTACATACGTTGACCAATCCAAAACAACATAATTTGTCCAAATTGTTTTCTTTCACAAGAAAATATTCATCAGATTTACTGTCTGTTTTTCCTAATGATACCATCGAAGAAAAACGATTATTCGAACTCTTAAAAAGCGCCTATATCGAAGCACGTTATAATCCAAAGTTTATAGTAACAAAAGAAGATATCGATGCATTGTTGCCCAAAGTAAAACGATTACTTGAAATAACAAAGCAAATAAGCGAGGCTAAAATCGCCGAATATGCAAAACTGATTTAATCTCATGAGCAAAAAAAAACAGAAATGACTTTTTATAGTCATTTCCGTTTCATATTCAACCCCAAAAAAATAGGTTAATACCAAAAAAAAATAATTAGTTTTATCTGGTATATACAGTAATGATTCCTGCTGCATCTTTTAGTTTTAATTCGGTAAATGTTAGATTTACAATATCTTGTGTTTTAGATTCGCCAGCAATAACTGTTGTTAAGTTATTATGTGATCGGGAATAGATTCCTGCATCGGTAGTTAATGCACAAGCACTAATAGTTGAATCATAATCTCCCTCGGTTGCTGTATTATCAAGCTTAAGTTCTAGGTAATCTTTGTTACAGCCAGTTTGATTTTGTGGAGCATCTACTAAAGTTTCTTTTCCATCTATAACGGTTCCTACTTTACTAACATCCCATTTTCCAGCTAAAGGTACCAGAGTTTCACCTTCGTTATCATCACTACACGATGCTGAAAATAATCCGATACTTAATAATATTGCGAGTAATATGCTTCTGTTTTTCATTTTTAAAATCTTTAAATTGTTAGATACTAATGTAGTCGCAACATATTGATAATGTGTTCTATAATTATTTATTTCATTTACATAATTCGTGGTTTTTTGATTTAAGATAGTTGTTTAGAAATAAGACAGCTCAAAAAGATTATGTATCTGAATACTTTGCAGATAATATGGTTATTCTCGCGAAGATCTATAATGTAAAAGGAGATAAGTGCTCCAAAAATCCAAAAAAAGAAGTCAAACTATTAGAATTCTTCATAGTAGAATGGATTTAAAAAAGTAAATTTTTAAGATAAAATTATAGAAGGTAGAGATGATGATTTTTTTATTTTAAAAACTGAAGATAGTTGGAGTGGTTGTATTCTAGGTTTTTTTGTAGCATACTTTATTTTTGACATACAAAAAGCAGCATTCTTTTTCTGGCTTTATTTAGCCAGAAAAAGATACAGCGAAGAGCAGGTTTCGATAGCTATCGGGGGATAGCTCCTAAATAAAATTATCTTCCTTTTATGCTTAAATCACTTAATATTTTTGCCGTCTCAGAATCAGAATTGGCTGAGAATCCAGCTACATAAACACCTTTTTTACCCGATGTAGATTTTATTCCATAAACCACGGCTTCATCGCCTGGATCGGAGTTGCCTTCGTATCGATACACATGTACGATTTCAAATTTTTCGGGATTTTTCTTAATTACATCTTCATTTAGATTAAAATCATAAGTAAATCCTTTTTCGTTTAATTGATCCAAAGCTTTGGATACAGTTGCGTAATGATACATTCTAATCATGATAAATGAAATTTTACAGGTTAACGATTAAAGATAACTATTTTAAAATTAAGAGGTTGTAAAAGAGTGTTAAAGTAAATTTTGTAATGCTCGAAAGTAACCTATAAAAACGCTAAATTTGCCACGCAGACCGCCTTATCGTCGTTTTGAGAAATCAAAAGGGAGGAAAGTCCGGACACCACAGAGAAGCATAGCGGGTAACACCCGTCGGCGTTAGAAATAGCGTTAGGACAAGTGCAGCAGAAAGTATGTACAGGTAATGCTGTAGTGAAAACAGGTAAACTCTATGCGGTGAAATATCAAGTATATCAGCATTTAAGAGCTTCTCGTTCGTTGCTGAAGGGTAGATAGCTTGAACTTATGAGTAATTGTAAGTCTAGATAAATGATAAGGTATTGTTAGTAATAACAAGAACAGAATCCGGCTTACAGGTCTGCATTTTTTTTATATTTGTGAGAGTATCAAATTTATTTTCATGAAACTATCTTCACTAGTTATTTCTGAAAAACCAAAATAAGAATCAACTTCTTATTACTTATGGGAAATAAAAAAAGGACACGTAGATTGCGGCTATTTGCTTTTTTAAATTTGTGTAAATTTTTTAATCCCAATAGCTATCGGGAATGACAAAAAATATATTGAAATGAAAACAAGAATTGGAATTTTAGGATTGGGTGGAGTAGGCGGTTATTTTGGTGGCCTTTTGGCAAAAGCCTATGCCGAAAATGATACTATAGATATCGTTTTTATTGCTAGAGGAAAAGCGATGGAAGTTATTGCCGAATCGGGTTTGAAAATTAGTACAGATGAAGGAGAAACGACTGTTTTTCCAACTGTAGTATCTAATGATCCTGATGTAATCGGAAAACTAGATTATCTTATTTGCGCTACTAAAACCTATGATATCGAAGAAAGTCTTGATGCCATAAAAAAATGTATTACTAAGAATACGGTTTTCCTTCCTTTGTATAATGGTGTTGATGCTTCGGAACGTATTAGTACGCTTTTTCCAGATAATGAAGTTTTACAAGGTTGTGTTTATATTGTTTCGATGATTGCCGCACCTGGAGTGATTAAAAAAATAGGTGTTTACGAAAAGTTATTTTTTGGTTCAGATAGTGCTTCTGTTTATAGAATGAAAGCATTGCAAACTATTTTCCAAAATGCTAAAATCGAAAGCTATTTGGTAGATACTATCGAAGAAACAGTTTGGGAAAAGTTCGTTTTTATTTCGTCTTTGGCTTCGGCTACTTCTTATCTGAATCAGAACATTGGTGAAATCATGGAAAATGCTTCCAGCCGAAACTTATATGTTTCGTTATTGAATGAAATCACGATGATTGCAGCAGTTAAAGGACTAAATCTGCCTAATGATATTGTAATGCAAACGATACTGAAACTAGAAAAATCGCCTCGTGATGCAACTTCATCTATGCACCGTGATTTGTTGGCAGGAAGAAAAATCGAGCTTTCATCGCTTACTGAATTTGTAGTAAATGAAGGATTGAAATACGAAATAGAAACACCAACGTATCAGTTGATTTTGGATAAATTAGCCAAACACGAGAATAATTAATACTTTATTGAATATAATTTTCTATAAAAACACTTTAAATCTTTGTTTCTATGTGCTAAAAAAAAGTTTAGTATTGTGCGATGGTTCAATCTATTATTTTAAATTCCAATCCGATATTGCGAATACTATCAATGCTAATTCGGGAGTCGTCTTTAAAGTATTTTCGAATTTTACTGATATAAACATCCATGCTTCTGCCTGAAAAAAAGTCATCATTTTTCCAAATTGATGATAGGATTTGTTCTCTTTTTAGCATTTGATTTTTATGTGTGTAAAAGAAATGAATAAGAGCAGCTTCTTTTTCGGTAAGTTGTTGCGTTATATTGTCTTTCTTTAAGGATAAACGTTTGGTGTCAAATAAATAAGTGCCAATCTGTAAATCGTTTGTTTGGGCAAAAAGCAGGTTTTTTTGTTGGCTTCTTTTCAATATGTTATTCAGTCGTAAGATAAGTTCTTCGGCTTCAAAAGGTTTTACGATATAATCGTCTGCACCAAGTTTTAACCCGATGATTTTGTCTTCTTTAAGCTTTCTGGCTGTTAGAAAAATAAATGGTATTTCGGGATTAATTTTAATGATTTTTTCAGCAAGAGTAAATCCGTCAATAATAGGCATCATAACATCAAATACACAGATATCAAATGTTATAGTTTGAAATATAGCTAAAGCTTCCTGACCATTTTCTGCCCAAGTAACTTCATAATCATATAATTCCAGGTATTGTTTGAGCACATTTGCAAAATCAGAATCATCCTCTGCTAAAAGTATTTTTTTCATTTTTGATTATAAATTTATTTTGTAGCTAAGTACTAAGTAATCACAAAGAACACAAAGCTTAGTGAACTTTGCCTTAAATTTTTGCGTTCTTTGCGGTTAAATTTTAGACACTAAGCTTTAACTCAACGGAATATTAATTTTAAACCTAGCTCCTTTTCCTAAATCGCTTATTACAGCAATTGATCCTTGATGCGCTTTTATAATTTGGTTTACATAATAAAGTCCCAATCCTAATCCTTTTGTATTGTGTAGATTGCCTTGTTCTACTCGGTAAAATTTATCAAATAGTAACAAATGTTTGTTTTTAGAAATCCCAATTCCGTTATCCTGAATGTTTAAGCCGAATTGGTTTTTATCTAATGTTGTTTTAATAGTAATTGTATTCGAGCCATATTTTACTGCATTTTCGAGTACATTTAATAGGGCTGTTGTTAAATGAAATTTATCTAATATCAATACCGTATCGTTTGTAGTAAAAAAAGTTTCAACGGTAACATTTGGATACGCAATTCTAAAATCTTCTATAATTGCATTAAGGAAGGGCTCAGTAATGATCTTTTCTTTTTGCATTTCCATTTCATTCTCATCTAAGGAGTTTGCCAGAACTTGGTCTATTAAACTCTGTAAACGGTTGTTTTGGCGAGAAATCGTATTAAGAATGGAATTGAAATGAATTTCGTTGTCACGAATGTCTTTTCGCTCCAGTATTTTGGTCGAAATAGCCAAAGTAGTTAGCGGAGTTTTGAGTTCATGCGTTATATTATTGATAAAATCGGTTTTAATATCGCTTACTTTTTTCTGCTTGATTAATGCTTTTATGGCAATTACAAAAAGTGTTATTAAGGTTAAAATTGATATCAAAGAAAGAAACAAAATCATGCTCATTCTTTTTAATATAATCATTTCCCAATCGATAACCGAAACATACATAGAATCTTCGGTTAGCAGATTATAATCTTTCATTTGCGCCGTTACACTTGCCGTACTTGCATAATTCCGAACTAAAAAAGCATTGTCTAGCGAAGCCAGATTACCGTATAATTTGTTTTTTATAAATGGCTTTTCAGAGAAAATAGTATCCGCTTTTTGAGAATTATTATAAATGATAAACTTGTTAAGTACAATGGCAAAATCAATCGAAAAATTTGGAATTTCTCTTTCAAACTTCAGTTGCAATTTTTGGGTTAGTTCATTACGAAACTCGTTTTGAAGCAAAGCGGTTTTAATATCTGATTTTGTTTTCTTGTCATGAATGTAATTCTCTGCTAATTGCTTGTAGAGAAGTTCTTTTTTGTTGACAATAGTTGAATCGATATCACTATAATCATTTGTAATAGTAGCAATTTCATTCTTTATTTCTGAATGAAATTGTGCCACTTTATAATCGTAGGTTGTTTTTACTAAATAGCATTGTACAACAGATAAAACCACGAGGGCGATAGCCGAAAAAAAGATTAATAAATTGATTCTGTGTTTCATATTATCAAAAAATACATTTCAAAAATAAGTCTTTTATCTTTTAATTTTTGAATTAACTCTCGATTAACCTACGATTAACTTACGATAGTATTTTTTAGAAGCATTTTTGTAATCGAATATATAGAAAAATACTAATTATGAGAAAACGATTATCAATGCTGATTCTATTTGGAATTACATTTTGTTATGGGCAAAAAATGGAAAAAGTAACGGTTGATTATTTAGATACCAATGATATATACGTCAATGATGATGACTCTCAGTCATTGCATTATTACAAAATGGTTCCAAAAACGGACATTATAGGGGCTTTGGTAATCTTACCTTCAGGAGGAGAAACTACAGAAGATTTATTAAAGCAAATAACACTACATGAGTTGGCTGTTAAGAAAGGAATGGTAGTAATTATTCCTTCAATAAATTGGGGAACGGATAGTAGAGAAGCTGAGTTTTCTTTTTTAGACAAGATTTTTAAGGAAATTGTACTAAAGCACCATGTTTCTAAGGATAATTTTATTTTAGGAGGTTTATCGAATGGTGGTATTATTTCTTTGACTTATGCAGAAAATGCCATTAAAAATCCAAACAAATTATTTTTAATTCCTAAAGGAATATTCTCTTTAGATGCTCCACTGGATCAAGCTCGTTTTTATAAATATTGCGAAAGAGAAATTGAAAGAAATTTTTCTGAAGCTGGAGCAAATGAGGCAAAATGGATAAAGAGTAATTGGGATAGTTTGTATGGCGGTTCACCAGATCAATTCCCAGAAAAATATATTGATGCTTCTATTTTTTCTTATGGTGTAAAAGATGGAGGAAATGCAAAATACTTAAAAAATATGCCTATTCGTATGTATACAGATCTAGATGTTAACTGGTTAATTAATGAACGTCACCGCGATTTGTATGATTGGAACGGAATTGACATTGTTGCCATGATAAATCAATTGAAAGTTATGGGGAATAACGATGCAACTGTAATTATAAGTCAAGGAAAAGGCGTGAAATTAAACGGTAGTAAAAATCCGCATTCTTGGTCGATAATGGATACAGAAGATTGTTTGAATTGGATTCTTAATTTACTTAAAAGATGATTAAAATAATAATAATTGTAATTTGTCTTCTTGTTTCAGCATTTGGATATGCACAAAACGATACCCCAAAAGATAGTATTTCGAATAAATTAGAAGAAGTTGTTATTGATGCCAAGGTAAAAACAATCACCAATAAGAACGGAAATTTTAAAATTGATGTTGCCAATTCTATTTATAGCTCGATTCCTAATACGCTGGATTTATTATCTAAACTGCCAAAAATTATTATAAGTCCCGATAAAGAAAAGATTTCGATTATTGGTAAAGGAACTCCTCTTATTTATATTGATAATCAAAAGGTAGGAATAAATGATTTGAATGCCCTAGCTGTTGATGATATAAAGAATATTGAAATTATTCAGAATCCATCTGCCAAATACGAAGCCGAAGGAAGAGCAGTAGTTTTAATTACAAGAAAGTTTAGCAAGAAAGAAGGCTTTAAGGCCATTTTATCAGAAACAGCTTCCTTTAAGAAAGACTATAATAATTATCTCGGATTTAATTCTAGTTTTAAGAAAAATAAGCTAGAATGGAAGCTTAATTTCAATTACAATAAGTTAAATCCTTGGGAAAATCACAGTATCGATTACAAGATTACTAATGCTAATATTATTTCGAATTATGACGTCGAAGCGTACACAAAACGCAAACAATATGTTTTTGGAGGCGGTTTGTTTTATAAAATAAATGAGGATGACTATTTTTCTTTTAATATAAACAGCAAGTTGCAAAAAGATACTTTTGATATTAATACAAGTACTTATAATAAAAAAGATAATGACGAAAATAACGTTTTAACCTTTAGTGCTAATGATAGTAATAAGGATTTTGTAAATGCATTTTTAAATTATTCTAAGAAAATAAAGGCTATCGATACGCAGGTTTTTACTGGTTTGCAATATTCGAATTTAGATCAGGGATTATGGAGTGAAGTCGAAAATAATTTTAATGATACGGAGTTTGGCTTAACACAAATTCGAGATCAAAAATTTAAAGTAGGAGTTTTTTTAGGAAGAATCGACATTGAGAAAAAGTTTAAAAATGAAATAAAGTTTGAAGTCGGAGGATTGTATTCTTCTGCTAATTCAAAATCGGATTTTGATATATTTTACAATGAAACAAATGAAAATGTATTAAGTCATTATGATTTTAAAGAACAAAGGTCAGCGGGATATAGCCAGTTATCAGGTAAGATTAAGAAAGTTGATTTTTCAGTTGGAGTGAGGGTAGAGAATACTAATGTAAACGGAAGATTCAAAACAGATTTAACACCTTTGATTGATAAAAATTACACCAATTTTTTTCCAAAAGTAGAATTTATATTCCCGATAGATAGTACAAAAAGTATTAGCTTAAATTACTCCAAAAGCATTTCGAGACCCAATTATTCGTCCTTAAGTCAAGGAACAACTTATATCAATCCTTATTTTTTATATGCACGAAATATCAATTTAGATCCAACAATCGTAAATGAAGTTTCTTCGGTTTTTCAGTATCATGATAAATCGGTTAAGTTGAGTTATTATCAAAATTCGAATCCTGTTTATAATAGTTTTACATATGATGAGGAGCAAAATATAATGACTTTTAAAGATGTAAATTTCGATAGAGAATTAGGGTTTGCTGCCGACTTTACATTGCCTTTTAGTTATAGATTTTGGACAACTACAAATTCATTAGTTTTCATTTTAGAAAAAATAGAAGATGATTCTGCTTTATTTCTAGCTTCAAAACCGTATTTGTATTATTATTCAAATAACGAATTCAAACTTCCAAAGGGATATACTTTTTCTATAACTGGCTGGGGATTAACGAAACAAAAGAAAGGTGTTTTTGAGCGAAACGAAAGATTTGTTGTAGATATGGCACTCTCTAAGACTTTTTTCAAAAATTGGAATTGTACCTTGAGTTGTAATAACGTTTTTAATCGTAATATGGAGAATGAAGAATTTGTTATTAATAATGTAAGCTCAAAAGCAAGATATCTAGTAGATTCACATGAGATTTCTATTGCCGTGAAATATTCTTTTGGTAAAATGAAAGATTCACAGTTTAAAGAAAAAAATGTAGATGATTCGAATCGAATTCGATAATATTTGTTTAGATATGAGTTTCTAAAAATAAGCCCCCTTGATTATACAAGGGGGCTTTATATTGTGAATTAGATTTTAATTATCCTTCGTCGTCTTCAGTGTTTTTTGTAGATGATTCGTTGTTTATCTCTTCTTCTTCAGATGAATCAAATTCGAAGAAACTAAAAAATGAACCACCATAACTTTTCTTGAATGAGAAATTACTCAAATGATCCAGTTTAGTGTATTTAGAATGTTCGATAATCATCATTCCATCTTCTTGTAAAAGGTCTCTTTCGAAAACCAGCATGACAATTTTTTCAAATGTAGCTTGATCCATCGCATAGGGAGGATCTGCAAAAATAATATCGTAAGAAGTTTTACTGCTTTCTAAAAATTTAAAAACATCACTTTTTGTAGCAGCAATATTAAAGTCATACTCTGCAGCAATTTGTTTGATGAATTTTACACAACCAAAATCACCATCTACAGATGTAATTGGAGTGCATCCGCGAGAAGCAAATTCATAGCTTATGTTTCCCGTTCCTGCGAATAAATCTAATATCTTTAAACCTTCAAAACTAAAATGGTTGTTCAAAACATTAAATAATGCTTCTTTAGACATGTCAGTTGTAGGTCTTACTGGAAGGTTTTTTGGTGGAAAAATACGTCTTCCTTTGTGTTTTCCTGAAATGATTCTCATGATTGAAAAAGTATAAAATGTTGTTGATTTTGAGCTGTTGAAAAAGAATTTTTTCTTTTTAAATTAGATACGTCAAACAAGGATACATTTCGGATATATTTATAAGCGATTGCAAAAAAATCATCTTCTTCAGAAATCGTTCCTAATAATTCAAGTTTAAAAATCTCTGGGTTCATATTAAGTTGTTCGGCTGTAAACAGTAAATAATAAATAAAATCCTCAGGAGTTTGATATTCAAAAGAATTAAATAGTAATAGTTTTTTGTTTTGTAGCACAATGATTTCAAAATGCCCAAAATTAAAATTGACAACCATTGTTTTTTCATCATTGTTTTTGGATGTATCCAAAAGCTTTTCGACAAGAATACTATTGGCATGTTTGTATTCGAATGAACCAAACTGGTCAATAAAAAAGTTATTGATATTTACATAAGGAATGTAAACAGCATTCATTTGATAATTAGAAATTACATCGAAAGCAAAAAAATCGGTTTCAAAAACTTTGGTGTTATATTGTAAATAACTCCCAAGGAAGTTTTCATCAAAAAGGGCAGTAGGAACAAATGTTGATAAATTATTGTTGTGAACAACTGTTATTTCATCATAAGTGTCTTTAAGTTCTGGATGTTTACTAAAAGCATCGGCAAACAAATCTTCAATTTTGGTAGTTTTATGAAACGTATCAAAAGTGACTTCGTTTAAAGATAAAATAGTATTGTTTAATGTATCAAAACAACAAAACGAAAGTCCGGCCAGTGAAACCTGAATGGAAAGTTTTTTGTATTTTTTTGATGTTATATTTGTATTTTGTGATTGCATAAATGGTTTTAGAATTCAATTCTTGTTAAGAATCAAAATAGAATTATACGTGATGACAAACTTACAATTTTTTTTTATTCATTTGGGATTTTATGTGGTTCCCTCGCGTTTGATACCTATATTTGATGATAATTTTACATTAAAATAATCGTTATGAGTTCTTCCCTGTTTTATAGTCTTTTACAAAAAAAATTCCCCTTTTCTCCTACATATAAACAGGATATTTTTTTTCAGAAGATTGCTATATTTTTAACCGATACAGCTAATGATACGATTTTTGTGCTTAAAGGGTATGCAGGAACAGGAAAAACTACGGTAATTTCGACCATTGTAAATAATTTAACCGAGATTGATAAGAAATATGTTTTGCTTGCACCAACAGGTCGTGCTGCAAAAGTAATTGCTAATTATTCAGAGAAACCCGCTTTTACAATCCATAAAAAAATATATTTCCCTAAGAAGTCTTCGGGAGGAGGCGTTTCGTTTACTATTCAGCAAAATAAGCATAAAAACACCATTTTTATTGTCGATGAGGCTTCGATGATTTCTGATAGTAATTCGGATTCTAAATTATATGAAAATGGCTCTTTACTGGATGACTTAATTTCTTACGTATATTCTGGAACTAATTGCAAAATGATTCTTTTGGGAGATACAGCTCAGTTGCCTCCAGTAAATCTTGATATTAGCCCAGCACTTGATATTCATACGTTAAGCGTAAATTATAATAAAGAAATTGAACATATCGAACTTGATGAAGTAATGCGTCAGGAAGAAAATTCAGGAATTTTATTTAATGCTACAGAATTACGTGAATTGTTAAAAGAGAGTTTTATTACCGAATTTAGGTTTGATGTAAAGAAATTTAAAGATATCGTGCGATTAACAGATGGTTATGATATTCAGGATGCCATCAACTCAGCTTACAGTAATTATAGTATTGAAGATACAGCATTTATAGTACGTTCTAATAAAAGAGCCAATCAGTATAACGAACAAATTAGAACCAAGATTTTATTTAAAGAAAGTGATCTTTCTACTGGCGATTTCTTGATGGTGGTTAAGAATAATTATTTTTGGTTAAAAGATTCAGATGAAGCAGGTTTTATTGCTAATGGTGATATTATCGAGATTTTAGAAATCTTTAGCATTCAGGAATTATACGGATTTAAATTTGCGAAAGTAAAAATACGAATGGTCGATTATCCAAATCAAAAACCTTTTGAAACCGTTTTGTTATTGGATACTATAAAAAGCGAATCACCATCATTAACCTTCGAAGAATCGAATAGATTGTATGAAGAGGTAATGAAAGATTATGAAAATGAAACAACCAAGTATAAGAAATTCCAGAAAGTAAAAGCCAACGAATATTTTAATGGTTTGCAAGTAAAATTCTCTTATGCAATAACTTGTCATAAGTCACAAGGAGGGCAATGGGATACAGTATTTATTGAGCAACCTTATTTGCCAAACGGAATCGATAGGGATTATATTCGCTGGTTGTACACTGCTATGACAAGAGCAAAAAATAAATTATATTTGATAGGCTTTAAAGACGAGCATTTCGTAGAGTAATTCCCTATATAGAACAATAATTTGTGCTAATTCGTGTTAGCCTTTCAATGAAAACATTAATCTCACTTAGATTATGAATACACTAAACGATTTACATACAATTTCACAAACTTTCTCGAATACCGATAAAATGCCAGTTTTGTTTTTAGGGCATGGTAGTCCGATGAATGCTATTGAAGAAAATGAGTTTGTAGCTGGATTTAGGAACTTGGCTAAAACATTGCCTCAGCCCAATGCTATTTTGTGTATTTCGGCACATTGGTACACCAAAGGAACAAAAGTTACGGCTATGGAAATACCTAAAACGATTCATGATTTTGGAGGTTTTCCACAAGCTTTGTTTGATGTGCAATATCCTGCCAAAGGAAGCCCAGAATTGGCCGTTGAAACCAAAAGAATACTTAGTCCTGTAGAAATAGAGTTAGACGAAACCTGGGGCTTGGATCATGGCGCATGGAGTGTAATCAAACATTTATATCCTGAGGCGAATGTTCCGGTGATTCAGTTGAGTATTGATTATACCAAATCAGGACAATATCATTTTGAATTAGCTCAAAAATTACAATCCTTGCGCCATAAAGGAGTTTTGATTATTGGTAGCGGTAATATCGTTCATAATTTAAGATTGGTCGATTTTCATAACTATGATAGAGATAATTATGGTTACGATTGGGCTATAGAAGCGCGACAAACCATAAATGATTATTTGCAGGATGGAAATTTTCAGCCACTTATTAATTACGAAAAAATGGATAAAGCGATTCAATTAGCAATTCCAACTCCAGATCATTATTTGCCATTGCTTTATACATTAGGTTTAAAAGATAAATCAGAAGAATTAAGCTTGTTTAATGATAAGCTATTGGCAGGGTCATTGAGTATGACTTCGGTTAAGATTATGTGATTTTAAGTTTCAGGTTTCAAGTTCTGTTAAGATTGATGTTGATGAAAAAATCTGCTGAATCTGCTGAATCTGCGTGATAATAAAGTTTATAATTAAAATTTAGTCTCAGTTTCAGTTTTCAAGTTAAACAACTTAGCGTTCTAGCGTATCTCGATAGCTATCGGGATTGCGATCTTTGCGGTTAATTTTAGTTTCAGGTTAAATTACATAACGATTTCCTTACGGTTAACTTTAGTTTTTATTCTAAGTAGATATCCTAACTTTAATAAGAGGTTGTCAAGCCAATTGCATAAAAATAACCATCGGCACTCCCGAAATAAACAGTATTGTTACTAATAAATGGTGATGAAACGATTGCGCCAAGTTTATAGAATTCATCCATAACCTTTTTGCTCTCCTTGTATTGTGATAAATCGGAGCCTTTGGCTGCGTAAATAAAATCTAGGGTATCGTCGTTTAGTATTTCGCCAGCATGTTTTTTTCTTGCGTCTGTACTTATAAGCTTTGATATTCTGCCCGACGAAAGCATATCTAGAGAAAAGAAGTTACCAGTAAAGTCTCCAAAATAAATAGTGTTTCCAGCAATTGCGGGTGATGAATATACGTATCCGCTAGTTCTAAAACGATAGAGTTCTTTTCCTGTTTTAGAATCTAATGCAAGTAATGCATAAGTATCAGAGGTTCCTACATATAGAATGTTGTCTAACACTACAACCGAGCTAAGAATCCATGAGTTTTCGGCATCATATTTCCAAATTTCCTTTCCTGTTTCTGAGTCTAATGCAAAAAGGTAAGGGTCTCTAGCACCAAAATATACCATTCCATCGGCAACTGTTACAGACGATTGAATCCCTTTGAATCCCGTTTTAGTTCCTGTAGAAAATCTCCATTTTTCTTTTCCTGTTGTGCAATTGATAGCATACAAATTAGCGTCCCATCCGCCAATATATAATATGTTTTTATGTATAACTGGTGTGCTATGAATTGGACCGTTAGTTTTAAATTTCCAATTAAGACTTCCTTTTTTTACATCAAGTGAATATACGTTTCCATCGCTACTTCCAAAAAGAACCGAAGCTTGTTTGTCGTCTTTGTAAATAACAGGTGATGATAAAAAATAATCCCATAAATTATCCATTGCTCCCTCAATGCCAGTTTCTCTATACCAGTACTCGCCTCCGGTTTTAAATTTCCATACCTCTTTTCCTGTAGTTGTATTTACAGCATAATAATAACCATCAAAACTGCCAAAATATATAGTGTTTTCATAAATACTAGGAGAACTATGGATTGCTCCATTTGTTTTAAATTTCCATATTAAGTTTCCAGATTTTTCGGCTATGGCATAAAGAAAGCCATCTTCACTACCGATAAAT
Source organism: Flavobacterium frigoritolerans (assembly GCF_025847275.1). Taxonomy (GTDB): domain Bacteria; phylum Bacteroidota; class Bacteroidia; order Flavobacteriales; family Flavobacteriaceae; genus Flavobacterium; species Flavobacterium frigoritolerans. The sequence goes on from NZ_JAOZEV010000021.1 coordinate 29,037, forward strand.
ACAATTCCATTTTTTGCTATTGGAGAAGAAAATATTTTGCCCTCAGTTTTAAATTTCCATTTTATATCTCCTAATGGTAAATATCCTTTACCTGGAAATACTCGATCAGAGAATGAGTTTATGATAGATGTTTCATTTTTTTGTGCAAATGAATTATGCATAACTAAAAAGAAATAGAGTGGGAGAAGTACCAATGATCTTTTCATATTTTTTTATTATAAAAATAAAAATTTTATAATACATTAAAATTTAATTATTTAAGAAATATGTTATAAATAATTTTTTAAAACCTGATTGTGAATAGGTATATTTGTTTTTAAGATTGAACATTAATACTATCAAAAATGAAAATAATAGCAGTTATTCCCGCGCGTTACGCTTCTACACGGTTTCCGGCGAAACTTATGCAAGATTTGGGAGGTAAAACAGTAATTTTAAGAACATATCAAGCTGCAATACAAACCAACTTGTTTGATGATGTATTTGTTGTAACCGATTCTGATATTATATTCGACGAAATAGTTTCTAATGGCGGAAAAGCGATTATGAGTATCAAAGAGCATGAATCGGGAAGTGACAGAATTGCTGAGGCTATTCAAGATTTAGAAGTTGATATTGTGGTAAATGTTCAAGGAGATGAGCCTTTTATAGATGCGGAGCCACTAGCAAAAGTTATTGAAGTTTTTAGAAGTGATTACGACAAAAAAGTTGATTTAGCTTCTTTAATGCGTGAAATAAAAGAGGAATCTGAAATAAATAATCCTAATAATGTAAAAGTTGTGGTAGATCAAAGTGGATTTGCTTTGTATTTTTCTCGTTCAGTAATTCCGTATCCAAGAGATAAAGATGTTGGAGTACGTTATTTTCAGCATATTGGGATTTATGCTTTCAGGAAACAGGCATTATTAGATTTTTATAGCCTTCCGATGAAGTCTCTTGAAGCTTCGGAGAAGTTAGAGCAATTACGTTATTTAGAGTTTGGGAAGCGCATTAAAATGGTTGAAACAGCTCATGTAGGTATAGGAATAGATACGCCAGAGGATTTAGATAAAGCTAGAGTATTGTTATTGTCTTAAAACATTAAAAAGTAACCATAAGATTAGGAGTATTTACTCATTTTTTTATTGATGAGAATGTTTCTTAGTGTTTAAAGATTAACAATTTTATACTCAAACTAAGGTCTTTGAACCTTGCAATTTAGAACCTTAAATAAAAAGCTCCAAATCGTTACAATTTGGAGCTTTTTTTATATTTGATAATCAAACTAAATTCTTAATATAAATTAGGGAATTTAGAAGGATTTACCTCATTCATCATGCTATAAACTTTTTCATAAATATCTTCGGCAGAAGGTTTAGAGAAGTAATCCCCATCGGTTCCGTAAGCAGGACGGTGAGCTTTAGCAGTTAATGTTTGTGGTTTGCTATCTAAATGCACGTATGCGTCTTGTTGCTCAATGATTTGTTGTAGGATGTATGCAGAAGCTCCTCCAGGTAAATCTTCGTCGATTACAAGAAGACGATTTGTTTTAGCAATACTTTTTACAATATCTTGGTTAATATCAAACGGAAGCAAAGATTGTAAATCGATAATCTCACAGTCGATACCTATTTCTTGTAACTCTGTAGCAGCTTGCTCTACTAAACGCAATGTTGATCCGTAAGAAACTAGCGTAATATCTTTACCCTCTTTTAAAGTTTCAACAACTCCAATTGGGGTTTTAAATTCTCCGTAGTTACTAGGAGCTTTTTCTTTTAATCGATATCCGTTTAAACATTCAATTACAAGAGCAGGTTCATCACATTCTAATAAAGAGTTATAAAATCCTGCAGCTTGAGTCATGTTTCTAGGAACTAGTACATGTATTCCGCGTATAGCGTTAATTATCATTCCCATAGGAGAGCCCGAATGCCAGATGCCTTCTAAACGGTGTCCACGTGTTCTAACGATTAGTGGCGCTTTTTGTTTACCTACGGTTCTATATTGTAAAGTAGCCAAATCATCACTCATGATTTGGATTGCATATAGTAAATAATCTAAATATTGAATTTCAGCAATAGGGCGTAATCCTCTTAAAGCCATTCCAATTCCTTGACCAATTATGGTAGCTTCACGAATACCTACATCGGCAACACGAAGTTCTCCATATTTTTCTTGCATTCCTTCTAATCCTTGGTTAACATCGCCAATGTTTCCTACGTCTTCTCCAAAAATTAAGGTTTCAGGATATTTAGTAAAGATTGCATCAAAGTTATCTCTAACAATCATTCTACCATCAACATCTAAGCTATTAGCGTCATATTTAGGTAAAACTTTCTCAACAGAAAAAACGTTCAAATCAGAGTCTGAGAATAAATTACTGCTAAATCTTTCTTGAGTAGTAGCTATATAAGATGTAATCCAGTTTGCTAATTCAGCTTTGCAATCTTCGTTTATAATTAAACGCAATATTTTACGAGCAGTGATTAACATTTCCTTTTTTAGAGGAGATTTAATAGTGCTTAATTCGCTCGAAAGTTTTAATATTTGATCTTTGTTAGCGCTTCTAGGAGCAATGTTTTCTAATAAAGAGAGTAATTCTTTTTGATCTTGAATAATAGGATCAATAAAAGAATTCCATGCTTCTTTTTTGGCATCAAGAACTTCTTTTTTAAGTTCAAGTTCCATTTCAGATAATTCCTCAGGAGAAGCAATGTTAATGGCAATCATCCATAATCTCATTTGACGAATACAGTCAAAATCTTTTTCCCAAGCTAAACGTGTTGCGTTTTTATAACGCTCGTGAGAACCAGAAGTAGAATGTCCTTGTGGTTGTGTTAATTCGTTTACATGAATTAATACAGGAATATGTTTTTCGCGGGCAATAGCTGCCGCTTCTTCGTAAGTTGCTATTAATTCGGCATAATCCCAGCCTTTTACTCTAAATATTTCATACCCGTTTGAGTTTTCATCACGTTGGTATCCTTTTAAAATTTCAGAGATGTTTTCTTTAGTAGTCTGATGTTTTGCGTGAACCGAAATTCCGTATTCATCATCCCAAACACTCATTACCATTGGTACTTGCAGTACTCCAGCAGCATTTATGGTTTCAAAAAATAATCCTTCAGATGTGCTAGCGTTTCCAATAGTTCCCCATGCAATTTCGTTACCATTAACAGAGAAATTATCTTTGGTTTTTATGCCATCAACATTTCTATAAATTTTAGATGCCTGTGCAAGACCTAATAATCTAGGCATTTGTCCAGCAGTAGGAGAGATATCAGCACTTGAGTTTTTTTGTTTGGTTAGGTTTTTCCATGAACCATCTTCATTTAAACTATGAGTAACAAAATGCCCACCCATTTGTCTTCCTGCAGACATTGGATCAAATTCTAAATCGGTATGTCCGTATAAACCAGCAAAAAATTGTTTAGGAGTTAATTCTCCAATAGCCATCATGAAAGTTTGATCGCGGTAGTATCCTGATCTGAAGTCACCATTCTTGAAAGCTTTAGCCATTGCTAATTGAGGGACTTCTTTTCCATCGCCAAAAATTCCAAATTTGGCTTTTCCTGTCAATACTTCTTTACGCCCTATTAAACTACATTCCCGGCTAATTATAGCGATTCTGTAGTCGTTCAAAACTTCGGTTTTGAAATCTTCGAAAGTAAGTGTAGTATTGTTTTTTTCTTTTATCATAATCTGGAAAGGGTCATGTTAGATCACAAAATTACTTAAAAACTAGCAATTATCATAATTCGTTAAAAAAAATATAATTTAATTATCTGTATTTAAATGGGTGTTACAGGATGCTTTTTTTATTGTATTTTTATTGTTTTGTTTAATTTTGTAATAATAATTTATGTTTTGTTTAATTTTTATTTGATTAAAACCACTTTCTTGTAAAAAGATTGGTTAATGTTTTAGGAGATAAGGTGACCACAAAACGTATTTTTTCACCATATTTATCTTGAGAAATTTCCCATCCATTATTAGAATACACAGGAAAATACAATTCAAAGTAATCTGGAACAAAATTTAATCGGATACCGCTATCATATATAAATTTTTCAGAAAGACCTTTGCTTTTAATAATACCTACGTCACCATAAGCTTCTATCCAATTCCAAAGAGAATAACTCGCATTTAAGGTAGTTATCCACTGATTAGCAAATTGTGGGGTTAGTTTTGATTTAAAACCTCCTTCGGCCATTATAAATTGCTGACTAAAAACACCAGTACTTTCAGATCTGCCATAATAATTATAATCAAATAAATAATCAGTTGGACGATCAATACCGAAACTAAAATAATCAGAATTGGTATTGTTGTATAAGAAAGTTCCAGCGTACATTCTTAGATTAATTTGCCGATTGTTTTCAAAAAGCTTTCTAAATTCTATCTCACTGGCAACTTTTCCAAATTCACTTGCAAATTGTACTTCCGACATGAAATTAAAATGGTTTGTAATTTCGGTTTTGGTATTAAAATAACGGGCATTGAACACCGAATAATTTGGACTCGAATTGTCTGTAATATAATTGCTTTTTTCTCGATTTACGATTACCTGACGTATCGTTATAAGTTGTTTTCTGTTGTCACGAAAGTTTTCTTCTCTAATTCGTAACTGTACTGATGGGTTTAACTTTAAATAAGTTGCATCTGGAGCGTAGTGAAAATAGGCTTCCGAAAAAGAATACCTTACATTGTATAAGGTGCTATTTCTAAAATTTTGAACATAAGAGAAACCCGATGAACCAGATATAGTCTTAGCTTTTATAGAGTAAGCAGGATTAATATCAAATGTAAATGGTTTGTCTAATATAGTTTTGTTATGAAAACGTATTCCAGGAGCAATCCCATCATAATAATTATAGTTAAGCGTAGGGATATAGATTATCTGATTGTAATACGGATCTTCTAAATCTTTAGCAAAATTAAATTTTATAGGACGATTGGTTGGCGAAAAACCTTTTAAGGACTTCCAGTTATTTCTCAAATTATATTCGGGAACCTCATTGTCATAATTCAAAACAATTTTGTCGGCATTTTTTCTTTCTACAGTAAATGTAGTGTCAGTGCTTTTAGTATCAATCCATTGTTTAAACATTACGTCCTTTTTCTTTACTCCGTAAACAGGAATCGGAAGATAAGTATCCGTTTTGTTTCTTATTGAGAATGTAATACTATCTTTTGTTTTAGAAACATTATGGAATTTATAATCTATTATTTTTCTTGAGTTTATTATAATATCAAAAAACCAATCGATATTCTTTTTTGCATTATAATTCAATAAGCTTTCAAAATTTGTACGGCTTACTTGCTCTATTTTATTAAGTTCATAAAAATCCTGAATACTTGTTTGTACACTATTGTTACCCAAATAATCATCTAGGTAGCTAAGGCTTAGACCTGCTCGGTATTTGCTGGCAATTTGTTCGTTAAATTTTATTAGGGTGTTTTTAGGGTCTCCTAATGGTTGATCTAGGTTTTTACGAGCCATAAGCATATAAAAATAGCTGTATTGTTCGTTAAAACTTAGATTGGTTATTTTGTAGCTTTTTAAGATTTTCATTTTCGAAAGACTTCCCATCATTTTCTGTTCAGGGTAGTTTTCTTCAATGTATTTCATCATGACATATATTTGAATGCCATCATAAATCCAATTGTCTTTTCTGGGGTCTAAACGTAAACTGTTTTTTAAGTAAGTGTTTAAATAAGTTTTTAAGAACTTAATTTCAAACATAAACGCATCAGGAAACGGATTTATAAAAGAAGGTAATTGATTTAAACCATAAAACGGATTTCTTTCATAATCTATTTGCGAAACAGTAATTTTATCATGCGGGTATTTACCAATATATGCATTCGTGTAATCTACAATTTTGCTTATGGCAAGAGCTTTCTGAATTTCGTTTAAATTGTTGTTCTTTAAATTTGTAGCAACCTCTAATGAACCAATTTTATAGTTGGTGTAACTATTTTTAGGCTCAATAAACATACTAAAATCAGTTCTCTTATTACCTGAATAGTTGGTATTACTATATTTTTCAAATTGTTCTTGCGAAACCTTATTTAAGTCGGTTGTTATAGTGTAATTATTCGGGACTTTTATTTCAACTTCATAATCAGTAGTGGCATTAGCAATATCATCTAGATTATAATTGTTGTATTTTATAAAACGATGATTCTCAAATCGGGCAGGGCTCAAATACCAGTTTTTTAGGTTTAAGCTTCCGTTTTGAGAAAAACCATATTTAGTAAACTTATCACTAGGTATTTTAACGATATAAGTAAGGTGTAACGAAATGGTTTCGTTAGGAGCTAGTTTCCGATTTAGTTTAACAACAATAAAGTCTGGATTTTTGTTTGATCTTTCCCAAGCAAGTGCCCCGTCCTGAGTATCGGTTAAGCTAATGATTGTTGTGTTTCCTCGCTCTTCGGGTTTTGCAAGATGAAATCCTCTGTAAAACTCATCCGAAAAACGTCTGGCAAGAGGGGTGTTTTTATCCGAATATGAATTGTTCCAATCGTTAAGAACAACAGAAATTAAAGTATCATTCGATACGTTGTTAAAAGTAATTTCTTGTTTGATATTCAATGTCTTTAGCTCGAGATTTACCGCCACCGCCATTTTAGAATGATGCTGTGCATATTGTTTTATCGAACTAAATAAAACAAGAATACAAATAGTAAATTTAGAAAGTAACTTCAATGATTATCTTTAACGATTTAATAACGAAATAAATATACTATTAATTATGGAGTAATTAAGCTTAATGCATAGAAAAAAGTATAAAAAAAGCTGTTATTACACAGCTTTTTAAAATTTTAGAAATTAGGACTTAAATCATATTTTTTATAGAATTTATCCAGTGCTTCAACTACTTCATCTTCAGAATCAACGATTTTGAATAAGTTTAAATCATCAGGACTTACTGTTTGTTCTTTCTCAACCAAAACAGTTTTTACCCAATCAATTAACCCTGACCAAAATTCTTTTCCAACCAAAATGATAGGGAACTTACCGATTTTTTTCGTTTGTATTAAAGTAATTGCTTCAAACATTTCGTCAAGAGTTCCAAAACCACCTGGCATAACCACAAAACCTTGCGAATATTTCACAAACATTACTTTACGAACAAAAAAGTAGTCGAAATTTAAGTTTTTATCATGGTCAATGTAAGGGTTGAAATGTTGTTCAAAAGGCAATTCAATGTTCAGACCAACCGAAGTTCCTCCGCCTAAATGAGCACCTTTATTACCAGCTTCCATGATTCCAGGACCACCACCAGTAATTACACCATAACCAGCTTTACTTATTTTATAAGCAATTTTCTCTGCCAATAAATAATATTTACTATCTGGTTTTGTTCTTGCCGATCCAAAAATAGATACGCACGGACCAATACGTCCCATGTTTTCATATCCATTTACAAATTCAGCCATGATTTTAAAAATCGCCCAACTATCATTGGTTCTGATTTCGTTCCATGTTTTTTGTTTTAATCTATCTTGGATTACTTTATCTTCATCATTGTCAAAATCTTCTAATCTCATTTTCTTTGTATTAATTTATTTTTTAAGAGCTATCCCGACCAGCTGTTTACTTGTATCTTTTTATTTTTAAAGAAAAAACAAAAAGGATACCGTTGCCATCTGGGCTAGAGCTATGTTCTTTATAGTTGCCTTTTATCTTAAAGCGGGGTGCAATATACTAAGATAATTCCTTTTTCAAAAACTGTGCTGTATAACTTTTCTTATTTTTAATTATTTCTTCGGGAGTTCCTTTAGCAATAAGTTGTCCTCCACCTTTTCCGCCTTCAGGACCAATATCAATAATATAATCGGCAAGTTTTATAACATCCATATTATGCTCGATAATTAAGATGGTATTTCCTTTATCGACTAGTTTATTAATTACATCCATAAGAACCCGAATATCTTCAAAATGTAATCCTGTAGTAGGTTCGTCAAGAATGTAGAACGTATTTCCGGTATCTTTTTTTGATAATTCTCCAGCAAGTTTAATACGTTGTGCTTCACCACCAGAAAGCGTTGTACTTTGTTGTCCAAGTGTGATATAACCTAAACCAACATCCTGAATTGTTTTTACTTTTCTGTAAATCTTAGGAATGTTCTCAAAAAATGGAACAGCTTCATCTACAGTCATATTCAGAACATCCGAAATAGATTTTCCTTTATAGCGTATTTCAAGCGTTTCTCTATTAAAACGCTTTCCTTGGCAGGTTTCACATTCTACATAAACATCAGGTAAGAAATTCATTTCGATAGTTCTCACACCCGAACCTTCACAGGTTTCGCAACGACCGCCTTTTACATTAAAGCTAAAACGACCTGCTTTATACCCACGAATCATACTTTCAGAAGTCATCGTAAACAGATTTCTTATTTCGGTAAAAACTTCAGTATATGTTGCAGGATTAGAGCGAGGAGTTCTACCAATCGGACTTTGGTCAATATCGATAACTTTATCAATATGTTCTAAGCCTTCTATCTTTTTATATGGTTGTGGTTTCTTTACGCCATTAAAATAATAAGCGTTCAAAATTGGGTAAAGCGTTTCGTTTATCAACGTCGATTTTCCACTTCCAGAAACTCCTGTAACACAAATCATTTTCCCTAATGGCAATTCAATTGAAACATTTTTCAGGTTATTTCCTGTTGCACCAGTAAGTTTTAAAAACTTTCCATTTCCTTCACGACGCTTTGCAGGAATTTCAATTTTCATTTCGCCATTCATGTACATAGCCGTTATGGTATGGTGCTGCAAAATTTCTGCTGGAGTTCCTTTGCTAATAATTTCACCACCATATTTTCCTGCTTTCGGTCCAATATCAATTACATAATCGGCACGTTCAATCATGTCTTTGTCATGCTCTACAACAATAACAGAGTTCCCGATATCACGCAATTGCTCCAAAGAATGAATTAATTTTTCATTATCCCTTTGGTGTAAACCAATACTTGGCTCATCTAGAATATATAATACACCAACCAATTGCGAACCAATTTGAGTTGCCAATCGAATACGCTGAGCTTCACCACCAGAAAGCGATTTAGAACTTCGGCTTAAAGCCAAATAATTTAAACCAACATTCATTAAGAAGTTCAAGCGGTCTTTTATTTCTTTAACGACTTCAGAAGCAATCAAAAGTTGTTTGTCACTTAAATGACTGTTTAGATCCAAAAACCATGCAGTCAAATCAGATATATCCATATCACACAAATCGGTGATATTTTTTTCGTTTATTTTAAAAAACAAAGCTTCTTTCTTTAATCTGGAACCATGACATTCCGGACATTTTATTTCGTCCATAAAGTCTTTTGCCCAACGTTTTATTGTAGTCGAAGCACTTTCGTCATGTTGGCTTTTGATAAAATTTGATATTCCTTCAAAATCTATTTTATAATCGCGAGCTACGCCTAGATCTTTAGAGTTTACAGTAAATTTATCTTTTCCACCATGTAGAATCATATTCATGGCTTCATCAGAAATTTTCTCGATAGGATCGGTAATTTTAAAACCAAACTTCTCTCCAATAACTTCTAGTTGCTTGAAAATCCATGATGATTTATATTCGCCAAGCGGAACAAATCCGCCAGCTTTAATAGATAATTTAGGATTCGGAATTATTTTTTTTATGTTGATTTCGTGTACCGTTCCCAATCCGTTACAATGAGAGCAAGCTCCCTTCGGCGAGTTGAAAGAAAATAAATTAGGCTCTGGATTTTGATATGATATTCCGGTAGACGGACACATTAAGTTACGGCTAAAATAACGTACTTCATTAGTATCTTGATCCAAAATAATCAATACATTTTCACCATGATGCATGGCAGTATTGATGCTTTCTGATAATCGTTTTTGATTGTCAGGAGTATCCTCGATTACCATTCTGTCAACAACAATTTCAATATCATGTGTTTTATAGCGATCCAGTTTCATGCCAGTAACTAAATCCTGAACTTCACCATTAACACGAACTTTTATAAATCCTTGCTTGGTTATTTGCTGGAAAAGTTCAGCATAATGTCCCTTACGTGCTTTAATTACAGGAGCAAGAATATTGATGCGTTTACCGTTAAAATCTTGAATAATTAAATCCTTGATTTGCTCATCGCTATAACTTACCATTTTTTCGCCCGTATTATAACTATAGGCATCTGCACCTCTAGCATAAAGCAAACGGAGGAAATCATAAATTTCGGTAATTGTACCTACGGTAGAACGAGGGCTTTTACTAGTTGTTTTTTGTTCGATAGCAATTACAGGCGAAAGTCCGTCGATTTTATCAACATCAGGACGTTCCAAACCACCAAGAAACTGTCTGGCATAGGCCGAAAAAGTTTCTACATAACGACGTTGTCCCTCAGCATAGATGGTATCAAATGCCAAAGAAGATTTCCCCGAGCCTGATAAACCAGTAATTACTACCAGTTTTTCACGAGGAATAGAAATATCGATGTTTTTTAGGTTGTGAACTCTTGCACCAAGAACTTCAATAGTATTATTTGTATCCGACATAGTTTTTGCAAAAAAGCAAAGTTACCATTTTGATTTGTTCTTTTGATATAACAGTATAGAAGTTTGTGTTAAAATAGTGTATTGAATAGAACACTGATTAAATATATTCGTTATTGTGAAAACGTTGAACGATACGGATTTAATATGAGTTGTGCTAAGATAGTACGCGGTTGAAACGGATTCGCTATCGCGAAGACGCGGATAAAAACGGATTTTAAAAGAATGGTTAAAACTGATTTAAACTTTGTTAAAAAAAATCCGTTTATATCCCTGTCTTTACAAAGTAAATCTGTTTCATCCGTATTCCATTATGCGTATCGACTACAAAAAAGAAAACGTCAACTTAATAGTTAGCGTTTTCTTTTTCGGGTTAAAATATAATCATCGATGGCTTCTTTGGTAGTGTACCAATTTCTCCCTTCTTTATATGCATCAATCTTTCCTGTTCTAGCCAATAAACTTACATATTCCTGACCATAAGAAACGCTCGGTTCACTCACGATATTAGATATTGTTTTATATTCGGTTTCGTTACCAGGCATTGCATTCAGGTAAATAGTAAGTGTTCTTTCTAGTGCTTGGCACATTAAAAGAATGAGTTTTTGATAATTACCATTATTTGCCTGATTGAGCGCTTCGTAATATTTTTTTCTGTCATTTTTCAGAATAATAGCAGGAGGAAAACCACAGCGCATCAATAGTAAATTCATACTCAAACGTACAGTACGCCCATTACCATCAAAAAATGGATGTATCCAAACAAATTTATGATGAAAAATTGCTGCTAACTCAATATCATTTAAACCTAATGGATTTGTATTTACAAAATCGATTAATTCATCTAGATAATCGGAAACTTTATTAGCATTTGGAGGCATAAAATTAGCACCTGAAATTCGAACTCCACCATTACGAATGCGTCCTGCAAAATCATCTTCGATGGAGCGTAATACTAATCCATGAAGTGAAAGAATGTCTATGCTTCGAAGCTTGTAATTATCGTTTACAATCGAATATAAATAATCAATGGCTTTATCGTGGTTATGAGTTTCAAAATGTTCTCGAAGAGATTTTCCTTTTATAGTAATTCCTTCCTGAATTACCATTTGAGTTTCTCGCAAACTCATAGTGTTACCTTCGATACTATTGGAATTGTATGTCCATTCTATCGATAAGCTTTCGCGAATTTTATGCAAAGCAATATTTGGCAATGGTCTGCTGGCTTGCAAATCTTGTTTTTTCTGGTAGAGTCTTTCAAATGTTGATTGAAATTCTGTTCTATATGTTAAGTCTATGTTCCACATAATACCACAAAGATATGTCTTAATATCGGATAATTATAATTTTAAACCTATCCGATGTTAAGGTTATTCTATGGTCATAGATTTTAACTTGGTTCTATAAGCTTCTAGGGCTATAGATTTGGAAATGAATCCGTAATATTTTCCGTTTTTTATTACTGGTAAAAATGCCACTTTAGATGCTTCAAATTTATTCATCACAGTTTCCATGCTATCTATTGAGGAAATAGTTGCTGGAGGAGTCTTCATTATATCTTTTATCAAGGTATATTTTACTCTGTAAACATTAAATATAATCTCTCGAATGTCATTAAAATGTACTATTCCTACTAACTCTGAATCTGAATTTATTACCGCAAAAACAACTTGATTTGAATGCGAAATATAATCAACTAATTTACTAAGATGTTCATCTGGAGAAACCGTTAAATAATCGGTTTGAATGATAGAATCAATTTCTAGAGTTGATAAAATATTTGAATCTTTATTACTCGTAAATGCATGCCCTTTTTGGGCCAATCCTTTTACATCAAGAGAGTATTTTTCGAAACGTTTAGAAATAGCAAAACTAATCGAAGAGACAATCATAAGCGGAATCATTAAGCTATAACCACCCGTAATTTCGGCAATAAGGAAAATAGCAGTAAGAGGAGCATGAAATAATCCACTTAAAATTCCTGCCATTCCTACCATGGTAAAATTACTAATTGGTAATTGCGTAAGACCTGTAAGGCTAATGAATTTAGAAAAGAAATAACCTATATAAGAACCTAGAAATAGAGAAGGAGCAAAGTTACCACCATTACCACCGCTACCAATTGTTAAACCAGAAGCAAAAACTTTTACCATCATAGTGCATCCAACAAAAAGTAATAAAACCCACTGATTGTTTCTGAAGCTTTCAAATAAGGTATTATCCAATAATTTCCCTGGATCACTTTCTGATAACGTTTTTATGCTTTCGTATCCTTCACCAAAAAGAGTTGGAAATATGAATATAAGAATTGCTAGCATCGAAGATCCAAATAGCGCTTTTTTATAAGCACTCATTTTTAATTTAGAAAAATAATGTTCTACTCTTTGGAAGTTTCGGGCATAATATACCGCTATAAAACCAGTTAATACCCCTAGAAGTACATAGAAAGGAATATTGTGATAATCAAAAGTTTGTTGCTGTTTAAAATTTAATAAGATGTTTTCGTCCAAAACAATTGCCGAAACCAAAGCGCCAGTAGCAGCCGAAATCATAATTGGGGTAAATGCTGAAATACTTACATCAACCAATAAAACTTCGATAGCAAAAAGAACACCAGCAATTGGAGCGTTAAATGCCGCAGCAATTCCAGCTGCAACACCACAACCTATAAGTAACGTTCGGTCTTTATAAGGTAATTTGTAATTTTGAGCATAATTAGAGCCAAAAGCAGCTCCAGTAACCACAATTGGACTTTCTAAACCTGCAGAACCACCAAGACCAACAGTAAGAGAGCTGGTGATAATTTGCGCATACATTTGCTTCTTAGGAATAATACTAGCTTTCTTAGCAACAGTATATAAAATCTGAGAAGTACCTTTTTCAATAGTTCCACCTAAGACTCTTTTTACCACAAAAACGGTGAGTAAGATACCAATGATAGGCAAGATACTATTGATGAAACTTAGTTTTAGAATACCATTAATGTAAGTGGCAAACGAGAACACACTATGTGCAAAGGTTTTTAAGACAATTACAGCAAAGGCGCAGGAAATACCAACCAAAACACTGGACATGAATATAAATTGCTTTTGCGTCAATATAGATTGCAGCATAGCAATAATTGATTCGAATCTCCTGAAGTATTTTTTTAACATTATGTTTGAAAAAAGTTATATGATGGTACAAATTTAGCCTTTAGAACCCAAATTAAACAATTTTAAAGCTGTTAATCTCTTTAAAGAAATTAACAGCTTTAAAAAAAGTATTCTAAAATGTTATTTAATTAAAATCCAACGGCTGCATCATCTCCACGATAATCAGCACCACCTTCTAGTTTTTTGTTTGGTAAGACCAAAATAGCATCTACTTTTCCAATTACAGGAGGATTTTTTTCGTTGATGATATAATTTTTAGATTTTAGATAATCAAGTGTTTTTATATCAAATGCATTAGGTTCAAAAATCACATTGTCAGGTAGCCATTGGTGATGAAAACGGGGAGCATTTACAGCTTCTTGCATGCTGAAATTATATTCATATACATTTAAAATAGTTTGTAAAACCGATGTAATAATTGTAGAACCACCAGGAGTTCCAACAACCATATATAGACTACCATTTTTTTCAACGATTGTAGGAGTCATAGAACTTAACATTCTTTTTTGAGGAGCAATACTATTAGCTTCATTTCCTACTAATCCAAACATATTAGGTTCACCAGGTTTTACGCTAAAATCATCCATTTCGTTGTTTAAGAAAAAACCTAATTCGTCACAATAATATTTAGAACCGTATGCATCGTTAATTGTTGTTGTAGCTGCAACTGCATTCCCGAATTGATCTACGATAGAATAGTGTGTTGTTTCGGTACTTTCGCTATATTTAACTTCTCCATGTTTTACATCCGAAGATAAAGTAGCTTTGTCAAAAGTAAAAGAAGACATTCTTTGTTTTAAATACTCATCAGAAAGTAATCCTTTTAATGGAATTTTTACAAAATCTGGATCACCTAAGAAGTAGCTTCTATCAGCATAAGCTCTTCTTTCGGCTTCTACAATAACTTGAATTGCCTCAGCAGAATTATGTCCCATTTTTTCTAAATCGTAAGGCTCAATCATTTTTAAAATTTGTGCCAAACAAATTCCGCCACTACTAGGAGGAGACATCGAGGTGATTTTTAAATCTTTGTAATTAAAAGTCAATGGTTTTCTCCACTTTACTTCATATGTTGCTAAATCTTTCATGGAGATAATCCCCCCTTTTTTGTTAAGATAATCAACTAATATTTTAGCAGTTTTTCCTTTGTAAAATTCATCGCGGCCATTTTTCTGAATTCTTTTTAAAGTTTCAGCAAGAGCAGTGTATTTAATAGTGTCATTTTCTTTATATACAGTTGCTAGCAAAGTATTTTTACCATTTCTTTCTATAATTACATCTCGATAATCATTTAATCGTTTTTCTTGCTTTTTGGTTACAATAACGCCTCTTTCTGCAAGGGCAATAACTGGTTCCAGAATTGTTTTCATTGGTAAAGAACCAAATTTTTTATGCACTGCAAAAACTCCTGCGACAGTTCCAGGTATTCCAATTGCTAGTGCAGTTTCAGTGCTTTTTCCTTTGATAACGTTTCCATTTTTGTCTAGAAACATATCTTTGGTAGCTTTCAAAGGCGCTCTTTCTCTGTAATCAAGAGAACCGACTTCGCCATTTGCTTTTCGGTACACCATAAATCCGCCGCCGCCAATGTTTCCAGCATAAGGAAAGGCAACAGCCAGTGCTAATTCGGTAGCAACCATCGCATCAAATGCATTTCCTCCTTTTTTCATGATATCGGCACCAATTTTTGAAGCTTCTTCACGTGCCGAGACAACCATTGCTTTGTTTGTAACCAATCCTGTTGGTTGATTGGTTGAGTTCTGGGCAAAAGAGGTAAGAGAGATAAAGTAGCATAAAAAGGCAATCTTTTTCATAATGAAAGTAATTTGTGATTAACATGTTGTTTTAATTCTTCAAAAAAGGCAGTGAATTCAGTCTCAAATTCGGCATAGAATTCTTTTAATTCCGCTGTAGCGAATTGCATTTTTGAAGTGTTTTTTGTTCTGCGATCCATCTGAGTAAGGATATGATTAATACCTTCGATGGTTTGGTAACTTACCAGCCAATTTTCTTGAAACATAATCGGCATTATACGCTGCGTTTTTTCAGATAAGATATCATGATTTTTAGTCAAAGAATCGTAAAATCTCTTAACAAAGTCATCAAGTTTTTCATCAGAATAAACATTCCAGTTTTTGGCTAAAAAATGATCATAAAAAATATCAATGATAACGCCAGCATAATGATGGTATTTTTCATGAAGCTTTTTGGTGCTTTTTCTAAACACAGGATGAGCATCGGTATAGGTGTCTATGGCGCGATGCAAAATTATGCCTTTTTGAACTTCTGCAGGAAAATTTTCAAATTGTTTTCCTCGAATTCCATCGGCCATAAAATTGCCAATTTTGATTAAATCATTATCGCCAGAAAGATATATATGAGCTAAGAAATTCATTTTTTTTGGAGTTACTAACGCTATAAAAAGACAGGGCGTTAAGTTTACTCTTGTAAATGTAATAAAAACTTTTCAACTCATTTACTTAAAAACACAGCGGTTTAGATACTTTTTTAAAATCTTGGCTTCTTATTATCATAGTTACTCCACAACTTTTTTATATTTGTAGCAATAACCATAACTCGTTAAAATGACTTTAATAAAATCGATATCAGGGATAAGAGGAACAATTGGAGGAAAAGTAGGTGATAATCTAACTCCGGTTGATGCAGTAAAATTTGCTTCGGCCTATGGAACATTCCTTAAAAATAATATTAAAAAAGAAAAACTAACTGTTGTAATTGGTCGTGATGCAAGAATTTCGGGGCCTATGATTCACAATTTGGTTGTAAATACATTAATAGGTTTAGGAATTAACGTTATAGATTTAGGACTTTCAACAACGCCAACTGTAGAAGTTGCTGTTCCTTTAGAAAAAGCAGATGGAGGAATAATACTTACAGCATCTCATAATCCAAAACAATGGAATGCATTAAAATTATTGAATGAAAAAGGTGAATTTCTAAATGGAGCTGAAGGAGCAAAAATTTTAGAAATTGCAGAAGCAGAAGCTTTCGATTTTTCGGATGTAGATAGTTTAGGAGAAATTACAACCAATGATGCTTATATGGATATTCATATCGATGAAGTTTTGAATTTACCTTTGGTAGATGTAGAAGCGGTAAAAGCAGCAAAATTTAAAGTTGTAGTTGATGGAGTAAATTCTTCAGGAGGAATAATTATTCCAAAATTATTAGAATTAATGGGGGTTGAAGTAGTAAAGTTATATTGCGAACCAAACGGACATTTTCCTCATAACCCAGAACCATTAAAAGAACATCTTACAGATATATCGGAATTGGTTGTAAAAGAAAAGGCAGATTTAGGAGTAGTAGTAGATCCAGATGTAGATCGCTTGGCTTTTATTTGTGAAGACGGAGAAATGTTTGGTGAAGAATATACTTTAGTAGCTTGTGCAGATTATGTTTTGAGTAAAACACCAGGGAATACAGTTTCGAATATGTCGTCATCACGTGCATTAAGAGATGTTACAGTTTCTCATGGAGGAAAATACGAAGCCAGTGCAGTAGGAGAGGTGAATGTAGTAGAATTAATGAAAAAGAATAATGCTATTATTGGTGGTGAAGGAAATGGAGGAATTATTTATCCAGAGTCTCATTACGGAAGAGATAGTTTGGTAGGAGTAGCATTGTTTTTAACGCATTTAGCAAATAAGAAAATGACAGTTTCAGCTTTGCGAGCTTCATATCCTGAATATTATATGAGCAAAAATAAAATCGAATTAACGCCTCAGATAGATGTTGATGCGATTTTGATTGAAATGACAGAGAAATATAAAAATGAAGATATCACAACCATTGACGGAGTAAAAATTGATTTTGCTACAGAATGGGTTCATTTAAGAAAATCGAATACAGAACCAATAATTCGTATTTATACCGAAGCGCCATCTCAGGAAAAAGCAGATGTTTTGGCTTTAAGAATTATAGATGAAATAAAAGCAATTGCAGGAATTTAATTTCTGCGATAGAATTGAATAAAAAATGCCCCAAATAGTGTCTAACTTTTTGGGGCATGTCCAATTTCGGGCATTTTTGTTTTACGACTTTTAAATTTCTGACTTATTTATCTTCGATGTTTCCATCTTTTATGAGTCCATAAATAGTACTCGGGAGCTTCAAGGATTTGTTTCTCAACTTCTCGCAGGTAAGTATGAGTAATTTCAAAACCATCTGCTTTTTTGGGAGTATCACAAATAGGAATAAAAGTAGCCTCGTAATACCCGCGTTTTACCTTTTTTACCTTCACAAATAAAACACTCAAATTGTATTTTCTTGCTAGCATTTCGGCACCAGTATGAACAGGAACTTCAATTCCCATAAAAGTATCCCAATGAAAGGCTCTGTCAAGTTTAGGAGATTGGTCACTAGCTAAGCCATACATACTTAAAATGCCTTCTCTCTGATTTTGTGCCATGAGTGGAATTATTTTTTTGGTTTCGACTAATTCAGCATCATACTTAGAACGAATTTTTCGAACTAATTTGTCAAAATAAGGGTTCACAATTTTTTTATAAACTCCAATACCTCTAAATTTAATTTGCGAATTTATAGTTAATAGCCACTCCCAGCTAGCATAATGAGAAGCAACCAAAACGACGCTTTGACCTTTTTCTTCGTATTCTTTTATAAGTTCAATATTGGTAATGACAAAACGTTTGTGCATTTCTTCTGGAGAAATAGTCATTGTTTTTATCATTTCCAAAAACATGTCACACATGTGTTGGTAGAACTTTTTTTCAACTACTTTTCTTTCCGTTTCGCTAAGATGAGGTAGTGCAAGAGCTAAATTCTCTTTAACTGTTTTTCTACGATACCCAATCAAATAATAAACAATGAAGTAAACAACATCAGAAAATAGATAAAAAACTGGAAAAGGAAGTATCGATATAATCCAAAGTAATGGATATGAAAGTGTATAAACAAGGAATTGCATGCGGTTTTATTTTTTACAAATATAACTCAAAAATGAATAACGTATATCTTTTAATCAGTAACTGTCGTGTCTATGAGAATCACTATATTTACAATTCATTATAAATATAGAATATGAATACCATTTTGATAGGAATAATTGTTGCCAATGTTTTAGTTAGTTATAAGGGATTTAATGATCTTTCTTTTTTTAGAAAATATGAATTTCATGTTGGAAGTATTCGTTCAGGAGAGCAAATAAGAATGTTGACATCTGGTTTTCTGCATGTTGATATGATGCATTTGCTGTTTAATATGTTAACACTTTGGTTTTTTGCACCAGTAGTAATTAATCATTTGGGAAATTTTTCGTTTGCATTGATTTACATAGGGAGTTTAGTTTTTGGAAGTTTGCTCACAATGGTATTTCATAAAAATGATTATAGTTATCGAGCAGTAGGAGCTTCAGGAGCTGTTACTGGAATCTTATATTCGGCAATATTGTTGCAGCCTAACATGATGTTGGGAATATTTTTTATAATTCCGATGCCAGCATATCTTTTTGGAATCTTGTATTTGTTGTATTCTATATACGGAATGAGAGCTAAAAATGATAATATCGGGCATACGGCGCATTTTGGAGGAGCTATAGGTGGTTACTTGATTACTTTAATAAAAGAGCCAACATTAGTTTTTGATCATTCATTGATGGTCATCCTGTTAGCTATTCCAATTGGGGTGCTTTTTATAATGGCAAAGCTAGGAAAGCTATAATGGCACAACTTTTGAAAAGAATTAACAAAAAACAATTAAATAATACAAATATGAAAAAAGTAGCTTTATTTTTAACCCTTATGTTTATGACTATGTCTTACGCTCAAGAAACTAAACAAATCCCTCAAATTAGTGTGTCTGGTGAAGGGAAAGTAAAAGTTGCTCCAGATCAGGCAACAATATTAGCAACCATTGAAACCAAAGGAAGCAATGCTAAAGATGTAAAAAAGCAAAACGATCAAAAGATGGATGCAGTATTGAAATTCATTAAAAAAATGAATATTCCAACAGCAGATTTTAAGACCAAACAAGTTTCGTTAAATCCTCAATATGATTATGAAAAAAAGAAACATAATTATAATGCTACACAAACAGTAGAAATTTTATTGAAAGATTTAACTAAGTATGATGAATTAATGGAAGGATTAGTTGATCAAGGAATCAATCGTATCGACAATGTAACTTTTGAATCTTCTAAATTGGCACAACACGAGTCAGAAGCTAGAAAATTAGCTATAAAAGATGCAAAATCTAAAGCAGAGGATTATGTTTCTGTATTAGGACAAAAGGTAGGTAAAGCAATTGTTATTTCAGATAACTCTCAAGGATACCGTCCACAACCTATGTATGCAGCTATGAAATCTATGGCAATGGATAGTGCAGGTGCAGCTTCTAATGAAACGCTTGCGATTGGAGAGATAGAAATTGTATCGAATGTAAGCGTGAGTTTTATTTTGGAATAAATAAAATTCCTCTAAATAGTAAAATCCGTCATTTTATAAATGGCGGATTTTTTTTGCTTAACTATTTCCCCATGAAGTAGTATGCAGTCTTCTTTTTATATACTTATATATAAGGTATAGTATTGTCCTTATATATTAAGGAGTAGATAGAATTGATACAGGCAGGTCTTGTTGTGAGTTTCGGGAATAGTATAATTAAGTTGTTCCTAAGTGGTACTATATATAGGAGTCGCTTTTTTTTACGTTCTTATATATAGGAGTAATACTTGATTATACTATCTAGGAGAAGTTTTTAGGAGCTATTTCCTGCTATCCGCTCCAATCTTGTTCTTTTTAAGGGAAAAAGCCCAAGGATTTCCACTGCTATCAGGGCTAGGGGAGGTGAAATAGAACGGAACCCTTGTATTAAAGGCAATAAAAGTAACTTAGCGCCTTAGTGACTTAGAAAGAAACCTAGAAAAAACAAGGGTAACGAAAGAAAGAAACTCTGCAAAACCACGAAATAGCTTAGAAAAAGAACAAGAGTTTAAAAATTTAACAATGTAAAAAGCATATAATCAAGGTGTTGAAAAATAAACACAAAAATGCACGCAAAAAG
>NZ_JAOZEV010000022.1 GCF_025847275.1 Flavobacterium frigoritolerans
CCTGGAGCAAAATCTTCTACTTATGTTATTAATAGTGCAAAGGCTTCAAATAGTGGTAAATATACTTGTGTTGTAAATAATTGTAAAAATTCACCAGTAGAAGGAACTGCAGGCACAGTTATCATTATAGATGAAACAACAATTGCTAAAGGAAGTGGTTTACTGAAAGGGGAGTCTTGTTTTGATATCGCGTCACCTGCTAACAATAATGCCATTTGTGGGCCGCTTTCAGTTCGAGAACCTTATAAAGCAGATTTTAGTAAGGCCTATACTTATACATTCACAAATATTGGTTCAGGTAATACCAATTTAAGCTTTATAGTTAATGATCCAGAAAAAGCAATAGATGGCGATATTGTTGTTCAAAGCGGTATCCCCACTTCATTAGTAAATGGAGCAACTTATACAGTTACTATTAAATACAAACAATCACTAATGACCGATGTTATAGGTAGAGATAGTGGTAATCCAGTAAAAGTTGCCCTAGTTGCTCTTTATAAAACAGGAGGAATTATGAATAAAACAAAGTTGGATATTACGATAAAAGACTGTGATTGTTGCTCAGGTACAATAGACAATGAGGGGAATATGTATACTACCAAACGTTTTGGGGAAGCGGGTTGTTGGATGACACAAAACTTGCGTGCTCTCGTTGACAAAAAAGGAGTGAGTTTGGGTGGTGTTTATCTTAATCCTGCTGAGACAGGGTATGCGGAGGCAAGTACTGCTATACTCGCTACAAATACAAATGGAGCACTTGATACTGGTACAATAGCATACCTTGAAAACAATAATAATATGATATTAACCCGTCAAGCTTTTGCTTCTAAATTCGGATTATTATATTCTAATGAGCAAGCTGTAAATGCTTGTCCAGAGGGGTGGCGTTTACCTGTTCAAAAAGATTGGGATGTACTTATAAACCTTTTAGGGGGAGTTAAGGCTGCTGGAAAAAAGATGAAAGCAAATAATACTTTGTATGGACCTAGTTATCTTTGGGGTGGTTATCCTGTCGGTGACCCTAACAATTCAGGGTTTAATGCATTGCCTCCAGGGCATTATGGAATGACTTTTAATGGTAAAATTGAATTTGTGTTTGGTTTTTATGCTGGATTTATTGTAGGGAATAGTTCAACTAATATTTATTTGAAATATCAGTATGATGTATTATCTTATAAAGAAAAATATCGTGTCAGTATTCGATGTATGAAAAATTAATTTATTATTATTTATTTAAAACTGGTATTGTGAAAACAATACCAGTTTTTTTTTATCGATCAGGTAAGAGAAATCAATTAAGAATTGGCGCACATATTTAAATTTTGTACGTTTAATTTTTCCCTAAATTAAAAATATAAATACTTTTTTACTTACAAATTAAATAAAAAATGCGTATTTTGCGAAAATCATGGAGAAGTTTACAGTTGTTGTTTTAGCTCCAGATCAAAAAACTTTGAAGTTTTGTAAATCAGTTCTGATAGTTATCGGGACATAATCTTCTTTTTTAATACAAATACAAAATATCATTTGCATAGTATTACCACTATTGTCTGACTATTCGGAATAACAAAATCTTTCAGTAGTGACAATAATTTTTGAACGAATCAATCAAACAACTTTTATAAATTACCAAAGAATATATTTTGAGTATTGTGGGTTTTCAGGTATTGTAAGTCCAGAAAAGGAAAATAATTATCAGGCATTTTTTTGATAAAATAAAACCACAACTACTAAAGAGAAGATTTATAAGAGCTTTTAATTAATAACTACCTAATAATTATAAACACAAGAATGAAGTTATATACTATTTTTAAACTTAAATGTCCCAAATGTTACATGGGTAATTTATTTACTAACCAAGGACTTTTTGTAGTGAAAGAGATTCGTAAAATGAATAGAAATTGCTCCCATTGTAATCAGGATTTTAAAATAGAACCCAACTTTTATTCAGCAGCATTATGGATTAAATACCCAATAATACTTATAATTGTAGTTCACTTAATTCTTTTAGTCATTGCATTAAATTCAATGTATGGATTATCATTAAAAATTCAGATACCAATTTTTATAATTATTTGCCTAGCAATGCAAGTTCCAATTATACGAATCTCCAAAGCAGTTTTGATTAATTTAACTCTAAATTTTATTGGGGATAATAAAAAATAAGAAAACTTAAAAAGGTTTTGAGGTTCTATAATTTAAGGCGCAAAGTTGCAGCTCAGGACTTCAAAATATTTCTCCATCCTCAAGGGAAAACCTTTGCAACTTTGAACCTCTGTACCCCTGAACCTTTTCTTTATTTTAGAGCTAAAACCTTTGAGCCTTTGTATCTCAATATTTCAAAATCTTTCTCCATCCAAGAAAAAACCTTTGTAACTTTGAACCTCTGTGCCTCAGAACCTTTTCTTTATTTTAGAGCTAAAACCTTTGAGTCTTTGTATCTCAATATTTCAAAAATATTTCTCCATCCACAAGGGAAAACCTTTGCAACTTTGAACCTCTGTACCTCAGAACCTTTTCTTCATTCCTAGAGCTAAAACCTTTAAGCCTTTGCAGCTCATTATTTCAAAATCTTTATCCATCGAAGGGAAAACCTTTGCAACTTTGAACCTCAGAACCTTTTCTTTATTTTAGAGCTAAAACCTTTGAGCCTTTGTATCTCAATATTTCAAAGTCTTTCTTCATCCTCAAGGGAAAACCTTTGTAACTTTGAACCTCTGTACCTCAGAACCTAAGAAGAGAACCTCTGAAGAACCTTTTCTCCGTTACCAACTTCCCTTAAACCCTTCTTTAAGAGCCTTATTGTATTCTTCTAAATTAAAACTATATAAATCAGGAGCTTTATGAGCACCACCTTTGCGTGACTCATCTAATTTGGTTAAAATATCGTAGCGTAATATTTTTCTATAAAAGTTACCACGATTAAGCTTTTTATCTAAAATGATCTCATATAATTTTTGAAGCTCAGGCATAGTGAATTTTTCAGGAAGCAGATTATAACCAATCGGATGATTACTTAATTGTTCGCGTAGCGTAATAAGAGCTTTATCTAAAATTTCTCTGTGATCCATCATAAATGGAGGTAAATCATCAATAGATTTCCATTCGCAGGCAGTTGAGATATCATCTATATTTAGGTTGACCTTAGCGTGGTCAGTAAGAGCATAATATCCTATAGAGATAAATCGTTGTTTGTTCCATAAACTATCATCATAATCTTTAAAAACACCTTCAGAACGGTTTAAATTACCAAAGGTGTAAAATTGTTGCAGATAGATATTTTCGGTACCCGTTCTATTTTTTAAAATACGGATAGCGGCATCATCAATATTTTCATCTTTTTGCACATAGCCACCTGGGAGTCCAAATGAATCCTGACCTTTCATTTTAATAGTCAGCACTTGAAGAGAAGAATCTTTAAAACTAAAAATAGCACAATCAATAGACAGTGTAGGAACATACTTTTTCCATGACACTTTAGAATCTCTTTCTAGTATTTTTTTAAATTCCATAGTATATAATTACGGTCAAATTTACTCTTTTGATATTTATATGTCAACTTTTAATTTTTTTATACATTTTTTCTTTTCAGATTTAAAAAAAATGCGAGCTCTTGCATATTTATTTTTCTTCTCAAATTTCGACATAGCTAAAAACTATGAATTAAAGAATTTTCTCATTGTTTATGGGGCTTAACGCAATCGTGATAGTGCTTTTTTCTTCTCGATTTAATATACTGCAATAGTAGGTATTTGTTAAATATATATGATTTATTCATGTCTAAAAGTTTGATTTATATATTTTTTATTCTAATTGTTTGTTAATATAAAAAAAACTAATTAATATTGCTTCATAATGAAGCAATGAAAATTTAATCACTTATTCAAATAACCAGATTACTTATGAAAAGAATAATTATTTCAGCGATTTGCATGACAATTTTTCCAGCTTTTGAAGGATTTTCGCAAGAGGAAAAAAAGACGCGAAAAGCTACAAATACCACAAAAACAAAAATTGTAGAAACCGACACTAAAGAGGAGAAAAACAGAAATGTGATGCTAAATGCGGCAAATAACACAGGACCGCGTGATGTGAATATAGGATTGCCATCTACAGTAGGAGGGATCACTATTCAGGAAAATGATTTACCAGTAGTTTATTATTTCTGGCCGGAGTTACCAAACAGAACATGGAGACAAAGCAAGAGTTTAGGACGAACAGGTTTGTTAAAAATTGGTGAGGCAGCAATAACAACAGGTGATTTAGGATTTACAGTTAATTCGTATACGAGATTAGGCACAGATAAATTAGAAATAAACGGTAATTTTTCGGGATCAAGTTTCGGATGGATGAAAGGAGATTTAAATGTTACGGGACCATTAAGCAAAGGCTGGTCATATACAATGGGGGCTTATGCCAATTTTGATCCTAATTCATTTGATTTAAAATTTGCTAAATATTCAGATAGAACTCAAATTTACCGAGCGGGAATAACTAAGAAATTTAACAATGGAAAAGGTGAAATTAGCTTTTTGTATAAATATGCCAATTCAGCATCTTTAAGTAATTATGCTGTTTTTGAATATAAAGAAGGAGGAAAAGTAGAGGAGTACAACGGTTTTAGAATTGGAAGAGACTCCTATATCGTAAACGATGGAACGTTCATGTTTAAAGACATTCTTACAGGACAATCAAAAAAAGCAGATATGGGAGGAAGTGATGCAGCATCAACCTCGCATACATTTGATTTACTAGGAAATTATGACTTAGCAAATGATTGGAAGTTTAACTTCACAACGCGTTTTCGTTATGCTAAAGCTTCACAATTAGTAACAATACCATTAAGTATTTACGAGGCAACAGCAGCCGATAATTTTACCTATCAAGCTACAGGGCAACCATATGTAGGCAATGTAAACTCTATGCTTGCAATGTACACAGATGGAACACCAACAACTACTTTTTTATCTCGATTTGAAATAAAAAAGAATATCGATAATCACAAATGGAGATTTGGGTTAACAGAATATTATTATAATGTAGATGAGTTTACATCAAATCGTTCGTTTTTTAATCAGACAGTAAGTGCAAACGCAGATAAGTTAGTTCGTAATACACCAGGAGGTACAGCAAATACAGATGCAAATGGATTTTACAACTATAATGTAGGAGGGGAATATCACAATGGTTTTGAGAATAAACTATCAGCTTATTTCTCAGATAACTGGACAATATCAGATCGTCTTTCTTTAGCTTATGGTGTAAATTTAAGATATCACAAATTAAAAGGAGACTACTATCAAACACCAAGAACATCAAATGTTGTATTTGATCCAAGTCAGAAAACATATTTTGATAATAACTGGTTTCATTTAGGAGGATCTATAAATGCAGTTTATAAAGTAATAAAAAGTGCTGGAATCCTAGCCGATTTTACTTATACCGAAAAAAATGGACAATTAGAAAGTTATTCAGGAGCAGCAGAGCCAAATTTGGCAAAAACAAAAAGTCCATTAGGAGCTTTGGGAGTATATTTTAATCAGGAAAAATTTAGCATTGTCTCACAGGCAACCTATCTAACAAGAAATAATTATCAAGCAAGACTTAATTTAGTAAATCCAACAAATTCAAGTGAGTCAGAAGTAGCAACAGTTTTTTATGACATACAAACCTTAGGTTGGACTACCGATATAGTGGCAACGCCATTTGAAGGCTTTAATCTACATTACTTGATAACATTTCAGGATCCAGTTTATAAAAATTATAATTTTTCAGCTTTTGGAAATAACTATTCATATAATGACAAAAATGTTTTAGAGATATCAAAAGTATTGATGGAAATTGATCCGAGTTATACCTATAAAGATTTTAAAGTATGGGCAAGCTTCCGTTATTTCAGTAAGCAATATGCAAACCAAACAAATGCTTTATACTTTGCACCAAGATGGGAAACATTTGGAGGAGTAAATTATAAAATTAATGACCATTTTGATATTGGACTTACAGCAGTAAACTTCTTAAATCAAACAGGAGCAAAAGGAACAATAAACGGAGCTGAATTAATTACAGATGCTACACCTTATTACGACAAGTTATTGGTAGGATCATATATTCGACCATTTACATTAGAAGCCTCATTAAATTTCAGATTTTAAATAATACATAAATGAAAAAAACAGTCATAACTATCAGTTTAGCTTTCTTTTTAAGCGTAACGATGCATGCTCAGCAGGAAAATTTTACTATTGTTAAAAATAATAAAGGCGCTGATTTAGGATATTCTCCTGAATCTGGGATAAAAATTTTAACCATAAACGGAAAAAAATTCAAGGATTTAAATAAAAATGGGAAACTAGATAAATATGAAGATTGGCGACTTTCGGCAGATGAGCGTGCCAAGGATTTAGCATCTAAAATGTCGGTAGAACAAATTGCAGGGCTGATGTTGTATAGTCGTCACCAATCATTACCAGCAGGAGTTTCGGGATATAATTTAGGAACTTATGACGGTAAAGTTTTTCCAGAAAGTAATGCCAAAGCTTATGATTTAGCAGACCAGCAAAAAGCATTTTTAAAAGAAGATAATCTGCGCCATGTATTAATTACAAATGTAGAAAGTCCAGAAGTAGCTGCTTTATGGAACAATAAAATGCAGGCATTTGTAGAAGGAATAGGTTTAGGAATTCCGAGCAATACTAGTACCGACCCGAGACATTTAGCAACTGTAACTTCAGAGTTTAATGCAGGAGCAGGAGGAACAATCTCAATGTGGCCAGATGGATTAGGAATGGCAGCAACTTTTGACCCAAAAATTGTAGAACAGTTTGGTCAAATAGCAGCCAAAGAATATCGAGCATTAGGAATTGCAACAGCTTTGTCACCGCAAATAGATTTAGGAACAGAACCAAGATGGTATAGAATTACGATGACATTTGGCGAAAGTCCAGCATTAACAAGAGATATGGGGCGAGCCTATATTGATGGATTTCAAACGTCTTATGGGAAAGATGAAATAAAAGATGGCTGGGGATACAAAAGCGTGAATGCCATGGTAAAACACTGGCCGAGCGGTGGTGCCGAAGAAGGCGGACGTGATGGACATTGGGCTTACGGGAAATTTGCGGTATATCCAGGAAATAATTTACAACAGCATATAGATCCTTTTGTAAATGGAGCCTTTAAATTAAAAGGAAAAACCAGCAAAGCATCAGCAGTAATGCCATATTACACAATTACTTTTGATCAGGATAAAAAATACAACGAAAATGTTGCCAATGGATATAGCAAATATATCATTACCGATTTATTAAGAGATAAATATGGTTATGACGGAGTAGTTTGTACCGATTGGCTAATTACAGGAGATGAAGGAAAAACACCAAATATTTTTGCAGGAAAACCTTGGGGAGTAGAAAATCTTTCGATTGTAGACAGGCATTACAAAGCGATCATGGCAGGAGTGGATCAATTTGGAGGGAACAATGATAAAAAACCAGTTTTAGCAGCTTACGAAATAGGAATCAAAGAATATGGAGAATCGTTTATGAGAGCCCGTTTTGAAAGATCAGCAGTTCGATTATTAAAGAACATTTTTAGAGTGGGGCTTTTTGAAAATCCATATCTGAATATAGCCGAGACAAATGAAGTTGTTGGAAATTCAAAGTTTATGGAAGCAGGATATGACGCACAATTAAAATCGATTGTATTATTGAAAAATAAAGCTTCAATTCTTCCATTAAAAGAAAAGAAAACAGTTTTTATTCCTAAAATTTATACAGCTTCAAAGAAAGACTGGTGGGGAATAGGAAGTATGCCAAAATTAGAACATCCAGTAAATTTAGAATTAATAAAAAAATACTATAATGTTACAGATGAACCTTCAAAAGCAGATTTTGCAATTGTTTTTGTAACAAGCCCACAAAGTTTAGAAGATGGTTATGATTTAAATGACAGAATTAATGGTAGCAATGGTTATCTGCCAATTTCTTTACAATACGGAACTTATACAGCAACAGAAGCAAGAGAAAAAAGTATAGCAGCTGGAGATCAGGTTATTGATCCAAATATTACAAACAGAACTTATAAGAATAAAACAGCTACTGTAGCTAATACAATGGATTTGAGAACCATCCTGGACACAAAAGACATGATGGGAGACAAGCCAGTTATAGTTTCAGTAACAGCTTCAAAACCAATGATTTTTAAAGAGTTTGAAAGTCAAGTTGATGGAATTGTCTTGAATTTTGGAGTATCAGCACAGGCAGTTCTGGATATTATATCTGGAAAAACGGAGCCATCAGGTTTGCTGCCAGTTCAGATGCCAGCCAATATGGAAACTGTTGAAAAACAATTTGAAGATGTACCTTTTGATATGGTTTCGCATAAAGATAGTGAAGGGAATATTTATGATTTTGCTTATGGATTAAACTGGAAAGGAGTTATAAAAGATGCCAGAACAAACACCTATAAGAAAGAATAGCACATGCTAAAAGAGCTCATATAAGAGAATAAAATAAAAAGTAAAGTTAGTTAGTTGGTTAGTTGTAAAAAACCAGTGAAGTAAATATCACTGGTTTTTTTATGCTTTATAAAAAATGCAACTTCATTTTAAAATGATTCATTATTTGATTCTAATTCGAATAATTGTACTTGATTTTTAAGTCTTTCAATTACTAAATTCATCATTCTTTTATTCAAGCTGGAAGAATTTAGAATATAAGATTGATATTCATCCAATGTAAAAAGAGCGATTACCATACCTTTAAGTGAATTTCGGAATTTAATGTCTTTTTGAATAGCGTTTTCAATTACCAAAAGTTTCTTTTCAACGGTATAAGAATAAAAATCAGTTTTGTTTTTATTGACATAATTTATAAAAACGGCAACTAATAAATCATTTTGAAGTTTTAAAATTGGCCGAAGTACTTCGTTTTGAAATAATTCATCTGCAGAAGATTGAGCATTTACAGTGCCTAAAGTTGGTCCTCGGAATTCTTGTAAAAAAGTATCTCGCTGGCTCATATTTTTATTCTAAAATTAAAAAAAATAATGATACTAAAATGTTATTTTTGTTACTAATAAATTAACAATTATGAAATTTCATACTCGAAAATGGGTTAAACCCGAAGATCTAAATCCAAACGGAACATTATTTGGCGGACAATTACTGGCATGGATAGACGAAGAGTTAGCTTTATATACAATTATTCAGTTAGAAAACTACAGAGTGGTAACCAAACACATGTCAGAAATTAATTTTAAAAGCTCGGCAAGACAAGGCGATATTGTAGAAATTGGAATTGATGTAGTTAAATTTGGACATACTTCGCTAGTATTAAAAAGTGAAGTAAGAAACATGATGACTAGAGAAACCATTATTACAATAGATACTATTACAATGGTAAATTTAGGTGAAGATGGAAAACCAAAGGCACACGGAAAAACAAAGATAGAATATGTAAAAGACCGTTTATAGTAAAATATTAACCATATAAGTTATATAAGTTCATTTAAGCAAAACTTATATTTCCTTACCTAACTTATATGGTTTAAAAATTATATTTTGATACAGATTGAAACAAAGTGAGCATTTTAATACTGTACCAAATAAATCGGTATACATTCTTTGAAACTTCGAGCCTTTAGGTGAAAAATTTAGTTACAATTGGTTAAAAAAATATAAAGTAATTACTTTACTCTAAATGCCCAATCTGCGAAGGCAATTCGAAAATTTCAAGATCAAAATAGACTACAGAAGCCATAACATGATCAAAGATATCCGCCATTATGTATTCATAATTTGCCCAACGTTTATCACTCGAAAAAGTATAAATTTCCAGAGGAACTCCATGAGCAGTCGATTGTAACTGACGACACATCATATGCATATCTTTATTTAATCCAGGATGATTTACCATATATTGGATAATATATTTTCTGAACAAACCAAGATTAGTCATATTGCGACCATTTAAAGCCAAAGTTTTATCTACACCATGTATTGCGTTAAACTTATCTATTTCGGTCTGACGAGATTCAATATAAGGAGTAATAAGTTGAATTTTTTTCATCAGGGCCAAATCTTCATCAGTCAAAAAACGGATAGTACTCGTTTTAATCAAAATGTGTCGTTTGATACGGCGTCCATTCGATTTTTGCATACCTCGCCAGTTTTGAAACGAGTCCGAACTCAATGCATAAGTAGGAATGGTAGTGATAGTATTGTCAAAATTTCGAACTTTTACAGTAGTAAGATTAATTTCGATAACATCACCATCGGCACCAAATTTTTCCATTGTAATCCAGTCGCCAATACGCACCATGTCATTTATGGCAACTTGAACACTCGATACAAAACCAAGAATAGTATCTCTGAAAATTAAGATGATAATTGCCGAAAGAGTTCCTAAAATGGTTAATAACTCACCTTGCTTGATTCCGAATAATTTAGAAATAATAATTACTACTCCAAATATCCAGAGAACCATCATAACTACCTGAATAAAACTATCGATAGGTTTATCGCTGTATTCTGGTTTTTGTTTTAAATAATCTTTAAGCGAGTTAAAAACAGTTCGAATAATCCATAACAATAATAATACGATATAAACACCAACAATTTTTCCGAAAATCAATTCCCAATACTCGTATTTATCCAAGATAATTGGAACAGCTTTATAGATAAAGAAAAACGGAATTAAGTAAGCAGTATATTTAGTAGTTTTATTATTGATTAAAAAATCATCAAACTTAGTTTTTGTCTTTTGGGCAAAAATTGCAGTAAGAGTAACTAAAACAAATTTGGCTATATAATATACGGCATAAGCCATTATAATTAATATAACAATATTAAAAATAAGACTGAGATAAGCAGCAATATTGCGGCTCATGCCCCAGTCTCTAAAAAGCGGGTATAAGAAGTTAAATATTTTCTCCAAAAACTTAAGCATTTTTTAAGTATTTATACTCAACATAAAAAGTACCAAACGGAATTACGGAAGCAATTAAAATTAGCATGAAAGTTTTAAAATCCCATTTTTGAGCACTTTTTAATAAAATAGCCAAAAAAATGTACCCCATAAATAGTAAACCGTGACTCATTCCGATAGGGAATAATAAAGTTTTATATAAAGCCAGGTTAGTAGGCTTAATAAAAAGCATGTTAGAGAATAAAACCAAGTATGAAATTCCTTCTAAAATCGCTGTAATCTTAAAAATCTTGAGCATTTAATTATTTTTTTAAATTATTAACGGTAAAATTAATGATTCTGCTTGATTTTTAGGGTATCGAAAGAGAAAGTAATTTACTTTTACAATCTTAAACTTTGATAATGAGTAAACGCGATTTAAAAAAATATTTAAACGATCTTACGAAAGAACAATTAGAAGAGCAAATAATCGAATTGTACGAGAAATTTGGTCCGGTAAAAGTCTATTATGATTTTGTGTTTAATCCAAAAGAAGAGACACTGCTGCAGGAGTGTAAGTTGAAAATTTCGCATGAATATTTCCCGATCAAAGCAAAAGCATCAAGACGACGTGCAAAACCAAAAATGCGCCGTTCAGTAGCTCAAAAATACATCAAGCATTTTATACTTTTGGGGGTTGATCCGTTTGTAATTGCTGATGTTATGCTTTATAATATCGAAATTGCGCAAACTTACTCATCAGAAAACCCAATAAAGCAAGAACTTTTTTACAAAAGTATGTGTAATTCATTTGAGCAAGCAGTAAAATTTATAATTTCGAACGGAATTTTAGCGGAATTTAAATCCAGAATAAATCAAATTCATGAGGAAACGGTTATTCAAAAATGGAAAAATGAGCCTGATTTTGAAGTAATTTTGGATAAAATGACTTTTTAGAACCCACTCCATAATTAAATAATCGAGAACTTTTCCTTTTATTTTAAGATAAAAAAGACAATATAACTGTTTTTTAGGTGTATTTTTGCAAAAACCAATAAAATACAATGTCTCAAAACACCTTAGAAATAGAAAGAGAAGAAAAAAAGGAACTTTACGCATACCAAAAAGGCGATATTGACGCCATTTTTGATCGTTTAGATAATGGTTCGGCACAACATCATTTGTTGTATCAATTGCCTACTGGTGGAGGGAAAACAGTAGTTTTCTCAGAAATCGTACGCCGTTATTTATCGCAACATGAGAAAAAAGTAGTAGTTTTAACACACAGAATTGAACTTTGTAAGCAAACTTCAAAAATGTTAAAAGGTTTTGGTGTTAAAAACAAGATTATCAATAGTAAGGTAAAAGAGCTATTGGATCAAAATGAGTATTCATGTTTTGTAGCGATGGTCGAAACATTAAAAAACCGTATTAATGACGAAAAATTACATTTAGACAATATTGGTTTAGTAATTATCGATGAGGCGCATTACAATTCATTCCGAAAATTATTAAGCTCGTTTAAAAATGCGTTTATATTAGGAGTAACAGCAACACCGTTAAGTTCGAATATTAAATTGCCAATGCACGAAAGTTACGATGAACTAATTGTAGGAGACACAATAGGTTCATTGATCGATCAAGGATTTTTGGCAAAAGCAACTACTTATAGTTATGATGTAGGATTAACATCTTTAAAAGTAGGTATCAATGGAGATTACACCGTAAAATCTTCAGATGATTTATATACCAATACAATCATGCAAGAGAAATTATTGCATGCATATACTGAGAAATCTCTTGGAAAGAAAACCTTGATTTTTAATAACGGTATACATACCTCATTATATGTGTATGAAACCTTTAGAGAAGCAGGTTATGATATTCGCCATCTTGATAATACAAGCAGTAACGAAGAACGAAAAGATATTTTACAATGGTTCAAGAAAACTCCAGATGCAATTTTAACATCGGTAGGAATCTTAACTACAGGTTTTGATGAACCAACAGTAGAAACCATTATATTAAATAGAGCAACCAAATCATTGACATTGTATTACCAAATGATAGGACGTGGTTCTCGAAAATTGCCTAATAAAGATGAATTTACAGTTATCGATTTAGGAAATAATGCAGCACGTTTCGGATTATGGAGTGAGCCAGTAAACTGGCAGCATATCTTTAAATCACCAGAGTTTTATTTGGAGAACTTAAGAGATGATACCGAAATTGAATTGTATTTTAAATACAGCATGCCACCAGAATTGCGTGCAAAATTCAGCAAAACAGCCGATGTAAGTTTTGATGTCGATGAAGAACATAAACTTGTTATTGCTCAAAATTTACGTTCAAAAGTAGTTTTGGATAAATCATTAGAACAGCATGCAGCAATGTGTGTAGATAATTCAGAAACACTACAAGAAGCTAAAGCATTAGGGAAAGAACTAGACGATGATATTGATTGTAGAATCAAGCGATATTCAAAATGTTTAAGTCAATGTAGCAAGAATTACCGCGAATGGCTTATAGATGATTATAAATTGAAGTTGGTATTATTAACCGGTAAAAAATACCGTGAAAAAATAATGAACGAACCAGATTGATACCTTTATAGGTCTGAAAGTATTAAAGCTGAAAGTCATAAAGTCAAAAGTTTGTTGTCACTCTAAGCGGAGTCGAAGAGTGTTTGTATGAGAGAATCACACAGTACAATCTAAAACTTAAAACGAAGTTGAATAATTAGGAGCCATTTCCTGCTGTACACTATATCTTTTATTTTTTTAAAGAAAAAAAATAAAAGGATGCCGTTACCATCAGGGCTAAGAGTTCCATATTCATAAAAAAACTGAACCATTAAGAGATTAAGAAAAATTAAGTCAAGTCTAAATGAAACTTAATCCCTTAATGGTAAAAAAAATAGAATCAGAAATTTTTAAATCTTTAAATTTTTCAATTTTTAAATAAATTAAACAATGTCAAAACAATTTTCAGATTTAGGAATTTCAGCACCGATACTAAAAGCGCTAACCGAATTAAATATTAGTACTCCAACCGAAATTCAGCAGAAAAGTATTCCGCTAATTTTAGCTAATAACAGTGATGTAGTAGGTTTGGCCAAAACAGGAACAGGTAAAACAGCAGCCTTTGGGTTACCATTGCTACAGTTAATAAATCCTGAAATACCTACAGTTCAGGCAGTGATTTTAGTTCCAACAAGAGAATTAGGACATCAGATATTTAAAAATTTAGAAGATTTTTCAAAATACCTGCCACAAGTTTCTATAGCAGCAACTTGCGGAGGAATTCCAATAAAACCCCAAATAGAGCGACTTACACAACCTACACATATAGTAGTTGCAACACCAGGACGTTTAATCGATTTAATTCAGCGAAAAGCAATCAATCTAAAAGAGACACAATTTCTTATTTTGGATGAAGTCGATGAAATGGTTTCAATCTTAAAAGAAAGTCTGGATGAAATCGTAGCCGAATTACCAAAAAAACATAGAACACTTTTATTCTCAGCAACACTACCAGGAACAATCAAGCAATTGGTTCAGAATTACTTATCTAAAAATGTAATTCAGGTAAGTGCCGACATGGAAACAGTAGGAAATCAAGGAATTGACCATGAATATATAGTTGTTGATCCGATTGAGAAACTAGATGTTTTAATGCATTTCTTGAATTCCAGAGATGGAGAACGCGGAATCATTTTTTGTAAAACAAAAGCAGCTGTAAATAAACTAGCTAAAAACTTAGCGATTAACCGTTTTTCATCAGGAGCTTTACATGGTAGTTTGTCACAAGGAATCAGAGACCGAATCATGGAGCAATTTCGTGAAGGACATATAAATATATTAGTTGCAACAGATTTGGCAGCTAGAGGAATAGATGTTAAAGAAATTTCATATGTAGTAAATTACCATTTGCCAGACGCTTACGAAGCTTATGTACACCGTAGCGGAAGAACAGCCAGAGCAGGAGCAAAGGGATTATCACTTACTGTTTTACAGCCAGAAGAAGTTGTTGAAATAGCTGATTTTGAAAAAGAATTAGGGATTAAATTCACAGAATTTAAAAAACCATCAGTTGCAAGTCTAGAAGAGAATAATACACTTTTGTGGGCAAAACAAATCTTTAAAACAAAACCAAATCACGACGTTTCAACAGATTTAAAAACAAAAGTAAAAACAGTTTTTCATCATTTAACAAAGGATGAACTGATCGAAAAGTTGTTGGCAAATTATATCTTGCAAAACAAACCAGAGGCAGTTGAAAAACCTGTTAAAAAATTCAAAAAGTAAGTATTGATGATTATGTAACCACTAATATATGTTGTACTTTTATAAGGTATTTTTTTATAAAACCTATTTAATAGACAGCATATATGAAGATAGTAATCATAGGAGGTGGTTTTGCAGGAATAAATCTAGCGAAAGAGCTTGTAAATCAGCCACAAATACAAGTAACACTTGTAGATAAAAACAACTATAACTTTTTTCCACCACTTATATATCAGGTAGCGACTGCTTTTTTAGAACCATCAAGTATTAGTTATCCGTTTAGGAAATTTTTTGCAGGCAAAAAAAACCTGCAATTTCGATTAGGAGAACTGCTACAAGTAGTTCCAGCCGAAAATAAAGTAATTCTTAACAACGGAGAATTACCATACGATTATTTGGTGTTTGCTACAGGAGCAGAGACTAGTTATTTCGGAATGGAAAATGTAATGAAAAACGCCATTCCGATGAAAACGCTAAACGATGCTATCGTAATGCGTAATACATTGCTTAAAAATCTTGAAAAAGCTACTATTACCAAAGATATTCGTAAACGTCGTAAACTATTAACGATTGTTGTAGCCGGAGGCGGACCAACAGGAGTAGAAGTTTCGGGAATGTTTGCCGAAATGCGTAAAAACATTTTATTAAAAGAATATCCAGAATTAGATACCAGCGCAAGTAATGTTTACTTAGTCGATGGCGGAGATGCGCTATTGGCACCAATGAGCAAAGCTTCGCAGCAAGATACACTCAAAGCACTTACAGATTTAGGAGTAGTTGTAAAACTAAATAATCGAGTTACCGATTATGTAGATGATATAGTATATTTTTCTAACGGAGAAACCATTCATACCAAAAACCTAATTTGGGCAGCGGGAGTTTCGGCAAAAGCTTTTGATGGTATTCCGATGGAAAGTTACGGACGAGGCAAACGTATGGCAACCGATGCGTATAATAAAGTAAATGGCATGCAAAATATTTATGCTATCGGTGATACATCTATCATGGATACAGATCCTGCATTTCCAAATGGACATCCACAAGTAGCGCAAGTAGCAATTCAACAAGGAGTAAACTTAGCTAAAAACTTCAAAGCAATTGTTCAGAATAAACCACTAAAGCCTTTTATATATTTGGATAAAGGATCTATGGCAATTATTGGTAAAAATAAAGCAGTTGTAGATTTACCAAAACCAAAGTGGCATTTTAATGGATTCTTAGCTTGGGCAATCTGGTTATTTATCCACCTAGTTTCGCTGATTACATATCGCAATCGCTTAAGTACGTTTTACAATTGGATGATAGCCTATTTTGCAAAAGATCAATCGTTGCGTATGATTATCAGACCAGATAAAAAACAAGCAATAAATTAAAATTATAGCTTCAACAAAGCTTACGATTAAATTATATAAAAAAGGTTTTTCTTAGAGTAATCTAAAGAAAAACCTTTTATTTTTTTTGCTTTATAAAGCCTAATTAAACCTCAGAATAGTAGCGCGTCAGCTCTTCAAAAATTAAAAGTAAAACCTTAGAACCTTTGAGCCTTTGCAACTTTGCACCTTATTTAAAATCTCAGTCCTCAGTACCTCAGAGCCTTAAGAAGAACTTAATGAATCATTCCTGCTTCGTCATTGTTAGAAATAGCAACTTTTTCTTTTATGAAGCGTTTACCAATATTCAAAATAATAAAAGCAGTAATTGTAGTAGTTGTCATAATAGCAACCATCGGAATAATAGAATTTTTTACAAAAACACCAACCGCAAAAGAAGCTATTGCACCTAAACCAAGCTGAATTGCACCCATTAATGCTGATGCACTTCCTGCATTTTTGGCAAAAGGAGCCATAGTAAGACCAGCTGTATTAGGATTTGAAATTCCTAGACAAGCTAAATAAATAAACAACATACCAATTGTTTCGTATAAACCAAGAAGGTTGTTTATTGCCAAAATCAAAAAGACAATACTAATTACAGATTGAGTAATCAGAGCTCCAAAAATCATTTGTTCGCTAGAAAATTTTCTTAATAAAAAAGAATTCAGTTGGCTAGCGCCAATAAAGCTCAAAGACATAAAGGCAAAAATCCAACCATATATTTTAGCATCAACTTCAAAAATATCCATAAAAACAATAGGAGAGGAGGCAACATAAGTAAATAAACCAGAAAAAGATACAGCACCAGTAAAGGCATAAGTAAAAAACTGAGGCTCTTTTACAACCTTAAGGAAGTTTGTAATTATAGGTTTAGGTTTTAACGAAATAGATGTATCAGGTTTATGTGTGTTGGGTAAACCAATTTGTGAAGCTATTAAAATCACGATTCCCATACACATTAATATAAAGAAAACAGTATGCCAGCCGTAATCAGAAGTTACGTAACCACCAATAGTTGGAGCAAGCATTGGCGAAAGACCAACAACAAGCATAAGCATAGAGAATACTTTAGGAATATCTTTTACAGGAAAAAGATCACGAACCATTGCAACAGAAGCAACAGTAGCAGCACAGCTACCAACGGCTTGTAAGAAGCGCAAACCAATAAAAGTATCAATATCAGTAACAAAAATACAACCTAAAGAAGCCAAAATGTAAACCATTAGCCCTACAAACAAGGGTTTTTTTCTTCCAAATCGATCTAATAAAGGACCATAAAGCAATTGTCCAGCCGAAATACCTATAAAATAACTAGATAAACTCATCGATACTTTTGCAACAGTGGTGTTTAAATCTCTAGCAATTCCAGAGAAACCAGGTAGGTACATATCGATAGAAAACGGACCAAGAGCAGTTAAAGAACCTAAAATAAGGATTAATTTGATGTATTTTTTTGTAGTCATTTATTTAAAAAATAATTTTTTTATTTCATTGCAAAGATAAATATTTCGTACCTTGTTACTTCATTAAAGAAATTTTTAGTGAAAAATCTAATTTTTTAACAAGTTAGCTTTGTAAAGGGCTATAATTACTAATTTAAAATTATTCAATTATGAAAAGATTTGCCTTATTATTACTTTTAGTTACTACAGTTTCTTTTTCTCAAACAGTTACTTCCAAAATTGAGCCGGTAAGTGTTGAGCAGTATGAATTTATTAAAAAAGTTAATGAATTTTATCCTGATATTCCACTAACTAAACAAATTACTAATTTTTACAGCGATGATAAAATCATTGACTCAAGACAAGAGTTTGATTTAAGAGGAACACCATTCTCAGCATACAGCTTAGCAGTTGGGCCTTATAACAAAACAATGAAGTATGATTACACTACTAAAACTGACGGTAGAACTCATGGAGATATCTCTCTCTTTAAAGGAGATGTTATAAAAACAGTATATTATGAAGACAAAAATCAATATGAAGTTTTTATAAATGGAAAATCAGTTTTTTTAAAGAAATATTAATGCTATTATAAGTATAAATAGAAAACCATCTTAGAAATAAGATGGTTTTTTTATTGAAATGTATTTTATACAAAGGCTTATCTATTATATAGTCATTAGAGTATTACTAGACAATATTTAAGCTTTTATTTCCCCTGAATCAATTTCTCCAACCTTGCCATCATTTCATCTTTTTCGTTTAGCATACGTTCGTAGAGAGCAATTTTTTCTTCGTGAAGCTGAACAATTTTTTCAATTGGATTGATTGTAGCATTATTGATATACAAAGAATGCATTACAGCATTATCGTTGTTGGTAATTGTATTCGCAATAATATTTACTGCTTGCTCCTCATCAAAATTCTCAATAGCTTCTACAGGAATTTTCAAAGCAACAGAAATCTGTTTGAGTAGGGGAGTTTCGATGGTTTCTTTTTGTTCTAATAAAGAAATTTTTTGCTGATTCCAGTCGTCGCCAAGTTCATATGCTAAGGTATCTTGCTTGATTCCCAGGATTTCACGGAAACGTTTTACGTTGCGACCCTGATGTATTTTACGGTTTGGAGTTGTATCTGTCATAAGGCGAATATAATTCTTTTTTAGGGAAGGTAAATTACGGAAATTTCTGTTATTAACAGGTAAATTGATGTAATAAGTTGTGTAAAATACATTTTTTTCATGTTGTTTACAAATCATTAATTAGGGTACTTTGCTTAAAATAAACAGATTATGAGCACAAAAAAAGCACTTTTAAAAAGACAAATGACGTTTTGCAGTAAGACTTTCCGTCGTGAAAATGGCGAAAATGTACGGTTTCCAACCTTAACATTAACAGGTAAATGGCTGAAAGAAAGTGGTTTTAAGATCGGTCAAGTTGTTGACATTCAATATAAAAAAACGCAACTCATAATTACTGTAGCCGAAAATCAGCGATATGAGCTAAAAGATTGATTTATTATGTAAAATAGAAATTTGAGATTCTTGAACTATATAATTTAAAAGATATAATTTAAAAGATATAATTTGTTTTTATAGCAATGACAAACTAAATTAATTTTTTTGGAATTATATTTGAAAAACTTTAGTACGTTAAATCCTAATCAAAAACTCATGAAAAGAATTACTATTTTATTTTTTATAATGTTTACTGTTTTAATTCATTCACAACAAAAGAAATTTACTCAAACAGGGCCTCAAAAATTAAATAAAGAACAACATCATTTTATAAAATCAATTAACGAATATTATCCTGAATTTTCATTAGATAATGCCATCAGAAATGTTTTGGATGAAAAAAAGCAAATTACAGAGAGTTATTTAGAATTTAAAAATCCTCCTAATGATTGCGACGATTATTTAATTACTGTACAATCTGATAATAAACAATTAGATTATGAATTTGATTTTGGCGCTGGCAACGGTAATGCGATATTTAAAGGAACGGTTTATTTATTTGGCGTAGATGTTTACAAAACTGAATTAGTAACAAAAGCAGGAAAATTATTTTTTACATTATATAAAAATGGCAAAGAAGTTTTTAGCGAGAATCCATACAAGGGTTTAAATTAATTTAGTTTAACAAATTTTATAAAATCAATAAAAAAGCCCCAATAAAATGGGGCTTTTTTTATGTTTCTAAATTTTAATCATAGTATATCGTTGTTAGATGTTGCTATTTTATGCTGTATGCAATTTGAACTATAATTTATAGTATGTAATACTGAATGTCCAAGAAGATGTTAACAACTTTATTAACAACATATTTACCCCTAGTTTTGAGCAAGTCTAAAAATCCAAGAAAAGTAAGAACATAAAAAAAGCCCCGTTTTATTGGGGCTTATTTATTGATTTTATTTTAGTTTTATTCGACCGACGCAACCGAATAAGTAAGTATCTGAGACAGAGCCAACGAATAAGCGGACAATATTGAAGCATCCCAAACAGATAGCTGTTCTTTATATTTTTTCTCTAAATCACCATTTCCAATAGGCATACACAAATAATATTTATTGCCCCAAACACGAGAATAAGCAATAACCATTATACAAGATGTTTTTTTAGTTCTATCATTAGTTAGGGACTGAAAAAGAAAATCATAATTAATGTCTGTATAATGGTAAACCTCATTTAAAGAATATCCCTTTTTTAAATCTAAACCCTTCGCAATTGTTTCCGCATAACCTTTAGTAACATAATTGTACTCTTCTACAGTAGTTTGAGAATAAGAGAAAGAAAAAGCTAAAAGCAATAATAAAGTAATTTTTTTCATATTGTTTATTTTTGTGAGTTTATAGTTATTAAAGATTTTCAAATATAGTGCCAATAATTTTAATTTCAGTTTGTCAATTGCTATAAAAGAATAAATAATTATACCGCCAAAAAAAATAAGCCTTTGTAAATTAATACAAAGGCTTATCTATTATATAATCATTACAATATTGTCTAGAAATATATTTCTTAGTTTTTCGGTTATAAATATTAATATAGTGATAATCAAATCCGATATCTTTTAATAACCAATTATGCAAATAATAGATAGACTTGCAAAACTCTACTTTTATAGGAACGATAGATTTATCCTTATTGAATGCCGTACAACTGTAAGGTGTTGGAGTAGTATTAGCCATAAATAGTACTGATTTGTATTTCTATTTCATGCATGATATTTTTGATTTTAAACCCCCCATTAACACAAACAAATGTCGAAATATCAAACTCCGCCTTTTTGATAATACTTGTACCTACTTCTATATAATCGACATAAAGCCAAAATTCATTAGTTCTTATATCTGTGAATATAAAAACACTAAGACCGTAAGGGTAGGAGGTTTTAGTTGTTGTCATTTTTACATAGAAATCTCCAAACTGAACAATATTTCCGTTATTCTGAACAGGAAAAGCAGTAACTAAATCATAACCATTTCGGATATAATTAGGAATATCACCTTGAAAGGCTATAGTATCTAAATGAGTAGCATTTCTATACGTATTATGAATAGATGTGTAAAACTTATTATCGGATTGAATCGTAGCAAGTTTTAGCATTGAATATACTCTACCATCGTAAGCATAACCCGAACCTTGTGTAAATCGACCATCCAATCGAAATTGCGGTAGTTTATATTCTTTTAAGTAATGTAACGGTCTTTTCTGAAAATCACTAAAATTTGAAATTTCAATACCAGTACGTCGGGTAAAAGGAATATCAAAAATTATCTCTGTTAATGGTGTAGCAAAATAATTTTCTGGAATTACATTTAAATCGACATTACCCATATCATTAATAACTGATAACATCGGTAAGCTATCGTAATTTTTAAGCAAAACACCGTTTACACGCTTATTATCAACATACATGGATAGAACGAAAAAAGATGTTTCAATACCGTATAAAATGTATCCACCTCGTTCACTATCATAAGGAACTTCTTTAACCTTGACAGCATAAGTGTCATCAATATATTGTATAAAATCCATATTG
The DNA here is from genome assembly GCF_025847275.1 of Flavobacterium frigoritolerans. GTDB lineage: Bacteria > Bacteroidota > Bacteroidia > Flavobacteriales > Flavobacteriaceae > Flavobacterium > Flavobacterium frigoritolerans. Next base: position 22,052 of record NZ_JAOZEV010000022.1, read on the forward strand.
TTTTAATTAAATAACGGAGCTTTCTTTAAGTCCGAGGTTGATAAATATTTTTTTAAATCCGCTTTCAAATTCCGTCTTGTAATGACATAATAACAACCAATTACTAATGGAACAGTTGTAGGGTTCTTTACTTTCAATAATTCGTTTATAGTTTCTCTTTCATTTTCAAAATTCGACATCGGTTCGGTTATCCAAGTATACCAAGGAGCATCTTTTGTTTGCTTATTTGTACCTAACCACACAGCCAACGATTCGGCTATATTATGAACATCTTTACGAGGCGTGATTTTAGTTAATTCTATTTCCTTGGTAATTGGATTTGCCATAGCAATTTTTAAATCGTTTTCTGCCATTTCAAGTTGTCTTTCTTGAGCATCCTGTGTGAATTTTTCATACCATTTTTTTAATAATGGATAACACAGAATAATACCAGTTATAATAATCCAGTACTTTTGCAGAAAATCAAAGAGCCAAACTGTATCGGCTTGACTCTTTGTTCTATTTGTTATCTCTCTTTGAGCCATCGCTTATTTTTTCTTGAATAATTTATAAGCTAAAAATCCTGCTAAAGCAACTAGTACAACATTTGCAACAGTTTTATTGTTTGCGTAAAAAAGTTTTATTTTATCTAACATCTTGTTTAAATTTTGAATTAATATTTTTATCTTTTTGAGCGTTTGTTTAGACTGTAACGCTGTAAACAGTATAGAAAAAAAGTAGTACAGGAATAATCAAATAATTAAATCTAAACTTCTTTTGAGCTGTTACGGTAACACCTGAAAGATTATAATCTCCCACGATGTCAATAGCGTCTTGAATATCAGAATCAAAAATTAAATTATGATTAGGGCTACATTCATGTTTAATAATTGCCCTCGCAATAACTAAGTAGAACTTTGCATCTATAATTTTAATAGTTTGGTCAGGGGCTAAACCAACAGCTTTAGAAACAACATCAATATAGTTTTGAGTATTATTTTCAGATGGTGGTGCATACTCAGAAATTAACTTTCTAATAGTATTTTTTCCTTTATCAATATCATTTGTCAAATCCCTTAACATAGCACGAATACCAAATTTTACATCTGTAAACTGCTCAAACTCTTTGTCGGTGTTTTGCTTATTTGGAATTTTTCCCTGCCAAGCAATATTTGTTAACCGTAAATTGCCTGGATTGTTATTGCGAATACCTCTAGTTAAATCTTTTCGACCTAAAAAACTACTCATGTGTTTCAGTTGTTAAAGGTTCATCCTGTATTTGCAAAGGGCGTGAAGAGGTTTTAACATCATCCTTACCTAAATCAAGCTTTTCTAACTCGTCAGATACAACCTGAATACCTTTTAAAATTGCAGTAACAACAGCACCATATTTTACTATAATTCCTATTACGGATAAAATCGTTTTTAAACTTTTCATTTTTTAGTTTCTTTAAGTTGTTTTCTTTTCTCTAGATACTCTTTGAGTAAATCTACCCCCTCATGAAGTATCAGAGGTAGAAATTTTAATATTACCTTAAACATTAGTTCGAGCGTAAAAATGTACCCGCATAACCTCCGTTTTTTGCACGTGGGTTAATAACAAATGCCATTCCATCAATTACTACTTTACCACCGTTTTTCTGCATTGTTCCCCAATGAAATGACTGAACACCAGTTTTTGTGTTAGTGAACGTACAAGCAACCGAACCAAACCAACCTTTGTCTGAAAGATTAGATTTAGAAGTTGTCACACACTTAATTGCAATCAATTCCCCTTTGGACAATCTCCAACCAGTTGTAAGATGTTGTTCAACGCCTTGATTGGGACCTGAAACAGGTGTATAGGTTGTATTCTTTGCGCCTGAATGCTTTACTTTTTGTTGATTATTATTGTTATTATTCTGATTATTTGAATTATAACTTTTATTACTTTGTGCCATTACTTTATAATGTGTTTAATTAATAGTGTGATTTCCGCCATCTTTTTCAAGATTATTACTGCCGAATCTATCAGGAATACTAAAAGATAGATTCGATAGTAGTTTTTTGGCTTATTTTCTTTTTGCAACTCTTTTCCCTGAGTTATTGCGGTCACGTCTTATAAACCAAATCAATGCAATAAGACCAACGACAGCACCAATAACAATTTTCCAGTTTCTTTGAAACCATATTTTAATGGTAGATGACAAAACCGTAGCACCAAGTTGTCCAGAACCCTGAACAAGACCAGTACTTAAACCATCATTAACACCACTCATAACAGCTTTACCAAAAATATTAGCACCTGAACCAGCGACAGCACCAACAGTATTAGCAGTACTTTGTTTTAAAGCTTCCGTTTGAGCATTCCAATAATCCGCCTCAGCTTGTTTTCCTTGTGCCTCGGCTTCCTTAGCCATTTTTTTTGTCTCAACTGCATCAGTAATTTTTCCCATTACATTTTGAGCAATTACACCAACACCCGGAACAAAACCAACAGCAGTAGTAGCAACTTTTACCAAGTTTTTAAACGAGACATTTTTCTTAATGGATTGACCAATCTTTTTAAAGAACCCCATACTTATACTGTTTTAAGCGCCCTAACGACGAAATTAATAACCGCCCCTTGAGATTTATTAATCTCGATACCAACAACAGCCACTAAAGGCAATGTTAATCTATCAGTTAAACCCTGTATAACTTTACCATCCGAGAGAATCGCCTGAATTGGGTCAATATCTCTACTTAAAGTTTGTAATTCAAAAGGCAAGTATTTAACAACCTGACCGTTTTGAAACTGATAAGATAAATCACTTACCGAAGCATCAACAGTCATAATAGCCAAGTCAAAACCTTGTACATCAATCTTTTTGTTAAATTCCTCAGAAGCAACTGTTTTTTGTTCAAAAAAATACAAGTTGTTAGTAGCTACAGGCTCTTCAATTCCGTGCAAATCATATCGTTTAGCACTAATCAAATCCTCTAAAACTATTTTAATACTCTCCTTTTCAGCAAGAAAAACAGAGCCCTCTTCAGCAATTTCACATAAAGCCACTAAAGCATTATTTGCATCGGATTGAGTGTTTTCAGTACCATAAGTACTCGCAAGAATGAAATCTTTAAGCAAAACTTTGTTTGCTAAAATGACATTAGAACCATTTCCGCGTTCAATGTATACACTGATTTTTTCGGTAGTTAAAGCCGATAAAGCTAAATCACTTGAAACAATCAAAGAACCTATTGATTTTGTTACTGTTAATTCTGGCGATTTTGTTACGCCTGTAATAGTTGCAATTTTCATTTGTTATAAATTTTATTTGTTTAAATTCTTTCACAAAGATTATTGCAACTATAAAACAGGGTTAACTAAATTTGATGCTTTTTGATGTTTTTTAAAGAATTTTAATGATTTTAGAGTATCATTTTTAAAATAATTCTACAAAACACCATACTTAATTAAATCTGAAATCATCAAATATGACCGTTTTAATTCAAGGCTATCTATAATTACCTGATATTCTTTAAGGGCAGTATTGTAACTCACCCCAAGCAAATGCATTAATTCAGTCTTAGTTACTTTTTGGCTTGTATTTTGTGTTTTCATGGCTTATAAAAATAAAAGTTGGTGTTCGTGGAATAATTCAGAATCAAAATCATTTACTATTTTTTCTTTCGTTCTAAATTCGTGTAGATAGAAATGTAATTTGTTTTTAAACCACATTAAAAGCGGTTTTTCGTTAATCATGTCCATATCTTCAAGTAAAAGGTTTAGAGCAACGATATAAGATATATCCTGATTGTTTGCGTAATACTCTCTAAATAGAGATTTTGCAAGGCGTTTTTTGATAGTAGTCGAAGAAAGTACAACTTTCTTTAAACGTTTGATTATAGGATTGAATTTTGATATTTGCGACTGCAAAAAATCAAAATCAAACAGAACAATAAGCTTTTCTTTATTAACCTGACTCTTACCAGTATTCTCACGAAGTTCGAAAAAACCTTTATTTGCAATTTTTAATAATTCATAAAGATTTACTTTATCAAATACACCCCAAGTCATTGTCTGACTGATAGTTGAATTTGCTTTTGAATGTTCGTTTAAACCTCTAAAAAACGCAGAATTTAACTGATATTCAAAACGCCAAACGTTATCATTTTTTAAACCATTATTTGCGTAATAATCATTTATATATGGTTTTTCGGTTAGCTGTAAAGACAGCGTTTTATTATAGCATCGTATTATTTTGTCAGATGTTCTTTTCCCAATTTGGAAACCATTAAGAATTGATTTCCCTTTATAGGTTTCAAAATAACTTTGTAAATTTTTCGGACGCCCCGAAATAAGGTAGTTACCTGAAACAACATTACTATATAAAGTACGGTAAGAATTGTTGATATCGGACTTATCAAGGCATATATCCAGTCTATTAATTGATTTAAATAAATAGTTCGTTTCATCGCAAAAAGCGTTTATGATGCCTTTTAAAGCATCGTTTGACAAAGTGTAAAATAGATTGTTTTCGAATTGTAATTGTGCAAACTGTTCACTCATGATAGCAGAACGAGGTTTTGCGGTATAAATACCAATTTTTAAATCTTCGTAATATAAGTCTGCTCTTAACTCAAATATTTTAGTACCATATTCGTAAGGTTTTAATCTAAAGTTTGAATTTTCAGGAAACTCTCCAAACGGTTGACCTTCGAGATTAATAATTAAGTAGTCTATATTTATAAGCGTAGTTTTTAAATTATTCTGTTTGATTTTAATCTTGGCTTGATGCCTTTCTTTATATGAAATCATAGTTTTTTAGTAGGTTTGAGTGAGTTAGTTGCCGTTATACCCTACGGCAACAATTGAAAATTACGAAAGGGGAGGAGCAAAAAAAGAATGATGTAATTTTGGTAAGTCATTAACAGTAAATTCCTTTTTTGATATAATTTCAGTTATTTTCTTTTCTGTCTGAATAAATTGATTCTTATAATTAGAAACCTGAGAATTAAAAGAAGAATTTATTTTCTGAGCAATTTGTTGAATCTCTTTAATAATATAAGAGTGTTGATATTTTAGTTGTTCTAAATCGACAGTTTCAACTGGATGCTCTGAATATTCCTTTAAATCATGATTTAAACTGGCTAATTCTATAATAAGATTGTCACGCTTTTGAATTAATTCTAAAATTTTACACATAATTAAGCAGTTAGAAGATTATGTTTAAGAAGTTTTGAAAGCAATGTTTTCTGAGAATTGCAATAAAAAACGAACTCATGGATTGAATAAGTTTGAGTTACAACAAAACAATCGTCTTGAACTTGAATACAAATTCCTATATTTGAACCACGTACACGCACAAATAGTCTTTTATATTTTAAGTGTGAAGTTTTACAGAACGGACGCATTTTCTTTAAAAATGTTTTTGCCTTAAATTCTGTGTGACGCATTTTGTTTAATTCAACAAGTAATAGCGTGTAATTCTCTAATGAAGTTCGTTTTAATGCCATAATTCAATTGTTAATTAGTTATACCACAAATGAACTATAATTTATATTATGTAAAATAGAATGTTTTTAATCCTGAAAACAATCATATCAAGGCCTAACTTTGCTATTTAATGGTTTTATTGCTTATTTTAGCTTAATATATGGTAAAAAAAATAGATTCAAAATTATTTATGGTTTCATTGTAAGGGTTTATTTTATTATTTTTACAAACGATACTTTCTAAAAATCTATCAAACTTATGAATACAATTGCTGAGCATATTGCAGATTTCTTGAAAGAATATCCGCCATTCGATAATTTAACTTTTCAAGAATTATCTGAAATTGCAACCAATATTCGTGTTATTAATTTAGAAAAACACGCTGTATTGTTTCAAATTAACGATGCCTTGCACGATAGTTTTTACGTGGTTGCTTCTGGCGTTATTAATTTATCGGTAATTGCCGATGCTGAAGAAACTTTATTAAATAAATGTCATGATGGTGATATATTTGGTTTACGACCTTTTTTCGCCAAGAATAACTATATGATGACCGCAAAAGCCAGAGAAGAAAGTATTGTATATGCAATACCTATCGCTGTGTTTAGGCCTTTTGTTGCAAATAATCCTGATGTTTTAAATTTCTTATTAGAAAGTTTTGCAGCAAATACGCGTCAAACAAAAGACAATTCAGATTTTAAAGGAAATCATATTTCAGATAATATATTCTATTCAGATCAACAATCAGAAATACAATATATACAATCACTAAGCTACAATACCTCACCGTTAACGGCATTAGCAAACAGTATTGTAAAAGATGTTGCTTTGCGTATGACAGATGCTATGGTTGATAATATTGTTGTTTGCGTGAATAACAACCCAATTGGTATTGTTACAGATGCTGATTTGTCTTCTAAAATTGCAACAGGTAGATTTTCAATAGATGAGACTGTAGACAAAATCATGTCCTCGCCTGTTGTAACTGTAATAGAAAATGTTTCATTAGCCGAAGCACAATTATTAATGCTAAAGCATAATGTGAGTCATTTATGTGTGACAAAAGACGGAACAAGTAAATCGGCTGTAAAAGGAGTTATTTCAGAACATGATTTAATTGTTGCGCAAGCTAGTAATCCGGGTGTGTTGATAAAAGAAATCAAGCGTTCGCAATTGCCTAAAGATTTAAAACAAATTAGGGATCGTTTATCAGATCTGATTCAAAATTATATACAAAAGAACATTCCGCTTTCACATATAAGTAATATTGCCAATGAGATTAATTTGGCGTTGATAAAACGCTCAGTTGAACTTTCAATTTTAGAAATGGGCTCACCTCCTGCTCGATTTGCTTGGTTAAGTATTGGGAGCCAGGGAAGAAAAGAACAGCTCTTACTGACCGATCAGGATAGTATTTTGATTTTTGAAGATGTAACTGCAGATAAGTACCGAGATGTAAAAGATTACTTTTTGCGTCTGGCTAAAAGAACTACAGCAACTTTAGAAAAAATCGGATATGACTATTGTCCTAATGGGCATATGGCAAGTAATATGTTGTGGTGTAAGTCATTGACAGACTGGACAAAACAGTACAACAGTTGGATGAATACTCCAGGTGAAAATAGTAATGATTTAAGTAGCATATTCTTTGATTATGAGATTGTTTTTGGAGAGCCTAAAATCGAAGAAGTAATAGAAAATGTGATATTTAAGAATGCAATAAACAATACATTGTTTTTTGATTTCTTAGGAAATGATGCATTAAGAAAAAATTCACCTTTAAGTTTCTTTAAGAAATTTAATGTTGAAGAAGATGGCCCGCATAAATTTAAGTTTGATATAAAAACCCGTGCATTAATGCCATTAATTGATGGAGCACGTTTGCTAATATTAAGTTCGAATATAAAAGGAATTAAGAATACCTATTTAAGATTCAAACAATTAGCGATTACTGATTCTAAAAATGCCGATATTTATCTTAGTTGTGCCGAAGCTTTCTTAACCTTGTCTAAATTTAGAACTGTCGAGGGGCTAAAAAATGATGATTCAGGGCAATATATCAACTTAAGAGAACTATCAAAAAGCGATAAAGAAAAATTAAAAAATGCATTAGCTCCAATGAGAGAGCTAGAAGAGCTTATAAAAAGTAAATTTCAACTGACCCAATTTTCGTAATATGCTAGAATGGCTGAAAAATATCAACAAAGAATACCCTGATTTCTGGAAAGAATACCTTGCCAAATTTGAAACTAAATCAGAGCGTTTTGTTGTATTATCTACCGAAACATCGGGGTTAAATCCAGCAAAGGATGTAATTCTGTCTATTGGTTCATTTGCAGTAGTAGATAATAGTATTGTTATTCAGGATAGCTTTGAAGCTGTCTTATTGCAATATAAATTCTTTCATGATAATGGACTCACAAATGAGTTTATTATTGAAAGCAAAATGGAAAAGCTACCAGAACCAGATGCCCTTAAAGCATTAATCGAATATATTGGGAATGGAGTTTTAGTTGGGCATCATATTAATTTTGATGTTGAAATGATTAACGCTGCTCTGGAAAAATTAGATTGTGGAAGATTAAAAAATGAGGCATTAGATGTAGATGTTATGTATCGTAAACTGCACGATATTAATGATAGACAGTTTTCTCTAGATGAATTATGCGATATTTATAAAATTCCAAAAAGCGAAAGAAACTCTTCCTCAGAAGATGCATATAAAATTGCTTTGTTGTTTTTGAAGCTCAAATCGAGATTAGGGATAAAATAATATTTATATAAAAGTTTAAGAACAAACACTAATTCCATGAATTTACACAAAACTTATTAGTGTGAATTTGTGGAATTCGTATTTAATTTGCATTGGATTTGCATTGGATTTGGTTGTTTCACCAATCCTCACAGAATTGATAAAACGCCCGTGATGACTTATAGAAATTGGTATTTCAGCTTTTGTAATGGGATCAATTATATATGGAATCCCTTGGGATTTAAGTATTTTTGTATTGTCGCTTAATGTGATAATTCTATTTAAATCCTCTTTCTGGGAAACTGCAACAGTATTTATATATTCTTTTGTAATTGCCGATTGTGTATAATACAAACGATTGTTTATAGATACGGTGCCGAAATTTGCACATTCGTAAAAGCAAACTAGTTTGGTTGGAAAATAGCCATTTATTTTAGTGTCGCGATTGTATATTTTATAAGCAGCTTCTTTCCTGCTCCATAAATTCCAAACCATAATTTCGGGTGAATCAGAATTTAGAATAAGCAATTGTTCTTCAGAAGTGAAGATTTTATCCAAAAAACCTTTACGTTTCCAGTTGCTTTCTTGTTGTGCAGTTTCTAAGTCGACTATATCATTTCCAATCATTTTTCATTTAGTTTAGATTGGATAATGCTTAGAGCAGCTTTTGCATTAATCATTTTCTCCATCGATTCGTTATCGATAACAATATCAAAAGCTTCCTCGACATCTAAAACAATGTCGACTAAATTGGCAGAATTAATATTTAAATCGGTTATGAAATTTGTGTCTTCGGTAAAATTTTCAAAAGCAGTATCATTCTTTGTATAAGGCTTTACAATTTTCTTTAATTCGGTTAGTAGTTGTTGGTTGTCCATACTTTGATAGTTAGTTATAAATGAATGTTAGTTGTATTTTTTTAAAATCACGCAGCCATTAACGTCACCAAAACCAAAACTAGCCTTGGCAATAATATTTAAATTGGAGTTGATTAATTGAGTTGGAATTTTAGATTTGTCTATAATAGATGTGATTTCAGGATTTAAATCTTCACAATTTACATTAGGAAAAATGAACCCTTGATGTAATTGCAAGACCGAAGCCACGAGCTCAATGCTACCTGCTGCAGACAAACAATGTCCTACAGTCGATTTTAATGCGTTTATATATGGAAAATCATTACCCTTACGATTTAATGCAATACTCCAATTTTCTATCTCCAAAGCGTCTTTAGAGGTGGCTGTTAGATGTCCATTAATCAAATCAATTTCTGAGGTTGAAATTTTAGAATTATCTACAGCATTACGAATGCATCTTTGTACAGCTGTTGCATTTGGAGCTGTCATGCTTCCGCTGCCACGTTGTCCGCCAGAATTTATATTTCCGCCTAAGACTTCTGCATAAATTCGAGCTCCCCTATTTAGAGCAGTTTCTAAATCTTCTAGTAGTAAAGCTCCTGCCCCACTTCCTGGAACAAAACCCGAAGCACTTGCGCTCATTGGTCTTGAGCCACTTTGAGGAGAGTCATTGTGTTTGAATGTGCAAACTTTCATTGCGTCAAATCCTCCCCAAATATAAGGTCCGGAATCACTAGTGCTACCTGCTAAAATTCGTTTGGCTTGTCCTAATTTGATTCGTTCGTATGCCATTAAAACACTTTCGGTACCAGTTGTACAAGCTGATGAATTGGTAGTAACTTGATTTCCAAGTCCTAGTTTGCCACCTAAATAGGCACTTATGCCGCTAATCATGGTTTGTGCTACAACGGTACTTCCTAATCGTCTGGTTTGAAAATCATCGATTTTATAGATACTTTCTCTGAATTTTTCTATCCCCGAAGTTCCTGCGCCAAAAATGGTTCCGCTATCCCAATCGGGTTCTTCGTTTTCCAGAATTGTTAATCCTGCATCTTTCCAAGCATCTAAACCTGCAATTACGCCATATAGAATTCCAGAAGCATTAAAATTACGTAATTCAAGTTCTGTGAAATAGTTATGAATCAATTCAGTTGATAATTCAGGTTTTCCTGAGATTTGACAAGAAAACTGCAAGTGTTCTAATTCTGCATCGTGTTTAATACCCGATAGGCCTTTTTTTATTGCATTTGTAAATGCGTCAAGTCCTACCCCATTTGGGGCAACAACTCCAAGACCTGTAATGACAACTCTTTTTTGCATCTTACTTATTTTAAAGATTATAATTTAAACAATCATTCCGGCAATAGTTCCACAACAAACCTCTATTCCGAGTTGGTTCTTCATGCTCACTTTGCATTTTAATTTCCCAAATCTAAAATATATTTTTTCTGAAATAATAGTTACTTTTTCATTCGGGTAAACTGGTTTTAAAAAATCTATTTCAATTGACGTTAAGCTAATTGAAGTTGTTTTGTTGAATTCTTTATTTAACAGGTAGATCCCCAAGCATACTAATCCTATCTGAGCCATAACTTCGGTCAGAATTACACCAGGTGTAATTGGATTAGAAATAAAATGACCTTTGTAAAAATCTAAATTTTCATCAAGATAATACGTTCCTTCTACTCCATTTTCGGATATAGAAATAATTTCGTCTACAAACAAAAAAGGCTTGCTGTAAGGTAGTTTTGATATAATATCCTGATTAGTCATTTTTTTAATTTAAAAGAAAATAGGTGAATCTGTTTAATTTAAAATTGCAATAAAACGCGTTGGGCCGAGAATCCTGGTCCAAAACTCAGCATTAAGCCCTTAGTTCCTTTTTTAGGTTTTTTGTCTATAATTTGTTCTAAAACATACAAAACAGTTGCGCTGGACATATTTCCGTATAAACGCAGTACTTCTTTTGTATCATCAATATTTTTGCCTAAATCGATGAATAATTCTTCTACAGTCTGTATAATTTTTTTTCCTCCCGGATGAAATATCAAATGATCTATATTTTCTATTTTTAAATTGTTTTTGGCTAAAAAAGGATGAATGATATCAGGAAAATGTGATGCAATTGTTTCTGGGACTTCAATATCGAGCACCATTTGCAATCCAGTGTTTACAAGCTTAAACCCCATCATATGTATGTTATCATAAAAATGATACATCTCTTCATCAATAATCTCAGGGCCATTATCGGCTTCATGTGAAGATAATAATACACAAGCGGCACCATCTCCAAAAATTGCAGCCGATACAATATTAGCCATCGTGAAATCATTTAATTGAAAGGTTGCTGTAGGGCTTTCGACTGCAATTACTGCCGCTCGTTTTCCTGGATTGGCTTTTAAAAAGTTTTTTGCATAAATAATTCCAGAAATTCCAGCAGCACAGCCCATTTCGGTTACAGGAAGACGTACGATATCCTGACGCAGTTTGAGCTTGTTTATAAGATAGGCATCCAAAGAAGGAATCATGATGCCGGTACAACTTACTGTAATAATGTAGTCAAGACTTTCTGGCTCCCAGTTTGATTTGCTTAATGCTTTTTTTAAGACCTTTTCTCCTAAATCAATAACTTCACGAACATAAATATCGTTTCGATCCTCAAAAGAAGTGCTAGAAAAAACTTCAATGGGATCCATTATAGAATATCGTTTATCAACAGCAGCACCTTCGAAAATTTTTTTGACTTTTCGTATAAAGCGTTCGTCTTGACCATAGAGCCATGAATCTAAAAAAGGAATAATTTCTTCGGTTGTTCTTGAATATTTAGGCAATTGCTTGGCAACGCTGGCTATTTTTACACTCATATTTTTGAAATTATCCATTGATATCGGAAAGCCCATTTCCACTGAATGGTATATTTTTTTAAGTTTAATTGTTTTGAAAAATCAAGTAATTCACTTTTTGTAAATCCTCTCAAAATAGATGTTAAACCATCTTTCTTTGACATTCCGTTTAATCGGGTAACAAAACACATTGCTTGAAATAAGCGATAGGAAATGATGCTTCTGTGTAAATCATTTATTACCACGCCACGTCTTGCATTAGTATTAAAAATGGTTGTCAGATTAATTATTTCATTGTTTTTAAAATGATGTAAAGTCAATGTACACAGTGCAATATCGTATTCTATTTTACTAAATGATTTATCAAATATATCTTCGCAACGGTAATTTATATTGGGATAATGGACAGATAATTTTCGGGCATAATTTATTGTAAAAGCATTTGCATCAATACCTATTAGTTTAAAATCCCAATCATGTTTTAATGCATAATCGGCTAGCTTTCTTAGCATATCCCCGTTTCCGCATCCTACATCGATAATAGTTATTGTTTGGTCTTTGGTAACACCATTTAATAATTTTTCGACTCCTTGTAAAGTTAGGTTGTTTCCTCCAAGTAGCTGATTTATTTTAGCGATTTTATCCAATGCTTTTTGTAAAACTTCCCCTTTTAAATTAAAATCATCCATGATTTCAGGATCATCTGTTCTATACTTGGTTTTTATAGCCATTCTTAATTTAGAATTATAGATTTACCGTGTGTTCTTTTTATAATTTGTGGAAGTATAAATGGAAACTGAATTAACAGCCACATTACAACTGCTGCCTTTTTCTTATTTTGTAAAAGTGAGGCAAGGAATCGACCTGTTTTTAATCTTTTCTTAAAATTGTAGTTCCATGATTTGATGTATTTTTCTTCAAGTTCTTTTCTTGAAATACTCTTTTTAGTATAAAATTCTACAATTAATTCAGAAGCAATTTTAGCACTATGAATCGCCATTGCCATACCATTTCCGCATAAAGGCTGTATTAAACCTGCGCTATCTCCAATCATTAGGATATGATTTTCTATTGCTGTTTTTTCTTCAAATGAAATCTGACTTATAGTTAATGGTTTATCAAATAATGGTGTGCTATTGGTAAAAAACTCTTTTAGATGTGGGTTTTTATAAATAACATTAACTTGAAAATGATCAATGTTTTTATGTTTTTTAAATGTTTCAAAATTAACTAGGTAGCAAATGTTTACTATGTCATTTTCTACTTTTGAAATGCCACAATAGCCTCCTTCAAAATTGTACAATCCAACTAAGTCATTTGGGTATTCACCTTTGTAATGCCCTTTGACAGCTAGCCAAGGAGCTTTTTTTAGAATAAACTTACGTTGTAGTTTTTGGTCAAAATTAGAACGTTTGCCAAAGGCACCTATAGCTATGTTGGTTACAAATGTTTTTTGCTTCAAGGTTGTAATAGTAAATAAATCATCTTCAAAACAGATGTCTTCGACTGTATCGTGTATTATCTCACATCCATTTTCGATTGCTTTTTTATACAAATGATGATCTAATGTATAGCGGCTGAGTCCAAATCCTCCAAGTGGCAGAGTGCAGTGAATGAGTTTTTTATTTGGTATTGAGAATTCTAATTGTGTGATTGTTGCAGGATTTAAAACTTGAATTTTTAAGTCTAGCCAATCTAGATAAGGTTTGATTTCATTAGAGATGTATTCGCCACAAACTTTATGTTTTGGGAACTCGTTTTTTTCAATCAAAACTACTCGTAATTTCATTTTAGATAAATGAATGCCACAAGTAAGCCCTGCTAGTCCCCCACCAATAATTACTACATCAGCATTTGTTTTCATATGTAGATACTATTCGTTTTTAACAGATGTGATGTCGCTAATCTGGTTTTTATAAGATTCTTAAAAACCTAACGATTTAACGCTATTGCTAATTTAAGTAATTTCTTAATAGAAAAATCATTTTAAAATAAAAAAGGAATTTTGATTAAAGATGGTATCCTTGATATGGTAGATTTTTAATAAAATAGTGCTATGTTGTTATATTAGTAAAAATAGTACAAAAAAAGTAGTTTTGTAATGAATTTTTGTAATATATTTGAAAAGTTTGGATTTTTATGTGCGTTATTAGCAGAATGTCCATGATTTTGGGGATAATTGGCGTGATACCCCTCGTGAGATCGCCAAACAAATACAAGAAGAATATCCATTAAGCAACACTTACTAGCTATGTTATTAACTGATAATCATTTGACCATTGTGGTGGGTATCGACATCCACTTTACGACCTTACCACCATTTAATCCATTTCATCCCTATATAGGAATAGTTATAGATCCATTTGATTATGTTCCTTTTTTAGGAACCAGTGTACATGTAAATGGGTTTAAGCGTGGCAACTCAGACACTAGCGGAATAATAATACCACTGATGCATATTCCACTTTTTTCACCTTGGGTAATGGCACCAATAATTGGGCATGAAAGCATGAATTTTTTTGCATCAGAAACTGTTTTTTCAGACAGTACGCGAATGAGTCCCAAAGGACATATGCTAATGACCTGTAATGATATTGGAATTCCCCTATCAATGGCTGTAGGTAAAACCAAAGTAGGAAAAAAAATGTTGCCTTTTGCCCCAACATTATTTGCTCCAACCTCATTTTCATTACCCATTCCTACAGGAAAACCAGTAATGGTAGGTGGCCCTTATCCTCCAGACTGGGGCGGAATGCTAACAGGATTAGCAGCGAGTATCGGATTTAGTACCCTTATGAAAAAAGTTAGAGGACTCGCTAAAAAAATTAATATGAAAGGATCAAAAAGTCCAAAAGGACTTAAAGATTCACTCAGAAAATGTGCTCATGATCCTGTAAATCTTATAAATGGAGCTGTTATTTACGAAGGAAGTGATTTTGATATTGCCAGTCCTATTACGCTTAATTGGGAACGTAGTTGGTATTCTGACTCTGAG
>NZ_JAOZEV010000023.1 GCF_025847275.1 Flavobacterium frigoritolerans
TTATTTTGTCTATCTATTTTCCGATGCAAAAATTAGCAAAAATGTTCCCAAGCAATTCGTCATTTGATACTTGACCAGTAATCAATCCAAATTGGTATAAAGCTTCGCGAATATCAAGAGCCATAAGGTCGCTAGAAAGATTGGTTTCGAGACCGTATTTTACTTTTTGAATTTCATCTAGAGCTTTAAGTAAAGAATCATAATGCCTTGTGTTTGTTACGATTGTTTCATTATTTCGTAAAGCTCCGGTATTAACAAAAGAAAGTAGTTGATTTTTTAATTCATCAACGCCAATATTCTCTTTAGCACTTAAAAATAACTGTTTAAGGTTTAAAGTTTCAAGTTGTTTGCGAATATTCTGAAGTTCTTCTTCAGTTAGTTGATCTATTTTATTGCAGACAATTAAAATTTGTTTTAAAGGATATTTATTTTTTATTTTCTCTATTTCAACTATAAACGAGTTACTTGAGGCTTTAAACTTTAAGCTATCCATTAAGTAAATAACGAGTTGCGCTTGTTCAATTTTTTCAAAAGTTTTCTTGATTCCAATGCTTTCTACATAATCAACAGTTTCGCGAATACCAGCAGTATCTATAAATCTAAAACCGATTCCGCCAATAACCAATTCATCTTCGATAGTATCACGAGTTGTTCCAGCAATCTCAGAAACAATGGCGCGTTCTTCGTTTAATAAAGAGTTTAATAAAGTCGATTTCCCAACATTAGGCTCACCAACAATAGCAACAGGAATTCCGTTCTTGATTACATTTCCAACAGCAAAAGAGTCAATTAAACGTTTCAAGACAAATTCAATGCGATTCAGTAATTCATGAAATTGACTTCTGTCAGCAAATTCAACATCCTCTTCGGCAAAGTCCAATTCGAGTTCGATAAGCGAAGCAAAATTTAATAATTCCTCACGAAGTTTAGCTATTTCATTACTAAAACCACCACGCATTTGCTGCATGGCAATTTGATGAGAAGCTTCATTATCAGACGAAATTAAATCGGCTACTGCCTCGGCTTGAGATAAATCTAGTTTTCCGTTTAAGAAAGCACGAAGTGTAAATTCACCAGGATCAGCCATTCGACAGCCTTTTCGAAGCAATAATTGTATGATTTGTTGTTGGATATACGTAGAGCCGTGACAAGAAATTTCGATAGTATTTTCGCCAGTATAAGAGTTTGGACCTTTAAATACCGAAACCAAAACTTCATCAAGGGTTTTCGAATCATCTACAATATGACCTAGATGCAAAGTATGAGTTTTCTGCTTAGTTAAATCCTTGTTTTTAATAGATTGAAAAACACCGTTACCAATTGTAATGGCATCGCTACCCGAAATTCGGATTATGGCTATTGCTCCAGCTCCCGAAGGTGTTGCCAGTGCTACTATAGAATCTTGATTTATCATGGTGCAAAGGTATAAAAAAAGGCTAGAAGTTCCGAAAGGGGTATTTGTATAAAAAGTATGTTTATTATGCATGTTTGTAATAGCACTTATTAAAAATATAAAGCATGCAGATTAAGCAGATTTGTGCAGAACTTTTAGGAGATAATTAACCGCAAAGAACACAGTCCTGATTGCTATCGGAATACACAAGTTTCGCAAAGCTATAAAATATGAATTGTGAGAACTGAGGTAACTGCACATTGCAACTAAAACCAAAGTGCTTACTTTAACAAATTGTAAAATGTTAAATAACTGATAATTGTCATGTCAAAAAGGTCGTTTTATGGCTAAATTTGAGAAACTAACATTTAATCTAAATAATGCGATGAAAAGAATATTATTCCCCACCGATTTCTCTGAAGTAGCTACAAATGCATTTGTACATGCTTTAGAATTTGCAAAACAGGTTAAAGGCGAGCTCATTTTACTACACACATTTGAGATTCCAGTTTATGATAGCCAATTTTTCCCAGAGAATTTTGCAATTATATATAATTCATTAGAGTTGGCTAAATTTGAAATGTTTAAAGATGAAATCCCAAAATTGCGACAAATTGCAGCAGAACGTAAGCTCGATGATATTGTGATGAACCATCGCTTGATGGATGGTGATTTAGTTTACAATATGAAAAAAGCCATTAAGGAAGATAAAATAGACTTTGTAGTAATGGGAACTTCGGGCGTAGCAGGTTGGAATACTTTTTTCTTAGGAACAAATACTGATGCAGTGATATCAGGTGTTGAAGTACCAATTTTATGTGTACCTGTAGAATCCAAATTTAATAAAGTAAAAACCATTGGATTCACAACGCGTTATCGCGAGAAAGACAAAAAAGAACTTCGTAAAGTTTTGACTATAGCCAAAAAAATGAATGCTAAAATTAAATGTCTCTATGTAAAAACGCAGAACTCAGATGTTACTGATGCAACAATTAAAGAATGGGAAAATGACTTTAAAGAAGAACCAGTTCAGTTTTTGGTGCTTCCATGTGAAGAAGTTAAAGAAACAATTCTAGATTTTGTATTGTATAAAGACATTGATATATTAGCAATGATTGCTTATAAACGAAGCTTCTTCGAAAGTTTGTTTAGTCCTAGTTTTACTAAAAAACTAACAAAGGATATTGCAATTCCGGTTTTGATTATGCACGAACAATAGTTTTGTATTGATTTGCGAATAAAGGAACGCGGATGAAACTGATTTGCAAAAGTAAAGGCACGGATTTTAAATGGTCAAAAGGTAATCCGTTTAATATGTAACTAAAAATGATTTAACACATAGAGATATAGTTTTTGGATCTATAATAAAGTCGTTCTACTCTTAATTATTAAATCACAATAGAAGACTATGAGAAAAAGCATTACTTTCTTAGATTACCTATTTTGTGAAATTTAATCTATGTTACTATGTGTTAAAATTGTCGCAAAACCCGCTTTTAATTATAAGTAATATTCCTAGTATTTAAAGTAGTTATTTCGTTGCTGTAAACTTATATTTGTATTTAATATAATTTCTAAAAGGAATAATTACTTTAAATCAATGGAACAGTATCAAAAAAATAGCAATAGTTATTCAAACGCTTTAAATACAATCAATAAAAAATACAATAGCATTAGTTTATTACGACTTTTAAGTATTGTTTTATGTTTTGTTTTAGGATATTATTATATCAAGACAGACGCTTCAGTATATCTTATTACTGCAGTTTTATCATTCTTAGGTTTTGTTGTTTTAATGCGTATTCATTCAGCTTTATCTTTTCAAAAGAAACTTACCGAGGCGCTTTTAAAAATAAATAAAAACGAGATTACTTTTCTAAAAAGAGAAAAATTACCTTTCGAAAACGGGCAGGAGTTTATCGACTTTCAGCATCCTTATGCATACGATTTAGATATTTTTGGAGATCATTCTTTGTTTCAAAGTCTTAATAGAACAGGGACTTTTGTTGGAAAAAAGACATTGGCAAACCAGTTATTACATAATTTGCCTAATAACGAAATTGCTCAAAATCAAGAAGCAATACATGAACTGAAATCAAAGTTAGATTGGCGTCAGGAATTTTTAGCACTGGCAATAATAGGACAAGATACTAAAGAAGCATATCAGGCATTATTAAAATGGAAGGATGGTCATAGTGCTCCATTTTCAAAAGTAATGTCAATATTGATGTATGCTTTGCCTGCTATTTTTGGCGCATTAGTAATTGCATATTTCGTAACATCTAATGTGGTGTTTATATCGTATCTGTCTTTTGCTTTTGTTTTAAATACAACAGTTTTTGGCATGTTTTTTAAAAGAATTCAAACAGAAATAGCCAAAGCAGAAAATATTGATAAAATTATTAAGCAGTATGGTTTATTGGTTAAGGAAATTGAAAACGAAACTTTTAAGTCAGATAAGTTAGTTGACCTGCAAAAAAAATTGGTTTATAAAAATGCGAAAGCCAGTGTTCATTTAAAACAATTATCGGAGTTGTTTTCAAACATGGATACAATCAATAATTTCGTAACCGCATTATTATTTAACGGAATCTTCTTATTCAATATTCATGTTTTAAAAAATCTTTTAAATTGGAAAAAGAATCATGCTGCTGTTTTAGAAGAATGGTTGGATGTTATAGGTGAATTTGAAATGCTGAATAGCTTAGCTAACTTTTCATATAATAATGAAGATTTTGTATTTCCAGAGCTAAACACTGATTTTAAAATTGGTTTCTCTAATCTGAGTCATCCATTACTAAATCCTGAAACTAGAGTAGGGAATGAGGTGAAATTTTTCCCTGAATCGTTTATGATATTAACGGGATCAAATATGTCTGGGAAAAGCACTTTTTTACGCAGCTTAGGGATCAATATGGTTTTAGGAGGAATAGGCTCTGTAGTGTGCGCTAATAAGGCTACAATGCATCCGTTACCAGTTTTGGTTTCTATGAGACTATCAGATTCTTTGTCAGATAGTGAATCCTACTTTTTTGCCGAAATAAAACGTTTAAAGCAAATCATGGATGCATTAGAGGATAAACCTGCTTTTGTGCTCTTAGATGAGATTTTAAGAGGTACTAACTCTGATGATAAACGTAACGGAACTATCGAAGTGGTAAAAAAGATCATTGCAAAAAAAGCAATCGGTGCTATTGCAACACACGATATCGAAGTATGTTTAACAACTAATGATTATCCTGATGTTTTAACAAACCAATGCTTTGAGGTTGAAATTAAGAATAACGAATTGCATTTTGACTTTATACTTCGTGAAGGAATTTGTAAAAATAAAAGCGCTACTTTCTTAATGCAAAAAATGGGAGTGATATAGGGAGATAATAGAGGCTAGATTTACAGATGCAAGACTGACAGAATTTAGACTTAGATGCAAGACAAATAGATTAAAATTATAAATTTAGAGTAAACACTATATATAGAGTAAAAGCTAAATATTTTTATGAGTGTGTAGTTTAGTGGTGACATCTTAGTTGAAGTTGTAGGCCACTAAACTTAGTCTTAATTTACTCTTGTTATTCTTTGTACAATCTTTTCTCAAACTTGTCATCCCGAGGCAACGAGGGAACTTCACGAGGAACTCCATCATCTTTGTCTAGCCGCCTCATGAAGATTCTTCGACTCCGCTCAGAAAGACAATATTGGGAAACTTAGTACCTCCTTGTGAGCCTTTGCGAAAGAGCTCTCTAAACAACATAAAAAAACCGCAGTTTCAAAAGAAGCAGCGGTTTTTTAAGTATAAAAATGGTTGGTTAATAGCGTAATTGTTATGCAATAATAAGTATTATATTTGAATATCAAAAATCTAATATAACAAAAACATAATTAAATGTTAACTATTTAGCATGACCGGCATAACCAACATGGTTACAGTTTCTCCATCTTCTAAACCATCTACAGGAGTCAGGATTCCCGCTCTGTTTGGTAAAGACATTTCAAGCATTATCATATCCGACTGTAAGTTGGTCAACATTTCGGTAAGGAAACGGGAGTTAAATCCAATTTGCAAGTCATCACCTTGGTAATCACAAGTCAATCTTTCTTCGGCTTTGTTTGAGTAATCAATATCTTCGGCAGAAACATTTAATTCTGCTCCAGCAATTTTTAAACGAATTTGGTGTGTAGTTTTATTAGAGAAAATCGCCACACGACGTACTGAACTTAAAAATAAAGAACGGTCAATCATTAATTTGTTTGGGTTCTCTTTTGGAATTACAGCTTCGTAATTTGGATATTTCCCATCAATTAAACGACACATTAAAATGTAGTTGTCAAACGAGAAAGTAGCATTAGAATCGTTGTATTCAATTTTTACTTCAGCATCAGAAGTTCCTAGAATACTTTTTAAGATATTCAAAGGTTTCTTTGGCATAATAAAATCAGCAACTTGAGATGCTTTTACATCTGTACGAGCATATTTTACTAATTTATGAGCATCTGTAGCAACGAATATTAATCCTTCTGGTGAAAACTGGAAGAATACTCCTGACATAACAGGACGTAAATCGTCGTTACCAGCAGCAAATATCGTTTTACTAATAGCTGTTGCTAAAACATCCGAAGGAACAAGAGTTACTGAAGGATCTTCTAGGTTTACAGATTTTGGAAATTCTTCTCCAGCTGCATACGCCAAAGCATATTTTCCAGAGTTAGAACTAATTTCTACAGTATTATTGTCTTCAACAGTAAAAGTTAAAGGTTGTTCTGGAAATGTTTTAAGGATTTCAAGTAATAATTTTGCAGGTATTGCAACACTTCCTTTGCTTGTAGAATCAATCGCTAAAGTTGCAGACATCGTCGTTTCAAGATCCGATGAAGAAACTGTTAATTCATTATTGTCTAATTCAAATAGAAAGTTGTCTAAAATAGGTAACGTATTGTTACTATTGATTACACTACCTAAAACTTGTAATTGCTTTAATAAGTACGAACTCGATACTATAAATTTCATCTCTTTTGTTTTATTTTTTGGTATATATTTTAGCTTGATTAATGACTAGAATACATTTTTACAAATATATCGTAAACAATCCTAGTATCCCAAATTTTTTATTAACATCTATTTGCTGTATTTTCTTTTGCGAAGGAAAGTAAATGCAAGCCCAAAGACTAATAAAATTAGAATTGGTAGTCCGATAGTTATGAATTGCGTAATGCTATACTCTTGATAAACTTTTTCCTTATCCAATAAAGGTAAGTTCAGATCCTTACTTCTAATGTTAATAAGTCCTGTGTCATCCAGCAAATAATTAACGCAATTCATCAGAAAATCTTTGTTGTCATATAAATTTCCAGAACGCTGATCGTAACCTAATTCTACAGGAGTTAAGTTTTTGTCTAATTGATTGCGGACTAAATCACCATCAGAAATTACAATCATTTTGGTTGCTTTGCCTTTAGTCAGAAAAGTTTTTTGTTCAAAAGGCAAAACACGATTTTCATACATCGAATGGAAATCTCCTTCTAGTAAAACAGATAAAGGAATATTTCCTTTGTTTATGTAATCATTTGGCGAAGTTTCTTCGGTAACAATATTCAGGTTGATTTCGGCAGGAGTACCAATTTTTTTAGAATAAGGTGATGATTGCAAAAGCACTGTTTTTTTAATACCATTTTTTAAGGTATCGATTGGGTTTGCAAAGTCAAATTTAATTCCACCTAAATTTTTCACAATTGGATGTTTGCTTTCAGGATAAACCTGAGGAGCATATTTCCAGTTAAATTGTTGGTATTGAGTAGCACTTCCTTGTTCTCCCGAAGCCAGTTTAATAGGGCTTCCACGTTCGTCTTTAACCAAATCAGGGGTAATTCTGAAACCGTATTTAAAGAACATATCATTAAGATTCAAATCTCTTGGAAAAGCCAGCGTTGCACCAGATTGGTTGTATAAACTGTCCATTTCGGCATTTACCTGATCAACAAGCCACAATGTTTTTCCACCATTAATGATAAACTGATCCAGCACTTGTTTCTCGCTATCAGTAAAAGCTTCGGTAGGTTTAGCGATAATAGCTAAATCATATTTTTTTAAAGCATCTAAAGTACCAATAGGGTTTTTGGCAACAGAATCTAGGGTAAACGGACCAATGTGGTAGCTTTCGCGAATTTGCATCAGGAATTTCGCCATGAAAATCTCTTTCATTTCGCCATTTCCTTTTATGATAGCTACCTTTTTTTGTTTCTCTTTTGTTATTTTATTAAAAGCATCGGCAATCGAATATTCTAAATGCTGCACTGAGCCAATTACTTTTTGAGTAGTCGAAGCGCCCATTTGGTTTTTTAATAAAGGAATATTAACCTCTTTATTATTGTATGTTGCAATTGCCCAAGGGAAAACCATAGCTTGGGATTGTTTTCCTTTGTCATCAACAGTTATGTTTATAGGAGTAAGCCCTTTTCGATACAATTCTTTAATTATATCCATACTTTCGTCTTCGTTTTCCATAGGATTAACAAATTCAAAATATATGTTTTTGTTATACACTTGAAACTCTTCTAATAATTGTTGTGTTTCTAGTTGTAGACGTTTAAACTCAGGAGGTAAATCGCCTTGCATATAAATTTTTATAGACAGCGGATTGTGAACCTGCTTGATAATATTTAATGAAGTTGGCGATAAAGTATATCGTTTGTCGTTGGTTAAATCAAAACGATGAAAGATAAAAGTACCAGCAATATTCAACGCAATTAAAATCGCAATTGTAATCAGTAACGTTTTTATGTTTTTTTGAGAAGAGATTTTCATTACGATTTAAAAGATTTTAGTTGATATACAGTAAACGAAAGAAAAAGTATCGTTATACTTAAAAAATAAATTACATCGCGTGTATCAATTACACCTCGACTCATACTTTTAAAATGATTTTGCATTCCCAATGATGAAATAAAACTCATAGTACTAGGAACAATTGAGGATAAACCTTCAAAACCAAAATAGAAAAGGAAACATAAAAATACTGCTATAATAAAAGCTACGATTTGATTCTCGGATAATGTAGAAGTAAAAACTCCGATGGCAGTATAAGCCGCAATCAGAAATAATAATCCAAAATAAGAACCAATTGTACTTCCCATATCGATATTACCTTCTGGTAATCCTAAACTTGAAATTACTTTTATATATATGAATGTTGGAATAATTGACATTATGATTAAAAGCAACGAACCAATAAATTTTCCGTTTACAATTTGCCAAATGCTTAAAGGTTTTGTAAGTAACAACTCGATTGTACCTTGTTTCTTTTCATCTGAAAAACTACGCATAGTAACAGCAGGAATTAAGAAAGTTAAAATCCATGGTGCCAAAGTGAAAAATGGAGTAAGATCGGCAAAACCAGTATTCAGGATATTATATTCTCCTTGAAAAACCCATAAGAATAGGCCATTACTAATCAGGAAAATAGCAATGACAAGATAGCCAATGGGAGATCCGAAAAAGGATTTTATTTCTCGTAAAACAATTGATTTCATTTATTTTTTTTGTTTAATCGTTGATTTTGTTAATTGTTAGATTTTGTTTCAAATTCTATTTTTTGGTTTCAAGTTTCAGGTTTCAAGTTGTAAACTGAGACTACAAACTGGGATTTTCAACTGTAATTACCCTTCGACTCCGCTCAGGATGACACTGAAAACTGCGACTGCAAACTGCAAACTAGTTCAAGCTTACCAGTTTGTCTACGCTCCACGCTTCTGGTTTGGCATTAAATAAGGTTTTAGTAAATGTCCAAACGGTATTAAAAAGTTCAGATTGGCGATAGTTTTCCAAGTCAGCTTCGGTTTCCCAGTAGCTATAAGTGAAAAATATATTTTTATTGTCTTTATCTTGGTACAATTCTAAAAAACGATTTCCGGGAGCATTTCGTATTTTGTTTTTCACACCATCAAAATTTTCCATGAAAGCAGGGATTTTATCTTCGTGGAAACTCATTTTTACTATTCGAACAAACATTTTTATAATTTTAGATTTTAGTCCCAATAGTTATTGGGGTAAATTTTATATTGAGAAATGGCTTATATGCGCGCAAAAATACCAAATTAGATTGTTCTTTTTATTATAAAAAAAATAATGCTTTCTTAATTTTTGTCATTTTGAAGCAGCAGGTATTACACTTGTAGTCACAATACTGAAATATTAGATTTAATTTGTCTATTTGCTACCGCTTGAGCTTTCTTTGTTAAAATGATAAGCGCTGTAAAATCTATGAATTAAATTCATTAATGGAATTTTATAGTTATCACATCTCTATAATTTAAACCCAAAAGACTGTTTGCAGAACCTACTTTTGAAGGATTACTTCTAAAAATGGCGATTTCCAGAAAGCCCGCTTCATTAAAGATAGCTAGTTTCTCTCCTTCATAGGTTTTAATAGGATATTTGTCTGAACTGGCTATTGCCGAATAATTAGGCAGAATGGTTTTGATGCTTTTTGGTTTCATCACAATCTCATATGGACGACCTCTTGCTATTTTTAAAAAGTGATTTTTAGTAATGTTCGTTACAACGTTTCCAAAATGATCAATATAAATTACATATCCTTTAATTGAATTTCCGTCGTTGGCAACTACAGCCTGTAATTCTGTAACTTCTTTAATTGCTGGGATTTCTTTACCAATAACATTTAGTAAACCGCCTTTGGCAATGTGACAGGCAACTTGTATAAAAATATCTAGATCTGTTGACTCTACAGGAAAACGATCATGAATATTGATAGCAACAATTTTTTGAGGAACAATCTTTTGCGTAAGCATACTTAATATACCATTATCAGCACAAATAAAGTAATGATCGTTCCATTGCATAGCAATATGCTGGTTCTCTTTATTGCGTTCTATATCAACACCTATAAGATGTACCGTTCCTTTTGGGAAGCTAAAGTAAGAGGAACCAATAATATAACTCGCCTCGGTAGTATTAAACGGATCGATGTCATGCGAAATATCTACAATTGTAGCTTCGGAATATTCGGATAATATTTTCCCTTTCAGCGCGCCTACAAAGTGGTCTTTTAAGCCGTAATCGGTGGTAAGGGTAATTATTGACATCATTTTGTTTATAACTATTGATAGTATTTAAATCTAATTTTTATTAAATTTGAGAAATGCAAAGCTAATAATAGTAAACGCAAAAAAGAAGGAAAGAAAAGATAAATTATAATAATAATCTCAGGTTTCAGTCGCAGTCACGGTATTCAGTTTCAGATTGTAAATTGAGTATTTAGATTATGAAAAATAAATAAGATTTCGTAGAAATTGTAAACAGGCACTGAAAACCGAGAATGAAAACGAAAAGAGAACCCGACAGCCATTTGATTTATAAAAAAAATTAATTTTAATTTAAAACTACCTCATTTGAACGAAAGAATAATCGAGCTCATAGACATCGCTCCAAAAGACTTTTGGGGCGCTCAAGACACTCATCTTGAAATAATCAAAAAGTATTACCCAAAGCTTAAAATAGTAGCAAGAGGGACTACTTTAAAAGCGTTCGGCGAAAAAGAAGTCTTAGATGAATTCGAAAAAAGATTTCAAAGATTAATGCTCCATTTTACACGATACAACAACATTGATGATAATGTAATTGAACGTGTAATTATGAGCGATAGTCAGGATGAAAAAAAAGCATACGACCATGACAAAATTTTAGTTCATGGAGTAGGCGGTAAAATCATCAAAGCTATGACACCCAACCAGCAATTACTGGTAGATACCATTAAAAAGAATGATATGGTATTTGCTGTAGGTCCTGCTGGAACCGGAAAAACCTACACAGGTGTAGCAATGGCTGTAAAAGCACTTAAAGACAAAGAAGTAAAAAGGATCATACTTACACGACCAGCGGTAGAGGCAGGGGAGAACCTTGGTTTTTTACCAGGTGATATGAAAGAAAAACTAGATCCATATATGCAGCCTCTTTATGATGCTTTGCGCGATATGTTGCCAAATGAAAAACTCGAAGATTATATCTTAAAAGGAATTATTCAGATTGCGCCATTGGCATTTATGCGTGGACGTACACTCGATAATGCTTTTGTAATTTTGGATGAAGCACAGAACACAACACATTCTCAGATGAAAATGTTCCTGACCCGTATGGGGAAAAATGCCAAATTCATGATTACAGGAGATCCTGGTCAAGTCGATTTGCCAAGAAGAACTATTTCGGGGCTTAAAGAGGCAATATTGGTACTTAAAGATGTTGATGGCATCGGAATTATTTATCTTGATGATAAAGACATTGTGCGCCATCGATTGGTGAAAAAAGTAATCGATGCTTACAAACAAATAGAAAACAACGATTAAAATTGTCAAATGGTTTTTGCAAAATGTCAAATGTAAAACGTAAAATGTGTTTTGATATTTAAAGATATTCGTTTTATACAAATCTTTTAGAGAGTTGTGTAAAACGAATGTTTTTTTGAGTTAGATTTAATTTTAATAATAACAAATAATAGCAAAATAATAAATGTTAGAAAAAGTTTTAAATAATGTTCCGTTGAATGAGTTTTACAAAGATTTATTTGGACCGGGAATGAAGAAAGCAGGACAAGCATTAGAGACAGTAATAGATGGAGCAAATTTAATTTTACTTCCTTTAAAGCTTGTAAATGCAAAATCAAGAATTTATTTTGATAAAAATATAAAGAGATATTCAGATAAAATAAATTCAAATTCAGGATATACTTTATCAGTAGTACCTAAATATGTCGGATTGCCAATTTTAGATAAGTTAACATATCTTGATGAGAATGAACTTTCGGAAACATTTATAAATTTATTGACAAAAGCTTCATTTGAAGAAACGTTAAAATTCGTTCATCCAGCATATTTGTCTATTTTAGAAAGACTTTCTGTTGATGAAGCAAAAATTTTATTTTATTATAAAAATCAATCTTTTATTCCTTTCGTAGATATGTATGTTCATAAATATGTTGAGAAAATAAAAAAACCTGATTATTTTGATAGTAAAGAATCTAAATCAGCTGAGCAAATAAAGCTAATGATAGAATATTCTACTCAGAATAAAGAGAGCATTTACATAAAATTATATGAAAATCTTTCAGGAATTGAAAATGAGGTTGAATTATTATTCCCTAAAAATATTCAATTATACATTGAAAATCTAGCTTTAAATGGGCTGATTAAGTTTGAACGAATTCTTCATCATAAAGATTACTTAGAAAAGTATAGAGAACTCATTAATAAAGATTATAAAGACATATATGAGGAGTCTAGTAAAAGTATAAATGGGATTAGAGAAGGCAAAGTTGATGAAATAGAATTAGCATTAGATGTAAGGAAAGGATATATTGAATTTACGGAATTAGGTAAAGGGTTTTTGAACGCTTGTATAAAAGAAATTGAGTAAAAAGTATAAAAATAATTTCAGCATGAAACTGTTTTGAAGTTTAGTGTTAAATAAATAATAAACTTGCTATATTTTTGACTTTTATGACCGTGGGTCTTTGCTCTTCTGAGCTTAAAACGATAAATTTGTAAATCATAAATATTTGATACTTAATATGAATTCAGAATCTAAAAAAATAAAAGTAATAATTACCGATTTAGATGGTACATTACTTAATCCAGAACATAAAATTTCTTCTTATACAAAATCAGTTTTTAAAGAACTTTACGATCAAAATTATCTAATAATTGTAGCTACAGGACGTCATCATCTTGATGCGTTTGGAATTATTAATACATTAGAAATTCCAGTTTATTTGGTAAGTTCTAATGGAGCACGTATTCATTCGCCAGAGAAAAAAGAACTTTTTGCTTTTAATATTGAAAGTGAAGTTGTAAAATCGGCTTTGAGTGCAGATATCGACCCAGAAATTACTACAGTTTTGTTTAAAGAAGATGTTTGGCTTACTAATAGATTGAGCGAAAAACTTAATGCTTTTCAAGCAGATTTAGTTTATCATCCTGAATTGGTTGATTACTCAAAATTAGAAGACTACAGCGCCATAAAAATATTCTTTACACATGATAACCATGAAAAGTTGGTTGCCTTAAAAGATGTTATCTTAAGTACAAATTCAGACAAGTTACATCATGCTTTTAGCTTGCCAAACTGCCTTGAGTTTATGGATAAATCTGTAGATAAAAGTGTAGCAATTGCTAAAGTTTTAGAAAAAGAAAATGTAACTTTTGAAGAAGCAATTTCTTTTGGAGATGGATTTAATGATCTAAAAATGTTATTATCTACAGGAAAAGCACTGATTATGGGGAATGCTCCACAAAATTTAAAAAATGAGTTGTCAGATCTTGAAGTTATCGCAACAAATAGAGAAGATGGTGTAGCTAAATATTTATCTGAGAAAGTTTTAGGTAAAGTTCCGGTTACAATTTAGGATACAAAGAGAATTCATTAGTGTAATTCGCTAAAATAGTACCCAATACATAGCCTCAAACTTGTCTTTTCGATGAAAGAGAAATCTCCGAGAGTAGCTCGACAATTTTAGGATAGGATTGAGTTAGTTTCTTGTGGAAACTCCTCGTTTCTCGAGGAGCCAAGATTAGTGCTTAAAGAAAGATTTTTTTAATTGCTTTCAAAGTGTATTTTTGTGTTAATCAAATAACATAAAAATGACTAAAAATATCTTTGCAGTTGCTTTGTTGATTTTTTCAATATCAGGCAAAAGTCAGGACCTAAAGTTGGGAGAAATCATGAAAGGAGATTCCTTTGTTGGTGTTCAGCCTAGAAATCAGCATTGGAGTTTAGACGGAAAAAAGGTTTACTTCGATTGGAATCCAAATAATGACTTAGGATTAAGTACTTATTTCTGGGAAAAAGGGATGACAAAACCAGTACTTGCCCAACCAAAAGAAGCTGCATTCGCTCAACTAGATTTTAAAAGAAATGGAGCATCCGATATTGTTTATTACATCGATAATGGAGGTTTATATTCTTATTCTATAAATAATAAAGTTTCAAAAAAGTTATTCCAGCAATCGAATCCGATTTCTAATTTAGAATTGGGTTTTGAAGCTGGAATTTTATTTTTTCAGCAAAATGATAATTTATTTAAGTACAATACCAAGGAAGGCACGATTGTACAAATTTCTAACTTTAATAGCGGAGATAAAACGGAGAAGGAATCAAATAAAGATTCTTTTTTGAAAACACAACAGAAAGAATTATTCCAATTTATTAGAGATAAAGAAGCGAAGAAAGAATGGAATAATGCTAAAAAGAATAGCATTAAATCCGATTTTGCTAAAGGATATTACTATGGCAAAAAAGAGGATTTCCAAAGCCTTAAAATTAATCCGAACGGAAATTTTGCAACATTTAGCCTGATTGAAAAATTAGATGTTAGAAAAGAAAAAATGGAAGTTTTTATAACTGCCGATGGGTATAACCAATCGCCAGAGACTAAAGAAAAGGTATCTGTAGATAATTTTGTAAAGACTAGATTTGGGATTTATTCGGTAGCAAAAGATTCTGTTTATTTTGTCAATTTTTCTACGTTAAGTCATATTCAGGATGTGCCAAAATATTATGATTCGTATGAAAAGCTTAAAAATAAAGAAAAGTCAGATAAGCTAATTACTGTTCAAGCTCCTGTTTATAACGCAAGTGGTTCATTGGCTATAGCCGAAATAAGAAGTCAGGATAATAAAGACAGATGGTTAATTAGTTTGAATTTAGACAAAGGTACTTTTCAGGAAATAGAGCATCAACATGACGAAGCTTGGATTGGCGGACCTGGAATTCCATCTTATGATTTTGATTCAGGAACCTTAGGATTTCTTTCGGATAATGAAACGATTTACTTTCAATCAGAAGTTACAGGATATTCGCATTTATACACCTATAATTTAAATACTAAAAAGAAAACACAGCTTACTAATGGTAATTGGGAAGTGAGAGATGTGACTTTATCAAAAGATAAAAAGACTTTTTATTTAACAACAAACACAACGCATCCTGGTAATAGAAATTTTTACAAACTGGCTGCTGCTAATGGGGTTTTGGAGCCAATTTTAACCAAAGATGGTGCTCATGAAGTAAGCTTATCTCCAGATGAAAAAACACTATTGGTACGTTATTCGTATAAAAACAAACCGTGGGAATTGTTTATTGCAGAGAATAAAAAGAATACAACACTACAACAAATAACATCTTCGACAACAGAGGAATTTAAAAAACACCAATGGAGAGAACCAGAAGTAATTACGTTTAAGGCGCAAGATGGTACTACTGTTTATGCGAGATTATATACTCCAAAAGTAGAGAAGACTAATAAAGCGGCTATATTGTTTGTGCATGGAGCAGGATATTTGCAAAATGCACATAATTATTGGAGTAACTATCACAGAGAATATATGTTTCATAATATGTTGACCGATTTAGGTTATACTGTTTTGGATATCGATTATAGAGGTAGTGATGGTTACGGACGAGATGTTAGAACAGGAATTTATCGTTTTATGGGAGGAAAAGATTTATCGGATCAAATTGACGGAAAGAAGTATCTAGTTGATAATTACGGAATCGATGCCAATAGAGTAGGGATATACGGTGGTTCTTATGGAGGTTTTATTACCTTAATGGGAATGCTTACAACGCCGGGAGAATTTGCTTCGGGAGCTGCATTGCGTTCTGTTACGGATTGGGCACATTATAATCATGGTTATACGGGTAATATTCTTAATTTTCCCGAAACTGATCCAGATGCATACAAAAAAAGCTCTCCAATTTATTTTGCAGATAATTTAAAAGGAAACTTATTGATGCTTCATGGTATGGTCGATGATAATGTAGAATACAAGGATATTGTACGTATATCTCAACGTTTTATAGAATTAGGTAAAAAGAATTGGAGCCTTTCGTCATTTCCTGTAGAAGCGCATGGATTTAAAGAGACCTACTCTTGGATTGATGAATATGATAGAATCTTGCATTTATTTAATGAGACACTTTTGAAGAAGTAAGTTTTTTAGTTTACAGTCTCAGTGCCAGTTTCCATGCTGAGCGAAAACTGTGAGTGCAACTACGACTGAATACTGCGACTGAAAACTGAATACTTTCTTGTTTGCTCTTTTAATTAGTTTTAAATTTGCATTCGTAAAACACGAAACAACACAACACAACAAAATAATGAGCAATACAATTACAACTACTAATTTTAATTTTCCTAATCAGAAATCGGTTTATCGCGGAAAAGTTAGAGAGGTTTATAATATCAACGATGAACTTTTGGTTATGGTTGCTACCGATAGACTTTCGGCTTTTGATGTAGTTTTACCAAAAGGGATTCCTTACAAAGGACAAATTTTAAATCAGATTGCAACTAAATTCATGGAACTTACTCAAGATATTGTTCCGAATTGGTTAATTGCAACACCAGATCCAAACGTTGCGGTAGGTCATTTATGTGATCCATTTAAGGTAGAAATGGTAATTAGAGGATATGTTTCTGGACATGCTGCTCGTGAATATGCAGCTGGAAAAAGAGAAATATGCGGTGTAGCTATGCCAGAAGGTTTAAAGGAAAACGATAAATTCCCAACACCTATCATTACTCCAACTACAAAGGCAGATAATGGTGAGCATGATGCAGATATTTCGCGTGAAGCGATCCTTTCAAGAGGAATAGTTTCTGAAGAGGATTATTTAGTTTTAGAAAAATATACCAGAGCATTATTTCAAAGAGGAACTGAAATTGCTGCTAGTCGCGGTTTAATTTTGGTAGATACTAAATATGAGTTTGGAAAAACGAAAGATGGAGTAATTGTTTTAATTGATGAAATTCATACACCAGATTCTTCTCGTTATTTTTATGCAGAAGGATATCAGGAGAGACAAGATAAAAACGAAGAGCAAAAACAATTATCAAAAGAATTTGTACGTCGTTGGTTAATCGAAAATGGATTTCAAGGACAAGAAGGTCAACAAATTCCAGATATGAATGATGCTTATATTGAATCTGTATCGGAGCGTTATATCGAATTATATGAAAATATTCTAGGAGAAAAATTTGTTAAAGCTGATATCGATAATATTGACCAGCGTATCGAAAAGAATGTAATCGCTTATTTGAGTAAATAGCATTTATACCAAAAGAGTTAAAAAAATAACCCCACAATTTAAATTGTGGGGTTATTTCTTTTATATTATTGTTGACCTTCTTGAATAACTTTTAAATTTTGAAGTCCAGTTTCAAGTTGCTCCCCAAGCATTTGATCTATATTCATAAACGCAAGCATTAAATTCATAGGATAAGGAGACCGACCATCAAATCCCCATTTTACTTTAGTTTGTGTTGGAGTAATTTCTTCGGTTGTCATATAAGCCGTATCAGTAGATTGCATAGGAGCCTCAAAACGCAATTCATATTCCAATCGTTCACCAGGTACAATTTTTTTTATTTCTTGTTCTCCTTTGCCAACGTTTTTGTCATTGCTATCCCAGCCAGCGATTGCACCAACTGTCCCATCAGTACCAGAAAACGTTTTTCTCATTGCAGGGTCTAATCTGGACCATACGCTAAAATTGTGTTGGTTTTTTAAATACTTTATATAGTTAAAAACGCTGTCTTTTGGTTTGTTGATAGTAACTTCTCTTTCTACATGATATTCATTTGGTAAAAATAAAGCTACTATTAATCCTAACATTACGATACTTAAAATCCCGAGAATAATTTTTTTAATAACATTCATAGTTTTATAATTAAGTGGTTTATAATTATTTTGATTTTTTAAACTGTGTTTCATAACAATTAATCCATTCGGCAACAGACATTTTTTGTACAAGCGCTGCTATTAGATCATAAGGAATATCATCCATCTTTTTAAAACGAATGCAACTTTTTCCCATATCCAGTTTTTGTTTGCTGTGTTTAGGATATTCAGTAACAAACCATTCTAGTAATTCTGGTTTTGCATAAATTCCCATATGGTATAATGCTATAAAGTTTTTTTGCGATGCTATATTTATAAATGGCAAAGGTAGTTTAGGATTGCAATGATAGCCTTCAGGATAAATAGAATGAGGTACAAGATAACCCAACATTCCGTAGCTTAATTCTTCTGTGAATCCTTTGGGAATGTTATTAAGTATTGTTTCACGAAGTTTAAGAAAAGAACGTTTTCTTTCTTCAGGAATTGATGATAAATATTCTTCGATTGTTTTGGCTGATGATTGCATTTTAAGTTTTTATTGTAAAGTTAAATAAAATTTAGTGTGTGAATTTTAATTGGTTATAAATATAAAGAGCTGTTTTTTGATTTTTTATTACAAATCGTGCAACTTTTTATTTTTTTGTGCGTCTTATGTATTATGTGGAAGACTTTTTGGATTTATTAAAATTTAGTTTTTAATTTTTTCAAGAAGATAGTCCAATTAAAATCATCAAAAAATCAATCAAATCAATCACCATGAAAAAATCAATCGTTTTTTTAGGAGTAGCTTTTATGGCTTTAACTCATGTTGTCCAAGCTTCAAGTAGAAGTACAAGTTTTAAATTATTAAATACCGAAAAACATATCGTGCAGGGATATGATCGAAGTCCTCTTAATGTTGCAATTAGCAGAGGGGATATTGAAACAGTAAAGAAATTTATAGAATATGGCGCGAATGTCAATAAAGTGCTAAATGGGATGTCTCCGTTGATGGCTGCTGCTCGTTATAATCAAGTTGAAATTATGAAATTTCTTGTATCAAAAGGCGCTGAACTAGAGGCTGAAAATGAGAAAGGATACACTGCATTGAAGTATGCAGAAGTATCAAAAGCAAAAGAAGCTATTGCTTTTTTAAAAACTATTCTAAAAAAATAATTATTGTTTAAATTTTATAAAAAAGGCCCAAACCTAAATTTGTGGTCTTTTTTTGTTTGCAAGTATCGTGAATTATCTAAAAGTATCGTTGGCATTGAGATGAAAAAATAGGTATGATATAATTATGTAACTTTTAGTTTGTTTGTGAGACCAATAATAAACAATTAGTTTTTAAGGTAATATGAACAAATTTGAGTTTTAATAAATTATTTTTTAAAACAAGATACCTTGTTATGCATACTATTGATTTAATTTATATATTTGTGTCAGAATTTTAATAATTCAAAATCATCAATCATAATCAATCAAATTACTTATCATGAAAAAAACAATCATTTATTTAGGACTAGCTTTAGTCGTTTTTACCAATGTTGCTCAAGCTTCAGAATACAAATCATTTAACAATGATACATACATCAGTTATGATGTAAACCCTTTGAATGTTGCAATTTGTAAAGGGGATTTAGAAACAGTTAAAAAACTTATTGAAAACGGGGCAAATGTAAATAAGTTTTCAGGTGGTTTAACTCCATTGATGACTGCCGCGCGCTATAATAAAGTTGAAATTATTCAGCTTTTAATTTCAAAAGGAGCTAATCCTTATACTACTGCCGATAATGGTTATACTGCTTTGAAATTTGCTGAAGTATCTAAAGCTGTTGATGCAGTAGCAATTTTAAAAAAATATTAATTATTATATGCGTTATAAAAACAAGTCCTAAATTTCAATTGAGATTTGGGACTTGCTTTATTTAGGGAAGTTTCAAGTCAACTACTTTTGTTATTTTAAGTTTTTGATATTCAATGTTTTATTTTTTTTATAAATAGTGTAACATTTTATTTGTTTAAGCGTCTTTATAGTAAAGCAGTTCTTTTTAAAACAATAATTTAAAATTGAAGCTTAAATTTTAAGCGAATGTTAATTAATAGTTAAAACAAAGTACCTTGTAATACATAATACCAATTTTAAATATATATTTGTATAAGAATTAATAAAAATTCAAAATCATCAATCAAAAAACTATCATCATGAAAAAATCAATCATTTATTTAGGAGTAGCTTTAGTAGCTTTTGTTAATGTTTCTTTAGCTTCAAATTCAGTTCAAAATTCATTTAGTAATGGCAAAGTTGTTGTTTCCACTTTTAATACAAGTGCGTTAAATACAGCTATTAGAAAAGGAGATATCGAAACAGTTAAAAAGTTTATCGAATATGGAGAAGATGTTAATAAAATGTCAAATGAATTGACTCCATTAATGACAGCAGCTCGATATAATCAAGCTGAGATTATAAAAGTTTTGTTATCAAACGGAGCAGATATTGATGCAAAGAATGAAAAAGGTTTTACTGCATTAAGATATGCTGAGTTATCAAATGCTAAAGATGCCGTTGCACTTTTAAAAAGAAATTAATAAATTAAATAAGGTTATTTATTAGTAAAACCCGCAAATCTAAATTTAGGTTTGCGGGTTTTTTGATTAAAAGTTATTCTAAATTTTATTTGAAATAAGAAAAAGTTTCTTCATTTTCAATTTTTAGTAATGATTGGTAAATCAATTTAATTACATTCTCAACATCATCACGGTGAACCATTTCTACTGTAGTATGCATATATCGCAACGGAAGAGAGATTAATGCCGAAGCAACACCGCCATTACTGTATGCAAAAGCATCCGTATCTGTACCAGTAACACGAGAAGATGCTAAACGCTGAAACGGAATTTTATTAGCTTCAGCTGCATCAATAATTAGTTCACGTAAATTATTTTGTACAGCAGGAGCATAAGTAATAACAGGTCCTAAACCTATTTTTGTGTCCCCTTCAATTTTCTTTTCGATCATTGGAGTTGTCGAATCGTGACAAACATCTGTAACAATAGCTACATTAGGTTTGATGGTTTTGGTAATCATTTCGGCACCACGTAAACCTACTTCTTCTTGAACAGAATTTGTGATATACAATCCAAATGGCAGTTTTACTTTATTTTCGTGTAGCAAACGAGCTACTTCGGCAATCATAAAGCCACCCATTCTGTTGTCGATAGCGCGGCAAACAAATTTATTTTCGTTTAAAATCATGAATTCATCAGGATACGTGATAACACAACCTACATGAACTCCCATTTTTTCGACTTGTTCTTTGGTTTCACAACCTAAATCAATAAAAATATTGCTAATTTTTGGAGTTTCTTCCTTATCGCGCAATCTTGTATGAATCGCTGGCCATCCAAAAACACCTTTAACAATTCCTTTTTTAGTATGGATATTAACTCTTTTTGATGGTGCAATCTGGTGATCAGATCCACCATTTCTTATTACATATATTAACCCATCATCTGTAATATAGTTTACATACCATGAAATTTCATCAGCATGTCCTTCGATAACTACTTTATATGGTGCATCTGGGTTTATAACTCCTACAGCTGTTCCGTATGTATCTGTAATAAAAGTATCAACATATGGTTTTAAATAATCCATCCATATTTTTTGACCTTCACTTTCGTGACCAGTAGGTGAAGCATTATTAAGATAGCTTTCTAAAAAAGTAATTGAAGCATCATTTAAGATTGATTTTGTACTCATAAAAATATTTTTTTGCTAATTTATAAATTTGTATTTTATATACTTTACCAACGTCTTTAAAAAGATTATGTAAGTGGGTAATCTATTTTTTAGGTTAGTAATTTAGGTAAAAGAGAATAATTCCTCGTGCATTTGCAGTACCTGTACTATAAAATATGTAGTAACAAAAGTAAACTTAATTTTCGCGAAAGACAAACAAGAAGAATCTGGTTTTTGTTAACTTTAAAGAATAGGCAAAGCTGCTCGGCAAGTATCGGCCAAGATTAAAATCACAAGAAGTTTTCTGTGGATTATTTTAGTGAAATTTAGCTTTGAATTTTTTAAGACGGAAGTTTTCTGATTTTATAACTTTTCCTTTATCAGTAATCATCAAACAGCTATAATCAGGGAATTTTTTAAGTAAGAGCAAACCTTCTGTTTTTCCGAGTACCATTATAGAAGTACTTAAACCATTTGCGATTTCGGCATCAGAACCAAAAATAGTTACACTGCATAAGCCAGTTGCAGGATATCCGGTTGCAGGATTTATGATGTGAGAATAGCGCTTACCATTAAAAACAACAAATTTCTCGTAGCTTCCAGAAGTTGTTACAGCTTCTTGTTCTAAAGGCACAGTAGCTAAGAGTTTGTCAGGATTAAATGGATTTGTGATGCCAATTTTCCAAGGAGTTCCATTAGGTTGTTTTCCCCAAGTACTCATATCTCCTGAGCCATTTATGATTCCGGCTTTAATACCTTTTGCAAGCATCATATCGCGGCATTTGTCAGCAGCATAACCTTCTCCAAGTGCGCCAAATCCTATTTTCATTCCTTTTAGTTTTAGGAATATAGTAGATTGTACAGAGTCTAAAATGATGTTTTTATAACCCACTTTTTCCACTGATTTTTTTATGTTTTCTGGCGAAGGCATTTCGGTCATTGATCCGTCAAATTTCCAGATTCTATCCATTGCCGCAAAACTGATATCAAATCCGCCATTTGTTATTTCTGATAACCGGATTGCTCTTTGTGTCAATTCAAAAACTTCTCGATCTACTTTTACAGGTCGAATTCCAGAATTTTGATTTATTTCAGAAACTTGTGTGTCTGATTTCCAATCCGATATTAGGTTTTCAATTCTTGTAATTTCGGCAATAACGGCATCAATATTTTGTTCAGCTGCCAATGAATCGTTTGCAACAATGGTAATGTCAAAACGGCTTCCCATGAGGAGCGTTGTTCTTTTTCGTAAAACTTGTGCATTGCCGTAAAAGCTGCAGGTTAATACAAAAAGAAAAAAGAGTTGCTGTATAAAGGTTTTATTAATTTGCATGCTATAGAGTCTTTTTAAATGTGGCTAATAACAATCTGTCAATAGTTGTCCATTATTTTTAAAGTCTAATATGCTTTTGGTTTGTTTGGAAAGGCATAATACATCAAGAGCTGTCTCTACATCTTTTTGCATAGCCAATGAACCGCAAATCATAATAGTACCGCCTTGTAACAATAATTCAACAAAAAAGTCAGCATCACGGTTTATAAGATCCATTACATAAATATGTTCTGCTTCACGTGATAATGCTAAATGAAAACTTTGTAGTTGTTGCTTTTGAATCATGGTAGCAGCAAACTTTTTATATTCAGAAACTGTTTCTGTTTCCATTCTGAAACCACAATACAAATGAGTTTCTGTTTTTATCTTGTTTTGTTCAATCATTCCAAGGAAAGGAGCAATACCAGTTCCGTTAGAAATAAAAGCTACTTTTGATGATTTTTTAGGAAAGTGAAAAGCTTGATTCTTAAGAATTCGTGCTTTGATGCTATCGCCAGGTTTAAGATTATTTAAATAACTAGAACCCAAACCGTGTGAATGTAGTTTTACAACTAATTGCACATTGCCAGAATGATTTCCGATAGAGTAGAGGCGTTCTCTATTGTCATTTGCTGGATAAACGGCTAATAAATCACCCGAAACAAATTTGGCTCTGCTTCCTGCTTGTAAAGTAAGTATAAAAGTGTGTTCTGAATCAGAAACAGGAGTTTTGTCTAATACTATTAATTTCTGTAAGCCTTTCGGAACTTCATTATATAAGGAAGGTGTTGGGGATAACGGAATTCCAGTTTTAGTACTCCATAATCTAACCCAATTTACAAATTCTTCTGCTGATTTATCATTTACAGTCTGAATTTCTAATAAACGATTAGCCCAGTTTTGTTTTTCTAATAATGAATCAATTTCAAAAGCAAAACCGCAATAGCTTGGATAGATTTTTGACCCAAATCCTACAACAGAAAAATGAACTTTGTGTTCTTGATTGTGTTTTTTTAGAATGGATGTAAACTTGTTTCCATTAGAAGGAGCATCTCCTAATCCGTGTGTTGATGTGAAAATAATGATATGTTCTGCTTTCGGAAAAGTTTTAAAATTATTCAATTCGGTCAAGAAAACTTTCTCACCGTTTGCGATTAATTGTTTGTGAATTGCATTGGCAAATCGTAAAGAGCTTCCGTTTTCTGAACCAGCCAATAAGATAAATTTGCTTTCCTCAGCTTTGCATTTATTTTTGATTCGGCTTGATCTTCTTTTTAAGGTCATCGCAAAACCAGAATAAATGAAAAACAGTATATTTAGACAAGCAATACCAAGAATTATTGCCCAAATAGCATTGGTTTTTCCGGTATGAAGGTTAAGGCTTAAAAGAGCAACTTGTGTTCTCATTGGAGAAAGTTTCTCCGTTACTACAGCTCCAGTTACCTGATTAACTTCAATTTCTCGGTCATTCAATTGAACAATATAATATTCTTCAGGATCATCAGAGAAAGGAAATTCTATTTTCTTAACATCAGATAAAAGAGTTTGTTTGAATATTGAAGTCTTATCGTTTTTTTGTTCTGTAATCGTAATTGATTTTTCCTGCTCCTTTTTTTCTTTATCCATGAAAAAGTTAAACCTCTCCAATGTTAAATAAGTTCCTGTGAGCGCAATAATCAAAATCGGAATTAAACTCAATCTTCCTAAGACAATGTGATAATATTGAGAAAAATAATCTTTGGTTACTTTTGAAAAGAATTTACGGAGCCCAAGTTGTCTTTTAACAACAAGAACAAAACCTGAAATTGAGATTAGAAAAAGTAAAAAAGAGATAAATCCAACAAAAAAGCGCCCCGTTTCTTTTAAAAATAAAGAACGATGAAAAGCGGTAATCCATTGAATGAATTCTGTCTTTTTTAGAGGCGTACCTAACTCTTTGGCAGTTAAAGGATCAATGTAAGCATTGACATCATTACCGTCTTGATCAATAGCCTGCAGCATTACAAATTGATTGTGATCTACACTTAACTCTGTAATTTCAGGATATACCTTTTTTAAAATAGGTAAAGTCTGTTCTAAAGTTATTGTATCAAAATTTGCTGCTCGGTACGGAAATGTTTTTTCTTGTACAGCATCAACAGCTAAAATTACACCTGTAACAGAAGCAGTTAATAAAAATAAAGAAGAAAACAAAGCCAAGACCAAGTGTGAGTAACGCCAAAAAGAAAGAATCATTATATGCTATTATATTTTATTTAATCTTACGTAACGAATATATCCTTTACCTTCGGTCTTAGCTGCTAATCCTTCAGTTGTAAGAGGAATTTCTAAGTCATTTACATAATATTTTTGATCTTCAACAGCACTTTCAAATCTTAATTTGTATCCAGAATTGATTTTAGAATCTTCAATTTCTATTGTAGTAATACTTCTATCTCCACCCGTTACAGACGCACCAGTTTTTGCACTAATATTATCAGATGTTTTTTTAGAATGAAATTTATTCCATTCTTTTAGTGTGTTGTACCATTTTTTATCATCTCCCATTACATAAAGAGTTTTTTCATATTCTCCTTTAGCATTGATAAGAGAAACAACTATATAAGCACCTTCTCCCATATAGTTTGACATCTGAAGCATGCATTTGTATTTTGAAGCCTGTGCAGAAGCTTGTAAAGATATTAGACAGATAAGTGCTCCAGTAAGAGCTATTTTAAATATTGATTTCATAATGTAATTACCTTTGTATTATTGTATTGTAGTAATGCGAATGTTTATTGTTATTTTAAAAATTCAAGTGAAACGTTATTTTTTGCTAATGTTTCATTTTCCTTTGCTAATGCGTAGGCACTTTCGTCAAATTCAGTTTGAATATCTTTTTTCGCACCAATTGATAAAAGATATTTTAAGATAGAATCATCCTTAGAAACCATTGCAGCTTTATGTAGAGCAGTTAAGCCATCTTTATTTTTTGCATTTACATCAATGTTTAAAGATGTTAATTTTTTTATCAATCCTAAATCATTTTTAGACATTGCGATGTGATATAAGGTACTTCCGTCTAGCTGTGGCGTGGCTAAGTTTAATCCTTTATCCTGAAGTAATTTTATTTTAGTTTCAAAAGGATCTTTTGCTGGAGCAGCTTCACGACCATTTTGTGGACGATAAGATTGTACCAAATAATAACCTAAATTGTTTCCTTCTTTATCTTTAACAGTAATGTCAGCTCCTTTAGTTAAAAGAATCTCAACAGCTTCGGGAGTTCCTGATTTTACTGCAAATGTTAAAGCAGATTCTCCTTTTAGATTTTGAGCATTTAAATTTTTTACTTTCGGAAGTAATTCTTCTAAAACAGCAGTATCTTTAGCCGAAGCAGCA
This sequence comes from Flavobacterium frigoritolerans, assembly GCF_025847275.1. Lineage (GTDB taxonomy): Bacteria > Bacteroidota > Bacteroidia > Flavobacteriales > Flavobacteriaceae > Flavobacterium > Flavobacterium frigoritolerans. The sequence continues at coordinate 26,491 of NZ_JAOZEV010000023.1, forward strand.
ATCATTAATGGAGTATTTCCTTCTTTATCCGCTTTGTTTGCATCTACACCCTTAGCTAGAAAATATTTGACGATTTCAGTTTGATTAGGTTTACCTACTAAAAAGTGAAGAACATTTTCTCCAGATTTAGTTTCAGCAGTTGGTTTTAGTTTAAGTTCATCAACTAAATATTTATAAGCTTCAATAGGAGATGATTCTCTACGAGCACCTTGCGCTGCAATTAGAAGTGCATTATCATTAAATTTAACTCCTTTTTCTAAAAGCTTCTTTAAAAGTGTAACATTTCCTGATCTGGCAGCATAATTAAACGCTGTGTTTCCTTCGTTATCCGTATCTTTTAAAGACATTCCTTTAGTCGCAAAATAAGTTGAAAGGCTTAAATCTTTATCATTAGGAATACCTATTAATAATAAATTCGCACCATCTCTGTATTTTTTCTTTGGGTCAATTCCTGCTTTAAAAAAAGCGTCGTATAAAGCTGCATTTGATTGTCCGCTACTAGCAGCAAAAGCAATTGGGGTTGTACCTTTACTATCTTCAAGATTGATATCAGAACCTTTTGCAATAAGATATTCTACAAGTTCAACATTTCCTCTGTAGGCTGCCCAATGTAGATAAATACGGCTGTCATGAGTCATCTTATTTATTGGATTTCCTGGCTGTTCTAAAAGAAATTTTATAGTTGCTGTTGGAGCATCATTATTAATAGCTAAAACAACTGGATCAAAAGCATTTTGATTAGGCTGTGATGGGTTGCTTCCTTTCTCTATTTCGGCTTTAACAGCAGTTACATCTGGTGAAGTCTTCCAAAATGATTGCTCAAGTAATGTGTTTTTTTGCTGGGCACTAACAAATAAAGTAGCGACTAATGCTAAAGAAATAAAAAGATTCTTCTTCATGTTTAGGTATTTATTGTTTATTGAATTTTTGACAAGATTTGTTTTTTATTTATATGCGGAATAATCAACCTATTTAGAATAAATAAGAATAAAGCAAATGTAAATATTAATATCTTTAAATCAAGGCTAAATTCGCCAAAAAATAAAAATATTTGACTCTTGAGATTTTTACGATATTAAAAAGACTCCATAGTTTCTATTGTGTTCTTAATAAGTAGTATATTAATTTAAAACAGATGTTAATCGAGTGCTGTCGGCTACATTTTAAGTTTTTATTAAAATAATCTATAAAAGTTCTATAATGGATTTTAACATCAAAATTGGAGTAAAGTGTAGAGCAGTAGGTTAATTTGTAATTATAGAAAACCTGTTAATACCACTTCATAAACAAACCTTTTTTAGATTCTTGTTTAGCTGCCATTACTACTATTTAATTTGGAATGTAGGTCCTCAAATAGGTGAAAATAAAAGGATGTAATACATTTTAAAAGTGTTTAAGATGTTGATAATTAGTTAAATAAAATATTTCACTTCTAAATTATAAATTTGGTATTACAATTGTATATAAATGTATAATTTTACATTCAAATTAATAACTCAATGAAGTTTATAACCTATTTATTTTGCTTTCTTCTAGCGTCTTTTGTTGGTCATGCTCAAATCGATAAAAATAATCCGCAACAAATGGGATATGTTTTGACCGAAAAGGATTCTATATTAAATGATACAATCCAATTGCCAGAGATTATTATTTCAAAAGAAAAGCTTGATCCAGAAACTCAAAAACAATTTTTAATTCTTCAGAATAGAGTTTATAAAACATATCCATTTGCCCGACTAGCTTCTGAAAGATTGGTTGCTCTTAATAAAGGGATGGCTCGTTTATCTTCAAATAGAGAAAAAAAGAAATATTTTAAAATTGTAGAAGACTATCTTAATAATGAATTTGAAGGAAAACTAAAGAAGTTGTCTCGCAAACAGGGACAAATATTAGTGAAGCTCATTCATCGACAAACTGGAACTACTACATTTGAGTTAGTAAAAACTTTAAAAAGTGGTTGGAAAGCATTTTGGGCAAACACAACTGCTAATGTTTTTGATATAAGTTTAAAGACAGAATATGCTCCTTATGAAGTTAATGAGGATTATTTAATCGAAACAATTTTAACTCGTGCTTTCGAATCTGGCAGATTACAATATCAAGCACCCGCACATCCAGTTGATTATAATGATCTTAGTGAGCGATGGCAAGAAAAAGCAAAAGAATTGAAGGCTGTAAAATAGCTCAAAGATTTAATTAAAAATTACAGAAAGACCAATCAAATATGTTTTGATTGGTCTTTTTTTATTAAATCACTTTTTCAAACCAAATTTTGCTTGTTTTTATTTTAATATGCCAAATTGTATTTTTCTTGATTCTGTTATATATGAGATTATTTTTTTTGTTATTTTTTTTCTAGTATTTAGTGGGTTTTGTGTTTTTATTTAACATGCTCACTTTGTTATTGTTTGTTTTTTATGATTTTATTTGTAGGTTTACTCTTTGATGGGTGTTTTTAACTGATTATTAATCAAATACTTTTATGAAATGAATAAAAAAATACTTAGCCTAATTGCGATGTTTCTAACTATTTCAGTGTTTGCACAGGGCATTCCTGAAAATGATTTTTTTATTTCTATAAATGGAAATAAAATAGAGACAACTGCTAATTTTAAGCAGCAGATTAAAGAACTTAAAAAAAGTACAAGTAAAAAACAAAGCCCTCAAACGGAGTACACTTTGTTACAATTTAAAAAAATCCCATCTAAGGATGAGCAGCAAAAATTGAAAAGACAAGGAGTAACTTTACTCAGTTATTTGTCAAATAATGCATATTATGTTGCAATCGAGTCTGATTTTTATAGTATAGGGAATGTTTCTGATAACATAAGAACCATAATCGCAATTGATCCAAAATATAAATTAGATCAAATGATTGTAGATGAAGTTATTCCGGATTATGCTTTACAAGGGAATAATGTAAAAGTAGTAGTAAGCTATTTTAAAGGAGTCGATAGCGAGTTGATTTCGCAAGATTTAGCAAGTTCATTTGTAAAAAGCATCAAAAATGATCCTTTTTTTAATCAAATCTATTTAGAAGTTTCTAAAGAAAAATTAGAAGAAATAGCCAAATTTAATTGGGTTCAAAATATCGAATTAGTTCCTCCTCCTGTTGAAAGTGATAATCTTCCCGGTTTAACTTCACATAAAGCAAATGTTTTAGGATCTACCATAGCGGGTCTAGGATATGGATTAACAGGAAAAGGTGTTAAAGTAGGAGTTTGGGATGGAAATCTTGAGCCACACAAAGATCATACAGGTAGAGTAGTAGCAAAAGAATATGAATCGAATTCGTCTCATGGAGAGCACGTTTCGGGAACTATCGGTGGAGCAGGATTGTTGGATCCAAGAGCAAAAGGTATGGCACCAGAAGTTAAAATGTATGGTTGGAATTTTAATACCCAGTCTAATGGATTGTCAGTTCAACAAGAAAGAGTAAAATCTGTTCTGGAAGATGATATAGATCTGACATCAAATTCTTATGGACTTAACCTTACTGCGGGTTTTAATACGAATAGATACAATGTAGGAGATCGTGGTGATGATGACGTTACTGTAACTTATCCGTATCTTTTAAATATATATTCTAATGGAAATGCTCAAACAGCATATGCAGGTGGATTTAATACTTCAACGAAGAATTCAAAAAATGCTTTGCACGTTGCGGCCAATAATCCCAATGATTTAATTAGTAGTTATAGTAGTTTCGGTCCTACTATTGATGGTCGATTAGTGCCCCAAATTTCAGCAGTTGGTAGCAATGTATATTCGTTGGATTATAGCAATTCCTATCAGTTTATGAGTGGGACTTCAATGGCGACACCAGGAACTACAGGTACAGTAGCTTTGCTTTATGAAAGATATAAAAATATTTATGGAACAAAACCTTTAGCTTCTCTTATGAAAGCGTTGGTTGCTAATACCGCAAAAGATGTTGGTAATCCTGGCCCAGATTATAAATATGGATTTGGTAACCTTAATGGATTAAGAGCTGTAAAAGTATTAGATAAAAAAATGTTTTATACAGCATCAGTTGCTAATGGAGAAACCTATGAAAAAGAAATTGTAGTTCCGGCAGGATTAGTTACTTTAAAAGTGATGTTAGCTTATTCAGATATTGGTGCTACACCAGGTTCAAGTTCTATTCAGGTTAATGATTTAGATGTTAAAATTGTAAAAGATGGAGTGTCTACTTTACCATGGACTTTAAACCCAACAGCGCCTAACGAAAATGCAAAAAGAGGAGTTGACAATTTAAATAATATTGAACAAGTGACTTTGGATAACCCTGCTGCAGGAACTTATAAAATTATTGTTACAGGTACAAAGATTCCTCTTAATAGTCAGGAATTTTCAGTAGTGTATGATTATGTAGCTCCAGAGTTGATTCTTACTTATCCAATAGGGGGCGAAAAATTCAATACAGATTCAACAGAATATATTCGTTGGGACTATGAGGGAGAAGCAAAAGCATTTACTCTTGAATATTCAATAGACGGAGGGGTGAATTATACAGTAATAGCGAAAGATATTCCATCAGCGGCTAGAAATTTTGCATGGAGCGTACCGTCAGGAATAGTTGCTAATTCTAAAATAAGAATAATTGCGGGTAGTAAAGTAGATACTTCTAAAGAAGTTTTTAATATTATAACCGAACCTAAAAATTTAGTTATTGCACCAGCAGCATGTGGTGTTTCTTCTTATAAAATGGATTGGGATCCTATCGTAGGAGCAAAATACGAGGTTTTAAAAATGAATGGTTTCAAGTTTGATGTTATAGCTACAGTAACAGATCCTACATATACATTTGCAAATGTTGCGGTAGGCGAGGACAACTGGTTTTCGGTTCGTGCTATAGATATTGCATCAGGAATTGTTTCCGAAAGAGTTCGAGCGGTAAATGTAGAGCCAGTTTCTCAATCGGTTTTGAACGCTTTAAGCTTGCCATTCACTGAAGAATTTACTAACAGAAAGGCAACAAATTATGTTTTTTCTAAAGGAAAAACAGGAGAAGTGAAATATGAGTATGTAAATGCTCAGTTTTTAGATGGAGTAAAAATGGCTGGATCAGCAGGAACAGCTTTGGCTCCTTGGGTAACAAGCCTAAAAAGCAATGTCGCATTTACAAATAATCCAGACTACATAAAAAAAGTAACTTTTTGTGATATTGATGCAACTAGTCTGGCAGGAAAACCATTAAGATTGAAGTTCTTTTTAGAATGGAGTAATGTTTCTATTGTTGGGACCGAGAAGAACTTATTTAGAGTTTTGATAAATGGAGTTCCAGTAATGAGCCATGAAAATCAAGATGTTTACGGAGAAACCGCTTCGTACAGTGATAAAGAATTGACTTATGACTTATCAGCTTACGCAGGAACTACATTTAGTGTAGCTTTTGAAACAGTAAGTGATAATGATTTTGTAGCAACAAATAGCGGAGATGTGTATGGTGCTACTTATATAGATAATGTAGAAATTTTTGAAGCAACAGCAACCGATTTAGCGTTGAGTTCGTTTACATCTAACACAGGACTTACAGCTGCTGAAACAGTGCAAGTTAAAGTGTTTAATAATTCTCCAGTAGCAATTAGTAATATTCCAGTTTCTTATAAAATTAATAATGGAGCAGCAGTTGTAGAGACAATTCCAGGTCCAGTTAGTCCATTGAGTGAGGTGACTTATGATTTTGCTCAAAAAGCAGATTTTTCAGCAGCAGGAGTATATACTGTAATAGCTAGTGTAAATTATCCAGGCGATGCAGTTCCAGATAATAATGTAATAACAAAAAATGTTAATAATACAGGGGCTGACATAGCAATGGGAGCAGCTGCTAGTATAACTACCTGTTCAGCGGTATTTACAGATAGTGGAACGCGTTACGGAAATTATGCAGATAACCTCGTTCAAACAATGACTTTTAAGCCAGCTATAGTGGGTAATAGTATTAAAGTAGACTTTAGTGCTTTTGATGTTGAACCAGACTATGATTATTTGTACGTTTATAATGGAGCAACAAGTGCAGCTACATTAATAGGAGCATTTACAGGATATACTTTACCATCATCATTAACATCTACGGCAGCTGGAGGGGAATTAACGTTTAGGTTTACTTCAGATGGAGGAGTAACTGAAGCAGGATGGGTTGCAAATATTACTTGTGTAACTAAACCAATAGTAAATGATGCGAGTATAGTCTCCATAGTTACGCCTGAAGTTCTAGGTAAAAAGTCAAGTACACATACCATAGCCATTAGAGTTAGTAATTTAGGATCTGTTGCTCTAGTAAACCATCCAGTATTTTATCAGGTAAATAATGGAACAAAAGTTACCGAAATAATTCCTGCTATTGCGCCATATTCAACTGTAAGCTTCACATTTACTGCAAAAGCAGATTTGTCTACTGTTGATGCTACATATATAATAAAAAGTGGTGTTGATATCGCAGATGATAATAGTGCTAATGACGTAATTGAAAAAACTGTATATAATAAAAATGAATTACCTGTTCATGTTAATACAGATGGACATGCAATTTCTAAATTAAAATGGAATGACATTGTTAATGCTTCAGGAACTACAGCATATTCAGATTTTAAGAATATAAAAATTCCAGTATATGCAGGCTTTACTTATCAGCCAGAAGTAACAATAACAAAAACAGGAAATCCTATAACGCGAGATCAAACATCTAGTGTAGGAGTGTTTACTATGATGGTAATAGATTTAAATGGAGACGGTAATTTAACAGATGAGTTCTATGCAGGTAATTTTTGGGTAAATACGACGACTGCATCAACATCGCCAGCGATTCCGTCAACAACTAGTACGCATTATTTTAGAAACAATTTTACTTTGGTTGGAGGATTAACTATTCCGGCAGCTACAATAGCTGGCGAAAAACTAATGCGTGTTATACATATGTATCGTTCGCCTAGCGAATATTATAATGTAAATCTTGGTCCAACAATTGATGGGCTCACAAGTTCAAGATCAGATTTTGAAGTAGAAGAATATACAATAAACGTATTGCCTTTTACAGTTGCAGATGCTAGTGTAGAAAGAGTTGTTGCTCCAACTAAACCAGGTAGAGCACCAGTTTCAGTTACAGCTTTACTTCGAAATTACTCGACTACGCCAATTTCAAACTTCCCAGTAGCATACAAAATTAATGGAGCAAATGAAGTAGTTCAAAATTTCACTGCCACAATTGCTGCAGGAGGAACTGCTAATTTTACATTTACAACAAAAGCTAATTTAGGAGTTCCTGCAGATTATACGATCGATGTATATACAAAATTAGCAGGGGACACAGATACTACAAATGATTCTAAATCAATAGTACTTTCGTATACCGCAAATTTAGCTACAAATGTTACAGGAACTTTTGATGGAGTAAATGATTTTATAAAAACAGATATTACCCCAGCATTGAATCTTACTAATAACTATACATTCGAGACTTGGGTTAATCAAAAGCAACCATCAGTTTTTGGAAGACTTTTAGAGAAAGGGACCGTCTTGGCTTTCATACATAACAATAGTAGCTTATCTATTTATAAAGAAAATAGTTTGGTGATTTCTATAACCACGGCAATGGGTTCTTATGTTATTAACACAGGAGTAAATACTATTAAACAAAACAAATGGCATCATATTGCCTATACAGTAAGTGCTGCTAATGTTTATACGGTTTATATAGATGGAGTTTCGGTTCCTTTTACAAGCACAGGTACAGCAGGTGCAGCTAGTTCAAATGCAACTGCTGCGGCTTACATAGGTAATAATGCAGGCTTGGCCCGTGGTCTAAACGGAAATATAGACGAAATACGTATTTGGGCAGGAGTTCGTAATCAGGCGACAATCAATGCAAATGTTACGACAAAATATGTAGGCAACGAACCAGGGCTATTGGCATATTATTCATTTTCTGAAGGAAATAAGCAATATGTTTTTGATAGTACTATGAGTGATAATACAGCAGTAGTTACAAATGCAGATACAGATGGACTAGGAGAAGGTAAATTCTGGAATGTTCCGGTTTTATTGCAAAACATTGAGTTTGTAAATCAACTTTCATCATCTTATGATGCAGCGACTAAAACATATTCTGTATTATTAAACGATGGAGGAGATGTGACTACTGGAATCATCAATTACAATTTAGGGATGAGAAGTATTGCGAAAATAAATGACATCACACAAATTAACGGTGTTACTCCAAATGATTACACAAACCCAGTTACATTAAAAGTAGAAGGAGTAGGTTTTAATACAGGTATTTCTGAAACCTATATTATAAAAGTAGATGTTGATTTGAACAAAGAAAGTAAGTTGATCTCTTATGATTTTAAAACAGCCTCAAATTCAGGATTAACTCAAGATATCAATACAGATATATTAGGTAATAATGTGACTAAAACAGTTCCCTACGGAATTAATGTATCAAATTTAATTGCTGATTTTACTGTTTCATCGGGAGCAGAATTACATATAGATGGAGTAAAACAATTAAACTCAAAAGTTGTATTGTCGGATTATACAAAAAGTTTTCTAGTTACAGTAATTTCAGAGGATAAGCTTTCTCAAACAAATTATACTGTAACATTAAACGCGAATAACTCCGAAGCAAGTCTTATAGCGTACTCGGTAGTGAATCAGGTAGGGACGAGTGTAATCGATCCAGTTTTAAAAACTGTAAAAGTCTTTGTTGGCAACAATGCTAATTTAAGCACATTGACTCCAAGTTTTCAAACATCCGATTTTGCAACATTGCGTATAGGGACATATATACAAAATAGTGGAGTTACAACATTAAACTATATTTTACCTGTAGTTTATAATGTAATGGCACAAAATGGTACAATCGAAAATTGGACAGTAACAATAGAAAGAAGCAAACCAATAATTACGCTTATAGGTAATGCAGTGGTTTCTTTAGATAAAGGATGTCCATATATCGAAGCGGGTTATACTGCCAAAGACAATCTAGATACAGATATCACTGCAGGAGTTTTAGTCTCAGGGACAGTTGATGTAAATACGCCGGGTCAATATATTTTGACATATACAGTAAAAGATGCCTTGCAAAATGAATCTATTGCTACACGTATAGTAAACGTATCGGCAACAGTTTGTACGTTGGGAGTAAATACAAATGAAATCGATGGATTTGTGATTTATCCAAATCCAGTAAAAGATGGAAAGGTATATGTAGAAACTAGATCTAGCAGCACGAAGAATATCAGAATATCAGATATGGCTGGAAAAATTGTTTTCACGGCTCAAACTGAAAATAAAGAACTAAACATTCATAAACTGCCAACAGGGGTTTATGTTATAAAGGTAGAGCAAGACGGTAAGACATCAACTCAAAAACTTATTGTCGAATAAATAGATTATAAAATTAAGTTATTCATAAGCGGCTACTATATAATAGTAGCCGCTTTTTTTATGTCCTTATATATAGGAGTAATATTCGACTATATTATAAAAGAGGAGTTTTTCTAGGAGCTATTCCTGCTATTCGCTTCAATCTTGTCCTTTTTAAAGGAAAAAGGGCAAGGATTTCCGCTACTATCAGGGCTAGGGAGTTTGAAATCTGTTCCATGAGCTAAATCTGCGAGAAACAAAAAGTGCGAAATCCAGAGAAAACAAGGGTAGAGGATGTTGCGCTACAGAAATTACCTATAAAATACAAAAGCAAACAAGTTGTAAATACACTGTTATCAATCTATTAAGAAAAGAATAAAAAATAAACACAAAAATGCATG
>NZ_JAOZEV010000024.1 GCF_025847275.1 Flavobacterium frigoritolerans
ACGTAATACGCCCGAATGCGTCTAGGAATTTTCAGCATTTGCTGGAGGTATTTTTATGCTTTACTTTTTTTCTTGAATTGTGTAGCAAGTAACTTTTCGGTAACACTTTCTAGTGTCCAGTTATCTAATGCATTTGATTTTTTAGCTTTTTTAGATAACGGCTTTCCAAATTCTTTATCAATACACAGGGCTAATTCTTTCAGTTCCTCAGAGGAAAGAAAGATTTTAGCATTGTTGAATATTGATAATACTTTTGGATTCATTAGAATTATTTTTTAGATAACTTTTTGCGTTTAAGTGCCATTGCTTTTTTAGCTTTAATAGTTTTATTTACCAATTGCATTATTGCTAATTCGACCTTTTCATTTTCACGAAAACCGTTTGCAATCATGCGAATGCTGTCTACTGAAAAGCTTTTTCCTTTTTCATTTTTGATTCCTAATTTTTGCAAATAAGGCATCACTTTCGGTGTGTATTGACAACCTAATATTTCAATCAATAGCCTTTTTTCTTTTTTAGAAATCATATCTCTAGTTGTATTTGATAATTAAAGTTCTTTTGCAATTCTAGTATATCCTTGTTTTGTAAATCATCATCGAAAGGCACATAAATGGTTTTCAAATTAGAATTATACCTAACTCCCACTTTACCAATCTTTTGATGCAAACGATAACGTCTGTTTTCTTTTGCAGTTCTTATGGATTTCCGTAAAACTTGGCACTCGTTTTGCATTACTTTTACTTATTAAGATTCCTACAAAAGATTAAAAACTTTTGCAATGCGCATTTTACTATATTTGCAGTTATATGTTTTTTGAACATCAGTAACGCATCTGTTATGTTTTATCACAACAAATATAAACAAATTTCTTTATCATAAACAAATATCCTTACAATGAACGGTAATTTTTTAAAAGAAAAGCTACAACTTATTGATGTTCAATTTGTTGAACTATCAAAAATTTTAAAAATAACTCCTCAAAGTTTGAACAGTAGATTCAAAACAAAGGATGTTACTATTAGTTTTTTAATAGAATTATGCGAAGCTGTAAAGAAAAGTCCTTATTACTTTATTAAAGGAAGTGAATACGAAAGATATTTTACTTTAGACGAAAGCGTCTTAAAAGAAGATGTTCCTGTGGAAGGAGCTACAGCCATTTCAGATAAAATCCGTCTATTGGAAGAACAAAATGACTTACTAAAAGAGAATCTAAATCTTTATAAAGACAGATGTGAAATATATAAAGATGAAATTGCAGAACTAAGAGGAAATACACCAGATAGAAGTCAGACCGCATAGAACAACTATGCGGATAGTTTGAAACACCAGCACAACATTAAGAATACCTCTTAAAACATCAAAACTCTCAAAAGCTTTGAATAATAATGAGCATAACAAATACCGTATAATCTAATTTCAGTAATTTACAATAAATAGCATCTCAATAATATTTTACTAATTGCTTGAAAAGCAAACTACATTATAAAAATTTTAAAATAATTACTTTCCGAACCTATGTCAAAAAAAAAGGAAAAAGCCAAGATTGAAAAGGAGTGGACAGATTTTAGAAATGCTGTATATGAAACTAAATCTAAGAGTCAGGATGATTTTGAAAAATACATCAACCTTATAGCATCAGGAGGGTTAGGTTTAACAATAGCCTTTTTTGACAAAATAGTACAAATAGATATCGCTATTTATCTCTTTATAATTGTACTAGGATGGTTTTTATTAGCACTAACATTACTATTAAACTTAATATCTCACTTCAAATCGGTAAAATACAATGAATTGACAATATTAGAAATTAATGACAAAGAATATGAAAAGGTTTTTATCAATGTTGAGAAAAGGAATAGAATAATCAACAGACTAAATGGAATATCACTTATTTCATTAATCACTGGTGTTTTATTGATAATAATATTTGTAACAATTAATATATATAAAATGAATAGTAACAAACCAAATCCAAACCAACAACCAAAACCCTCAACAGAGGAAAAATTAGGAAGAACAACTCCCCCTCCTCCCAACAAACCTTCAACTAACCCTCAAAGACAATAATCAACATGAGTGATGAGAAAAAAAACAAAAAAGGCTTTATAATAGAGAGCAAAACCAATACAACCTCAAAAATTAAAGCTGTTGCGCTAGCAAGGCAAATCCCTACACCTACAAGCTCATTAAAACCAAAAACTGAAGCAAAACCTAAAGAAGAGAATTAATCCAAGAATACGAAATCGCATACGATTTATATTTTTTTCATAATAAAGGGCATTGTGAGTAGCAATAAACAAAGGGTTTAAAAAATCTATTTCAGATTCATAACCCTGAGGTCCCGAGTTCAAATCTCGGTCTCGCTACCAAAACAAACCCTTAAACAACAATTGTTTAAGGGTTTTTTATTGGAGTTTTGTATTCTAAATATTGACTTAGAATCTTTCGTAAGATAAATTTGAGTGAAAAAATATGTATCCTGAATAGAAAACTCTTTTTTTGATATGGAGCAAAAAACATAGCACGAAACAAAAAAATCATATCAATACAGCTTTATTATGACTTTCTGCATAATGCATATAATAGTTTAAGTTCAAAAAATTAAATATTTTTGCCAAGCTTTTGGTATCATTTAAAACAACATAAAGAATAACATTTTATCTGATTATTTAAAAACACAAAAAACAACGGCGAGAACTGCTGTTAAAAAAGCATTTTGCAAACGAAGTAATTTACAAACAACATGGATATAGTCAAATTTAAAATCACATCAAAAACGATAAAAGTAGAAGTACGTAATTCGAATAATTATGTTTTTAATTTTAATACTGCCTTAGAGATTGAAAAAGAAGACAAAGAGGTTTTATTAAGACTATATAATGCATTAGACCTTCTTTTTAAGAAAGAAAACGCTAGCGAAATAAAAAACTATGTTTCGCCCAACCAAACCAATATACTTGACCAGATTTCTGCTATTGACAATTTAGGAGAAGACAAATAAGTCGATTAAAAATTCGATAGAGAGAATACGTTGTCTCGTTACCAAATCAAACCCTTATGCAGTTATTGTTTAAGGGTTTTTCATTAGAACCTTTAAAGAACACTATTTTAAATCTTCTAAAAACATTAAATCCATACTATCATACCTATATAAACTTGGTAAAATTAGATCGACTCATTAAGGTATATAATTATTACTTTTGTAGTAACGAAATTAATTTCTCCTAATGATTATAAAGAAAAAAGGCAATTGGTTTAAAATGTTGTTTGAATGGAATGGCTCCGTTTTACCTCAACTTATGCCAAGACTAATTCTATTGTTATTATTTTCGATAGTAGTTGTCTATTTCAAACCTTTTTTATTAGAACACAATCTGCATATTAATCCAGCCATATTTACTTTATTTGGGATAGCGCTTGCTATCTTTTTAGGTTTTCGTAATAGTGTAAGTTATGATAGGTTCTGGGAAGGAAGAAAACTATGGGGAGCTTTACTCAATGACACCAGATCGCTAGCCCGACAAAGCCATTCGTTAATAGATAGTTCCGACTATGATGAAAAACGTGAAGAATTCATCAATTTACTTATTGCTTTTGTTTATTCCTTAAAACACCAACTTAGACATACTGATGCCAGCAATGACATAAATCGTCTTGTTTCTAAGGATTTTGCAAACACCTTAAAAGAAGTTCATTTTAAACCTATCATCCTTTTGAGAGAATTAGGAAATTGGGTGAAAACGGCAAAAAAGGAAGGTAAACTAGATGGTATGTCTCAATTAGCTTTTGAAGAAAATCTAAATAAACTTTCAGATATAGTTGGAGGCTGCGAAAGGATTGCTAGTACTCCCATTCCATATACCTACAGTGTATTATTACATCGAACGGTTTATATCTACTGTTTTATGCTTCCTTTTGGTTTTGTAGAAACATTAGGCTGGATAACTCCTTTTGCCATAGTTTTTATAGCCTATACATTTGTAGCTCTAGAAGCAATTGCAGATGAGCTCGAAGATCCTTTTGGATTACAACCTAATGATTTGGCTCTGGATACCATGTCGCAAATGATAGAAAATACGCTATTGGAATTAAACGATAAAAAGATAACTCCACAAAATAATTCCAAATATTATTATATTACCTAACAGCAAGTATTTAATCCTCAACTAAAAAATCATTTTCGTTAGTTAATAAAGAAAGTAGCAAAATCCTACATGGTTTTACGCTGCCTTACGTTTTCCATATATTTTTACCACAAAAAACAAGAATCACTCCATAAAACCACCAATACATTAACGCTAAAGCGAATTTTTTAACATTAAACAAGATAATATACCATTATTTAATGTTAATATAATATAAATGTGCCACAATTCACTACTGTACTTTTATCAAAAAAAATATTTAGCCTAAGATTAAGACCACGACATAAAATCAATTTCCATTTTTAAAAATAGAGAATGACACTACTGAATCTAAGCTAACTACAAATTAATCCTATTTTTTATGAAAAAAAATTACTTAGTTATTCTGTTTTTCTTGGGCTGCGCATTAAACGCTTCTGCACAAACCATTATGGGGTGTGGAACCCAACTATCCCAAAAAGAGCAAGATTTATTTAGACAATCTTTGCCTAAAATCGAAACTGCAAAAAAAGCAGGATTAACCAAGAGAAAAGATGCTGCTCCTTATATCATACCTGTAGTATTTCATATCTTAAATGATGGATCTAATATTGGAAAAACATTTACCAAAGCCCAGATGCAAAGTCGCATTAATGATGCAATCGATGTTTGCAACAAAGATTTTAATGGTTTATATCCTGCATACAATACTGTAGACCCGCGTTTTGAAGCAGTAAAAAGCAAAATGAACATCCAATTTGTTCTAGCTACTGTAGATCCAGACGGTAATTTACTAGAAACTCCCGGAATGAATTGGCATCCAGATGCACATATTGTCGACGGATATGATTCTAAAATATACAATTATATGTACTATGGGAAAAACGGGAAATATTATCTAGATATAGTTGTCGTAGATGAACCTAACCCATCTGATGGCGTTTATGGTTCTGGCCATGCTTTTTTACCTGTTCAAGATGTTGTGCCGCACGTAACTTATAATCATAGATATATAGGTACTACAGGAGGATCTGATGCTAGTTTTCAATTTGCTAAAGAAATGTCGCACGAGTTTGGTCATTATTTTGGGCTTCAACATACGTTCCAAAATGGCTGTGACCCAATAAATGATGGTATGGCCGATACTCCCCCAACAACTCAGGGATTTGGTTGTAATTTATCCGCAGTAAATAGTTGTGGTGTTATTGCTAATTATCAAAATTTAATGGACTATAATGTAGATTGTCAATCTATGTTTACCAAAGATCAAACTAATGCAATGACCTATTGGCTAGATGATATGGCTGTAGCCAAATATCCAAGAGGCTTTTTGTGGCAAAACAGTAATTTAGCTTCTGTAGGCGTTATTAGTACAGCTCCAATAGCCCAATTTACAGCAAGTACAACTGCTATTTGCAATAATAAAAGCATAACCTTTAAAGATGTTTCACTTGGGTTGCCTACTTCCAGAACATGGACTTTTGCCGGAGGTTCTCCAGCTACATCTACAACAGCAAACCCAACTGTTACCTATGCAACTCCAGGAATTTATACTGTTTCCCTAACCGCAACTAATGCATTAGGAAATGATACTAAAACCATCACTAGTTATATAAAAGTTGATCAAAAATCTACTATAAACTTAACTGAGAATTTTTCAGGCGCATTTCCTCCAGACGGATGGTCTATTACAAATCCAGATGCCGGTTTAGGGTGGGAAAAACGTAAAGATGTTGGCAATGGAGATTCAGCATGTATGATTATGAATAATGCCGATAATGCTGTCGTTGGCGAACTGGATTACATACAACTTCCTTATTATAATTTTACAAATGGAGTAAATAGCCAACTCTTTTTTGATGTCGCTTATACAAAATTTGATGATATAAGTCCAGACGTTCTTGAGGTAGAAGTTTCTACAGATTGTGGCGCAAATTGGACATCAGTGTATTCTAAAACCCATACTGATCTTCAGACTACAACCACTCCTATAACGCTACCTAATAATTGGATTCCAAATACTGCTGAAAATTGGAGAAAAGAAATCATTGATCTTGGTTCATACATCGGTAATCCAAATGTTACCATTCGTTTTAAAAACAAATCAGGTTACGGAACCCGCATTTGGATAGATAATGTAAATGTAGCTATTACTCAAAGCGCTACTCCTATATCTGATTTTTCTACTGCCGTTACCAAAACAAATTGTGCAAGTTTGGTTGTTCCTTTTAAAGATACCTCAACAGGAAACCCAACAACTTGGTTGTGGTCTTTTCCAGGCGGAACTCCAACAACCTCAACAGCACAAAATCCAATAGTGGCATATAATACAAACGGGACTTATACTGTTTCTTTAACAACTACAAATCCATCTGGTACAGGAACTTCTGTAACCAAATCAAACTTTATTACAGTAGTTACCCCAACAAATACCTCTTATACAGAAAGTTTTGAAGGAACTTTTCCTCCAGCAGGTTGGGAAATCACTAATTTAAATAATAATTTAACGTGGGAAAAAAGTACTGTTGCTGGCAGAAATTCT
This sequence comes from Flavobacterium frigoritolerans, assembly GCF_025847275.1. Classification (GTDB taxonomy): domain Bacteria; phylum Bacteroidota; class Bacteroidia; order Flavobacteriales; family Flavobacteriaceae; genus Flavobacterium; species Flavobacterium frigoritolerans. The sequence continues at coordinate 6,667 of NZ_JAOZEV010000024.1, forward strand.
TCCTCTTGTATGATTATAAATAATGCCGATAATGCTGCAGGAGATATAGATGAAATTACACTACATCCTCTAAACTTATCTGTTGGAGCAACCGATTTCTCTTTTGATATTGCTTATGCAAAATTTGATGCAGATAGCCCAGATCTTCTAAATGTTTTAATTTCTAAAGATTGCGGAGTTACTTGGACAAATTTATATTCAAAAACACATACAGTATTAGAAACCGCCACAAGTACAGATCCTAACAACTGGGTACCAACATCGGATTCTGACTGGAGAACTGAAAGAATATCATTAGCTGCATTTAAAGGAAATTCTAATGTCCTGATTAAATTTGTAAATACATCTGGTTACGGAGCAAGAATTTGGATTGATAATTTAAAATTTACTTTTGATAGTAAAGAGAAACCATATTCTGATTTCAATATTACAAGTTCTATGATTTGTAGTGATTTGCCAGTACAGTTCTCAGATGCTTCTTTTGGCGAGCCAACTTCATGGTTATGGTCTTTCTCAGGAGGAACACCAGCAACTTCTACAAGCAAAAACCCATCTGTAATATATAACATCCCAGGCAATTACGACGTTACTTTAGTAACTACCAATGCTTTTGGCCAAGGAACAACCATGTCAAAAACAAACGCAGTAACAATAAAAGGCAAAAATACTTTACCAGTTACTGAGAACTTTAATGATGCTTTCCCGCAACAAGATTGGCAAGTTCTAAATCTAGATGCAGATCCTATTACATGGGAAAAACGTACCGATGTAGGAAAAGGAGATTCATCTTGTTTAGTGATAAATAATGCCGATGCTCCCACAGGAATGGTTGATGAATTGATTTTAAAATCAATGGATTTTACAACAGCTGACAAACCTCATTTGCATTTTGACCTTGGCTACACACAGTATTTAAGTGTTTTTAGCCCAGATCCTGCACCAGATCAAATCGATATTTTGGTATCCTCAGATTGTGGTGTTAATTGGACTAATGTATATTCTAAAAACCAATTACAATTACAAACTGTACAACCTCCTATTCAGGACGACCCTGCTACCACACAAGCAAATGAAACAAATGATTGGAAACCTACACAGGATTCTGATTGGAGAAGCGAAACCATAGATTTAAGTGTTGTAAAAAACCAATCGAGCGTTTTAATTAAAGTAAGAAACACATCGGGTTATGGTACTCGAGTTTGGTTTGATAATTTTAAGATTAACAACAGTTCATCATTAAATATAAAAGAGAACAAAATTGAAGGAGTTATAGTTTATCCTAATCCATCAAAAGATTTATTCACTATATATGTTCCTTCACTTGACCAAGAAGAATATGACGCAACTGTTTACAGCGTTACTGGACAACTAATATTAAACACTACGGCATCAAAAATTAAATCGAATGCACTAACAATTGATTTATCAGAAAAAGTAAATGGTGTTTATATTTTAAAAATTAAATCGTCAAGCGGAAAAATAGCAGTAAGTAAATTAATAAAGGAATAATAAGAATGTGAATCAAGAGACCAAACAACACAACTACATATTAAGATTAAATTTAATAGGCTTTAAAAAACCATTAGATTTACATCAAAACTAAAATTTACAAATTCAACTCTTGATTCGCATTAATCATTAATTTTATAGCGCTATTAACCATAGCGCTATTATTAATCTAAAATTACATAAGTATAATGAAAAAGCATTTTCTACTATTATTATTAATCTGCTCGAGTGTTTTTGCTCAGGAAAGCATTGATATTAATCGGTTAAACTGGCTACCAAACTCTCATTCATTTTGGGTAAATACTCAAGGAAACGTAGTTGTTTATGATGTTGATAAACTAAACCAAAATACTACTATTTTAACTCAAGAGCAGTTAAATAATTCTGGCTTTACAGGAGAAATAGAACAACTGGTTTGGAATGAAAACAAAACTAAAGTACTGGTTTACACAAATTCTAAAAAAGTTTGGAGAGCCAACACCAAAGGAGATTATTGGTTTTTTGATCTTGCAACAGGAAAAGGAAAGCAACTTGGCACAAGCTTAGAAAAGTCATCATTAATGTTTGCTAAATTTTCTAATGATAATGAAAACGTAGCTTATGTTTCGCAACATAACATCTATCTTGAAAATTTAGTTACTGGAAAAATAACTCCTTTAACAACTGATGGAACTGATAAAATTATCAACGGTACTTTTGATTGGGTTTATGAAGAAGAACTCGCTGCTCGTGATGGTTTTAGATGGAGTCCAGATGGAAAAAGTATTTCGTTTTGGCGTGTAGATGCATCCAAAACAAAATTTCATTTAATGATTAACAATACCGATGCACTTTATCCATTTACTGTTCCTGTAGAATATCCTAAAGCTGGCGAAAAACCATCATCAGTAAAAATTGGAGTAATCGATATAACTTCATTAAAAACAAATTGGTTAGATATTCCGGGTGAGCCTGACAACAACTATTTGGTTCGTATGGAATGGATCAACAATCAAAACGTAATGGTCGTTCAGCTAAACAGACTTCAAAACCAAGCCTCTATTTATAAATGTGATGCAAAGTCGGGAGTAGCTAATTTAATCTACCAAGAAAAATCGGATTCATGGATTGATGTTTTTGATATCTCTTCGGGAGAATACGACGTTTTTCCTTGTCAGTTTGTAGATAATGGAAAAGCTTTTCTATGGAGTTCAGATGCTGATGGTTGGATGCATGTTTATAAAATTAGTGCCGATGGTAAAAAGAAAGAATTAATTACTACCGAAAAATTTGACGCTTATTATAAGGCATACAATCAGGAGACAAATTCTATCTATTATATTGCCAGTCCTACAGACGCAACACAACGTTATTTGTATGAGACCAATTTGAATACTAAGAAAACAAAACGCATTACTCCAAAAGAATTTGAAGGAACAAATGAATACCGTTTTTCTACAGATGGCAAATATGCCAAACATACCAATTCTAATATTAATCGTGAATACAATACACGCTTGGTAGCTTTACCAAGTCATAAAAAAATATTACCTCAAACAGCCGATTCATTTTCGGCTCCACAGCGTGATTATTCATTAGAGAAATTTAAAGTTACCACTGTTGATGGTGTCGAAATAGATGGAATAATGGCTAAACCATTAAATTTTGATCCTGCTAAAAAATATCCTGTGTTCTTTTATGTCTATGGAGAACCAATGGCGTCTGTAGCAAATGATGAACCCTATTTTTATCCGTATATCGCCTATCTAATTCCTGAAGGATATATAGGAATTGCAATGGATAACCGAGGAACTCCCGTAATGAAAGGTACAAAATGGAGAAAATCGATTTATAAAAACATCGGAATCATTAATACTCGTGATCAAGCCATGGCGGCCAAAGAAGTATTAAAATGGAAATTTATTGATACCGATAGAGTTGCTATTCACGGATGGAGCGGTGGTGGAGCGGTAACATTAAATTTAATGTTTCAATATCCTGATATTTACAAAACAGGAATTGCAGTTGCTGCTGTAACCGACCAGCATTTTTATGACAACATATATACTGAAAGATATATGGGATTACCAAGCGAAAACGAAGCAACTTATATTAAAGCCTCGCCAGTAACTCATGCTAAAAACCTTCAAGGAAACTTATTATACATTCATGGAACTGGCGATGATAACGTGCATTATAAAAACGCCGAAGTTTTAATTAACGAATTGGTTAAATATGATAAGATGTTTGACCTAATGATTTATCCAAACCGTTCACATAGTATTCACGAAGGAGAAGGAACAGGAAAACACCTTGTAGATACCTTTATGAAATACATAAGAGAAAATTCTCCTCCGGGAGCAAAATAATATAAAGACATTTTAACTTGTCATATTTCTCAGTCTTGTCATTCTTAGGAATGGTGGGGCTGAGTTTTTTTTTGTTCTGAGCGACTAAGGTTCTGAGATACTGAGGTTCTGAGATAAAACTTAACCGCAATAAAATCACGATATTGTCTTTCTGAGCGGAGTCGAAGAACCACAAAATTACTCGACAATAAAAAAACTCCCTATTAATTCCTTGCAGAGATTCTTCCTTACTTAAAATGACTTTACGTGTGTTTATCTTTGTCAAAGTTTAAAACTTTGACAAAGATAATTCACTTAGTTTACGGAGTTTTATCATAAGATTTCTCATCCCTCTGAATGACACATTTGAAGAAATTATTGATAAATATTTATATATTAGCTGAAGAAATAGATCCCTCGAATATAAAACTATTATCATGCTTCAAAGAGAAAAAACAATTCAAAACTACATTGATGGTTATAATCAATTTGATATTGACAAAATGATTTCAGACTTTGATGAAGCCGTCATTTTTGAGAATATTCAAGGTGGCGAAACAAATATGTTGCTAACTGGTTTAACATCTTTTAAACAGCAAGCAGAGCAGGCAAAAACGTATTTCTCAAGTCGGATGCAAACCATAACGTCTTTTAAACATTTAGAAAATGAAACCGAAATAGTAATTAACTACTTTGCTATTCTAGGAATGGACTTTCCTAATGGACTCAAAAAAGGGCAAGAACTGAATTTAAAAGGGAAATCAATCTTTGAATTTTCTGGGGACAAAATTTCTAAATTAACAGACATAAGCTAATCCAATCATGACCATAACGATAGATCAAAACCTAAAACTGGAGTTAATTAATGAAAATCATGCACAGCCAATCTTTGATCTTGTTGATGCAAACAGAACGCATTTAAGAAAATGGTTGCCTTTTGTAGACAGAATGCAAACCGTTGAATTTGCAGGAAATTTTGTAAAAGGAACTATGCAACGAAACAACGACGGAAACGAATATGCTTTTGTTATTATTGATAATGAAAAAGTAATTGGAAGAATCGGTATTTATAAAATTGATAATCAGAATAAAATTGGAGAAATCGGATATTGGCTTGCCGAAAACGTACAAGGAAAAGGGATTATAACTAAATCCTGTAAAGCGATTATTGACTTTAGTTTTTCAGCTTTGCAATTAAATCGAATTGAAATAAAATGCGGGACCGAAAACTTTAAAAGCAAAATAATCCCAGAAAAACTTAACTTTACCCAAGAAGGCATTATTCGCCAAGGAGAATTACTTTATGAGCAATTTATTGACTTGAATTTATATTCTCTTCTTAAATCCGACATTGAGTAAAATCCCGAAGTACATCCAAAAACAAAATTCATAAAATGAAAAATATAAAATTCACAAAACTCATTCTTCTTTTTGGCCTAATCACATTAGTTTCTTGTAGTAGCGGACCAGAAACAATCGATGAATTTGCTGAAGAAATTACAAACAACATTAAAAATAAAGATTCCGAAGGATTGTATTCTTTATTTTTATCCCCAAAAGAAAATGCATCGTATGGTTTTGCAAGTGCTACAATTACGCCAGAAGAATCTTCGAAACTAAAATCGAGCGAAGATTTAATGAAGCTGATTATACGAAAGGGAACTCAAAAAAAGCCGGATGATATTAAACGTATCGATAAATTCATTTCAGAAGCACATACTTTATTTGATTGGAATCAAATAAAATCTATAAAAACAGAATCAACTTTAGTAACTTCTAAAAAAGTGAAGACTGTAAGAAACAAAGTAATGGTCGATGCTGATACTTATGATTTAAAGATAATAATCGAATTAAACGACAACAAAACATATCGCCTAAAAGTTAACAAAGCAATGAAAGTGAATAATCGTTGGGTAATCTTCCCTATGAATGGTTTTGGGATTGAAATTGAGAAATAAATAAACTTCTTTTTAATTCCTATTTTCGCTGAATAAAATTCACTACGAATACCAAACAAAATAAATGAAAGCGAAAAAAGAGGAAGATATAAAAACCTATGATTCCAAAGGTTTCCGGGATAAATTTTTCGAATCAGAAAATACAATATCCCATTTTTTCAAATCTAATTCAGAACATTTTTTTTGCTTAAAAATTGAGGATATCAATCAATTAAAAGATACAATTCCACCCTCAAAACACATTTGTCATACGCTAGTTTTTATTACATCTGGAGTTCATAAAATGAAAGTAGGATTTGAAGAATATACTACTGAATCAAATGAAATGATAATAATTCCAGCTGGTCAAATTTTCTCGATAAAATCTATAGACAAAGAGACTACAGGCATCATTTGTCAGTTTCATCAGGAAATTCTAATCGGGAAATATGGCAATCGGGAAATGCTAAATGACTTTGAATTTTTAAAAATTTGGGGAAATCCGCACGTAAGCTTCCAAAACCGAGAAGCTGAATTTATTTTGAATTTACTAAGTCGGCTACATATCGAATATTCTGAAACAGGTTGTATTAATCTAGATATCATACAGCCTTACATAATCACTTTACTGAGTGAGATTAATAAAAACTCTATAAAGACCAATAAAAACATTACAGCTGCAACTACACTTACAACTAAGTTTAAGGAGCTTATTTATACGCATATAAAAACCCAACATCAGGTGAGCTATTATGCCTCAATTCTGAATGTCACTCCAAATCATTTAAACAAATCTATAAAATCTGTTACAGGAAAATCGCCTACAAAATGGATAGACGAAACAATCCTACTAGAAGCCAAATACTTATTATACCAGACCAATCTTACGATTAACGAAATTGCCATACAAGTAGGTCATTATGATCAATCCTATTTTAGTCGTATCTTCAAAAAACATGAAGGCGTCACTCCTATTGAGTACCGAAAAATGATTGATAAATCCTAACTCTTGCTTATTGAATCCTAATAGGATTGTCTCTTTATTATTGACATTTGCAAACTAAAAAAGCAAATAATGATTTACGTTTTCAAAACTTCGGTAAACACAGAATCGAAATTAGAATCGGCTACAACAATCCTTAACGAATTATTACCAGACGCAATGTGGAATTTTGACCTTGAAGATTGGGACAACATTTTAAGAATTGATAGTGAAGCCGATATAGTCGAAATGATACTAAACAATCCCGTTTTCGATTGTATCGAATTAGAATAAATATCGCATTTGCAACAACTAACTTTCATCATCAATTTACTATGGACACATTACTTCATCAAGGCAAAACATTTGAAAACATCGATTACTCAGAAAAGAAATTAGCTGATTTAGAATTTTTCAATTGCGATTTTGTAAACTGTAACTTTTCTAAAAGCGATTTAGGCAATAATGACTTTATTGACTGCAACTTTAAGAACTGTAATTTCTCTTTGGCAACATTACGAAACACAGGATTGAAAAACATTAAATTTACTGATTGCAAATTAATGGGCTTAGACTTTAGTTATAGTAATGCTTTTTTATTCTCGATGAACTTTCAGGGGTGCATTTTGGACTACTCGACTTTTTTACAAAGAAAATTAAAGAAAACAAACTTCTTCGATTGTTCACTAAAAGATGTAGATTTCTCCGAAGCCGATTTAACTCAGGCTGTATTTAAAAACTGTGATCTTTCCAACGCAACATTTGTGCGAAGTATTCTTGAGAAAGCTGATTTTCGTACTGCAAAAAATTATTCTTTCGATCCCGAGGATAACAGAGTTAAAAACGCGAAATTTTCACGTCTGGAACTTGCTGGATTATTAGAGAAATTTAATCTTGATATTGAGTAGTTACTATAAAACATAGCATCAGTTAATCATTAGAGTTTAACCCGTTACTTAGAATTATTTAACACATAGAAACATAGTTTTTTAGCTAAAAATAAGGCGTTTCACTTATTTAAAGTATAGCTAGCTATGCGAAAGAAATGTATTTTTTTTTGTATTCTTTTTTACACATAAAATCTATGTTTCTATATGTTTAATCGAGGTTTTATGAATTACAACCAACGGATTAGAGTTTAATATATTTCTTGACTTTAATTCCTATTTTTGTTTAGCACAAAAAAATCCAAAAATGATATTTATAATTAATGCTCAAAACACAAATCTCATAACAAGAGAAGACCTTTCTGTTATAGAATGGGCTGAAAAATTGGAGAAATTTGTTAGATACACCGCTTTTAATGATGATAACGAGCTCATAAAACAACTTACTTATGAGTACAACCTTAATCAAAGTCAGATTGAAGAAATTAAAAAATGCCTTGAAACCGAAAAGATAAAATACCATCGGTATTCGTGTACCAAATACGAGCATTTTAAAATTGAGCCTGTTTATTTGGAGATTAAAAAGGTAACAGGAAAACTAATTTATTGGCGTGATTGGGATTATATTTTTGAGAAAAGAGATAACGATTACTTTCTTTGGTGTTTTCTTGGAGGTTTTGCCGATGCCCAACGAGAAATAAAACTAAGCGAAGAACACGTAAAAAAATATCAAGAAATTGGACTTGCTCAAATAGATTACTTAATCGATAATCTTAAAAAACTACACAACTCGGAAGAATATGAACTTGCAATAATCGAGAATAGAAAAGTTATGTAAACTTTTCTTATCCCATAACAGTTAATAACTTACATTTTGCCCTTATACTGATAAAGTTCATTTTCTATTTTCTGATATCTAAAGATAATTTCAATTGCTTTTTGCAATCGTACAAATGCTGTTTCGCTTTTTACAACATAATCGAATGCTCTGTGATCCATGCAACTTACGGCAATATCTATCTTATCATGTGATGAAAGCATTATTACGGGAATCCCTCTATCTATTTCTTTAATTTTATCTAATGTTTGTAATCCATTCATTGCGCTTTTATCTACTCCATCCAGATGATAATCTAAAATTACAACATCTGGTTTATGTATTAAATTCTCAATACAAAGTTCCCCCGAAGAAAACATTTCTATGGAAAACTCTTTATGATACGAAAATTCAATTTCTAAGGATTTCAGAAATACCAAATCGTCATCAACGAGAAAAACTTTTATTTTATCATCTTTTCTCATGGTTCATATTTTTAAATTTTCGAGTTCCATTTGGAGCTGTTCACAAGCTTCGCCACAAGCTTTTTCGAGTTCCAGTATAAGTTCATTTATTTCTTTAGATATTTCAATTGCAAAAGCATACTCTTGGATTTTTTTGGCTATTTTTTCAATATCTGGGTTTATTCCCATTATAGAAAATGATGGCAGCATTTTATGAATTGCCGATTGTATTGATTTCCAATCTTCTGTTATTAGGCTTTTCTTTATGGTAGCAATTAAGGATGGAGTTTGTTTTAAATAGGCATTTATCATTTCTGTCATTAAAATCGGATTCGATTTTGTTAACTTAATGAGATAATTCATATCTACATATTTAATTTTTTCTATGGCTGTATTTTTCCCAATTTTATGTTCAATTATTAATATTGGTTTTTTCGAGAAGGCTATCAATTTGCTGTAAAGTAATCTTTCGTCAACAGGTTTTGCCATATAATCATTCATTCCTGCTGCTCTGCATTTTTCGACATCAACCGTTGTTACATCTGCAGTTAAGGCAATTATCGGAATTTGAGATTTCATGGTGTTACGTATATATTCTGTGGCTTCAAAACCATCCATCTCAGGCATTTGTAAATCCATCAAAATAATATCATACGTTTTGGTTTTTAACTTTTCGATAGCTAATTTTCCGTTTGCAGTAATATCACATTCGAAACCAAAATCATCCAACAACGTTTTCATAAGCAGCTGATTGAGCTCCATATCTTCAACAACCAATATCTTTGTATCTTTAATATCTCTGCTCAGTTCGATAATTTCGGGTTCCAGAACAGCCTCAGCAGTTGTTTTCTCAAAATCCAAAACAAAACTAAAAGTAGCCCCTTTATTAACTTCACTTTTCACCTTAATATTTCCTCCCTGAGATTCAACCAACTGTTTTGCAATTGCCAATCCCAATCCTGTACCTCCATAAATGTTTGATGAACCAGAATAAGCTTGCTGAAAATTTTCGAATATTTTTTCCATTTTATCAACTGGAACTCCAATTCCTGAATCTGAAACAGAAAATTCTATAGATACCTTTTCATCATCTTGCGAAAGCAACTGTACACTTACAAGAATCTTTCCTTTGTTTGTAAACTTAACCGCATTACTTACTAGATTCAAAACAATCTGATGCAGCCTTGTGGGATCTCCTACCAGTACTTCAGGAATTCTTTTATCATAATTTGTAATTAGCTTTAAGTTTTTTTCCTGAATTTTTGTTTCAAATAAATGCAACATCGCCGTTACAGACAATGCCAGTTTAAAAGGCGTTTTTTCGAAAATCATTTTTCCTGCATCAACTTTTGCCAAATCCAGAATATCATTTATTAATACAATTAATGCATCACCACTAATTTTTATAGCAGTTAAATATTCTTTTTGCTTTGCAGTTAATTCTGTTTTTAGCACCACTTTGGTAAACCCAATAATTGCATTCATTGGTGTTCTAATCTCGTGGCTCATATTCGACAAGAATTGTTGCTTTGATTTTACTGCATCCTCAGCAGTTTTTGTAGCATTTTCGGCAATTCCTGTAGCATATTCAGCCGTTTTTGTGGCATCTTCAGCAATTTTTGTAGCATTTTCGGCAATAACTTTAGCTTCACGCAATTCGTGTTCTATCGCTTTTTGTTTTTCGATACTTCTGGCCATCAAGATAGCACCAAGTACATTCTCGTCTCTATCTTTATATACAAATCCATTAAACAAGACATCTTTTTCTTTATGATCGGTAATTGTTAGTTCATAATCATTAATATAACCTACCTCAAATATTTGTTTGCAAACTGCCTTTACTTTTTGAGGATCGGTAAAATAATCGAAACAAAAACTGCCTAAAATTGTTTTTCTATCCTTGCCCGCAATTTCAATAAAGACTTGATTTGTATCTGTAATTTTCCCTGTTTGATCAATAACAATTATAGAATTTAAATTGGCTTCTATTAAGCTACGAGCATAACTGTTTTCTTGTTTGTTTTTGGATTCCATTGTTATTCGTTTGTCGAATTTTATTTTTCAATTTCCTTAATTGAATTACGTTGTTTTTCCAATAGGAATACTTTTACTTTAAGTCGTAGTAGTTGTTCTGAATATTTTTTTTTGGCAATAGTCCCTTTATCAAACTCTAAAGCAAGAGCATGCAAACCAAGTGTGTATAACTCCATCTTTATAATGTTTTATAGTGAGAACCAATAGTGTATAGCATAGAAATATCAAAACAATCCTATTTAACGTAGTCAAATATGATTATTATAATCTATACCTTATTGTATAATAAATAAAAGAAGTTATACAATTCCGACATTCTCAAGGGCAATCCTTTTTTTGTCTTTAAGTTGTTTGAAGAAACTTGGGGTAAGTCCCGTAACTTTTTTAAATTGTTGAGATAAGTGTGATACGCTGCTGTAATTAAGCATGTAAGAAATTTGCGTAAGATTAAGTTCATCATACAACAACAATTCTTTAACGCGTTCTATTTTATGGGCAATAATAAAATGTTCAATTGTAATTCCTTTTACTTCCGAAAAAATCTTGGCAATATGAGTATACTCCATACCCATTTTTTCACTAATATAATCGGAGTAATTTACTTTGGGCAGCTCATCTGTGTAATGGACCATCTCGACAATTATGTTTTTAATTTTTTCAATTAAAACCGCCTTTTTATCGTCCATTAACTCTAGTCCTGCCTTTAATAAGATAACTTTAAGTTTATCACGAAGGTCAGGAGACAAATCGCCTATTATTTCTACCAATCCTAAATCTACAATAACACACTGCAGCCCTAGATTTTCTAATGCATCTTTTACCACCATTTTACAGCGGAGGCTTACCATATATTTTATATAGAGTTTCATTTCTTATTTACTTATATGATAATTAGCGATTATTTTTTTAATTAGTCTTCGTAACCACTTTTTATAATGGTCGAAATCATCTTAAATTGCACATTGGCATTAATACAATGTTTTGTATGCGCAGGAATTACAATCCCTTGTCCAAGATTTAATTTATGGATTTTTTCGTTAATTATTATCTCGGCAGATCCATCAATTATCTGAATGTAATTGTCAAAAGGAGATGTTTTTTCTGCTAGTTCTTCACCTGCATCAAATGATGATGCTGTAATATTTCCAGTAGTTTTTTTAATGATCGTTTTACTTAAAACGGCATTAGGAATATACTGTATAATTTCAACAATAATATGTGACTCACCTTTTTGAACTTCAGAATTATTCATCTTTATATTGAGTGAGTATTAATTTAGTAATTCAACTTTCGTAATAAACGAGCGTATTGAAAAAAAAATTCCCCACGAAACAAAGATGATGTTTTAAATTGGTTAAGTATTGTACAATTATTAAAAATTGTTACATAATTCCGAACCTCAAATTAACCCACACAAAGATACGCAACTTATTAACTATCAATACCATAATTTATACTATTCAAATTATAAGACTATTAATTTTTATTTAAATTCAATTCTCTAATCAACAATTAAAAATACATCGGAACAACTAAATAAAACCAGATAAAAAATTAAGCCCTATTTTTGTAATACTAAGCGAGGATATTATTATTTTATTCTTAAAGCTAAATTGGATTAAAACCACTTTATGAAACAATTACTTTCAACTCTTTATTTACTTATCGGAATGTCCAACTCTCAATACGCCCAAAATGTTATCCCTTTATATAATGGAAAAGTCCCAAACGCAAAAGAAATTGCAGACCTAAAAGATTCTATTATGGTTTATGATACTGGAGCAAAAAAAATCACGGTAATAACAAGAGTTGCTACTCCAGATCTTACTGTTTTTCTTCCCGAAAAAAATAAAGCTACAGGAATCGCTGTAATTATCTGCCCTGGCGGTGGTTATTCGGGCGTGGCGATTGATCATGAAGGTTATGCTATTGCAAAAAAACTAAACGAAAGCGGAATTGCAGCATTTGTATTAAAATACCGATTACCGATTACAAAATATGTCGAAAACAAAGAAATAGTTCCTTTACAAGATGCCCTACGTGCTATTGAGTTGGTGAGAGAGAATGCCAAGAAATGGGGAATAAATCCAACCAAAATCGGAATTCAAGGCAGTTCTGCAGGAGGACATTTAGCCGCTACTGCTGGCACGCATTATGCAAAAGCACATATCGACAATCCGTTAAAAACAAATTTACGTCCCGACTTTATGATTCTTACTTATCCTGTTATTAGTATGACAGATAGTTTAACACATATAGGTTCCAGAAATAACTTGCTTGGCAAAGATGCATCTCCTGAGGAAATTAAAGAATACTCGAATGAATTGCATGTAACACCAAACACTCCTCCTACATTTATTACCCACGCCATAGATGATAATGATGTCATAGTACAAAACTCGCTTGTATTTATTGCTGCTTTGCAAAAAAATAAAGTTCCTGTAGAATCTTTCTTTTATGCCAAAGGTGGTCATGGTTTCGGAATGGACAATCCTACCAGCGATGTGCAATGGATGGATAGTTGTATCGACTGGATTTTGAAAACCAATAAAAAATAACCTCACAAATAATTTAGGCGAAAATAAAAACTAAACGATTTAGATTGTTTAAATCTTTAAATAATCCTCCAGAATCTAATACCGAAGCATGAAAACAACCATCTGGTCTACAAATACTATTCACAAAGACTTGCTTGAAGCAAAAGAACTACTATATGATACTTGTAACCTAGAATGCACACTACCAATAGCCGAAGCCGAAAGTGCTGATTATGGTGCTTATCGTTTTAACATTAACAACCAAGCTGCTATATATCGTGTAGCGAAAATTACTCCAACAAAAGTGGGACAATTTGTTACACTCTGGAAAAGGAGCGAAAAAGGTCCTATTGCTCCTTTTGAGATTACTGACGATATCGATGTGTTTATTGTAAGCGCTCGTAATGGTTCTCATTTTGGACAATTCATTTTTCCAAAATCGATACTGCATCAAAAAGGGATTTTATCTGATGATAAGAAAGAAGGCAAACGTGCCATTCGTGTATATCCGCCTTGGGATTGTACAACAAGTAAGCAAGCACAAAAAACGCAACACTGGCAATTAGACTATTTTGTAACTATACCGAGCAATAAATCAGCTGATTTGGATGTAATAAAAAAATTGATTCCTTAAAAAATAAATCTTATTTTAGCTAATGCTTAAAACTTAAGCGTGGAACAAAACCAATTATTAATACTAAAAACGATAGCCATGACAGGAATAGAAAGCTTAGGAACATTTATAATAGCAGCAACAATTGTAGTTATTACTCCTGGTATTGACACTATCATGGTATTAACAAGAAGTATTTCGCTAGGTAAAAAAGCAGGATTATATTCGGCACTAGGCGTTAGTTTAGGACTAATTGTTCATACCCTTGCAGCTACATTTGGGCTTTCGCTTATTCTGGCACAATCGGCTCTGGCATTTAGTATTGTTAAATATTTAGGTGCTGCCTATTTATTTTATCTGGGTTATAAATCGCTTACCGCAAAAACAAATCAAACGGAGATAAAATCTATTGAAGTAAAAAATACCGCCAACAGAAAGTTATTTTTAACTGCGCTTTTGAGCGATGTATTAAACCCTAAAATTGCAATTTTCTTTTTGGCATTTTTACCACAATTTGTAAAAACCTCAGAGATAAACAATCCAGCTCCTTACTTATTACTAGGATTCATCATCTTTATCATAACCCTAATATGGTGCTCCTTTTTGGCATTAATGGGAAGTAAGGTTGCAACTCTTTTTAATAAAAACAAAAATGCCGAAAGTCGATTGAATAAAATGACTGGAATTGTTTTTATCTTACTTGGCTTAAAAGTAGCTCTTACAAAAAGGTAAAAGGATAATGAGTCAAACTCGTTAGTTTCAATTTTTACACAAACACATAATACTAAATGCCAGAAGTAATTCTGGCACTATCAAACATATGAATACCGATTACACAAAATTAGACAATCCTGCTTGGTATTCTTTATCCGAAACGCATCAGGAATTTTCAATAAATTACAACAACATCCTATTTTATCATCCTGATTATTGTCCTTTTGGAGGATTTATAACACCTGAAAACAGTTCAGAATCTATTGATGAATATTCGAAATTGACAGATAATTTTTTTATTGTTGGCGAAAAACCTCAACTTTCAAATCAATTAGAATTGAAAAAAGAATTAATCTGTATGCAAATGATTATCCTTAATCGAATAGATGTTGAGATAAAAGAAAACATCATTGCTCTTACAACCAGCGACCACATTGATGCTTTATTTGAATTGGTTAGTTTGGTTCAACCAGGTTATTTTAAAAGAAAAACGGCTTTACTAGGCAATTATTTCGGGATTTTTAAAGACAACCAACTTATTGCTGTTACGGGTGAGCGTATGAAAATGAATGATTTTACCGAAGTAAGCGCCATCGTTACTCATCCTGAATATACAGGACAAGGATATGCCAAACAATTAATCGCCCATGCTGTAAACACTATTTTTGATCAGAATAAAACACCTTATTTACATGTAGTCGAAAGCAATATTGGCGCTATAAAGCTATACGAAAAATTAGGTTTTTCAACCAGACGAAAAATGAGTCTTTGGCATATATCCAAATAAACAATTTATAATATGACAAAAAATCATAGACAAGGAGCTAGTGGCGCATTACTTGATGTATATGAAGGAGCGATTACAGATTTACAACATACTATCTCGGACATCTCGGAGACTGAACTTTTAAAAATTATAGACAACCAAACAACCGATGATAGTTGCAAATCAATCCAGAAAATTTTATCTCATGTTGTTTGTTCTGGTTATGCTTATGGCACTTACATTCGAAAATTTAAAGGTGAAACAATAGATTTTCGAGATGAAATATTTCATACTTCTATACAAGATTATAATAGTCACTTAAATGATTCATTTATTTTTATGGTTGATTCCTTTAAAGATATAAATGATAATCAACTTGAGGAATCTGATAACAGCAAAAAACTAATTACTTCTTGGGGGCAAGTTTACGATATCGAACAAATTATGGAACACGCCATTGTACATGTCTTGAGACACCGCCGCCAAATCGAAAAATATAAAATAATAGTACGCCAATAATACATCTATCCCCAATTCATGAAAAAAACATTCTACATCTTTATCTTCCTTTTATTTACCAATTCTAATTTTGCTCAAACAAAAAACGAGCAAACTACAGATGAAAATCAGCCAATAGTTCTTGGAATTACAGATAAACTAAAATCGACCGAACTTGGCGAGACAAGAACAATAAACATATACTTACCCGAAGGGTATAATAAAAAAGACAACGTAAAATATCCGGTAATATATATCCTGGATGGTGGTGTCGAAGAAGACTTTATTCATATTACAGGAATCGTTCGATTTAATACCCAATCATGGATTGCAAGATTTCCAAAGTCAATTGTTGTAGGTATCGAGAATACAAACCGAAGACGTGATTTTACATTTTCCGTTCCCAATTTAGACTTTGTTGAAAAAATGGGATTCAAGAAAAAAAGCTTTCCTCAATACGGCGGATCTGATAAATACATTGCTTTTCTAGAAAAAGAATTACAACCTTACATCAATAAAAAATTCAATACAAGCAATCATAATACTGTTATCGGCGAATCATTGGCTGGGCTTTTGGCAACCGAAATTTTATTAAAACACCGAAATCTATTTGACAATTATATCATCATTGCTCCAAGTTTATGGTGGGGTGATCAATCCTTATTAGCAGAAGCTCCTAAATTGCTTAAAGCAAAAGATAACAAAACTGTACATGTATATATTGCTGCCTGCAACAAAGAGGAAGACAAAACAATGTATGATGATGCGTTATCCTTAAGCGAAACGCTAAAGCAAAATGACGAAAAGAATACTAAAGTCTATTATGATTATATCCAAAATGAAATTCACGCGACTGTAATACATCAAGGTGTTTACAATGCTTTTAAAGCTTTTTATCCTAAAACTATTTACGAGAAATAAAATCATTATAACCTTAATAATATAAATTTTAAAATCATGACCGAAGATCAAGAATACATATACGATTCATTAGTGAACCAAATAAAAATGGGATTTTTTCCTGTTGATGAAATTAAAGATATGATTTTGGAACAAGTCGAAGATGAAGGGATGGAAGATGATGTCTCAGAAAAATGGATTAATACAACTATTGATTCCGAATTTAAAAAACACCTAGAAGCAAGCAAAAATTGGAAATCGCCAACAGATACCGAAAGACTTGTAAAAGCTTTTAATGAATTGAGCGAATCAAATATTATTGCGCTTCATAATGCTGGTTACACTACCAGTGAAGGCGAATATGAAGTTGTTGAGGTAGAAATAGAATTAAGAAAACAACAAGTACAATCAGATGGATATTGTTTTTACCATCAACAGGATTTAGAAAGAGCCATTGACCCTGAAAGCAGAAACTTAATGATTGCTTTTCAGAAAATCGACAATTCGGATAATTCGGTTACAATCGAAGTAGGTGAAAAAGTAGCTGAGAAACTAAAAGATAATGGCTTCGAAATAATTTGGGACGGAACTGCTCTAACCAAAATTGAGATTCCGAATTTTGATTGGCAGAAAGTTTATAGCGACTCCGATGAGGATTTACTAAATCATAATAGAGTGTTGCAGTTTATGGTATTGTAATACCGTTAGAAACTCCGTAATCTTAGTCAAAGCTCAAGTTTAAAGTTGTTCTGCGCATTTTGTCATTTCTGACAAGTTTGGGGATTATTTTGTGTAAAACTAAAGTTCCTTACTGTCTTGGTAAAAGAACTTTGACAAAGAGTAAAACTAAAAAATCAACTAGTATCTTATCGAAGTAACCTGTTTTTTACTGAAAATTATTTTGGAAAAGAAT
Organism: Flavobacterium frigoritolerans; assembly: GCF_025847275.1. Lineage (GTDB taxonomy): Bacteria > Bacteroidota > Bacteroidia > Flavobacteriales > Flavobacteriaceae > Flavobacterium > Flavobacterium frigoritolerans. The sequence goes on from NZ_JAOZEV010000024.1 coordinate 24,565, forward strand.
TTTTAAATACCTTTGAATTATGAGCACAGCAACAAAACCAAAACATATTGGCAGAAATATAAGTCGAATCAGAGAACTTCGAGGGATGAAACAAGAAGCACTTGCCGACGCAATTGGCATAAGCCAACAATCTATTTCGAATATTGAATCAAGTGAAACCGTTGATAAAGAAAAACTCATAGAAATTGCAAAAGCGCTTGGAGTATCTGTGGAAGGAATAAAAAATTTTTCGGAAGAAAATGTCATTAATTATTTCAATAATTTTTATGACAATAGTAGTGGCGGAAATGGAATATTTAATCCTACTCAATGCACATTCAATCCTTTGGACAAATTAATTGAATCTTACGATGAAAACAAAAAGCTTTATGAGCGTTTATTACAAGCTGAAAAAGATAAAATTGAATATTTAGAAAATTCACTAAAAGGAAAATAGCCTTCAAAAAATAATTAATCCACGTACAATCTTTGTCAATTTTTTTTTCACTTTGACAAAGATGAAACTAAAAAATCCGTTTATTCCTAAGAGTAAATGGATTTTTTGTTTTTGTCATTCCCTTCGGTCGGGCTTCCCGATAGCTATCGGGACACTATATCTTTTTATTTTTAAAGGAAAAATAAAAAAGGATATCGTTCTTATCCCTAACCCAACCTTGGGTTATTAAATAGAGGTTATATTATGTAGATGCCCTGCTGTGCGTCTCTACAGAAAACCTTTGTCCCTTTGAACCTTTTTAGAACCTTTGCTTCTTAGAGCCTCAGAACCTTAAAAACATTTTACAAAAACATTAACATTACACTTATTCTTACAAGCATAAAATCACATTATATTTGATTCATCTTTTTAGAACTATCTAAAAATGAAATCATCAACATTCAAAAAAACCTAACAAAATGACAAAAGTAATCACTGTTCTAACTATTGCTCTATTTAGCATGGGCGTAAGTGCTCAAGAAGCTAATCCAACTGCTAAAAAAGAATCTACAACAAAAACGATGAGCAAGGCTGATATTGAAAAATGTAAAGCTAAATGCAAAGCCGATGGAAAAAAATGTGATAAAGACATGGCTAAAAAAGATGCCAAAAAATGTTGCTCAAAAAAGTAATCCTTTTTTAAGTTCATAAAAAAAGCTTCAGGAAACTGAAGCTTTTTTTTATATCTCATTATTTGATGCATTTTATTTCACTCTAACACTCCACTCAAAATCCATTTCAGATACTTGAATTCCCTTTTCATCAGTTCCTATAGATTTCATCCAGAAGGTTTGTCCCTCTCCAGTTTCAATTGTTCTTTGTATGGCTTCGGCTATTAAATGACCATCGTTGCATACAAATGTTATACGCCCAGTTGCTTTTTTGGTGAAGTTCCCTTTGTTATTGGCTACAAGCATCGAAATTTTACGTCCGCTTTTTTGAATTTCAGATATTACCAATGCTCCTGTCGTAAGCTCAGCAGCCATGGCTTGTACTGCAAAATACATAGAATTGAATGGATTCTGATTTATCCAACGGTGCTTTACCGTTACGACGCATTTATTCTCGTCGATTTCTTTTACACGTACCCCACAAATAAAGGCCGATGGTAATTTGAATAATACAAATTTGTTGAGTTTAGAAACTGAAATTGCCATTAGATTTATTTTTTTATGTAAAAATACAAAAAAACTATGCACGCACAATAAATTGTTTTCACTTTCATAAATTACCAATAAATACGGTTACTCCCACTGATTTTCAATGCTTTTTTGAATGAATCCAAATTTTAAACTTGTTAAAATTTTGTTAATAATTAGTACTATGTAAAACAAGATACTGTCTTTTAGACATATATTTGTATAAGAAATTACTATATGCTTTTAATCATGGAAACAACAACACCACTAATCATGGAAACATCATCAGAAAGAAACACGGCTACGTTTACTCATTTGAGTACATTAACTCAATATTTTATTCCTTTTGGGAATTATATCTTCCCAACATTAATATGGTCGAGTAAAAAAGACAAATCAGAATTTGTAAATCATCATGGTAAACAAGCTTTAAATTTTCAATTGAGTTTGTTGTTATACACTTTGATTCTTGCTTTAATTGCTATTCCAATTTTTGTTTTTGTAATCTTTAAGAACATTCCGATGGATGTAATTATCAATGACAATGATTTTACAATGAATAATTTTAATCTTAGCGACAATATCGGAATCTTAAGTATTGGAGTATTGGCAATTTTAATTTTTGGAATGCTAAAAGTAGTTGAGTTCTTTTTAGTTATTTATGCATCAATAAAAGCTTCAAACGGAGAATTATATAAATATCCGCTTACGATTCCTTTTATTAAATAACGCTTATCCTTCGGCTTAAGTTTATCCTAAGCGGAATCGAATGGACTCAGGATGGCAAGATAAAAAGTTAAAAGTTATATACAATATATGAGCCTAGCCCTGATAGAAGCGGCATCCTTTTTCTGGCTCCTTTTGCCAGAAAAAGATATAGCGGAGAGCAGGAAATAGCTTCAAAAAAATCATCAATCAATCACAATCAATCATCGATCAAAAAACGAAACGTCAATCTAAACAAAACAAAATGAAATTATGAACATTGAAAACACAAAAGCACAGATGCGCAAAGGTGTTCTTGAGTTTTGTATCTTATCTGTACTGAAAGAAAAAGATGCTTATACATCGGAAATATTAGACACTTTGAAAAACGCAAAATTACTGGTTGTAGAAGGAACTATTTATCCTTTATTAACCAGATTGAAAAATGACGGTTTACTTAATTATCGTTGGGAAGAATCGACTTCGGGACCACCACGAAAATATTATGGATTAACCGAAATAGGTCAAACATTTTTAAACGAACTAAATGGTACCTGGAATGAACTTTCGGATGCTGTAACACTAATCACCAATCAAAAACAATAGTCATGAACAAAACTGTAAATATTAACTTAGGAGGCATGTTCTTTCACATTGATGAAGATGCATACTTGAAACTGACGCGCTATTTTGACGCTATAAAACGTTCTTTGGGTAACTCTTCTGGTAAAGACGAAATTATTAAAGACATTGAAATGCGTGTATCGGAATTATTAACCGAAAAACAAAAAAGCGAAAAACACGTTGTGGGTTTAAAAGATGTGGATGAGGTTATTGCAGTAATGGGACAACCTGAAGACTACATTCTAGAGGAAGAAGCTAATTCATCTAATCAATCATTTAGCGACTCTGGAACCAGAAAAACTAAAAAATTATACCGTGATAAAGAAAAAGGTATGATTGGTGGTGTAGCAACTGGTTTAGGACATTATTTTGGAATAGATGCTGTTTGGTTAAAAATCATGTTCTTGATATTTGTTTTTGCTGGATTTGGAACTGGAATTGTAGCATATATCGTTTTATGGATTGTAACTCCCGAAGCTGTAACAACTTCGGAAAAACTAGAAATGACTGGTGAGCCTGTTACAATTTCGAATATCGAAAAAAAGGTACGTGAAGAGATTGAGTCTCTTTCGGATAAATTTAAAAATGCCGATTACGATAAAATGGGAAACCAGGTAAAGTCGGGTGCTGAAAGAATAGGAAGTGGTTTTAGTGATTTCATTATGACTGTCTTTAAAATTTTTGCTAAGTTTTTAGGAATTATTTTAATCATCTCAGGACTAACAGTATTAATATTTTTACTAATCGGAGTTTTTACTCTAGGAACGAATCTTTTTATTGAATTTCCTTGGCAAAACTTTGTAGATGCTGGAAACTTTACTGACTACCCTATCTGGATGTTTGGCTTATTAATGTTCTTTGCTATTGGAATTCCATTTTTCTTTATGACGCTATTAGGTTTTAAATTATTGGCTCCAAACATGAAATCTATAGGTAACATTGCAAAATATACCTTACTTGCTATTTGGATCATTGCAATGGCATTAGCAATAAGTATTGGAATAAAACAAGCTACTGAGGTTTCATATGAAAACAAAACAGTACAAAAACATCCTATAAACATTAAAACTACTGATACTCTTTTCGTAAAGTTTAAGTATAATGATTATTATGCTAAAGACTTAAATCATCGTAATGATTTCGAATTTGTGCAAGACTCTGCAAACAACCAATTGATATATTCTACCAATATAAGTTTGCATGTATTACATACTGACGAAAAAACAGCTTACATTCAAATCGAAAAAAATGCCAGAGGAAAATCTTTTATAGATGCTAAAGAAAGAGCAGATAAAATAAATTATAAATTTGAAATAAAAGGAAATCAACTAATACTTGACAACTATCTTTTAACTGATGTTAAAAACAAATTCAGAGATCAAGAAGTAAACATATACTTATACTTACCTGAAGGTCAATTACTAAAACCAGACGCATCAGTAGAAGATTATGATGAATCTGATGATAATTTCTTTAATTTACATTTTAGTTCAGACGATTATATCTATAAAGCAGGTAGTTCTAAAGTTAAATGTTTAAACTGTCCTATATCAGAAAATGAATTTGATGATGTAGATAATGATACCAACCCGAACGATACTATAAATGAAGTTTCGGTTAAAATAAATGGAAAAGAAGTTCTGAACGGAAAAAAAACTTCAGGACACTTAACTACAGATAAAAACGGAGTTATAATTAAAATTAACTAATCATGATCAAGATAATTATTTGTTTTACCAAGTTTATAGTTGTTGCTTTAACAGCTTTGTTATTTGCTTCTTGCAACTTTTCGTCCAACTTTAAATCAATAAATGGAAGCGGAAACGTTGTTACTGAGAAACGAAATGTTCAGGGAGATTTTGAAAATGTATCTGTTAGCAATGCTATAGATCTTGTAATTGAACAATCAGACAAAACAGAAATCTCTGTAGAAGCTGATGATAATTTAATAAATAAAATAACTACTAAGATTGAAGGAAACACTCTAGTAATTAAATGTGACTATAATTCTTTTAGCAACATAAAATCTAAAAAAGTTATTGTAAAAATGCCAATCATTACTAACATAAAAGCTTCGAGCGCATCTACTGTAAAAAGCATAAACGTTATAAGAGGAGAAGATATTAACTTAGATGCATCTAGTGCTGCAAATATGAATGTAAATATCGAATCGGATGCCGTTACTTGCGAAACAAGCAGTGCTAGTAATATCGTTATTGAAGGGAAAGCATTAAAATTAAATGCATCTGCTTCTAGCGGAAGCGGTATCGAAGCAAAGAGAATGTTGGCAAATGATATTGACGCACAAGCTTCCAGCGGCGCTTCAATACATGTACATCCTATTTTAAGCTTAAAAGCAAAAGCTAGTAGCGGAGGGAACATTAATTACAACTCTATTCCTAAATCTATCGAGAAGAAATCGAGTTCTGGAGGAAGTATCGATCAGGAGTAATACATAAATAGTCCTTAAAATTACATTAATCATCCATCGAAAGTGGATGATTTTTTTATATTTGTAAAAAACTAAATTTAATGAAAAAATACACGCTAGTGCTTCTACTTTTAGTTGCCTCAACGACAACTTTCGCACAAAAAAAAGAAAAGATAAAAGGATCTAAAATAGTAACCATCGCATCCAAAGAAATAGGCGAATTCAATAGTCTTGAAGTTAATGACAATCTTGAAGTTTACTTGGAACGTGGAGAAAAAAATGAAATAAAAATAGAAGCTGACGATAATCTTCATGAGATTATTGCAATGGATCTAAACGGACAAGCACTTCGTATTTACACATCCAAAAACGCCAGCATCTTTAAAAAACTAATTGTAAGAGTTACCTACACAAAGGATTTAACTAAAGTTATTGCAAAAAACACTACTGTAGTAAATGCAATTCAAGAACTTCAACTTGATGACATAACTTTTAATTGTGTAGATTATTCAAAATTATTTTTGAATGTAAACTCTAAAAAATTTGCTTTAATAGCCGATGACAAATCAAAAACAGAATTAAATTTAAAATCAGAAAATGCCAGTGTTCAATTAAGCAAAAATGCAGGTCTAAAAGCATTAGTTGTTGCAACAGATTTTAAAGGTGATTTGTATCAAAAATCAAATGCAGCTATTGAAGGCTCTGCTACCAATGGGATTTTAAGATTAGATAACAACTCTATCTTTACAGGAAATAAATTCACAGTAAAGAATGCAAATATTACTGCCGAAAGTTACTCTACTTGTAGCTTACTTGCTGAAACTACAATTACTATTGCAGCTGGAGACAAAGCCGAAGTACAACTTTTGGGAACACCTAAAATCGAACTAACTCGTTTTACTGAAGAAGCTAAATTGATTAAAAGATTGAAATAAATAAATTTCTAACCGAATCAAAATCATAAAAAAAGTCCCAATCATATCGATTGGGACTTTTTTATAAAGAACAAAAAACGAATTAGTCTTTTGAAGCCAAGTATCTTTCAGCATCCAATGCTGCCATACATCCTGTACCTGCAGCAGTAATTGCCTGACGGTACACATGATCTGCTGCATCTCCTGCTACAAAAACACCTGCAACGTTAGTATTTGATGTTCCTGGAGTATTGATTATATATCCTGTTTCATCAAGCGTTAAATAGTCTTTAAAAATATCTGTGTTAGGTTTATGTCCAATTGCAACAAAGAATCCTGTTGCTGGAATATCAAAAACTTCACCTGTAGTTTTATTTTTTGCTTTTACCGCAGTAACTACTTGCTCGTCTCCTATTACTTCAACTGTATCGTGATTCATTAAAATTTCGATATTCTCTGTTTTACGAACACGCTCTTCCATGATTTTTGAAGCTCTAAATTTCTCGCTTCTTACTAACATAGTAACTTTTTTACAAAGTTTAGATAGGTAATGCGCTTCTTCACAAGCTGAATCTCCTGCTCCAACAATTACAACTTCTTGATTTCTATAAAAGAATCCGTCGCAAACAGCACAAGCAGAAACTCCTCCACCCATTTTTAAATAATGTTGTTCTGATGGTAATCCTAAATATTTAGCAGATGCTCCAGTAGAAATAATTACTGTTTCGCAATGTAGTTCGATAGTATCGTTAATCCATACTTTATGAATATCTCCAGAGAAATCTACTTTAGTAGCCCAGCCATCACGGATATCAGCACCAAAGCGTTCCGCTTGCTTTTGCAATTGTATCATCATTTCTGGTCCAGTAACTCCATCAACATATCCTGGAAAATTTTCTACTTCATTTGTTGTAGTTAATTGTCCTCCAGGTTGCATTCCTTGGTATAAAACAGGATTCATGTTAGCTCTGGCGGCATATATAGCTGCAGTATAACCTGCAGGCCCAGAACCTATAATTAGGCATTTAATTTTTTCGATTGTGTCTGACATAATTTTATTTTTTCTGAAATACAAATGTAAACTTTATTCTAAAAATTAGCGACTTAAATAAATCCTAAATAACTATATCAAAATAAATAAAATTTATTTTGCAAAATAGTTTTGACAACTGAAATATTAGTGTATCTTTGCACCCGCTTACGGGGTGTAGCGTAGCCCGGTTATCGCGCCTGCTTTGGGAGCAGGAGGCCGCAGGTTCGAATCCTGCCACCCCGACAAAAGTCTTTTTATAGACAGAATGTCAAATCCCCTTAAATCAAAAGATTTAAGGGGATTTTTTTATTTAACTCCAATTGTATTAAATAAAGCAAAACCTATTCAGCTACTTATTTTGTTTTCTTATGTTTTAGACAAAAGAATAGGAATAACATCTGCTTAACAAAAGACATACTTTAATTAATTAAAACAAAAATTCAGAAAAACATTTATTAATGTCTTTCTGAACTTGTTATGAAATGAGCTGAGCTTACATTCTCAAAATAATAAACTCGCTACGTCTGTTTAACTGATGTTCTTCTTCAGAACAATCCACATCATCTGCACAATGATTTACCAATTGCGTTTCGCCATATCCTTTTCCAGAAAGTCTTTCTTTTGTAATTCCATTTTTGACAAGCCAAGCAATTGTTGATTTTGCTCTTGCATTTGACAACCTATCATTATAAGCATTGGTTTGACGACTATCTGTATGTGATCTTACATCTACCCTCATTGTTGGATACTCTTTCATAATTTCAACAATTTTTGCCAAATCTGCCTGTGCATCTTTGCGGATATTAAACTTATCAAGGTCAAAATAAATCATCTTAATATTGAGCGTTTTTGCCAAATCTGTTCCGATCTTAATTTCTTTAATTTTCTTAGCAATGACTAAAGGAACATCCTTTTTAGTTTCTGATTCAGGAATTGTAACACTTTGCTCATTTGTATCGTAATCTGTTTTCTCTGCTCTAACATAATATTTCCGACCACAGCTCACCATAAATTTATAAGCCGCTCTATCATCTGCAGTCATTTTAGAAATCAGATTGAACTTTTCATCAAATAGAGAGACTAAAGATCCTGGCAAAATATTTCCTGTTTCCTTATCAGTTACAATACCTGTCAGTTCACTTTCACAATCCAAGATCAAAGGTTTATTCTCTATGAAACTATAAATATCATCTCTCCCTTTCCCTCCAACTCTATTAGAAGAAAAATAACCTTTTCTTGTTATATTATCAATTATAAAAGCAAAGTCATCCATCGAACCATTAATAGGTGCTCCTAAATTTACAATTTTACCGATCGTGCCGTCAGATTTAATTTTGGTTATAAAAACATCTAATCCTCCTAATCCTTGATGTCCATCAGAAGCAAAATACAATTCGTTATCTTTAGTAATAAAGGGAAATGTTTCTCTGGCTTCTGTATTAATGCCTCCTAAGAGATTCTCTGGTTTACTATATTGGTTTTCTCCTAAGATACTTACCTTAAAAATATCCGATTGCCCTTTTGTACCAGGCATGTTCGAAGCAAAATATAAAGTTTTTTCATCAGGGCTTAAAGCCGGATGAGCAACACTATAAGAATCATTATTAAATGGTAATTCCATAACATTTCCCCATTTCCCATCTTTCAAAATAGCTTTGTAAAGTTTCAAATTAATTATTTGTTTATCATCCTTTCCAACTTTTCCATCTATAAAGTTATTTCTTGTAAAATATACCGTTTTCAAATCTTTAGTAAATACTGGAGTATCTTCATGAAATTTTGAATTAATAACCTTTGAAAAACGTTTCGGATTAGCTAAATCATTATCATCTGTTCTATTTGAAACATAAAAATTAGTAAAAGCCTGATTTGTCCATTTGGTCTGTATCTTTGCAAACCCAATGGAATCACGTGAAGTAGAAAACACCACTTCATCCCCAAAAAAAGCAGTCCCATAATCCGACTGTGAGGTGTTTACCCCTGTTGTTTTAACTTCATATCTACCAGAGTTTGCGTCTATAATTTTTTTATAATCTTTCTGCTGTTTATACAAGTTCCCACGAATATCGCTGACAGAGAGTTCATGAAACTTATCCAAAATCTGATCTGCTTTCTTATAATCCTCTATAGCCTTTAAGGTTTGTGAATAACGATAATAATATTCGCTTTCAACTTGCTCATTAAGATTAAACAGTTCAGCATACCATTTATTAGCTTCCTTTAAATTGGCGTTAAAATAGTACGAATCGCCTAGTTTCTGAAATAATTCTTTTGACTTATATCCTTTATTAGCCACTTTAAGGTAAGTTTGAGTAGCATCAACATAGGCTAAATCATTATATTGGGTCACCCCTTTTGCCATTTTTGCTTCTTGTGCCTGCATATGCAATCCAAAGGACAAAGCACATATCAAATAAATTTTTTTCATACCGGTTATTTTTAGAAGAATCTAGGAGAGACTACTTTATCATATTTTTTAAACAATTCATAACGAAGAAAAATTTCATGCGACCCAGAGTTGAAATTCCCCAAACGCGTTGTTTCTTTATCATAAGCATACCCGATCAACAATGAATTAGATATTTGAAAACCTGCCATTGCGCTAACAGCAGCGCTCCACCTGTATGCAGCACCAAAGGTCAGCTTATCGAAGAATAAAAAATTTGCCGAAAAATCTACCTGCAAGGGAGCTCCTTTAACTACTTTACTTAAAATGGACGGTTTAAATTTAGTATCTCCTCCCAAATCAAAAACATGTCCTGCCATTATATAATAGTGCATGCGCTCACTAGCCACATATTGAATATCATTGTCATAATAATTATTCTCCAGAAAGTACGGCACCGAAACTCCCACATAGGTTTTATCCGAATACAAAAAAACGCCTGCTCCTATATTACCAGAGAACCTATTGTCAATATCTTTACGATTAAGATTATCATTAGGGTTGAATAATTTCACCTTATTAAAATCGACATTAAACATATCAGCAGTCCCTTTAACCCCGAAAGCCAATTTAAAGCTTTCGGAAGTTGGAATATAGTAACTTAAGTCAAGTGAGATAATATTATTATCTGAAGGCCCCAATCTATCATTGACAAAACTCACTCCCAAGCCTAATTTTTTTGAAGCGCTTAATGGAGTATGAATTGCTGCTGTATTAGTAACAGGAGCCCCATCTAATCCCACCCATTGTGTCCTGTGCATTATCAAGGCACTCAAACAACCTCTCGAACCAGCATAGGCAGGATTAATATTTGCAGTATTATACATATATTGAGTGTACTGTGCATCTTGTTGGGCATTGGCAACAAATCCATTGAGTACTAATCCTAATATAATTAATCTTAATTTCATAATCATTTTTTTAAAATTGTATAAACCTAACATCTATCTGTTTAGATATAAGTATCCAGCTTTTTCTCTTATATCCCCATCGGTTTTCACATATCTGATGATATAGTAATAAGTTCCTTCAGGCAGATTATCGTTTGCATTTACTGTTGTTCTTCCTCTAGATTTCCCATCAAAAGCAATAGTTTCATTATCGTATCCTTTGGCCTTATATATCATAACTCCCCATCTGTTATAAATTTCAACAGTATTATTAGGAAACTTTGTTATTCCATCTATGTAGAATACATCATTATCACCATCACCATTTGGCGTAATATGAGTATAGACATCAATATCTTCAATAGTCTTAACAATCACTGTTACCACAGCTGTTGAACAATTTACAGGATTCAATTTCTCACAAATAGTATATATTATCTGGTAAGTTCCCGCTGGTGTTCCTGGTGCCAAATCAACTATACCATCTACATTTAATACAATATGCCCTGTTGAATCTGGAGTATCAACTGTAAGTGTAACTTCACTTAATCCTGTTGAATTTCCATTTAATGTGTCATTTCCAAGGATGTCAATGATTCCAGTTGTCCCAGCTGACCCTGATACTATAGTAGCCGAATCATCATTTGCATCGATAAGCGCTCCCACAACATTAATAACACTTGTTATTGTAGCACAATTTCCCGGATTGGTTGCCTCACAAATTGTATATTGAACATTATAAGAGCCTGCTGGTGTATTCAATCCAACAGATACCGTACCATCTGGGTTTAATATTAATCCTGTAGGAATACTCACTAGACTAAGTATTACCTGACCTGAATTGGTTCCAATTACTGCCGCTATACCATTTAAAGTATCATTATTTATCAATGAACGAGTTATTCCACCTCCACTTCCATTAATAGGTCCTTCTGTTTCTGTTATCGCATTAATAATACTTATTGGCG
>NZ_JAOZEV010000025.1 GCF_025847275.1 Flavobacterium frigoritolerans
AAACTCCCTAGCCCTGATAGTAGCGGAAATCCTTGTCCTTTTTCCTTTAAAAAGGACAAGATTGAAGCGAATAGCAGGAATAGCTCCTAAAAAAAACTCCTCCTATATAGTATAGTCGAATATTGCACCTATATATAAGGACATAAAAAAAGCGGCTACTATTATATAGTAGCCGCTTTAATATTTAAACCGAAATTAATAAACCCCTAGCCCTGATAGAAGCCGAAATCCTTTTATGCCATGGTTCGGCACAAAAGATTGGAGCGAATAGCAGAATTAAGCTTCATATAAAATTCTACTCCTATTAATACCAACTATTCATATATAAAATATAAACTACCCATTTATATAATGTAAACTACACATGTAAATAATATAAACTGTACATATATATTGTATGTATTTTTGTAATCCACTATATTTGCATTCATAAAATTATAAACAATGATTAAGATTACTTTGCCCGATGGGTCAGTTAGAGAGTTTGCTTCTGGCGTAACTCCTATGGAGGTTGCGAAAAGCATTAGTGAAGGATTTGCCCGAAACGTGATTTCGGCTTCTTTTAATGGTACAACTATTGAAACCGAAACTCCACTGACGACCGATGGTAGTCTTATTTTATATACATGGAATGACACTGAAGGTAAAAAAGCTTTTTGGCATTCGACTTCACACGTAATGGCTCAAGCTCTTGAGGAACTTTTCCCTGGAATTAAACTAACTCTAGGACCTGCAATCTCAAATGGTTTTTATTATGATGTTGATTTTGGCGACCAAAAAATAACTGACGCCGACTTTAAAAAGATCGAAGACCGTGTTCTTGAAATTTCAAGAGGGAAACATGAATTTAAAATGCGTCCTGTAAGCAAAGCTGAAGCTTTAGAACTATATAAGGATAACGAATACAAAACTGAATTAATTTCTAACCTTGAAGACGGAACTATCACCTTCTGCGATCATGCTACTTTTACTGACTTATGTCGTGGTGGTCATATTCCTAATACTGGAATCATCAAAGCGATGAAAGTGATGAGTGTTGCTGGTGCTTACTGGAGAGGTGATGAAAAAAATAAACAATTAACTCGTGTTTATGGAACTTCTTTCCCTAAACAAAAAGACTTAACTGAGTATTTAGAACTTCTTGAAGAAGCTAAACGTCGTGATCACCGTAAACTAGGTAAAGAACTTGAATTATTTGCTTTCTCTCAGAAAGTTGGACAAGGTTTGCCTTTATGGTTACCTAAAGGTGCTGCTTTGCGTGATAGATTAGAACAATTCTTGAAGAAAGCTCAGAAAAAAGCCGGTTACGAACAAGTAGTAACTCCTCATATTGGTCAAAAAGAATTATATGTAACTTCTGGTCACTATGCTAAATATGGCGCTGATAGCTTTCAGCCTATTCATACTCCTGCTGAAGGAGAAGAGTTTTTATTGAAACCAATGAACTGCCCTCATCACTGCGAAATCTACAATGTAAGACCTTGGTCTTATAAAGATTTACCGAAGCGTTATGCAGAATTTGGTACTGTTTACAGATACGAACAAAGTGGTGAATTACATGGTTTAACTCGTGTACGTGGCTTTACTCAAGATGACGCTCATATTTTTTGTACTCCTGAACAATTGGACGAAGAGTTCAAGAAAGTAATTGACTTGGTTCTTTACGTATTTGGTTCTTTAGGTTTTGAAAACTTTACTGCTCAGATTTCTTTGCGTGATAAAGAAAACAGAGACAAGTATATTGGTAGCGATGAAAACTGGGAAAAAGCTGAGAATGCAATTATCAATGCTGCTGCCGACAAAGGCTTAAACACTGTGGTTGAATATGGTGAAGCTGCTTTTTACGGCCCTAAACTAGATTTCATGGTAAAAGATGCCTTGGGAAGACAATGGCAACTAGGAACTATCCAAGTTGACTACAACTTACCTGAGCGTTTTGAACTTACTTATAAAGGAGCTGACAATGAATTACATAGACCTGTAATGATTCACCGTGCCCCTTTTGGTTCGATGGAACGCTTTATTGCAATTTTGCTAGAGCACACTGCAGGAAATTTCCCACTCTGGTTAATGCCTGAACAGGCTATAATCTTGTCTTTGAGCGAGAAATATGAAATATATGCTAAAAAAGTTTTAGATTTGCTAGAAAATCACGAAATTCGCGCCCTAATTGACAACAGAAGTGAGACTATAGGTAAGAAAATTAGAGATGCAGAAATGCAAAAATTACCGTTTATGCTGATTGTAGGTGAGGAAGAAGAGAAAAACGGTACTATTTCTATTCGCCGTCATGGTCAAGAAGGTAAAGGAAATATTACAGTTACAATTGAGGAATTTGTCGCAATTGTAGACGAAGAAATAAAAAAGACATTAAAAGTATTTACAGTTTAACTTAAATTATAAAGTCATAGCAATAAGAAGCAACAGAGGTTACCAACCTCGCGTAGAAAAAAAAGATGCACACAGAATAAACAATCTTATTCGTGTTCCTGAGGTACGCCTTGTAGGCGAAAACATAGAGCCAGGTGTTTTTAAAATAGCCGAAGCTCTAAGATTAGCTGATCAATTTGAATTAGATCTAGTTGAGATTTCGCCAAATGCAGAGCCACCGGTTTGTAAAATCATGGATTACAAGAAATTTGTTTACGAACAAAAGAAACGTGATAAAGTCCTGAAAGCAAAATCGACTCAAGTTGTAGTGAAAGAAATTCGCTTTGGTCCTCAGACTGATGAGCATGATTATGAGTTTAAGAGAAAGAACGCTGAAAAATTCCTAAAAGAAGGTGCTAAATTAAAAGCATTTGTATTCTTTAAAGGACGTTCTATTATCTATAAAGATCAAGGTCAGATTTTATTATTGAGATTAGCTACCGATCTTGAAGAGTATGGTAAAGTAGAAGCTATGCCTGTTCTGGAAGGAAAGAGAATGATTATGTTCATTGCTCCGAAGAAGAAAAAATAAATTCAGTTTACAGTTTCAGTATTCAGTTTTACAACTTTAAACTTGAAACCTTAAACTTGATGATAAGATAAGTAAGTAAGAATAAATTAAAACACTAGGAAAAATGCCTAAAATGAAAACAAAATCTAGCGCCAAGAAACGTTTTAAAGTTACTGGTTCTGGAAAGATTAAAAGAAAGCATGCTTTTAAAAGTCACATCTTGACTAAAAAATCTAAAAAACGTAAATTAGCTTTGACACATTCAGCGTTAGTTCACAAAACAGATATGAAAAGCATCAAACAACAATTAAGAATTATCTAATAATTCTTTAGGTTAAAACATTTAAAAATAACCTTGGAGTATGGCCAATAAGTTCCCTTGATTAAATTCGGGACGCCAGCTACAAAAACACATAAAAATTATGCCAAGATCAGTAAATTCAGTTGCTAAAAGAGCAAGAAGAAAAAAGATAATGAAGCAAGCCAAAGGTTTCTTTGGTAGACGTAAAAACGTTTGGACAGTTGCTAAAAATGCGGTAGAGAAAGCAATGTGCTACGCTTACCGTGATAGAAAAGTGAATAAAAGAAATTTCCGTGCATTATGGATTCAACGTATCAACGCTGGAGCTAGATTGGAAGGAATGTCTTATTCTCAATTCATGGGGAAAGTAAAAGCTAACGGAATCGAATTGAACCGTAAAGTTCTTGCAGATTTAGCTATGAATCACCCTGAAGCTTTCAAAGCAGTACTTAATAAAGTAAAATAAACGTTTTATAAACACAATTTAGATTACTTACTTATATAAAAACCCAATCTTTCGATTGGGTTTTTTGTTTTTAGTTCATTAACAATAAGACACTATTTAGCTCCTATTTATCTCTAACGACTTTTGCAACAAAAGAAGATACTACTTTTGTATCTGTATCATCCTTGATCACATATATTCCTAATATATTATTTTTGTATGCTGTGTTAGCACTTGTAATGCTTGAACCTGGAAACTCAATATCTATCCAATTTGCTTCTCCAAATGATCCATCTGAATTTCGACTAACTGAAACGAAAGATGCTCCATTACTATCTCCATTTAAAGTTATCCAATCTGCTGGCATGTTATATCCGTTATCTTTAGAACCTGTAATTCCTTCAAAATGGGTAATTATTGATAAAGCTGTTTCATTTTGATAACTAAATGATTTTAAATTACTAATCTTTTTAGTTTTACCATTATAATCTACAAGAAAAGCTTGGCTTAATTTTCCCAACTTGTGGCTTGAATAACCTCCTGCCAATGTATAGCTATCTTCACCATTATACCAAATCCCATACAAAGTATTGGTTATCGAATCTGGTAACTTAAATTCTGTGTATTCTTTGGTTGCTATATCATATAGAAATGCATACCCATTTTTATCATTCTCTACATCATAATTTCCAACTGCAATTCCCCCCATAATACTATGAACAAAAACGTTATTTGTATTTCCATTGTTTGGTGATATTCTGATCCAAGTTCCTGATCCATCCAAAGGTCCTTCATAATAAAACCCAAGGTTTCCACTTGGTACTCCTCCCGTAGTTGTTGAAATTTTATAAGAACCAACAATTTGTATAGATCCGTCTGGTCCATTATTAGGCCCATAACATGAAGTATTGGTAACTATCTCTGATGCTGTACTTGGAAAATTAACAACATGCCATTTTCCATTGCTACCATTTCCAATTAACTTTCCTTCATAAATTAACCCTTGAACAATATTATTCTCTCCGAGTAAACTAGCTGTGATATATACATTTTCTGAGTCGGAAACTCCTCTTATTCCTTGTATCGTCGTTTGCCCAGCTGGATTATTAAAATCCATATAACTCACTGCATTAACTTCTAGATTTAGATTTTGTGCCATAATGTTTTTGTTAGATTATTAATCAGTTTGCCTTTTTACATTACTATGTCATTAATAATCTTTAATTGAATTTTACTGTATTAAAGACATCTGTCGGAGCATTTACCCAGAGTTTGTCTACCTCGAGCTGATGTAATTGCTCTTCTAATTCCATTCTTATTTCACTATACCCAGGATCGTAAGCTAGATTGGTAATTTCTAACGGATCATTTACTAAATCGTATAGCTCGTACTGTTTGAAATATGCACTTGATGCATCGAAGTAATAATCGAATTTCCATTTTTCTGTTCTAATACAGCGAATGCGATTAGCGGCTTTTACAATTGCCCAATTACTATTTGATCCTGCCTTAATATCATCGTAAGTAAACAAAATACTATGCTGAACTGCTGTACCAGTATCCATTACAGGTAGTAAACTGGTTCCAGCAAGTCCTATAGGTGGATTTGACACATTAGCAATATCAATAAAAGTGGGCATAATATCTACCAATGTAGCTAGTGCCATTGATTGCTTTATACTATGGTCTTTAAATATAATAGGATTTGAAATTACTAGTGGAACTCGTAATGCTTCTTCATATGCAACAAACGTTTTCTGACGTAATCCTCCATGGGCAAGCCCCATTTCTCCATGGTCTGATGTTAGAGTGACAATTGTTGAGTCTGCTAATTTCTTTCCATTTTCATCCTCCTCGTATAATTCTTTGATGAGATATCCAATTTCTTTATCAACTTGACTTAACAAATTTCCATAAAAATTAATATAATTCAGTTTTTCTTCAGAAGTAGCTATAGCTCCCAAACTTAAAGCCATATTAATCAATATTTGTTCTTGCGCCATTGGCTTTTTGTTTTCGAGTAAATTTTCATTTACTGTAGCTGGAAGTTCAATCTCTCTTCCTAACCAACTATCTGGATAATATCCTGAAGTAGCAGCTGATTTTGGATATGCCAAAACATCATGAGGATTTACTAGTGAAAGGATTAAGCAGTATGGTTTATATTTTCCAGCAGCTCTTTTTATCTTTACTTCTTTCAAATATTGTATCGCTTCTGCTGTATATCTGGCATCATGATTAGCATAACCTCCCCCAAAATTAAGTGGATTAACATCTTCACCTGCATCTGGAGCAATCCAACCCATTGCACCATATAACGAAATATCCGCAGCTGTTAAGTTTTCATAATTCGTTTTAGTTCCATTAGGTGCAACTCCTTTGCTCATATGCCATTTACCTCTGTATTGTACATCGTAACCATCAGCCCAAAGCACATTCATTATATTTGGTAAAGTATTATCCAATGTTGGCTCTTGCGGTGATAAAAGTCCTCCTTCTGTTAGAGTCTGACTTACTCCATGTTTTGCGGGATATGTCCCTGTAAATAATGTTGCCCGACTTGGAGAACACATGCATGTATTACAAAATGCTCTATCAAAACTAAATCCATTCTCTTTAAGAAATGTAAGAGTTGGAAGATTTTTCTCTTCCCATCCTGGTGGAAAATGTTGTGTTGCACGTTGCTCATCTGTAATAATTAGAACCATGTCTGGCTGCTTGCCAATTTTTTGGTTAAGTTTTTCTTTTAAGTCCATTGCTTCTTGTTTAAATTATTAAATAAAAAATGCAATTATCTATGTACCTCTTTGGTACATACTATTTATCAATTGGGAATGATCTAAAAATAGTTGTTTTTGGAACTTTCTTAAAATTCAGCAGCTACAGTTCTACTATTGTGGCATTTCTTTAAACTCAATTTATCATACAATAACTTCATTTTTCAATCGACCATATTCACACAGAAATTAAGTCTATTTAAACCTGAACGTTTTAAAACTTTTGATTTACTCAAAAAAAAAAACAATTATAGAATTGACAAATGGAGCTTATTATCCTATAGGAATCAAGAATAAAGTAACAATAATAAAACAATATCAATTAGCGTATAAACACCTGTTTTACAATTAAATACAATCAAACACATTAGATTTAACCAAAATATATTTATACAAAAAAACCAATCTTACGATTGGTCCTTTTTGTAACTAGGCTAGCAATAGAACACTATAAATCAACAGTTTAGTTCTATTTATTTTTTAAGATATGCCTGTCGATTATATAGGGCGTGATTGACTTTAATGTCTTTCCTGTTTCTGGATGCAATCCTGGAGCTGTAAAATACTCATAACTTCCATCGAATGACTTTCCATACCAAATACATGGTTTTCCCATTTTAAAAAAACTTGTTGTATCGCAAGCCTTTATTTTTTTAAAGTTTGAAATTAAACTTTCGTCCTTCTTCGTAACTATAGGATTGAATAATGTCATTGTATTAGAAACCTTTTCGCAAGGTACTTCCTCATAGTGATCCTTGTTCCAAACCATACAATTTTCTTCATCATTAAAACTCCAAATTGCAAATAATCCTGCAAGTACAAGGAGCCCTGCCAATATTACCAGGTAAGGATTCTTACTATTCTTTTTAGTTTTTAATGTTGAATTATTAAGTTCTCCAACAAAAGGTTGAGCATGAACCTCTACATCTTCAGATAATAATTCTTTCTCTACTTCAATAGGTATTGATATTTCAGTTAAACCAGAATTAGGTGTATTTATAACCAATTCTTCTTTTAAAAACCTACTATATGGTCTCTTCTCAAAATCTACTAAAACGGCTGCTAATTCAATTCTTGCAGGATTATCCGATTCTGTTTCTCCTGTTAAGAAAGATATGACAGGTCGGAATCTGGAAATTTCAAATCTCTCAATAACTCTTCTTAAATCTTCCCCCTCTTTGGCATTTAGAAATACTCTAAATGCATTTTCATCATTTATTGACAATGATTTATCAAAAAGAATCAAACATAAATTACGCAATTGTGCTGGTGAAGGATTCAATAAAATCCCCGTAGGTTCTACCAATTTAAAAGATTGATATTTTGTTTTTACACCACTTTTATATTCTTCAAAAGTAATTCTACTCATAAGCATTTATCGGAATTGTTAAACATTTTGCAGCAATCAACAGAATTATCAGCATTACTGGAATTCCATCTCAACACCCCGCCAAAACTGATATTTCTTTGCCTCGGAATTAGTTACCGGTTTAATCTGCAGGTTAAAACAAATGTACAAAACTACTTCTTTAAAAAAGTGCGTGAATCCGTAAGACCGAGTTTATTCGGGAAGTATAGATAAGATCATACTGTTTCACACACTTCACTTCCCAAGAAAAAAATCTAAAAAAAGCAATCCGCAAAGTGCGGTTTGTAAATCAGCAAAAATTTCGATTTCAAATCGAACAAGCTGGACTATGTCTAAATTTTAAACCTAAAGAAGATGAAAAGAATTTTTATAGTAGCGTGTTTTATAGCAACCAATGTGGTTTTCGTATCTTGTACAAATGATGATGTTGAAGATACAATAAACAAGAATAAATTATCAATAGCAGCAGATACTCCGGATGATGGTCCATCTGACTCAGGAGGTGATGGTCAAAATGGACAAACTCCAATTCCGCCTCCAAAGAAAAAACCATAATTAATTACCTTAATTAAATATAAACCTCAATTTAATTAATTTTCAGTATTTTCGGGAAATGAAACTTATCAAGGTGCATTTCCCGATTTTTATTTTAACCTTAGTTCTGACGATATCTTCCTGTGAAAAAAAAATAGATATAATTACAGAAACAAAAACCAACTATACTAATTATTTAGCATTAGCAGATGAGCATTTTAATAATCAAACATATGACAGTGCTTTTTATTATTATAATAAATCCAGGTTAGAATGCAAGGCTGATGAAAATGAAAAAATAATTTATGCCTATTTAAAAATGGCAGTTACACAACAAATTCAAGGAGATTATTCGGGTAGTGAGACAAGTGCTACTGAAGCGATTCCCTTTTTTACAAAAACAACCAATTCTTACTATAAATGTGCTGTTTACAATAACCTAGGTATAAATTATGAAAGATTAAACGAATATGATGATGCTATTTATAATTATAATCAAGCAATAAAATATGCCGAAATAGGTCTGCAAAAAGACGTTTTAAGTAATAATATCGCAGTAGCTTATATAGGAAAGACTAATTATGAAAAAGCTCTAAACATACTATATCCTTTAAGTCTAAAGAAAGACATTGCAAATAATCCTGGAAATCATGCACGAATACTCGACAATTTAGGATATTCATATTACAAATTAGATAATCCAAAAGCAGTCGAATATATAGAACAATCAAAATTAATAAGACAAAACATAAATGATGACTTTGGTATAACTACAAGTTTTCTTCACTTATCAGAACTATATTCGAACAACAATACCAAACTTGCTCATAAATATGCAAATCTAGCTTATCTAAAAGCAACCGAAACAAATAATGTAAATGATCGCCTATTATCATTAAACTTATTAATTAAAAACTCTAATGGTGAAAAATTAAAGAAAACAACCCTTCTTTATTTAAAAATAAACGACAGTATTATTAAAGCCAGACAGAAAGCTAAAAATCAGTTTGCAAAAATCAAATACGATTCTAAAAAAGATCGGGAAGAAAATCTAAAGCTGAAAGCCCAAAAAGCAGAAAATGCATTGCAATTAGAAAAAGTAAAAAACAGAAATCTAAGCTTATATATTGTAATTGGTCTTGTTTTTGGATCTATTTTTTTCCTTTATTACTATTTAACTACAAAAGGAAGACGGGAAAAGACTGCTGCTGTTTATGAGTCTGAAACCAGAATTTCTAAAAAACTACATGATGAACTAGCCAATGAAGTCTATCATACCATTGTTTTAGCAGAAACCAAAGATTTGTCTTCGTCTGAAAATAAAGAAATTCTCCTTTCAAATTTAGATACAATATACTCTGGTACCCGAAATATTTCGAGACAAAACAGCACTATTGATACTGGAGAAAACTTCAAAGATGAATTAAAAGAAATGCTATCTAGTTATAATGGTAATGAAGTAAGCGTAATTATAAAGGATAATAATGATATTAATTGGTCAAAAATACAATCTGAGAAAAAAATTGCAGTTTACCGAGTATTACAAGAATTGCTGGTAAATATGAAAAAACACAGTCAATGCTCTTTTGTTGTCATTGGCTTTGAAGAAAATGATAAACAAGTACAAATACAATATTCTGATAACGGGATTGGTTTTAGTGGAAAAATGAATTTAAGAAATGGTCTTAAGAATGCGGAAAACCGTATTCTTAACATAAAAGGAACGCTTACTTTTGAATCTGAACCTAACAAAGGATTAAAAGTAAAAATCACATTTCCAAAATAATACACTTATATGTTTACAAAAGTTTTAATAGCAGAAGATATAGATTTTAATGATATTGCAGTTAAGCAAGTGCTTCAGGAACTAAATGTTCCCGAAATAATATATACTAAATATTGTGATGATGCTTTACTTAAAATTAGGGGAGCTGCCCTTGAAAATAATCCTTACCAATTATTAATTACTGATTTATCCTTTAAACCAGATCATCGAGAAAACAATTTAAAATCTGGTGAAGAACTTATTGCTGCAGTAAGAGAATTATTTCCAGAAATAAAAATAATTGCATTTTCTATTGAAGATAAATCTTATCGCATAAAATCTCTATTTGACAATTTTAACATCAATGGTTTTGTAATGAAAGGGCGCAATAGTATTCCTGAATTAAAGAAAGCGGTACAAAATGCTTTTGATACTGATGAAAAATATCTTTCGCAAGAATTAAATTATATCTTTCGGGACAAAACGACCAATGAAATAGACAATTATGATATTCAACTTATCAAATATCTTTCTATAGGCGTCTCTCAGGACAATATGGAAGCTAAATTTAAAGAAGTTGGCATTACTCCTAATAGCAAAAGTTCTATCGAAAAACGCATTAACAAACTTAAAATTTACTTCAAGGCCAATAATCCCACACATCTTGTAGCAATTGCTAAAGATTTAGGTTTAGTATAAACGTACTTTTTATTTTTCTGCATCTCTATACTTTACGGATTTCCGTAAGGATAGTCAATTGCATATTTATAAGTTTGGCAAACCAAATTTTATCTTATGAAGAGTACTTATCTTATACTACTATCAAAAAAATATTTAGCAAAAAATATCTCTCCCAAAAACAAAATTATACTTAAAACAACTCTTCTTTGTTTCTTATTGTCTTATGGGATAGCTATTTTAGGCTCGGTAACGGGATGTATTGATTTAGATTGGAAATTATTATTTATTCCAGCAATAATAATTTTTCAAATCGTACTACTCATACTTGCAATTATAAATAGATATAAAAAAGTATAAACCTATTTAAATAGTTCTCTTATTCTTATTCTGGTAATTGCAACTCTTCTTTTAAAAACACACATTTTATTTATTATTTCACAGAATGCGGAAATCCGTAACAAACTGTTTTACAATGAGATTAAGTTTGATGTATTAATAATTTAACTTAAACTACTAAATATGGAAATCAATACACAACTAAAATCATTAGCTGATAAGATTAATCAATTGAAAGATAAAATAGAAACTGAGGAATCGACTAAGCATGCTTTTGTTTTGCCTTTTATAAATATATTAGGTTATGATGCATTTAACCCTCTGGAAGTTGTTCCTGAATTTACTGCAGATATTGGATTAAAAAAAGGAGAAAAGGTCGATTATGCCATTTATCAAAATGGTGAACCTATTATAATTGTAGAATGTAAAAGTTGGAAACAAGACCTTACTACACATAGTTCACAACTTTTTAGATACTTCCATGTTACTAAAACACGTTTTGCACTTTTGACAAATGGAATTCAATATCAATTTTTCACTGACCTTGATGAAAAAAACAAAATGGATCAGAAACCATTTTTCGAATTTGACATCACTAATCTTAAAGAGAATACAACTCTTGAAATTTCTAAATTTCATAAATCAAATTTCAATGTCGAAAATATCGTTACAAATGCCAGTGCTTTAAAATATACTAAAGAGATTAAGAAACAAATAAATGATGAACTAGAAAATCCTTCTAATGAGTTTATCAAGCTTTTTGCAAACAAGGTATATACTGGTAGACTTACTGAGAAAGTTGTGGACGAATTTAAAGATTTAGTGCAAAAAGCTTTTAATCAATTTATAAGCGAAAAAATTAATGATCGCTTAAATGCAGCATTGAACAAAGAAATTATCAAACAAAAAGAAGAACAAATTGAAGTTGTTGAAGAAAATAAAATTATTACAACTGAGGAGGAATTAGAAGCTCATAAAATTGTAGTTGCTATTTTAAGACGAATACTACCTACAAACAGAATTATTCATCGGGATACTCAATCTTACTTTGGGATATTATTAGATGATAATAATAGAAAACCTTTGTGTCGACTTCACTTAAATAGTGCAAAGAAATACATCGGTCTTTTTAACGATAATAAAACCGAAATAAAACAACCTATAGAATCCATTGATGACATTTATCAATTTGAAAAAGAGTTACTAGAAACTGTAGGATTGTATGAAAAAGAGAATAACTAATCACAAAAAACATCAAAACAAAGCAATGCAAGTATTTAAAATTCTAATCTATAGTCTTTTTTTCGGGTTTATAGGGTGTAAAAATGGACAACCAAAGGCAGAAAAAGATAAGCCTCAACCGTTTTACAAAGAAGTAATAACTGCTGCTGATGTAAAATCTATTACTCCCGAAGAAGCCAAAACGTACCATAAAGATATAAACTACCAGTACGAATATCGAACTGGTACATCTGGTAATTATGAATATACTTATGATGTAAATGGCTATGACCAAGATGGTGATTTAGTTACTGGAATTATAAATATTGAGAAAAAATACGGAGCAGGGATAATAATAGATAATAATGATGAGGAAATTGAAATAATAGCTGAATGGATTGATTATGGTAGATTAAAAGCTACAGATAAAAATGGGAATGAATATACTCTGGTAGTCAATTGATCTTAAATAATAACAAAAAAAAACATGAAATTTATTATACTAATTTTGTTCATTACTCTTACCTCATTTAATCTGGCAGAAACCAATGTATATGCATGTGGTGCGAGTGGCGCAAAAAAGTACCATTACAAAGAATCTTGCCGTGGTTTAAGTTCTTGTAAACGAGAAATAACAAAACTTACTTTAAAACAGGCACAAGGCTATGGCCTTACTCTTTGTGGCTGGGAGAACTAGGTAATTCTAGGATAATCTTTATATTTGAGAATTAATATTTACAAATGAGAATCCCATTTATACTCCTATTTCTTTTTCTGACAACATTCTTTTATGCCCAAACCAAAGTACTTTCCTGGAATATCGAAAACTTTGGTAAATCAAAATCAGAACAAGAAATTAACTCTATCGCTAACACAATAAAAAATCATGATATTATTGCAATTCAAGAAGTTGTAGCTGGTTATGGTGGTTCTCAAGCAGTAGCAAGATTAGTAGATGAACTAAATAGAAAAGGAACAAAATGGGATTATGCTATTAGTAACCCTACAAGCAGTAGCGCTTACAAAACAGAACGATATGCATTTCTCTGGAAAACTAATAAAGTAAAACTAAAAGGAAAACCTTGGCTTGAAAAGCAATATGAAAAACAAATAGATCGTGAACCTTACTTTGCTACTTTTGAAAAAGACGGCAAAAATTTTACGATTGTAAACTTCCACGCTATTACAAAAAGCAAACAACCAGAAACAGAAATTAAGCATTTTAAGTTTTTACCTCAGCAATATCCTAATCTAAACTTAATTTTTGTAGGTGACTTCAATTGTCCTCAATCGCATACTGTCTTTAATCCGTTGAAGAATATGGGATACCGACCAATTCTAGAAAACCAAAAAACATCGTTGAAACAAAAATGCATTACTAACCAATGTTTAGCTTCTGAATTTGATAATATTTTTTATCACTCCTCAAAAATAAAAATAATAAACAAAGGGATAATTCATTTTTATAAAGATTATAACTCCTTAAAAGAAGCACGAAAAATATCTGATCACATTCCGATATGGATGGAATTTTCTTTAAATTAAGTTTTAAGTTTTTTCTTTTTTGCAGCTGGAAATAAAACATTGTTAAGAATTAATCGGTATCCAGGTGAATTTGGATGTAAATCTAAAACTGTGGGTGGATCACCTACTTTATGTTGGTAATCTTCAGGATCATGTCCTCCAAAAAAAGTAAACATCCCTTTACCTTTTTCACCATGAATGTATCTTACTTCACCATTTATCTCGCATGTTCCCATTACCAAAGCACTCGATTTTACAAAGGCGGCATCAAACGAAGTCGTTTGTCCCATAAATCCTTTTACTAATTGTGTATGATTTTGACACAACATACTAGGAATTGGATCCCATTTTGCCGAAAATTCCATTAAAGTAAAATAATCCTTTTCCATAGATACACGTCTTTTCGGAGTCATATCTATATCTGAAAACTCATATACTTCGGGTTTACGCTCTAAAGTAAAATCTCTAAAAGCAAACGAATTAGCATAATTAAGCTTCGACTGATAGTTTGGCTCACTCGTATCACCATCAAACATTGCTTCACAAATATCAACACCGTCTGCAGCCAAAGCTATATCAAAACTATCTGTTGCTGAACACATTGCAAACATAAATCCTCCACCTATAACAAAATCTCTAATTTTTTTGGCTACAGCTCCTTTTTCTTTTGATACTTTATCATATCCTAATTTAGTTGCTAATGCTTCTGCATCTTTCTTTTGCTCTATATACCATGGTGTATTTTTATAAGCTGCATAAAACTTACCATATTGTCCTGTAAAATCTTCATGATGCAAATGCAACCAATCGTATAACAATAGCTGATCACTTAGAACTTCTTCATCATAAATTGGAGTAAAAGGTATTTCTGCATACGTTAATACCAAAGTCACTGCATCATCCCAAGGCTGTTTTCCTTTTGGTGTGTAAACTGCTATTTTGGGTGCTTTCTCGAGAATAACTGTTTCCATATTCTGTGATGGGCTCGAAATTTCATTTAAAATAGAATTTTCTTCACTATCAGAAAGTATTTCAAAACTAACCCCTCGGATCTTACATTCTTTTCGAATCTCTTCTGCATCTGGTAACAAAAAAGAACCTCCTCTATAATTAAGCAACCAACTGGCTTTATAATTTTTACTTAAGCACCAATAGGTTATACCATAAGCTTTTAAATGATTTTGCTGTGTCGTTTCGTCCATTGGAAGCAAAATAAATGATGCCTTGCCGCTAAATGATAATAAAAAGAAGAAAACATAAGCAATATAATATTTCATTTTAAATCTGTTTTATTTTTATCTCTCCTGATGTTAGATTATTCAATTATCCGTTTTAAAAAAAACACGTAAAAACACGCGTAAATATTTGAGTAACTCTTGCTAAATTTGCTTTTCTATAAAAACTAATTAACTATGAAATCACATATAATGAAACTTATTGAAACAAATAATAAAGCTAAACATACAAATTTATTTCGGAAGATAGGCATTTGTTTATTAGTACTGACAATAATACTTTACTACGTTTTATCTATTCAATTTCTAACAAGCAGCGAAATTAATTAAGACTATTAATTCGTAAAAGCTGCAATTTCGTTTTGAATTGCATAAACAACTAATCCTGCTGTATTCCTGGACTCTGTTTTTAGTAATAAATTATTTCGATGTCCCTCAACAGTTCTGGGACTAATAAAAAGCTCTTCTGCTATTTCGGCTGTACTTTTTTGTAAACAAATCAAGCGCAACACTTCAATTTCACGAGCTGAAAGAAAGTTAGTATCCAGACTACATCGGGTATTTTTACCTGCTTTAGCTATTTCTTGAATAATTTTAAGCACATTATCGTTATAATAATACCCTTTAGTGCTCACTTCATTAATTGTAAAGATTAAATCTTTTGGTGTTGTATTTTTTATTAAATAAGAAACTACTCCAACTTCTAACATATTTGCGACAAAAGATTTGGTATCATAACTTGTTAAAGCAATCACTTTAATATCAGGGAATTTTTTGTGAATAATTTTGGTTGCTTCTACTCCATTTAAAATTGGCATTTTTAAATCGATAATAACAATGTCTGGTTGACTAGATGATTTATTTAGATAAGATATAAGTTCATTTCCATTTGATGCCTCGTAAATAACCTTTAAATTCTCTTCTCTTTCCAACAAAAAGATAATCCCTTTGCGAAATAAAACTTCATCATCAACTAAAATTATTTTTATGGGGGCTTTCATTTTTTCAAAATATCACTAGTTACTTATAATTTCTTAACAAATTAAATATCAAAAAATTACAAAAAAAACTATTTACCTTACGAAAATACAAAAAATGTAAACTTAAACAATAATTTTTTATTTCTAAAAGGTAAAAACAATTGAAACCCCTTTATTTATAGCTGAATTTACGCACAAAGTACCATTCAGAAAAGAAATTCGGCTTTCTATATTTTTCATACCAAGTCCTTTTAGATTCTCTTTATTTTCGCAATCAAAACCAATTCCATTATCTGAATATATTCCTGTACTTATTCCTTTTTTATCTTCAAAAGAAATTGAAATTTGAGTTGCCTTTCCGTGTCGTAATGAATTATTCATCAGTTCTTGTAAAATTCTAAAAACATGTAAATGCTTGTCTTTATATTTTTCATCAAATTGAATTTTATTCTGAAAATCTACTTTTACAGCTTTACTACTTTCAAACTCTAAACATAACTCTTCTATACCTGCATGTAATCCAAATTTCTCTAATACTGGAGGAAACAAACCATGGGCTATCTTCCTAGAATTATCAAGTGCTTTAGCTGTTAAATCTATAATATTCCCAGTGATATCCATCACTTCTTTCTCTGTTAGATTTGAAGTTCTTAATAGATAACTATTTAATGAAACTACATTAAGTTTAGAACTAATGTCATCATGCAAGTCTTGTGCAATTCGCTTTCGTTCTTCTTCCTGTGTAATAATAACAGCTTGAATCTGGTCTTTTTGATATTGAATTTCTAAATCTTTTTTTTCTAATTGTTCTTTTATAATTTTCTTTCTTGAGAAATAGAAAAACAATATAAAAACAACTCCCATCAATATGAAAGACAAACATCCAAATATAATTATTGCTACAATTTCACTTTCTGGAATTGGACTGGAATTTAAAAGCATTCTCGGTTTTTCTCTTATTAGTATACGCAAATTTACGAATAAAAATATCGCATTTAATCTGATAATTGAAAGTAGCTTAACAAAAAAAATCTCTGCCAAAATTTAAGCTTTGACAAAGATTCTCGGTTTGTAAGCCTATACATATAATATAGAGCTACATTTATTTTAATACTATCTTATATAATTTATAGTATTCCTTTATCAGCATTTTGCTATCCGTACAATACTTTTATTTAAAAATATAATCCTGATATATTACACCAAATTTAAACAAGTCATTGTTGCTACTCAATTAGAACTAATTCAGAGAATTAGTTCCTTTATTTTTATAGAAACTTTTCCTCCATTCAATTAAAATAAATAACTGAAAGACTATATATAAGATATAATTTATTCGCGAAGGTACTTTGTAATATTTTGAACTTAACATTATCGATAGATTACCTACTAAAAACAAAATAGTACTTCCAAACAAATACAATATGATACCTATGTTGATATAATAAAACACTTTTTTACCATTCAACATATTGTAAAAATGAAATGTAGCATAAATTATAAGTAAAAAGGAAGTAATGAATATTTCATATAAATTGAACTCAAAAAATAAATCTGGTCTAATACTATATTGAATGACTAAACTTAATAGCGCCAAAACAAGTGTGATTTTAATTACTTTTTTTTGAAATTTGTCTGCTATCAAATTAAAATAAAAAAGACCTAGCATAAGAAACTGACCAATAAAATAAAAATGCGATAAAAATAGATTATTTACACCCAGTTTTCTTAAAACAAGTGTAATTATCTGAATACATACAATTAAAAAAAGATACACTGTAAATATCACATAACTTTTTTGTTTCTTAGAAAGACCAATTGCAAATACAATAAAATTAATCAGCAAAAGGAAATATCCAAAATTAACAAGAAATGAATACATAAATTACATATTATTAAGTGGACTAGACGGATCTCCTTGAGGAGGACAAGGTTGACTAAAATCGTATATGGCTGGTGAAGTCTCGTCGCCATATCTTCCTTCGGCATCAACACCTTTAGGAAGCATATCTTCATAAATACCCGTTTTTTCGTTGTATCTAGTTCCTACAATCATTAAGGTTTGTTCCCCTGCATCATTTATTCCAATGTAAGCTCGTACTGCATCTATTCCCTGCTTTAAAACTAATTCTAAATTTATTTTTGGAATTAAGTAAGCATTCACCTTATTTTTAGAATCAGAATCACTTTTAGGATCTTTCCAATTTTTTGCCCATTTTTCAGCAGTTTCTAATGAAATTTCTGTGTCTTTCTCTCTTAATTTGTTATTCTCTGTCATAATTTAGTTTTTTTTATTAATTAAAAATCAACTTTAGGTTTGTTAATATTTGCGCTAAACTACTGCTTTTTTATTCTTTTAACAAAAAATAAAATCCGAAAAACTCGTATTACCACAAAGTTAAAATAATAATAATTTTTAACTTTTATTTAACAAAATAGCTGCTACTAAAAATCTAATTTTATAAGACAAAATCTAAAACGTTCATTATACACTATTGATAAATAACAAGTTACAAGTTTATTATAAAAAACACGTATAAATACGTGTATCCATATTTTCATTATAATCTAATTTTGAATTTAACTAATTAAACTAAAAAACTATGTCTACAGAACCATTTATCGGAGAAATTAAGATTTTTGCATTCAATTTTGCACCTAGAGGTTACGCAGTCTGCCAAGGCCAAACCATAAGTATTGCACAAAACACCGCATTATTCTCTCTTATAGGTACTTATTATGGAGGAAATGGCCAAACAACATTTCAACTTCCTAATCTTCAGGGCCGCATGCCAGTAGGTCAAGGACAGAGCGCATTAGGAGCTAGCTACGTGATGGGACAAACTGGAGGAGTAACTTCTGTTTCTGTACTTACATCAAATATGCCTCCGCACGTTCATACCTTAAACAATGTTGCCGTAAAAATAAAAGCTTCTAGTGCAAATGCAGATGAATCTTCTGCAGAAGGAAATTTCCCCGCTACTACAAAAGCATCTACATATTCTGGTAATGGAGCTACCAATAATGTTTTTACTGGAGGCACTGCAGTTTCAGGTAATACTGATATAGCAGGTACAGGCACACCGCTTAGTGTACAAAACCCATATTTAACTATTAATTATTCCATTGCTATGGAAGGTATATTTCCAAGTAGAAATTAATTATAAATAAAATCAAGGAGAATATCATATAGAGTTCTCCTAATTAGTTATTACATAAATTATATGGAAATAGTAGGAATTCTATTGCCCCGTTCCACATACTATCAAACTATTGGTTTTGATTTATATGAAGGTCTCCGGTCTGGTCTAAAACAATTAGGAAGGAGTGATATAAAAATAGTTACAGAAAACATAGGTTTTGGTGCCGATAAACAACAATGTTATCGTAGTGCCGAAAAGCTTTTGCTTGAAGAAAATGCATCTATTGTAATTGCTTACATAGGTCATCAAACTGCTCAATTGCTCCGCCCTCTTTTTCTTGCTACCAATAGAATATTAATTGTTTTAGATGCTGGCGCCAATATGCCTCATGAGTGGCCAACCTGTCCCAATATCTTTTATCATTCGCTTCATAATTCTTTAGGGGCTTCACTTGCCGCTAAAGAAGCTAGGAAAGATGGATATAAGAATGCTGGTATGGTAACAGGGTATTATGATGGAGGGTATTTACATACCTATAGTATATCAAAATCATTTCAAGATAATGGAGGGACAATATCTTTTAATCATGCCACTGGCTATAAATCAGAAGATTTTACGATGGAACCGTTAAAAGATCATTTGAATAATTTTCCTGAAAGTGCCTTGTTGAGCATTTTTAGTGGTGATTATGTACAATGGTATTTTGAACAAATTAAAAACACATTTGAAGAACAAAACCTACCCGTTTATCTAACTCCATTTGGCTTAGAAGAAACAATGCTAGGTAATGCCATTTATCCAGGAAATAATGTAAAAGGCATTGCGGCTTGGTCTAAAAAAATTGAATCAGTAGAAAATAAAACTTTCATTGATACTATAACGGAATTAGGAAAAACGCCTAATCTCTTCTCTTTGTTAAGTTGGGAAAGTGCAACTATAGCTTTAAAAGCATTAGAACTAACTCTTGAACATAAAAAAAGTATCCCAAATATTAGCCAAGATCTCCAAACTCTAACATTCGTTAGCCCTAGAGGTGAAATTTATTTTGATACAAAAACGAACACATCTATTTCTCCTTTATATAAAGCCTCTATTATTTCAAATACTGAAGGCAAATGCGAATTACAATTGGAAGGCAAAATAACAGAAGTAAACGAGTATTATAAAAAACTAACGGACCAAGATTTAAATCAGACGACATCAGCTTGGTACAATAGTTATGTCTGTATTTAATTATGGAAGCACAAAAAAAAATAATGGTACTATGTGGCGGAAAGTTCGCCTTTAACACATTGCAATTACTAGCATATGAGAAATTCATATGTGCAATAGGTATCGGAAAAAGTAATAACACAATAATAGATGCTTTAGAAAGAGAATCAGAAGACAATAACTTAGGATTTAAATCATTCCCTACTAAAAAAAGTATGGAAGAGATGAGAGGTTGGATTGATGCTATAAAACCCGATTATATTTTTTGTATCTCATTCCCATTTCTTCTTCCTGAATCTGTTTTATCCTATGGAAATAATAAATTCATCAATTTCCACCCAGGACCATTACCACAATACCGTGGAGCAATGCCAATTTTTGAAGTACTAAAAAATCAAGAAAAGGAGACCGCAATTTGTGCGCATTTTATGAACGAAAAATTTGATCAAGGAAATATTATTTTCAATGATCCTATAAGAATACAAGAAAACGATACTTACGGAAAATTAACAGTAAGATTATGCGAACGTATGTCGCAAGTGGCTTTGAATATGGCAAATATGTTACAATTTGCTAGTAATATTCCTAATCAGCCTCAAGATGAATCATTAGCTTATTATTATGAAAAGCCAGAATTAACAGATACTTACATTAATTGGAAACGGATGTATGCAGATGAAATCATCGCATTAATAAACGCATGCAATCCTTGGAATTCTGGTGCCGATACTACTTTAATGGGAGAACAAATTAAAATAATAGCAGCAACCCTATTAGATAAACCTCATGAAGACAAACCAGGAACAATCATTTCTATAAACAATACGGTAAATGTAGCTTGTGAGGACAACAAACAAATTGCAATCGAAATACTTAGTACAGAGGAAGGTATAATGACGGCCAAAGAATATGCCTTATTAAAGCCATTAGTGGCAAACCCCATATCTAACTAATATAATTAAACTATTAATTTAAAAACTATGTGATTATGAAAAAGAACTTTACTATTATCTTTGCGATATTACTTTCCCTCTTTTATACAAGAGGTAATGCGCAAACGCAATTTTGGTCCGATACATTTGAAGATACTGGAGCCCCAAGTTCTGGTGCAAGAAGTCCATCAATAGAGTTTTCTTGTGGAGGACCACCAGCAACTTCTTATTTTTTTAGAACTACACCTGCAGGAATTGAACTTAATAGCCTTCAACTTCCTAATACTACCTATACTGGTTTTCAAGGTAGTAAAATATGGGCAGGAGAAGATCTTGATAGAGGCTTAACCTGCCAAAATAATGCAGCCTCTCCCAATCAACAGGTCACTTGGGCCACTATTAATATTACTGGAAAAAATGGGCTCTCATTTAAAGGTCTTTTTGCAGCAAATGATCAAAATACCTGGCAAGGCTCTGATAGTGGTGTTCAGCAAGATTATGTTATTGTCGAATATAAAATTGACGCAGGGCCATGGACTAAAATATTGGCTTTTTATGCCAGTGCAGCTGATGACAGCCCATCATTAAAACTTGATACGAATGGAGATTTAATAGGAGATGGAGCTGCTTTAAGCTATGCGTTTGGAGAATTTTCTGCAAACATCCCAGGTTCAGGATTAATATTACAAATTCGTTTGAATGCTTTTGCAAATGGAGCTCAAACCCAAGAATTTGCAATAGATAACTTCCGCCTTTTTGAAACACCTGCCTGTACAGCTCCTGTTATTACTGCCAATCCAGTTAATAGAAGTCTTTGCCCAGGAAGCAATACAACATTTTCTGCATCTGCAACTGGCGCAACAGCTTACAAATGGCAAGTGGACCAAACTGGTGCCGGTACCTACACTGACCTTGCAAATGTTGCTCCATATTCGGGAGTTACAACAAACACATTAACTATAACTAGTGTAACTACAGCAATGAGTACCTATAGATATAGAGCTGTTGCTATTAATGGAATCGCTACTTGTTTTGCAAATTCTAATTATGGTACACTATCTGTTTCTAATATGACCCTTTCGGGCGCTCAAGATAATATCCTTTGTGCTGGTACTAATACGGGTAGTGCATCTGTAATTCCTAGTGGAGGAATTGGTAGTTATACGTATTCATGGTTCCCATCTGGTGGTACTGGCAGTATAGCTACAAACCTAAGTGCAGGAACTTATACAGTAACTGTAAGAGATGGTATACTATGCGAAGCAACTAAAACCTTTACTATTATTGAAACAACAACACCAATAAGTATAACACCTACACAAACTAATGTATCTTGCTTTGGCGGATCTAATGGGTCTGCAACTGTAGGAGTTACAGGTGGTAGTGGATTAGGTACATATACCTATTCTTGGTCGCCTTCTGGTGGAACTGCAGCTACAGCGTCTGGCCTTACTGCAGGAGCATATACTGTAACTGTAACAGATGAAAACTTTTGCTCAAAACAACAAGTTGTAAATATTCTGCCTGCAACTGAGATTATAACATCTGTGACTACACAAAACAACGTATCTTGCTTTGGCGGATCTAATGGTTCTGCTACTATAGGAGCTACAGGTGGTACTGGTACATATACCTATTCCTGGTCTCCTTCTGGAGGAACGGCAGCAACTGCTTCAGGACTAACTGCGGGAACTTATACTGTCACCGTAACTGATGGAAACTTTTGTTCAAAACAACAAGTTGTAAATATTCTGCCTGCAACTGAGATCATAATTACTCCTACCCAAGTTAATGTAACCTGTAATGGCGGAGCCAACGGGTCAGCAACTGCAACAGTAACTGGTGGAGCTGGTGGATATACTTATACTTGGTCTCCTTCTGGTGGAAATGCTGCAACTGCATCTGGTCTTACTATTGGTACATATACTGTAACAGTAACAGATGCTAACACATGTACCAAAACGGAGGAATTCACTATTACTGAACCTGTTGCGAGTATCTTAAGTATTACTCGCGCGAACAATACATTAACAGCCGATCAAGCTGGTGCAACTTACCAATGGTTCACTTGTCCTAATACTGATATTGCTGGAGAAGTGGGTCAAACATTCACTCCAACGATTAATGGATCTTATGGAGTAGCCATAACATTAAACGGTTGTACAGTAATTGCTCCATGTGTTAATGTAACTAACTTAGCAACAGAGGATTTTGAAGAAAAATCTAAATTCATGATTTATCCTAATCCAAGTCAAGGTATTGTAAACGTTAAATCAGATCATGATACTGATTTAAGTATTATCAGCCAATCAGGGCAGATTGTTAAAACAGTTAAAGTTACTGCCGATAATATCAACACAATTAATGTTGAGAACTTAAGTGATGGTATATACTTCATTCGTGAAACGAAAGGTAATAAACCAGTTACCTACAAACTAATACTTAAAAAATAATTTACAAAAAGGGAGATATTTCATATCTCCCTTTAATTTCTTACCCTAACAATATAGGGGTACAAGTCATTATGACTCAATCTCGTTAATACTATCCAAAAAACAAACCACATGGAAAGAAGATTATTTGTAAAAAAAACAAGTCTATTAACTTCTGGTATTTTAGTTTTATCAACTAATTCCTTATTAGCAACAACTGATCAAAAAAATGTTACTAATCTGAATATAGTACCAGTACTTGCCACAGGAAAAAATATGATAATTAAAGGTTTAATTTTAGATGCTAAAACTAATCTCCCAATAAATACGGACATAAAAGTCAGTACAAAAAGGAATCGTTTCTACGCTAAAAATCATTTATTAACTGCATTGAATGGAGTATATTCGATTCATACCGGTTTCTCAAGCTCTGAAAAAGTATCAGAAAAAATGAATTTCAAAATAGATGTTGAAGGCTATAAACCATATAATGGAAATCTTTATATAACAAAAAGCGGATGTAATATTCATAGTGATCAATGGCAATACAATCCAGATTTTAAATCAGAAAATCGCCCGACTAATAATGAACACGAAAATACTTTTGTTTCTACATTCAACTTTTACTTGGTAAAAGCATCTTAAAATATTTTTTATTAATCTACATAAAAAAAGGAGAAACAATCTATTGATAGTTTCTCCTTTTCATTTATATTTTTTTTACTGTCAATTAAAACGGCACATCGCTGTCATCATCGTCATCGTCATTAAAATTACTTCCAAAAGCTTCATTTGCAGAAGGAAGATTTTTAGTAACAAACTGATTATCTTCATGATTCATTTTTGATGGTAAATCATCATAACTACCTGAAAAATCATCAAGGTTATCAAATTTCCCAAGATGCCCAATAAATTTCAATCGAACGTTTTCGATACCACCATTACGGTGTTTAGCAATCATTATTTCTGCCTGACCAGCGGTTGGCGAAGCTTCATCATCATCCCATTCTTCAATTTTGTAATATTCTGGTCGGTATAAGAACGATACGATATCAGCATCCTGCTCAATTGCTCCAGATTCACGAAGATCCGATAGCAACGGACGCTTACTTGATCCACGCGTTTCAACCGCACGCGATAACTGCGACAGTGCAATTACAGGAACGTTTAGCTCTTTTGCCAAAGCTTTTAAGTTTCGGGAAATTGTAGAAATTTCCTGCTCACGATTTCCTCCTCCTTTACTATTTCCACCAGCAGTCATCAATTGCAAATAATCAACAATGATAATTTTAATTCCGTGCTGTGAAACCAAACGACGGCATTTTGCACGTAAATCGAAAATAGAAAGTGATGGTGTATCATCAATAAACAAGGGAGCTTTTTCTAAGTTCTTTACTTTAGTACTCAACATCTCCCATTCATGAGGTTCTAACTTACCAGTACGTAATTTCTCTGATGATAATCCAGTTTCTGATGAAATTAACCTCGTAATCAACTGAACAGATGCCATCTCCAAAGAAAACAATGCTACAGCATGCCCAAACTGAATAGCAATATTTCTAGCCATCGAAAGTACAAACGCTGTTTTTCCCATCGCTGGTCTAGCTGCGATAATAATTAAATCACTCGGCTGCCATCCAGAAGTCAGTTTATCCAAGTTGGTAAAACCGGTTTCAACACCACTCAAACCTTCTTGCTTAGCAATTTCTTCAATACGTTTTTTTGCCTGAAGTACTAAACTCTGAGCTGTTTCAGAACTACGCTTAATATTTCCTTGTGTTACTTCATATAATTTTGATTCGGCTTGATCAAGCAAGTTAAATACGTCTGTTGTTTCATCATAAGACGCTTCAATAATTTCTGAGGAAATACGAATCAAACTACGTTGAATAAATTTTTGAAGTATAATACGAGAGTGAAATTCGATGTGCGCAGAAGATGCTACTTTTTGCGTAAGCTGAATTAAGTAAAAATCTCCTCCCGCTAAATCTAATTTTCCATTTTTTTTAAGTTGAGCCGAAACAGTCAATAAATCGATTGGTTGTGTTTCGGTAAAAAGCTGAACAATTGCTTCAAAAATATATTTATGCCCATCCTTATAAAAAGCGTCTGCCTGCAAAATATCAATTACATCATCGACTCCTTTTTTATCAATCATCATTGCTCCAAGTACAGCCTCCTCTAACTCCAGTACTTGCGGGGGAAGTTTCCCTTTTTCTAAATTAATAATTGCGGTTTTATCGACCTTAATTGGGTTTATATTCTTGAAGTTTTCCATATAGCGAATGTAACAAAATTTAGAGAGGAAAACCCATCTAGTTGTTACTAATAATTGTTTATAAGTTAATGTATTTTGTTCAAAACCAAAAAAAAATCCGAAACGATAAGGCTTCGGATTTTTTATAAATTTGTAAGAATTTATTCTTTGAATTCGCCCATTTTACTGTATTTGTCCATTCTCTGGGCAATTAAATCAGCTGTTGATAAGTCTTTCAATTCATTATATCCTTTAGTGATATATTGTATAACTGTTGCAAATGTAGTTTCTCTATCATAATGAGCTCCACCTAATGGCTCAGGAATAACATCATCAACTAATTTTTG
The DNA here is from genome assembly GCF_025847275.1 of Flavobacterium frigoritolerans. Lineage (GTDB taxonomy): Bacteria > Bacteroidota > Bacteroidia > Flavobacteriales > Flavobacteriaceae > Flavobacterium > Flavobacterium frigoritolerans. Next base: position 26,433 of record NZ_JAOZEV010000025.1, read on the forward strand.
CTTTTTCATATCCGAAGAAGTCAATTTTAATGCTTCTGCAGCTTTCTCTTTATATTCCCAGCTTTTCCATAAGATAGAAGAACAAGATTCTGGAGAGATTACTGAATACCATGTGTTCTCAAGCATATACACTTTATCTCCCACACCTATTCCTAAAGCTCCTCCCGAAGCTCCTTCACCAACAATAATAGTGATAATAGGTACTTTTAAACGAACCATTTCAAAGATGTTTCTAGCAATAGCTTCTCCTTGTCCTCTTTCTTCAGCCTCTAGCCCTGGATATGCACCCGGAGTATCTACCAAAGTTAAAACAGGAATACCAAATTTCTCAGCCATTTTCATTAATCGCAATGCTTTACGGTATCCTTCTGGATTAGCCATACCAAAATTTCGGTATTGACGTGTTTTTGTATTGTATCCTTTTTGTTGACCAACAATCATATATGACTGGCCATCTATCTTACCTAAACCACCTACCATTGCTTTATCATCTTTAAAACCTCTGTCTCCATGAAGTTCCAAGAAAGTATCACCACACATAGCCTTAATATAATCTAAGGTATAAGGTCTGTTTGGGTGTCTTGACAGTTGTACACGCTGCCAAGCTGTTAAATTTTTATATATACTCCTTTTAGTTTCTTCTAATTTCTTATTAATTTGTTTGCACGTTGGCGTTACATCAACATCTGATTCTTTTCCAATGATAACACACTTTTCTAACTGCTCTTCTAATTCTTTGATTGGAAGTTCAAAATCTAAATATTCCATAGGATTTTTTGAATTTTTGTTTTTAAATCGAACCGCAAATATAAAAATATTATATTGTTTGGCGTGTTTATTTAGTATTAAAGTATAAAAAAATAAAGAGTGAAAAAGTTAAAACATTACACTTTATCATCTTTTTTATAGTGTTTAAAAACACCATTTAATATAACTGTTATCACAATTATTATAGCACCTATATAAAATTCGGTACTCATTTTCTCTTTTCCTCCCAGAATAAAATAGGCTAAAATAATTCCATAAACTGGCTCTAAATTGGTGGTAAGCATCACAGTATAAGGAGTAAGTTTTCTCATTACTTTTACTGAAGCTGTAAATGCATAAGCGGTACATACAGAAGCCAAAAGCAGTATCAATAGCCAGTTATTCAATGACAGCTCAAAAAAATCAGCAGTAAATTTACCCTGAAATAAAAAGTAAATAGATATAAAAAAAACACCCGCTCCAAATTCATAAAAAGTAATAACCGATGGTTCATGATCGGCAATTAATTTCCCATTCATTAATGTAAATAAAACACCTAAAATTATAGAAGCCAAAGCGTAATACATTCCGTTTAAGTACTGAATTTCAACTTGCATTATTAATGCCAAACCAGCAATAATAATTAACCCAAAGAAAACTTCATACCATAACACTTTTCTTCCAAAAAAAATCGGTTCTAATAAAGAGGCAAAAAAAGCTCCCAAAGAAAATATAGAAAGTGTTATCGAAACATTAGAAACATGAATTGCTCTGAAAAAAAATATCCAATGCAAAGCAATTAGCAATCCAACAAAAATTAGCTTAAAAAAAGCTTTTATAGGAACTCGAAATGATTCTTTTTTAAAAACAATAAATGATCCTAAAAAAATCCCTGCCAAAAGCATTCGATACCAAACCAAAGCTTCTGCATTTATAGTAATTAATGCACCTAAAATAGCCGTAAATCCCCAGATAAAAACTATTAGATGAAGACTTAGGTAACTTTTTAATTTATCGTTTTGCATTACGTAATAAGTAAACTGCTAAAATTCCAAAAGCGATATTCGGGAACCAAACAGCAAATAATGGTGAAAAGGTTGATTTCTCGGCTAGAGTACCGAATATTTTATCAAAAAACACAAAAGCAAAAGCAAGTGCAATTCCTATTGCTAAATTCGTTCCCATTCCTCCACGACGTTTCATCGAGGAAACAGCAACTGCGATAATCGTTAAAATAAAAGCTGAAACCGGAACACTTATTTTTTTATATAAAACAACCAAATAAACATTGATATCACCAGAACCTCTTTTTTTCTCTTTTTCTATAAAATCGTATAATTTACCAATACTTAAAGTTTCAGCAATATAAACCACAGGAGTCAAATCTTCTAAATCAAAAGTAAACACTGCTTTCTTTTCAGGTGCTTTCTCAATTTTATCATCTAATTCTCCCAAAGTCCTTTTAGTATAATCATACATCGTATAAGTACTATCTTTAGGATTCCACTGAATACGGCTTGCTGTAATTTTAGAAACTAACTTTTCTCCTTTAAATTTTTCTAATGTAAAATTAAAAGCAGTTTTAGAAATATCATTAAAGCTATTTACATAAATAAATTCGTTGTCATTTATTTGTCGATATACATTAGTATTATTACCATGCATTGCTTCTTTTCCACCACCTTTAAGATAGGTGTACCTGAAATTATTAAAGCCCTCGCTTGCTGCAGGAACAATATAAAATCCCATTAGCAAAACAAATACCGAAACAATCGAAGCGCCAATTATATAAGGTCGCATGAAACGCGAGAAAGAAATTCCTGAACTAAGTATGGCAATAACCTCAGTATTATTAGCCAATTTTGATGTAAACCAAATTACCGATAAAAATAAAAATATCGGAAACAAAGAGTTAGCAAAATAAATAGTAAAATTATAGTAGTAAACAACAATATCCAAAAAGGGGATTTTGTTCTCTAGCATTTTATTAATCTTCTCCGAAACATCAATTACAATCCCAATCGGGATAAATAGCAACAACATCACTGTAAAAGTTGCTAAATATCTCTTTAAGATGTATTTGTCTATTATTGTCAGCATATATCTTTTATGTTTCATATTCCATGTTTCATGTTAACCTTCGTAAACTTGAAACTTGAAACCAAAAAAACTTTAAACTTTTTTATAGTCTTTGACTCATATTCTTAACCATCATTTCTTTCCATGGCATAAAATCTCCTGCTAAGATATGTTTTCTAGCCTCACGAACCAACCACATATAAAAACCAAGATTATGAATCGTAGCAATTTGTTTCCCTAAATACTCATTAGCAGCAAACAAATGACGTAGGTAAGCCTTTGTATATTCAGTATCTACAAATGTAATTCCCATCTCATCAATTGGAGAGAAATCAGCTTCCCATTTTTTATTCTTGATATTAATTGACCCATTTGCAGTAAACAACATTCCGTTTCTAGCATTACGAGTAGGCATTACACAATCAAACATATCAACACCCAAAGCAATATTTTCCAAAATATTAATTGGCGTACCAACACCCATTAAATAACGAGGTTTATCTTCTGGTAAAATTTCACAAACAATCTCAGTCATAGCATACATCTCTTCAGCTGGTTCACCTACCGATAATCCACCGATGGCATTACCTTGCTGACCTGCATTTGCAATATATTCTGCCGACTGGCGACGTAAATCTTTATAAGTACTACCTTGAACAATAGGAAAGAATGTTTGCTCATATCCGTATTTAAAAGGTACTTTATCTAAATGATTGATACAACGATCCAACCAACGGTGAGTCATATGCATCGAACGCTGCGCATAACGGTAATCACAAGGATATGGTGTACACTCATCAAAAGCCATAATAATGTCGGCTCCAATAGTACGCTGAATTTCCATTACATTCTCAGGAGTAAAGAAATGGTAAGAACCATCAATATGCGATTTAAACTTTACACCTTCCTCTTTAATTTTTCTGTTAGCAGACAATGAATACACTTGATATCCACCAGAATCAGTCAATATATTCCTATCCCAGTTCATAAATTTGTGCAATCCACCTGCTTTTTCAAGAATTTCAGTTTGCGGACGCAAATACAAATGGTATGTATTTCCTAGAATAATATCAGGGTTTATGTCGTTTTTCAACTCCCTTTGGTGCACACCTTTAACCGATGCAACAGTACCAACAGGCATAAAAATAGGAGTTTCAATAACTCCATGATCAGTAGTAATGCTTCCCGCTCTCGCTTTCGATTGCAGATCTTTTTGTAATAAATCAAACTTCATATACACGTTTTTCAGTCGGCAAAGATAGGTTAATTTGAAAATTAGATAATTAGATAAATCAAAAAATTAAAGATGTTTTATGAATTAATTTGGGCATGTCCCTTTGGGTCGGGCTATTCGCTATATCTTTTGTTCCATTTTACTACACAAAAGGATGCCGCTATTATCCCTCATGCAAAAAAAATCTACTAAATTTGAATATAAAATCATCAAAAGATTAACCAAAATGAATTTAGCACAAAAACTAGGATATCCAGAAAACAGCAAACTATTAATCATACATGCCGATGATGCAGGATTATCCCATTCAGAAAACAGAGCTACAATACAAGCATTACAAAATGGAAGTATTAATTCCTATAGCATTATGGTACCTTGTCCTTGGTTTTACGAAATGGCAAATTTTGCCAAAGACAATCCACAATTTGATAACGGAATCCATTTGACACTTACTTGCGAGTGGGAGAACTATAAATTTGGACCAATATTACCTATTAACAAAGTATCATCCTTAGTAGACGAAAATGGCTATTTCCATAAAACCAGAAAAGATTTCATTAATAATGCAAAACCCGAAGAAGTAAAAAAAGAACTTCGTGCTCAAATTGAAAAAGCATTACAATTTGGACTAAAACCTACGCATCTAGATTCACATATGTGCAGCATAGGTGTATCACCAGAATTTTTGGAAATATATAAAGCATTAGGCAAAGAATATAATTTACCTGTTTTCATCAACAAACAATTTGTAGAATCTATAAGCCTATCTAATGAAAAGTATAACTACGAAAATTCCCTTGTAGCCGACAATCTCTTAATTGGAAACTTTACTGACTTCGAAAAGGATGAACTAAAAAAATCTTATGAAAAAGCTCTAGATAACATAAAACCTGGATTCAATGTTTTCTTACTTCATCCAGCATTCGATGATAATGAAATGCAAGGCATTACAAAAAACCATCCCAATTTTGGTTCAGAGTGGAGACAAATCGATTTTGATTATTTCACTAGCGAAGAATGCAAGCATAAATTAAAAGAAAACAACATACAATTAATCACTTGGGGCGAAATTCAAGGAATTACATAATTCGCTAATTTATATATAAAAAAACAAAATTAATACTTCTTAGTATTAACAACTTTAGCCAATTATAAATTCCAAAACACAAAATTAACTAATTCCCTAATTGTTACATTTCCTTTAAAATCATTTGCCTTAACACTAAATAAAAATTACATTTGCAATAGTTTAACTTTTACACATAAAATGAAGCCTAACACACAACAATTAAGCGATTTAACTATCCAAGTAAGAAGAGATATTCTTCGAATGGTACATGCAGTCAACTCAGGTCACCCAGGTGGTTCACTAGGTTGTACTGAATTTTTGGTGTCTTTATACCAAAATATTATGGACCGTAAAGAAGGTTTTGATATGGACGGAATTGGAGAAGATCTTTTCTTCCTTTCAAATGGTCATATTTCTCCAGTATTTTATAGCGTTTTAGCAAGAAGCGGTTATTTTCCAGTTTCAGAATTAGCAACTTTTAGATTGCTAAACTCTCGTTTACAAGGTCACCCTACAACTCATGAAGGATTGCCAGGAGTACGTATTGCTTCAGGTTCATTAGGACAAGGATTATCTGTAGGAATTGGAGCTGCACAAGCTAAAAAACTAAATGGAGACAATCATATTGTATACACATTACATGGTGATGGAGAATTACAAGAAGGGCAAAACTGGGAAGCTATCATGTATGCTTCTGCTAAAAAAGTAGACAACCTTATCTCAACTATCGACCTTAACGGAAAACAAATTGACGGAACTACAGATGAAGTTTTAGCAATGGGAAGCATTCGTGCTAAATTTGAAGCTTTTGATTGGGATGTTATAGATATCAAAGAAGGTAACAATATTGATGCTATATTAGCAGGTATGGCCGATGCTAAATCAAGAACTGGAAAAGGAAAACCAGTTTGTATTTTACTACATACAGAAATGGGTAACGGTGTGGATTTTATGATGCATACACATGCTTGGCATGGTAAAGCACCAAACAACGACCAATTAGCTAATGCATTAGCTCAAAACATTTCAACTTTAGCAGATTATTAAAAAAGCTTTATACTTTTCATAATAAGCTTTATGCCTATTAATTACAAAGTATATTACTTATAGCAACAAAAAAATGAAAAAATATACAAATACAGGAAGTAAAGATACTCGTTCAGGTTTTGGAGCGGGAATGACTGAATTAGGTCAGAAAAACGAAAATGTTGTTGCATTATGCGCTGATTTAATTGGTTCATTAAAATTTGATGATTTCAAAAAAAATCACCCAGAGCGTTTTTTCCAAATCGGAATTGCTGAAGCAAACATGATTGGAATTGCAGCAGGTTTAACAATTGGAGGTAAAATTCCTTTTACAGGAACTTTCGCTAACTTTTCTACAGGAAGAGTTTATGATCAAATCCGTCAATCTGTAGCTTACTCAGATAAAAACGTAAAAATATGTGCATCTCACGCAGGTTTAACACTTGGAGAAGATGGAGCAACACACCAAATATTAGAAGATATTGGTTTAATGAAAATGTTACCCGGAATGACTGTAATCAATACTTGTGATTACAATCAAACTAAAGCTGCAACACTTGCATTAGCAGATCATCACGGACCAGCTTATTTACGTTTCGGACGTCCAGTTGTACCTAACTTTACACCTGCAGACGAGCCTTTCGTAATTGGAAAAGCAATTTTATTAAACGAAGGTACAGATGTTACAATTGTCGCTACTGGACATTTAGTTTGGGAAGCTCTTATTGCTGCAGAAGCATTAGAAGCAAAAGGAATCTCTGCCGAAGTAATCAATATCCATACTATCAAGCCACTTGACGAAGAAGCAATATTAAAATCTTTAGCAAAAACAAAATGTGTTGTTACTGCTGAAGAGCACAATATACTTGGAGGTCTTGGAGAAAGCGTTTCTAGAGTATTAGCATTAAACAATCCAGCTCCACAAGAGTTTGTAGCAGTTAATGATAGTTTCGGAGAATCTGGAACTCCAGAACAATTAATGGAAAAATACAAACTAAACAATCAAGCGATTGTTGAAGCTGTAGAAAGAGTTATCAAAAGAAAGTAATTTCTTTTGATATAAAAATCACAAACCTGCTCAATCGAGCAGGTTTTTTTATGCTTAAATATTGAAATAAGTTTTTACTAAACATCATTCAACTAATCTCTTTTTAGATGTTCCTATTGCTTATTTTAAGGCTTTAATTTTAATCATTGCAATAAAAAGATAAAGCAAATAAAGCTAGAGTTAAATAGATATTACCTGTAGATCATAATATGTATTCCATTCAAAATAATAGCAAAATATCAATCAAAAGTAGTGGATGTTTTAATCTTAATGGATTATGAGATTATATTTTTCTTAATTCATATACCGATGAAAGTTTAATAACTATAAAAGGTTTAATTAAAACAAATAATAAGGTATTTTGGAATTAAGTTCTTCAAAAAAATGATATTAAAATTACTTATTCAGAATCCATTTTTCCTATATCTTATTCAATGACAAACATATGTTGCAACCTTTTTAGCAACTAAAAGCAATGACTGCCAAGTTGTTTATTATTTCAATTATTGCTGTTTTGAGTTTTGTGACAGAATCGTGGCACATTCAATTTTGTAAAATTAATTCAACATTTATAAAGGCAGTAGAATTTAAGTTCGAAGTATTAATCATCAATTTCTGAGTACACCAATAGGGTATTCTGGAGCAAAATATTCACTTTACTCCGGAATATCCATTATATAACATCTTTACTATCTGACCAAACAGATACAGTAATTACAATCAACAAATCACAATAAATAATAGATAACTATAGTTCTTCAATCAAGATAAAAGTACCTTCATTTTGAGTAGTTACTTCTCCAGCTATAAACGTTTTTCTACCATCCTCCGGACTTCTAGCCATAAGTGATAATTTTAGACCACTATTTCCCGTATATACATAACAAATAGGATCGGTCCCTGCTCCTTTAGGTTCATTGAGAGAGTTTGACTCTACAACTCCTAATGTCGACATATAAATCTTTGCTCCATCAATAAGAGGCTCAGAGGGAGCAATTTTAGTCCTTAAATAGGTGGCAACTGAACTTGTTCCTATTCCAACAACGGCTGTGATTCTAAAAGATTTCCCTGGGGCTAATTCGATAATAGCTTTATCAATGTCATTAAGTTTCACTACCTCATTATTTATACCCGAAATACTACTCCAAACCACTGGAGTATCAGTGGTTCCTATTAACTGTTCGGTAACTGATCGTTTTATTTGCACTATAGTTTTACCAGCAGCGACATTTAAATAACGGTCAATTTTATACCATTTTGCTTTTGTAGCATCGTAATAATAATATCCTTTTTCGACTACAAATTCAGTTTTACTAGTTGTATCTTCAACATTCAAAGGAAAATCTACATAAACCATAATACCGTCATAACTACTTTGATATATTGCGTCTTTAGATTTTAACTCGGCACCTGATATTTTGGGAATAATTAAACCGTCTGGAATTTCAATATTTAAATTATTTCCTATCTCTAATGCAACTCTTGGACTACGGGTATTCATACCTGTTTTTTGAGCATTAATACTCCAAGTAATTAACATTATTAATACATGAATAAATGTATTTTTTTTCATCATTTTCTTTATTTATAATTCTTCTACTACCAAATAGCTTGTATAAAAAGGATCATCAGCCTCAGAACCTCCAAGTACAAATCCTCTGTTCCCTGCCGAATGCCCATATACTGGTGCATTTAATTTAATTGTCATTTCCTGATTTACAGTATTGATTACTGTTGTAGCATAAATAACTCCACCTTCTTGATATGCTTCACTAGTTGTTTCTATATAGCCCCAAGTACTTAACGGCAAGGGTACTGCTGTATGAGACTCAAATTTTGTTACCACATATCCAGGTTTTGTAGCCGATACAATACTTATCATTGCCGTAATACGAAACAAATGTCCCTTAGGAAAAATTAAAAGCGAAGGATCATTGGAATCAATTTTTATTTGACTTGATCCAGGTGTTCCTTCGATGGAATTCCAAGGCAAATAATTATTTGCAAAATTCGTATTGTTGTTATTGCTAGGATAATTAAGTTTAAATGTACCAGTTCTTGATACCTGTGCATAAATCAAATTAGAACTTTCAATTATATTATTATATTTTTTACCTATTGCCATCCAGGAATTTTGTACCTTATCGTAATAATAATATCCTTTACTATCTACCTCTAGAGTAGCTCCTATAGGGTTAGAAGCAGGTTCGGTTACATATACAATTACTCCATCGTATTGAGAACTTACATCAGAAGCTAATTCATTACCTGTTATTTTCGGAAAAAGTACTCCAACCACAATATCTGGATC
>NZ_JAOZEV010000026.1 GCF_025847275.1 Flavobacterium frigoritolerans
TATAGTTTAATAATTAAAAAGTAATAGAATAGCCAATACAAAAAAAGGTCGAAAACACCAATAAAATAAGGGGTTTACATCAAAAAAAGTCCAAAAATCAATAAAATCAAAATGTACCTTTATACTACTTTCTACTAGCTTTTAATTGGCCTTTTATAAATTGATTACAAAGGTTGTTGACCTTATCTGTATGTTATAACTACTTTTGATTGACTTTAACCCTATATCACATAGAAACAAGCCTTTTAGGTATGAAAACATCTAAATCACTCAATATATTACTAGCCCCTAATCAGGGCTTTTTTTATGTTTAAATCCCATGCTGCAACTTGCTTTATTTTACTCTTTTTAATTTTGGGGGGACAGTTGGGGGGACAGTTGGGGGGACATTACTATGTTTTTCTACTTCATCTAAAGCATATAAAACAGTATTAAAACTTGTTTTTTGGCATAATTATGTTTAACTCAAGCAACTTAATAATATTGTGTTTTTTAAAACAATCACCTTAACTAACTGTAAAATAATAACTTAATCATGTTACAAGATAGCTACTTAAAAAAAAGTGTGATGTACACCGCTTATATTGTTACAATTGAGAATTAATTCTAATTGAAGCCTTAACCAATGCTAATGCTTTAATACTTGTTATAGGGAATTCAATTGTTTGATGATGTTGGTTTTGGGAAACAAACTGCACATAACCCTCTCTATCAGATTTTTTTAGAAACTTAGTAAAGAAATACTCGTTGCCATCATTATTAATGTAAGAGAGATACATTTCGCCCCAAATTATGTTATGCTCAAGATTGTAAATCTCTTTATACATAACGATATCTCCACTTTTTAGAAGTGGATACATGCTGTCACCTGTCACATACAAAGCACCATCGCATTTTGGAAGTTTAGGGATCCTTATATAATCTACAGGTATTTGTTTTTCTCCACCTCCAAATAAATCTACAACACCCGCTGCTACTTGTACATCGTATAGAGGTATATCTTGATTATCTAATATTCGGTCAGTTTTTAATTTACGTACACTCAAGCTTCTCTCTTTTGGGATTTCTGATTTCAACATATTTCCATTGCCAGTTAGCAGCCATTCAGAGTTTATTTCAGGGTAATAGTGTAAAATTTTACCTGCTTTGTCAGTACCCATATTGCTACTATTATCTAAAAACTTATTAGAAAAGCCTAAATCTTGACAAAATTTATATTTACTAACCCCTTTAAAATCAAGGTATTCTTTAACTCTTTCAGTAGCCCCCATAAAAATAATGTATTATTTTACGTTAAACCGTATACAAGTGTAAAATATTACACTATATTTGTCCTGTCTTTAATACAAACAGAACGATGAGCAAAAATATGAAAACAAAACCAAGTTATAATCAAAATGCCCTAGAAATTATAAATGGTAGATATGGATACTCTTATGACTATATCCGTAAATCAATAAGAGGTGATCGGGTTGGCGTTATCCCTGATAGGATAAAAACAGAATATAACAAGCTTAATAACGAATCAATTAAGGCAATAGCTATTCAAGCTGACAAATTATGAAAACAAAAATCATACATCACATCAGCAGAGATTTTACTCATAAAGTAGTTGAAACACAAACATTATTTTATGGATATGTTGTAAAAACTGAATTTTCGAATGCTATAGTTTTTAAAACAGATGATTGAAATTAAGTATTTCCTCCCTGAGTGGCACACTCCCAGTTTCGAGTACTGGGCGGGAACAAAAATTAGCAATTCAATATTGATAATTCATAATTAAAAAAAGATGCCTTACCTATATTCAAATAAAACCGTAGCTGTAGAACTGGATGAACTTGTTCCAAAATTTTGGAATTGTTATGAAGGGTTAAAAAAAGAACTGCAGCGTTACAAAGAAAAGTCTTTTGGAATCAAACGTCTTCAGGTTGGTGGCAATGGCAGAAAGTTGCTTATCGATTATGATAGTTTGAACAATACTATTCAAGAAGCATTAGGAGACCCAAGAAAAGCAGGCCATCCGTTAGAACCTTTTTTTGAATGGGATTCAAACGCACCCGAGTTCTATACCAAATTTAAACGTGGTGGTACAACAATACTCAAAAGCGATGAACAAGAACGATACATTATAAACGCAAGTGTAATGCATGCAGTTCTTAAACTAGAACAGGCTCGTATACAAGCTCGAATTAAAATGAAAAGTTCAATGGTTGGAATAACTGAAACTTTGCGATACGATGTAGAGAGTTTTCAAAATCATCTTAAAGCAAAACATCAAGTAGAACACACACTACCTATTTCAATACGCTTTAAAGACCTTTTAAAAGACTTTAAAACAAATGGCTACATCGCCATCATTAAAGACCCTAACGGCACTGGAAAACAAAACGCTCGTAAGGTTGATGAAAAAACAGAAATGATTTTAAATGGATTATTCAAAAATCAATTACACAAACCAACTCCTACAGAAGTAGCTCGCAACTATGATGCTTTTTTAAATAGCTATGCAGAAGTTTATAATGAAGATACAGGAGAGCTGTACGATCCAAAGGAATTTAAAAAACTTTCACAAGCTACAATTATAAATTACATCAACAAATGGGAAAACACCCTTGCGACTTACAAATCAAGAAGTGGAGATAGACAAGTTTATATGGGCAAATTCAAGCCACATCACCAAATGGAAATGCCTACTCTAGCAGGCTCGATAATTTCAATTGATGACCGTCAACCACCCTTTGTCTATAACAAAAAAGGCGATAGAGTTTGGTTTTATTTAGGTGTTGATATTGCTTCTCAGGCTATAACATCAGTTGTTTATGGGAAAACTAAGGAAGGTATTATCGTTGATTTCTATCGCCAAATGGTAAGGAATTATACCGAATGGGGCTACTGCTTACCTCATGAATTAGAGTGCGAAAGTTCATTGAATAGTAGTTACAAGGATTCACTACTTCGCCCAGGAGCCATGTTTCAAGAAGTTAAGATTGAAGCTAATAATGCCCGAGGAAAATATATTGAGAGAATAAACGGTAAGCTACGTTACGAGTTTGAAAAAAAAGAAATAGGATGGATAGCCCGACCAACAGCAAAAAGCGAAGCAAATCAATTGAGTAGTGCAAAAAAACAAATAATTCCTTTTGATATTTTGGTTAATGATAGGATGTTGGACATCGAAGATTATAACAACAGTCCTCATCCCGATAATTTAGGATTAAGTCGTTGGGATTACTTTGAAAAACACCAACATCCAAACTTAAAACCAACAAACTGGGAAGCTATTTTACCAGTCATAGGATATAAAACGGTAACATCTTGCAAGGCTGGCTATATAAGTTTACAGGGAAAAAAAAGAGCAATTGCAGAAAACGGAAAAATTCTAACTGGCGAAGCTTTGATACAACAAATGAGAATAATTGAAGGTAAAGAATTTGATGTGTACTGGCTTGACGGAAATGAGGGACAAGTACTAAAAGCACTAGTTTATTTTAATGAAAGATTTGTTTGTGAAGTAATGGAAATGCCACGCTACAATAGAGCAACAATTGAAAGAACTGATTCAGATCAGGATGCAATTATATTACAAAGTGCTTACGTTGCTTCTGTTGACGCTTTTGAAAAGCGACAAAGAAATAAAATTGAGAACATACAAATTATTGATAATAAACCTAAAACGGTTAACTCTAATTTCAAATTTAAAAATATAAAACGCTATGAAGCACGTGAGGAACCTGTCGAAATTTTTAAAGATGATGATGAAAACGACGATCAATTTGTATTTGTACCTCAAAAATCATCAGTACCAAGTTGGAAAAGAAATTTCATGTAATCAAAAAAACTAAAAAAATGAACTTAACAAACGAATTTAAAGCAAAAGTAAGATTAGCAATACTTGAAAAAAGAAATAATTACGGAGGTTCTGATAGTGATTTTTCAAAGAGCCTAGGAATCAATAATGCTGTTTATAGCAGATTAAAATCAGGAGAAATTGATAGAATATTATCAGATACGGTTTGGATTACTCTTGGACGTGAGTTACAAGTAAAGGTATTTGAAGATAACTGGAAAGTGGCTCGTACATCTGTTTACACTGAAATTGAGGATAATCTTAGCTTTTGCAAAGAACTAAGTCGCTCGATGGTATTAGTGGATGATTGCGGAATTGGTAAAACATTTTGTACCAAACACATTATCAAAAAAATGAAAAACACCTTTTTTGTGGATTGTTCTCAAGCAAAATCAAAGCAGTTGTTTATCAGGCTTCTTGCCAAAACAATAGGTATCGATAACCAGGGTAAATATTATGATGTATTGGCAAACTTAAAATATTACATCACAACACTTGAAAAGCCTCTGATTATACTTGATGAGGCGGGAGATTTGGAATATACAGCATTCTTAGAATTAAAAGGAATTTGGAACGGAACTGATGGTGTATGTGGATGGTATATGATGGGAGCTGACGGCCTACGTGATAAAATTGATAGAGGTATTAAAAATAAAAAAGTGGGATTTGCTGAAATATTTAGTCGTTTCTCGGATGAATTTATAAAGCTAGTTCCTAATGGAAAATCAGATAGACAAGCGTTTTATACTGAATTAATAGGAGCAGTTGCTTCTGCAAATTTAGTAGACAAGAGTAAAATAAAACCTCTTATTAATAAGTGTATCAACAAAGAAACAACCCTTAGATATTTAGAAACCCTCATTAAAATAGGAGCATAAAATGGCTAGAGCAATATCAACCAAAACCCTTTTTGAAAAAACGTATAAAACTTTCGCATTTAATGGAATTTGGGGTGATGTTTTGGGTAATCCTGAGAAAGGCAAAATTTGGATTATATACGGTAATGAAAAAAACGGAAAAACAACATTTGCATTAAAACTGGCAGAATATTTAAGCCAATTTGAATCACTACTCTACATATCAGCCGAAGAAGGTACTGGAAAATCTTTTCAAGAGACAGCGAGGGAAAGAGCTAAAATTGACCCACAAAACCCTAAAATCAAGTATCTCGAATACATTGAAATTGAGGAAGTAGAACAAATACTAGATAAGCGCCAATCACCCAAAATAGTATTCTTTGATAACATGACAATTTATAAAGACGAACTGGCTTATGGACGCTTTAGGAAACTAACAACTAAATACCCAAATGTTACAATGGTATTTATAGCCCACGAAGAACGTAATGAACCCTATACTTCTACCGCAAAATTATGCAAAAAGTTAGCCGAAATTATTATAAGGGTAGATGGATTAACAGCATTTGTAGCTGGAAGATGCCCAGGAGGATCAATACTAATTAATGAGCAAACAGCAGAGCTTGTTCATGGCAGTAAAATCAAAAAATAAGACTTATGAACTCTATTAATCAACTATTAGGACTTAGTCCTGAGGAATACGAAAAACAGCGTTTCAACTCCTATTGGAAATGGTGTGAAAAACTATCGACTTGTATTTTAGATACTCAAAAAATACTTGCAAGCAGTTCAATAAACAGGTATTACAATATAGAATTGGCTAAATGCGAAAAGGAATTTTTATTTAGGATAAGGAATTACCAAGATAGTGAAACAGTCACTATTAGAGATAGAAAAAGGCTATATGAAAAGTGTATTGAAGTAATGGAATTGAGCCGTAAACCTATGTCGCTAATTGAAAGTATTATTTGGACAAAACCAAAAGATGTTTCTCTTAATATGAGCATAGCCTATGTAGCTGTAAAAGGTGTAAAACTTGATTCCATAACATTAAGACTAAACTAATGACAAAACAACAATTAAAAAATAGGATAACACAACTTGAGCAATGGTTATTCGATAATTCATCTGAACACGAAGCTCGTCCACAAATCGAAACAGATTTACGTAAAGCAAAAGAAGAACTAGTAAAACTTAAAAAATGATAGGAAATAAAATACCAAAACGTCTTGAAGAACTGGAATTGGTTTTGAAATATGACACAGAGTGCACTCCTATATTAAAGGTTCATGAGCGTTTTGCCATCAACCAAGAACGAGCCAAGCTATTTGCAAATGATTTTTCTTATAGTCAATCTGAAATTGTAGAAACTAAAATAAAAATGGCTTTATCTGAAATTAGAAAAAATGATTGGCATCCTCTCAATACATAATAATGAAAAAGTTATTTGAAATTCCGCCAATTGAAATGATTAAGCAACAGGCTTTAAATCCTTATAAACGCTCCTCATCTACTAACAGAAGATACAAATTGCACCAGAAGGTAAAAAACATTTGCCAGTTAAATTCTAAACAACGCACAATAATCATTCACTATGATTATGTGATTTTGAACAAATACATTATCGAGCTGCAGGATAAATTTCAATACAACATCCAAGCAGAAATGTTTGACATAAACAATATAGAAGTAAAAGAACCAATAATAGTAAAAAACTAAAGTAATGGAAACAAAAAAAAAATCAGTAGCAGAATTAGAGCAAGAACTTGCCGTGGCAAAGGCAAACGAATCTGCTCAACAACAAAAGCAGAAACTAGCATACGAGGACTTAAAAAGCGAAACTATCATAAACCTTTGCACTAAGGCTATAGAGCTAAATAACAGTCTTAAAATATTTAAAACCGACGCATTTGACAGCATGCAAACCATTTGGGCAATGTTGCAAGAATATAGTTCAAGACATGCTGATGGCAAAGGTAATTTTAGAATTGAATTTGAGGGAATGAGAGTCAGTTATAAGCGTCAGGGCAAAGCTTCTTTTGACGAACGAAGCCATCAAGCCGAAAAGCATATTATCGATTTTGTAAACTCAAAATTTGAAAATGATGCTGATGTAAGAGATTTAATTATGTCACTTCTTGAACGTAAAAAAGGAGAACTAGATATCCAGCTTATCCAAAAACTTTATGCAATGGAAAATAGATTCCTGGATAAAAATTGGAAACGTGGAATTGAGCTTTTAAAAGAAAGCTACAGCTACTCACATTCAAAAGACTACATCGCCTTTGAGCAACAAGATGCCAATGGACAATGGAATGCTATTAACCTACAATTTTCAAACGTATAAACAATTAAACAAATATAAAATGAGCAACAATTCAACACAGTCAAAAGGAATCGGATTTGGAGGGATACTGACAATAGTATTCATCGTCTTAAAACTAACAAAGTATATATATTGGTCATGGTGGTGGGTTCTATCACCAGTGCTAATTCCAATTGCATTTGTTTTAGTCATTCTTTTAATTGCTGGGCTAGTCACAGTAATGAAGAAGTGATAGTAATTCTGAGTAAAACAAAATCTAAATTTTAATTAATACCAAGTAAAAAAATGTCAAATCAAAGAATAAAATTAAACGACTCAACAATGGGTGTCGTAGCAAAAATGTCAGATAACAATTTCGGAGCAATCGACGTCTTAATGATGCTTTTACAAAAAGAGACAGATAATATAGACCCTGATAACTTCATGGGTGGTTTAGGAGTAATTCTGTATTTAGATACTTTAGGGATTTATGGAACGGATATATATGTTCTATATAATGATATCTGCGATAGAAATTTAGTAGAAATGCTATCTACAATAAGAGCTACACAATTAGGAATGTTTCCAAGTAATATTTTAGTAGATGCATGTGGCAGACAAGACTACTCAGGTAAAAAGCTCATCCCTGTTGATGAATTATATCTAAAAGTAAAAGAACGCTTACCAAGGTTCAACGAACAAAAATAATTTTAAACTCATTCCTTTTCCCAAGTAAAAAAAGTGGTTGGCTTAGGTCAGTAGGTTCGAATCCTGCCTTGGGAGCAAACTTTAAAAATAAACAATAATGGAAATTAGATTTAATGTAAAGTATTTCAGTGGAAGAATAAAATTATCTACTATACAAATTAATGTCATGGTTCCGAATGAATCTGAAATAATAAAAAAGAACGTATTCAGAGAAATTTTAGAAAAACTTAAAGATGAATCAGATGACAATGACGAATTAGACTTTATACAATTTATAACTATTCAAGAAATAGACAATGACAACGACTAATCCAAAATTGTATACAGGGAATGGTTCTGCAGTAGACAACTATAACAAACCAAAAAACGCACTAAAAACTATTGTTCAAGGTGTAAGAGGCCAGAATAAAAGTAATTGGGGCTTATTTGACAAGAATAACCAACAACATAAAACAATATTATCATTGTTACAACAACTACAATGGGTTGTCGCTAGTGAGAAATGGGGACAAGTTGCAGATATCAGTAGATTAAGCGAGTTTTTAAAGAGTGATAAAACACCAGTTAAAAAGCCTTTAAAAGACATGGAACCCGAAGAGGTATCAAAGATTATTGAATGTTTCAAATCAATGATAATTAAAAAGTACAAGTAAAATGAAAAAATGTAATCATGAAAATAAAAGGATTAAAGTACTTGAAGTAGCAGCTACTTGTGAAACTACAGTTATTGTTTGTACAGAATGTGAAGAAGAACTCGAGTATCCTGAAACTGATTGTTAAGATGAAAATAGCAATTAAAATCTCTAATTATCATCTATCATTTATAAACGAGATGATAGCAGATTATCTGCCAGCTGAACAGAAAGGATTTAGAAAAGAGGACAAGAGCCTTTTTTATTTAATGAATGAAATTGCAGCCAAATTATTAAAAAAAGCTATTGATAAAAAAGGAACTTCTAAGCCTTTCACAATAACTCTAAAATATTACGAAGCATTCACATTGCACAAGTTTATTTTAATTTACATGGATTACGAAGAAGGTGAAAAAAAAAGAGTAACAAGAGAAATACTTGGAACAATAAATCAAAAACTAACGTAATGGATAAGATAACAATTATTACTGATCCCATATCGAAAACACCACCTATAACTATTTTTATTGATGGTAGAATATTTGAAAAAGAGAGTGCTATTAGAAACTTGAAAAACCGCGAAAATGTCATCGTAATAGATGATGTAGAACAGGATGAGGAATCTAGCGAAAAACTTGAAGTATTTCAAAATAATGTTTTTAAGTGGTTTGAACTTTATTTTCCAAAATATTCAAACCCCACTAAGTTCAACCAACTTTTTATATCCGACAGACAAAACATAAAACTAGGAGTTAGAAAGCGATACCAAAAAGTGCCAAGAATACAATTTCACCTAAATAATTTTTCATTAAACCTTAATATGAATGGAACCACTTACCACCTATAGAGCCAAAGGCAACGAAATTGGCTTAATATTCCTATTTAAATACGATTTGAACGGTAATTTAAAACTATTTGAAATCTCCGAAGGCGAATTAAATGATGAACAAATGAAATGGCTTTTTAGCTCGAATTACCCATCTAACGAAAATATCATGAAAACAGTTTGGATGAAAGTTAAAAAGTATCTCAAAGTATTCGAGATTGTAAAATCGCCTGCGGACTTAAGTTTTGAAGCACTCTGGAATATGTACGGTTACAAGGAGTCGAGAAAGGCTGCTGAAAAAAACTTTAATAAGCTAACAGAGGAAGAAAAGATTAAATGCTTTATCCAAGTTCCAAAATACAAAAAGAAGCTTGCAAAATCAACAATATCACAAGCATTATTGGAAACGTGGATAAGCAAACAAAGATTTAACGACGAATATTAACTATATAAATATAAAGCTAAAATGAAAAAAGGAATTTACAGATTTAATGCCGATTGTGGCAGAATGGGAAACTTAAAAGGGGTTTTTATAGCAACCAATGAGCAAGTAAAGGAACTAATTAAAAGTAAAATTGAAGTTTACTTTGGTGAAGTGTTAGGGAAACATAGTGAAATATGTGGATCCATTGAAAAAAAACAAGTGATACTTTTAAGTGATGATTCAGAAGCAGTAAATCTTGTTGAGAAATATGAATTAACCAGTGGATTTAATCCATTTGATTACACAGCTATTAATTTTCAATTCGATAATGATGATTCAGATGATATAACAATCCGTGAAATTATCGATAAACGACTACTTAAAAAGAAGCAAAAACAAGTACAGAAGTAAACTATTAAAAATCACAATCAATGAAAATAATTAAGTTTCTAACGGTTTTCCGTAATGAGAAATTAAAAACAATGTAATACCTTTGAATATGAAAGATAGATATCAAGATATTATTGACAAAGAAACAATTGAGCTATCAAAAAAGTTGACTCAATTAGATGAAAGGAATAAAAGACAGTTGTGTATTGTTTTCATCGTTGGAGCTATTGTAATTGTTGCAGCAATCAATTTTATTTAGGCAGCTCTATTTTAAAGTTAAACCCAAAATTAATTAAATATAAAATCAAATCAGAATGAAGAAAGTATTATCGTTTTTAGTTTTAGTATTACTAGTTTCTTGTAGCAATGACGAAACAATAAAAGAGATTGAAGTAATAAAAGAAATTGAAGTAATAAAAGAAGTGCCAGTTGATAATACTGCTCCAAATACACTTTTAAAAACTGAGAATTGGCTTAAATCACATAATACTGGATATGGCAGCGAAAACGCTTCAAGTTTTTTAAAAACAGAAATTAAAAAGGTTTTAGACGAAGGAAACAATTATCAATTTTTCAATGTATATATAGGTAATCATGGACATGATACAAAGGAAGCAACATATGGCAATGAAAATACTGTAATTCTAGTATTTTTTAAAAATGGTCAAAATCAAGAAATTATAGTTTTTGAACCTTACGGACAAAATTTAAGATATAATGATTTAAAAGTAAAACAATCCAATTATGCATTTGCTCCAGATTTCTTTAAAAATGAATTGATAGGCTCGGTAACAATTTCTGATTTTTTAAAGTTCTAAATACCACTTAAGTAGAAAACCACTCAAATTGAGTGGTTTTTTTATGCAGTTAAAATCGCCTTGACAGGTACTATAGGATACTTTATTTTTGTCGTTAAATAAGTATCAAATGGCAACTCCTCATCAAAATACTATAAAAAAAGCACTTCTTGTAACTGAATTATTAGATCAGAACTATGAACAAGGGAACCAGGCTAAAATGATGCATGGCGTTTTAAGGAGTAAGATAAGCAAAGTTTATCCAATGTCCTATCGAACATTGCAACGCTATGTAAAGTTGGCAAGAAATTTGCCTGAAGTAAAACAAAACCAGTTGACGTTATTTTAATACTGCAAAACATGAAAAAAATACTTTTTACTACTTGTTTTTTAATCTCTTTTTGTGGGTATTCTCAAGAATACCACATTGATAATACTAATATTAATTCATTTAAGGTATATGAGGTCAATGCTCCAGAGCAAGCAGATGTTTTTGTTTTCTTTGTAAAAAACAAAGGGCAAATAAACAAAAAATACTGTTGGTTTATTGGAAAAAGAACTGCTACAAGTAGCCCTATTCGATATGTATATTTTCCACAGCAAGCAGATTTAAAAATTTATAGAGTAAAGATAAAAGAACAAGCAGGATACAAAAAAGGAGGCTAATCAGCCTCCTTTTTTTGTTTTAACTTCCCTCTAAAATCGAGGGTTTCAAACTCTCCGAACTCAAAAACAGGGGTTTCAATTAAATCCCGTGCATGACTCTCAAACTCAAAAACAAGTACATGATAATCCGCAACAGGGTTATCAATCATTGCCTCCGATACAAATTTTAAAGGCGAGCTCGTGCCTAGCTTTTTTCCTTCCAATATCTCCTGTAACAACCCCACATAAACGAAACGGTTCATTCCAAGCACCTTATTAGGGGCTACATTGTTGCAATCTTGGTCATCATCGAGAACCAGATGCAATGTCATTTGAATTAACCTAGGCTTGTCTTTGCCTTGTCCAGTGTTTGTGTAATTTACAAAAAGAGCTGGTAACGTATAATATTCGTGTAGTTCAGGGTCACTAGGTTGGTTGCGAAACAAATCAATAAAGAAGTTACCGTTTAGGTTTTTGGTTTCGAATTTTGACTTTTCAAGTTCGATAATTTTGTATAATTCAAGGATGGGTATTATCATTTTTTATTTTTTATGGTCTCATAGCTTTTTCAAAGCGATCTACAATTAAATTCTCAATATCTTTTGCTAGTGTGGCACTACTACCTATAAATTGTCGTTGTGGGATAGTAAGGTTCATTTTCCTTCGATGCCCTTGTACAGTGTGCGATTGTACAGACTGTGCGCTTACAGATTCCGTATTTCCATTTCGGGTACGAGAGTGTGCTTTACGGGTATGCGCTTTTTTAGTAAAAGACCTCACATTAGCAATCTTAGTTATTTTACCACCGTTATTGTGGATTTCCGCATACGGAACATCAGTACCAATAACCACTTCCTTTTGGCTTACTTTAACCTTTCTGATGCTACGCTTCAAGCGTCCAGTGTTAACCAATAATGTTTGGCTCTTTCTTCTGCCTCCTTCCCGTCTTTGCTTTCTGCTTACCCAAGGTGTTTTCGTCTTGTCCAACCAAGCCTGTTCTCTAAACCTATCTTTACTAAAACGAACAGCCAATACAGCTATTTCATTTGGCAATGCTTTACGAGCTTTGATAAGATTATCCACCATTCGTGAAAATTCATTCATTGCTTTTATTTATTAGGGTTAAAAAGCGAGTTCACCACTTCGAATCACTCTCATTAATAATTCTTTAAGGGCTTTTTCGAGTTCCTGAGGATTCATTTTGTTAAACTCATCATTTTTAGTATTCACAGTCTCAACCAAAGACCCAATATTTATAGTCAAGTTCTTGGCTTGACCTCCTCCAGAGATTACTTTGCTATCATCAATTGGGCTCGAGGGAGCTACAGGAGGAACTCCGTTAGGTGATATTGGATCATCAATTAAATCTGTATCAGATTCTGATGGCTTTTTAGCATCTAACATTACCTTAGCCGTGATTTCATCAAGGTTTGGAAACTTAAAATTTGCTATTTTATCTTTTGCGGCCATAAAATCAAGTGTGAAAATATCGTACATAATAGAGCCTATTTGCCCCAATAATTCTTTCATCCAAAGAAAGAGAGGTTTCACTTTCAGATACAGATCAGTAAAACTACCTGAAAAGCCTGTAATGGCTTTTATACCATTCCAAATTTTAGTAATAAAACCTATAAAGACCCCTGCAACATTTTTTATTAAGTTCCAAACTATTCTCATTCCTGCTGTTGCATTATTAAAGGCGAATTCAAACACCCATCCAATGGCGGCAACAATATCTCTAAATATCACAGATTCGTCATATAGGTTTTTGAAATAATTAATTATCTCTAAAACTTTATTACCTACAGCAGACATGATAGGTAAAAACAACTCTCCAAACTGGACGATGTAAACCTGAATCTGATTCCAAATTATTTTCCAAGATTCCATAGGCGTTAAAGAATCAGTATATGCTTTATTTAAAGCACCCTGACTATTAGCAGAATCATCAATTGCCGTTTGTAATCCTTTAATGTCTTGTATCATCGTTCCGAAACCTACTGATGATGATTGGTCTAATCCTAATGAACCCATTTTTTTCATACGTTGATTATCGGTTAATCCTCTCATTTTAGATTCTAACTGCTTCATGATATCTAAGATTGGTTTTACTTTGCCTGTTTTGAAATCAAATACATCTATCCCTATTTTTTTGAACTTGCCCACTATCTTATCGTCTGATAATGATCTCATAATTCCTTCTAATGCAGTTGATGATTGCTCTGCCGAAAGTTTGGTTGTCAAAGCGGCATATGCTCCTGCAGTTTCATCCAGTGCAAAACCTACGTTCTTTGCTAGAGGAATGATTTTTGGTAAATACCTAGCAATGTCTTTAAATTCGGCATTACCTGATTTTACTGTTGCAAAAAGAATATCGTAGACTTTATTTACCTCTTCACCGCTTGATTGCATAACGGAAACCGCTGCACTAGCCACTGTTTCAATATCTGAAAATCCTGCTTTTGCTGCTCTTAATGTTGGCTCTAAAGCGGCCATAGATTTATTAACAGATAAACCCGCAGAAATAATTCTATTAAATGCCTTGGGTATTTCTTCCAATGGGGCTACGTTCCGACTTCCAATTTCAAGTAACTTATCAGAGAGTTTTCCGAGTTGTTTTTTTGTGAGCTCGGCGGTGACGTTAATTTGTGCCATGCTATCCCACCATGCATTTGCCTTTTTGGTAGCGTATGCAATTGCAGTCCCGAGAGCTCCAACAGCAGCTACTCCTAAAGCTATTGGATTGGTCAGTAAAGCAAATGCACTTCCTAGCTCAGGTATTTCGGCACCCAGAGAACTCAAGGCTTGCGCACCACTTGAACGTAATCCATTAAGCCTCGCTTGCATCGAACCTACTGCACTGTTTACTTTTCTTTTGGCAGCATTCAGTCCCATATCCAATCTATCACGTAAGGATATGTGTAAATCCATTCTTGCTGTTCCGCTCATATGTTATTTGTTTTTTATATTTATTTTTTCTTATCTTTGTACTATCAGGCTTGAACATCGAGGGGTGCGCCCCACGGTTCCTGATATTAAAGCAACCTATATCATAATAGGTTGCTTTTTTTATACAGTTCTTTTCCGTCTGCATCGAGAATTAAAAGCCCTTTAAAATGCTTTTTATCGGTGTTTAAAAACCATGCGTCTAGCTTCGTTTTTAACCAATCTTCTTTTAATTGACTTTCCCTGGTTAACATCATTACTGCATATTCACTTTTCGCAGCTGCATCTTCTAAATGGCGTTTAATATGTTTTCCATTACCTGTCAGATATTTTAACTCCACAACCGTGTCCTTTCCATTTATCTGAATCAAAGCATCAGGATTTTTTGCACCTATTTGTTCATGCCATCTTTTAGGGTAAAACTTCTTCTTTAAATCCAACTCTTTATCACTGATGTTTGGCAATAATTCAATTTTGCTTATTGATTTATACTTATCTATGAGTGTATTGGTAATAATCTTATTGTTATGCAATTCGTGCGCCTCATGCAAAACATGGGTCAAAACTGGTGTTTCTTTGTATCTTTCAACTCTAAAAGCATCTTCGGTTGGGATGTGCTTTAATGTTTTTATCAATACGTGTTCTGGAATATCTTCGTAGTATGGATGCCCCTTTGGGAAAACCAATTTACTTTCTGCTAGATTTGTTTGAAACATTTTTGGAATAGCTACATTAGGGGTTTTATTCGCTGGTGTAGTACTAATTTCCAATGTCTGAACGGCCTCACATCTACATCCCCAACCATTTGGTGGGTAATGGGTTTTCCAAAAAACATCTTGAATTGCCTTAATGATACCATCAAGCACTTGATGCTCACTCCGTACATATTTATCTCCAACGGTTTGGTATTCTAAATTTGGAATAGTGTCCTTGTCTTGTTGGAACTCTGTCCAACGCGCAGCGTTCTGACTACTTGCTATAGCAGTATTAACCTCAGTTTCTATCCAATTTTCATTGTATAATCCAATAACTTTTGATGCCTCTTTTTTGAAATCTGAAAGAGAGCGTAACTCTCCTTTTTCATCCTTTAACAAAAGAGTTAAATCCCGTAACTCCTGATAATTTTTAGCACTCGAAAATTGCCACACGTCCTGAGTTAAACGCTGTATCATTTCAGTATCAGGAGCATTCCAAACAGGCTTGATTTCGCTATATGCTTTAATAACTGTACTGGTCAGTTCCTTAGCCGTTATGCTGGTAAGTTCTGCGTTATAATTGGATTCGTACCCGTCTTTAATAACCCTGTTTATCGCTTCATTTACAGCATCGATATACTCTTTTGAGGGGTTTTCTCCACTGGCTTTGTGAACTTTGCCTTTACATTTTGGGCAAACATCAGCGTATAATTCGGGGCTAACCGTTTGCTCCTGACCTTTAGCGGTAGGCAACTTGTCGTTAACCCCTATCGAAAATTTTCAAATAATCCTTTAGCCTTTGGGTTCTTTTCTTCTTTTCCTTTTGGTGGTTCGCTCCCAGTGTTTTTAACTCCAGTAATCGGAAGGTTAAAAGTTTTAGCTACCCATTCTGGATCAAGGTCATATTTTTCAGTTGCCTCATTAACCATTTTCCAATGTGCTGCCAAACTCATCGCTTCGGTTTCGTCAAATACAAATTTCATTTTTGTATTGTCAAACGGAAGTCCCATAGCTTGCAATACTGGAAACAATTGATCGTTGACAATAAATGAAATGAAACGTTTGTCATTAGTAGCAATCTTATCATCGAGTGTTCGTTCATGTACTTCTGTTTGGCTTCGATTCCCAGCCGTGTCGGTCATGGTTGCACTACCAATAATTGGTTTACTGATTTGCTCATCATGCAAACGGATTTGTTTTTCATAGGTATTGACAGGGTTACCTGCATTGGCTAAATCGTGAATTTTAATGTCAGTCCCATGAGGCATAACTGCTTGTGCCGCTTCTCCCAATTGACGGAGCATACTTTCGATTCTTTTAATATCATTTCGATTGGCTGTTGTGGCCGTAATAAGAGGCATTCCGAATTTTTCAGAAAATTCAGCCCATGCCTGCATAGCGTTGCGCTTCCAGATAATATTTGGAATAATACTATTGATAATTCCAAACTTACTTCTATGGTTAATCTCAATTACATTGGGAGCCTCTATATAATTGACATACTTATCTCCATACGCTTCCAAATACATACGTTGGTCAGCTATGGAAACATTACGAAATTTTACTGGTTTGACTTTTATTTTGTCCTCTTTCGTAATTGCATCAACTTCAGTAATCAGTTGTACAACATTGTATTTATGAACAAGTGCATCCAAACATGCTTCTAAAAATTGGTAGAACCATTGTTTGTTGAGCAATAAATTTTGTTCGTCCAATTGGTCACCAGTAGCAATATCCGCTACATAAAAGCGATGATTTAAAGTTGCAGAATCACGAATGAGTAAAACAGATTCCACATGTCCGTCAATAATCATATCATCTATTAAATCTTGCATCAATGCCCAACGAGGTTCTGTTGGATGTTCTGCAGCTGTCATGGCTTGACGCCATTTTTGTATGTCTTTACGGGTTCTATCCTGAAACTCGGCCACAATAGCTTTAATGATACTTTCGTCCGTTTTCTTAACTGCGCTTTTTGCCTGAACCGCCTGCACTGGAGAATATCTTCTTTTCTTTAAATTCATTTTAAATCTATTTTAAAAATTACCACTTATGATTTTCAGGAGGTCGTGCGCTCCAAATTTTTACTTCAGAAAAGGTTTCTCCCGTATCGTCTTTTAGTTCAGGAAGGTCAGCGGGGATAGCTCCTTTTCCTACTTCTTTTAACCAGTCCAATGCATCCTGATAGCGGTCATCCCTATGTTTAGGAATATCTTTCATTCCTGTTTGGGAGTACAAATGGTATAAGGCGACATCTATTAAAAGAGTAATGATGAATTCATCTCGGGTAATAGCATTAAAAAAGGCTACCAAATCGTAGCGTTTGCCAATGTATTGACGCATCTGGTCAATGGCTGTTTGTTCAGCACGTTTCAATTTTGTCGAATTGTAAAAATCAGTTGCAGTCAACAAACGAATGATCTCGTTTTTGATTAACATTTCGTAATCAGTCTCTTTAATATATCTCATGGATTTTGGTGTATCGTTTATTAAAAATCTCTTTTTTTGTAACTAGTTCTTGAAGCTGTTTGTATTTCAAAACTGCTGACGAAAGTGGCTTTGTTCAAATCTGCAATGTCTGCTTGAACTGCATCGGGTGCATCATCATTAGCTCCACTACCTTTTTCAAATGTTAAATGCTGGTCTATTGCAGTGGTTTGGTCTAAAGTGTCTTTTTCCTCTTCATTCCAGTACACCCTTAATCTCTCAAAGTGTCCTGACCCAGCTTCAATACGTTCATATTTCCCTTCTTTGGGTCTTTTATCAGCTATAACAGGGATATAGTATCCTCGATAATCTCCTTCTGTATCAAAATCACTAACAAACTCATCCATTGCAAAAAGACCTTCGATTTTATAGACAATCGGGTATCGTTGGAGTTTGTGTTTTTCATATAAATCGTACAGCCACGAAGCACATACTTGCCGTGAAGTCTGACGGCAAAATGAAAAGATGACATGAAAATCACGTTTTATTTTCCCCATCAAAAACATGGCTTTATAATCTCCTTTATCCTTGTAGCTTAAATCTCCATACAATTCCAATGCATCGTATTTATCCAGGGAAAGCATTTTACAGTGCTGCATCCATTCAGGTTTGAAAACAGCACCATCCATAAGAGGTGTACACATATATTCGCGCATCCAACTTCGGTAAGGAGTTGCAAGACGTTTTTCCCTCCAGTATAAAGCGGTGTATTTAGCTGGCCAACTAGGTGTGAAATTATCGTCAAGAACTGCCTTGGTCTTGATGTGATGGTATGGATTGGCAAACCCCTGCTTTTTACTTTCGACATTCGCAATTTTAGCAAGCTCGATAAGCTTGGCCAGAATTGAATTTTTATGGATTAAATTATTATTGAAAACAAAGCGTTCCCTTCCTTTATCAAAACATCCCCACAATGTCCCAGTGATATAATCTATTGCTTCACGAATTAATCGGTCGTTGTTGCAACGTTTCAGGGTATCAATATCATCACAACCAATATAATCAGGTCTAAACTCCCCAAATCTTAATCCCCTTGGGTCTTGTCCAAAACCTAAAGCGTGAAAGTGTATTCCGTCTTTAGTTGTGAAATTCCCCTCAGCCCAATCTCCTTGATTAAACTGTTCGCCATAGTCATTAATGAAACGATTGTTATGTTTCAAATTGGCTTGTATGTCAGAAATTAAACGTTTTGCTTTTTCTTCATTTTCACCAATAAGCAACATAAAGTTCAGCTCCTTTTTCACATAAGCTAAATAAAGAGGTACACCTAACATTGTATGTACCGATTTAGCCGAACCTCTGAAGGCATCATTAAGAAGTTTACATACCTTGTTTTTTATAATGATGTTCGATATTTTGACATGAAAGGGAGCCGATTTACAAGTAGCATAATCCACAAAATAATATTCAAACCACTCGATGTAATTTTTTTCCAGTTTGCCTATTCGGGCTGTTTTATCAGCCAAAGATTCGTGTATGTTGATAGTAGTCGCTTTGTCAATTCTCTTGGCATGCGCTTCGTATATCCTTGTTAACTTTTCGTAATTCACTATTGCCATTATCCTTGCATTTGAATTTTATGCAACAAAAATTGCTTGTGTATTGCCGTTTGTTTGGCTGCTTCTTTAGCGTCAATCTGTGAATGAAAAGTGTCTAGTTCCATTAAGACATCCATAACCACCGTCGGGTTGGTTTTTTTAGCCATATAATCAAAGGCTTTCATTACTCTACCCAATGCCACAGAATCAAAAGAAGCAACTCCTCCTTTACTAATATTAATGGCTTCTCTTAACAATAATTTATTGAGTTCTAAAGGACTTCCCTGAAGTAGTTCTTTCGCTTCTTCCCAGTTGTATTTATCCCTCCAACTTGCAATGGTTTTCGGGTGCTTTCCCAACTTCTCAGCAATAGCCTTAATAGTGAAATTTTTCTCTATATAGAGCATTTCCGCAATGTTGATTTCTGCACTTTTTTCTACTAATTCAATCTTTTTCATGATGCAAAAATGCCATTAAAAACACCTATCAAAAATTACTTATGACACTGTGACACAGGATTTTGAGATTCCAAAATTACGCTTGTAGGTTTGCCACTCAAATAAGACAAACATGCAATTTCAATTCATTAAAAACCAAGTAGAAGTAAAAGCACACGGGGATATCTATCCCTATGATATTTCCAACAATGATTTCATCAAAGCAATCGCATTGGCCAAGGAGAAAAAGAGTATTCTATTTATTGATGTTCACTGTTTTGGCGGGTCAGTTATCGAAGGCAATCTTATTTATAACACTCTTATAAATGCTGGAGTTAAAAAGCATCTTGATATTACTGGAATAGCTGCTAGTATGGCAACAGTAATGATGATGGCCGCCGATAAAGTACGAATGAACGATGACTCCTTTATCATGCTGCATCGTCCTACTTGTGCTGTCGAAGGTGATGCCGAAGAACTGCAAGAAACAGCCAAAGTACTTACCTCTATGAGTGGTACAATGGGGAAACGTTACTCGGAAAAGTCAGGTAAAACAATTGACGAAGTCAATGCATTATGGCTTAACGGAAAAGATAATTGGATGGATGCCACCGAAGCTTTGGAAGCTGGGTTAATCGATGAAATTATTGTTACTGGTAGACAGCCTATTTCTAAGGTAGAAGTACTGGCTAATACAAAAGGCATCTTCGAAAAGTTTACTGCAAGATTGAATGTCCCTGCACCTAATTTAAAAAAAACAGATATGAAAAAAGACTTGATCGCCTCTTTAAAATTGGAAGGCGTAAACGAAGCTTCGACCGAACAGGAAATTATCGAAGCAATTAAAAAGCAAAGAACAACTCAGGATGCCACAATTCTTGATTTGCAGAAAAAAGCCGAAGACGATAAAGAAAAGGCTATCGATGATTTGTTAGAAGAGGCCGCTACTGCAGAACAAATTACTGCTGAGCAAAAAGTGACTTACAAAGAGGTTGGTAAAGCCTTAGGCATTGACAAAATGAAAGCCATGTTACCTGCAGGAAAGAAACTTGTAGCTCCAAACGCAAGATTGGATTTGATGATTAAAAGTACTACTACAGGAAATACCGCTGTTGCTAGTGTTGCTACAGCTAATGGAGCTTTTGATATTTCAGCTAAATCTTGGGATGAACTGGCAGCACAATCAGGTGCATTGGAATCAATCGAAGAAAATAAGCCTGAAGTTTTCGCAGCCTTATACAAAGCAAAATGGGGTACAGAGATTAAATAATAAAATCACAAATATAAAAACAGAAAAATAATGGCAGGAGTTTATAAAGAAGTCTGGACAGGAGAACTTGTAAAAACAATCAGTACAGCAGAATCAGGAACATTTTTAGAAACCATCCCTGATAGCTCGCAATATGCGGAAAACGATGTGATTCACTTAGTGGATATTGGTGTGGAGCCAGACGTGTTAATTAACAATACCACTTATCCAATTCCAATTCAAGCACTTGATGATGATGACATCCCGATCAAGTTGGATAAATTCTCAACTAAAACAACACCTATCACAGATGATGAGTTGCACGCATTATCATACGATAAAATAGCAAGCGTTAAGGAGCGTCATGGGTCATCTATTGCGAAATCAAAATTTGCCAAAGCATTGCACTCTTTAGCACCTGCAACTTCTACTGCGGATACACCAGTCATTAAAACAACAGGACCAGTAGTTAACGGAAGAAAAACGTTACTTCCTAAGGATGTTGTATCACTTAAAAAAGCATACAACGATATGGGGATAGCCTCTGATGTAATTTTAGTATTATGTACAGACCACGTTAATGATTTGCTTGCAAACGATCAAAAATTCGAAAAACAATACTACAATTATACGACTGGTGTGATTGCTAACATGTACGGTTTTACCATTTATGAGCACATTTCTTGTCCTGTATTTACTAGCACAGGTGGAAAAGGTTCGCTAGGTTCATTACCAACAGCAACCAACTTCCATGCATCAGTTGCGTATCACAAACCTTATGTTTTTAAATGTACAGGATCAACAAAAATGTACTATTCAAAAGCAGAGAATGATACAGATTTTCAGAGAAACAAAATCAACTTTACACATCGATTTATTGCTATGCCTAAAAAGACAAAAGCAATGGGGGCAATTATGTCTGATGTAGCTTAATCTTAGAAACATGGTAAAAGAAAAACAAATAGCTGTAGCCAAAGAATATTTGGCAGGCAAAACGCTTAAAGGAATTTGGGTCAATTCTGAGGGAGAATTATTCTCTAGCGAAGATTTAGCAAAGAAAAGTGATGAAGATGCTGAATTTGTGAAAAACACAAAAGGAGATGAAACTTCAAAAAAAGAATTATCAGAGGAAGACTTGAAACTTTTGGAAGATACAGAACTGACAAAAGAGAACTATCAGGTAATGGCCTCTTTGATAAAAGCCTTTGAAATAAAAACCACTGACAAAAAAGCGGAAACATTCATTGAGGCTTTGACCCAATTTAAAGAATCTTTAAAAACAGTTTAAAATGAGTTTAAGAGGTGTAAATATAAGCGAAGGTAATATCGGAGTAAACCAATTGGGCGATGCCCGGGAGTTTGGACTTATTGGAAACGGAATTGCCATCGCAGGAAAACTTGACTTAGGTGTGGCGTACATATTACGCCGTATCCAAGATGCGGAAAGCCTCGGGATTACTGCTGAATATGATGATGCAAACAATGTTCATGTACACCGTCATATTTCGGAGTTTTACCGAAATGCTAGACCAGGAAGAAAATTAAACATCATGTTAGTGGCTGATACTATTGCATTAAAAGACATGGTAACAGATGCTAAAAATCTGATTGTAAATGCTGACGGAATGATATCAGATTTGGGTTTCTTTTCTAATTCTACGGCTCCGATTACTTTGATTGACGGCATTCCAACTGGAGTAAGTGAGTGTATTACCGAGTTACAAAAGTTAGCGCAATGGGCTGCTACAAATGATATGCCTTTGCACACTATCGTAGAAGGTTTCGGTATTTCGGACACATTAAGCAATTTGGCTGATTTACGTGACTTTCAAGTCATAGTTGGGGCGCAACCTGTCAAAGTTTCGGCAACTAAGGTAAGTATGGTTATCGCTCAGGACTGGGAACATGCTGAAACATTTAGAGGAAATGCACAAAAATATGCAGATGTAGGTACATTTTTAGGAGTTGTTGCTTCACACGCTTGGAATAGAAACCCTGGAGAAGTTGAAACAAAAAATATTCAAAATGTATCCTTGGGAACTTGGAGGGTTGGCGGTTTGTCGAATCATAAAAAATATACCGAGGTTTTCGAATCCCTTGAAACTTTAAATGACAAAGGATATATCATTCCTGTTAAGTACCAAGGGAAAGCAGGTTACTGGTTTAATGATGGTGCTACAATTGCACCAATTATAATTGATGTACAAGGCAACATGAACCAACATACAATCTATTACTCACATACACTTGATGAGAGTGTAAGAGCCTTACGTCAGGTGTATTTGCCAGAGATTAAAAAACCAGTACCATTAATAGGTGGGTTAATGCCAATTGACATGGTTGAATACTATAACGCCATTGGTGATGCTGTTTTTAAAAAGTTTGCGTCTGCAGGACTTATTAGTGAAGGCAAAACCAATGTAGATCCTCTTAGTGATTTATTAGGAACTAAAATACTAAATGTTCAGTTCACAGTAGTTCCAACTGGAACAATTGACGAACTGGTGGGAAACATAAATCTTAAAACCAGTTTATAATGGCAACAGTAAAAAGAATGCATGAAGTGTACTCGTCTGGTGATGTTACGGTAACCCTTATGGGGATTCATGATATCAACCCGTCAGCCATCGAGTATAATTCAAATTATGCACATGAATACCAACGAGGTTTGCGAAGGGATGCTAGAGGTTGGCGCATGGGAGCTAAGGAAATGGATGCAAAAATCACACTTCCCCTTGATACCATAGCCATTATTGAGAAAGCAGCCCCTGACGGTGATATCGCTTTGATAAGACCGTTTCCAATCATTGTTACTTTTTTTAACACAGAGAACGTTTTAATAAAAGATATAATCACGGCAAAATTTAAAGGTAACGGAAGAACCGTTACCAATGACGGAGAAATCGAAAAAGAATACGAATTATTTCCAACGGAAATCAAATACAATATTTAAAAATGAAAGATACAAAACTACCTGAAGGCATTACTCAAGAAATGATTAATGCAGGAAAAGCAAAAGGGCTTGATGTAAAATTAGCGGAAGTACCAGTTGATGATTATGGAACAACAAGAACCTTTTTGGTTTGTGTGCCGTCGAGAACCGTTTTAGGACAATTTAGAAGATGGATGGATGCTGACCCTAAAAAAGCAGATGATATTTTGGTTAAAAATTGCCTCTTGTCCCACAAAGATGAAGTATTGGCAAATGATGAATTGTTTACAGGAGTTATGGCAACACTATCCGAACTAATTGTTGTTAGAAAAGGTGTCATAAAAAATGTTTAACGCAATTAGAGGATATTCCACTAATTGCGCAGTCAGAAGATATTGACATACTGGAAATGTGCTTTCAAAACGATGCAATGATTCGGTTTTATTTCAAAGAGAATCCTGATTCCTTGGATGATTATGAGTTTGCAAGGAGAATAAAAGAATTAAAATTTCTGTCAGAGCAAGGGATGCTAAAATCAATATAAAAATGAAAGGAAATTTAGGTGATAGGTATAAAAGTGCATTCGGTTTTGTGGCTGCAAATATGAGTACCACTCTAACCGATAACGGTTTTACAGAAGAGGTACAACAACCGCAAAACGTACAAGTATTTCTTCTGGATAATAAAACCAAATTTGACGAAGTGAAATTGTACAGGGACAAAATAGAGTTTGATTTTGCCTTTCGGCAAATAGCTGAAGAATACAATACGGTATTTGCTACTCCTCCAATGCTCGGTTTCAGTCGACAAAAAAAATTGATTGTCACTAGTATCGATAATGTAGATGATATAGAAGTTGTAGAGCGATATAACACTGCACCTTATGACATTGATTGGAAAGGGTTACTTATAGATATGGAAAACCATAGTTTCCCTGCTGACAAACTCAAACAGCTAAATCAAATTTTTAAGCATAACGGTATTTGGAATGTTTCGAGTGAAATTTTTGATGCCTTGGAAATTACCGCTGTGTATATACAGGACATACAAATTGACTTTGTAGAAGGTTTTGAAGATACTATTGCTTACAATTTCAAGATGCGAGCCATTAAAGATTTAGAATACCAACTTTTAAACCAAAAATAAATAATGAAAAAACTCATTTTAATAAGTCTGGGGTTGTTAGCAACCACTTTAATACAGGCATCAACCACCTTAAATGCAAATGTTATGCTGTATTTGAATATGAATTCAAAAACTACAATTGGAAATGTTCAGTTAAACAACATGACCAGTTTTGAAGTTACCCAAACGGTACAAGAGCTGAGCAGTACAGCAAAGCTTATTGTTCCAAAGGCTTATGGGAAAATTGGCCAACAACCTATTTTAGAACTCCTGAAAGTTGGCGACCCAGTAAAGGTAGAATTAGGCTACAATGATAACTATAATGTAGAGTTTGAAGGCTTTTTGAGTGAGATTGAAGCAGACGCACCTTTAATACTCCACTTGGATGACAAGATGTGGCCTTACAAACAGAATAATTGGGTAAAGAACTACCCAAAAGCCAATTTAAAACAAGTACTGCAGGAGTTGTTTTCGGGTCTTACTATAGATTGTCCAGACGTAAATTTAGGTAAGTTCGAAATTGATAATGCCAGTTCTTATCAAGTGATTCAGGATTTGCAAAGCGATCATGGTTTGTATAGTAGGATAAACGGAAATACCTTAAAAGTTGGTTTGGCGTATGATTTTGCAGATACAAGCAAAGTACATGAATACATCATCCGAAAGTATGTCAAGACAAATGATTTAAAGTACAAACGTAAGGAAGATATGCAGGTGCGATTTAAGGCTGTGGCCAATCTCCCAAACGGTAAAAAGAAAACGGTCACCGTGGGGTCAAAACTTCCCAATGCAAGTGAGAAAACTTTAAATTTTGCAGGAGATTTTTCGGAAAAAGAACTTAAAGAAAAAGCGGAAGCCGTGTTGGCTAAAGCTGTTTTCGATGGTTATACAGGTTCAATCACAGGATATGGTAACCCCTTGACTAAAGCAGGAGATTGTTTGAAAATAATTGACGAACAAAACCCAGAACGTGAAGGAACTTATATGATAGAAACCGTTGAAGTGGCCTATAACGATAATGGCTTCAGTAGAAAAAATAGCTTGAGCTATAAAGTTTATTAATCCTTAAAAATTGGAAAATGTCTGATGTTGATGAGTTATTTACCCGTGTTATAAAAAGGCAGATTAAGGGTAACCAATTCAATCAGGTTATAACTGGAATGGCAGTTGATATTAACGAAACAACCTGTACTGTAAAACGTGAAGGATCGCCTGATTTGACAGATGTTCGCCTTGATGCTATTGATGATACTATTGAAAATCAGTTCACAGTCTTTCCAAAAGAAGGGTCTTTTGTCCTCGTTGGCATTGTGGACGGTTTAAAAACTCAAGCTGTTGTTTTAAGGTGCTCGGAAGTAGAGCACATCAAAATAAAATGCGGAGGAGTTTCACTAATTGAAACTTTCTCCAAGTTTATTGAAGAAATCAATAATGCAATTATCAATACACCTGCAGGAGCTGGAACGGTGAGTTCTGCGACGGTTATGAAATTAAAAGCCGTTGAAAACGATTTTAAAAAAATATTCAAATAATGGCATTAAGCAAATCTATCTTAAAAAATAATCTATTGGCTATTTTTCAAAAAATGACAACTAATGACAATCAACAAAACTCAGTCGAAACCTTAGCCGAAGAGTTGTCAGGAGTTATTTTCGACTTTGTAAAAACAGCAGAAGTAGTGGCGGGACAGAGTGTGAGCACCACTGGAACCGCAGCGGCACAAACTGGAAAAACCACTACTAACGGAACCATTATTTAACATGGAAGGAATTGTTATCAATCAGGATTTTGATTTAAAGATTGAAGTCAAAAAAGATGCATCAGGAAAAATAGTCAGTGGTATATTCCTAGATAATATTGATTATCAAAGATGCCATTTGATTACAATCGCTCAGAAAGGAGAATTCAAAGCCAATCCTACATTAGGATTTGGTATCGAAAATTACATGAGAGACACCGTAATTACCAACAAACAAAAATTTAAAACAGAGCTTCAAAAAGAATTAAAAACTGATGGGGTTACGGCCGATGTTATAGTGTCGGTCGATAGTACTCATTTTAATATTATGCAAAAAAATGACATTACGTGAAAAACAAGTAGTATTCTTAAAAAACTTCGCCTTACTAATTATTTGGGCATCCGAAAACGGATATGAAGTAACCGCAGGTGAGCTGTTCCGAACTGATGAGCAGCATGCTCTAAATGTAAAAAAAGGAACAACAAAAGCAAAAAGAAGTAAGCACCAAGACCGTTTGGCGGGTGACTTGAACTTATTTTTAAAAGGGGTCTACCAAACTACCCAAGAACCCTATAAAGCATTAGCCGTTAAATGGAAATCGCTCCATCCTAGTAATGTGGCTGGCTACGATTGGGGTTGGGATGCGAATCATTTTGAAATGACTTAATGTGATGGATGGAATTTTAACCGAAGCTATTACAGCAATTGTAACAATGATAATCATGTACATCATTAATTATCGAAAAAATAAAATAGAAAATGAAAGCAAGGAATTAACGTCAGTAAAAACCGCAATTGAGATTTGGCAAAAAACGGCTGATGATTTGCAAAAAGAGACAAAAGAACTTCGAGAAGACATGTCACTTATTCGTAAAGAAAACAGCCGTTTGCATACCGCAATAGCGAAATTGACTAAAGCCTTGCAAAAATTTGATGCCGATTTGGCTAACGAAATTAATAATGAAATCAACAATGAAAAATAGCATTTTAGCATTAGTAGTTCTTTTCCTTTTATTGGGATGTAGAAGCGTAAAAAACACACAACAGGTAATTGAAAAACAAAAAGATAGCATTAGTTATGTTGAACGTGTTAAAATTGATACGCTTCGCATTCCAGGAGATGTTATTTCGGTTAAAATTCCATGCGACCAATTGACTAACCAAAGTTTTTCTAAAGGCAGAGCGAAGGTAAAAATAGAACCCAAAGGCAATGGCTACACTCTAATTGTAAGCTGTGATAGTATTGAAAAGTTAATCCTGAGTAAAAACATTGAGATTAACAGGTTATCAAATTTATTAAAAGATAATACTCAGACCAAAGTCATTGAACTCAGTAAATGGCAATCCTTTTGGATTATCGTTGGCAAATTATTGACAGTTATTTTAATCTTAATCTTATCATGGAAATTCTTGCGTTAGAGGGACAAAGTTTTTTAGACCTAGCCATACAAGGCGGTTCGTTGGAAGCCATTTTTGAAATAAACCCTAATATCTCTATTACTAATATTCCTGTAATCGGCGAAAAGTACAATATTGCAATTCATGATGTACCAATTGCCAATTATTACCAAAGACATATAATTGAACCAGCTACGGCATTAAGTGAAAATGATTTATCAATTATCATTCCTGATGATGGTATTGGCGCAATGATAATAGAAAACACCTTTATTATAAGATAATGGCAAGAAAACAAACAGAAGTTAAAAAAGAGATTACAACCGCATTTATGAGCAATGCTGTTTTGGCAACTAAGTATGGATTTGAATTAAATGCTGATTTTGAAGAGGTGTTTTCAAAAGTTTCAATTGAAAACATTTGGTTTGAGATTGTTGCATTCAGTTGTTGGACATTGGAAGTCATATATGACTTTCATAAGCAAGAGGTTGACGAAAAGTTGGCAAATCAAAAATCAGGTACATTGCCTTGGTACCGTACTATGGCATTAAAATTCCAGTACGGTTTTGACTTAGTGCCAGATCACGATTATTTTGACAATGCAAACGCTACACCTGACCAAATAGAAAACTCAAAAATTATTAAATACGCGGCTGTTGGAGAATCAGAACTCGAAAGCCGTGTTATTATTAAAATTGCTGGTGAGACTGAAAATAAACTTTCCCCAATTGCTCCAGCTCAAAAAGAAGCTTTTGAATTTTCGTATATGAAAGAGGTTAAATGGGCAGGAGTAAAGATTACAGTAATCAATTACAAGCCCGATAAGTTGTTTTTAGAGATGTTGATTAAACGTGATGCATTGGTATTAAACGACAAAGGAATGAGTATTTTAAATGCCAATTACCCTGTAACAGACGCTATTTTGGAATACATGAAAGAACTCCCATTTGATGGGGAGTTGCGATTATCTGCATTGGTAGATAAGATTCAAAAAGTACCAGGAGTTTTAGATGCTACAATCATAAGCGCACAAAGTGCCTGGATTAATCCTGACAATGATGATTATGATTCTCCTCAGCCAATTTCAATAGCAAAAGTGCCGGAAAGCGGGTATTTTTTTATAGAGGATTTTAGTAAAATTACCTATTATGTGGTATAAGATAAACTATAACCAACTTGGAATTTTAATGTTACCTACATTCTTGAGAAAAGGGATTATGGTATCATTTGTTCAGGTATTGTTAAAACCAATAGGTTCTTGCTATACAATTTGGCATGATTGGCGATTGAAAAACATTTATAAAATTGAACACTCTGGCCAAATCTGTTATTTACGAAAATCACTTAATGATGATTTTGACACTGTCTCTAGAAGAATTCGAATTGGAGAAGGTAACTTGAATAATACAACTTACATCTATACGGAAGTTGAAGACAAAATAACTCGAATATTTACAGAAAGTGAAAATAAAATCTTTTGGCTACGAACAGAATCCGAAACTGCTGATACTGGCTTTGATTTTATTGTTTGGGTTCCTGCAGAAGTATATAGAGATTCTTTTTTCGGGTTAGACGCACACATAAAATTTTACAAAGCTGGCGGTAAACGTTATAAAATATTAATCGATGAATAGATCTTATTTCAATCAAACAAACGGCTACCCGTTAAACACCGAAAGGCTTCAAGAGCTTCAAACTGCTTATGAAATCTTTAACTCATTAGGGAGTATTGCTGGTGACTTCA
The DNA here is from genome assembly GCF_025847275.1 of Flavobacterium frigoritolerans. Taxonomy (GTDB): domain Bacteria; phylum Bacteroidota; class Bacteroidia; order Flavobacteriales; family Flavobacteriaceae; genus Flavobacterium; species Flavobacterium frigoritolerans. The sequence goes on from NZ_JAOZEV010000026.1 coordinate 29,725, forward strand.
CTATAATTTCGGGCTGTGTTCAGTCAGGAACTACTATACAAAACGGTTTTGTTTTCATTAATGGTGAACTACTAGAATTTGTATCCGCTGCTGTAACACCTACCTCGACAGTTATCATTGTAGAAACCCCAGTAACACGACCTTTTGAAACGGGTCCCGATAAAGTTGTCTACATCAAACGTCATGTGACTTTTGGAACTGCCGATATTTCATGGCCTTGGAGTTTATTTAAACGCCCTATACAAACAAAAGACATTCAAGATGCATTAGACAAAAAACAAGATAAGACATCTGCTGGTGGGGATTTATTAACTCGAATAGAAGTACTCGAAAAGAAAAATGCTGTTTTTCAAGCTGGGGGTGGTATGGTTCTTTGGAATAAACCTGCAAACCAAATACCTACTGGATGGGCAGAAGTTGTTAATTGGCGTGGACGCATTCCTGTTGGTTTTGATGCTTCTCAACCTGAGTTCAGTAATATGGGTAAAATGGGCGGAAATAAAAACAAAAACCTTGAAATCGCTGAATTACCAGAACACAATTTTAGCTATAAAGATTCATATTTTTTAAGCGACGAGATATCAAATAATTATATATCTGGCCGTGAAGATACTGGAAGAACTTATTACGCCACAGCATCTGCCGATAATAATAACAGGTATTTATATTATAAAAATAGAATATCAGAGAATGTAGGATCAAATCAAGCCTTTTCATTGCTTAACCCTTACAGAGTAGTATTATTCATAGAATATATAGGATAAACATGGCAACAAACATAAACACAATCTTAAGTTGGTTTAAAACTGGTTTGAAACCTACACAAGCACAATTTTGGGCTTCGTGGACTTCATTTTGGCATAAAGACGAGATGATTCCACAGAGCAGTATAAACAATCTTACAACTGTTTTAAATGCGAAAACAGAAAACGACCAATTTAATGCACATAAAAGTGATCCAAATGCACACCCGAACTTAATTTTAAAAGCTAGGATAATTCCAATTGGAGGGTTACTGATTTTTAAAGTCGCACCAAACGAGAATGAAGCCGAAAAAGAACCAGGAGATTATTGCATGGGATTAGTTGAAGATTCTTTTATCAGTGGTAATTGGAACGGTGCAAACGATCAATTGAAATCTTCTTACGTTTAATACTAATCAACTAAATATATGAAACTAAAAAAAAGAATTAAAGATTTAGAGATCGAAATCTCTGAGCTAAAAAAACAAGTTCAAAACAGCAGTGTCACAATCACTGATTCCTGTAATCCCAATTCAAAAGTAATTATCAGTCTAAACGATGGAGTGTTTATGATTGGAAAAACAACCTTAACATTAACTCCTCAAATAATCCTTAAAGACAATAAATAATTTATGAAAAAATTACTCTTATTTTTAGTCCTGATAGTTACAATTAATGTATCAGCACAATCAACAACCTGGTTTAGCAAACCATTAGAATTAGACAATGTACCCGCTAGTGCTTTAAAATCAGACAGTGTTTTAGTGCGTGGTACTGATAAAATTATAAAGTTCGTTCCAAGAAGTGAATTTGGAGGTGCAGAACAAGTTAACGCTGACTGGAATGCAAAAGGTGGTATTTCCGAAATTTTGAATAAACCAGAAATTCCAGATGTTTCATGGTTACAAACTCAAATTGATAGTAAACAACCAATGCTTGCTGACAATGTCAACATAAAAACCATCAATGGGAACTCATTGTTAGGAACTGGTGATATCCCTATAGGGAATGAACCAACTCATAAAACTTTTGCATGCTATTTTACTAAAAATTTCAAGCCTATACCTACTACACAAGTAATATATAATGATACAGGAGCTACTATAACTTGGGAAGCGCTAGAAAGCCCAGGACAATATGTAGGCACTTTTTCTTTAGATTTATTTGATGAAAATGCTCGTAAATACCCAATTTTCATTGTTGGAAACACAAATATTGGAGAGATTGTAAGAGTATCTACATTTGGACCTAATAAAATTTTTGTTAATACAAATACAATGGCTAATGTAGTTAATGGAGGAGGGGATCCTGCTATAGAAGTATATGGAGTACATATAAAGATAGAGATTTACGAATAATACAAAAGTACTTTAATTTAAAAAAAATAATAAAATGGACAAATTTTTAAATCTTATTTTAGGCACAACAGATGTGCCAACTTACTTAGCAGGACTATTATTTGCTTTAATTGGATTGGCATTTTACTACAAAGGCAAAATTGCCAAACGTGATAAAACTTCAAACAATACACCTTATCAGTTTTCATGGGGATTTTTTACACAAGATAACTTAGTCGAAATTGTATTTTCTCTTTTGGCGATTTTCTTAGCATTAAGATTTTCAGTAGAGTATTTCGGAGTAGATATCACAATGTTTTTCTCTCTGGGTGTTGGCTGGACATTGCCGAAAGTAATTGCTTTAATGTATAAAATTCAAGATAAAGCAAGAGAGTAGTTCCTAAGGAGGTAGGAAATAAAAAAAGCCCTCCGATTTTAAATAGCTTCTGACACTAATTTAAAAAACTCACGCATTACACGGAATCGGAGGACAAAAGTCTTCTGGTTTAGTGTAATGCGTTTTTTATTATAGTGTCAGAGTTGCAAATATACACAATCATCAATCATCAATCAAAAAAAGAATAGAATTATAAATGAATAAGTACCATCAAACACTAAATAAGATTATAACGAAAGGCAAGCGCCAGGAGAATAAAAAAGGTGCAATAACATTCTTGCACAATCAAGTTTTAAAACTAAAACCAATTGACCTATTAGACCTTTTTGAGGGGCATTCAGTTGCAAAAAAGAAACTAAAGGATGAATTAACATTGTTTATGGCTGGTGAAAGGTCAACTGAAGCGTATAGAGAAATCGGAGTAAGTTGGTGGGATTATTGTGGTCCTATTTTAGTAAATAGTTACCCGACATATTTGGAGAAGCTACCAAAGCTAATAGAGAAGATTAACCAGGAGAAAAGAACCTCAAAGAACTATGTATTATTTCTTGGCTCAAATGATACTGAAAGTAACCAACAGCCCTGTTTAAGTTTAATCCAATTTCAAATCGAAAAGGGTAAACTGATAATTAGCGCATATCAGCGTAGTTCTGACGCTAATCTAGGCTTACCCTCGGATATCTACCATTTGTATCTTATTTCGAAGAAAATTGACATCCAGTTAAAGAGCATCACATTGTTTTTAGGAAATGTGCACGTGTATGATAATAATATCGACATTACGAAAGAATTGTTAAATGGAAATAATGTCAAATTCAATCTAAATGTTGAATAATTATTAATTTCAATAACACTATAAATATAGTGATTAATAGTTTATTAATCTAATTTTCAGGTATAAAAAAACCTCTAAAATTAGAGGTTTTTTTGTTTTTTAAATGGTGTTTAAACTCGATTTAAGCAGTGTTTTTTTAATCACCTACTATCAAGTAATCAATACGGCATTTAGTTACAATGTTCATTCCATCCCTTTCCAAAACTTTTTTGACTGCTGTTTTTGCTTTTTCCATGTCAGAGGCGCATACAAGCATTGATATTTGAAAAGATTCGTATTTTAATGAAGGCATTGCAGTTAATATAGGGTTTTTATCAGAATATGAATACTCTGAATGTGACATGTAATACCTTTTTCCTAACGTAGGCAAGTTGTCTTGAATATCTTCCATTTTGTGTGATTTATATAGCAACCAAATGTATAAAAAACTTGATGTAGTTCAAAAAAATGAACATTTCAATTTATATTTGTGTACATTTCAATTTCGCGATTATA
>NZ_JAOZEV010000027.1 GCF_025847275.1 Flavobacterium frigoritolerans
CAGACAAACAGAGAGTTTGATTGGCTTTTTTGTTAATATGCAGGCAAATAGAACTATTTTGAATGGTTCGCAAAGTTTTGAAGATTTAATCCAAGAAGTTCATAATGATCAGATTAATGCTCAAATGCATCAGGATTTACCTTTCGAAAAGTTAATAGATGAATTAGGAGTCGATAGAGATACTTCTAGACATTCTATTTTTCAGGTAATGTTTGGAGTGCAGAGTTTTGGTTCTAGTAACGATGGTTTCGAGTATAACGATGCTACTCCTTTTAGACCGTATGACTTTGAAGATGTTTATGAAGTAGCTAAATATGATTTATCTATTTTTATAGACGACAGTCAGGAAGAACTTTTAGGAGAGATTAGTTATGCTACAAGTTTATTTACAAAAGAGAGTATTGCTCGATTGAGCAATCATTATGTTTATCTTTTAAATGAACTCACTCAAAATTCAAGTAAGTTTCATAATGAAATTAGTTTGTTGAATTCTGAAGACTATCAACAAATTATTCACGACTGGAATGCTACTGATAAAGCCTATTCTAAGGATAAAACCATTCAGGAGTTGTTTGAGGATCAAGTTGAAAAAACGCCTAACAATATTGCCTTGGTTTATGAAGGCGAGTCATTAACTTACGGTCAGCTTAATGAGAAGAGCAACCAGTTGGCGCACCACATCCGAGCGCGATATAAGGCAAAAACGCAAAAAGAACTTACAGCCGACACGCTAATTGCTTTATGCTTGGAGAGAAGCCTTGAAATGGTGATCGGAATTTTGGGAGTGTTAAAAGCTGGAGGCGCATATGTTCCTATTGACCCAAGTCTTCCACAAGAAAGGATAGATTATGTTTTGGAAGATACTCAAGCACAGATTATATTGAGCCAAAGACATCTAGAGAACTCTCCTAAATTACCACAAGAGAAGGTTGTTTATATCGATTTATCTGAAGAATTGTATAGAACTCAGGCAAAGACGAATCTTCCACAACAGAGTCAATCAAATGATTTAGCATATGTAATTTACACTTCAGGAACCACAGGGAAGCCTAAAGGAGCGATGTTAAATCACTCAGGTATTGTTAATAGAATTGAATGGATGCAAAATAGATATCCCTTAAATTCGGAGGATGTTGTTTTACAGAAGACTCCTTATGTATTTGATGTTTCTGTATGGGAACTTTTATGGGCTAATTGGTATGGTGCTAAAATTGTGATGGCTAAGTCAGAAGGTCATAAGGATAGCGAGTATTTACACCAATTGATTCAAAAAGAGAAAGTGACGACACTTCATTTTGTTCCAAGTATGTTAGAAGCCTATAATCATTATTTATTAGAACAAGAGAATATATTTAGTCCTTCAATAAAGCAAATTTTCTGTAGTGGAGAAGCCTTAAATAATAATACGGTTCAACAAACGTATAAGAATGTTATTGGTGAATCATTGAAGTTACATAATCTTTATGGTCCTACAGAAGCTTCAATTGATGTCACATTTTATGAAACTACTCCGACTAAAAATGTTTACATAGGCAAGCCTATTCAAAATACCCAAGTTTATATTCTTTCTCCCAATCAAACTCCTGTTCCTATAGGTGTGATAGGAGAATTATACTTAGGAGGTATTGGTTTATCTAGAGGATATTTAAATCGTCCGGAGTTAACTGCCGAACGATTTGTGGATAATCCATTTGCGACGCAAGAGGATAAAACTAAAGGTTATACCAAATTGTATAAAACGGGCGATTTGGTGCGTTGGTTGGCAGATGGTACTATAGAATATTTAGGAAGAAATGACGATCAGGTTAAAATTCGAGGGTATCGTATTGAGTTGGGTGAGATTGAACATGCGATATCACAAATTGCTGGAATTAAACAAGTAAGTGTTCAGGCAAGAGATAGGGTTACTGAAAATGGTAGTTCTAAATACCTTGTAGGGTATTATGTTTTGAATGTAGAAGAAACGGGATTAGCGGTTGATGCTATTGAGAGTTTTTTATCTGGAATCTTACCGGATTATATGATACCGAGTGCCTTTGTTGAGATGGAATCTTTTCCATTGACAATAAATGGAAAGTTAAACAAACGTTTGTTTGCTGATCCTGATTTTAGTTCTTCAGACTCAGATTATGTTGCACCTGTAACGGAAGAAGAGATAGAAGTATGCAAAATTTGGAGTGATTTACTTGGTTTGGACCGAGTAGGTATTACTGATGACTTTTTCAAGATAGGAGGTAATTCTATTTTGGCTCTACAAGCGACGCATCGTATGAGTAAGATATTGGGATGTAATGTGAAAGTGGCTGATATTTTTAAACATAAAACAATTAATAACCTAAAAGATATTTTAGTGAATAGTTTTTCTTTTGAGAGTATTGAAGGAGAAGATTGGGAAATTTCATTGTAACAAAATTAAGATGATGAGCATAATAAAAATTATAAATGATTTTAAGAATAATGACTCAATGCTGTGGGTTGAAAATAACAGCATTAGGTTGTTTGTTGCCGACCATTTTAAAAGTAATGAGCTAAAAAATACAATCACTGAATTTAAAACTGAAATATACGATTTTCTGATTTTTAATGAAATTTTTTCAAAAGCCGAATTCCAAAGTAAGCTGATGTTTAAGCACAATACACAAGAAGCACTTCTTTCTTTTGCTCAGGAACGTTTGTGGTTCATCGAACAGTTTGAAGAAGGGACTAATGCTTTCCATATACCTGCTTTATATGAACTTGATGCTACAATAAATAAAGAAGGCTTAAAACATGCTTTGCAACAAATTGTCACAAGACATGAGGTATTGCGAAGTACTATTGAGCAAGGAGAAAATGATGAATATGCTATTCAGAAAGTACATGAAGAATCTCTTTCTATTCTAGAAATTACATGGAGTGAAACAGATGATTATGAATTGTTAATTACAGAAGAAATCAATCGTCCATTCAATTTAAGTAATGAATATCCAATTCGAGTTAATTTTTATAGCATCTGTTCAGGTTCTGATGCTACAATAAATAAGACGATATTGTTAATCAACATACATCATATCGCTTCAGATGGATGGTCAAAGGAGGTATTTGAAAGAGAAGTATTAGCATATTATAATGCATATCTAGAAAACAACACGACATTTAAATTACCCGAATTAGAGCTTCAGTATAAGGATTATGCTTTGTGGCAACGAGATTATTTAACAGGAGATTATTTAACGAAGCAATTAAAATATTGGAAAGAAAAGCTGACAGGTTATCAAGCCTTAGAATTTCCTACAGATTATGCTAGACCCTCTGTTATAGATTACAGAGGAGCAATCCAAGAGTTTTCATTTAATAAAGAACTTAGTAAAAAATTACGTGATTTAGCACAACGAGAAGGAGTTACATTAAATAGTTTGCTTTTAAGCGCTGTAAATATTCTTTTGGGGAAATATACCGGACAAAATGATATTGTAATTGGTACCGCAATAGCCAATCGTCACCATAACCAAACAGAAGGTTTAATAGGTTTTTTTGTAAATACACAAGTAAACAGAACACAACTCGATGCTTCCCAAAATTTTAAAGAACTAATCGAACAGGTGTATCAAGGACAAATTGATGCTCAATTGCATCAGGATTTGCCTTTTGAAAAGTTAATAGCCGAATTGGGAGTCGATAGAGATACTTCTAGGCATTCTATTTTTCAGGTAATGTTTGGGGTACAGAGTTTTGGTTCTAGTACAGAGGGTTTTGAGTACAATGATACTACACCATTTAAACCGTATGAACTTAAAGATGCTTACGAAATATCTAAATTTGATTTATCTATTTTCATTGATGATAGTGATGAAGAGCTCTTTGGAATTATTAGTTACGCTACAAGCTTGTTTACTAAAGAGAGTATTATTCAACTAGGGAATCATTATGTTTATCTATTAGATGAGTTGACTAAGGATCTCAATAAAGAGTACAGTCAAATTAGTTTGCTATCTTCAAAGGATTATCAAGAGCTAATTTACAATAGGAATGCTACAGATAAAGCGTATCCAAAGGATAAAACCATTCAGGAATTATTTCAAGAACAGGTACTAAAGACTCCTAATAATGTTGCATTGGTTTCTGGTTTAGAGGAGTTAACTTATAATGCACTTAATGAAAAAAGCAATCAGTTAGCGCGTCATATTAGAGCACAATACGAAGAAAAAAACAAAAGAGTTCTTACTCCAGATACTCTCATCGTTTTGTGTATGGACAGAAGTCTGGAAATGATTATTGGGATATTGGCAGTACTAAAAGCTGGCGGAACTTATGTGCCTATCGACCCAAGTTATCCTCAGGATAGGATTGATTATTTATTAGAAGATACTCAGGCGACTATTGTTTTAAGTCAAAGAAAGTTAAAAGAAAACAACCAGGTTAAACTTCCACAGGACAAGGTTATTACTATTGATTTGTCAGAAGAACTATACCTAAAAGAAGATACTGCAAACCTTGGGCAATATGCCCAATCTACTGATCTGGCCTATATCATTTATACATCAGGAACTACTGGTAAACCTAAGGGAGTAATGATCGAACATCATTCGGTTATTAATTATTCAAATAATGTAAAAGAGGTTTTATTACCTGAAATAAAGAATGTTGATTTTTCAACAAATTTAGCATTCGATTTGAGCGTAACAACAACTATTTCTTCATTGTTATCGGGTAAAAAGATATTTATTTATTCAGATACAATAACAGATGTTGATTCATATGCACAGTATTTAGTTGATAATAAAATTGATTTTGTCAAAGGAACACCTTCATTATTAGCCAATTTGTCTTTGAATTATTTTAGTAATTATAAAATAAAACAAGCATTTATTGGTGGGGAAAAATTAGAAGAATTTCAATTAACTCACATTTCAAAGTATATTGATAATCCAATTGATGAGTATGGTCCTACAGAGGCAACAGTTGGGGCAACATATATAAATAAAAAAGGAATAGGTTCTAAGGGTATTGGTAAGCCTTATTTTAATTTTAAAAATTATGTTTTAGATTCTAACAATGTTCCAGTTCCCATAGGAGTGATTGGCGAATTGCATATAGGTGGAGCGAGTTTATCTCGTGGTTATCTGAATCGTCCGGAGTTAACTGCGGAGCGTTTTATCTACAATCCATTTGCTACCGAAGCTGATAAAGCTAAAGGTTATACCAAATTGTACAAAACGGGAGATTTGGTACGTTGGTTGTCAGATGGTAGTTTAGAATACTTAGGAAGAAACGATGATCAGGTTAAAATCCGTGGCTACCGAATTGAATTAGGCGAGATTGAACATACCATTTCACAAATCAAAGGAATCAAGCAAGTATGTGTTTTGGCCAAAGAAAGAAAAACAGAAGTAGGAAGTACCAAATACTTAGTTGGTTATTATGTATTGGATGGCACGCAAGATACAAACCTTGATTCGACTTCCATTTTAGAAAAGTTATCTCAGGGTTTACCTGATTATATGGTTCCTTCCGCCTTGGTTGCGATGGAATCTTTACCATTAACCATTAATGGCAAATTGGACAAACGTGCTTTACCTGATCCTGATTTTAATGCGATTGAGGATTATGTCAAGCCTGAGACAGAATTAGAAATAAAACTGTGTGTTATTTATGCTGAAGTTTTAGGTTTGGCTAGCGATCAGGTTAGCATTCATCAGAACTTTTTCAAGATGGGAGGTAATTCCATTTTGAGTCTTCAATTGAAACAAAAATTAAACCGATTGGATGAATTCAATAACATCAGTATTGCTGATTTATTTAAACACAATTCGATTTTAAAGCTAATTCAAAGTATTGACCCAAATAGTTTGTCTAAGTATCAACTTCAGGGCAATAGCTTTGCCAGCAATAGCCATGAAATAGCCATTATAGGTAGTTCAGGAGCGTTTAGTGGAGCAAATAATACTACAGAATTATGGCACTTGATTGCTAATCAACAGGAAGGAATTAAGTTTTACAGTAAAGATGAGTGTGTTGAATTTGGAGTAGAGGAGTCTTTATTAGATTTACCTAATTTCGTTGCAATATCAGGCGATGTAGAAGGAACAGACAACTTTGATCCTTTGTTTTGGGGTATATCACCCAATGAGGCGAAACAATTGAATCCTCAGATCCGTAAATTTATTGAACACAGTTGGTTTGTATTAGAATCGACAGGGTATTCTCACCAGCGCAAGAACCATAACATTGGTGTTTTTGCAGGAAGTGGTAACAGTGACTATTTCTATGATCATATTCTAAACGGAGAAATGTCCGATCAAATTAACATGTGGGAAGCCTCAGCATCGAATAGTAAAGATGCGTTGGCAACCAAAACGGCATTTTTCTTAGGCTTAACAGGTCCAGCCAATTCCATTAATACAGCTTGTTCCACTGGATTGGTTTCCGTTGTGGAGGCTTGTAAAAACTTACAACTTGGTGTTTGTCATATGGCTTTGGCCGGAGGAGCATCTTTAGGTACACCAGGCGATATTGGTTATTTATACGAAGAAGGAATGATTTCTTCAAAAGATGGTCATTGTCGAACTTTTGATTATAAGGCTTCTGGTACTATTGGCGCCTCTGGAGTTGGAGTTGTTTTATTGAAACGTTTGGAAGATGCAGTAAAAGATGGAGATGCAATCTTAGGTGTTATCAAAGGATATGCTACTAATAATGATGGAGATCGTAAAACAGGATATACAGCACCTTCAATCATTGGTCAGAGCGAATGTATTATCAATGCGCAACGCATGGCAGGGGTGAGTTCTAATGAAATTGATTATGTAGAATGTCATGGTACTGCCACTCATTTGGGTGATCCTATAGAAGTACAAGCCTTGCGTGAAGCATTTGCTTTTAATGAAGACAAAGAAAGAGTCTTGAATCATAAAACAGTATTAGGAGCAGTGAAAGCCAATATTGGTCATACAGATTCTGCTGCAGGTACAGCCAGTTTAATTAAGGTTTGTGCAATGCTTCAAAATAATACTATTCCTGGACAGGTTAATTTTGAGAGCCCTAATCTGGAACTTGGTTTAGAACAAACCAACTTTGAGATTCTTAAACAAAACCGCGACTGGTTGCCTAATCAGGAAAAACAACGTTTAGCAGGAGTGAGTTCCTTTGGCGTTGGAGGTACAAATGCGCATGTGATTATTGGAGATTATGTTGCTCCAACAAAAGAGCAAGAAAAAACAATAGTCGAAGAACATTCTCCGATAAAATACATCGTTCCTCTATCTGCGAAAAGCAGATCATCATTGGAACAAAACAAAACAGCCTTATTAAATTATTTAGCAGGAATACAAAATACTCAACAATCAGTTACTATTCGAGATATTGCCTATAGTTTACAAGAAAAGAAAGAGCAATTCAATCATAGAAGTGCCTATTGCGCCCAAACAGTTGAGGGATTGATTGCAGCTTTAAAAGGAAGTGTCATTGAAAACCAAGTCAATACGCAGCACAATGCAAAAACAGTATTTATGTTCCCGGGACAAGGAGCACAATATATCAATATGGCAAAAGCGCTGTATGATAATGAACCTATTTTTAAGGCTGTTATTGATAAATGTATCGGTATTGCGAATCAACACCTAGAGGTAGATCTGAATGAGGTGATGTACCCAAGCGAGAACCCATCACAATTTGACATCAACCAAACACAGTGGTCTCAAGTCTGTTTATTTATTATCGAATATAGCATGTCGGAATACTTGACATATTTAGGAGTTAAAGCAGACGCTTATATCGGTCACAGTATAGGAGAATATGTGGCAGCTACTTTATCAGGGGTTTTTAGTCTGGAAGATGCCATAAAAACTGTAATTTCCAGAGGGCAACTTATGCAGTCTATGGAGTCTGGCAGTATGCTTGCAGTTCATTCCACCGAAATCGATATTCAGGAAATAGTAAAAGAATACCATTGCGAAATCGCGGTTATCAACTCTTTAGAAAACATTGTGATTTCGGGTAGCCATGATAAGATTCAAAGCCTGAAAACGGCATTAGAGAATCAAGGAATTATAAGTATAAAATTGAATGTATCGCATGCCTATCATTCTGTTATGATGGAAGGGATTCTGGATAAATTTGAAAAGGTATTTTCAGATGTAAAATTAAATACACCTAAGAAGAAATTCATTTCAAATTTAACAGGAGAGTTTGCTACAGCCGAAGTCACTTCTGCAAAATATTGGTGCAACCAACTTCGAAATACGGTTCAATTTTCAAAAGGAATAAACACTTTAAGTGTGCAATACAACCATCAGGTTAGTTTTATTGAGGTGGGTCCTGGTAAAGGATTATGTTCTTTTATAAATGTTTATAAAAAATCGAATAACTATAAATACCTACAATCAGTACAGTTGTTTGCATCGGCAAAAGAAGCAGAGGAAAACAAAGAAAATCAGTTAAGTAGTAAAGAAGAGCTTATTGCCAAACTTTGGATCAATGGTATTATCAATCAACCAAACCCCCCAGCTTTGTTTCAACAAGCAAAGTTGCAGCAAGGTTTACCAGTGTATCAATTTGATTTTCAAAAATGTTGGTTGGAAAGAGCCGAAGAGCCTAAAGCGAAAGACCAATTAGCATTGCTTCCTAAAGAAAAATGGTTGAGTGCACCCGTGTGGGTTCCAGCTTTTAATTTGGATAAACAATACATAACTGGTGTAACTGTTTATAAAAATGCGCTTATTTTTATAAAAGAAGACCAACTTAACTTGTATGATTTTAGCATAATAGCAAAAAACAGTCATTTAATAGTATTAGATGTAAACTATCAGAATACAAATATTTTTATAACAAATAATAATCAGTTTAAGCTTAACCCTCAAAACGAGAATCATTTTAAAGAATTGTCTGAATATTTAAACGCAAACAATATTGCCTTTGAAACGATTATTCATCTCTCCTCAATTAACAATCTGTCTGATTCAGAGCATGCATTATCTTATAGTTTTTATTCTTTGTTTTTAATTCGTCAATATTTGTTAAATAACATTGATAGGGACAATTTATTGGTGTTAACAAACGGGTTAGCACAAATTACTAATGATGACATTATTAATCCATTCAATGGAACTTTGGTTGGAGCCATAAGAAATATCAATAACGAATTCCTAAACTTAGACGCTAGAATAATTGATATTGGTTATGAAAATGAAAACATTTTTAACCACATTAATCATCTTGTTAAAGATGTGAACTATAAAAAAACGGATGAATTATTAGCTGTCAAATTTGGAAAATTATGGATTGAACGATTTGAAAATGTACCCAACTTATCAACCAATGAAAGCAGAATTAAGGATGGCGACGTTATTTTAATTACTGGTAACTTAAGTAGTTTTGCTTTACCAACTGCAAAATATATTGCTAGCAAACACAAAGTAAAATTTATTTTAATAAGTAGTGATGATATTTATAGTGACTCAATAGTATCAGCTTATAAAATTGAAAGATTTGAAATAATTAAAACACTTAAAGCATTTGGTTCTTCATTTGAATTTGAATGTGTTGATTTATACAGTTTTGAAAAAGTAAATGCTTTTATAGAGAAAACAAAAGTGACTTATGGCAATATAACTGGTATTATACACACCGAAGGTGCATCTCCACTAGATATTAATGAATATCAATTTAAAAATGTTAAAAATGCCTTCAAGGGAAGAATTTATGGATTAGATCATTTAATTAATTCTGTCGATTTAAATCATCTGAATTTTATTGCCTCAAAATCATCACTATCAAGCCTTATTGGTGATGCAAATAGAATTGAATTTTGTGCTTCTAACAGTTATTTAGATTATTTAGCTGTAAATAAGAAAAAATTCAAAAACACTAAAATCATTTCTGTCAATTGGCTTTGGTGGTACGATAATTATACAAGTAAAGAGGAATTATCTGAAAACAAAAAAACGCAAAATTTTTCACAAGATTTAGATAAATTAATGTATTTAAATTCTGTTGATTACAATGAAGGTTCGGAGTTGTTTTACCATTTAATTAATCAGACAAAACACGATCAACTCGCAGTATCTAAGTTGAATATAAAAGAATTAAAAGACAAACTGTTTAGTTCTAATAACAGTAAACCAACCGATAAAGAAATTAGGATTTTAGAAGATGATTATTCGGAAACTGAATTCAAAATAGCTAAAGTATTTGCTAATATACTTGGACTAGAAGAAATATCAATTTATGACGATTTCTTTAAAATTGGAGGAAACTCAATTCTTGCGATACGCGCATCCCATCAAATTACCGAATTATTTAATATAGACATTGGTATTGCCGATTTGTTTAAACATAAATGCACAAATAATTTAAAGAATATTTTGGTTGAGAATACTATTAAAGTAAATGTTAAAAGAGAAAAATGGACAATATAGAAGTAATCAAATTAATATATGATTTTAAGAAAAATGATTCCTTGTTATGGGTTGAAGGAAATGATATTCAATTATTAATATCCGACAATTTTAAAAGTCTCGAATTAAGAGACACTATAATTAAGTTAAAATCAGAAATTGTATCATTTTTATTTAATAATAAAATTTTATCTGAAGATGATTTTTTAAATAAACGCATCTTTAAAACAGATATGCAAGAATCTCTTCTATCTTTTGCTCAAGAACGTTTGTGGTTTATAGAGCAATATGAACAGGGAACGAATGTTTATCATTTACCAGCAGTATATGAATTAGATACGACAACTGATAAAGAAGGTATAAAGTATGCTTTACAGCAGATTGTTTCAAGACATGAAGTGCTTAGAAGTACCATTGAATATGGGAAAAAACAAGAAGGAGGTATTCAAGTCGTTCATAACGAGCCTTTGTCTTTTGAAGAAATTGTCTTAGGCGAGACTGATGATTGTAATTTATTTATAAAAGAAGATATTAACCAACCTTTTAATTTAAATAAAGAATATCCTATTCGCGTTAAGTTTTATACGATTAAATCGGATTCTGATAATTCATTGAAAACTTTATTATTGATTACTACACATCATATTGTTAGTGATGGTTGGTCTATTGAAGTATTTCAAAAAGAGTTATCAGCATATTATGAAGCCTACATTAAGGAAGATAAAAACTTTAGATTACCTGATTTAGAGATTCAGTATAAGGATTATGCGTTGTGGCAAAGGTCTAATTTGACTGGAGAAATTTTAGAAAAACAATTAAACTATTGGAAAGAAAAATTATCCGGATTTCAAACTTTAGAATTTCCTACGAATTATAGAAGACCAGCTGAGATAGATTATAGCGGAGCTCTTCATAATTTTAGAATTAATAAAGAAATTAGTCAAAAATTGCGAGCATTGGCTCAACGTCATGGAGTGACATTGAATAGTTTGATACTAACTAGTGTGAATATTCTTTTAGGTAAATATACCGGACAAGATGATATTGTTGTAGGAAGCATTAATGCAGGTAGAAGTCAAAGGCAAACACAGGACTTAATAGGCTTTTTTATTAGCACACAAGCCAATAGAACCTTACTCACTAACTCCCAAAGTTTTGAAGAACTGATTCAACAAGTTCATCAGGATCAAACCGATGCTCAATTGAATCAAGACCTACCTTTTGAAAAATTAATTGATGAATTGGGTGTTGAGCGAGATGCCTCAAGACATCCTATTTTTCAGGTAATGTGTGGAGTGCAAAGTTTTGAAGGTCAATTCGATAATTCTGAACAGCAGAATAATTATCTTAAAGCATGTCAAATAGAAGGAGTTTATGAGGTTGAGAAATTTGATTTTTCCATTTTTATAAACGATAGCCAAGAAGAGTTATCTGGTGAAATTAGTTATGCCACAAGTTTATTTGATAAAGAGAGTATTTCGAGACTATCGGATCATTATATCTATCTTTTGGAACAGTTGGCACAAACGCCAAATAAAGCGTATAGCGAAATTAGTTTGCTTACTTCGGTAGAGTATAATCAGCTTGTTTACAATTGGAATGCAACGGAAAAGGAGTATCCGAAAGACAAAACGATTCAAGAGTTGTTTGAAGAACAAGTAGAAAAGACTCCAAATAATGTAGCAATAGTATTTGAAAACAAATCGTTGACTTATCAGGAGCTAAATGAAAAGAGCAACCAGTTAGCTCATCATATTCGAGAGCAGTATCAAGAAAAAACACAACAGTTACTTACTCCTGACACACTTATAGCCTTATTTCTGGACAGAAGTCTGGAAATGGTAATTGGGATACTGGCAGTATTAAAAGCTGGTGGCGCTTATGTGCCTATTGATCCAAGTTATCCTCAGGAAAGGATTGATTATATCTTAGAAGATACCCAAGCAACGATTGTTTTAAGTCAAAGGCACTTAGACGAAAAGCCACTACCGCAAGAAAAAGTGGTTTACATCGATTTAACAGAAGAACTGTATAAAAATGAGGACAATATTAATCTTGGTCAACAGAGTCAATCTACCGATTTGGCTTATGTGATTTATACATCAGGAACCACGGGAAAACCTAAAGGGGTGATGATTGAACATAAGGCAGCTTCAAATACGATCAATAATTTATTTAGTGTTTATGACGAGCAGAAAATTAAAAGGGTAACAGCCTATACATCTTATGTTTTTGATGTTTCTGTATCCGAACTATTCAGCAGTCTTTTACAAGGATTAGAGTTGCATATTCTATCCAATTCAATCAGAATTGATAGTGTTGGTTTATCCAATTATTTTTCGACTCACAAAATTAATTTAGCTTATTTACCACCCGTTTTATTAAGTCAATTAGAGCAAAACATAACGTCAGATTTAATTAGCTTGATATACGCTGGAGAACCTTGCGATAAACAAACAGCAAAATTATGGTCAGGTAAAGTAAAACTGTTTAATTATTATGGACCAACTGAAGCTAGTATTTATGCAATAGGAAAACAAATACTAACAGATGAGGTAGAACAAATCGGTCAGCCTATTCAAAACACCCAAGTGTATGTTTTGTCTTCTAATCAAATGCCTGTTCCTATAGGAGTTATAGGCGAATTGTATTTAGGAGGAGCGGGTTTATCCAGAGGCTATCTGAACCGTCCTGAATTAACAGCGGAGCGTTTTGTAAATAATCCATTTGCTACCGAAGCTGATAAAGCGAAAGGTTATACAAAATTGTATAAAACAGGCGATTTAGTACGTTGGTTGGCAGATGGGAATATAGAATATCTTGGTAGAAACGACGACCAAGTTAAGATTCGAGGGTATCGTATTGAGTTGGGCGAGATCGAACACGCAATATCTCAAATTGATGGAATCAATCAGGCGTGTGTGTTGGCTAAAGAAAGAAAGACTGAAACAGCTACCACTAAATACTTGGTAGGTTATTATGTCTCGGATTGCGATATGACTTCGGTTGATATTCAAAATAGATTATTAGAAGTCTTACCAGATTATATGGTTCCTTCGGCTTTGGTAGTAATGGAATCCTTTCCATTAACAATCAATGGTAAATTAGACAAACGCGCTTTACCGGATCCCGAGTTTACTTCTTCTGAAGTAGATTATGTTGCTCCAACCACCGAAATAGAAACAGCAGTTTGTGAAATCTGGATGAGCTTACTTGCATTAGACCGAGTGGGAATCACTGATGATTTTTTCAAAATAGGAGGTAATTCTATTTTGGCGATTCAGGCTTCACATCGTATGAGCCAATTATTAGGATCTAATGTTAAAGTGGCTGATATTTTTAAGTACAAAACCATATCTAAATTATTGGTTCATGCTACAGGACAATCACAAATAATTATCCCAAAAATAAATTCCAATCAAGGTACACTTTCCTTTGCTCAAGAGCGCCTGTGGTTTATCGAGCAATATGAACAAGGCACCAATGCTTATCATATGCCAGGTTTGTATGAACTTGATGTAACTACAGATAAAGAAGGTATAAAATACGCCCTGCAACAGATTGTTTCAAGACATGAAGTATTGCGAAGTACTATTGAACAAAGCGAAGATCAGGAACATGGTATTCAGAAAGTTCACAATGAAGCGCTTTCTATCGAAGAAGTTCGTGTAATGGATACCGATGATTATCATTCCTTGATTGAAGAAGACATCAACCGTCCATTTAATTTAAGTACCGAATATCCTATTCGTATTACGTTTTATACTATTGAATCAGCAGCTGATGATTCGGTTAATAAAACAATATTACTCATTACAATGCATCATATTGCCAGTGATGGCTGGTCGATGGAGATCTTTCAAAGAGAATTATCGGCATATTATGAAGCTTATATTAGCAACGATAAAAACTTCAGTTTACCTGAATTAGAGATTCAATACAAGGATTATGCGTTGTGGCAACGCAGTTATTTGACTGGAGAAATCTTAGAAAAACAGCTAAGTTATTGGAAAGAGAAACTCTCTGGATTTCAGACTTTGGAATTTCCTACGGATTATGCCAGACCTGCAGAAATAGATTATAGAGGGAATCATCAGGAGTTTACACTTGATAAAAGGCTTAGTCAAAAATTACGCTCATTAGCGCATCAGTACGGAATAACCTTAAACAGTTTGATGTTAAGTAGCGTGAATATTCTCTTGAGTAAATATACAGGACAAAATGATATTGTGATTGGTACTGCAATAGCCAACCGTCATCATAGGCAAACAGAGGGATTGATTGGTTTTTTTGTCAATACACAAGCGCACAGAACCCAGCTTACCACTTCTCAAAGTTTTGAAGCATTAATCCAACAAGTACATCAAGAACAAATAAATACTCAATTACATCAGGATTTACCTTTTGAGAAATTAATTGATGAGTTGGAAGTTGAACGCGATGCTTCAAGACATCCTGTTTTTCAGGTTATGTTTGGATTACAGAATTTTGGTACTTCTGAGAGAACGTCTAATGATCAGAAAAATTACCTTAAACCTTTTCAGGTAGAAGATGTTTATGAGGTAGCAAAATTTGATTTGTCTATTTTTATTGATGATAGTGAGGAAGAACTTGCTGGTGGGATTAGCTATGCTACTAGCTTGTTTCATAAGGACACAATAGTTAGGTTAACCGATCATTACGTTCATCTTTTAGAAGAGTTAACTAAAGCTCCTAATAAAGCGTATAATGAAATTAGTTTGCTTACTTCGGTAGAGTATAATCAGCTTGTTTACAATTGGAATGCAACGGAAAAGGAGTATCCGAAAGACAAAACGATTCAGGAATTGTTTGAAGAACAAGTAGAAAAGACTCCAAATAATGTAGCAATAGTATTTGAAAACAAATCGTTGACTTACCGAGAACTTAACGAAAAAAGCAATCAGTTAGCACGTTATATTCGAGAGCAGTATCAAGAAAAAACACAACAATTACTTACTCCCGACACGCTTATTGCCTTATTTCTGGACAGAAGCCTAGAAATGGTTATTGGAATATTAGCAGTATTAAAAGCTGGTGGCGCTTATGTGCCTATCGACCCAAGTTATCCTCAGGAAAGGATTGATTATATCTTGGAAGATACCCAAGCAGCGATTGTTTTAAGTCAAAGACATTTAGACGAAAAGACACTACCGCAGGATAAAGTTGTTTACATCGATTTAACAGAAGAACTCTACCTGAGAGAAGACAATATTAATCTTGGGCAACAGAGTGAATCCACTGATTTGGCTTATGTGATTTATACATCAGGAACTACAGGAAAACCTAAAGGGGTGATGATTGAACATAAGGCAGCTTCAAATACGATCAATAATTTATTTAGTGTTTATGATGAGCAGAAAATTAAAAGGGTAACAGCCTATACATCTTATGTTTTTGATGTTTCTGTATCCGAACTATTCAGCAGTCTTTTACAAGGATTAGAGTTGCATATTCTATCTAATTCGATTAGGGTTGATAGTATTGCTTTATCCAATTATTTTTCGACTCACAAAATTAATTTAGCTTATTTACCACCTGTTTTATTAAGTCAATTAGAGCAAAATATAACGTCAGATTTAATTAGTTTGATATACGCTGGAGAACCTTGCGATAAACAAACAGCAAAATTATGGTCAGGTAAAGTAAAACTGTTTAATTATTATGGACCAACGGAAGCTAGTATTTATGCATTAGGAAAACAAATACTAACAGATGAGGTAGAACAAATCGGTCAGCCTATTCAAAATACCCAAGTGTATGTTTTGTCTTCTAATCAAATGCCTGTTCCTACAGGAGTTATAGGCGAATTGTATTTAGGAGGAGCGGGTTTATCCAGAGGCTATCTGAACCGTCCTGAATTAACAGCGGAGCGTTTTGTAAACAATCCATTTGCTACCGAAGCTGATAAAGCGAAAGGTTATACAAAATTGTATAAAACAGGCGATTTAGTACGTTGGTTGGCAGATGGGAATATAGAATATCTTGGTAGAAACGACGACCAAGTTAAGATTCGAGGGTATCGTATCGAGTTGGGCGAGATCGAACACGCCATGTCTCAAATTGATGGAATCAATCAGGTGTGTGTGTTGGCTAAAGAAAGAAAAACTGAAACAGCTACTACTAAATACTTGGTAGGTTATTATGTATCGGATTACGATATGACTTCGGTTGATATTCAAAATAAATTATCAGAAGTCTTGCCAGATTATATGGTTCCTACGGCTTTGGTAGCAATGGAATCCTTTCCATTAACAATCAATGGTAAATTAGACAAACGCGCCTTACCTAATCCGGAATTTACTTCTTCTGGAGCAGATTATGTTGCTCCAACCACCGAAATAGAAACAGCAGTTTGTGAGATTTGGATGAGCTTACTTGCATTAGACCGAGTGGGAATCACTGATGATTTTTTCAAAATAGGCGGTAATTCTATTTTGGCGATTCAGGCTTCACATCGTATGAGTAAGGTATTGGGATCTAATGTTAAAGTGGCTGATATTTTTAAATTTAAAATTATTAGTCTAATAATTGAAAAGTGTAAGGCAAAAAAAGTAAATGATGAGAATATCAGTTTTGAGTTGTCAATAATATAAAAATTTTAAGCAAGAAACGAATGGATAATATAGAGATCATGTTTTATGAATTTAGGATTAATGAAGGTGCTATTTGGCTTGATAATGAAACAATTCAATTTTCAATACCCAAAAAATTTCAAAACGAGGAAACAAAAAATTTTCTTGTAAATAATAAAGGAAAAATAGCCTCCATTCTTAATGAAAATCAAATTTTTTCTAAGGAGAAGTTTTTAGATACGGAAATATTCAGGGATAGTACTCTAACATATTATCCATTAAGTCCTGGTCAAGAACGTTTGTGGTTTATAGAACAGTTTGAGGAAGGAACTAACGCTTTTAATTTACATGAAGTATATGAATTAGAAATTGATACAGATAAAGAAGGTATAAAATACGCTCTGGAAAAGATTGTATCAAGACATGAAGTATTAAGAAGTACTATTGAACAAAGGGAAAATCAAAATACCAGTGTTCAGGTAGTACATAATGATTCTTTATTTATTGAAGAAATTGTAGTATCTGATTTAGAAGATTGTAGAAATCTAATCAAAGAAGAAATTAAGCAACCATTTAAATTAAATATAGAATTTCCTATTCGTATAAAGTTTTATAACATTAAATCAGCATCGGATGATTTATTAAATAAAACATTATTGGTAATTACTACGCACCATATTGCTAGTGATGGCTGGTCTAAAGATATATTTCACAAAGAATTTCGAGCCTATTATGAAGCTTATATTAGAAACGATAAAGACTTCAGCTTACCTGAATTAGAGATTCAATATAAAGATTATTCGTTGTGGCAAAGATCTTATTTGACTGGGGAAATCTTAGAAAAGCAGCTAAGTTATTGGAAAGAAAAATTGTCAGGATATCAGACTTTAGAATTTCCGAAGGATTATACCAGACCAGCTGCAATTGATTACAATGGTGGAGGTCAAGGATTTACAATAAGCAAAGAAGTTAGTAAAAAATTAAGAGGACTAGCTCAGCAATGTGGCGTAACATTAAACAGTGTTATGTTAAGTAGTATAAATATTTTGTTTAGTAAATATACTAATCAGGATGACATTGTGATTGGTAGTCCTGTTGCCAATCGCCATCACCGTCAAACGGAAGAACTTATTGGTTTTTTTGTCAATACCCAAGTGAATAGAACACTACTTAATAAAAGCCAAAGTTTTAAAGAATTAATAGAGCAAGTTCATCAGGATCAAATCGATGCACAATTGTATCAGGACTTGCCTTTTGAAAAAATAGTGGATGAATTAGGAGGTGAGCGTAATACTTCGATACATCCCATTTTTCAGGTGTTATTTGCAGTTCAAAGTTTTGGAGGACAAGGTAAAACGATAAGTCAAGAGAAGAACTTTTTGAACCCTTACGAAATAGAAAATGTAGAAGGAGTTGAAAAGCTTGACATTTCCATTTATATTGATGATAGCGAAGAGGAGCTTACCGGAATTTTAAGTTATGCTAAAAGCTTATTTAAAGATGAGACGATAGAAAGACTTCTTAGTCATTTCATAAATCTGCTTGAGCAATTAACAAAAACACCAGAGAAGCCATACGCCCAAATCAAT
Source organism: Flavobacterium frigoritolerans (assembly GCF_025847275.1). GTDB lineage: Bacteria > Bacteroidota > Bacteroidia > Flavobacteriales > Flavobacteriaceae > Flavobacterium > Flavobacterium frigoritolerans. The sequence continues at coordinate 18,556 of NZ_JAOZEV010000027.1, forward strand.
TTACTGAGTGAAAAAGAATTAAATCAGCTTGTTTGTGATTGGAATGCTACAAATAGAGCGTATGAGAAAACTAAGTCAGTTGTAGATTTATTTGAAGAACAGGTAGTAAGAACACCAAATCATAATGCTATTGTATTTGGTAAAAAAGAACTTACCTATCAGCAACTCAATGAAGAATCGGATAAATTGGCCAGCTATTTAATTGAAACTTATGATACTCAGAGAAATGATTTGATAGGTATTATGCTGGATAGGTCTGAAATGACAATCATAGCCATTTTAGGTATTTTAAAAGCTGGTGCTGCATATGTGTGTATAGATCCTGAATATCCTTTAAATCGTAAGGAGCATATTATCGAGGACACATCACTTAAGGTATTAATTACACAAGTAGATTACATCTTTGATTTAGATTTTTATAAAGGAAATTTGTTTTCAATTGATGTGCAATTAGATGCCATTAGTATCTCAGATCAATTACCTAAAAAAGTTATTCAACCCGATGATTTAGCGTATGTTATATATACATCAGGAACTACAGGTAAACCTAAAGGAGTTGAATTAACACATAGTAATTTGAACAATCTGACTTTCAATATCATTGAAGCTTTTGATATTGATGAACAAACGATATCTTCTCAGATTATCTCAACGTCTTTTGATGGAGCTGTTTCAGAAATTTATCCGACATTAATTGCAGGCGGTACGCTTCATATTATTTCTGAAGAGATTAAGCAAAATGGTAATCTTATGAAACACATTGCTTCAGAAGAAATTACGCATCTTACAGTTCCTGCAGATTTATTAGAATCGTTTGAATATTTAGCATTAAATAAATTAAAGACGATTCATGTTGGAGGAGGAGTTAATTCTGTTGGATGTTTGAATAGATGGAGTAATGGTCGTAAATTGATAAATGCTTATGGTCCAACCGAAGGCACAGTTTATACTACGATGCACCAATACAGAGAAGGTGATTTAAATACAAAAATTGGGAAACCAATAAATAATACAAATGCCTATGTTTTAGACAGCAACAATGCTCCAGTTCCAGTTGGAGTGATTGGTGAGTTGTACATAGGTGGCGCAAGTTTATCGCGTGGATATCTGAATCGTCCGGACTTAACAGCGGGACGTTTTATTGAGAATCACTTTGCTACCGAAGCTGATAAAGCCAAAGGCTACACCAGATTGTATAAAACAGGAGATTTGGTACGCTGGCTGTCAGATGGAAATTTAGAATACATAGGAAGAGGAGACGACCAAGTCAAAATTCGAGGATATCGTATCGAGTTGGGCGAGATTGAATACGCCATGTCTCAAATTGAAGGAATCAAGCAGGTGTCAGTTTTGGCTAAAGAAAGAAAGACTGAAACAGTTACCACTAAATACTTGGTAGGTTATTATGTGTTAGATGCGAGTGATCTTACAATCGATCAGGCATCAATTATGGAGAAGTTGTCGCGAGTCTTGCCGGATTATATGGTTCCTACGGCTTTGGTGACAATGGAATCCTTTCCACTAACAATCAATGGTAAATTAGACAAACATGCCTTACCAGATCCTGAGTTCAACACGGTAATAGATTATGTTAAGCCCGAGACGGAATTAGAAATCAAACTCTGTGTTATTTATTCCGAAGTTCTAGGTTTGTCAAGCGATCAAGTCAGCATTCATCAGAACTTTTTCAAGATGGGAGGAAATTCGATTTTGAGTCTTCAACTGAAACAGAAATTGAACCAATTAAATGAATTTAGAGAGATTAGTATTGCGGATTTATTCGAGTACAATTCGATTATAAAACTTATTCAAAGCATTCGTCCTACTACTTTATCAAAATATCAACTTCAAACGAGCAGGTTAGAGAGCACGGCTCATGAAATTGCAATTATAAGCACTTCAGGAGCGTTTAGTGGAGCGGAGAATACAACAGAATTTTGGCACTTAATTGCCAATCAGCAAGAAGGTATTGAGTTATACAGTAAAGAAGAGTGTCTAAAACGAGGAGTGGATGAATCGTTGTTAGAGATGCCAAATTTTGTTCCGGTATTGGGACAAGTAGAAGGTATAGAAAACTTTGATCCGGTATTTTGGGGTATATCGCCCAATGAGGCGAAACAATTGAATCCTCAGATCCGTAAATTTATCGAACACAGTTGGTTCGTATTAGAGTCTTCGGGCTATTCTCACGAACGAAAAAAACACAATATAGGAGTATTTGCAGGAAGCGGTAACAGTGACTATTTCTATAATCATATTCTAAACGGAGAAAAGGCAGATCAAATCAATATGTGGGAAGCGGCTGCCTCAAACAGCAAGGATGCCTTAGCGACAAAAACGGCTTTTTTTCTAGGCCTATCTGGTCCAGCTACTTCGATTAATACCGCCTGTTCTACAGGATTGGTTTCCGTGGTAGAAGCCTGTAAAAATCTGCAACTTGGCTTTTGCGATATGGCTTTGGCGGGGGGAGTATCATTTGGCGCACCAGATGGTATCGGTTATTTATACGAAGAAGGAATGATTTCATCTAAGGATGGCCATTGCCGAACATTTGATTATAAGGCTTCTGGTACAATTGGAACATCAGGAGTTGGAGTTGTTTTACTAAAACGATTAGAAGATGCCATCAAAGACGGTGACACCATTTTAGGGGTTATCAAAGGTTATGCTACCAATAATGATGGAGACCGTAAAACGAGTTATACAGCACCTTCGCTAATTGGTCAGAGCGAGTGTATTATTAATGCCCAACGTATGGCAGGAGTCAGTTCCGATGAAATTGATTATGTGGAGTGCCATGGTACTGCTACTCATTTAGGTGACCCGATAGAAGTACAAGCCTTAAGAGAAGCTTTTGCTTTCAATGAAGATAAAGAAAAACCATTGAGTCGTAAAACGGTACTGGGAGCAGTGAAAGCCAATATTGGTCATGCAGATTCTGCTGCAGGTACAGCCAGTTTAATTAAGGTTTGTGCAATGCTTCAGCACAATATTCTTCCTGGACAGGTTAATTTTGAGAGCCCTAACCCAGAGCTTGGTTTAGAACAAACCAACTTTGAGATTCTTAAACAAAACCGCGATTGGTTGCCTAATCAGGAAAAACAACGTTTGGCTGGAGTGAGTTCTTTTGGCGTTGGAGGTACAAATGCACATGTGATTATTGGAGATTATGTTGCTCCAACAAAAGAGCCGCAGGAAACCACAATAACAGAAGAGTATCATTCGATAAAATACATTGTTCCTCTATCTGCCAAAAGCGGACCATCATTGGAACAGAATAAAAGAGCCTTGTTAAGTTATTTAGCAGGAATACAAAATACTCAGCAATCAGTTACTATTCGAGATATTGCCTATAGTTTACAAGAAAAGAAAGAGCAATTTCAGTATAGAAGTGCCTATTGCGCCCAGACAATTGATGATTTGATTGCTGAATTAAAAGAAAATGCCATTACCACTGAGGTAACTACGGAAAGCAATGCAAAAACAGTATTCATGTTTCCGGGACAAGGAGCACAATACATCAATATGGCAAAAGCGCTGTATGAGAATGAACCGATTTTTAAGACTACTATTGATAAATGTATTTCCATTGCTAACCAACATCTAGAAGTGGACTTGTATCAGATTATGTATCCTGATGCAGGAGATTTATACGATATTAACCAAACAGAATGGTCTCAAGTAACCTTATTTATTATCGAATATGGCTTGTCAGAGTACTTGACACATTTAGGAGTTAAAGCAGACGCTTATATTGGTCACAGTATAGGAGAATATGTGGCAGCTACTTTATCTGGAGTTTTTAGTTTAGAAGATGCCATAAAAATAGTAATTTCCAGAGGGCAACTTATGCAGTCTATGGAGTCGGGCAGTATGCTTGCTATTCATTCCACCGAAATCGATATTCAGGAAATAGTAAAAGAATACCATTGCGAAATCGCTGTTATCAACTCTTTAGAAAACATTGTGATTTCAGGTAGTCATGATAAGATTCAAAGCCTGAAAACGGCATTAGAGAATCAAGGAATTATAAGTATAAAATTAAACGTATCGCATGCCTATCATTCTGTTATGATGGAAGGGATTCTGGATAAATTTGAAAAGGTATTTTCAGATGTAAAATTAAATACACCTAAGAAGAAATTCATTTCAAATTTAACAGGAGAGTTTGCTACAGCTGAAGTCACTTCTGCTAGATATTGGTGTAATCAGCTTCGGAATACGGTTCAATTTGCAGAAGGAATCAACACCTTAAGTAAACAATTTAACCATCAAGTTAGCTTCATCGAAGTGGGACCAGGCAAAGGATTGGGTTCATTTGTCAATACTTATAAAAAAGGGAATAACTACCAATATCTACAATCAGTACAGTTATTATGCTCTGCAAAAGAAGCACAGGAAAATGTAGAAAATGGTTTACGCAATAAAGAACTACTTATCGTTAAACTTTGGATGAATGGAGTTGTTGAAAAACCTAACGAAGTTGAATTCTTTAAACAAGCAAAGTTACTTGGTAATTTGCCAGTGTATCAATTTGATTTTCAAAAATACTGGTTAGAAAGAGGCAAAGAAACCCAACCACAAGATCAACTGGCATTGCTCCCTAAAGAAAAATGGCTGAGTGCTCCGGTGTGGTCAGCAGTATCGAGTTTCAACGTTAATAAAGGTATCAATTCTGTTGCAAAAAAAGCCTTGATTTTTATTAGAGAAGATCAAATGGATCTATTTGATTTTCAGAGTTTATGTGAGGAAATTCAATTAGTGATAATAGATTCGAATATAGATCAAATTGATTATTCTGAAACTATAAAAATTAATTCTGAAAATGAAGATCATTTTAAAAATCTAGGTTCCTATTTCAAGACTAAGCAGATTATTTTTGATATGGTTATTCATTGCTGTTCCATTGATAATACTTCCCAATCAGATGATAAATTGAGTAATAGTTTTTACTCTTTATTTTTAATTCGCCAATATTTATTAAACAGTAACGGTTTCAAAAAATTAGTTGTATTAACTAATGGATTAACACAAATTACTAGTGAAGATAGTATTAACCCATTCAATGGTACTTTAGTTGGGGCTATACGAAATATCAATCATGAGTTTCTAAATTTAGATGCTAGGGTGATTGATATTGGACACAATTACAATAATGCAGAATCAAGTATTTCTCAAGTTGTAAGTAATGAAGCCTATAAAAAATCAGATGAACTATTAGCTATCAGGTTCGGAAAATTATGGATAGAACGATTTGAAAATATAAATAATTCATTAGTAGAAGAAAGAATAATTGAAGACGGGGATGTTATTTTAATAACAGGAGGTTTAGGTGGTGTTGCATTATCTGTTGCTAAATATATTTCGGAAAAGAACCGTGTCAAATTTATTTTAGTCAGTAGAAGAAATATATATGATGAACAGAATCCATCTGATTATGTTAGGTCCAAATTCAAAATAATTGAGGAAATTATAGCGAATAATTCATCTGTAGATATTCAGTGTTTTGACATTTCTAATTCTCAACAAGTAGAAACGGTAATCAAAAACATGCAAAATGTTTATGGTTCTATCAAAGGAATTATTCATACTGCCGGCGTCAAATCTCTAGATATAGAAGAATACAATTTAACAAACATAAAAAATGTTTTGGGAGGTAAGGTTTATGGTATCAATAATATATTAAATGTTATTGATTTGACTTCTGTTAAGTTCATAGCCTTTACTTCATCTTTATCGAGTATCATGGGAGATATTAACCGTTTGGAGTATTGTGCGGCTAATAGCTACCTTGATTACTTAGCAATGGATAAAAAGAATTTTAAAAACATAAACATTCTTGCAGTCAATTGGCCGGGTTGGTCTGACACAGGCATGGTTAGAGAAGATAGCATCAGTTCAGTAGAAACTATAAAACCGTTAACTGGTTTAAGTAACCTTCTTCATTTGAATACAGTAAAACAAAATGAAGGGGCTGAATTGTTTTATAGATTAATAAATCAAACTAGTTATGGACAAGTTGTCGTATCAAAATTAGACATACACACATTAAAATCAACATTGTTTAGCCAAAACGAAATCCCATCAGATAACCAGCAGATAAAGATTATAGAAGATGGTTATTCGGAAAAAGAATTTCAGGTGGCTATAATATTTGCCAATATCCTTGGGTTAGAGCAAATATCTATTCATGATGATTTCTTCAAACTTGGTGGAAATTCAATTCTTGCGACACAATTTTCTCACCGTATGAGCGCAATATTTGATGCTGATGTAAAAATTGCTGATATTTTTCGATTTAAAAATTGCAAAGCCCTTGCTGAAAATATTCAGGTTTTGGAAATCGCATCTGAGAATGTTCAAATGGAATTTTAATTAAATATCCATAATAAAATATAATAAATTATGAATAAGCTAAGAAATATTAATGTTTTTTTTAATGAATTAAGATTAAGCGCTGGGGCAATTTGGGTAGATAATGATAAAATTAAATTTTCTGCTCCAAAAGCGTTTCAAAATCAAGAAACAAATGAATTTATAAATACCAATAAAAATCAGATCATTAAAATCCTTGAGGATAATAATATTTCATCAGATAAAGAATTTCTGAAGAATAAAATTTTAAAAGATACAACTCAATTGTATTTTCCTTTAAGTTTTGCTCAAGAACGTTTGTGGTTTATCGAGCAATATGAACAAGGTGCCAATGCTTATCATATGCCTGGCGTATATGAACTTGATGTGACTACAGATAAAGAAGGTATAAAATATGCCTTGCAACAGATTGTTTCAAGACATGAAGTATTGCGAAGTACCATTGAACAAAGCGAAGTTCAGGAACAAGGTATTCAGAAAGTACACGATGGAGCGCTTCCTATTGAAGAAGTTCGTGTAATGGATACCGATGATTATCAGTCCTTGATTGAAGAAGACATCAACCGCCCTTTTAATTTAGGTACAGAATATCCTATCCGCATTACGTTTTATACTATCGAATCAGCAGCTGATGATTCATTAAATAAAAGAATATTACTCATTACAATACATCATATTGCCAGTGATGGCTGGTCGATGGAGGTATTTCAAAGAGAATTATCGGCTTATTATCAAGCTTACATTAACAACGATAAAAACTTCAGTTTACCTGAATTAGAGATTCAATACAAGGATTATACGTTGTGGCAACGCGATTATTTGACTGGGGAAATCTTAGAAAAGCAATTAAGTTATTGGAAAGAGAAACTCTCTGGATTTCAGACTTTGGAATTTCCTACAGATTATGCCAGACCTGCAGAAATAGATTATAGAGGGGATCATCAGGAGTTTAGACTTGATAAAGGGCTTAGTCAAAAATTACGCTCATTAGCACATCAGTGTGGGACAACCTTAAACAGTTTGATGCAAAGTAGCGTGAATATTCTATTGAGTAAATATACTGGACAAAATGATATTGTGATTGGTACTGCAATAGCCAACCGTCATCATAGGCAAACAGAGGGATTGATTGGTTTTTTTGTCAATACACAAGCGCACAGAACACAGCTTACCGATTCTCAAAGTTTTGAAGCATTGATTCAACAAGTACATCAAGAACAAATAAATAGTCAATTACATCAGGACTTACCTTTTGAGAAATTAATTGATAGATTAGGTGTTGAACGTGATGCCTCAAGACACCCTGTTTTTCAGGTTCTGTTTGGAGTAAAAGGTTTTGGTACTTCTGAGAGAACGTCCAATGATCAGAAAAATTACCTTAGACCTTTTGAGATAGGAGATGTTTATGAGGTAGCAAAATTTGATTTGTCTATTTTTATTGATGATAGTGAGGAAGAACTCACAGGTGAGATTAGTTATGCTACTAGCTTGTTTCATAAAGACACAATAGTTAGGTTAACCGATCATTACGTTCATCTTTTAGAGGAGTTAACTAAAGCTCCTAATAAAGCTTATAATGAAATCAGTTTGTTATCTCCAACAGACCACCAAGAACTTGTTTACAATTGGAATGCAACGGATAAGGCGTATTCAAATGAGAAGACGATTTATCAAATGTTTGAAGAACAGGTGCTAAAGACTCCAAATGCTATTGCTTTGGTTTATGAAGGAAAGGAATTAACCTATAATGAGCTTAATGAAAAGAGCAATCAGTTAGCACGTTACATTCGAGAGCAGTATCAAGAAAAAACACAAAGAGCACTTACTCCCGACACGCTTATTGCCTTGTGTCTGGACAGAAGTCTGGAAATGGTTATTGGGATATTGGCGGTATTAAAAGCTGGAGGTGCCTATGTACCTATTGATCCTACAATTCCACAAGAGCGAATTGATTATA
>NZ_JAOZEV010000028.1 GCF_025847275.1 Flavobacterium frigoritolerans
AATCGAAGCTTTTAAACGTTTTGATTATTAATAGATTACATGAGTTAGAATAATTTAAGTTACAAAATTCAGAGTGATAACCTTGGTGATAAAGAGGTTCAATTAGGTTTTCTTCTGAGTTTTGTTTTTACCCGAGTTTTTAAGTCAATAGATATTGATTGCAAAAGACTCTTTTACAACAAAAAGTATGAAATATATATTGATCTTATTATTTTCTGGTATAGTTGCTAATGCTCAAATTAAAAAAGAGCAATTAAATCTTATGCCATGGCCACAAACAATAAATTTATCCGAGGGTACATTTGCTTTAACGAAAGGGTTTAGAATAAATATTACAGGAAATCCTAATCCGAGAATTTTTAGTGGAGCAACTCGTTTTTTAAGACGATTAGATGGTAGAACAGGTTTGTTTTTTGAACAAGATTTTTTGACCAAACTTAATTCAGCACCTACAGCACAATTACAAATAAATTGCACCAAAAGTGGTAAAATTGGTTTATATGAAGATGAGAGTTATCATCTTGATATAAAGCAAAATAAAATTACAATTAATGCAACAAGTGATTTAGGAGCTTTACATGGTCTTGAAACATTATTACAAATGTTACAAAATAATAGTACCTCTTACTACTTTCCAGTTTCTCAAATTTCAGATTTTCCAAGATTTACATGGAGAGGACTAATGATGGATGTTGCGAGACATTTTCAACCAGTAGATGTAGTTAAAAGAAACCTAGATGCATTGGCAGCTATGAAAATGAATGTTTTTCACTGGCATTTAGTAGATGATCAAGGTTGGAGAATACAATTAAAAAAACATCCTAAACTTACTGAACTAGCTTCGGATGGATTTTACTATACACAAGAAGAAATTAAAAATATTGTTAAATATGCTGATGAGCGAGGAATTTTGGTTGTGCCAGAAATCGATGTTCCAGGGCATGCATCAGCAATTTTAACAGCTTACCCAGAAATAGGAAGTAAAGTTGTAAATGTATCTAATGGAAATGCAGAAGGTAGTGCAAAAGCAGCAATAGTATCTTCATATAGTATAGAGCGTAATGCAGGAGTTTTTAGCCCTACGTTAGACCCATCTAATCCTAAAACATACCAATTGTTAAGTGAGATTTTTGATGAAGCATGTCCATTATTTCCAGGAGCATATTTTCATATCGGAGGAGACGAAAACGAAGGTAAAGACTGGGATTCGAATCCTAAAATACAAGAGTTTAAAAAGAAACATAAGTTAGTAACCAATCATGATTTGCAGACTTATTTTACAATGCAATTAGTTCCGATGCTCAAAAAACACGGTAAGCAATTGATGGGTTGGGAAGAGATTATGACAAAAGATATGTCCAAAGATGCAATTATTCATGCATGGAGAGGGCCTAATGAAGGAGTTGCAGTTGGAAAATCATTAACAGAATCTGTAAAAAATGGTTACAAAACTGTTTTATCTAATGGTTATTATATTGATTTAGTTCAAGGAGTAGAAGCACATTATTTAAATGATCCATTACCTAAAAGTGCAAATTTTACTCCAGAAGAAAAAGCAAGAGTATTAGGTGGAGAAGCTACAATGTGGACAGAACTTGTAACACCTTTAACCATAGATTCAAGACTTTGGCCAAGAACTGCAGCAATAGCCGAGAGATTATGGTCTGCTGAAGATATTACAGATTTAAACAGCATGCGCAAAAGATTAGCAGTTGTTTCATTTAGATTAGAAGAGTTAGGAATTACACATATTAGAAACAAAGATGTAATCTTAAGAAATATTGCAAATAATCAAAGCATTACAGCATTAAGCGATTTCTCTAATGTATGTGAGCCTTTAAAAGGATATAAGAGAAATAAAGGAGGAGTTGAATATCAAACGTATTCTCCATTTACACTTTTTGCAGATGCTTGTACACCAGATGCGCCAGATGCTATTGCTTTTGATGCAGTTGTGAAAGAATATTTAGCAGATAAATCTGCAGCTAATAAAGCTAAAGTAACTTCATTCTTAAATAAATGGATAGGTTTAAAAACAAGCTTAACAAGTTTGAGTGAAAACGCACCTTTGATTCAGCCTATTTTACCTCTTGCAGCTAATCTTAGTGATCTATCACAGCAATTAGTAAATGTATTAGATAATAAAGCAACAGTTGCACCAGCAGTTTTAAATGATTTATTAGAGAAATGCAACTCTAAAGATTATGGAGATGTAGAGTTAGCAGTTTATGAAAGTTTAAAGAAATTGTTATAATATAAAGTAGAATAAAATAAAAGTAGAGTTAGATTAATAATTGAATTAGTTGAAGTTTAGTTGCCATAATTAATTAGTAATTATCTCTCCTATAAATCCTAGGAGAGATAGATTATGGTAAGGAGATTAGATTTGATTTTCGAATCATAATCTATATTAAATAGATATTTAAGTTTTAAAAATATAATAAAGATTTACGTTAAGATTGCTAAGCCCCAAGTTTACCTGTTTTAATTTAAAATAATTCAGTTGCATTTAATGTAATTGAATTTGTGATTACCACTTGTCTAAAATGATTCATTGGTTTTTGTATTACCAATCATTTCATTTGATACAATTGAATGTTTATTTTTTATTAACCAACCTATTATTAATTATGAAACATTATTACAGATTACTTTTTTTATTTTTGTTTCCGATAGTATTATTTGCCCAACCAGCACATAATAAGAAAGTTGTCGGATACTATGCGCAATGGTCTATCTATGCAAGGGACTTTAATGTACCTAAGATTGACGGTAGCAAACTGACCCATTTAAATTATTCTTTTTACGGAACTACTTTTGATCCAGCACGTCCAGAGAATACAAAACTAAAATGCTTAGATTCCTATGCAGATTTTGAACACATGGAAGGTGGAATTCCATGGGATGCTCCTGTTAAAGGGAATTTTTATGATTTAATGAAGCTTAAACAAAAATACCCCCATTTAAAAGTTTTAATCTCTGTAGGAGGTTGGACAAAAGGCCAAGATCTTTCTCCGATTTCTGCAAGTCCGATTGCTAGAGCAGCTTTGGCAGCAGATATGGCTAATTTTTTGGTGACTTATCCATTTATTGATGGCTTTGATATCGATTGGGAATATCCTCTTTCTGGAGGTACAGACGGTACAGAAGTTATTAATGGAGCACCGATACCTCCTCAAAAATACAGTCCTGATGATAATAAGAATTTAGTGTATTTATTAAAAGCGATGCGTCAGGCAATGCCAAATAAATTAATTACAATTGCAGCAGGAAATAATGTTCGAAAAGTAGGAGCACAGTATTTAGGTCCAAACAATAGAGCACAATATGGAATGACAGAAGATATTTCGACTTATTGTGATTATATCACTTATTTTGGATATGACCTTGGTGGAAACTGGTATGATAAAACGAGCTACAATGCTCCTTTATATCCAAGCGGAAATACTAATGACCCGTTATACAATGCAACTCAGTCAGAATCACTTGATGAATTAACAAATCAATACCTGAATGTTATTGGTTTTCCTGCTAATAAATTAGTAATGGGATTACCTTTCTATGGGAAGAAATTTGATAATGTTGCCACTAATTCAACCAATGGATTATTTGTTGCCGCTCCAAGGTATATTGTTTCGGGATGTACGAATCCACAAAATCCAACTGGAACTTGGGATGGTCCTGCAGCATGTGAAAAATCTGGAAGTATCGAAATTTGTGATTTAGTAGGTAATCCAGTAACAAATTCACATCCTTATTTAGATCCAAATACCATGTTGGTAACATCAACAGCTACAGCTGCAGGATGGGTGAGATATTGGGATAACACAACTAAAGTTCCTTATTTATATAATGCTGCTTTACGTCAGTTTATTAGTTATGAAGACAAACAATCGATTGATTTAAAAGCACAATACATTAAAACTAAAAATCTCGGAGGAGGAATGATTTGGGAGTTATCTCAAGATACAAGAGGTGCTATTCCAAATGCATTACTGACTCAAGTAGATGATACATTCCGTGCTGCGGTAATAGGAACATTAACTGTAAGTGGATCTGTAAAAAATGGTGCAAATTTAGTTCCGGCAGTTACAGTTCAGCTAAAAGATGCTACCAATGCAATTGTTCAAACGGTTAATTCTACAGATGGAAATTACACTTTTAACAATGTAGTTTCAGGAGCAAATTACACGGTTACAGCTTTAAAAGCATCATATACTTTTACGCCAGTAACATTAACAAATCTTGTAGCAAACCAAGCCAATGTTGTTATTCAGGGAACACAACCACTTTATACAATTAGCGGAACTGTACTAGACGGAACTACAGCAGTTTCGGGAGTAACAGTTACAGCAACAGCAGGAACAACTACATTTACTGCAGTTACTAATGTAAGCGGAGCATATGCTATCACTGCTTTAACGGCAGGATTAAATTATACAGTTACAGCAGCAAAAACAGGAGTAACATTTACACCAGCATCTACAGTATATTCAGTTTTGAGTGAAAACAAAGTTTTAAATTTTACTCAAACAGTATATTATACTATTAGCGGAAGCGTGACAAATGGAGCAACAGCAGTTTCTGGAGCAACAGTTACGGCAACTTCTACAACAGGAACATTTACATCAGTTTCTAGTGCTACAGGAGCGTATAGTATTGCTAATTTACCTTCTGGAGCAAACTACACAGTAACAATTGCAAAAACAGGAGTAACATTTTCACCAGCTTCTACGGTATATAACAATCTTACGGCAAGTAAAGTTTTAAACTTTACACAAAATGCAGCTCCAGCTAGTAAAATTAGCGGAACAGTTAAGAATGGTTCAAATCCAGTAGCAGGTGCCAAGGTAGAGTTAATCTTTAATTGGACAGATAATGCCCATCCTTATGCTACTTTCCTAGCTACTACAGATGCACAAGGAAAATATAGTTTTGATAATGCAATATTCTCAGGATATACAATCATAGCTAGTTTAAAAATGAATTCATGGCAGAATAATGGTCTTAATTATTCTCCTTCTAATTTAACGAATCTTGCCATTCCAGCTACTTCACAAGTCTATGACTTTAGTACAGGAACAGTAGCACCATTAAAAGTTGCAGGCGAAAGCGTACCAAGCGAAGTAGTTGCGGTATCAGAAACTAAAACTCAATCAGCGACTACAGCTGATAGTAGCTTAACTCAAAGCAAAGTTTTAACTGTTACTCAAGAGCTTGTTGCAGCAGGTACTATAATTAGCGGAACAGTTAAGAATGGAGCAACTCCAGTATCAGGAGCCAAAGTAGAATTAGTTGTGCCTTGGACAGATAGTACTCACAACTGGAAAAGTGTTATTGCAACAACAGATGCACAAGGAGTTTTTAGTTACGATAATGCAGTTACAGCAGGTTATACACAAGTTTTAAGTTTAAAACTGAATGGTTGGGAGAACAATAATATCACATATTATCCAACCAATCTGGTAAATTTTGCGATGCCAACAACGCCTAAGGTTTACAACTTCAATACAAATACAGTTTCACCACCTCAGGTTACTATTATAGCTCCTTCAGCTGCAACTGTAGCGATTGCTCCAGGAACAGCGATTCAGTTGAAAGCAACAGCAAGTGTAGACGCTAGTTTAACAATTTCGTCAGTAGTATTTAATATTAATGGACAAAATATCACAGCAGCACTTTCAGGAACAGAATACGTAGCAAACTGGACACCAGCAGCAGCAGATTTCAATAAAAATTATACGTTGAAAGCAACTATAACGGCATCAAGTGGTGCAACTGCTGAAAATACAAAAGCATTCTCTTTACAATGTTCAGGAACAACTTGTCCTAATTCATTGCCGGTAATTACTTGGAATTCACCATCGAATACCACTGTAAACCAAAGTTCTTTCCAAGTTGTGCCAATTTCAGTTACAGCTATTGATAGTGACGGATCGGTTTCAGGTGTTACTATTACGATAAATGGAGGTACATATAACATGGCAGCAGGTACAAATAATACCTATACGTATAATTTTACACCATCTGCTTATCAGGATTATCCAGTTGTAATCAAAGCAACCGATGATAAATCTGGTGTAACTACATTAAACAATACAATTAAAATTGCTCCAGTGAGCACTAATAGATTTATCCCGCTTCCATCTAAAATTATTTTAGGATATGCACATTCTTGGGAGAATACTGCTGCTCCATTTTTATATTTTTCTCAAATGGTGGGAAGTAAGTTTAACGTAGTCGATTATTCTTTCGTAGAAACAGTTAATCGTGATGGTTATACACCAGTATTAACTACAAATGACACTAGATATTTGACCAATGGTGTTTTCAATAAGCAATTGTTGAAAAATGATATAAAATCCTTAAGAGATAGCGGAGTTCCTGTTATTGTCTCTATTGGAGGTCAAAATGGTCATGTTGTTTTAGACAATGTAACTCAGAAAAATATTTTTGTTAATGGTTTAAAAGCAATTATTGATGAGTATCAATTTGATGGAGTTGATATTGATTTTGAAGGTGGATCGATGAATTTTAATGCAGGAGGTTTAAGAGATATTTCTTATGCGGGTATTTCTGCTTATCCAAGATTAAAAAACGTAGTAGATGCTTTCAAAGAATTAAAAGCTTACTATGGTCCTGGATTTTTATTAACTGCTGCTCCAGAAACACAATACGTACAAGGAGGATATTCTACTTATAATGATACTTTTGGTTCCTTCCTGCCAATCATTCAAAACTTGCGTAACGAATTGGATTTGTTAGCTGTACAATTATATAATACAGGAGGAGAAAACGGATTAGACGGTCAATATTATGGTTCAGCTAAGAAAGCAAACATGGTAACAGCCCTAACTGATATGGTGATAAAAGGATATAACATTGCTACAACAGGAATGCGTTTTGATGGTTTACCAGCTTCAAAAGTTCTTATTGCATTACCAGCTTGTCCAAGTGCAGCAGGTAGCGGTTATTTAACGCCGACAGAAGGAATTAATGCTATGAATTACTTAAGAACCGGAACTACTTTTTCAGGAAGAACCTACACGATGCAGTCAGGCGGACCATACCCTTCTTTAAGAGGTTTAATGACTTGGTCTGTAAACTGGGATGCATCTTCTTGTGGCAATTCATCTGAATTATCTAAAGCGTATGCAGCTTATTTTGCCACACAAAGTGCTAAAATAAAAGCGGATGATAAAATTGAAGTAAGTAATACAACTATGATGGCTTACTTTAAAGATAATGCATTAGCAATTTCTAATGAGGCAAGTAGTATTGATCAAGTTGAGGTATATAATATGCTTGGACAATCGATATTGAGTTACAAGAATATTCAAGACAGCAATAGTTTATTGCTTGAGAATAGAAGTTTTACAACAAAGCAATTGTTTATAGTAGTTGTGACTGATAAACAAGGGCGTAAAAAATCATTTAAAGTAATGAACTTTTTGAATTAATGATATAGATTAAGATTTTAAGATTTCAAAAAAATGAAAAATTGGGGCAGTTAAAATTGAGTTTGGTTATTTATTTTTTAATTAGATTTTTCATATTTTGGACAAATGCATTGAATTTAGGTAATTTGTTATTTGGTTTTTACCTAGAGGAAATCATTATGAACCTGGCATTATATGCCAGGTTTTTTTTGCTTTATAGTGATTGGGAAATTCATCTATTTTTTAACTATTTTTGAATCCCAATTAGTGTATTAAAACTTCATGAAGAAATCAATTGCCTTTATAATCACATTTTTAATTTTTACGTATTCTTCAGGTCAAACAAAATACGGAAATCCAGAAGTTGACCTAATACAAATTCAAAAAGACTACAGCAGTTGGTGGACATATCAAATTAAAAACATTATGCTCTCCAGAGATTTTGTTGCGCTTGACACCCTTTCGAGAGAAATATCAAAAGAGACTTTTTTGGATCAATTAGTAAATGGAAGTTATATTCCAATTCGATTGAAATCTCAGGATTCTATATGTTATTATAAGTTATTTAAAATCGAACCTAATTCCGATACAAGTATAAAAGCGACTATTAATCAAGAAGCTTTTGATGCGTTT
This sequence comes from Flavobacterium frigoritolerans, assembly GCF_025847275.1. Lineage (GTDB taxonomy): Bacteria > Bacteroidota > Bacteroidia > Flavobacteriales > Flavobacteriaceae > Flavobacterium > Flavobacterium frigoritolerans. The sequence continues at coordinate 8,073 of NZ_JAOZEV010000028.1, forward strand.
AAGAATTTCAAAATGGAAAATACCCCTTTCCCTAAATTCTCTTTTAAGGATTTAAATGAAAACTTAGTTTCTAACGAAACGATGAAAGGGAAAATTGTAGTTATAAAATGTTGGTATATTCATTGTGCTGCATGTATCAAAGAATTTCCAGATGTGAATCAATTGGTTGAAAAATACAAAAATAGAGAAGATGTTCTTTTTGTGAGTTTGGCCGAAGATACTCCAGAACAATTAAAAGTATTCTTGAAAAGAAAGCCATTGTCTTATTCTGTGATTCCAAATATGAAGATTTATATGAATGAAATATTACAGTTAAATGCTTTTCCTACGCACTTTATAATTAATAAAGATGGCCTTATTGCCAAAGTTGTAAATAATTATAAAAGCTTAGAAGTAGCTTTGGAAGAAGAAAGTAAGTTATAATTAAATCTTTTTAAATGTTAAGATTGTGTTTAAAGGGAACACGGATTTTCTCTCCATTGTTTTTTAATCTGTTTTATCCGCATTCCTTTTTATAGACAATTGGAGTTAGCTACTATTTGTAATCCATTTAATTTTTCTAATCAGAGATAAAACATTTTTAGCTATTTTCATATTAAAAAAACTTAGCACCTTAGTTTCTTTGCACCTCTGAACCTTTTTCACTACTTTTGCACAAAATTAATTAATATAGACATTCATGTTAACAGTCAATAATTTATCGGTACAATTTGGCAAACGAATTTTGTTTGACGAAGTAAATACAACTTTCACTCACGGAAATATTTATGGAGTTATCGGAGCCAATGGTGCTGGAAAATCAACTTTTCTTAAAATAATTTCAGGCGAAATGGATCCTACTTCAGGACACATTCATTTAGAGCCAGGAAAACGTATGTCGGTTTTAAACCAAAACCACAATATGTTTGATGAGCATACAGTTCTTGAAACCGTTATTATGGGGAACAAAGTATTGTACGCTGTTAAAAAAGAAATGGATGAACTTTATTTAGACTATAACGATAAAAATGCTGATAGAATAGGGGAGTTACAAGTTCAGTTTGAAGAAATGAACGGATGGAACGCTGATTCTGATGCTGCTTCGATGTTGTCTAATTTAGGTATTGCCGAAGAGCACCATTATACATTAATGGGAGATCTTGAGGGTAAAATTAAAGTTCGTGTCCTTTTGGCACAAGCTTTATTTGGTAATCCAGATTTACTTATTATGGATGAGCCTACCAACGATTTGGATTTTGAAACAATTGCTTGGTTAGAAACTTTCCTTGCAAATTATGAAAATACAGTAATTGTAGTATCGCATGACCGTCACTTTTTAGATTCGGTTTGTACGCATATTTCAGATATCGATTTTAGTAAAATCAACCATTACTCAGGTAACTATACGTTTTGGTATGAGTCTAGTCAATTAGCGGCTAAACAACGTGCACAACAAAACAAGAAAGCTGAAGAAAAGAAACAAGAATTAGAAGAATTTATTCGTCGTTTTAGTGCCAACGTTGCCAAGTCTAAACAAGCAACTTCTCGTAAAAAAATGATTAGTAAGCTTAATATTTCAGAGATAAAACCATCAAGCCGTCGTTATCCAGCAATTATTTTTGATCAGGATCGTGAAGCAGGAGATCAAATTCTAAACGTTGAAAACTTAAGCGCTTCAATTGATGGAGATGTTTTATTTAAAGGTGTTGATTTGAATATGGCAAAAGGAGACAAAATTGTTTTGTTCTCTAAAGATTCACGTGCAACTACAGCTTTCTATGAAATATTAAACAACAATCAAAAAGCCGACGAAGGTACTTTTGATTGGGGAATTACAACAAATCAAGCTTATTTGCCAGCAGAAAATCATTCTTTCTTTGAAAATGATTTGAGTTTAGTAGATTGGTTACGTCAATATGCAAAAACGGAAGAAGAACGTGATGAGGTTTTTATTAGAGGATTCTTAGGGAAAATGATTTTCTCAGGAGAAGAAGCTTTAAAAACAAGTAGAGTTTTGTCTGGAGGAGAAAAAGTACGTTGTATGTTATCTCGAATGATGATGGAAAGAGCCAATGTATTAATGTTAGATGAGCCAACAAATCACTTAGACTTGGAGTCGATTACAGCATTTAATAACTCGCTAAAAAACTTTAAAGGTTCTGTAATTTTTACAACACATGATCATGAGTTTGCTCAAACTGTAGGTAATAGAGTAGTAGAGCTTACGCCAAATGGAGTTATTGACCGTTACATGACATTCGATGAATACCTAGACGATGAAAAAGTACAAGAATTAAGAGTAAAAATGTATTCTTAAAACTTAAAATATATCTTTTTAAAAATCCCATCTGCTGTTGCAGATGGGATTTTTTTATTCTATTATTTCTTGCCAAATATTTTAATAATCAGGTAAATTATTAAAACGATTACAATAATTACGGCAAAAGCACCGACACCCATTCCTGCTTTAAAAATGCCTTCTATGGCCTCACAACTAGTAAGAGAAAATGATATAATTAAAGCAACTAGTATTGTAGATAATTTACTTTTCATGATTTTGTGTTTTTAAATTAATTAAAAATGACAATCATTATTGTCTCTTTGTGAAATTAACAAATACCACAAAAAGAACGTTATATAATTTCTGTAAAATGTTTTATTATTTGATTTTTAGTTTTAAGAAAAATAGTTGAGAATAATTGAAAATTAGGCTGTTAGAGTGTAGTATAATTGAGAATTTCGATTGCATATTTTCGTGAAATAAAATTATATTTGAGTTAATTAACTATAAATTAACCCTTAAAATATTATGTCAGAAAATGCTTTTAGTTTAAAATCTCCCCGTATAGAAGTTATAGATGCATTACGTGGTTTAGCCATCATGGCGATTATGTTACTTCATAATTTAGAACACTTTGATTTCTATTATTTGCCTGAATATTTGCCTGAGCCTATCAAGGTATTAGACAAGGTAATTTGGGATACATTATTCTTTCTTTTTGCCGGAAAATCATATGCAATCTTTTCGCTTCTTTTTGGTTTTAGTTTTTTTATTCAATATGACAATCAACGTAAAAAAGGAAACGATTTTAGATGGAGATATGTTTGGCGACTTGCTATATTATTTGTTTTTGGATTAGTAAATACAATCTTTTTCTCAGGTGACATATTAATGATGTATGCCGTTTTAGGACTAATATTAATTCCGGTTTGTAATTTAAGTACCAAATATGTACTAATAATAGCGACATTCTTATTGTCGCTTCCTATGGAATGGTTTAATTTTTTTAATATTCTTTATAACCCAGATTATATTTTACCACTTAATTTATCAAATGCTTATTATGGGAATATGCATACGTATTTAAGCGGAGATTCTTTTGTAGATCATACAGTAGGTAATTTATCAATAGGAAGATGGGCTTCGGTATTTTGGTCGTGGGAAAACGGAAGATTTTTTCAGGCTCCAGCATTATTTATGTTTGGAATGATAGCAGGAAGAAAACAACTTTTTGTTGCTTCGGCGGCTAGCATTGCATTTTGGAAAAAGGCATTAATATGTGCAATTATATTATTCATTCCACTATTTGCATTTAAAACATATTTACCTGAGCTTTTTGCAAATAAAGATATCGTAAACAGTTTATTGATTATTTTTACTTCTTGGTCTAATGTTACCTTTATGGTTGTTTTAGTAAGCACATTTGTATTGTTATATCAAAAAGAAGCAGTGAATAAAGTTTTAATAAAGTTAATCCCTTTTGGAAAAATGAGTTTAACAAGTTATTTTTCTCAATCTATTTTAGGATCATTTATTTACTATCGTTATGGTTTAGGTCTATATCAATATACAGGTGCAACCTTTGGTTTGATAATAGGTATTATTTTGTTTTTACTCCAATTAGGATTTTGCACATGGTGGCTTAAAAAACATAAACAAGGACCATTAGAAGCACTGTGGCATAAGCTTACTTGGATTTCTTTTGGAAAAGAAAAAAAGACAGTTGCTGCTTAATATTCTGTAACAGAAAACAGAAAACAGAACGCGGATGACGTGAATTTACTAAAGTAAAGGCGCGGATAAAGACAGATTTTTAAAATCATCACAAAGAAAAAAATCCGTTTTTATCCGCGTTTTCGCCTCAGCGAAATAGTGTCATCCGTGTTCCCTTTTTTTACCAATATGCGCATTATTAACTTTACAATAAAGAGAAGAAAAGATAAAAGAAGGGTAATGTTGTCTTAAAAGTATTTGCTTTTTGGTAGGATACTTTTGCTTCGTCTAACAACGAAAAGCAACTTATGAAAAAAATCTACTTTTTACTCTTACTATTAGGAATAGGCTTTACCGCAGAAGCACAAAAACTATTTCCTTATTTGCAAAACGCAACTCCCACATCTATTTATGTTAACTGGAAGACAGAAAGTAATCCTGAAACTATTGTAGAATACGGAACAACTGCGACAAACCTTAATGTTACAGTTACAGGAAATACCAATGTCTTTACAGATTCGGGTTATCCAGGGAATTACTTCTATCACAGTGCGAAACTGATGAATCTTTCACCAAACACTAAATATTATTACAGAATAAAAACCGGTGCAGATGTATCTACTGTTTATTCGTTTAAAACATTACCTAACCCTGGGCAAGCAGCTACTGCCGATGGGCATATTCGTTTTTTGATTATGGGTGATAATCAGCTAAAAGCGGTACCTCGTTACGATTCATTAGTATCGGCAGCGAAAAGAAAAATAAAACAAAAATGGGGTTCTACATTATCTCCTGAAGACAATATTTCGATGACATTTATGGTAGGCGATCAAGTCGATGTAGGAACTTTAGATCATTACGAAAACGTACACTTTAAAAAGAACAGAGGATTATCTGGTAATATTCCGATTCAGACTACAGTAGGAAACCATGAAACGTATGGAACACTTGGTATGAATTCGTATTACGATCATTTTTATATCAGCGAGCTTTCCTATAAAGGGATTTCATCAGGCACAGAAAACTATTATGCACAACAAGCGGGTAATGTTTTATTTATCAGTTTAAGTTCAGAACATACAGGAGCTGCACAGTTAACGTGGTTACAACAGGTGCTTGCTGCTGCAAATGCAGATAATACGGTAGAGTGGATTTTTTCACTTAGTCACAGACCCTACCAAGCCGAGCAATATGTTGGCGATATTTCTACATGGGTTCGTAATACAGCTGTTCCTTTATTGGTCACTTCTCCAAAATATTCTATGCATATTGGCGCGCACCATCATTTGTATCATAGAGGACAATTAAAAAACACACCAACATATAATATCATTTCGGGCGGAACAGCTTGGGATCAATATTGGGGATCATCTACAGAACAAGATTTTGAAGATGTTCAGAAAACAATATGCAATTGGATTTACCAAATTGTAGATATTGATGTTACAAACGGTAAAATGGATATCGAAAGCTATTCTATCGGAAGCGTTGATAAATGGAAAAACAACCAGTTAATGGATGTATTTCATAGATATAAAAACAAAGTAGCACCAGTAAAACCAGCCATTACAAATACTTTTGCGGCAAATGTTACCTTACCTTTAACAGTGACTGGTTCGGCATATAGTACAACAACGAATGAGTTATTAAATACTAGTCAGTTTTTAATTTCGCAAACGCCAACATTTGATATAATCAAAAAAGAAGTATATCGCGATTTCGAAAATTTATACGGAAAGTATAAAACTCAAAAAGATTCAACAGTTGATATAAATCTAGGTGTAGATATTACTAAGATGGATTTAGCTTCGAACTCGCTTCCTAATGGTAAGTATTATGTGAAATTAAGATACAGAGACCGCAATCTAGAATGGTCCCCTTGGAGCGATGTACAGGCATTTACTGTTACAGGAAGTAATAATGTAAATACAGAGATTGTTACTGATGCTTTGACTTATTCGCAAAATGCACCGATTAAAGTTGATTTTACCGATGCACCAGCGAGTACAAAAACTTGGATAGGATTGTATAAAGAAGGGCAAACACCGGGATCATCGACACCATCGCTAACTTGGCAATATACCAATGGTAGCCCAAGCGGATTTATTAATTTTCCTAACGGATTGGCTAATAAAGGACGTTATTATGCCGTAATATTCTCTAATGGAGGTTATACTGAAATTGCTCCACGAAAATATTTTTATGTTGGGCCAGTTCCTGTATTAACTACAGATAATACCGAATATTCTGTAGGAACACCAATAATTGTTAATTATAGCAATGGACCACAATTAGCAAAAGATTGGATTGGTATATACAGAATGGGAGTAAACCCAGGATCAGGAGTTACGTCAACTAGTTGGCAATATGTAACAACTGTAGCGGATGCTAAATCATTTAGTACTTTGCCAAAAGGATATTATTATGCCGAATATTATTTGCAGGATAGTTTTAATGCTATCGGAAATAAAGTATTCTTTAAAGTTGGAGCTGTTGTTACCGAATTATGGATTAATAAACCCGTATATGATCTTGGCGAACAAATTACAGCTTCATGGACAGATGCTCCAGGAATTGTAAAAGATTGGTTGGGGATTTATCATGTAGGCGATAATCCTAACGAAAAACCATTGGTGAGCTACACTTATTTTGAAGGACTTTCGGAAGGAACTAAAGCTATTGCTACCACCGAGTTGCCAATCGAAAAAGGGAATTATTTTATGGTAATGTTTACCAATGATTCTTATAACGAAGTATCAAACAGAGTTTCTTTTGAAGTAATTGATAGTTCTTTAGGTAACGACGAGTTTAAAATCGATAATGGATTAAAAGTGTATCCAAATCCTACGAATAGTAATGCAGAAACTTTTATTCAGTCGGAATATCCTATTGATGAAATAGAAATTTATAATATGGAAGGAAAATTATTGTACGCTACAAAAAATGTAAATAACAATAAGTTTTCTTTAATAAATCAAGATTTACCAAAAGGAGTTTATATCCTAAAAATACATTCTCGTAAATTGTTTACAGCTAAATTAATTGTGAAATAGTTAGAGAGTAAATAAGAATATTTAAATAACAATGAGGCTGTCTGAAAAATAATTTTCAGACAGCTTTTTTTTGTTTTTCCTTTAGATTGACATATCACCCGATGTGGTTTTGTAAAATGAATTTATGAATTTCTATAAATATAGCGTCCCTCTGGGATTAGTATTTGTAATCGATGATGAGGTAGAATGTAATATTATTTGTCATGATTTTAAGCTCCAGCGGAGCATTATATTTATAGCAAATATGCAAGTTCTAGAGATTAAGCTACAGCGTAGCGATATTTCGGTTTTTCTACTAATTGCGATATATATCACCCGATGGGGTTTTGTGAAATGACTTTATTAATTTCTATAAATATAGCGTCCCTCTGGGACTAGTATTTTATAATCGATGATGATAGAATGTAATATTATTTGTCATGATTTTAAGCTCCAGCGGAGCATTATATTTATAGCAAATATGCAGGTTCTAAAGATTAAGCTACAGCGTAGCGATATTTCAGTTTTTCTTCTAATTGCGATATATATCACCCGATGTGGTTTTGTAAAATGAATTTATATAAATATAGCGTCCCTCTGGGATTAGTATTTTGTAATCGATGATGAGGTAAAATGTAATATTATTTGTCATGATTTTAAGCTCTAGCGGAGCATTATATTTATAGCAAATATGCAGGTTCTAGAGATTAAGCTACAGCGTAGCGATATTTCGGTTTTTCTTCTAATTGCGATATATATCACCCCGATGGGGTTTTGTAAAATGGCTTTATGAATTTCTATAAATATAGTGTCCTTCTGGGACTAGTATTTTGTAATCGATGATGAGGCAGAATGTAATGTTATTTGATATGATTTTAAGCTCCAGCGGAGCATCATATTTATAGAATTATTTAGAATTTAGTGCTAAAGCTACAGCGTAGCGATATTTCGGTTTTCCTCTAGATTACCAATTATCACCCCGATGGGGTTTTGTAAAATGGCTTTATGAATTTCTATAAATATAACGACCCTTTAGGAATAGCTTTATGTAATCGATGGTGAGACAGAATGTAATCTAAAATATCAATGCAATGATTGGTTCACAAATCCCTTTCTAAACCTCTCAATTCCCTCCCAAAATCAAAAAAAAATATTTCCCGCCCGAACACCCCAACAAATAAAATCTGAATTCGTATATTTGCCCAACCAAACACTACACTTTTACTATGAGTCAAAAAGTATTACTTAATTCAAAAGAAGTTACTATCATATTACATCGTTTGGCCTGTCAATTGATAGAAAAGCATCTTGATTTTTCAGACACGATTTTGGTAGGAATTCAACCCAGAGGTGTTTACTTGGCAGAGCGACTGAAAGAATTATTAGAAAAAGAATATAAAACGCCTGAGATTGCTTTAGGCTATTTGGATATTACTTTTTTTAGAGATGATTTCCGAAGAACAGATAAACCTCTTGAAGCTAATAAAACCCAAATCAACTTTATTGTAGAGGATAAAAAAGTCATTTTTATAGATGATGTTTTATTCACAGGACGAAGCATTCGATCAGCATTAACTGCTATTCAATCTTTTGGACGACCTGCAGAAATTGAATTATTGGTGTTAATAGACAGGCGTTTTAGCCGACATTTACCAATACAACCCGATTATCGTGGCAGACAGGTAGATGCTATCAATAATGAGAAAGTGATTGTGAGTTGGAAAGAGAATGATGGCGAAGATGTCGTTTACTTGGTTACTAATTAAAAAGTTGAATCGTTAAATTGTTTAATCGCAAAACGAAACGATTGGCAATTTAAGCAAATAACAAATAAACAAAACAATGAAAGAATTAAGCGTAAATCATTTGTTAGGAATAAAATACATCAATGAGAATGATATTAACCTAATTTTTGAAACAGCCGACCATTTTAAAGAAGTCATTAACCGACCAATTAAAAAAGTTCCTTCGTTGCGAGATATTACTATTGCCAATATATTTTTTGAAAATAGTACCAGAACAAAACTTTCGTTCGAATTAGCACAAAAACGATTATCAGCCGATGTTATTAGTTTTTCGGCAGCACAATCATCAGTTAAAAAAGGAGAAACACTTATCGATACGGTAAATAATATTCTTTCGATGAAAGTGGATATGGTCGTAATGCGTCATGCCAATCCCGGAGCAGCTTACTTTTTATCTAAGAATGTAAAAGCTAGTATTGTAAATGCTGGAGATGGAGCACACGAACACCCAACACAAGCCTTATTAGATAGTTATTCTATTAGAGAAAGACTAGGAGATGTAGCAGGAAAAAAAGTAGTTATAGTAGGTGATATTCTGCACTCAAGAGTAGCATTATCTAACATATATGCTTTGCAAATGCAAGGTGCTGAGGTTAAAGTTTGTGGTCCAAAGACATTAATTCCGAGATATATTGAATCATTAGGAGTTACTGTAGAACCGAATTTGCGTAAAGCACTAGAATGGTGTGATGTTGCTAATATGCTTCGTGTTCAGAACGAAAGAATGGATGTAAACTTTTTTCCTTCTACAAGAGAATATTCGCAGCAATATGGAGTAGATAAAGCATTATTAGATTCTTTGAACAAAGAAATTGTAATCATGCATCCCGGACCAATAAATAGGGGAGTTGAGATAACATCAGAAGTCGCCGATTCAGAACATTCGGTTATTTTAAATCAAGTCGAAAATGGAGTAGCTGTTCGTATGGCAGTTATTTATCTTTTGGCTTCAAAACTTCAATAATTTCCAAAAAGAAACTACCTTCGTTATTCCAAAGATTTATTTGGGATAAATGAATGTATAGCAATTGAAAAAATGAAAGTAGATCAAAAAGGACATACTACAATAATTAAAGACACTCAGGGAGATTTTACTTCTTTCCTCGAAAAAATAACGCAGCAGTTTAAGACCTTCGGAAATCACAATATTATTATCGATTTGTTAGCTCATAAGGATTTAACTATAAACGATATCAAATTATTATTGCCTTTATCTAAGCAACAAAAAAAAGCCAAAAAATCTTTTGTTATTGTGGTTTCAGATATTGATTATAATGCAGTTCCAAGCACTTTAGTTGTTGTTCCTTCGGTTTTAGAGGCACATGACATTATAGAAATGGATGAAATTGAAAGAGATTTAGGATTTTAAAACAGGGGTTAATTGTTTATTTGTTTAACTGTTTAGTCGATTTATTTTGATGTTTTATTCATAAACGATTTACCCAATAAACAAATAAAGATAAAATTGAAACTAACAATATTAGGCTGTTATGCCGCTACTCCAAGAACTTTTACCAATCCGACTTCGCAGGTATTAGAAATTAAAAATAGATTGTTTCTTATTGATTGTGGAGAAGGAACTCAGGTTCAATTGCGTAAAAATAAGGTGAAATTCTCTAAGATAAATCACGTTTTTATTTCGCATTTACATGGAGATCATTTCTTTGGGCTCATCGGGTTAATATCTACATTTAGCCTTTTAGGACGTACTACAGATTTGCATATTCATGGTCCAAAAGGAATTAAAGAAATCATATTATTACAACTGAAATTATCGAGTTCATGGACAAACTATGGTTTGTACTTTCATGAATTAGTATCAGATAAAAGTGAAGTTATTTTTGAAGATCAAAAAGTAATTGTAACTACAATACCTCTAAAACATCGAGTATATACAAATGGGTTTTTATTTCAGGAAAAATTGTCTGAAAGAAAACTAAATGTTGATGCAGTTCAGCATTATAATATAGAGACTTGTTATTATCAGAAAATTAAAAATGGTGGAGATATAAAGTTGGATGACGGTACTATTATCGCCAACGAAAAATTATCATTTGATCCTTTACCACCCAAGAGTTATGCATTTTGTTCGGATACCGTATATCATGAAGCCGTGCTACCTATTATAAATAACGTAGATGTTTTGTATCACGAAAGCACCTTTTTGCAATCGGAAGAAGCTCTGGCTCTAAAAACATTACATTCTACTGCCAAAGAAGCTGCTACCATTGCTTTAAAAGCCAATGCGAAACATTTGGTTCTTGGGCATTATTCAACCAGATATGAAAGCATCGAATTGTTTAAAGAAGAAGCAGAAACTATTTTTTCAAATGTATTATTAGGTGATGATGGAAAGAGTTTTGAATTTTAGCATTGCTTAATGTGAGAAGTTAGATGTGAGAATGAGAGAATAAGATAATGAAAGTGTTGTAATTAATATAGTATACAATTAGCCTCTATGGTGTCTAATAATCTAAGTAAGTCTAACAATCTAAGATATCTAATAATCTAAGATATCTAATAATCTAAGATATCTAAAAATAAAAAGTCTAAAAAAATGAATGATTTAAGTAATTATAGAAAATCCTACGAGAAAAGTGAATTACTGGAAACTACTATTCCAGAAGATCCAATTAATCTTTTTAACAGATGGTTTCATGAAGTAGAAGACTTTGGAGGTGTCGATGAGGTAAATGCAATGACAGTTTCTACTATTGGATTGGATGGTTTTCCTAAGTCGAGAGTGGTCTTATTAAAGAAATTCTCTGAGGAAGGTTTTATTTTCTACACTAATTATAATTCTGAAAAGGGAAAAGCAATACAAAATAATCCACATGTTTGTTTGTCTTTTTTTTGGCCAAATTCAGAGCGTCAGGTAATTATAAAAGGTATTGCTACAAAAACATCAGAGTCGGTTTCTGATGGTTATTTTGATACAAGACCAGACGGAAGTAAACTTGGAGCTATTGTATCTCATCAGAGCGAGGTAATCCCGTCACGAACATTTCTTGAAGATAACTTAAAAGAGCTGGAGAAAGAATTTGAAGGAAAGGCCATTCCAAGACCAAAACATTGGGGAGGCTTTCTTGTTGCTCCGGTTGAGGTTGAATTTTGGCAAGGAAGACCTAATCGCTTACATGATAGAATTAGGTACACTGCTCAAGATGATTATTCATGGAAAATTGAACGCCTTTCGTCTTAAATGTAAGAAAATTACATTTTAAAAATATTTTATGATGTAGTTCATCGGTTTTTTTTGGTAGTTTAACGATAAAATATGTAGATTTAACTAATAATAAGAAACAAATTTTATAAAAATACCATTTTAAAGAGTTTGCCCCACAATCTACTTTAAACTTAAACTTACTGATATTATGAAATTAAAAATTCATATTCTATCGCTGATGGTAATAGTGTTTACCATGTATTCTTGCTCATCTGATTCGGTTGATTCAGGTTCAGAAAAAGAATCGAGTGTTACTTCAGGAGTTGTTACTAACTATACCTATAATCAATCTGAACTGGAAACAATGAAATTGATTAATGATTATAGAGTTAGTATTGGATTAAATGCCCTAAAAGCAATAAATCATATCTCTTTTAAATCAGAAGAACATGATATGTATATGATTGCTAATAATGTAGTTAATCATGATGATTTTGTAGCTCGTTCTGAAAACATCATTAAAGTTTTAGGTGCGATAAAAGTTGGTGAAAATGTTGCTTATAATTATAATACACCAGAGGCTGTATTAAAAGCATGGTTGGCAAGTACTGGGCATAAACACAATATCGAAGGCGATTACACGCATTTTGGTTTAGCAATAAAAGTAGATCCTGAAAATGGAAGAAAATATTATACTAATATTTTCGCAAAAATATAATTTGAATCTGTTTTTTTAGAATAGAAAAATAGATATAGAAGAACCCTTTTTATGTTACTGGTTTATTTAAGTTGAGGTTGATAGCCGTTATTTTCATTAATAACGGCTATTTAATTTGTAGTGGTAAAAGGCTGTCTCTATAGACAGCTTTTTTTATTTGAGATTGAAGCTAATACTATTTGTTATCATCTAAAAAATAGTTGGGTTATATATACGTATCACATTAAAGGATATAGAAACAATATGATTATAAATAAAAAACCAGTGAAGTTAATTTCACTGGTTTTTTTGGTTTTTCGCTCTCAATTTGTTTTAGTGATAGCGTTCATGTTTTTTTTATTTTGTTATAATGCAGTAATAATAAATTCGCTTCGTCTGTTCATTTGATGTTCAGCTTCGGTACATGGTACACCATCAGAACAACCGTTTACAAGTTGGGTTTCACCATAACCTTTACCAGTTAATCTATTTGGAGAAACACCGTTTTGAATCAACCATTTTATAGTTGATTTTGCTCTTCTGTCAGACAATGCTTCATTGTATTTATGAGTTTGACGGCTATCTGTATGAGAACGAATATCTAGTTTCATCGTTGGATGCTCTTTTAAAACATCTAAAATTTTCTCTAAATCTAATGCTGCTTCTCTACGGATATTAGATTTATCCAAATCAAAATAAATCATTTTAATACCAAAGCATTTACCTAAGTCATCACCAATGGTTACTACACATTCTGATTTTTCTAGTGCTATTGATAAATTTGTTCTTCCGTTTTCTTTAAGGATAGTAACACTTTGTTCCTTGGTTGTATATTTTTCTTTTTCGGCTCTTACATTATATACTAATCCACATTCTACAGGGAAAGTATAATTTCCGTTTTGATCAGAATAGCCAGTATTTACTATTTTAAAGTTATTGTCATACAATGTCAATTTTGTGTTTGGTAAGACTGTTCCAGTAGCCAAATCGGTGATGGTGCCATATAATTCCTGAACACAAGCCAATCTTCTTGTTTCTATAAATTTATAGATATCATCAGATCCTTGCCCGCCATCTTTGTTGGATGTAAAGAATCCTCTTCGCGATTTCGTGTCGATTACGTAAGCAAAATCATCTTTGGGAGAATTAATATCAGCACCTAGGTTCTGAATGTTACTTACCTCTTTTTCATTTAATTTTCCAACAAAAACATCTAACCCTCCAAGTCCAGGATGTCCATCTGAAGCGAAATAAATTTCGTTTTCGTCAGTTACAAAAGGGAATGTTTCTTTTCCTTCGGTATTTATTCCAGATCCTAAATTTTCTGGTGGACCAAATCCTCCATTAGTATTGATTGCTACTTTGTAGATATCCGATTGTCCGAATGTTCCGGGCATATCTGATGCAAAATATAATGTTTTTTCATCAGGACTCAACGCAGGGTGTGCTGCACTGTAATTATTGCTATTAAAGGGCAACTCCATTATATTAGTCCATTTGTCGTTTTCTAAAGTTGCTTTATATATTTTTATTAAAGTAATTTTGTTTTCATCTTTTCCTTTTTTACCATCAATGTAATTGTTTCTTGTAAAATAAACTGTTTTTCCATCTTTAGTGAAAACAGGAGTGGACTCATGGAATTTTGTATTGATTTTGGATTTGAATTTTTTTGGAGCATTGGGATTAAAATCTGTATCTACATCTGACTGGTATAAATTAGTAAAATATTCTCCAGTCCATTTGTGTTTACGCTGTCCTAAACTACCTGTATCTCTTGCCGAAGCAAATACAATTTTGTTTTGATAAAAAGCAGTTCCATAATCAGAGTATTTACTATTTATTCCTGCATCTTCAATTTTATAACGCCCTGAATTTGCTTTAATCTGATCGAGATAGTTTCTGTCGCTTTCATAAAGTTTTCCTCGAGTGTCTTTTTTTGATTTTTGATTAAATAAATCAAGCATTTGATTGGCTTTGGTAAGATCCCCAGTAGATTTTAATGACTGTGCATATCTATAATAATATTCAGGTTCTACTTCGGCATTCATGGCAAATAATTCACCATACCATTTTGCAGCCTTATCAAATTCAGAGTTGAAGTAATAGGAGTTACCTAACTTCTTGAACATATCTTCTGATTTATATCCTTTTTCGGCTACACGTTCATAGGTTTTAATAGCATCTATATACGCATAGTTGTCATAGTTTTTGTCTCCAGTAGCTATTTTGCCCTGCTGTGAATAACTGTTTAATGAAAAAACACTTATTATTGTTATGTAGAGGATTGTGAAATTTTTCATGTGTATGTAATATTTGTTTTTTTAAAGGAACATGGTATCGATCTTCTTATTAAATATTGTTTATTTGGAATCTTACCGATTTCATAATAAATATTTTTAGAAGAAACGTGGGGTTGTCATTTTACCATTGTTTTTGATAAATTCATAACGCAGGAATATTTCATGCGATCCTGAATTATAATTGTTTAAGTTGGTGGTTTCACGGTCATAGCCATATCCTATATATAATCCATCGCTAACCTGAAAACCTACCATAGCACTTAATGCGGCGCTCCATCTGTAAGCTACTCCAACTACAAATTTGTTGACAAACATAAAATTGGCTGATACATCTACTTGTAGCGGTGCACCTTCTACCATTTTGGTCAATAAAGCTGGTTTAAACTTAATGTCTTGATAATAATCCAAATCAAATACATATCCTGCCATTAAATAATAGTTTATTTTATCCTTGTAAATTGCAATGTCATTATCATTATAACGATTGGTTTCGATAAAGTTCGGTACTGATAAACCTATGTACGCTTTATCTGAATGTAAATAAACCCCAGCTCCGATATTTGGTTTGAAGACGTTACTTAAATTCTGAAATTGTGGATCACCTTGATCAGCTGGATTTAATTTATTGACATCTAAATTGAATAAATTACCTGTGGCTTTAATACCAAAAGAAAGTTTAAAGTTTGGTGAAGTAGGTATAGTATAGGAAAGGTCTACAGAAAAATTATTTTCGTTAGTTGGACCTATTTTGTCATTAACCAATGATACTCCTAAACCTAAATTACTGTTGTTAATTGGTGTGTTTACCGAAAAACTACTTGTCTCAGGGGCACCATCAAGTCCAACCCATTGAGTACGGTATAAACCAAAAATACTTAGAGCTCCTCGCGACCCTGCATAAGCTGGGTTGATATTTATGGTGTTGTACATGTATTGTGTAAATTGAGCATCTTGTTGTGCGTAACTTACTATAGCTGTAAACATCAAAACGAAAGAAAATAATTTTGTTCTCATAGTAGATATTTATTATTTTATTATTGCAATTGTTTTTCTTGTTTATGATAAAAATGGGTCAATACATTTGTTTATCAAAATTACAGATTTTTTTTTCTAAAAACTTCTTACTGATAATATAGTTGCCATATTATCAGTAAGTTGTGTTTTTTTTTTATTTCGTTAGATATAAAAAACCATCTTTTTTATTCGTTTGAATTGCACCGTTTCCATCAACAGAAGTATAATTTAGAATATAAAAGTAAGTTCCTGTAGGAAGGCCATCTGATTGTTTTACGGTTGTTCTACCTCTTGAATAACCATCAAAAGCATTCGTTGTGTTATTATAGTTTCTTGTTTCAAATACTAGTATTCCCCAACGGTTGTATATTTCTACAGTATTATCTGGATAACAAGTTATATCTTCGATATTGTCTATAACAAATTTATCATTGAAGCCATCACCATTTGGAGAGAATGCATTATGAACTATAATGGTTCCACATGCTAGTACTTTACAATCATCGTTTACCTCAAGGTTTACAAATAAACTTCTTGGACAAGCTTCGTCTTGTATTTGATATTCAAATGAATAGTTACCAACTGGAAGTCCAAATGAAGTAACAATATTACCGTTTATAGCATTAGAATTATTAGTATCGATCCAAGTACCTACTGTTGTTGTACTTCTTGGTAGGAAATTGAATAAGTTAACTGTTGATTCATCAGCATTACAAGCTTGGGTAGAAATTGCTGCTACTGGTGCTACATCATCGTGTCTAATTGTTATTGTTTGTACTAGTATGGTTTTGTTGCCCGCACAATCGGTTAATGTGTATGTTCTTGTTAGGATATACGGAGCGCCACCACAACCAGTACCTCCATTATTAGAGTCACTTACGGTTACATTTACTGTTTGGCTACAGTTATCTGCAGCATCAGTTATAGCATTAGGATTTGCTACAGGAATATCTAATATGCTATTCAAGTTAGTGATATCCGCCGGAGCTGTTCCAGTAGGTGGAGTAGTATCTTTAACTGTAATTACTTGGGTAAATGAAGCTGTGTTACCAGAACAATCACTAGTTGTCCATTTACGAGTTAGTATATAGTTTGTACTACATTCGTTTTCGATATTACTTTTTGTTTCTGTATAAACTACAGGCACATCAACATTACAATTATCAGATGCAGTTATATTTGCAGCTTCTGGAACTTTATCACATGATACAGTAATATCAGTAGGAAGCTCGCCAGTAAATGTTGGTTTAGTAGTATCTTCGATAGTAATCACTTGCGTGAAAGTATCAGAAGTGTTGCCACAATTATCAGTAATAGTCCAGGTATTAGTATAAGTTCCTGCATTTGCACATGACTCTGAAGCTACAAATTGACCGCTTGTTTTTACGATATTGGTAAGATTACTATCGCAATTGTCAGTTCCAATAGGAGCAGTTGCTTGTGCAGTTGCTAATCCTTCGGCATCACTACATTGTAGTTTTATATCTATTGTTCCTGCTTGAGTTGTCCAAGTTGGTTTAGTAGTATCTTGGATTGTAATTACTTGTGTGAAAGTATCCGAAGTGTTACCACATTCGTCTTTAACAGTCCAAGTATTAGTATATGTTCCAGAGTTACCACAAGTTTCAGAAGCTACAAACTGACCACTTACTTTTACAATGTTAGTTACACTGCTATCACAATTATCAGTTGCAATAGGAGCAGTTGCTTGTGCAGTTGTTAATCCTTCTGCATCACTACATTCTAATGTTGTATTAAGAGTTCCTGTTTGAGTTGTCCAAGTTGGTTTAGTAGTATCTTGGATTGTAATTACTTGTGTAAAAGTATCCGAAGTGTTACCACATTCATCTTTAACTGTCCAAGTATTAGTATATGTTCCAGAGTTACCACAAGTTTCAGAAGCTACAAACTGACCACTTACTTTTACAATGTTAGTTACACTGCTATCACAATTATCCGTTGCAATAGGAGCAGTTGCTTGTGCAGTTGTTAATCCTTCTGCATCACTACATTCTAACGTTGTATTAAGAGTTCCTGTTTGAGTTGTCCAAGTTGGTTTAGTAGTATCTTGAATCGTGATTACTTGTGTAAAAGTATCCGAAGTGTTACCACATTCATCTTTAACT
>NZ_JAOZEV010000029.1 GCF_025847275.1 Flavobacterium frigoritolerans
ATTTCTACAGTTCTTATTTTGTAAAATAGATATCGTAACCAGATTCAACCTTCTCTACTTGTACATTTAACGTTTTCTTTAATTCATTAATGCCATAATTATCAAATACATATTCTGTTTTATAGAAGAAGTCATAGATTACTCCTTTTTTAATTTCATTATGCTCTTTAATTATTATTTTTAAATGAAATTCAACATTCTCAATTTCTGTAATTAAATCGCTATAATTCCTTATATCATTTAGTTCATCAGAAGTCAATTTCAGTTTTTCATTATCAAAATCAATACAGCCATTATAAAGTAAATTTCGATAAGTTGGCTCATCTGCTAATACAATACCGAAATCACAAATATTAATTGAAATCAAATAGAATTTTTTTTGAACGTAATTTATTAGCAATAGAATTTCATTTAAACTTTCAATAAATTTTTCACCGTCTATATAATCACTATATCTTCGGAAGGTCATTTTTTTTGATTTATCATTAATATTCAAAGTTAATTCGTAGTTTTCTGCAGTGTCTTCGATAGATAATAATGAAAAAATATTTTTTTCTTCTAATAAATTAAAGCTTTTAATAAAAGTCTCTAAGTAATCTTTACCTTCCCAAATACAATCTGGTACATCAAAAAAATAATAATTGTTATCTACTATATTATCTATTTTTTCTAAACCATTATAATAGTATTTATCATCATTTAATACCAGTTTGCCTATATCAAGATAGCGATCTATTTGGCTATTTATCACTAGTGGTTTACTATTAGAATCAATATCAATTAAATGTATATCTTCTTTTCCTTCTTCTACATATAAAAATATGTTATTGTTAAGTTTTGCAAAAGGAATGATTTTAGAACAATTTATTACAGGAAACAAATATCTTTTTATATGTTCATCAATTTCTTTTAGAATGAAGTATGGATTACTAAAATTATCTCCTTCTCTAATATGATAATCGATGACTTGAAATGTGCCATAACATGGCATTTCAAATTCTATCTTTATGTTATTTTTTAATTGGAATTCAAGTATTTTCCTAATGGCATTTGGTATAATTCTATTGTTGCTTTTTTCAAAGGCATTTAATTGCTTGTTTTTTAATAAAATAACTATTTTAAAAAACTTAACGAGAATAACAAAAAATCCATAAATTATAAAAAATATGCCAAGATACTCCCAAAATAGCTTACCAGTATTGTGTAATATCATACCAAATATTACAAGTACCAGACCAATAAAAATATTAATTATTTTATTTTTCATTTTCTAATTAAATTTTAATATAGAATTATGTTTAAACCTTTACTCTTTGCAAATTTCACTTATAATAACATAGCCTGTCGAATTACCAAAATCGCTCCTCAACGTCCCCTTTTGTGTTATATGTTCTACTTGAAATACTACCAGGATCTGATTTATATTCAACCATTATATCTTTATCAAATCCTTCACAATTAATACATAATACATCAATGGAACTATTGGCCTTGCATTAGGTATAGAATGTTCAAATTTAATTTTCTTCTCCTTCGTAAAATTTGCACCAATCTTTTACTTTATCTTTCATTTAAATGACTAACTGTTTATACTCCTTAAAATCAAACCCTTGTAATTTTGATTCCTCTAATGTTTTTTTCAATTCTTCACTTATTAATATAAGTGGAGTAATATTACTTAGGCTTAAAATGTCATACTTAGGAAAACTATCTAATAAGACTAACTTTTTTATTTGAATATCTTTTTCAAAATTTAGTTCTCCTTCTAATTTATTTAGCTGGTCGACTGAAGAGACATCAAATTCTTTTAATATAGTGAATGGCCATTTTTGAAATAATTCAAATGTTGTTTTCTCAAAATCAACATAATTTATAAAACTATCTATAAAGTGAAACCAATAATATTTTAAATGTTTATTATGATGTACAACTTCAACAGGATAAAAACGATGCGGGGGCAATTTAAATTTACAGAGTAAATCTTTTAATTCATTATCTATTGTAAGCCCTTTAAATCCAGGCAAAGAATGAAGTAAATTAGTTACTACGGCATTATTTCTAATCTTTACACTGTAGATAGGTTCAAATTTTGGAAATTTATTCCAAAAGACATTCCAATAAGAATAAGGAGATGATAAATTGTATTTTTCTGATTTCTCAATCTGAGGATATTCTCCAATAACATTTAGTTCATCTGTATTAAAAAAAGTGTAATATTTCATTTTAATTAATTCCGTCTTTAGGGTTTATAATTTCTTTAAAATATGTATTTAAGTTTTTCTAATTCAAACATTGTTTCAGTATTTAATAATTCTTGCCTATCATCTGGGACAACAAACTCTGATTTTATGTTTGAAATTTTATGTTTTTCAAAAAGGTATTTCATTGATATAGGAATATATGTTCTGAAGTTTTTATTCTTCCCAGTAATAGATACACATATATTGTATCAAGCTCATTAAAATTATAAATATAGTCCCGTGCAATTTCAATTACAATTTTTATACATTTTTGTAGGTTCTGTCGCATCTGTCAGAATCAAATATAAAAATTCAAGTAATTTAAAAGTTAGCCCGCCAATTTACAGAATGATTTAAACATAGATATCCCCGGTCCAACCAATTGATTCTTTCTCAGCATATGCACAACTTCAATTCCGCTTAACGTCCGTTTGGCCGATTCAAAACTTTTAAAACCTAATCCGTTTTGGATGCGCCACTTGATGAACCGATGGTCCTGTTCGACAATATTGTTGAGATATTTACACTGCCGAATTTTAATCTTTGAGAAAGAACGCCTGTTATAAACTTTAATTGCTGCGGTATTAGAACCGCTTTTATCAATATTTATTACTCTTGGCCGGTAGTTATTAATAATTGCTTTAATTAGAAAAGACTGAGCGCTCATTCTTTGTCTTTTTCTGGTCAGAAGGAAGTCAACCGTATTGCCTGATTTATCTACTGCCCTATATAAATAACACCAAATTCCTTTTACTTTAATATACGTCTCATCCATTCTCCAACTCTTCCCCACTCTGGCTTTTCTATTCTTCATCTCTGCCTCAATGAAAGGCATAAACTTATAAACCCAGCGTTGGATCGTGGCATGATCAACAATCACACCCCTAATTTTCATTATTTCTTCAACGTCACGATAGCTAAGTGTAAATCTTAATTTAAAATACACTGCCTGCAGGATTACGTATTTTGGATAACAATGACCTTTGGTATTCATTTTTTATTAGTTTTGAAAAACCAAAGATAAAACTTAATCATAGATGCGACAGAACCAAAAAAGCTACCTTAAAATTAACTTTAAGATAGCCTCCTTTTACTATAAATAATATTTTATAATGGTTCAATAAAAAAACTTCAACTTATGAATTTATACTCTAAAGTTTCTTGCCATGCCTACCAAAACTTTTCGTGGACCTTCATAACGCTCTCTGCCATGTGTAAATAGCATATTATCTAATAGTAAAAGATCGTTTTTTTCCCATTGAAAAGAAAATTTTGTTTTTTCGTAAACGTCTCTAATGATATCAAGGGCTGCTGGATCAATTGGAGTTCCATCACCAAAAAAAGTATTTCTAGGTAAATTATCTTCTCCTAAAAGTTCTACTAAGGCTTCTTGCAATTCTTCTTCCAAACTACTGACATGAAATAAATGAGCTTGATTAAACCATAGTTTTTCTTTAGTTGTTGGATGAATAATAGAAGCTTGATTTACCTGTCGGGTTTTAAGCCCTTCAGATGTCCATTCAAAATCTAATTTATTTTCTTTACAGAATTGTTCAACTTCATTTTTATTGCTCGTTTGAAAAACTTCTTGCCAAGGCAAATCAATATTGGAATAGTTTCTTACATACATTATTTTTTTTTGCTCAAACTCTTCTCTAATTTCTTTAGGGATTTCCTGATAAGCAATACGGCTATCTGAAATTGGTGTATTCCCCATTTTACTTGCTGGTGTTTCACATAAAAAACCAATTCTCATCGGCCAAGAGCTAAAATAGGCATTTTCATTATGCTGAGGAATCACTTCAGAAGCATGGTATTCTGTAGCTGTATATATTTTATTTTTTAATTCAGTACGAGGAGTTGATCTGTATGCGTAATTATCTAAGTCTTCACCAAATACTATTTTTAATATTGATCCAAAATCATCTGCACCATTAATATTTAAGCCACGAATTAAAAGTGCTCCTTCTTGGGAAATAAAATCTTCGAAATCTTTTTTATTAGCCTCAGCCCAATTTAATAGTTCCTCTCCTTGATGATTTTCAACATTTAATAACATCTTTTTTCCAGAGATTGTCTGGATTTCATTTAGATTCAGTACCATATTTTTAATGATTAATTTATTAATGTTTTTTGATTTAAGTTATCTTTTTTTTCATTTATTAAATACGTCCAATCATTTTCTTGAATCCGTACGAAAGACCTGAAAAGACTGCTAAAAAAGGCATTACGAAAGATATCTTTCTAAAAGGCTGTAATCCGCCTTTGTAAAATTGACCAACATAATAATTTGAAAAATTTCCAAATTTATGGATTGGGGTTTTCCAACAATGTGCGTAAGTAAATCCAACCACATCATCATCTGGCATAACAGCATGTAACCAGTATGGTGGGATATATAAGGCATCTCCTTCTTCTACATAAGCAATGACTGGTTTCAAATCAATAGAACTGTCTAAAACTTTACCATCTAAATAAGAATCATTTCGGAAAAATTCAACAATTTCTCTTGCATTAGGTATATCAGGTGATAATAAAGCTACT
Organism: Flavobacterium frigoritolerans; assembly: GCF_025847275.1. Lineage (GTDB taxonomy): Bacteria > Bacteroidota > Bacteroidia > Flavobacteriales > Flavobacteriaceae > Flavobacterium > Flavobacterium frigoritolerans. Next base: position 4,785 of record NZ_JAOZEV010000029.1, read on the forward strand.
TTTTTCGCTCCACTAACCTGACACATTAAAGTTTCATCTGTAATGTGATGATGCCAAGCTGTGGATGCTCTACGATATAAAAAAAACCTTTTTTGCTCATAAAGTCTCGGTTTTATCGAACTGTTATGAAAAGTGAATCCAGGCATCTCGTTTATTAATTTCGAAAAACGATTATCATCGGTAATTTTTTCAGCTGGCATGCTCAAAATAGGATCTTCATTGTTGAATAACCTTTTTATTGCTTTATGAAATGTAACCTCTTCACTATTAAACTTATGTCTATCCCAACTAGCGTGATTCATATGTGGATAAATTGTAATTTTAAAATCATCACAAGCTTTTAACCAATACTCTTCACTTTTAAAATGCTGAATAGCTGGCCAATGTTTTACCGCGCCTTTAATAAGACATGGTTTATTAGGTGCAACCCAATCTTTATTAAACTTTTTTGCACTTAGGTCATTGGACATAACAACTTGTACCTGAGTTGCATTTTCTATTCCCGGAATCATTGAAAATAAATCGTCAATAATTACTTCTGGTTTTGTTTCCGTTTGAGGAGTTACTAGAACATTTTCCATAATTTATTTTGTTTTATTCATTTGTTGGCAATTAATTTTTAAATTATTGAATAAATATTAATTTCATTCATTGAAACAATATGATTCCCATTATATACAACATAAGCACTATAACTTTCATTTATATTTAATTTTTCAAAACTCCATAACTGGTTACAGCATAGTAATTTTTCATTGTATATTTCAATATCTTTCAATGGAATCATAAGTCCTTTTCCATCTGCTTTTAAAGCAGCTTCTTTTAATGTCCATGTTTCATAGAAAAACTCTAATGGTGTTTGTGTGTTTTTAAATCTTTTATCATCCTCGTCATTAAAAACAATTTCTTTTATTTCATTTACATCAATATTTTTAATTTCTTCAATATCAATTCCAATTCTCGATTGGATTGAAACCGCACATATGACATAATTACCTGAATGCGAAATATTAAAATCGATATCTTGATTTATGTAAGGACGATTATTTTCATCTATTTTAATTTCGTCTAATACTCGTTTTGAATACCCACTTTCCATTAATAATTTTCTTAAAACCAATTTTCCAAACAAACATCTTTTTTGATCGTTTTCTTTAACATAGCTGTTTATCTGTTTTTGAATAAACTCAGGAACATTGGGTATGAGTTTTTTGTAATCATCAATGAGATCAATATTTATGTAATTTATTACAATCATCATTCTTCCTTTACTTTATCTATACTATTGCATCTTTTCTGTTAATAAGTCTAAAGCTTTTTTAGCTACATTTTTTTTATAACATTCTTTTATTACACTGCATAATCTTTCTGTGTGATTGAATATAAAAAAGTGGTTTCCGGTAAGTATTTCATAATTAAAAAACGATGTTGTGTATTTGGACCAATTGGTTATGTCTTCAACATGTTTTTCAACATCTCCCATTATAGCATAAATTGGAGTTTTAATAATAGACTCACTTCCTAAATTGTTTTCTTCGGAAATTTCAAAATCTGCTTTTAGAATAGGTATAAAATAATCTAATAATTCTTGGCTTTCTAAAAACTCCAAAGGCAATCCTCCTAATTTTGTTACTTCTGTAATAAATTCTTTATCTTCAAGTAAATATCTTTTTTTATTCTCTTTTATTTTTGGCCCAGCATTTCCTGATACGATTAAACATAGAGGCGTTATACTATCTTCTTCAAGCATTCTTGTTACTTTGAAAGCTAGTGAAGCTCCCATACTATGTCCGTATATTAAAAAATTCTTAGAGGTTAATCTTTTTTTTATTTGTGTATAGATATAATTTGCAGCTGTAGAAAAATCTTTGATCAAAATCTCATCCGAACTTGCCCCTCTCCCCGGAAGCTCTATTGTTTCTAATTTAAATTCTCCCAAATAGGAATGCATGAAATTAAAAGAGTCACTGTTTCCTCCAGCAAAATGCAACATAAATAATTGTGGTTTTGACATGTTTATTACTTTAAAGGATTTTATATTTTAATTTATAATTTGAATCGTATTTATCATTAATCTTTCATTTTTTGGTAAAAAAATATTGCTATAAACCCAAACATACCACTAAATGCTATCACTCTTTGTGGCCCAAACAAATCAACGCAAAAACCTGCCAATAATCCTGCTAATGTACTTGCCAATTGATTTGCCATACTCATCGTCGATATTATTGTTGCTCTAAATCTTCCTGGAATAACTTGATGTAAATACGATTGAATTAATGGCCCACCCAGATTTAACATTCCACTTTTGGTAATAATAATTATTGTACCAAGAATAAAAAATGGTGGATAAATAAATAATAATGAAAAAAGTAATCCCATAACTATTAGAATGACAACTGACAATACATTTTTAGATTTAAACCTTGTAAAAAGACGTGAAGCGAATGAAGAAGCAATACAAACAACTGATATGATTGAAAAAACATACCCCATTTGGTATTCTTTTAGCCCTAAGCTTATTAAAAATGGTTGAGTTCCTATTGCTCCTGCTTTTATTATACACATAAATATACCCGCCACTATAGAGAAAAACAATGTTTTCTGACGTATTGAAAAAGCAATACCAATTTTACTGGTTTGAAATGATTCTTTAAAAAGATCCAATAGTTTTAATTTTTTCGGCTTAAAGTTCTCTTTAGTGAAAAAAGTTATTATGATAGCAGTAAAGAAGAAACCGAAACCATATATATACCAAAGAATTTCTATGGAATATACTTTAACCAATAAAGCTCCTAATAATGGCGCAAAAACTGCCCCCAAAGCCAAAAAACTACTACTCTTAATAAAATACTCCTGATGAAGGTCTTTCCTTTTTTTACTATTTAGATTGTCAATAACGAAAGCTTCCTGAGCGCCTGACATAAAGGTATCTCCTATCCCTGTCATTATATATAAAAGCAGAATAACATAATAGTTTTTTACAATTGGAATAAACATTACAGCAATTGCAATAATTAAAGCTCCCACTACAACGGAATACTTTCTACTAAATCCGTCAGCAAAGGCTCCTGTTGGAATTTCAAATAAAAATGCAGTTACCCCGGCACACGACATAATAACAGAAATTTCGAAAAAAGAGTAGCCCAAATGCAAAAAATAAAGCAGGTAAAATGGTGTTATCATTGTGGATAGCCCTGATACAAGTAAATACAAGTAAAAGGGCCATAAATGCTTTAATTCGTCTTTTTTAAATAGCATATTTTATTGATTAATTATCTTAAAAGAATTATTTACTATTTTAATTAAAACCCGCTACTTCTTCAGTCACGTAGTCATAAAACAGTTCTTTTTCACCAAATAGTCTTTCGGCTACAATATTTCTTTTCTGACACTCTTCTATAAGACGGTTGGATTGAACAATTGGATTGGATTCGTCTGTATATTTGATACTACTAATAAATTCTAACCAAGGTTCTTGTCCCATTGCATATACATATACTTCTTTTGGATTAAAAATTTCAACTAAAGGCATTCCTTTTGAATAATCAGATCCTGAAAGTCTTCGTGATTGATCTTTATCTCTTGGTAAATCTTCAGTAAGTAATGGTCCATATAACCATGACAAAGGCGCACCGTCACATTCCATTCCTAAAAACACAACATCAACATCACCTACAGCTCGCTGAACATGTTTATATAATAATGGTTCCATTACTCTAGAATCAGCTACAAACAAGAAAGAAAACTGTTTAATAGCAACATGAAAACAAGCTTTTGCTCTTACATTTAAATCACTATGTTCTCCTGTAAATGGTATAGCTGTAATAGAGACATTTTCGAATACATTTTCATCCATTTCATCCATTTCAATAACATTTTGGAAGCCCATACTTTTAAATGCTAGTTTCAAACTAGGATCTTGCAATGCTCCACTTGTTGTTATAGGAACAACAATATTTTTAATTTTATGTCTCAATGGTAATAATGTTTCCAATAAGACATGATCTTGATGGTTATGCGTTATAATTACATAATCAATTTCATCTGGCAAATCATAATCTGAGTAATGTGATACGGTTGATTCATAGCCATAATAACTGATTACTGGATCTAATAAAACACTTACTTCTTTAGTTTCAATCAAAATACAAGCGTGTCCAAAATAACGCATACGTGCTTTTTCTCCGTCGTATTTCTTATATCTAGGGCTTTGCTGTTCTGTAAAAAAAGTATCAAATAGTGCTCTATCATCTGGAGACACCCCTAAAATGTCTGCTATTTCATCGATGCATCCCGGATTTCGTTTCATTTTGCTTAAAGCATCAATACCTTTATGATTTAAGGGAATATCTAAATGCAAAACATTAGGATTATCTAGTTTAGGTGTACTCAAACAAAAAGGCCTTGAATCATTATCAGTAATCCACAATGCTATACTTTGAGAAGAAATATCATTGAATTCACTTTTATATAATAGTGATTCGAAAAGGCGGAAAGAAGGATTATTATTTAAATCATAAACCAACTCAACATATCCTTTAAGTAAATCTGGAACTTTTTCATATAAAGGTTCTAAAGAAAAACCTTTTGCATTACTCTTTAACATTTTATCCAATTCGACTATTGCAGCCTGAAGTTCTATAGATTTTGCTCGACGCTCTATTGTATTTTGTTTTAGTTCTTTTATATCTTCAATTCTACCTCCATTGTAATCGATAAATGGACCTCCCAACATTTTTGGATTTTTGATTGCAGCAGCATGTATCTGAGGAGCTTGAAGATAAGAGTTCATTATTTTTAAATGTCTCCCTACAATATTCATAGCAGCAGTAGCGGGTGATATAAGATGTGACCAAGCATACCAACGGTCAATTAAAGGTTCTATAACTACATTAGGCTTCAGGAAGAACGTTTTTTCTTTCATAGTGTTTGTTATTTTTGTTAGTGTTTGTTTCTAATTATTATTTTCTTTTTGTATTTAATCTTTGTATTTATTTTTAAACTTATAAGGAGATTTATATCTTTTCAAGATTTTCTAACTCGCTTATTTTTATGTCAACTTTGTTTGATAGGGTTAAAATAAAATCGCAAATATTATCGCTACTTGTCTCTAAAATATTATCATGATGACAATCGAGCTCAATTAATTGAATTTTTTCTGTTACTAAACAATCATCACTTTCTACTACTTTATCCAAACCATTATACATTGATTCGACATAAAATTTTTGAGAATTTCGAAATATTGTTGGTAAAATCTCACTGTTATTTTCTTCTTCTGACATGTTCATCTTAGAAGCTTTAAACAAAACAATATTGAGATTTTGTGTATTATATTTAGGATTGTATCTATAATGAATTATTTTTTTGAACTCTTCGATACAACTTTGTGGCAAATGATTTTCAATACTTCTAAAATCAAAATAGCTATCAAGTAAGATTAGGTCACTTTTTTCTACTCTGTTCCCTAATAATTTATTAAAAATTTCAAATGCCAAAACTCCTCCAAAACTCCAGCCTACAAATGTGTATTTCCCTTTTGTTTGCAATTTTTGAATCCAAATTCTATAAAAATCAGCCAAATCTTCCATTTTCACTGTTGAAGCATAATTATCTGCCTGCGTCTTCATAAATGCGAAAAAATTATTAAACAAGACTAGTTTTCTATTATTAAGCCTTGGAACCAAGCTGTTATAATAAGATTCGGCTCCACTACCACCTGGAGGAAATATGAATATTGGATCTTCTTCTAAGTGTTCATTAAAAATTTCATAAGGAATAAATTCTGCAAAATCAGTAGGAGTATGAGTTGCTCCTTCTTTTTCTAACTTATCAATGCAATGATTAATAATCTTTGTGAGGTTCGTTTTAAAACTTTCACTTAAAAGTGCTGTAGTTTCCTCACCTAATTTTGTGACAACATCAAAATGCATTTTACTATCACTAACTATTCCGTTGATATTTATAAGATTATGCCCAATGTTATCTGGATGCACGCTATAACCGCTGCCCTCAGAAGCAAATTGCCAATCTTTGTGCTGAGTTTCGAATTGCCCTAAATAATTAAAACCAATAGGAATTAAATCTTTTTGTGAATAATTTGTTTCTTCGGTTACTGCAAAGGCACCAAATCCTATTCCTTTGTTAGGAATATTTCGTAAGCTCTCCTTTATAAACGGAATACTTTCTTTGTAGTTATTTTGTATTTCTAACCTGACTGGGAACATTGTTGTAAACCAACCTACTGTTCGGCTATGATCAATTGTTGGATCTATATCAACTCTACCATGTCCTTCTAAAGTTATTCCTTGAACATTTTGATTATTAATTTCTTTAAGTGCGTATGCTAAGGCAGTTAATAATAAATCATTTACTTCTGTATGGTATGCTTTAGAAGCTTCCTGTAAAAATGATTTGGTTAATACTGTATCTAACTCAATCGTTTTTGAACTTATTTCTTTTATTTCACAATCCAATTGATAATTTGGCATATCTTTTAATTGCTCTTCCCAATATGCTCCTTCTGAAGGATGTTGAATTGAGTAATTTTCTACACTTGTAATCCATTGACGATAACTACTAGATTTAGATGGCAAAGCTTTTCCTTGAAACAAATCCTTAACATCTTCAGCCAAAATACGCCAGCTTACCCCATCAACAATCATATGATGTAATGCAAAATAAATTCTGGCACTATTATCAGTATATCCGTGTAAATATCCTATTTGAAATAAAACACCTTCTTCTAGATCAAAACTACTTTGCCAATTGGTAAGAATTTCATGAACTTCAGTTTCTGAATGTTGACTTACATCTAAAGTCTTAATTTCGTGTAATGGGATATTTGATTGATACATCTGTTTCCAGCGAATCTTTCCTGTTTTAGGATCTTGTTCTTTATTATATCGAATTCGTAGCACATCATGATAAGAAACTAGTTGCTCAACAATTTCTTCTAATTTCTTAGTTTCTAACTCAGGTACTCTAATTAAAAAACTTTGATTCCAGTGATTCGATTTAGCTAATTCTCCATTTTCAACTTTATCTACAAACCATTGTTGAACTGGTAGAAAATTCAATTCTCCTGTTAGAAGTCCTTGCTCAGTAATAACATCAATTTCTGATTTTTTTGTACTTAAGTATTCGGCAAGTTTAACAATTGTTTTGTATTCAAAAATATCTTTTACTTGACAACTAAATCCTGCTTGTTTAATACGGTTTGTTATCTGAATACTTAATATAGAATCTCCTCCGATTCTAAAAAAATCATCTATAATACTTACTTTTTCTAATCCTAATACTTCTTGCCAAATTTCTGCTATTTCTTTTTCAACTTGAGTTTTAGGCTCTATATAATCGTTTCCTAATGAAGTGAACTCAGGATTTGGCAAAGCATTCTTATTTATTTTACCACTACTGTTTAATGGAAAAGATTCTATTGCGACTAATGCCGCAGGAATCATATAATCAGGCAATACCAGGGCTAGTTTTTCTAAAATTACCGTTTGATTAATTAGCTCTTGACCACTTTCTACAACATAGTATGCTGCTAAATATTCTGAACCATCAATTTCTGATTTTCTCTTTTTAGCAAAGACACAAACCTGTTTAATTCCTTCGATTTGTGACATCGCATATTCAATTTCACCCAACTCAATACGATACCCTCGTATCTTGACTTGATCATCATTTCTACCAATGTATTCAATATTACCGTCTGGTAACCAGCGAACCAAATCACCTGTTTTATACAATTGGGTATAGCCATTCTCTTTATCTGATTCTGTTGCAAAAGGATTAGCCACAAAACGTTCTGCAGTCAATTCAGGACGGTTTAAATAACCTCTTGATAATCCAGCTCCTCCAATATAAAGCTCACCAACTATCCCAATAGGAACTGGCATATTGTTAGAACTTAGAACATATAATTTTTTATCTGATAACTGTTTGCCTATTGGTACTATTTTTTCGGTATTACAGTCATTTAATTCACAATAAGTAGAATAAACTATATTTTCGGTAGGCCCATATACGTGTATTAAAGAAGACGTTTTGTACTGGCTCTTAAACTTGTTAACTATCTCTAAATTACAACGTTCTCCTCCAAATAACACTTGCTGTAAACTTTCAAAACATTTAGATTTATTCTGTACCAAAGAATTAAACAATGCAGTTGTAATAAAGACAGTGTCTATTTTAAATTTGATAAAGTGATCGTCTAATTTTGATAAATCCAATAGGGTATCTTTATCAATAATGACAAGTTTTTTTCCATTCAGCAATGAGAAAAACAAATCAAAGACACTACCGTCAAAGGAATAATTTGAAACTCCTGCTATAACATTTGCTTTTTCATAATTTATAAAATTATTATCAAGTGCAAATGATACTATTTGACAATGCTCAACCATTACCCCTTTAGGCTGACCTGTCGTACCTGAAGTATAAATTATATAAGCTAAATCATTTGGATTAACATTTTTCTTAATTGACTGCATTGAAACATCAATCGAGTCTAATTGTACATCTATTGCAAATAGATTTCCTGAATAAAAATCAAGGTCAAAAATATAATCTGTTTGCGTAATTAATATCTTCAGTGAAGTGTCTTGTATAATATATTCTTTCCTTGCTATTGGGTATTCTGAATCTATGCATACATATGCTGCTCCTGCTTTCATTATACCTAAAATAGCTATAATCATCTTTTCTGATCTATCCAGCATAATGCCTATAAAATCATTTTCCTGTACATTATAGTTTTCAATTAGATATCCTGCCAATTTACTAGATTCTTCATCGAGTTGTTTGTAGGTTAGTTCTTTATCTCCAAAAACGATTGCAATATTATTTGGCGTATTAACAACCTGTTCTTCAAACACATCTATAACAGATTTATTCTTAGAATACACCTTACTCGTAGCATTCCAATCATAAACAACTTGATTATATTCATCAAGACTAAGCAAACTAATTTCACTGTAAGGTTTACTCGGATTTTCTATTAATTGTTCTAGAAGATGTAAGTAGCGTTGATTAAATTTTGCGATAGTATTTTCATGAAATAAACTAGTTGCGTAGTTTATTAATCCCAAAAGTTCTTCACCGCTATCATCTATGGTAATGCTTAAATCAAATCTAGCATTTTGGTAAGCATCATCTATCTGATAAGGTTTGAAATAATTTTTCTGAAGTCCTGAATTTTTTTCATGATCATTAAAACTTCGAACACTAAACATAATTTGAAAGATTGGATGTCTAGATGCATCACGTTCAATACCTAATTCAGCAACTAACTTTTCAAAAGATATATCCTGATGCAATTGAGCCTCTATTTGGTCTTTGTGAGCCGCCAATATTAATTCTTCAAAACTTTGAGTTGAATTCAGTTGTATTCTGCTTACTTGTGTATTTACAAAGAAACCAATTAGTTCTTCCGTTTGCTTATGATGTCTATTTGCTATTGGACTACCTATTGTAATATCATCTTGTCCTGTATATTTATTTAATAGAATATTGATACCGCTAAGGAGCACACTATTTAATGTGACACCACAACGTTGTGCTAATACCTGTACTTTTTGACTAATTTCTTTGTCAATTTTAAACCATTGGTCAGCACCTCTATAATCTGTTTTAATTGGTCTAGGATAATCTGTTGGAAATTCTAACGTCTGATAACCCGATAATTTATTCTTCCAATGATTTAATTGTTTTTCTAATACATTTCCAACCAAATAAGATCTTTGCCATTTCGAATAATCTTTATATTGTATCTCTAATGCAGGAATACTAAATGTTATATCCTTATTGACATAGGCTTCGTAAAAAGCAAGCAATTCTTTTTGAAATATACCTATTGACCAACCATCAGAAGCAATGTGATGTCTATTGATAAGTAGTAATGTTTTACTAGACAAATTATTGGAAGATGATTCAATAGTATAAAATTTTGCTCGTATAGGATATTCAGCTGCAAAATTGAAAGGCTTATTAATGTCTTCTTCTATTAATAAATCATAATCTTCTGTATCCTTTAAATAAACCTCTTCTATTAAAAGTGGATCATCATGTACCGTTTGTGTACTAAATTCTTGATTTTCTTCTTGTTTAATAGTACTTCGTAAAACTTCATGTCTTGAGACTATTTGTTGCAAGGCATATTTTAAACCCTCCTTATCAGTATCAGAATCTAGTTCTAATACGACTGGCATATGATAAGCATTTGTTCCTTCTTCATACTGTTCAATAAACCATAAACGCTCTTGTGCAAAAGAAAGCGGAGCTTGATTAGAATTTATTTTAGGTATGCTTATTTGCATTTGGTCTGCTGTATGAATTAGTATTTGAGCAATCGTTTTGTGCTTAAATACATCTGCCACTTTTACACTATATGTCAAAAACTTACTCATACGGTGTGAAACTTTTATCGCTAAAATCGAGTTCCCTCCTATTTTAAAAAAATCATCAGTAACACCAACTCTTTCAATACCAAAGGCCAGTTGCCAAATTTCACATAATTGTGATTCTGTTTCATTTTTAGGAGCAACGTATAAATCTTCGGATGAAGTAAAATCAGGATCAGGTAAAGCGCGTTTATCTAATTTACCATTTATTGTTAACGGAAATAACTCCATAGCTACCAAAGCACTAGGAATCATATATTCCGGCAATATATGAGATAACTTTTCTAAGATAACAGTTTGACTAACTGTAACATTATTATCTTCGAATACGTAGTATCCAACTAGATATTTCGTTGTACCAGTTTCGGTTTCTCTATTTTTAATTAAAACACATGATTGTTTAATCCCTTCTATTTGTTTTAGAGCATGTTCTATCTCTCCTAACTCTATTCTGTAACCGTTTAACTTAATTTGATCATCGTTTCTTCCAATATATTCCAAATTACCGTTCGATAACCATTTGACTAAATCACCTGTTTTGTATAATCTGTTATAGCCTTTGATTTTATCAGATTCTGTTGCAAATGGATTATTAATAAAACGTTCTGCTGTTAGTTCGGGACGATTTAAATATCCTCTTGATAAAGCTACTCCACCAATATACAATTCACCAACCACGCCTACAGGAACAGGTTTGTTATTTTTATCTAGCACAAAAATTCTTTTGCCTCTATATGGTTTTCCTATAACTTGCTGCTCAATTTTACTATCTATCTTATATACCGTAGTTCCAACAGTTGACTCTGTAGGCCCATATTGATTAAAAAGAGTAATGTTTTTGTTTGAGATAACATCATTAACACATTTATACGAAATCATCTCACCTCCCATTACAATATTTAATTCCTGATTGATATCGCTAAGGTTAAGAGATTCAAGCATAGAAGGTGTTAATCTCATTGTATCAATTTTATTTTCTTGAATATAATGCTCAATACCTTGATTCAAGAAAATGTCTTTAGTTGATATATGTGTTGTAACGTTTCCAATTGCTCCAGACAATAAGGTTGGCAAAGCAGCATCAAAACAATAATTCAATACAGAAAACATATTTACATGTTCTTTTTGAATTAGTTTCTTGAAGCTAAACAAATAATAGATAACTGAATCATGTTCCACCATTACTCCTTTGGGTTTTCCTGTTGTCCCCGAAGTGTATATAACATAAGCAAGGTTCTTACTTTTACTATATGATGAAAGATTACTGTTATCTTCTATTGTGTAGAGTTCTTCAGTAAGATCAATGCAAACAACCTTATTTTGTGGGAATTGAATATGGTTATTTTCTTTTAAATGTTTTTGAGTAAGGATTAATTCTGCTCCAGTGTCTTCTATTATATAATTTATTCTGTCTTGTGGATAACTTGGATCAATAGGCACATAAGCTCCGCCAGCTTTTAATATAGCGAGTATTCCAACAATCATTTCTAAACTTCTATCTAAGCATATCGCTATTAATGTCTCTGCTGGAAGTGGTTGCTTTACTCTATCTTCATATTGTGCTCTAATGTGACGTGCTAACTGATTGCTCTTTTCATTTAATTCATTATAGGTAAGTTGCTTTCCTTCATATACTAACGCAATATTATTTGGTATTTTTATTGCCTGATCCTGGAACAGTTCATGAATTGTACTCTCAAATGAATATTCTTTGTCCGCGGTATTCAACTTGTAAACAATTTGCTCATATTCTTCAGAATTGAGCAAGTTTATTTGACTATATGCTTTTGTTGGAGCTTGAGTTAATTGCTCTAAAAGGTGCATATAATGATTTGCTAATCTTGCAATTGTATCTTTATGGAATAAACTTGTAGCATAACTAATTTCGCCTATTAGTTCCTCTTGATTATCACCTATTGTGACTAACAAATCAAATTTTGCCACTTCGTAAACTTCTTCTTCCTGATAAGGTTTAAAGTAATCTTTTTGGAGTTTTGAATTTTCATTTTGACTACCAAAACTCTCCATGATAAACTTTATCTGGTAAACAGGATGTCTTGACGAATCACGTTCAATACCTAATTCATCTACTAACTTTTCGAAAGGCAAATCCTGATGCAATTGAGCGTCAATTTGATCCTGATGAACCTGTTGGATAAGTTCTACAAAAGTTTGAGAGTCGTTTAATATCGTTCTATTTGCCTGCGCATTTACAAAAAAACCAATAAGTTCTTCCGTTTGTTTATGATGCCGATTTGCTATTGCAGTACCAATAACAATATCGTCTTGTCCTGTATATTTATTTAACAGAATATTCATACTGCTTAGCATGACACTATTTAGCGAAACACCATATTGTTGCCCTAATAGACGTAGTTTTTCACCAACTTCTTTATTTATTTTAAACTTTTGACTAGCTCCTTTATAATTGATTTCAGAAGGTCTTGCATAATCAATTGGGAATTCTAAATGCTGAAATCCTGATAACTTATTCTTCCAATAATTTAATTGGTTTTCTAGAATTTCGCCTACTAAATACGATTTTTGCCATAAAGCATAATCTTTATATTGAATTTCTAATTCTGGTAAACTAAAGTTTTCATCATTATTAATATATCCTTCATAAAATTGATATAATTCCCTTTGAAATAATCCCATCGACCAGCCATCACTAGCAATATGGTGCATATTAATTAATAATAATGTTTTATTTAATGAATCATCAGCAGATGATTCAATGGTATAAAATTTAATACGAATAGGGTATTCTGTATTTAAATTAAAAGGACGATTAATATCCTCTTTTATTAATGATTTATAATCGATTGTATCACTTAATGTTATTTCTTCTATAAAAAGAGGCGCTGAATGCACTTTTTGAATATCATTTTCTTGATTTTCTCCTTGTTCAATAGTACTTCTTAATATTTCATGTCTCGAAACAATCTGTTGTAAGGCATATTTTATCCCATCTTTGTTAGTGTCAACATCAAGTTCTAGAACATTCGGCAAATGATAAGCATTACTACCTTCTTCATATTGCTCAACAAACCACAAGCGCTCTTGAGCTGGACTTAATGGATAACTTAATGTTTCTTTATTTCTGAATATAAATACGTTTGAAAAATTTTCTTTTGAAAAAATTTTATTTTCTTTCAGAACCGATATCAGTTGATTTTTATTATTTAAAATAAAATCTTTTGTTTCTTGATTTTTTAATTTTTCGGTGACAAAAATTTTTATAGTTTCATTCTCTAGCCAAATAGCTCCGGAATTAAGTCTTAGTTTGTTAAAAAATAAATTAATATTATACATTATTATTTTTAAATTAAATTGTGTTAATTACTAATAATTAAAAAACTTATGAAAAACGAAATCAACCTATTCATTTATTAAGAGTTTTTCTGACTTTTAAATAAAATAAAGATATTGTTTTTCTTGATAAAATAATTTGGTTTTAGGCTTAAGTAGTAAAAATATTTAAAATTCCCACTCATCACCTTCGATTCCAGCTTCTGCTAAAGCAAAACTTTCTAATAGAGTCTTAATCGCTTTATACTTAAAAATATCGGCTACTTTTACATTACATTTCAAAAACTGACTCATACGATGTGAAGCTTGCAAAGCCAAAATAGAATTACCTCCTATTTTGAAAAATTCATCAGTAATACCTACTCGATCTAATCCCAGCAGTACCATCCAAATCTCACAAACTGCTGCTTCTATTTCGGTGGTTGGAGCAACATAATCTACTTCAGAAGAAGTAAATTCCGGATCTGGTAAAGCGCGTTTGTCTAATTTACCATTGATTGTTAATGGAAAGGATTCCATTGCCACCAAAGCCGTAGGAATCATATAATCCGGCAATACTTCCAATAATCTATTTTGAATATCAATCGAAGTCATATCGTAATCCGATACATAATAACCTACCAAGTATTTAGTGGTAGCTGTTTCAGTCTTTCTTTCTTTAGCCAACACACACACCTGATTGATTCCATCAATTTGAGACATGGCGTGTTCGATCTCGCCCAACTCGATACGATACCCTCGAATCTTAACTTGATCATCGTTTCTACCAAGATATTCTATATTGCCATCTGCCAACCAATGCACCAAATCACCAGTTTTATACAATTTTGTGTACCCTTTGGCTTTATCAGATTCGGTGGCAAATGGATTGTTTATAAAACGTTCTGCTGTTAATTCAGGAAGATTCAAATATCCTCTTGACAAACCTGCTCCCCCAATGTACAATTCACCAATAACTCCTGTAGGAACTGGATTTAGAGCTTGATCAAGAATATACATTTGCTCATTAAACAAAGGACTTCCAATGTATGGTTTCTCAGAATCTTTTACTTCAAATGAAGAGCTCCAAATAACAGTTTCTGCTGGGCCATAAACGTTAATTACTTTTTCAAACGCACCAATTAGTTTTTCAGCAATCGACGAAGGCAATGCTTCACCACCCACAAGACACACGCTCTTTGATAACTTGTCAGGATATTGATTAACCAAATAAAGTAAAGCACTTGGGGTTTGTTGAATAATTTGTTGTTCTAAAAGATTTTCCTCTTTTACATCATGAATTGTGGATAATGTAATTTTATTTCCAAAAATTAAAGGAAGAGCATATTCCAATCCAAAAATATCGAAAACATAATTCGTCAAACTCAGTACATTCCTTTCAAATGAATTTCCTCTGTCTTTCAAGGTATCATTAAAATTATAGATAAATTGGGTAAACGCTTTATGTTCCACCATTACTCCTTTAGGCTTTCCTGTGGTTCCTGAGGTGTAAATTACATAAGCCAGATCACTTGATTGACTCTGTTGTGGAAGATTCGTCTTAGCCTGAGTTTTATACAATTCTTCGGATAAATCAATATAAATAACCTTCTCGTCTGGTAATGTAGCATAAGCCTTTTCATTTAAATGTCGTTGACTCAATACAAGCTCCGTTTGAGTATCTTCCAAAACATAATCAATTCGCTCTTGTGGAAGACTAGGATCAATAGGAACATAAGCGCCACCAGCTTTTAACACTCCCAAAATTCCAATCACCATTTCAAGGCTTCTCTCCAAGCATAAAGCAATTAACGTGTCGGGAGTAAGTTCTTTTTGCGTTTTTGCTTTGTATAGCGCTCGGATATGGTGTGCTAATTGGTTGCTCTTCTCATTAAGCTGATTGTACGTTAATGACTCGCCTTGATAAACCAAAGCAACATTATTAGGCGTTTTTTTAATCTGATTTTCAAACAGCTCCTGAATCGTTTTATCCTTAGGATACGCTTTATCAGTAGCATTCCAATTGTAAACAATCTCTTGATAGTCTTCAGAATTTAATAAGCTAATTTCATTATGTAATATATTCGGATTCGACAATACCTGATTCAAAATATGTACTAAAGTCGCCAAATGCTCTTTCGCTTTACTTTGCGTTAGGTAATTACCATCATAATTAAACTTAATGGTTAATAATTCTCCTTGCTCGAAAGCCATAATATTTAATGGGTAATCTACCTTCTCTATAAAATCCCTTAAACTTACGCTCGATCTTTCTTGGTCGTCATCTCCTTCAGGCACAGGATAGTTTTCAAAAATGAACAAACTCTGAAAAAGTCGCTCTCCTTCTTTTTGTAATTTTGCCAAGTCAGCAAAACTATGCGTGTTCATTTCTATAATCTTCTTTTGAATTTGATGCAATTGATCCAAAACAGTACCCTGATTATTCCAATCAATAATCAGTGGTAAAGTATTAATATACAAACCAACACTCTGCTCTATTCCATCAATAGGCAATTCTCTTCCTGATATTGTCGTTCCAACTATACTCTTCTGACTGTTGCTGTACACATGGAGTAACTTATGCCAGATAAACTGGATCATTACATTGATAGTAATCCCCTCTTTCTGTGTAAAAGCTTTCAATTGATTGTACAATTCTCCTTTGATTTCAAAACTACTGTTGGCGGACACTTCCACCTGCTTATAACTGCTAAAATCAATTGGATGGCTAAGCAATGCACTAATATCATTGGTACCTTCTACTTCCGATAAAGCACTTTTCCAATAACGATCTACATCATTTTTGTACCTGCCAATATATTCTTGGGTTTGAATATAAGCCGTATCTTCTTTTATTTTTACCGTTTTATTATTAATCAGCTCTTGGTAATAAGAGTCTAG
>NZ_JAOZEV010000003.1 GCF_025847275.1 Flavobacterium frigoritolerans
GTTCCTGGCTTAAGAATGTAAACTATACCTGTACTATTATCTACATAAATTGTACTGTCTGCATTGATTCCTGAAGCTCCCGGTGTTCCCGGTGCTCCTGTACCTCCGGCTATTCCGTTATTCTCACCTGATACAACAATTCTATTCCATTTATTTTCATACCAATAGTAGTATCCTGGCTTAATGTCAGCTACAGTAGCTGTATTAAAAACCAACAAACTATTTATATTTCCATTGGCAATTGTGGTAACGTCAGTAGTATTCTTTAATTGGATTCTAGGAATTAATACTCCCTTATCTTGGGCTACAACTTCTAATTGAGAAGAAGAATTTGGCATCGTTGTTCCTATACCAACCTGAGAATACGCTGAGTAACTCGATAGTACAAAAAATAATGGTAGTAATTTATTCTTCATAAGGTTTTATTATTATTTTATGAGTTAATTTTTTTATAATCCTTAAAACTTAAATAGTAAGTTCACTATTCTAGTAATTATCAATTAATCACCTACTTACAAACCCGCTTTAAATTTTGACAAAATTACAATCTAAGTCTCTTCACGAGCTACCACATAAACCTCTAAAATCAGCATAAAAAGTCAAAAAAACACAATAAACAAGTACAAACCAATGAATTACACGCTTTTAGAAACTAAAAAAAGTCTAAAAACCAATAAAGACAAATCTTTTATTTAACAAAAAAAGGGCTCGACTTTAATTAATAAGTCAAACCCTTTTTTCTTTCTAATTCAAATTTATCAGTTCTGTTCTTTTATAATAATAATAAATTCTGAACGTCTGTTTAATTCATGCTCTACTTCAGTACATTTTACACCATCACTGCATTTATTAATAAGCTGTGATTCTCCGTACCCATCACCCCTGACTCTATCTCGAGAAATTCCACCTTCTAGAACAATATAATCTGTGGTTGTTTTTGCTCTATTTTTGGATAATTTCATATTATAATCGTCTTTACCCCTACTATCAGTATGCGACCTAACTTCTATAGAGAGACTTGGACGACTCTTCATTAAATTAATTACTTTATCCAATTCTATTTTAGAAGATTTACGTATTATATATCCACCATAATCAAAATAGATAGGATTTAGTCTGAGTTTATTAGTAAGATCATCCCCATCTTTAAGCATTACCACTTTATCATCAACGATGACCGTCAACTCATTAAATAAAGCCACTGCTAGATCTTTTCTTTCTCCCATTTTCAGCCCTTCTACGAACAATTTTTCTAATGTATATCCTTTTTTCTTAAATACAAAGCTATAATTTTTCAATGCTGGTAAGTCAAACAAATACTTTCCAGATATGTCTGTAACTAATGTTTTAACAACTTCGTTAAGATCATTATAAACTGTTATTTCAACATTATCTAAAGGCTTCCCGCTTGCGCTGTCTTTTATTGTTCCAAAATAATCTGGCCTCAATTTAAAAGGAAAAGCTATTGGTTTTATCTCTAAAAACTTATACAAATCATCATCTCCAGTTCCACCTTTTCTATTAGATGAGAAAAATCCTTTTTTGGATTCATTATCAATAACGTAAGCAAAATCATCACTCACGGAGTTAATAGGTTCACCAACATTAACAACTACATATTTACCATCACTTCCCTTTACGGCTGCAAGAACATCTAAACCACCTAGACCAGGATGCCCATCTGAAGAAAAATATAATATTCCGCTATCGTCAACAAAAGGAAATGTTTCACGTCCGTACGTATTTATATCCTCTCCTAAAGATTCTGCTCTAGTAGCAAATCCTCCACTTTTCTTTCTATCTATCACATATAAATCAGTGTCATTCATTTTCTTCTTCCTATTAGACACAAAATACAACTGATCGTCATTTGGACTTAATGCCGGATGTGCCGATGAAGTCCCATCTACATTTATGGGATGAGGAAGCTGTTTTAAATTAGTCCATTTACCATTTACTTTTTGAGCCTGATAGAGCTTTAGCTGTGCAATTGCTTTTTTATTCTTTGCTTTATTTATTATTTTATCATAAGGTACCAATCGTGTGAAATACATCGTTAAACCATCTTTTGTAATTATAGGTGTACTTTGATCGTACTTTGTATTGATATCTCCAGACAGTTTTTTTTCATTCTTTAATTCCCCAGCTTCATCAATTTGTGCTGAATATAGCTTAAGAAAAGGTTTATCATTCCAATTATGTTTTCGCTTAATCAAAAATCCAGAATCCTTGGCTGTAGCATAAATTACTTCTTTGTACTTAGGAAGTTTATCCTCTTTTTTTACTTCGATATCTTCTTTAACAATTTCCTTCTTCTTCTCCGATAACTCCTCTTTTGTACCAAGAATATTACGATTGTCTTTTCTTCTTTTCTCCTCATTTTCTCTTATAGCTCTCGCTTTTTTCCGCTTTTCAAATTTAGCTATCTCAATAGCTTGCTTAATCGCTTCTTCATTAGGTACGAATGCTGTTCCAAAATCTGAAAGCGCTGAATTTATCCCTGCCTCACCCACCTCATCATATCTATCCGATTGTTGTGCAATGGCTTGTAAATATACTATTGGGTCCCATTTTTTAGCTTCCTCTTCTTTTCCTGCCTTCTCATAATGACTAGTAATTATTGAAAGCGCCTCCTCAGGATTGTCAGTTGCTCTAAGACAAACAGAATACCTATAAAAATACTCTGGTAAGCTATATTCCCCATCTTCAAACAACTTTGAATACCATTTTAAAGCATTGGAGTAATCCGAATTAAAAAAATAAGTATCTCCTAAACGAGCATATATTTCTTTAGAATTATATCCTTTTTCAACCAATCGTTCATATAATTTTCCTGCTTTTACAAAAGATAATTCTTCATATTTAGCATTTGCTTTTTCAAGTTCTTTATCTTTCTTTTGAGAAAAACTGATCGTACTGCTTAAACAAAAAAACAAAACAAGCACTTTGTGTATTTTTATTCCCATAATTAATTTAATTAGTTTTATTTAGAAAAATCTTGGCGACATCATTCTTGATTTGGATCTGCCTAATACTTCAAATCTTAAGAAGATTTCATGAGATCCTGAGTTATAATTTGCAAGTTTCGTTGTTTCAGCATCATACGCATAACCTACAAACAATGAATCTGAAACCTGGAATCCTGCAATACCACTTACTGAGGCACTCCAACGATAGGCAAGTCCAGCTGTAAACTTTTCATTAAACAAAAAATTTGCTGAAATATCTGTTTGTAATGGCGCTCCTTCCACAACCTTTGTAAGAAATGACGGTTTGAACTTTAAATTGTAATCTAAGTCAAAAACATATCCTGCGATTAAATAATAATGCATGCGCTCTTTTACAACATAATTTTGTGACTCATCCTTAGCTGATTTATTATAATGGCTATTTTCTAACATATTAGGAATTGAAAGCCCTAAATATGATTTATTTGAATGCAGGTATACTCCTGCTCCAATATTTGGAGAGAATTTATTATCAATATTATATTGAAACCTTGGATCTGCAGGATCATAAATATTCAATTTAGTAAAATCAACATTTAATAAATTTGCCGTTCCTTTTAATCCAAAGGACAGCTTATAAAATGGTGACACATCCAGAGTATAAGCTAAATCTACAGAAATATTATTTTCTGTAGATGGTCCTATATTGTCGTTTATCACCGACATTCCTAATCCCATGTTAGGACTAATCGGTGCATTAATTGATAATGTATTTGTTTTTGGTGCTCCATCTAATCCTACCCATTGTGTTCTATGCAATCCTAAAATGCTAATTGCACCACGAGAGCCTGCATAAGCAGGATTTATATTGATTGTGTTATACATGTATTGTGTGTATTGAGCATCTTGTTGCCCAAACATCACACTTGAATAACTGCACAATATAACTGCTATAAATAATTTTAATCTTTTCATTTTCATTCTATTTATTAAAAATATGGTGCAAAATTATAGCATCAGCCTTTCTAATCACTACCACATAAATTCATAAAATCATCATGAAAAGGTATATGAGGAAATATGGTTATTAAAGAAAATTTTTAATGACTTTAGGCTCCTGAAATAAGCTAGAAGACTGAATTTTGAAAATGAACATTAACTAACTTATTGCATTTATCTTAATTTATTAGCGTCTTTATTCAAACATTACTTAATCATGAAAATTTGGTTATTATTTGTTTATCTATAAATAGAGCAAATACTCTATTTGTTTTTTCTTGTCCTTACTTCTTTGTTTCAATTCTAAAAAACTCAAGATCTTTAATTTTCCAAATAAAAAACCCGACCACTTTACGCAATCGGGAAAAATAAATATAAAAAAATCACAAATATATTACTAATCCGTAGGAGGGTGCAATTATTAAAAATTACTATTAAAATCATTATAAAATCCGTCTTTTAAAGAGGTAAAATCAATATTACTACTTAAAAAATTAGCCAATAACTTATAAGAGATACCTTTTAAATAGTAATCAAAAGAGGCATTAAATATCGATTTTTTTTTCAAAGAAAGAATTAGCATCAAACTATTACTATCTATACAACTATAATAGCAACCATCACTATTGTTGAGTTTTTTATTAATAGATCCATGGTTTAGCATTTTACCTACAAACTCTTGCATTATTTTTTTATCAATAAATAAAATAAAACCAAATATTCTCTCATTTACTGTTGGCTCATAAAGATTTTCAACTTGATTATTAAAAATAGAGAAATCTGAATTTATAATGTTATCCTTTTCATAATTTGCAACATGAACTTCACTCGGATTGTAATGTAAAATATAAAATTCTTCCTTAGATATAAGTTTGTTTAACCTAATCGGGCTTCTTAGAGTATAATCTTTAAAGAGAATCGAAATACCTCGTGTAACCTCTGTAAAATAAATATATCCTGTACCTAGTATTTCTGGAATAATTATTATTTTATTATCAATAATTTCCGCTCCCATTTCTTCCGCAAAACCTTGTTGCCATTGAGGACTTAATGAATAAAAATGTGCTATTTTTTTCATACTATATATTTTACAAAGCATTTCAAACTGCTTCAGAATTTGCATAATTTTTTTAAAACCCACTAAATAATCTGTGGGATAAAATTAATATATACCTATCCTGAAATAGTTCAATTTAAATTAAAAAAACAGCAAAAAAAAACTATAATTACTCTTAAGAGTTTAATTAATACTATCTAAAATATAAGCAATTACGTTAATCTAATTTTGCCTTAAATACAGTATGTGGCAAATCTCCATGGTGTTTTTTATATACCTCAGAAAAATAAGATATTTTATTATATCCTAATTCATAAGCAATATCACTAATTAATTTAAAATTTCTACTTTCTAATAGCTCTTTTGCCAATATTAATTTTTCATTTTTAAAAAAAGATGCTGGACTCATACCAAATACGTTCCTGTATAAATTTCTATATTTTGAAATCGACATATTAGCAATTTCAGATAATAATTTTAAACCTGGAAAAGGCAACAAAAGATTAGATAATAAATATTCTTGGGTCTTCATAATAGCATTTAAATCTTTTTCTAAAAATAACCCTCTACTTTGTGCATTAGAGTTTAATCTTTCAACAAAATATCCAAAGAGTTTATGAACTGTACTTTTTAATAAAAATTCATAATTTGTATCGTTCATACTCTGCTGCTTCAAATTGTATAATGCGACTTTACTCCTACTATCTATATGTCCGTAATAAAACATTCTCCCTTTTTCATCATCAAAAATATTTTTAAAATCTTTTTCCAAAGTAACATCTTGAAAATAACTTTTAACAAACGACTTACGAATACACAGTCGTAAAGAATATACTCTTTCTCCAACTGAAGAAACATACGTGCTTTCATGATGACTATCAATGATCGCAAACCCAAGTTTTGATTTATATCCTGTTTTGTGTTTTACACCGTCAACGAAATGCTTACTATAGTTGTCGCTCATATCATAATAAACAATCCAAAAATCCTCCTCAGATGGCATTCGTGTAAAACGCATTGGTTCATTTAATACTAAATCAACAATAAATACAGATACAGCTCTGGAAATTTTTACAAAATAACCAGAACCACTAGCCATTCGCTCTGGAAAGTCAATTCGCTTATTATCAACCACTGTACAATCCAATCCTTGTATAAAATCTTGTTGCCATTCAGATTTTAATGATATAGTATGTTTAAATTCTGGTATTGTTATATCCATTTGCACTTTTTTAAAATAAATTTTGATACTCTTTAGGATAGATTCCATACATCTCATTAAATCGTTTTGCCAAATAAGAAACATTTGCATAATTTAATTTGTGAGCTACTTCATTAACAGTAAATTTTCCTGTTTCAAGCAATTCTTTGGCTCGATTTAATTTATTATTATAGAAATAAGTTCCAGGGTTTACTCCCGAGATTTTAGCAAAAAGTATTTTATATTTTGAAGGCGACATAGCAACTTGTTCTGCTAAAAAGTTAACTCCAGGAAAAGGTCCTTCTATACTGTTTTGCAGCATCGTTTTTGAAGCTATAATATTCTTTATATCTGCTGTAATTGTTTTATCAATAATAATTTTTTTATTATTTAACTGTTCTAAACAATTACCAATTAATCCATATACAAGACCTTTAAAATATACTTTGTACAAGGAACTATCAGAAGATATTTTTCTAAAATCATTTATCAAAATCAAACTCTCCGTGCCCATTCGATCCAAACGAATGACTGTATTCTTTTGGGCATCAAGAATAATATCAGCAATTGGAGTTATCTTGGAGAAATACTTTTTTAATGCTTCTTTATCAAACAAAATACAAATAACAAATAGTCTAGTTCCTTTTTTAACAATATAATCCAAATCTATTGTACAATCTACGATAGATAAATTATAATTTAATTTCCCTAATAAAGTAACCTCATCATCCAGAATAAAATCAATATCCAAATTAGTAAGGTAAAAATGAAACCCAATAAAATTATTATTCTCGTTACGATATTTTAACAATACTTCTTCTTTATAAGTTGTATCAATCAACATAGCAGTAATACCATCTTCTATTGGCAAGAAAAAATGAGTGCCTTTAAACATTTCATTATCTCCTTTAATGAAATTACCTTCAAGACAACCTCCCGTTGCTTCTGCTAATACATCAACCCAATTGAGTGATGAGTTATAATTATATGTTACTGTTTTCATTTTAAAAATCTGGTTTTTATATCCCTAAATTCATTTTAATAAATGCAATCAACACATATTATATATCATTGATAGTTAATTAATAAATTTTAAAATAAGTTGACAACAAATTGTTTAGAGACAAGATCTCTTTTGTAAAAATAGATGCTGTTTTAAATTGATATTTTATTTAGCAAGTAGTTAATTCTCTACATGCTTAACTGTAAATTTTAAATTCGTAAAGTCGAATATGTAGGTCCCTTTATTCTTTAATATTGGCTTTTTAATAATCAATTCTTCATAAACTCTAAAAGCCTCATGCTCTTTAACTGATAAATCATGCTTACATGCCCAATTTCTGAGTGCATCTTTGTATACTAAATGTCCATTGACTGAATACTGCACATGATCTATAATTGGTATTATTGTTATGCTCATTATTTATCTTTACAAATTAGTTTACCTTCCTTGCAACTTCTAACAAAATCAATACTTTGTTAATTTTTTTAGTAAATAATGTTATTAAAAGTACTTTGCAAAAGTATATTACCGCCGTTCTTTCAAACTACCACACACGACCATAAAATCAACATAAAAAGTTACAGATCCCAAGATAAGAGCTATCTCAAGAAACAAAAAAACCCGATTACGTTACATAATCGGGCAATAATATTATTTTCTGCATTTAAAATTCTTTAAGTACGGTGTTGGGCAAAACACCAAAATAATCTTTATAAATGGAAGAAAAATACGCTGTTTTATTATATCCTAGCTCATAAGCTACATCACTAACAAATTTAAAATCGCCACTTTCCAATAATTCCTTTGCCAATAATAATTTTTCATTCTTAAAATATAGTGCAGGACTCACACCAAATATAGTATTATATAAAGTTCTATATTTTGTAGACGACATGTTCGCATTGTTTGCTAGAAGTTCTATTCCTGGAAACGGAACTAAAAGATTAGATAATAAATGTTGCTGACTCAACATAACAGCCTCGATATCTTTCTCCAAATGCGCAACCATACTAGGCATTTTAGAGTTTAATCTTTCTATTAAATATCCTAATAAGGTAAAGGCAGCTCCTTTTAATATAAATTCATAATTAGGATCATCAATCTTATTTTGTTTCAAACTATGCAATATTACCTTACTTCGACTATCAATATGACCGTAAAAAAACATTTTCTTTTTTTTATCATCGAAAACATCTTTAAAATCTTTTTCAAATTCAGCATCTGTAAAAAATGTTTTAATATATGATTTACGGATAAGAAGTCTTAATGAGTAAAACCGCTCCCCAACTGTAGCCAGATAGGAACTTCCTATCTTATTATCTACAATACCAAAATTAAGTTTAGATTTATAACCTATTTTATGATTTACATCCTCAACAATATGCTTACTAAAACTATCACTCAAATCATAATATACAATCCAAAAATCATCATCAGATGCCATTCGTGTTAACAGAATTGGCCTGTTTACGATTGTATCGATAATAATTACAGATACATCGGGAAGTATTTCTAAAAAGAAAGATGAACCTCTAGACCATTTTTCAGAAAAATACATCTTTTCATCAACGATTGTACCCCCTAAATAATTTATAAAATCTTGCCGCCATTCAGGAGTTAAAGAATAAATATGCTTAAACTCTGGTATTAATTCACTCATAAATACTTTTTATAATAAACTCTGGTATTCCTTTGGAAAAATCCCATATTTACTATTAAACCGTTTGGCCAAATAAGAAATATTAGCATAATTCAATTTATCCGAAACTTCACTAACTGTGTATTTTCCAGTTTCCAGTAATTCTTTGGCAAGTACTAATTTATTACTATAAAAAAACGTACCTGGACTTAACCCTGAAATTTTAGTAAATAATTTTTTATATTTAGATGGTGACATACATGCTTGTTTAGCCAAAAAATCTACCCCTGGAAAAATTCCGTCAACAGATTCCAACAACTTAGTTTTAGATGCAATAATACTCTTTACATCATCATTCATTACCTTACTAATAATAATTTTTTTGGTTAATAATTGTTCCAAATAATTACCAATTAACTTATAAATAAGTCCCTTAAAATAAAGTTCAAATAACGGACTATCGTAGGGTATTTTTCTAAAATCATTTATTAAAATTGAGCTATCCATACTCATACGATCCATACTGATAATTGTATTTTTTTTGGCATTAAAAACATCTTTAGATAGCGATTTTAATATTGGAATTTTATCCATATATTCTTTTAATGCACTTTTATAAATAAATATGCACACAACGTACGTATTTACACCATTATCAACAACATAGTCAAAATCTAATAGACTATCTACGATTAATAAATTGTAATCTTGTCTCCCTACTAAAGTGGATTCATCCTTCTGAATGAAATTAATATCTTCTTTAATAACATGAAAATACATTCCCACGAAATAATCAACCCCAGTCCTATATTCTAATAATGCACTTTCTTTATAAGTAGCATCAACTAACAGGGCAGATACTCTATTATCAAATGGCATAACAAAATGAGTGCCTTCGTACAGCTCATTATTTCCTTTAATAAAATTTCCTTCAATAGAACCTCCCATTGCAGGAGCTAATACCTCTAACAAATTAAATTCGGCACCATAACTATATGTTATTGTTCTCATCTAAAAAAATTTATTATAAAAGTAATTAAATTATAAAAAAAAAAAATATTTTTTATTTTAATTTAACAACTAATAAATCAATCTATTAAAAGTGAGACAAAAGAAGTAATTTTAACAATAAATATCTTAACACACAACTATAATTTCAATACATCATTTAACCTACTAACAATAATCAACTTAAAATAGCTGTAAAAAAAATGCATTTTATCTCTTTACATTTTAATTTATTAAGCAATAACTAAAATATTTTTTATTGTTTAGTTAATGCATTCTTATATATTTTTCCGTCTTTTATAATAATTTTAAAATTGTTATCAGGATCTTCAATCAAATGGATGTTTTCAATTGGGTTACCGTCTACTAAGATTAAATCTGCATAAGCACCTTCAGATATTTCTCCTAATTTCCCATCCTGATAGGGATTTCTTTTTCCGCACATTGTCAATAATTGAGCATTATCATATGTAGCCATTTTAAGCACCTCAAAAGGCGTATACCATCTCGTCATTTTTGAAAGTTGCTTCCCCTGTTTCATAGCCAAAGAAGAATCAAATAAACAATCTGTTCCCCAAGCTGTTTTAATCTTATACTTTTTTGCCAATTTATAAGCATTATCGGTTCCTTGTGTCATTTCTAATTGCTTTTTCCTGTTGCTTGATCCAGCTGGAAAAGGAATTGCTTCTTCATCATCCAAAAAAGGCTGCAAACTCCACCAAATTCCTTTTTCAGCCATCAACTTGGCTGTTTCCTCATCAGCTAACTGCCCATGATCAATACATTTTACCCCCGCTTTTATAGCCGTTTTTATTGCTTCCGGAGTATAAGCATGAACTGTGACATAAGTTCCCCAATTTTCAGCAGCTCCAACAGCAGCCTTAAATTCGGCTTCTGTATACTGGGTCACATCCAAAGGATCATAATTGGAAGCCACTCCACCTCCAGCCATTAATTTTAATTGGGTAGCACCTTGGCGTAATTGTTCACGACTACGAAGCAAAACCTGATCTTCACCATCAGCAATTGCAGCCATTCCGTTTAATTCCGGATATGATAACTCTCCTATTTTTCTAGGAACATCTGTAGGCATTCCGAAATCACCATGCCCTCCAGTTTGAGATATAAAAGCACCACTCGCAAAAATTCGAGGACCAATAACAAAACCTTCATCAATCGCTTTATGTAGTACTAAAGCTCCTCCTCCTAAATCTCTAACTGTAGTGAATCCTCTTAACAATTGTTTTTCAGAACCATGCGCTGCATACAATGCCAGATAAGCAAATTCGGAAGTCATTGCCTTTGCTTGCGAAATAGATTCAATCATCATATGTGAATGCGCATCAATTAAGCCTGGAATAACATATTTATCTTGGCCGTCAATGATTTTAGTTTGTCCTCTTTTATCTGTCGCTATAGTTTGCTCAGAAATAGTTTTAATCAAATTATTTTCAATCAAGATATTGCCTTTCTTAATTTTGTTATCTTTTCCGTTGAAAATATTCACATTATTAATCAAAATTTTTGAAGTTTGTGAATTGTTTTGTGCATTTGCAAAAAGCGTAACAGCTATCAATAAGGGGCTTAATATTTTTTTCATACTTAGAGTTTTAAATGAGTTGTAAAAACTTAAAAGCTAATTTAAAATATTTTCCTGAATATCTCTCAAGTAAATTTCATACTCAAACTTGTAAAATATTTTTTATAATCAACTACATATACCTCTACAGAGATACAGTACAGAAACAGATCACATCATTTGAAATACTATAGATTTTGCCCTGATTTTATCAATCAAGAAAAAAAACCATAATTATAGATTTAACAAAACTTACTCTACTGAAATATTAATTACCAAAAACCTATGCATTAATAAATGGTCACTCTCTTTCCAAAGCCTTTTCGCTGCTGCGTTTATCATCAAATAAAAATGTATCGGTAGTCTTTTCAATATTCTCATTAGATTCATATATAAAAATTATAAATTAGGAACCAATGTTTTTCCAATTTCTTTAATAGAGGCTCCATCATTCTCATCAAGCTCAAATATTTTCAACCATACTGACACATAATATGAACCATTATGATCATTAATAATCTGACTTGCTTTTTGCTTTTCCCAGTTATCAATTTGCTCCCATTGAGGCATACGAACTCTATTGTTTTTAACTAAAAGTTTTAACAGCTTTAAGTACTTCTTTTCCCTTTCATTTAAATTACTTTTTGATTGCACACCCCATATTAGATGATTCACGAGCAATTACTCTACAAAAAAGATTTATCATATTGTTTTTTGACCTTAATTAGGTCTTACCTCGAGTATATTCAAAATAAATTTGCACAGTTATTTATATGATATAACCGAGTCTATCAATCATATGTTTTTTTCATAAAATTATTTAATTTGAAAAAATTTACCTACTACTTTTTTTATTACAAAGTAGTAAGAATGGGCATTACAATCTAATTTGTAATTTTTAGTGTTTTATCAGACCATAACAAAAAACTGAATCTATAATTTCTGCGCTGTAAAAATTAGACAGTTCAACATTAGTTTTTAATTACATCTAAACAAAAGATTCTTTTAGCGGTACTAAGCTATTTATTTTAAGCTGTATACTACTTTAAAAAAATGTTATCAAAAGACATAATCATTACATAGTTATTATATGAAAATTAAACTTATCACTACACAAATAGTTGCTTTTATAGTATTTACATCATTTAATTTATATGGTCAGGGTGCCGCTCCATCTAGTCACTTAAATTATTCCGGCGGAAATATGAATTCTGATATATGGATGAATTCAGTAAATGTACCAATCACATCTACTTACACTTACTATTCGGTTATGGGATGGAACACGGGGCAAGAAGGTGGAGGATACTGTGGAATTCAGGACCATCCAGGTGGGAAAGCATTCATTTTTTCTATATGGGATCCTTCCAATCATTTACCAATTGTTGGAGCATATGCTGGTCCTGGCACTAAAATTGAAAACTTTGGAGGAGAAGGAACAGGTCTTAAATCAATGAATTTCGCTTTAGGATGGTCACCAAATACTTGGTATAATTTAGTATCAAGAGTATGGCAATATAATGCACATACTTTTTTTGGATTTTGGTCACAAGATACAAATACAGGCATATGGACACATTTAGTAACAATGGATTATCCTGTTGCGGATGTTTACTTTCGATATAATAATGATGCCTTTATTGAAGACTGGGTTGGAACAGGTGCAAATGTTAGGAAAGTATTACTTAAAGATGCTTGGCAACGAGCTGACTCAGGAACTTGGATACTACAAAAATCAGCTGCTTTTGATTCCAATTATGGTGATGAAATACGAAACGGTATTTATGATCAGGCATTTAATTCAGGCACCGAAGCGGATGCCTTTTTTATGCAAACTGGAGGAAATACTACCCATAGCTTTCCTGAGAGGTTTATCAATTTAAGTATCGAGTCTTCTGCCGAAGCGCCTGATTTGACTATTGGTTCAGTTTCTTCATATGATGCAACTTATCAACCATCAAATCAAACAATCAATATGAATTGGGCCATCTCTCAAACACAAAGCCCTCAATTTTCCTACACTATAGATGTTTTTAATAATTCTTCCTATAAAGGAGATCCAATTTTGACAACCACTGATAAAATTCCTCAACAAAGAACTGCATCAATTAATGCTTCATCCTTAGACAATGGCACATACTATACGCGATTAATAATTAATGACATATATGATCAACCAAGTACGCCCGTTTATTCAACTGTAACTAAAATTGCAGGACCAACTATCGCATTAACATCGCCTATTAATAATGCCTTTTTTTCCTCACCTGCAAGCATCACAATTAATGCTATCGCAGGAGATATTTCTAATACAATTGACAACGTAGAATTTTATAATGGAACTACTTTATTAGGAAGTGTGAATACAGCACCTTATTCATTTACGTGGTCAAATGTAAAATTTGGCAGTTATGCCATTACAGCAAAGGTCATAAATAATATAGGAGTAAGCAGCACTTCCCTACCCGTGACAATCAAAGTAAATAGTACATGTAATACAGAAGGTGTTGCATTCGGAACTTCTCCTGCATATCAAAACGGAACTAGTACTTACGATAAAGTATTTGATGGAAACACAGACACCTTCTTTGATTATGCTATAGGCAATGATGGTTATGCAGGTCTAGATTTTGGAGTAGAGAAAAAAATATTCGTCAATACTATTAGTTTTTTTCCAAGAAGCAGTCACGCTGACCGCATGATAGGCGGTAAATTTCAAGGTTCAAATACTTCGGACTTTTCTTCAGATGTAGCGGATCTTTATACCATTACAACACAACCAACGGATAATACATGGGAAACCGTAAACATCTCTTCTACCAAAGGATATCGTTATGTTCGATATTTGTCACCAAAAGGAGGGTACTGTAACATTACAGAGGTGAAATTTTGTGGAGATTTCTTATTTCCTAAAACAACGCCAACTGTTAGCATGTTAGCTCCTTTGGAGCAAAACATAGTGGCAAATACAGGAAATAATATCCCTTTTAATTTCACTGTGACTGATCCAGATCGCGCATTGTCATCAATTACTATTAAAGATAATGGACAAATCATTGCCACTATAACAAAGGCACCCTATACATTTATTCTTAATAATTTGACCACTGGAAATCACAATATAAAAGTAATTACAACACTCGAAGATAATACTTCATCAACACTCACTAATTTTGACATAATAGGTCTAAATTGTAATAGTACTCTATGGAACAATTCTACAAACTATCTAGTGGGTGATCAAGTAAGCTATCAGAATACTATTTACTGTGCGTTAGCACCTACTACTAGCAAACAGCCAAATTTAAATACAGCCCTTTGGAGAAACATCGGAACCTGTCCTACTTTGTCTATTGAAGATTTTAAACTTAACCCTGAATTTAGTGTATATCCAAATCCATCCGATACACATTTCAATGTCAAACTTACAAAATCTGAAGGAAAGAAGTTCTACTATAGCCTCATAGACATTACTGGTAAAAAAATTATAGAAAAATCTGTGGGCTATATTGGGGATGCTACATTTGAACAAAAAGTGAACGTTGAAAAATTACCTTCAGGAATGTACATATTAATTCTTCATCTTGACGATCAGATAGTCAGAAAAAAAGTTATTGTGAATAAAAAAAACTATTTACATTAAAATAAAAACTATTTTGAACTCTTTTTATGGAGTTTACAAATATACAATCTGAATATTAGGCTCAATCTAATATATCGATTATGCATTTGGTAGCAGTATGTCTTGCTGCACAAGATACATACAAATCT
Source organism: Flavobacterium frigoritolerans (assembly GCF_025847275.1). Classification (GTDB taxonomy): domain Bacteria; phylum Bacteroidota; class Bacteroidia; order Flavobacteriales; family Flavobacteriaceae; genus Flavobacterium; species Flavobacterium frigoritolerans. The sequence continues at coordinate 15,206 of NZ_JAOZEV010000003.1, forward strand.
ATCCTTAATTATTTCGAAATAGAATACAAGTAATAAATATAAAATCAAAAATTTTTCGATTTATCGTGAAAAATTAGTTAATTTTTATTTTTAAAAAACGAATTATATCGATCATTTTAAACAAGTTAAAACATAAAAATCAGTAAAAAATTGGTATTTTAATTTCGTGCAAAATCGTGGCACAGTAGTTTTGGAATGGGTACCATTTTTGCCACAAAAACTTAAGGCAGTTTTTAAAGCTATTTCACCAGTATCAATTTTGTGGCTAAATCGCAGCACTTGGCTTTTGGAGTTACCCTCTAATTTACCATAAACTTAAGACGCTTCATCTTGACAATATTGAAAAACTATATTCAAGTCTTTAAATAATTTTTATTTGATATTTTTGTTATCGGCAAAAATTAAAAATTTTCATACTATATTTGATTGTATATTTGCCGATAACGGAACTTGTATAAAACATGAAATACCTTTCAGTAGTAGAATTTGCAAAAAAGCTGGAACTGTCCGAAAGGACGGTTCGCAATTATTGTGCTTTAGGGAAATTAAAAGGAGCTTTCTTAACTGGTAAAACCTGGAGTATTCCAGAGGATGCTGTAATTCCTCAAAAAGGAAATAAAAAAGTAAGTAAAAATATTTTACTGAATAATCTGAAAGAGCAAAAGAATATGAAACTGAAAGGTGGTATCTACCACCGAACGCAGATTGACTTGACTTATAACTCAAATAAAATCGAAGGAAGCCGGCTTACACACGATCAAACGAGATATATTTTTGAAACCAATACAGTTGGAGCATCCAAAGAAATTTTAAACGTCGATGACATTATTGAAACCTCTAATCACTTTCGCTGCATCGATTTTATTATTGAAAAAGCAAATGCTAAGCTTACCGAATCCATTATTAAAGAGCTTCATTTTTTATTAAAGTCTGGTACTTCTGACAGTGGAAAAGATTGGTTTAATGTTGGTGAATATAAAAAGATGCCAAATGAAGTTGGAGGTAATGAGACTTGTACCCCTAGTCAAGTTGCTCAAAAAATGAAAGAACTTCTCACTACTTATCATACTATTAAAATTAAAACTATAGAAGACATCATCGATTTTCATTATAAATTTGAAATCATACATCCTTTTCAAGATGGAAACGGTCGTGTGGGTCGGTTAATTATTTTCAAAGAATGCCTTGCAAACAATATTGTTCCATTTATCATTGATGAACAACTTAAACTTTTTTACTATAGAGGACTTCAGGAATGGAACAATGTAAAAGAATATCTTATGGATACTTGTCTTACTGCACAAGATAATTACAAATCAGTTTTGGATTATTTCGAGATTGGATACAAGTAAAAAAAGGACAAATCAATCCATATTCTTTAAATTTACACCAGAAAGAATTACAGCAGAATAAAACAAGTTAAAATACTGAATACAAGCAAATTAAATACTAAAAATTAACAATTTTATTTTCGTGGCAACATCGTGGCAAAGCAGATTGAAAAAACTTAAAAACGCATGATAAATGCGGGTTCTGAGCTCAAAGTTGGAATCCTGCTCTCCTTGAAACAGTTGAAATCGTGTCAAAGCAATGAATATTGAAAGGATTTTGTGTTTTTATTTAGATAACTTATCACTTTGTACTAAATCTTGTTTGATAATGTAAAGGAGTGATATAAGTATTCCTGCTGGCTATTATCCATCTATTTATTTCGATTATGATTATATTTTAATACTTCTGATTCGATTTCCTGTATTGTTTTCTTTTTACCTTTAGAAATCCATTCTAAAAGTTCTTCTTCAAAAAAATACAGCTTTTTACCATATTTATAACACGGAATTTTTCTCTGCCTTACAAGAGCGTAAATTGTAGGCTTTGCTTTTCCGATTAACCGGCTTGCTTCTTCGACACCAATAGGAATACTTTTTTCTTTAGATTCATATACCTGCACATTCTGAATCATAAGTTTAATCTCGGCAATTTCTTTCACTAAATGTGCTACTGCTTTGGGCAGGTTCTCAAAAGAGATTTCATTTACATCCATACCAATTGTTTTTAATAGTTATGGTGCAAATGAAAAAAGTGTTTCTGCTGTGTCTTTCTTCACAGCAAAAACACTTGACAAACACAGTGCTTTATACCTATTGGCATTTAAAAATCTGTAAAATCTTCCATAATCTTTATAAGACCTTTCTGTTCATCATCTTTAAGATGCGTTTTAATACTGTTCTGCTCAACATCTTTTAAAGCCTCAGCAAAAGTCAGCTTTAAAAATTGTACGGCTCTGTCCTGCCTGCTGACTTTAAAGCAATTCCAGATATTCCAGCCAAAATGATACAAATCGAGATTGGACAAATCCTTTACTTTTACCGGCTTAATATTTTCGAAATCTATTTCTTCAGCATATATGATTATATTCTTACCCAATTGTTTCAAATCATCGTCCGATGTATACATCGCAAACTCTTGCTGTGTATAACGGATGGCTATATCAATTCTGGCTTGTTTTTGATTTTTTATCATATTTTGCTGCTCCTCTCTTATCTGCTGAATATCTCTGGCTGATTTTTTATTTTCAGACAATTCGGGCTTAATTAAAATATCCTGCCCCTCCTCTTCCATTTTTTCAAGGTCTTCACTTGGAATCCGGTTTTCAGGCGATTCATTTTTTTTTGCCTTCAAAAAACGATTCAGTAATCTCTCAGCCAAATCGTTAAGAAATAAACTTAGAATTGCAAACATTAAAATTCCAAATCCAGTGCTAATCCAGAAAAAAACGCCGGCTGTATATTCATCAGCACCTTTTTCCAGCAGCATCATTCTTCCGATTATGCCAACAAAAACGCAGACTAAAAAAACAGATAGATAAACTGTGATATATTCAAAGTATTTAATTTTCATTGCGCTTATTTCTTTAAAGATTCCAATTGTATTGCCTGCGAGGCTCTGTTTTTTTTCTCATCTATTACTTTGGCATAGATTTCAGTAGTTTTTACATTGGTATGCCCCAGCATTTTACTGACCGTATATATGTCTGTCCCGCTCGACAGCTGTAGTGTTGCAAATGTATGGCGGAAGCAGTGGAAGGTAATATTTTTTTTAATGCCCGCCAATTCAACCCATTTTTTCAGAGGGCGTGAAATCCACGATGGGTCCGGCAGATCCTCAAAGACAAGCTGTCCGGGAAGCCTCGGTTCTCCACAGAGATCTAAAGCCTGCTCAGAAATAGGCATGTATTCGACACCCTTTGTCTTTTTCTGCGTGAAATGCAGTTTGGCCCTGCCGTCTTCAAGACTTATCTCTTTCCAGCGGAGCTTCTGAATGTCGGAATGCCTCAGACCTGTAAGCGCCGAGAAAAGCGCGGCTCTTTTAAGGACATCTTTTTCGCAGGGCGTTTCGGCCAATGCATTCAATTCTTCAATAGTAAGATATTCGCGTCTTGATTCCTGCTCAGGTATGCCTCTTATCTTTGAAGATAAATCAACGTTTAAATATCCATCAATAAAAGCCTGTTTCAAAGCCGCTTTAAATATGGAAAAATACGTTCCCGCAGTGTTGCGGGAAATGATTCCTTTTTTGCCTCCTCCGAGCGGCGCAGCCAGCAGAAACAGTTTAAAATCTTCCGCCATTCTGCTGTCAATCTGGGAAAACATCAGGCTACCTTTGGAATAGCTCTTTAAAAACTCTCTGGTTCGCTGCCAAGTGATCTGAATGGATTTTGAACTTCGGGCGTGCCTTTTAGCCGCCGTAGCAGCAATGTATTTAATAAAATCCTCTTTTGCTTTTTCTTTCTGCTGAGCCAATAGGTTCTCAGCATCACTGTACAGATCTGTATTATCGTATTCTTTCTGCCGGATATTACGCACTGCGTCAGCATAGAGCATGATCTCACGGTCACTTTCGCTTCTGCAGATTATAATTCCGTTATCGCTGCGTCTGGGTTTATAGGATCTTATACCCTCTGCATCTGTACGGGCAGTTCTTTTCTTGTCCCATTCCACTGTTGTTATGGATCTGTTTAAATATTCACGGATTCTCTGGGGTGTTTTCTTTCCACAAACCTCTACAGGATAGCTCTCTATGTAAACATACCATTCTTTTCGGTCTTCTGCTTTTCGAAGACGCACAGTCACCTTGGTTTTTGCTAATTGTTTCATATAAACTCATTTCCGTTATACAAATTATCAATTTCCATTTTTGGCGCATATACATGCTTTCCAATCTGTCTGGTCGGGATGGAATATTTCCTGATATGATTGTAGACAGAACCTTCAGATATTTGAAATCTCTCAGCTATTTCACCGATGGAATAGCAGTCTTCTTTTTCAAGGTTGTATAATTTTTTCTTTGGTGCGCTTTGAGGCTGTGGCAGGCTGCGGGCTGAACCATACATCCCTTCCATGACGTTGCGCTCTATCCTTACAAGGCGGGTTCCCAGATTAACTGAAGGAATCTTTCCCTGACCAACAAGCCGGTAAAGGGTCCTTTTGGCAATGCCAAAAAGCATGCCAGCTTCAGGGACAGAAATAAATGCCCTAGTCTGGGGTATTTTATCTGCAAGCGCATTAATCTCCGCTTCATTCTTCAGCCGTATCATCTTCTGTTTGTATGCCTTTTTACTGCATATATGTGAGCAGTAAACAGAAGCCACGGTTTTAGGCAGAAATTCCTCCCCGCAGTTAAGACATTGTTTATTTATTCTTTTCATCATCTTTGTCTCCTCATTAAGGTACCATAAGTAGACATAAGTGCCACTTCGTCTCCTTTTAAGTGCCGGTACAAATATGGTACAAATATATGGCAAAAAACGATTAAAAAAGAGCAGAAACGAAAAAGAACAAAAAAGAAAAAACCGCTGTAAACATTTCGTTTACAGCGGCTTAACACTTATTATTAACTGATGTTAATCAGTAATTATTTGACTTCTTCGAATTCAACGTCTTCAACATTGTCTCCTTGAGCTTGCTCTTGTTGTGGAGCTGCTTGTTGACCTTGTTCACCTTGAGCGTACATTGCTTCTGTAGCTGTTTTCCAAGCTGCATTAATGTTGTCAAGAGCAGTTTGAATAGCTGGAATGTCTTGAGATTGGTGAGCCATTCTCAATTCAGTTAAAGCGTACTCAACAGCAACTTTATGATCGTCAGCTAATTTGCTACCTAACTCTTTTAATTGAGTTTCAGTTTGGAAAATCATGCTGTCAGCTTCGTTTAATTTCTCAGCTCTTTCTTTTGCAATTTTATCAGCATCAGCATTAGCTTCTGCATCTTTTTTCATTTTTTCGATTTCTTCAGCTGTTAATCCAGAAGAAGCTTCGATACGGATATCGTGAGATTTTCCTGTTCCTTTATCAGTTGCAGAAACTTTGATGATACCATTAGCATCGATATCAAAAGTAACCTCGATTTGAGGAACTCCTCTTGGTGCTGGTGGAATACCATCTAAGTGGAAACGACCGATAGTTTTGTTATCAGCAGCCATCGCTCTTTCTCCTTGCAATACGTGAATTTCAACAGATGGTTGAGAATCAGCAGCAGTTGAGAAAACTTGTGATTTTTTAGTTGGAATAGTTGTGTTAGACTCAATTAATTTAGTCAATACACCACCCATAGTTTCGATACCTAAAGATAAAGGTGTAACGTCAAGTAACAATACATCTTTTACATCTCCAGATAAAACTCCACCTTGAATAGCTGCTCCAATTGCAACAACCTCATCAGGGTTAACTCCTTTAGATGCTTTTTTACCGAAGAATTTTTCAACTTCCTCAGCAATTCTTGGCATACGAGTAGAACCTCCAACAAGAATAACTTCGTCAATATCAGATGTAGTTAAACCAGCATCTTTTAATGCTTTAGCAACAGGCTCCATAGAACGTTTTACTAAAGAATCAGTTAATTTTTCGAATTGAGCTCTAGACAATTTTTTCACTAAGTGTTTTGGTCCAGAAGCCGTAGCTGTAACGTATGGCAAGTTGATTTCAGTTTCTGAAGCAGAAGACAATTCAATTTTTGCTTTCTCTGCAGCTTCTTTCAAACGTTGTAATGACATTGGGTCAAGACGTAAGTCGATACCTTCTTCAGCTTTAAAATCGTCAGCTAACCAGTCAATAATTTCGTGGTCAAAATCATCTCCACCTAAGTGAGTATCACCGTTTGTAGACAATACTTCGAAAACTCCATCTCCTAATTCAAGAACAGAAATATCAAATGTACCTCCACCTAAATCGTAAACAGCAATTTTTTGATCAGTTCCTTTTTTGTCTAATCCGTAAGCAAGTGCAGCTGCAGTTGGCTCATTGATTATACGCATAACTTTAAGACCTGCAATTTCACCAGCTTCTTTTGTAGCTTGACGTTGCGCATCATTAAAGTAAGCAGGAACAGTAATAACTGCTTCAGTTACAGTTTGACCTAAATAGTCTTCAGCAGTTTTTTTCATTTTTTGAAGAGTCATTGCAGACAATTCTTGAGCAGTATATAAACGACCATCAATATCCACACGTGGAGTATTGTTGTCACCTTTTACTACTTTGTAAGATACTCTTTTTGCTTCATTTGTAGTTTCAGCAAAAGTGTGTCCCATAAAACGTTTAATAGAAGCAATCGTTTTTGTAGGATTCGTTACTGCTTGTCTTTTTGCAGGATCTCCTACTTTAATTTCTCCACCTTCAACAAAAGCGATGATAGATGGTGTAGTTCTTTTTCCTTCTGCGTTAGGAATAACAACTGCTTCGTTACCTTCCATTACAGAAACACAAGAGTTCGTAGTCCCTAAATCAATTCCGATTATTTTACCCATTTTTTTATATATTTAATTTTGATGTATACTTATTTTAACAACTCATGGTGCATAAGTCAATCTTTGTGCCAATACAAAAAATACATATAAATTGTCAGTTTTCAGTATTGACACAGCCTAAACCATATGACAATATGACATTTTTACACCCTGACATCTGCGTCATAACTCAATCTAAGATGTCATTATCAAAAAACTATTCCTGCATTTCTATAGGTTTCGTGACAATGCCAGGAATTTTGTACCAATTCATATATTTTAATTAATTTAGACAAAGAGTTTAAATTTGTAATCAACTACCTTAGCAAGAAAATAATAAATGGTAAAGCTTAACTATAAAAATTATCAAATTGAAGTAATTAACGACAGCAATTATACGATAAACTCAATTGATAATTTAAAAGTTTACGATACTGTTTTCTTTCAAGCCAATGAAGATAAAGATAAGCTTTATTCTACAAGTAAATGTGTAATTATTGTTAAGAAATCTGATACTAAAATTGCAAGCGCTATAATTTGTGAAAGTGGTGGCGTTACTGCAATAACCCAAAAATCATTTATAATCGAAGATGACAGAATCTGGATTTGCGTTTGTAACAAAGTGTATTGTCTCGAAATACCAAGCCTAGATTTAGTATGGCGCAAAGAAATAGATTTTATAACCAATTTTTCAATTCATAAAGTCGAAGAAGATTTTATTATCCACGGAGAACTCGACATTAAGAGAATAACCAAAAGCGGAGAAATAATATGGAGTTTTGGAGGGAGAAATATCTGGGTAAATCCCGAAGGTAAAACTGAATTTAATATAGAAAATAATACCATTCATCTATTCGATTTTGAATCAAATGAATATATCTTAGATTTTAATGGAAATGTGCTTTTAGACAACCCAAAACCAAGTACAGAAAAAAACTGGATGGATGTTCTTAAAATAGCACAAGAAATCAAGAAAAATAAACCACTATAATTTCCTTTTACAAAACCAATGAAAAATACTACCTACCTATTAATACTATCATTACTACTCTGTTCTTGTAACCAAACTACAAAAGAAAAAGTAACCGATAAATCAGAAAAGAATATTGATTCGATTCAAATAGAAAAAAACAAAACAGATTCAATAAAAAAACATCAAACTTTTAATGACTCAATCGATAGTTTAGATCAAGATTTAAAAGCATTTGTACCAAAAGACTATAGCGTAATAAGCATTGAATCTGGAGATCTTAATCTTGATGAATACACCGATGCCATTTTAGTTTTACGAAAAACCAGTGAAGAATCAACATCTAACTATGCCGAAAATAAACCCGACAAAAGACCTATGCTCCTTTTAATAGGACAAAAAGATGGCACTTATAAACTGGCTTATAAAAATAATAATGCAATATATTGTATTGATTGTGGAGGCTTATTTGGAGATCCTTTTACTGGAATAACAATAAAAAACGGTTATTTCTCTATAGAACATGGCGTATCAGGAGGTCATCATTGGGAACATGTTATTACATTTAAATATAATAAATCCAAAAACAATTGGTTTCTCTACAAAGATAATTACATAAACTATAAATTTAATGATAGTGCCGACGAAAATGCCGAAGCCTTAGTTATTGATTATGAGAAACTAAAAACAGTAAAAGACTTTGGAGAAATTTCGTTCGAAAAATTCAATATCTATAATGACAAAGGATATTAAAAATAGTATTAAATTCGAATTACTAAAAGTCAAGTTTTATATTTAATTATTACCCAATGAAACAAACCCTATTCCTATTCTTAAGCTCGATACTATTATTATCTTGCTCAGATAAACAAAAAAAACAAGCAGAAGCAGAAGAAAAAGAAACTACATCTTCAACTACAGAAAACAGAACTACTAGTGGTAAAACTGCCATTTTTAAATGGGATACTGAATTATGCTCAAATACAGGCGAATACGATCCTGAAAAATACTCTGAAGAGGAGCTTAAAAACACATATAATGCATGGGGTATGCATTCAAGTGCTTATTTAAATACAAATACTAACCCAACTTCTGCAGCCGATGCTGAGAAATTAACTCGTGAATTAACTGCAGAATACAACGAAAGAAAAGCTTCTTACAACCAAAAAGTTGTCTCCAATCCGTATTGGGAAAAAGTAAAAGCAGACAAAATGCATGAGTTAGAAGACATATATGAGCTAAAAAAGATAGCTATCGAAGCCTATTCCAATCCTTCAGTTTTACTAAACAACCGATTCTCTAAAAACTGTACCGAATATGCAAAAGCATTAATTTCAAATGATACTATCTTACTGTTAAAAACCTGGAATAATTTAGCCGAAAAACAAAAAAAGAATAATGGTAGCCCAGAAAAATTCATGGAACGTCATTTAGAAAAATACAACTCTAAGGACAGAATACAAAATGCTAGACAAGAAATAATGACATATGGCTGGTGGAATTGTGCCAATGCAGAAGTTTACAGAGTAAACGATGATGGCACAATGGAAAAAGAATTCAATAAACTATTTACAAACGTAGCATTTGAGTGTGACGAACCATAATAATTCAATAATGTTTTAGACCGCTGATATAATTCGCAAAAATCTATCTAACACATAGAAACATAGATATTATACATAAAAAGAATTCAAAAAGAACTACATTTCTTTCGCATAGCTAGCTTTGTGTACTTTAATAAATGAAACGCCTTTTTTGAAAATAAAAACCCTATATTTCTATGTATTAAATCAATTACATCCAACGATTTTTTACAATAAAATCTTTCTACAAAACACAATGAATAAAGCAATATTATTCCTTTTAGTTTTTATCACCTCGTCTTTAATTGCGCAAAAAAACAACCAAAAAGACAAATTTGTTGTTCAAATAAAAAAAGTAAAAGGAGACTTAAATAAAGATAATTTAGCCGATTTGGTTGTAGTAACTCAAGATACTATAAACGAAAAAGCACCATATAAAGTAGAAGTGTTTTTTGCACAGCCTAATGGTGCATTCAAACAAATTGTTTCAACAACAAAAGCTATAGACAATCAATATCCAGAAGGAAAAAATGGCTACTACAACGGAAATTCCTTTTATGACATTACTATCGAAAAAGGGATTCTAACTATTAAAAACGAATTAACAAGAGGCAATTTTGAGCATAAATTTCGCTATCAGAATAATAATTTCGAATTAATTGGTTTTTCAGAAGTATATTCAGATGGACAGGGAACAATGGGAATGGTTGATTTTAATTTATCAACCGGAATACGAGTAAGCTCAACTGAACGTTATGATGATAGTAATGAAAAACCAACCAAAACCCAAAAGAAAATTTTAATACGACCATTACCTAAATTGCAGAATTTCGCACCATTTACAACCGAGTTTTACTAAAAAACAACATCCTAAAATCCATTTATGTTAGTTATACTTTAACTACCGTAGCAATAGCTTTCCAATTTTTATTCGTATTTTCGATTCTTAAAAAAAAATATTTCCCCAAATAATCAATTGATTATTTGCAATACATTGAAAATAACTATAAAATAGAATAAAAATGGTTTCATTTAGTAAAGAATTATCTTTCCGTTGGTCTGATCTAGACCCTAATTTTCACTTGCGTCATAGTGCCTATTATGATTTTGGAGCACAACACCGTATCGAAATTCTAGAACAACTAGGCTTGACTTTAAGAGTAATGCAGGAACAAAACTTTGGTCCTGTACTTTTTAGAGAAGAATGTATTTTCAGAAAAGAAATAAAACTTTCAGATAAAATATTCATCCATACCAAAACATCAAAGATGAAACCTGATGGATCACGTTGGTCAATTATACATGAATTTATCAATGAAGAAGGCAAACTTTGCGCAACCATTACTGTCGATGGTGCATGGATGGATACAAAACTAAGAAAGCTAGCTTCTCCTACTCCAGCGATCGCAATAGAAGCGTTGAGTATCTTTCCTAAAAGTGAAGATTTTGTAGGGCTATAAACCCTAGTAATACCTCATCAATACATATAGGTAAGTCCATATTTTGTGTGGAATTATTATAAGGTTCTTTCTACAATAGTAACAATTTAAAAAACATAATTATGAAAAAAATAATAATCGTTCTAATAACAATTGTATCATTAATATCATGTAATAACCCAAACCCACAAAATATGGATTCTAAAAACACCGAATTAGTCAAACAGTATTTTACCCATTTCAACAATCACGATTGGAAAAAAATGTCCGAAATGTATATTCCAACTGCCGAGTTTAAAGATCCATCCTTAGGCCCCGGAATAGTAAAACAAAGTCGTGCCGAAATAGAAAAAAAATACAGCGAGTTAAACCAAATCTTCCCCGATTTAAAAGATAAAGTAATACAAATATATCCATCAGGAGAAAACCACGTAATTGTAGAGTTTGTTTCTAGCGGAACTGCAGAAGATGATTCGACTTTCGAATTACCAATTTGTACCATCTTTACTATCGAAAACGGATTGATAACAAAGGATTTTACTTACTACGACAATTTCGAAGAACAAGAATAAAACAAATCAATATTACATTCGAAAATGATAAACCTTTTAAAAGACTTTAGATTAATTGTTGCTATTGTAATAATACTAATTATAACAATCGTATTAGCTACTATTATCGATAAGCTTTTTATGCGCTTTATTCGTCGTAGACTAGGCATTAACGATTTTGATAGTACTGGATACAAGTTCTTAAAGCATTTAGTCATTACTATAATATACATACTAGGAATTGCTTTTGCTTTAATTCAAATTCCAGAATTTAAAGTTATCGGGCATTCATTACTTGCTGGTGCAGGAGTAATTTCAGTCATTGCTGGTCTTGCTTCTCAACAAGCATTAAGTAATATTATGAGCGGGATTTTCTTAGTGATTTTTAAACCTTTCAGAATAAACGATAAAATCACAATCAATAATTTTAGTGGTATTGTTGAAGATATTAATTTAAGACAAGTTGTTCTAAAAGACATGGAAAATAACCGTATTATTATTCCAAATTCAGTTATAAGCAATCAGATTATTCTAAATACAAATATGAATGACTCTAAATGCTGTAAAATAATCGAAATTGGTATTGGTTATGATTCAGATATCGATAAAGCATTAGATATAATGAAAGAAGAGGTTGCAAAACATCCTCTTTTTATTGATACCCGGACTGCTGCGAACAAGAAAAATAATGCACCACTTGTTGTAGCACGAGTTGTAGCACTTAAAGATTCGAGCGTAAACCTAAAAGTTTGGGCTTGGGCCAAAGATGCAACCGATGGTTTTGTTATGTATTGCGATTTATTGCACAGTATAAAAAAACGTTTTGATACCGAAAAAATAGAAATTCCGTTTCCTCAACAAGTCATTACATTAAAAAAAGAAGATTAATTTTCAGAATAACAAATAAGCCCTTTTCTCTTTCATTCAAAAAAACAAAAAAACTATGTTTACAATAGAACAAATTAAAGAAGCACACTCAAAAGTAAAAACTGGAGCCGATTTTCCAAATTATATACAAGACTTAATAATTCTAGGCGTAAAAGGATACGATACCAATGTAAAAGATGGTACTGTAGCATATTATGGCGTTAACAATTACAGCGTTGCTACAACTGACAAATACGATGAGATTAAAGTAACTTCAGCTGTCAATAAAGAGCGTTTCTTAGAATGCCTCTTACAACATCAGGATGGACAAACCGATTACATGACATTTTGCAACCAAGCAGGACAATGCGGTATAGCAAAATGGAGAGTAGATATTGTAGAAATGACTTGTACCTACTATGACAAATCTGGAAATGAAATAGTAATAGAAAAAATTTCAGAATAAATTTCCAATTCTTAATCCATAAAAAATGTCAAAGCGATTGTCTCCAATCATAAATCCTGAAGAATTAATAACATTACAAAGATCAGAAATTGTAATTATCGATGCCAGAGCAGGAATTAATGCCAAAGAAAACTATATCACATCTCATTTACAAGGTGCTCGATATGTTGATTTAAATCATGACTTAGCAACTATTTCTCCAGATGCAGCAATTGGAGGGAGACATCCCTTGCCTTCATTCAAAAAGTTTTCAGAAGTTTTATCAAAACTTGGCATAACACCATCAAGCCATATAATTATATATGATGATAAAAATGGTTCAAATGCTGCTGCCCGCTTCTGGTGGATGTTAAGAGCAATTGGTCATGAAAAAGTACAAGTTGTAAATGGCGGATTACAAACAGCTATCAAAGCAGGTTTCCCGATAAACTCGGGAGTTGAAACTTTTACAACTACAACATTATATCCAATTACAAAATGGGAATTAGCTCAAGCAGATATTACCGAAATTGATATAGCGAGTAATGATTCAGATACCATAATCATCGATGTAAGAGACAAAGATCGTTTTGATGGTTTAACTGAACCTATCGATTTAATTGCAGGACATATTCCCGGAGCTACAAATGTTCCATTTAGCAGTAATTTAAATGAAGATGGTACTTATTTATCTCCAGAGATTTTAAAAACAAAATACCAAGATGCAATACGTAATACCAAACCTGAAAGTGTAATTGTGCATTGCGGTTCGGGCGTAACAGCCTGTCATACTATACTTGCTTTCGATTATGCAGGATTACCAATTCCAAAACTTTATGTAGGCTCTTGGAGCGAATGGTCCAGAAATAATAGACCAATGATTACTGCACAAACAAAATAGATTTCTTAAATTGCTCAAATGAATACAATCGAACATTGGGACATACTTTTATCCAATACTGTTAATAAAAAAGCTTTTATTGATACTGTACTTGACGGAAACGCTGAAGGAGAATTAGCTGCTTTTAATTCTTTAAATGGAATTCTGTTTTCTGACATTGCAATTGATAAATTTATCGAAAAAGAATACCAATATGATTTAATTGAAGCCGCTACAGAATCAAATCGAAAACTACGAACGTTTTCCTCTGGCGAACGAAAAAAAGAGTTTTTGAACTATTGCGTAAAGCAAAATCCAGATTATATTATTTTCGATAATCCACTCGATCACTTAGATCATGCCTCACGTATTACATTGGCAAATTCGTTAGAACAATTGGCTAAATCAGTACGAATCATTCAATTGGTAAATCGAGCAGCCGATTTGTTTCCTTTCATTCACAATAAAGCTCAAATTACAGACAATACATTTATTTTAAACGAAATAAAAAGCACTCAAGCAAAATCAAATTCAGTAAAAGTAACTATTCCAGAACCTGCTGAGCCAACAGATTATGATGAAGAGGTGTTAATACACATGAATGGGGTTTCGGTAAGTTATGACGAAAGAAAAATTGTTGACGCCATTACATGGACAATCAAAAAAAATGAATTTTGGCAACTTATTGGTCCAAATGGCTCAGGAAAAAGTACAATTCTGTCATTAATTTCTGGGGATAACCCTAAAGGATATGGCCAAGATTTATTCCTTTTTGGAAAGAAAAAAGGAAGTGGAGAAAGTGTTTGGGATATCAAAAAAAGAATCGGATATTTTTCGACTTCTATGACCGATTTATTTCAAAAAAAACACAGTCTGGAACACATGATTCTATCTGGTTTTTTTGACTCAATTGGCTTATATACCGAACCAACCTCGTTACAAAGACAAATTGTATCGCAATGGCTTGATGTAATTAAAATGAGTCATTTAAAGAACAAAACATTTACACAACTTTCTATCGGGCAGCAACGAGTTGCATTAATAGTTAGAGCAGTTTTAAAACATCCTCCTTTGGTTATTTTAGATGAACCTGTAGAAGGTCTTGATGATGAAAATGTAGCTTTAGTTATCGAACTCGTTAACCTTTTAGTCAAAGAAACAAACATGACCATCTTGTACGTTTCTCATCGTATAGAACCAGGTCTTACTCCTACCTCAATATTCGAATTAATTCCATCGGAAACTGGTTCAATTGGAAATATAAAACTTAATTCATAAAATTTTCACTAACACATAGAAACATGATTTTGTAATCTAAAAAAGCGTTTCACTTATTAAAAATCAAAGCGCAAGCTATGTGAAAGAAATAAGTTTCTTTTTGCGCTCTTTTTTACACATAAATCCTATGTGTCTATGTGCTCAGATTAATAAAAAACAACGGGTTAATCAGCAGTAATTTTATAAGTAGGATCTTCTAGAATATCTACAATAATATTAGCGTTTTTAAGCAACAATCGGCAATCATCACTTAAATGATATAACCGAACCGTTTTATTGACTTTAGCATATCGTTCTGTAATTTTATTTACGGCATCAATTGCACTCATATCAACAATCTTACTTTCTTTAAAATCTATAATTATTTCATTAGGATCATCGTTAACATCAAATTTCTCCGTGAAAGCCATTGCAGAACCAAAAAAAAGAGGCCCGAATATCTCGTAATGTTTAACCCCATTATCATCAACATATTTTCTGGCACGAATGCGTTTGGCACTTTCCCATGCAAAAACCAATGCCGAAATAATAACACCTATTAAAACAGCCAAAGCCAGATTGTGCATAAAAATAGTAATCACAGCTACAACGATTCCAACAAAAATATCATGTTTAGGCATTTTATTAATGATCCGAAAACTAGCCCATTCAAACGTTCCTATCGCAACCATAAACATAACACCAACCAAAGCAGCCATTGGTAATTTTTCGATTACAGGTGCTCCAAACAAGATAATAACAAGAATAGTTAGTGATGCAATAATCCCAGATAAACGAGCTCTAGATCCTGCAGAAATATTTACCAGCGTTTGGGCAATCATAGGGCAACCACCCATCCCGAAGAAAAACCCATTTACAATATTGGCACTTCCTTGAGCAATACATTCACGATTCCCGTTTCCTTTAGTTCCCGTAAGCTCATCAACCAAGTTTAATGTTAACAACCCCTCCGTTAAACCTACAGAAGCCATAATCAAAGAATATGGAAAAATTAGTTGTAGCGTTTCCAAATTCCAATTAATATTAGGCAAATGAAAAGAGGGGAAACCACCGCTTATCGAAGCAATATCGGCAACGGTTTTTGTCTGAATACCTAAACCAAAAACCAAACCAAAGACAACAATAATAGCTACCAAAGAAGCTGGAATAGCTTTAGTTACTTTAGGAAACAAAATTACGATTGCTATAGTTAAAGCAACCAATCCCAACATAATAAACATTGGGCTTCCCGAAAGCCAAACAGTTTCACCATTAACAACAGTTTTAAATTGTTTTAATTGCGACATAAAAATCACAACAGCCAAACCATTTACAAAACCATACATTACAGGTTGAGGAACCAACCGAATGAATTTACCCCATTTAAAAAAACCTACCAAAATTTGCAAAACCCCAGCTAAAGCTACAGCAGCAAAAATATATTCTAAGCCATGAGAATTCATCAAAGCAATCAATACAATTACCGTTGCTCCTGCTCCACCCGAAACCATCCCCGGACGACCTCCAAAAACTGCTGTAATCAATCCCATGATAAATGCAGCATATAAACCAACCAAAGGAGGAAAACCAGCCAGTATAGCAAACGAAAGCGATTCAGGAATCATAGTCATTGCCACAGTTAAACCAGCTAGGATTTCTGTTTTATAATTTACTTTTTGTGTAAAGTCAAATAAGTTAAAATACTGCTTCATTAAATATAAATCTGAAAGATGGGAACTAAAAAATATTATTTTCTACTATTACTATTTTAATAATTAGAAGATATCTTTTTTATAAACCCGACAAAAGTAACTATTTTACAGTGTATATCATCACTAATTCAACTTTACAAATAAGATAAAAACTAGCATTTCTTTTATAAAAGCTATGATTTATTAATGCTATTTGGTAAATTACATCAATCTTTTCAGCCATGTCACATACCAACAATAGCTAAGAGCAATTTTATAAAAAAAACAAAATGAAAATTAAATATTTCACATTATTCTTATTCTCTCTTTTAATTATTTCGTGCTCAACTACAATTGCAACCGTAAAAAAAGAATATAGAATATTGCCCGTTTCTCAACTAAAACCTCATTGGAATTTTGACTCAAAAGAATGGTTTCTAGAAAAAGATACTTTAACCGGAATTGGAGGTTATATGCATTGGGGCGTAATAGAGTCTAAAAAGAATCTTCCTGAAAATTATGAAATCACTTTTAAAGCAAATATGACAAAAGGATCTTTGTTTGAGATTATGCTAAACATTGATAAAGAAAAGTATATTAGAACCTATCTATATCAAATCGAACAAAATATGGTTATCGGAAGAGGTGTTTACCATAAAAAAAGTGATGAATACGACAAACGTGGCGGGAAAAGTTTATTTACCAAACCAATTGAATTACAAAACAACAAATGGTACACCGTAAAAATTAAAGTTCAAAACAATCAATTACTATTCTCAGTAGATAACAACACAATACTGGAATGTGCTCTTGAAAAAAATAATTTGAGCCAACAAGGAAAAGTTGGGCTAATAACAAATGGAGAAGTCAAAATAACAGATTTTGTAATTAAAAATCTATAAACAAAGATTATAAAAACATTAAGAGCCTGTTTAAAATTTAAACAGGCTCTTAGATATTAAGCTTTACACTTAACTTAATTTTCCTCTTCGCTATCAGTATTATGCGATTTAGAGTAATTTCTCCATTTTTCAATACAATCAAGAAAATCCTGCGGAAGTTCAGTATCAAAACGCATCAGTTCACCTGTTGTAGGATGAACAAAGCCTAATGTTTTGGCATGTAATGCTTGTCTAGGCAAAGCTTTAAAACAATTATCAATAAACTGTTTGTATTTCGTAAACGTAGTACCCTTTAAAATCAAATGACCACCATAACGCTCATCATTAAAAAGTGGATGACCTATATGTTTCATATGAGCACGAATCTGGTGTGTTCTACCTGTTTCAAGCTGACATGAAATTAAAGTAACATATCCAAAACGCTCTAGAACTTTATAATGCGTCACAGCAGGCTTTCCTATTTCTGGATCAGCAAAAACAGCCATTTGCATTCTGTCTTTCAAGTGTCTTGCCAGATTTCCTTCAATAGTTCCCTGCTCCTCGGTAACATTTCCCCAAACCAAAGCAATATATTCTCTTTCCGAAGTTTTAGCTTCAAATTGCTTGGCAAGATGCGTCATAGCAGCTTCAGTTTTGGCAATAACCAAAAGTCCCGAAGTATCCTTATCAATTCTATGAACCAATCCTGGACGTTCACTGCTGTTCATTGGCAGGTTATCAAAATGATGCGCCAAAGCATGAACCAAAGTTCCTGTATAATTTCCGTGTCCCGGATGTACAACCATTCCTGGCTCTTTATTAATTAACAATAAAGCGTCATCTTCGTAAACAATGTTTAACGGAATATCCTCTGGAATAATATGGTTTTCATACGGAGGATGTGATAACATTACCGTAACTACATCAAACGCTTTTACTTTGTAATTTGACTTTACAATAACGTCATTTACAAAGATATTACCCTCTGTAGCAGCATTCTGAATCTTATTTCTGGTCGCATTTTGTATTAAGCCCATTAAGTATTTGTCGATTCGTAAAGGCGCTTGTCCTTTAGGAACTTCAAATCTAAAATGCTCATATAACTCTTCTTCTAAATCTAAACTATCGGTATTATTATTGCTCATTTGCTGTTTTTTCATCTTCAGGCACTGCTAGAGAATCTGCCGGTTGACTATCATCTAAATAACTTGCTTTTCCATCGCCCAAAACCAAATCAATTTTTGATGATTTCAGTACACGATCTCCCACTTTTAAATTTCTTCCTTTGTAACGCATCTCCAAAACCATGTCTTTTCCAAGGTTCGGAATATATGTAATTGTACCTTCTTGAAGTCCTAATGCTTTTAAAGTTGGTACAGCCTCACGATATGTCTTTTCAATCAAATCCGGAATACGAACTGATGAAAAACCTGAAGAATTTATTTTAATATAAATCTTTCTTCCCACTTTTACTTTCGTTCCTGGCAAAGGATCTTGCTCAACAACACTATATTTAGGGAAATCACTTTTGTAATCTACACTATCCAAAAGCACGTAATCCAAATCCAGACCGTCCAATTTTGCCTCGACTTGCTCTTCCGTCAATTTTTTCAAATCAGGTACTTCAATTTCATGTCCGTGATCAGTGGTAAATGTCAGCCAATGCATAAACAAATAACCCAAAACTGCAATAATTGCAACAGCAATTAGTATTTGCGTAAAAAATACTCGGCTAGTTAGATACTTACGTAAACTCATAAATTTATTTTTATTTGTGGCAAAGATAAAGATTTCGTTCCAAAAAAAATGATAATTTTGTTTAATAGAAGAAAGCGCCTTAATTGTCATCCTTAAGCCCTCTCTATGATATCCTAAGCGGAGTCAAAGAGTATTATTAGATGAGTAAATCATATATTTTGTCACTCTGAGCAGAGTCAAAGAATCAGGAGCTATTTCCCGCTGTTCGCTATATCTTTTTCCATGCAAAAAAGCATAAAAAAAGGATGCCGCTACCATCGGGGCTAAAAACAAACGTTTTCATAACAACATGCTTTAAAAAATAAGTCCTCTGGAAAAAACTTTAAACCAGAAAAACTTTAAACTAAAATATTTAAAACTTTAAACTAAAATTTAAAATGAAAAACATTGCCATTATCATGGGTGGATATTCTAGCGAATATCAAATATCACTAATCAGCGGAAACGTAGTATATCAATACCTTGATAAAACTAAATACAACGGTTTCCGAATTCATATTTTCAAAGAAAAATGGGTTTATGTAGATGAAAAAGATACCGAATTTCCGATAGATAAAAATGATTTTTCGGTTACAGTAAACGGAAGTAAAATTACTTTCGATTGTGTATTCAATGCCATTCACGGAACACCAGGAGAAGACGGACTAATGCAAGCTTATTTTGAATTATTGCACATTCCGCAAACCTCATGCGATTATTACCAAGCAGCCCTAACGTTTAACAAACGTGATTTACTTTCTGTTTTAAAACCATACGGAATAAAAACAGCTATTTCTTACTATCTAAACAAAGGAGATATTATCAATACTGATGAGATTGTAAAAAAAGTAGGCTTGCCATGTTTCGTAAAGCCAAATAAAGCGGGTTCAAGCTTCGGAATTTCAAAAGTAAAAACTGCAGCCGAATTACCGATTGCAATAGAAGTTGCTTACAAAGAAGACAACGAAATCATCATCGAAAGCTTCCTTGACGGAACAGAAGTTTCTGTTGGAGTAATTAATTACCAAGGTAAAGTTATCGTACTACCAATTACCGAAATAGTTTCAGATAATGACTTCTTCGATTATGAAGCTAAATACGAAGGTAAATCACAAGAAATCACACCAGCTAGAATCTCAGACGAAATGACGCAAAAAGTAAGTGAAGTTGCAAAACGTGCTTACGAAGTCTTAAAAATGAAAGGATTCTCAAGAAGCGAATTTATCATCGTTGACAACGAACCATATATGCTAGAAATGAACACCATTCCTGGTTTAACAACCGAAAGTTTGATTCCGCAACAAGCCAAAGCAGCTGGAATTTCATTAGAAGATTTATTCACAAATTCAATAGAGTTGGCTTTGGCGTAACCAAAAAAGGTTCTGAGATTCTAAGTTGCTAAGGCACTAAGATTAGAAACTCAGAATCTTAGAGCCTTAAAAAAACCTTTGAACCTTTGCCACTCTGAACCTCTGAACCTTAAAAGAAATGAGAAAAGCTATATTCCCTGGATCATTTGATCCAATTACACTTGGACACGAAGATATTATCAAACGAGGGATTTCTCTATTTGATGAAATCGTAATTGCAATTGGTGTAAATGCCGAAAAAAAATACATGTTCTCACTCGAAGAAAGAAAGCACTTTATCGAAGAAACATTCAAAGATGAACCAAAGATAACCGTAATTACTTATGAAGGACTTACTATAGATTTGGCCAAAAAACAAAAAGCTCATTTTATTTTAAGAGGTCTTCGCAATCCTGCCGATTTCGAATTTGAAAAAGCCATTGCACATACTAATAGAAAACTTTCTAAAATAGAAACCGTGTTTTTATTAACCGCTGCCAGCACTTCATATATCAGCTCAAGTATCGTTCGCGATGTATTACGAAATGGCGGAGAATACGAAATGTTAGTTCCCGATGCTGTTAGAGTTCAAAAGTAATACAGTTTAAAAACTATCAAAAAATATAAATTTGCCACCCTCCTAAATTATAAGTAATTTCGCATTTTCAAATAAACTATTAAAAAATGAGCATAGAAAGAGAATTAAGCAAACGTAGTGGATCAAAATGTGAACTTTGTGGTGCAACCGATAACCTAAAAGTATATCAAGTTTTACCTACCAAAAAAGGCGGAATTGATGAAAGTGTAATGGCTTGTAGTACTTGTATAGATCAAATAGAAAACCCAGATAACGTAGATTTAAATCATTGGAGATGTTTAAACGACAGCATGTGGAACGAGAATGTTGCAGTACAAGTTGTAGCTTGGAGAATGCTAAGCAGATTGCGTGCAGCTGGATGGCCACAAGAATTACTTGACATGATGTATTTAGACGAAGATACCCTAGCATGGGCACAAGCAACTGGAGAAGGTGAAGATGATGAAAACAAAATTATTCACCGTGATAGTAACGGAGTAATCCTAGAACACGGAGATTCTGTAGTTTTAATTAAAGACTTAAAAGTAAAAGGATCTAGTATGGTTGCCAAACAAGGAACTGCTGTGCGTAACATCCGTTTAGATCATGAAAACGCCGAATACATTGAAGGTAAAGTAGATGGTCAGCAAATTGTAATTATCACACAATACGTGAAGAAAATATAATTATTTTTTAAGTTACAAAGGTTCAAAGAAGCTAAGGAACAAAGGCTTGTAGCCTCCTCTCAAAAACTTAAAACCCTAAAACTAAACAAAAAAGGCTATTCAAATGAATAGCCTTTTTTAGTATATAGATTTTAAAAAATCTAATTATTTTTGAAACAATTTACTTACTTGGTCTTTAGTTAAAGCTTCAGAAACATTGTTTGCGTTACCTTCTTTATTCGAAACCATAAATTGAACTGTAGGTTTATCAACACTCGCAGTATAATGCAACCAAACGTAATTGTTAGGTAATTCTAATTTGATATCATACAAAGGAGTTGCTGTAAATCCGTTTACGATGATATTGTAAAGATTAAGGTAATCATTATCAATATTTTTAAAAGTAAACTTTCTTAAAGTATTATTTTCATCATCACTTTGAATACAGTTATAAAACACAGTGTATTCATCTCCAATTTTTTGGATATAATTATTGTTTACTTTACCTAATTTTTCAACTGGTACAGTTTCAATAACTTTAATTTGAGCAAAAGATGCAAAACTTAAAAACAAAACAGTAATAGTAATAATTTTTCTCATAATATTCTTTGGGGTTTATTTATTTGATGGCGCAAACATAATAATAAAAATTTTTAACTCCTTTCTTACACAGTTAATTTATTGGCATTAAATCCAAATTAATCTTTATAATTATCCCTTTCCCTCAAAAAACAAACAAGTAACTATTTGTTATTAAACAAATTACTCCTCTTCCTTCTTAATTACTTTTCTTGCTACTTCAATTTTAAATTTTTTGCCTTTCATCTTCTCATCTTTGATGTTTTTAAGCAAATCTTTTACTTTATTGAATTTTACAGCAGCAAACGAAATAAAATCCTTTACCTCAATTAATCCCAAATCACCTTTTTCAAGTTGTCCTTTTTGAGAAAAGAAACCAACAATATCTATTTTGTTCAATTTGGTTTTCTTTCCACCACTAATATATATTGTCTGAAATTCTGGAGGTTTAGGCAAAGTCGTAGCATTATCGACCTTTAAAACATCCATATCATAATTAATATAGTCTAGTTTTTTCTCACTTTCGTGAACGATAATATAAGCTGTTCCCGATGCAAGCATACGAGCAGTACGACCGTTACGGTGTGTAAACTCATCTTCCTTTAATGGCAAATGATAATGGATAACATGATTCATCTCAGGAATATCAAGACCACGAGCAGCTAAATCGGTTGTGATTAAATAACTCACACTTCCGTTTCTAAACTGAATCAAAGCACGCTCACGCTCATCTTGATCCATTCCACCATGATAATATGTCGCGTAAATTCCTTTTTCGTTTAGCGTATCACTAATACGTTCGGCAGCATCACGATGGTTACAAAAAATAATAGCCGATTGCGATTTTAAAGAACAAATCAGGTTAAATAAACTTCCAATTTTATCTTTGGATGGAGAAACCACCATTTTCATCGAAAGATTCGATTTCTCTTCTTCCTCTGGAATAAAATCCAAAATAGTTGGATTAATTACCCTAGTATATTTTGGAATCTCAATGTCAGATGTAGCCGAAACTAACACACGTTTATTTAATTTAGGTAGTTTACCAATAATAAAAGACATTTGCTCATGAAACCCTAATTGCAATGATTTATCAAATTCATCCAAGATTAAAGTCTGAACTTTATCTAAACGGAAAGTACCTCTGTCGATATGATCTGCAATTCTTCCCGGAGTTCCTATTAAAACTGCAGGCGGATTACTTAAATTCTTAATTTCAGTATCGATAGAGTGGCCTCCGTAACAAATATTAACTTTGTAATCGGTTCCCATTTTTTTCCAAACCTGTTCAATTTGCAATCCTAATTCTCTTGAAGGAACTAGAATTAAACATTGTACAGAAAGGATTTCGGGTTGTAATAATTCTAAAACTGGCAGTAAAAAAGCTAGTGTTTTTCCTGATCCAGTTGGAGAAAGTAATAAAACATTATTGTCGTTCAGGATAGCGTCCTGAGCTACTTCTTGCATTTCGTTTAGGCTTTCGATACCTAAATTCAAAAGTATATTATTCGAATGGTGTTTCTTATTCATTTTGCAAAAGTAACTAAAATAGTTGGCAGTGTACAATTTTTAGTTTTCAGTTGCAGTATTCAGTCACAGTTTCTCGTTGCAAAAAAGCTTTGCAGTAAAAAACAACTTAGTTTTAAAATTAACCACAAAACACACAAAAATTTTACGCAAAGAGCGCAAAGCTAATAAAACATAAAGCTTTGCAAACTTTGCGTTTTGTTACATCTTATTTATAAACTCTTTGCGCCCTTTGCGGTAAATCTTTTGCGGTTAAACAACTTAATCTAATTCCTTAAAAATCAACTCTAATTCAGCTATTTCAGTTTCAGTTAATGGCTTCAACGGACTTCTTAAGAAACCTCCATCAATCCCTTTAATTTTCAAACCAGCTTTAATCGTTCTTGGCAAACCTTTGTTTACAATAAATTTCAAAAGATTCAATTGCTTATAAAATACCTTTTGGGCTTCCTTCAAATCATTTTTCTGGATAGCATTATATAAATCAACATTCAGTTCTGGAATTAAATTTGGTGCTGCTGTACACCAGCCAGTTGCTCCAGCCGAAAACGCTGCCAATGCCAACGGATTTGATCCATTAAAAAAGGCAACATCATCTCCTAGTTCTCTTTTTAAATAATGCATTCTTTGCACGTCTCCACTACTTTCCTTAATCATAGTAACATTCGGAATCTCCAACAATCTTTTTAATAATGCTGGCGACATATCTACTCCACCCGTTGCAGGATTATTATACGCCATTATAGGTATCGAAATTTGCTTAGCAACTGCATCATAATGTTGTACAATTTCATCATCAGTCAATTTCCAATAACTCATCGGAATAATCATAACTGCATCTGCACCTGCTTTTTCGGCAAACTTAGCATGATAAATTGTTTTTTCGGTTGTTAGGTTTGATACACCTACCAAAACAGGAACTCTGCCATTAACTTGTTCTATTGTCGCTTCAGTAATTGCTTCTTTTTCTTCATCTGTCAAATACGGCATAACACCAGTACTTCCTAATGGAGCAACGCCATGAGAACCAGAAACAATCAATCTTTCTAATAGCTTTTTATACAATACAATATCTACTTTTTCGTCTTTATCAAACGGGGTAATCGGATAGGCAATAATACCTTTAAACAATGTGTTTTTCATTTATTTTTCTTTTAAATTAAAGATCTCTTCCTTCTTCTTCACGTAATGCAACACCCAAATTTTGAAGCTGAGGGGCATTTTCACAAGCAATATATTTAGCCGATACTTCATTACTTAAATTCTTATGTCTGTGCCAAGCCCAACTCGGGATGTAAACCGCATCACCTGCCTTCCACTCTACTTTTACGTCTTCAACCTCAGTATATCCATGCCCTTCGATTACATACAATACCGTTTCATACGTGTGTCTATGTCTGTTTGTCATTTGGTCTGGCAATAAACCACCAATTGTCATACTTACGTTTTTACTCGGAAGATCTATAAAGAAAACTGGATGCTTTCTTTCGGTAGAAAATTGATTATGAACTCCCTCTTGTTCTACATTTTTGTGTATTAATTTTTCTGGCATCACAAAAGTTGGTCGCGCAAATGTTTCGTGAAAATCTTTTGATGAAAATTGTTTTTTAGTTTCCATAATTATATAATTTATTTGTTTTTGCATTATTGCTTTACAAAATTACCGTAACTTTGGACTACCTGTATAGTACAGTTTAAACACAAATACCTAGTCCAGATGTTAAGACCTTGGCAATTAGAAATTCAGATAAATAATAATTCAGATAAAGCGATTTATCTACAAATCGCCGATGCTATCATAGAAGCCATAAAAACTGGAATACTTAATAGCGGAAATGCTTTGCCAGGAAGCAGACAACTTGCTGGACTACTCAAAGTAAACAGAAATACAGTTATTGAAGCGCTAGATGTTCTCATAGCCGAAGGTTGGCTCGTTACAATGGAAAGAAAAGGAACTTTTGTAGCCGATATACTGCCTATTATTACTGAGGCTACAAATCATAAAAGGAAGATTGAATCTATAACTAAAGAAATAAAACCACTTTTAGTTTTTGATGATGGTATTCCCGACAGCCGAATTGCACCAATGAATGAACTAGCAAGAGCATACAGACAGATTTTTAATCGAAAATCACGTTGGCAAATAATGGGTTATAGCAACGAACTTGGCAATTTAGAATTCAGAAAAGCTATTGTTCAAATGCTAAATTTTAAAAGAGGAATGAATATTACTCCTGATGAAATATGCATTACCCGAGGAAGCCAAATGGCAATGTACCTTGCCTCACATTGTTTGTTTACCAAAGGAGATTATATAATGGTCGAAAATCCAGGATACAAACCCGCTTGGGAAACATTTGAAAATGCAGGAGCTCAATTACTCCCAATATCAGTTGATAAAAACGGATTAGTAATTGATGAGGTCGAAGAATACTTAACGAAATACAAGAATATTAAAGCCATTTACGTTACACCACATCATCAATTCCCTACAACTGCAACACTGAGTTTAAAAAGAAGATTAAGGCTCATAGAACTATCCAATACATACGGATTTACTATTATTGAAGATGATTATGACAACGAATTCCATTTCGGACAAAGACCAATACTACCAATTTCGAGTTATAGCAATGCCAAAAACACGATTTATATAGGTACATTAAGCAAAATCGTTGCACCAGCATTAAGAATTGGCTATTTGGTAAGCAATCCTGAAACCGTAGAAAAAGTAGCGAAACACCGAAAAATAATCGATGTACAAGGTGACAATATAATGGAAGAGGCTGTTTTACAACTTATAAACGAAGGCGAAATAAAAAGACATCTCAAACGAACAACTATCATTTACAAAGCCAAAAGAGATTATTTTGAAACCATTTGCAACAAATACCTAAAAGCCAAAACAATATTTATAAAACCCGAAGGAGGCTTAGCATTCTGGATTGTACCTAATTCTCCTGTAAATATCTTCGAAATTGCAGATAAGCTCCTTTTAAAAGGCATAAAAATCATGACTCCCGAAAAATTTAGTTATGGTAAACCAATATCAGGTTTTAGGCTTGGCTACGCTTCCCTCACTGAACAACAAATCGAAGAAGGAATTATAGAATTGGCTAAGTATTTATGATACGTTTTTAGTGGCAGTCATAAAAAAACTTTGTGCTCTTTGCGTAAAATATTGCGTCCTTGGCGGTTAATTTCAAACTAAATCTTAGTTTTTTTTATCGCAAAGGACGCAAAGCTTTTTATTAAATCCAAAGTAAAGGCGAAGCCTACCGACTTCAGAAGTAGGATATACCTAAATTGATTGTTATTTTTTGTCAATCTTATAAAGTCTTCCGCCATCAGTAACAGCGTATAATGCTCCGTCTTTTCCTTGAGTAACATCTCTAAAACGTTGGTTTTCCGAAGCCAAAAGTCTTTCTTCTCCAACAACTTTATTGTCTTTTATGGCAAGACGTACGATATGCATTCCGCTTAAAGCTCCTATGAAAAGATTATTTTGCCATTCCGGAACACGATTTCCTGTATAAAAAGTCATTCCGCTTGGTGAAACCACTGGATCCCAATAGTAAACCGGTTGCTCTAAACCATCTTGTTGCTGAATTCCCGCTCCAACTTTTTCTCCGCTGTATTCTATTCCGTATGTAATGGTTGGCCATCCGTAATTCGCACCTGCTTTTATACGATTGATTTCATCTCCTCCACGTGGTCCGTGTTCAGCAACCCAAATTTCATTAGTAACAGGATTAAGTGCTAAACCCTGTGGATTTCTATGACCAATACTATATAATTCCGGTAAAGCTCCTGTTTGCGTAAAAATAGGATTTCCAGTTGCGGGTTGTCCCTCTTTTGTTATTCTGACCACTTTACCCAAACCCGTTGCAACTGATTGCGCTAATGGTCTGGTTTCAAGCACAGATCTTTCTCCTGTAGTTACAACAAGAAAACCTGTTTTGTCAAAAAGAATACGCCCGCCATAATGAAGTGGACTTGCATTGGCTGGTTTGGCTCTGTAAATAATGGTTGCACCTTCGATTGTTTTTTCATCAGCTGACAATTTTCCTTTGGCTACTGCTGTATTGTTCCCACCAGTTGTAGCTTCTGCAAAAACCCAGTAAATCATACGATTAGTTACAAATTCAGGATCAATACATAGTCCTAATAAACCACCCTGCCCTGCAGAATTAACAGCAGGAATACCTGTAATTGCGCTACTTACAACTCCAGCCGTTGTAGCGATACGCATTGTTCCTGTTTTTTCGGTGATTAATAATCTACCATCAGGAAGGCTTGTAATTCCCCACGGGCTTGTTAATGTTGTAGCAATAACAACTCCCCCATAAGGTGTATTGGTTTGCACACCGCTAATTCGGGTTTGCCCTTCAAATGCTGGTTTGTAAGTTGTATTGGCAGCATTCCCTTCTACAGGATTTGTTGTTGTACCTGGATTTACATCGACATCTTTATCACTAGAGCAGCTTAATAAACTTATTAGCACACTCGAAACAATAGCAATTTGGTTAATATTTCTCATGATTTTTTGGGGTTTAATAGTTAGAACATATCAAAAGTCTTAATTATAAAATAAAAAAAGTTATATAATTTATGGGAAAGGTTATACGATTATAAGTTTCAAAGTACTGGTTTTATTTTAATGTCAAGTTATTTTACCACAAAGTTCGCAAAGCTTTTTGCATTTGATCTCGAAATACCGCTAAAAAACTAAACTTTAAGGCTTTGCGAAAAATAAGTTAATGTGTTTTTACTGTAAATATGTCAAAGTAACGTTACTCTCATTTCAACTTGAAACTTGAAACAAATAAAACTTTATATTTGATTTTTCTATTAAAACCAAAACCATGAGAATTATTACTTTATGCTTTTTATTCCTAACCTGCGCAACATTTGCTCAGAAAAGCAATAAATACGACACTTATTTCGAAAAAGGAAACGGAAACCAATCGGCTAATTACCAAGAAACCATAAAATACTATACGCTGCTTGCACATGATTTTCCGACTATCAAAATGCAGGAAATGGGACTGACAGACAGTGGTTATCCACTGCACATGATAACTTTTAATCCTGACAAACAATTTGATTTTGAGACAATCAAAAAGAACAAAGCGGTAATTCTTCTTAATAATGGTATTCATGCTGGTGAACCAGACGGAATTGATGCCACAATGCAATTGTTCAGAGATTTGGCTTTAGGAAAAATAAAAGCGCCAAAAAATACAGTAATAGTAACAATTCCAGTTTATAATATTGGTGGCGCTTTAAACAGAAACTCAACAACCAGAGCTAATCAGGATGGTCCAGAAGAATATGGCTTTCGCGGAAATGCCAGAAACTATGACTTAAATCGTGATCTAATTAAATCGGACACTCGCAACACAAAAAGTTTTGTTGAAATTTTTCATAAAACAAATCCAGATATTTTTATCGATAATCACGTGAGTAATGGTTCTGATTACCAATACAAACTGACTTATATTATGACACAACATAATAAATTAGGTACCGTTTTAGGCGATTATCTAAATCAGGAAATGATGCCAGCATTGGTAAAAGATTTACAGAAAAAGAATCTGGAAACAACTCCTTATGTCAATGCCTTTGAAGAAACTCCCGACAATGGTTTTATTCAGTTTTCGGATAGTCCGCGCTACACAACAGGTTATACATCTCTTTTTAATACCATTGGTTTTGTAGTCGAAACACATATGCTTAAAAATTATGCTGATCGTGTAAAAGCCACCTACGAATACATGACATCTACAATTGATTTTACAGATGCCAATTATAAGAAAATAAAGGAAATGCGTTTGAAAAACGAAGCACAATACGCTCCTAAAAAACCATATACCATTAAATGGGAAATTGACAGCACAAAAATGACAACCTTTTCATTTCTGGGATATGAAGCAAGCCACAAAAAGAGTGAAGCTACAACAGGAGACAGATTATTCTATGACAGAACAAAACCATACAAAAAAGACATTCCGTATATAAAAGAATTCAAATCGGTTAAGGACATTACTGTTCCTACTGCCTATATTATTCCCAAAGGATTCTGGAATGTTATCGATTTACTCAAAAGTAATGGCGTTACCTTCACGCAACTAAAAAAAGACACTATCATAGACGTTGAAAGCTACAGAATTGCCGATTTTAAAACGACAAATTCCGCTTACGAAGGACATTATTTACACCGAAATACCAAAGTTACTTCTCAAATAACTAAAGTTCCTTTTTACAAAGGCGATTACGTATTCTCAACCCAACAAAAAGCAATTAAATACTTATTAGAAACATTAGAACCTGAAGGTGTTGACTCGTTCTTTAACTGGAATTTCTTCGATACGATGCTACAGCAAAAAGAAGGTTATTCGGAATATGTTTTTGAAGATACTGCGGCTAAACTTCTAAAAGATAACCCGAAATTAAAAGCCGATTTGGAACAAGCAAAACTCAACGACCCAAAATTTGCAAAAAACCCCGAAGCACAATTAGACTGGATTTACAAACATTCTGCGTATTATGAGAAAGCGCATTTGCAATATCCAGTTTATAGATTGTTGTGAGTTTAACCGCAAAGAACGCTAAGTTTTTTTTATTTCCTTGAAATACGCAAAGGTCGCAAAGCAGTTTCGAAAAACCTTTGTCAAAGTTTAAAACCAAGGATGGAAGGAACTTTAGTTTTACACAAAATAACACAAACTTGTCATTTCGACGAAGGAGAAATCTTCGTGAGTAGCTCTACAAAGCTAAGACTCTCGTTGCGAAGTTTCTTGTGGAGATTTCTGCTTAGTCGAAATGACAAAACAGTATGGATAATTGATGTTTATAAAAATTTTGCGCCTTTACAATAAATTCATTCGATACAATATTATAGTTTTTCCCTTAACTTAATGACATTGCGCTAATGTTAGCGAAAGAACAGGACACTCGTAACTGAGACTGAGTACCAGTTAACCACAAACAAAATCCTGCGTGAGGGATAGCAGCAAGCTACCAAAGTAGCGCGTATAGCCCGACAGCATATAAAAAAAGACCCGATGAACGCAATGCTCATTGGGTCTTTTTTTATATGGTGGCACGCCATCATTAAGGTAATAAGTAACTAAGTTTCTGTGATACTAAGTTTTTTTCATTTCACATTTTCCGAAAAATATCTCACATCTTTACTCTTTTACAATAACCTTATTCTCTTCTTCGAATAATAACTTGATGTTTTCGTAAGAGTTTTTTAGTGCTTCTTTTATTTGTACGGGATTTAACCAAGCTACTTTTTCAATTCCTTCTTCTAATTGTCCTTGTGGGGTTCCTTTAAAATCAGATTGCATTTCGAACCAATGCGTAATTTTTAATTTATACTTACCATTGCGTTTAAAAACGTGATAAGTCTTCTGTAATTTGTTAGTAATTGTTAATTTTCCAACTCCAGTTTCCTCTTCTACCTCACGCATAGCAGTCTCTTCGATTGCTTCGCCTTTTTCAATTCCACCTTTTGGCAAGTCCCATTTTCCATTTCTGAAGATGAATAACACCTCTCCTTTTTTATTATAAACTAGCCCTCCTCCTGCTTTATTGACAGGGATTTTTGACTTTAACGTTTTCATAATCTCCTTCTCATCAGGATGATATAAATAGGCTGCTTGAATTTTATTTTGGAACATTTTGACTATAATTTGCTCTATGTCAATACTTTCCAACAAGAACAATTGAAAATTAGTCTCTTTTGAGATTTCATTTGTCAAAAAAAGTGGTTTGTCGTTCACAAAAACTTTATACATTTGTACTATGATTTTTAATAAAGATACTGCCGAAAAAACAGCCGAATTGCTTTTGCAAATAAATGCAATTAAATTGAATCCAGGAAATCCTTTTACATGGGCTTCGGGATGGAAATCACCTATTTATTGTGATAACAGGCTAATTCTCTCATTTCCAAGCATCAGAAATTATGTTAGAGATGAGTTTGCTAAGAACATTGAAAAACAATTTGGTAAGCCAGATGTAATCGCCGGAGTCGCTACAGGAGCCATAGGTATTGGTATTCTTGTTGCAGAAAGCTTAGGATTACCGTTTGTATATGTTAGACCAGAACCTAAAAAACACGGAAGACAAAATCAAGTTGAAGGTTTTTTACAAAAGGGACAAAATGTTGTTGTAGTTGAAGATTTAATAAGCACAGGAAATAGTAGCTTACTTGCAGTTGAGGCTTTGCGTAATGCAGGAGCCAATATTAAAGGGATGGCTGCAATATTTACCTATGGTTTTGATGTTGCAGAAAAAAACTTTAAAGATGCAAATGTCGACTTATACACATTGAGTAACTATTCGAATTTATTAAACCTTGCTGTTGCTAAAAAATACATTCCTGAAGAAGATTTAATTACCTTACAGGAATGGAACATAAACCCAGCTGCTTGGAAACAAGAATAATTTTTTAAATTTTTAAAATAAAATTTTCTGATTTTTCAGAATAAAAACACAAATAAATATGAACTTAGAAAGTCCAAAAGTTACTGTTCAGAAATCGGCTCAAGAATTATTTGATTTATTGAGTGATGTGAAAAATTTTGAAAAATTAATGCCCGATAACATTGCTAAATTTGAAGTAATTGGCGAAGATGCTTTTATTTTTGGTTTAAAAGGAATGCCGGAAATAAAATTAAAAATGAAAGAAAAAACAGCTCCTAGCAAAATTGTTTTAGGTGCTGCAAGCGACAAATTACCATTTACATTGGTATCTAACATCGAAACGGTTTCAGACACTTCTAGTGCTGTAAAACTTGATTTTGAAGGAGAATTCAATCCAATGATGGCAATGATGATAAAAGGGCCTATCGGAAAGTTTATCGAAACTCTTGCCAATAACATGACAAAACTTTAATTATCGATTCTTAATTGTTAATTACAAAAAAATTATAAAGTCCGATTAGAAATTCTAGTCGGACTTTTTGTTTTTTCTGCCATTCTCGATAGCTATAATTAAAGTGATTTTTTAAAATAGTTTCTCGCAGATTAGGCAGATTAAGCCGATTTTTTTCTAAAAGAATCCAAAAGACTAAGAAAAGACTAAAATTTAACCCGTTGGGTGTAATTACTTCGTCTATTCTCTTTGCTCGGGTCATAAAAGCTTAATTAAACACATAGAAACATAGATTTTATGTGTAAAAAAGAATACAAAAAGAAATACATTTCTTTTGTATAGCTAGCTATGTGTGCTTTAAATAAGTGAAACGCCTTATTTTTAGCTAAAAAAACTATGTTTCTATGTGTTAAAAATAATTATACCCAACAGGTTAAACTTTATTCTTTGCAAAATATTACACAATCTAAAAAACCTCTGTTCCGATAGCTATCGGAACTTTATAAATAAAAACCTTAGCGCCTTAGTTTCTTTACATCTCTGAACCTTTGTCTCTCAAGCCTTAGTACCTCCTAATAAAGCATCTGTATTTCCTTAATCTCAAATTCCGACACTGAATCATCTTCTAATAAGACTTGTAGTTTTCCTATTGGAGAAACTCCTTGGATAATTCCCATGAAATTTTGATTATCTAAGTTTCTGAAAGGCATTGGAACTCCTTTTCTAAACAATTTATTAAAATATTCATCCCAAAATATATCAGATTGCTCTTTCCATAGAAGAATTTTCTCTTTCATTTTCTCTACAATCAAAATAACAAGCTCATCTTTGTTAAATTCGGCGTTACAAATAACAGCAAGCGAAGAAGCATTTGGCAGATTTTGAAAATTTATTTGATTTACATTTAATCCTAATCCAACTACTGACACGATGGTACCATCGCTTTTGAGAGTATTTTCTATCAAAATACCACCTAACTTCTTATTGTATGACATAATGTCGTTTGGCCACTTAATACTTAATTCAGGAATATTTAATTCTTCTAAAGTTTTTATTACCGACAGCGAAATAATAATATTTAAATTAAAAAACTGTTCATTATTAAGCAAGAAATCCTTAACCAACACACTCATTATTAAATTCTTACCTACATCAGAGCGCCATACTGCTCCCATCTGTCCTTTACCTTTTGTTTGGTTTTCAGCAGTAACAACTGTGAAGTTCTCAGGTTCCTGTTGACTACTTAATGATTTTAAGAACTCATTCGTTGAATCTATGGCATCGAGTTTGATTAGTTTCATTTAAATAATTTATATAACTTAATTTAATATTTTGTTAAGGTTCAAAAATAATCACAAAAATTGGTAACTTTACAAACTCATATAAAATAATTCATGGCGAAAAAGACTGTTAATAATGATGTTCTGTTAGCGAACATAATCAAAGGAATCGAAGAAGTAAAAGGAAATGATATTAGTATCTTGGACTTAAGGGAAATAGACGCAGCAGTTTGCGATTATTTCATCATTTGCAACGGAAATTCGAATACCCAAGTTAACGCCATCGTAGGCTCAATTCAAAAAACTGTATCAAAAGAACTAAAAGACAAACCTTGGCATGTAGAAGGAACCGATAACGCAGAATGGGTTCTTATAGATTACGTGCACATTGTTGTTCACGTATTTCAAAAACACATTCGAGAATATTATAATATCGAGAGTCTTTGGGGAGATGCCAAAATAACTACAATCGAAAACAAATACTAAAGAAACTTTCTTCAAATGGCTAAAGATAATAATCCAACCCCGAGTAAATTTAAAATAAGTCCTTGGTTAATTTATACCGCAATACTTTTAATATTTTTATTTATCAGTTTTGCAACCGGAGGATCAAGTTTACAAGAGCCGGCACAATTAACTTCTTCTAAATTTAATGATTTTTTAGAAAAAGGACAAATTGAAAAAGTAATTGTATACAATAAAGCTGAAGCTGAAGTGTATCTTAATGCTGCTGCACTTAAGGATCCAGCGCAAAAAAAAGTATCTAAAGATATATTTGACAGACCAAACAAAGGTCCTCACTATACTTTGGAAATTGGTAACGATCAAATTTTTCAAACTAAATTAGAAAAAGCAGTAACCGAAGGGAAACTGAAAGATTATAATTTTGTACAAAAAAATAACTGGACCGATATTTTAGTCGGCTTACTTCCAATAATTATTCTTATTGGAGTTTGGATTTTCATTATGAGAAAAATGTCAGGCGGCGCTGGTGGCGGTGGCGGACAAATTTTTAATATTGGAAAATCGAAAGCTAAACTTTTTGATGAAAAAACAGATATTAAAACTACATTTAAAGATGTAGCTGGTTTAGAAGGTGCAAAAGAAGAAATACAAGAAATTGTAGAATTCTTGAAAAACCCTGAAAAGTACACTAACTTAGGAGGTAAAATCCCTAAAGGTGCATTACTTGTAGGGCCTCCTGGAACAGGAAAAACATTATTAGCCAAAGCTGTAGCTGGCGAAGCACAAGTACCATTTTTCTCATTATCAGGTTCTGATTTTGTTGAAATGTTTGTAGGTGTTGGAGCTTCACGAGTACGTGATTTGTTTAAACAAGCTAAAGAGAAATCTCCTGCAATTATTTTTATTGATGAAATAGATGCCGTAGGTAGAGCACGTGGAAAAAGCAACATGTCAGGTGGTAATGACGAAAGAGAAA
Organism: Flavobacterium frigoritolerans; assembly: GCF_025847275.1. Lineage (GTDB taxonomy): Bacteria > Bacteroidota > Bacteroidia > Flavobacteriales > Flavobacteriaceae > Flavobacterium > Flavobacterium frigoritolerans. Next base: position 50,589 of record NZ_JAOZEV010000003.1, read on the forward strand.
ACACATTAAACCAATTACTAACCGAAATGGATGGTTTTGGAACCAACTCAAACGTAATTGTATTAGCTGCAACAAACAGAGCCGACGTTTTAGACAAAGCCTTAATGCGTGCAGGTCGTTTTGACAGACAAATCTTTGTTGACTTACCAGACATTCGTGAAAGAGCAGAAATCTTCCAAGTACACTTAGCTCCTTTGAAAAAAGTAGAAGGTTTAGATTTAGATTTCCTTGCAAAACAAACTCCAGGATTTTCAGGAGCAGATATTGCAAACGTATGTAACGAAGCTGCATTAATTGCTGCAAGAAACAACAAAACGGCTGTAGATAGACAAGATTTCCTTGATGCAGTAGATAGAATTGTAGGTGGTTTAGAAAAGAAAAATAAAATCATTACTCCTGACGAGAAAAAAGCAATTGCAATTCACGAAGCAGGACATGCAACTGTAAGCTGGATGCTAGAACATGCTGCACCACTTATTAAGGTAACCATTGTACCTCGTGGACAAAGTTTAGGAGCTGCTTGGTATCTACCAGAAGAGAGACAAATCGTTAGAACAGACCAAATGCTAGACGAAATGTGTGCTACTATGGGCGGAAGAGCTGCTGAAAAAGTAACTTTTGACAGAATTTCGACTGGTGCATTAAGCGATTTAGAAAAAGTTACACGTCAGGCTCGTGCTATGGTAACCATTTACGGATTGAATGAAAAAATCGGAAATGTTACCTATTACGATTCAACAGGACAAAGTGAATATAACTTTTCAAAACCGTATTCTGATGAGACTGCAAAAATTATTGACCAAGAGATTTCAGAACTAATTGAAGGTCAATACCAAAGAGCAATTAAAATATTAGAAGAAAACAAAGACAAGCTAAATCAGCTTGCTGAAATCTTGATTGAAAAAGAGGTAATTTTCAAAGATGACCTTGAAGCAATTTTCGGAAAACGTACATTTGATAAAAATCTGGAAGAAGTAGTTTCGTAATACTACCCAGAATAATATAATTATTTTTAAAATCTTAATTCAAAAGCCACTTTTGAATTAAGATTTTTTTATCTTTGAACGTTTTCAATTAACACGTAAAGCATTTCAACAACAATGAGTTTTTTCAAAAAATTATTTGGTTCTAGCCATGACGCGTCTGATGAAGAGAATCAAAGTGAATATAGCAATTCACTTTCTGATAATACTCTTTCTATAGATGAGCAATTCATTTTTAATTTTAAAAAAAATGGAGGTAAATTTTTATATTGCGAAAACACTCAGGAAGTAACTGAACAATTTGAAAACATCTTAGAAGAAAATGATTGGTTTGAAAGTGAAGTTTCATGTTTTGAACCAGCCTTATTTCATTTACTTGATGAAAATAAATTAATTTATCAAAGCCCAGCTAACCCTAAATTTTTATTAGCCAGCTGCGAAAACTTAATCGCAGAAGAAGGGTCCATATTATTTTCATCTAAACAAATTAAACAAAACAAACCAAACGAGTTGCCTGTTAACATTGTTATCATTGCAACTACAAGTCAAATTCTTACTGCAAAAAGTGATGGACTAAGTGCCATAAAACGTAAGTATGAAAGAGACTACCCTACCAATATTACCACTATAAAATATTTCGAAAAAGCAAAAGAAGAAGATTTTACGCAATACGGAAGTGTAGCTAAGAACTTATACCTATTGCTCTTAGAAGATCTATAATATGAATGAAACCCTCAAGAGAGCTCTTTCAGGTGCCGTTTATATAGTACTACTATTAACGTCTATCCTGTTTTCAACGGAAAGTTTCATCATACTTTTCGGTGTTTTCCTAGTAATTGCTACTTACGAATTTTGCAATCTAGCCAACATCAATAAAACATTTTCACTTTTATTTGTTTCGCTTTTTTATTCAGCTGTTGCATTAATTAGCTTTTACAAAAATGAAACTGAAAACTATATCAATAAATTTATAAAAGAAGATATTAAATTCACTATTAATATAGACCAACTAAACACTGTATTACTAGTAATTACATTGCTAATATCTGTAAAATGTATTGTCTTCTTATTTGATGATACACAAACTATAAGCAGGACATCTAAATATATCTACTTATTAGGATACATTACGTTGCCCTTTATTTTCATTACCAAAATTTCATTTGGAGTTAAAGATTATAATCCTAAAATCATTATAGGATTATTTATTCTTATATGGACAAATGATACCTTTGCCTATTTGGTCGGAAAATCTATTGGAAAACATAAATTATTTGAACGTATTTCACCCAAAAAAACTATAGAAGGATTTCTTGGTGGAGTTGTTTTTGCTTGTTTTGCAGGCTTTTTAATTTCAAAATTATATATCAAGCCAAATCCTAATTTTAGTGATAAATCTATTTTAATATGGACTATTATCGCTTTAATAGTTGGTGTTTTTGGCACAATCGGCGATTTAATTGAATCAAAGTTTAAAAGAATAGCCGGAGTTAAAGATAGCGGAACAATAATGCCTGGTCATGGAGGTGTTTTAGATCGATTAGATAGTGTTATATTTGTAGCACCAATTGTATTTTTATTTTATCAAATTTTAAATTATGTTTCATAAAGAAGGAACCCAATCCATTTTATTAGGCACTATATTCGTTAGTGTTGTACTTTTATTAACTGATCATTTTATTGATACCCATTGGATCAAAATATTTATTCAGATTAGTGCCCTATTATTTCTAATCATCATATTACAATTTTTTAGAAATCCTAAAAGAACTGTAATCAAAGACATCAATCAAATTATCGCTCCAGTTGACGGTAAAGTTGTTGTGATTGAAGAAGTTTATGAAGGAGAATATTTTAAAGACAAACGTCTTCAAATTTCAATCTTCATGTCACCAATAAATGTACACGTAACTCGCTATGCATTAGATGGAATTGTAAAGTTTAGTAAATACCATCCAGGTAAATTCTTAGTTGCTTGGCATCCAAAAGCAAGTGAAGAAAACGAAAGAACAACTGTTGTAATCGAAAATAAATCTTTCGGAGAAGTTCTATACAGACAAATTGCTGGAGCTTTGGCTCGTCGAATTGTAAATTACGCACAAGAAGGAATGCAAGTAGAACAAGGTACTGATGCTGGTTTTATTAAATTTGGATCAAGAGTAGATATTTTCTTACCTTTGGGTACTCCTATTAATGTAGTATTAAACCAAAAAGCAATTGGTGGTAAAACAATTATTGCTACAAAAGCTTAATGACAGAAAAAGATTTAGACATACGATTTTTAGAGGCTGTCGAAATTGCTTCCAAAATGACGCAAGCCTCACTGCCACAAGATGTGCAATTGAGGCTGTATGCTTTTTATAAACAAGCAACTTTTGGAACTGCAAAATATAGCCAATCTGAAAATTTTGATCTACGAAATGCTTTTAAAACAAATGCATGGATTCAAATTAGCCATTTAAGTATAGATGAAGCTAAAGAAAATTATATAGAAATCATTAATTCACTAATAACTAAATAGATATTTTATGAAAAAATATGGTATTCAATTTTCGTTTTTTATCTTAATTTCGCTTACGATTCTTTCGTGCAATGACAACAATAAGCTTACTGAAGTAGTAGAAGTTCCGTTGCCTTCGAAAGATGAAAAAATAATAATTGGCAGCCCAGATGAAGTAAAAGCAAACCCTGGAGCTTTTCTGCTTGAAAAACTTCCGTATGCTTATAATGCTTTAGCTCCAAATATAAGATCATTAACACTAGAAACACATTACTCAAAACATTATTTAACTTATACAAATAATCTAAATAAAGCCATTGCTAATACAGATTATGTTAATATGACGATTGAGCAAATCTTAGGCAAACTAGATTTAAATGATGCTAAGCTTCGTAATAATGCTGGTGGATACTACAATCATTCCCTTTATTGGAAATGTATGATTCCAAAACCAGAATCTGAGCAAGCTACTGATACATTGGCAAGTGCTATGAATAAAGAATTTGGCTCGTATGCAAATTTTAAATCATTATTTAAAAACGAAGCAAGCAAACAATTTGGCTCAGGATGGGTTTGGCTAGTTGTTGATAAAGCTGGGAAACTTCAGATAACAACAACTGAAAACCAAGATAATCCATTGATGAAAAATGCATTAATTCCTGGAACTCCAATTTTAGCTTTAGATTTATGGGAACATGCCTATTATCTAGATTATCAAAATAGAAAAAATAGCTATGTCGATGCTTTCTTCAATGTCATCAATTGGGAAAAGATAAACGAAAATTATAAAACAGCACTAACCAAAGTTGGTAGAGTCTAAAAAAAAAGTTGATACAAAAATGTATCAACTTTTTTTTTGCTTAAATTTTCTAATTTACCCATTATTTGCAAATCCTTTTTTAAGAATTTAAATTTATAGATTTCATATCTTAACCTATTCCATTTTTAAATTATAATCAATAAAAAAACCTTGCTTATGAATTCGTTCACAAAACAAGGTTTATCTAATTACAGGCTTCATCAAACAGGCTTTAAAACCTATCTGTCAATTTATTACTTCACTTCATAAATAAACGATTCAGATGGCGCTATTTTAACCTTAGCATATCCTTCACCTTTTACCACCTTCAGTTTTATTTTGTCTTTTAAATACAATTGATCCGTTAACATATACATGCCATCTTTCAAATTCCATTTTGAGATAACGTCAGCAGGAATTTTTAACTCAAATACACTCGTTTTATTAGCAGAAAAATTAACAGCAATAATTAGTTTTTGATTATCTGACCAGCGTACATAAGAATAAACATCTGTATCATATCCGGCTGTTTCTTTTCGGTTTACAGTTTGAATTTCTTGAAATCGCCCCATTAACGCTGGACTTTTTATAGAAAAATTCAATAGTCGTTTGTAAAAATCACGCAAATTCTTTTCAGATTGAGTAAGTTGTCCTCCATCAAACTTACCATTATTCATCCATCGCTGATGATTAGGCACCCCAATATAATCAAAAATAGATGTTCTGGAAGGCTTGCCAAATCCAGCATCTTCATTTCCAGCCTCTCCTACTTCTTGCCCAAAATAAACCATCGTTGGCGAAGTACTTATTGTAGTAGAAACAACCATCAACGGTTTTCCTTTCTCTGGCGTTCCTGCAAACTCAGAATTAGCCAATCGTTGTTCATCATGATTATCTAAAAAATGCAACATATTATGTTCGATATCAGACATATTACGCTGAATTCCTGAAAGTTCATCAGGAGACGATTTACCTTTAATTATGTCTTTCAGTTTATCATACGTTTCAACCTTATCATATAAATAATCCATTTTACCCAAATGAATATAGTTACGGTATTCATTTGGATTATACACCTCGGCAAGTAAAAAAGCATTTGGATTCTTAGTTTTTACAGCAGAATTCATGTAACTCCAAAATTCGTATGGAACCATTTCGGCCATATCATAACGAAAGCCGTCAACTCCTTTTGAAATCCAGTATAATGCAATTGATTTAAATTTTTTCCAAGAATCAGGAACGTCTTTATCCTTCCAAAAATCATAATGTTCCTGAAATGATTTCTTATCAAAACCAGCAGGCAATTCAGGAAAGTCTTTAGCCCCATCAGGACGAATACCATAATTTACTTTAACCGTTTCATACCAGTCATTTTGATCTGGTTTTGCCTTACTTGCACCATTACCAGTCCATTTTGCAGGATTTTCGTTAAATTTACCATCTACAAGCAAGTTTCTCTCTCCGTTTAACGGAACAACATTATCTGGAATTTGAAATGGAGTATTTGGTATATAATAAAAATTGTTATCTCGCTTATACACAACAGTTACATCGTCATTAGCACCAAAATCATTTACACCCTCAGGATTATTTTTACCTTCATACTTACGAGCAATATGGTTCGGGACGATATCAATAATAACTTTTAGACCTGCCTTATGGGTACGGGCAATCAAAGCTTCGAATTCCTGTAAGCGATTCGCAGGATTTACTGCCAAATCAGGATTTACATTATAATAATCCTTTACAGCGTATGGTGATCCTGCTCTACCTTTAATCACTTCGGGATCATCATTTGAAATTCCATATGCAGTATAATCACGAACCAAAGCATGATGAGGAACACCTGTATACCAAATATAGGTAACACCTAAATCTTTAATTTCATGTAGTGCTTTATCAGTAAAATCATTAAACTTACCTACTCCATTCTCTTCGATAGTTCCCCAAGGTTTGTTAGTCGTATTTTTATTTCCAAACAAACGGGTGAAAACTTGATATACAACAACTTTATTTTCAGAAACTACCTCTTTTTTGTCTGTATTTAGTTTTATATCCTTTGTTTTACATGCAGTAACCAAAACCATTGCGGTAATCCCTGCCACAAGAACTCGTGCTTTTATCATATTTTTTATAATCTGATTTTATTAATTTTTAATGCTAAAATGCATTATTGATTTTTTAAATTTAATCTATTTTTTAAGACCTAAAATCCGAGATTAAAATTTAACTAAAAAAATGCTTCTACTTTAAACACTACAACGTGTTAGTATGATTATTTGTTGATAACTTAAAAATAGCAACATCTCGAATTTAAGTGTACTTTTGAATTATAAATAAATCCTAATATCTATTAAGGTTGTTTCCTTTTTCATAAATTTGACAAAAATTTAATCAATTGAAGAAATCTCTCTTTTTCATATATAGTTGCTTGCTGATTTTAAGTGTAAATTTAGGAATAGCACAAGCTCCAAAAATTATCAACATCGAACATTCTGATTTTGTAGATAGGAATGAGATCGAAATGCCAGGCGCCATTTTACTTACTGGAAATGTAAAGGTAAACCACGATGGTGTAGTTTTAACATGTAATAAAGCCTATTTGTTTCAGGGAGAAAATTACTTAAAAGCATTTGGAAATGTACAAATAGTACAAGGAGATACTTTATTTCTAAATAGTAAATATGCTGAGTATAGCGGTAATTCAAAAAAAGCATTTGCAACAGGAAATCCTGTTATGAGTTCTCCAGACGCAACATTACAAACAGATACTATTAACTTCGACAGAAACGTTCAGGAAGTATACTATAATTCTAAAGGAACAATCGTAAACAAAGAAAATACTTTAGAAAGTAAATCTGGAAGATATTATGTAGCCGAAAAAAAGTTTAAATTCTTAACGGCTGTTACAGTTACCAACCCAAAATGTGTTATCAAATCAAACCATTTAGATTATTATAGTAATTCTGGGCATTCTTATTTATTTGGACCATCAACAATAACCAGTAAAACCGATTATATCTATACAGAAAAAGGTTTTTATGATACTAAAAGAAATCTAGCACATTTTCTCCGAAAATCCTATATACGTTATGATGATCGGTTAATAGAAGGAGATAGTTTGTATTATGACCGAAATAAAGATTTTGCTTCGGCAACACGAAATGTAAAGATTACTGACTCAATAAATCGAGGAATCGTAAAAGGGCATTACGCCGAAATCTACAAACAAAAAGACTCTATGTTTGTAACTAAGAGAGCTGTTGCAATAAACTTCGTCGAGAACGATTCGGTTTACATACACGGAAAAAGACTAATGGTTACAGGAAAAGAAGGTGATCGAATTATACGCGCTTTTAATAATGTTCGGTTTTTTAAAACAGATATGAGTGGAAAATGTGATTCGATACATTCAAGCAGCAGAACAGCTTTAACTAAACTAATAGGAAACCCAATTCTTTGGAATGGAGAAAGCCAGATTACTGGAGATATTATGCATCTTATTGGTGATAATAACACCAAGAAACTCGACTCACTCAAAGTACTCAATAATACCTTTATTATTTCTAAGGATACCTTGGGAACCGGCTATAATCAAGTCAAGGGATTAAATTTATACGGAAAATTTAAAGAAGGAAAACTACATGATGTAGATGTTATAAAAAATACCGAAGTAGTTTATTACATGCGTAATGATGCCAATGAACTCATTGGAATCAATAAAAATGTAAGCAGTAAAATCAATCTTATTTTAGAAAACAACGGTATTGAAACCATTACATTCTTTAATCAGGTCGATGGAGATATATTTCCTGAAACCGAATTACCCGAAAATGCACGAAAACTGCGAGGAATGAATTGGCGAGGTGAAGAAAAGATAAAGTCCAAAGACGATATCTTTACAAAAGAAGAAAACGAAGAGAACGATAAATTAGTTCAAGAAGGGAAAGATGATAATGCCAAAGAAAATGTTCCGATGAAAATAAGGAAAGAAACCCTCGATTACGATAAAAAGAAACCAGCAACAAAGCCTGTTAAAACATCCAAAGCTAAAAAATAGTATATACTCTCTATTTTTAGTTTGCAGTCGCAGTGACAGTTTTCAATCTCAGTTTTTAGTAACAGTAACCGCAACAGTTGGCAACTTTAAACCTTAAACTAGAAAACCTCTAACCCTTTGCCTCTTAGCACCTCAGTAACTTAGAACCTTAAAAAAAATGAATCCAGATTTTATAAAATACCAAGCACAAACTTCACCTTATCCTTTAGGGATGGAAGTTTCGCATGCCATAGGATCCTACATATACGACACCAATAATAAAAAATATTTAGACTTCGTAGCAGGTGTTTCTGCCTGTACATTAGGTCACCAGCACCCAAGAGTAAACCAAGCTATAAAAGATCAGCTAGACAAATATTCACACGTAATGGTTTACGGAGAATATTCGCAAAGTCCAGCAGTAGAGTATTGTAAGCTTATGGCTTCCCTCCTGCCCGAATCCCTAAATAAAACTTATTTAGTAAATTCAGGAACCGAGGCTATTGAAGGTGCTTTAAAACTAGCACGAAGAACAACAGGTCGCAGTCAGTTAATATCATGTCATAACGCCTACCATGGTAACACAATGGGATCAATGAGTGTTATGGGATTCGAAGAGCGCAAACAAGCCTTTAGACCTTTAATTCCCGATGTAGATTTTATAACTTTCAATAACGAAGACGATTTACAAAAAATAACTACTAAAACAGCCGGAATTATTTTAGAAACAATTCAGGGAGGAGCAGGATTTATAGAACCTCATGACAACTTTTTGCAAAAAGTACGTGAACGCTGTGACGAAGTTGGAGCCATGATGATTGTTGATGAAATTCAGCCAGGATTTGGAAGAACTGGAAAATTATTTGGATTCCAGAATTACGACGTCGTTCCCGATATCGTCGTTATGGGAAAAGGAATGGGAGGCGGAATGCCTGTAGGTGCATTTACTGCATCGGCAGAAAAAATGGACTTACTTACCGAAAACCCTAAACTTGGACACATCACCACTTTTGGAGGTCACCCTGTCATTGCGTCAGCTTGCCTGGCGACTTTGAAAGAAATTACTGAAACAAACCTAATGCCCGAAACATTAGAAAAAGAAAAGCTCATCAGAACACTTTTGGTACATCCTTTGATTAAGGAAGTTAGAGGAAGAGGATTAATGCTTGCCGCCATGACAGAGAGTGCTGAGATAACAAACGAAGTTATTTTAACCTGTCAGGACAGAGGGCTCATTTTATTCTGGTTGCTGTTTGAAGGATGTGCCATACGTATTACGCCTCCGTTAACAATTTCTGATGAAGAAATAAGAGAAGGTTGTGCCATCATCCTAAATGTAATGGATGAAATTTTAAACAAAAAGAATAATTAGGAGCTACCGAGACCAGCTAACTGCTTTACCTTTTGTTTTTATAAAGAAAAAAACAAAAAAGAATACCGCTTTAAACGAAGTTCACTGAACTCCGATAAAAGTAAAAGTGTAGTGAAGTAATCTGGACTAAAGCATATCGTTGACAACAAAATATTTAGGAATTCAAATACATTCAGTTTATAAAAAACTCCCCTGAAAACTGATCGCAGATACTGCTAATATTGTTAATTAAATTGTTCACAACAATTCCTCCTTTCCCCACATAACAAAAACATGTTGCCTAATTTTATAAAAGGCTAATATCAAAAAAATAAAGTATGCAATTAAGCAACGAAGAAGAAGATTATAACCTATCCCTATCCAAATTTGAGTCGATGTTAAAAACTAACAAAGTACTCTTTTTTGATTCAGAAGAATTTGAAGAGATTATCCTTCATTATCTGGACATAGGTAAGGCTAATTTAGCAAAGAAAGCCTTAAAACTTGCATTAGACCAACATCCAAAATCTACAGGCTTAAAATTAGTACAAGTAGAGATGCTAGTGTATGACGACAAACTCGAAATAGCAGAAAAGCTTTTAAACGAGTTATACGCAATCGAACCCAACAACGAAGAAATTTATATCCAAAAGGCAAATATCTATTCTAAGAGAGACCAACACGAAAAAGCGGTCGAACTGCTTAAAATCGCCTTGGAATATACTGATGATTTTGCCGATGTGTATAATTTAATCGGTATGGAATATCTTTTCATGGATAATCTTGAAATGGCAAAAGATAGCTTTATCAAATGTCTTGAAGAAGATTTAGAAGACCAATCGGCCTTATACAACGTAGTATATTGTTTTGAGTTTTTAGACCAAAATCAAGAAGCTATTGCCTATTTAAACAAATACATAAACAAAAACCCATATAGTGAAATCGCTTGGCACCAGTTAGGACGCTTGCATTATGGTATAAAAGAATATGAAAGTGCAATTCGCGCTTTTGATTATGCAACTCTAATCGACGATGAGTTCCTAGGGGCTTTTATGGAAAGAGCCAAAGCATTTGAACGTTTAAAAAAATATGCCGAAGCAATAGAAAGCTACAACCGTACCATCGAACTTGATGATGCAACTTCGTATGCACTATTAAGAATTGGAAAATGTTACGAAAAGCTTGGTAACAAAGCCCTAGCATTAAAATATTATAATAAAACAGTTCATGAAGATCCACTTTTAGACAAAGGATGGATTGCCATAACTGATTTTTATGTACGTCAGAAAAACTACCAAAAAGCATTGTTTTTTGTCAATAAAGCATTAGCAATAGACAATCAAAATCGTTTGTACTGGAAACGTTATGCAACGATAAACAAACAAATGAACTTTTTTGAAGAAGCAGAGTTTGGCTACCGAAAAGCAGTCGAATTTGGCGATTATGCACTTGACACTTGGTTGTTTTGGGTAGATATTCTTCAGTTCTTGGGCGAATTCGAAAGCGCAATTCAAACATTATTGCAAGCAACAGAGTATTTTCCAGAAGAAAACGAAATCGAATATCGTTTGGCCGGACTATATTTTATGATACAAGAAAATACTAAGGCTAAATTCCATTTAAGTAATGGATTGCGATTAAACTTTGAAAATTATATTTTAATCGAAGACTTATTTCCTGTGGTTTGGACAAAAAAGATGGTACAAAACTATATTACAAAACATAAAAAACAATAATGATTCATATTTTAAAAAGGCGTTTCGGCTTGTTAGGAAAAAATATTAGTTACTCTTTTTCAAAAGGTTATTTTACCGAAAAATTCAACGACGAACATTTTAAAGGATGTAGTTATGAAAATTTTGATATTCCAGAGATTAACCATTTTACAGCATTGATAAAAAACAATCCTGATTTAAAAGGATTAAACGTAACGATACCTTACAAAGAACAAATACTGCCTTTTTTAGATAAACTATCAAAAAAAGCTACATTAATCGGTGCTGTAAACACTATTAAGTTTACCAAAAAAGGAAAGCTAAAAGGGTACAACACCGATTATTATGGCTTTAAAAAATCATTGAAACCTTTATTAAAATCACACCATAAAAAAGCTTTGATTTTAGGTACAGGTGGTGCTTCTAAAGGAGTAGCTTATGCATTAGACGAATTAGGTATTTTATACACATTTGTTTCTCGCGAAGCCAAAGAAAATATTATTGATTATAATTTAATCAATGCTACGACTTTTGATAATTACCAAATTATAATCAATAGTACACCCGTTGGAACAAGCCCAAATATAGAAGCTTATCCTGCAATTCCATATGAGTTTTTTACTAAAAAACACATCGCTTACGATTTAATCTATAATCCCGAAGAAACTACCTTTCTTAAAAAAGCAAAAGAAAATGGAGCTGTTATAAAAAACGGATATGATATGCTTATTTTTCAGGCCGAAAAAGCTTGGAAAATCTGGAATAAATAAAATATTTCTAAAAACAATATCTCAAAGACTACAATTACAAAATTGTGGTCTTTTTTGTTTTACGACTATTTCACGAATAATAGAATGCGGATTTGAACGCGGATTAAACAGATTCACTTAGGCGAAGACGCGGATAAAAACGGATTTCAAGAATAACAAATAGAATCCGTTTTTATCTGCGTTTTTACTTTTCTAAATCCGCGTCATCCGCGTTTCTTTTTTTCTAGACTATAGCGAAACATAACAACACAACCATTAATTTCCGTTTTTTAATACTAACATAACACCATAAAATAATCACTTAACCTTAATATTCTAGCTTTGTTTCAGTTAAACAGATAAAAAAGTATGAATATATTTTTAAAAGTACTCGTTGTTATAGCAATACTATATCTTCTTATAATTATTTATCTTTCTATAAAATACCCTATAATAAGCTGGGATTGGTCCAAGAGAAATACCAATGATTTAAATTTCCCAAGAGATTTTCATTGGGGAACCGCTACAGCAGCACATCAAGTTGAAGGCGGTCACACAAATAGTAACTGGTCTTGGTGGGAAAACCAAAAAAATGAAAAGGGTAAACCACGAATTGATAATGGAGATAAAGCAGGACTTGCAACAGATCATTGGAATTTATATCCACGAGATATTGAACTTATGCAAGAACTAGGCGTAAATGCCTATCGTTTCTCTTTATCATGGAGCAAAATAAACCCCGAAGAAGGCAAATTTAATCAAGATGCAATTCAGCATTACTCAGATGTAATTGATCGCTTATTAGCAAAGCAAATCACTCCAAACATAACATTACATCATTTTGAAGAACCGCTATGGTTTATGAACAAAAATGGATTTGAAAAAGAAGAAAACATTGCCTACTTTCAGTTATTCGTAAAAACAGTATTCGAAAAATATAGCGATCGAGTTACTTATTGGACAACTTTTAATGAAATTAATGTTTATACAAATCTGGCTTTTATGTCAGACATTTTTCCACCAGGCAAAAAGAACTCTAAAATTGCAGGCAGGGTATTAAAAAACATTTTAATAGCTCATACACAAGCCTATAAAATGATGAAAAGTTTATCAAATGGTAAGAAATCACAAATAGGGATTGTAAAAGACATTTTTTTCTTTGAACCTAAAAACAGATGGAACTTGCTCGATTGGTTGGGAGCTTTGGTTGCTAATGATAATTTTAATAATTCATCATTAAACTTCTTCGAAACTGGGAAATATCATTTCGGAGTTCCATTTCAAGCCAATGAAAATTATTTCGATAAAGACGCTCCCAACACCATAGACTTTATGGGACTTAATTATTACTCGCATTATGCTACAACCTTCAAATTCATAGAACATGAAAAAATGTTTTCACCAGTAGCCGGTGAAGAGATGACTGATATGGATTATACAGTTTATCCCGAAGGAATCTATAGAGCAATTAAACGAATGTCACGAATCAGTAAGCCAATCATCATTACCGAAACAGGTATTGCCGATGCCAAAGACAACAAAAGAGGCTTGTTTATAGAAAGAGAAATATTTGCCATATCAGAAGCTATAAAAGATGGATATGATGTACGAGGATATTATTATTGGTCCTTAATCGACAATTTTGAATGGAGTTTAGGATATGATAAAAAATTTGGATTATATGCTGTAAATCTTGAAACGCAGGAAAGAAAGTTAAAAGACGGAGGTAAACATTATCAGGCAATTGTAAAACGATTTTTAAATACAAAAACAATGATAAAAGCTACTTTAGACAAAAAAGTGGGAATATATTAAATATTCAATAGTATTCACAATCGCTTTTACAACCTCATAAACAACCAATTAACAAGAATATTAAACTTAAACACACTATAAATAAAGGATTTATTTTGTAGTTCGGAACACCTTTAGTATCTTTCGCTCTAGATTTAAAGTAAAAACCTTATACATTGACAAAATGTTAGAAGAAAAGAATGATAACCTGCAAGAGGCAGATGGAAAATTAGAAATTGAATCTGCAAATTCAACTGAAAACAATGAAACTATTTCAGTTGAAATTAATGAAAGTGAAGCGGAAACCATTGTATCTGAATCTGAGAACAGCATAGCTCCTTCTGAGGAAAAGTTATCAGATAAAGAAACTGTTGCCGAAACTCAAAATCAGACAGCACTAGATGCAATAACCAATTCTAATGCCGAAGAAAGTGAAGATGAAACGCTAAAAGAGCGCCATGACCTTCCGATGCATGATTATAATACTTTTTCGCTGGACGAACTAGTAGCAGAACTAAAAAAATTAGTTTCGTCAGATAAAGTTATGTCTGTAAAAGAGCATATCGAAGAAATTAAAAAATCGTTTTTGCTACAGTACAATCATCTTATCGAAGAAAAAAGAGAAGAATTTAATGCTGAAAATCAAGATCCAAACGAAGAATTTCAATATCATTCTCCATTAAAAACAAAATTTGATGAATATTACAACATATTCAGAGACCATAGGAATGCACACTTTAAAAGCCTACAAACCAATCTGAAATCGAATTTAGAAAACAGATTAGCTATTGTTGAGGAATTAAAAGAGCTTATTAATCCGCAAGAAAACATAAAAGACACTCTTAAACATTTTAATGAACTAAGAGAAAGATGGAAAAATGCAGGTTCAATTCCAAAAGACAAATACAATCACGTATGGAATAACTACCATTTTCATGTAGAAAATTTTTATGATTATTTACATTTAGATCGCGAAGCCAGAGATTTGGATTTTAAACACAATCTAGAACAAAAACAAAAAATTGTTGCTCGCGTAGAAGAATTAGTAAATGAAGCAGATGTAAGTAAAGCATTTAGAGAACTACAAGATTTACATAAAATCTGGAAAGAAGATATTGGTCCGGTTTCTAAAGAACACCGTGATGAAATATGGAATAAGTTTAGTGAATTAACTAAAAAAATTCATGACAAACGCGAGGTTTTATTCGAAAACATTAGAGGTTCAGAACTTGAAAACCTTGAAGTTAAGAAAAATATCATTTCGCAAATTGAAGTTCTTGCTACCGAAAAAGTAAATGCACATTCTTTATGGTTGCAACAAATAGAAAAGGTAGAAGCTTTACGTTCTGCGTTTTTTGCAGCCGGAAAAGTTCCATCAGATGTAAACGAAGCTACTTGGAGCGCATTTAAAACTGCCGTTAGAAATTTTAATACTTTTAAAAATTCATTTTATAAAGACATTAAAAAAGATCAAAACGACAACTTAAATAAAAAAATGGCTCTGGTTGCCAAAGCCAAAGAATTACAAGAAAGTACCGATTACGAATCGACTACTCCTGTAATGAAAAAGATTCAGGAAGAGTGGAAACAAATTGGTCATGTTCCTAGAAAATACTCTGATAAAATTTGGAAAGAATTTAAAGATGCTTGTAATAGTTATTTTGATAAATTAAAAGAGCACAAAAACGAAGAAAATGGAGATGAAGTAGCTGCATTTGACAACAAAAAAGCTTACTTAGAAACTATTAGAGAATTCCAACTTACTGGTGATCATAAAACCGATCTTGATGCTATAAAATTACACATCGAGACATGGAAAAACTTCGGAAAAGTGCCTTTTCCTAGACGTCATATCGAAGGTAAATTTAATAAGATACTAGATGCACTTTTTGAAAAATTAAGCTTAAGCAAAAAAGAAACAGAAATGATTCGATTTGCTAATAGAATTGATAATTTATCTGAAAGTAATGATACTAGAAAATTAGACAACGAGAAAATTTTCTTGATACGTAAAATTGAAGAAGTTCAAAATGAAATTTTCCAATTAGAAAATAACATTCAGTTCTTTACCAATACTAAAAATGCCAAGAAAGAAAACTCAATAGTTCTGGAAGTTCGTAAAAACATTGCGCTTCACAAAGAAAGTCTTGACGTTTGGAAAGAAAAACTACACCAATTAAGAAATTTAGATAACAATAACTAAATCTATTAAAGGTTTATAAATAAAAAGAGCGGTAATTAATTTTATCGCTCTTTTTTTGCTTTATATTTTAATCTAAAATGGCTTAACTGCAAAGGGCGCAATCCCAATAGCTATCGGGATACCCTAAGTTCGCAAAGCTTATAAAAACGTTGCGTGCTTTGCGGTTAAATTCTCTTTATCTGCATTATACCATACCTTTCTATATCGCTACGCTGTAGCGCTACCCAATCCCTTTAAATTTGCTATAAATATGATACTCCACTGGAGCAATTATGTATCATATTTTCTAAACTTTCAAAAAAACAGTAATGCATGCTAAGTTCACAGAGTATATAAAAAATACAACACTTTGCGAACTTTACGATTTTTTACGAAATCTTACTTATAAAAACGTTGCGTGCTTTGCGGTTAAATTCGTTTAGTGTGTTATACGACAAATCTTATACTGCCATACAGAGAACAAATCAATAAACTCTAATTTATAAATGCTTTTAAAAGTGGGCAATTATACTGTTTAAATGTTTTTGTTGTATTATACACCGAATAAAAATCTACTATTTCTTTTCCTGATTTAAAAGCAGCTTGTTCTTCGTGTGAAATATCAAAATCCCTATAGTAATCATAATAATTGCATTCAAAGATCATTAAACTTGCCAATGCCTTTTCTTCTTTATTTTTAGACATTTTCAATGCCTTTTCATAATACATTTTGGCCAGCGTACATCGATAATAATTTGAATTTTGATATTTCATTTCGGCATCATAATTATTCTCTCCGTAAACATAATCCGAATAATTCTCTCCTCCAGACGTCCAATCATAAGCTAGCATCATCCAGGAATTCCCCCAATAAGAAACATTAAAATAAGCATGCGCCAAAAGTAAGTTGCTTGTTGGTGTATTTTCTTTTTTCAACTCAATTAGTTTAGCTACAAATTCCGCTTTATTAAAACGATAATTAAACTTTCTTTCTTTAGCTTTTTTCAACACTTTAGGAACAAAAGGATCTTCGTTAAGATAATTTTTATACTCATAATTTTTCTGCCAGAAATTAGATGGCATACTTGCAAAGACCTGATAAGCTATAGCTAGATTATTTTTTCTAAAAGCTATCGTTCCTTTTACATCTCTATAAAAATTTACATCTGGTGCTGTTGTTCCTGCACAGATATATTTCTCAAACGGTGTTTTATCTTCTTTTTGATACAATGCTATTAAATCGTCCATATCTTCAAGAGTTGCATATCTCTCGAAGTAACCTGTATATTCGTAAAAAGATGGTGTGTAATAATACCAAGAATCCGTTGCTTCTTTTTTAAGATTAGATTTTAAAAATAATAAACCTGCTGTTGTTTTATCTCCTTGTTTAGAAAATTCATCACTTGCAATCCTATACAAACTATACAGATTTTTAAGCAAGCTATTATCTTCTTGAACTAAATCTTCTATTGCATTAAAATAATTAAAAAGATTGTTTTGGGTATCTTTCTCTTTCAAGTTATCTTGTTTTAAAGCCACAAGAGCCAATTGAATATTTTTTTGTAATTGGATCGAAACATTAGCCTTAACAGAAATCATGTTGACATATTTTTTTCCTAAGTCTATTTCGTCATCTATAAAGCACAATTGTGAAATAGCCGATGCCATAAAATCTTTTTGCTCTCCAGAAACCTTGCTATGAGCATCAATTAAAAACTGTTTTAACTCTCTTAGATAAAAAATGTCTTTATTAAAATTCTCTGCTTTGGCTTTTTCATAATTATCATACCAGCTCATTTGATTAAAACTTACCGCAGGAATTTTATTGGATGAATATTTGGGAGTAAAAATCCAATCTTCGAGTTTATTAATTTCTCTTTGAACCAAAAAACTAAAATAAACACTATTAGAGTCAAGACTATACACTTGTTTCATTGTATTTAAGTCTGGTGCAGGATTACGCATGCTTTCGATTATCAAAATCATGTTTCGTTCTTCATCATTTTTTGCCAATCGCAATGTAGCGGCTGTTTGTTTAAAATTATAATGCTGCATTACAGCATATGTTTTATCATCGCAAGTAGCAAAAACTTTACTCAGTAAATAATTTTGAAGAGGATAATCATCAATACACAATGCTTTATAATACAGAGCCCAAGGCTCTAAAATCGTGTTTTTATTATTCGCAAAATATGTATCGTATAAACTAATTACCTCTGCTTTATCTGAACTATAAAAACGATCTCTAAGAATAAGAAATGCATATCGCTGTTTCAGAAAAGCATCTTTGGCTGACAAAATCTTTTGATTATAATCACCTATTGCAACTGTGTTTACATTTTCCTGGTAACTGTTTATACTACCCCAAGATTCCCATTTTGAACTTGGAATATTATTATACTCTAATTTTTTTGCAAATACTAAATAATCCAAAAAGGGTTTGTTTTTTAAACGCAACAAAGTTGCGATAAAAGTATTCTTTGCAAAAACTTGCTTTAAAGTGTGGTTTTTATAAGCTGCTTGGAATTTATCAGAATCAGTTTCGTATAAAATTGTATAAATATCTGCTGTAGAAACGTTTGTACCTATTTTCTTTTGCCATTCCAGACAATTTAATTCCTGATCTCTATTAGAAACTTGGCTAACCTCATGATAACTATTTGCAGAATAACAAAAATAATGCAACTTCAAGAAACCTTCTCTTTCTGATTTAAACAAGGCTAGGCGACTCGTTTCTGCCGATTCATACCATCCGCAAGCAAACGAAGCCTGAAAAGCAAACAATAAAATTAAGCTACTGAAAATGCGCGTAATATCCGGATATGTTTTTGATTCCATAATCATGGATGTATTTTTTATCAAAAGAAAAGAAAGTAACCTTTGTATGATTATCAAATGGTATTCTGTTTTTTATGATCGAAATCATTTTTTTTATCTCTTCATCCGAGATTTTTTCAATTCTAATCTCATCTCCATTTCGTAAATACGTCTGCCCTATTAAAACATCATCCTGAAGCAGGTATTTGTTGTTTGCTATTTTTTTAATTCTTGATGTGTCTTTAATAAATTGCTCATAGTCGGATATAATACCTTTAAATTGATTTCCTCGAAAAACAACCGACCAGCTATATAAGGGCAATGCAATGTCTAACCCCAGATCATAATCACTATGTGTTATGTATTTTTCTAATTCATCGCTTGTTCCTATAGAATTTTTGGTTTTGTAATCATTAGGACTTGATAAATTATAACACATTAATAACCCTCTATCTACAGGAGGAACTCCTGCTTTTTCACAATATTTATATTGCCATAATCGAATCGTCGCAGCTAATTGAGAACTTTTAAATTCTTTTTTAATCTGTTGCAATAAATAAAAATAATTATCCTTGGATTTTTCTGTCCAATCACAATCAATTAAAATCTCTTCAAAATTTGATTTTAATTTAGCTAATTCAATTTCTTTTATGGAATCTAAATTTAAAGTTTTTTTAACCTTTTGCTTTTCATAATTTGAGTAAACAATAGTACTGGCAATTTTATCCGCTTTTTCTTTATTATAATTAAGCCCTATTTCTTTTATTCTTTTCTGAATTTTTTTGGCCAAACTATCCAATTGATCTTTACTCGCCTTCAAAACAACATCATTGGTAATAAAAATACTTGGTGTAATTTTCAGATTGCTTTCATTAAAATCCATTCGACTTATTGTTGCAACTGGAAGAGGTTCATTGGTATATGGATTCCAATCCACATCAAAAAACCGCACATACATATGTTTCACATTTAAGTTCTTACAAATAGAATCTTCTTCTTTATCAAAATAAGCACTTGTTTTCCAATAACAGAAAGAACGAACCACTTCTTTCTTTTCATCACATCCAGAGCTATTTATTACCACAAACAACAGTATAATAATTAAGCGTTTCATTTTTTAATACTACTTACAATTTTTGAGCTAAAGTAATGTATAAAAGAATAACGTTATTCATTTTTTTCAACAATTTCAAGTTTCGATTGTTACCTTTGCAAAAAAAATAAACATGTCAAACATTTATATCGGGTATCACTTTACTATTGAGCCTAAAGAATTAGGTTCAGAAATACTAATTGCCGAATTAGGAGAGAAAGCATTTGAAAGTTTTACTGAAACTGAAACTGGAATTTCTGCATTTGTGCAAAAGGATTTATGGGATGAAACAATTCTAGAAGATATTCATATTTTACAATCGGATGAATTTAAGATTGAATATACATTCGAGGAAATTGAGCAAGTAAATTGGAATGAGGAATGGGAGAAAAACTTCGAACCTATTGATGTTGATGGAAACTGTCATGTTCGTGCTCCATTTCATCCAAAAACAGATGCTGAGTTTGACATTGTAATCGAACCAAAAATGAGTTTTGGAACTGGTCACCACGAAACAACTCATATGATGATTCAGCATTTATTAGAAATGGATGTTAACGGTTTAAAAACCTTAGACATGGGTTGTGGAACTGCTATTCTTGCTATTCTTGCCGAAATGAAAGGTGCTCAGCCTATTGACGCAATTGACATTGATAATTGGTGCTATTTAAACTCTATAGAGAATGCTGAACGCAATAATTGCAAACATATTACCGTTTACGAAGGTGATGCAGCATTATTAGCTGGTAAAAAATACGATTTAATCATCGCTAATATTAACCGTAATATTTTACTAAATGACATGCAAAGCTATGTTGATTGTCTGAACTCAAAAGGAACCTTATTATTAAGTGGTTTTTATGAAGAAGACATTCCTTATATTGATGCTTCGTGTACAGAAAAAGGGTTGAAATATGTTAAAAAATTTCAAAGAAATAATTGGGTTTCTTTAAAATATGTAAATTTGTAGTTAATTAATTACAACAGTACAAAAACTAAAAAAAATGAGTACTAAAGAAAAAGTAAAAGAAAGAGTTCGGGAAAAAGAAGCAATATCTTTTAATAACGAAATCATCGTTTATAATGACGATGTAAATACTTTTGATCATGTAATAGAAACTTTAATTCGCGTGTGCAATCATACACCCGAACAAGCTGAGCAATGCTCTTTAATTGTACATTACAATGGAAAATGTACCGTAAAAACAGGCAGTATGGATAAATTAAAACCTCAATGTACCCAACTTCTTGAAGCTGGTTTAAGCGCTGAAATAGTTTAATTTTATTATCAATAATCTAAGAAATAGTGTAATTTATTCTATATTTGAATAAAATACACTATTTTTTTTATGGAAGAGTACGGAAAAATACTAATTATTGCAATGCCGATTTTTTTATTATTAATTATAATCGAAAAATCTTATGGTTTATACATAAAACAAGACCATGTTCCTCTTATCGATAGCGTGTCTAGTGTAAGTTCCGGAATTACAAATTCAGTAAAAGATGTTCTTGGTCTTACAATTACTTTTATTTCGTATGAATGGTTGGTTTCTAAAATTGCTATTTATCATATAGAAACTACTGTCCTCACCTATCTTATCGGCTTTTTTGTAATTGATTTTTATGGGTATTGGAGCCATCGTTTATCACACCAAATTAACTTTCTTTGGAACAAACATGCCATCCATCATAGTAGCGAAGAATTTAATCTGGCTTGTGCTTTAAGACAACCCATAGCGAGTTTTGTAAACTTATTTACATTCTTGCTTATTCCTGCTGCATTACTTGGTATCCCTGCTAGTGTTATTGCTATTACATTACCTCTTCATTTGTTTTTACAGTTTTGGTATCATACCAAATATATCAAGAAAATGGGTGTTCTTGAGCATATATTGGTAACTCCATCTCACCACAGAGTTCATCATGCTATAAATCCTGAATATTTAGACAAAAATCACTCACAGATATTTATATTTTGGGATAAACTTTTTGGTACTTTCCAAGAAGAGCTAGAATCTGTTCCGCCTGTTTTTGGAATTACAAGACCCGCAAATACCTGGAACCCAATACGAATTAATTTTCAGCATCTTGCATTAATGATTAGCGATGCGTGGCGTGCTGAAAACTGGAAAGATAAATTTACAATTTGGTTTAAACCAACTGGTTGGCGTCCTGAAAATTTTGAAGAAAAATATCCTGTCAATAAAATAACTGATGTATATAATTATGCTAAATATGGAACAGACAACTCTATAAAACTCGTTTACTGGTCGATTACTCAAGTTATGATAACCCTATTGTTTGTAAGCTATCTTTTTAGCAACATTGCAAAAATTGGTTTCCCAAATATCTTTTATTATGGCTTTTTTATTTTCATAACCATCTACAGTTACACTGAATTAATGGATAAAAATCGTTTTGCCATTTTGTGGGAAAGCCTACGTTTAGTAACTGTTCTGGCAATTATTCTTTATTTTGGAGATTGGTTTGGACTTAATTCTGTTTTTCCTTTTGGCAATATTGTTGTTATCGGATATCATATTATCTCCCTATTAGTCACAATTTATTTTGTGAAAGTTGATTTCAAAAACATAAAACCAGTTCTGGTAAACTCTTAAAAACGAAATATGAAAAGCCCTTTACTCTTAAAATTCTATATTGGTTTTAGTTTTTTTTATCTTTTAATTCTTCTTTATAATCTTGAAAACATTGCTTGGTATTTAAAAGGATTACTTATCCCGATTTTATGGCTTGCTGTTTATTTTTCTGATGAATTCCCTTCTAAAAAAATTCTGCTTGGCGCTTTGTTATTCTCATGGATTGGTGATGTGATTTTATTATTCGCTAATATTGCTGAAATCTATTTTATATTAGGCTTGGTCGCATTTCTAATATCTCACGTTATTTATATCATTCTGTTTAACAAACAAAACAAACCTTACGTTTCTAAAAACAAAGGGGTTTTCTATATTGGCTTAATCGCTATTGTAATTTATTTAGCTTCTATGCTTACTGTTTTATTACCAAAACTTGGTGATTTACAACTTCCTGTGATCGTTTATGCATTAACTATATCAACAATGCTTTTGTATGCTTTTAGCGGGTATTTAATTTGGAAGAAACCTGCAAATACCTACATTCTTGTTGGAGCTATTATTTTTGTCATTTCAGATAGTATTCTGGCAATGGATAAATTTTATGAACCTATTTATAAAAGTTCATTTTTTATCATGCTTACTTATCTTATGGCACAATATCTGATTGTAATTGGTATTTTAAAACTGAATTCAGTAAAAACAAAATAAAGCACTAATAATACGGATTAAAGAGATTTACACAGTTTTTTTGCACGCAGATTTAGCAGATTTTATTTTAATTATATCCAATCACTTTACGAAAGGAACGCGGATTTAACGGATTCGCTAAAGCGAAAACACGGATTAAAACGGATTTTCTCCTTTTCCAGAAACTTTGAGATTGGGATTCTTTTTAAAAAATCCGTTTTAATCCGCGTCTTTACTTTTGTAAATTTATCTCATCTGCGTACTTATATAGGCAATTTAAGTTTAAAACTTTCTTTTAATCTGTGACTAAAAACCATTTATATTTGCATCATAAAACTGCCAAAAATCATGAAAAAAATAGCTCTTTTTATAATCTTACTTATTACTGCTACATCTTGTGTGAGTACAAAATCTACTTTAAAAAATGTAGATGATAATGCGCCAAACTTAACTTTAAACAAAGACAATACGTTTATAATTACAGCATATAGTAAAGACAAGAAGTATGGTTATGACAAAGATTACCCTGTAAATATATTCTATAGAACATCTAAAGATGAAGTCATTAACCAACAACGTTTTTTAAACGCTCTGGCTGGACCAAATGGTGAAAAGATAACGTATACTAAACTCGAAAGTTGCTGTCCTTTCCCTAGCAAAAGAAGCGATATGGGAGCAGGTTTTCTTGATGTTTATGAAATAAAATGGGAAGGACAAAAAAAACCAATCAATTTATATCTTAATATCTACGAAAAAGGAGTTTTGATGGTTCCGCTTGGATTGACTTTAAAAAAATAGAAGAAAGACCTAAAGAGGAAAGAAACAAGACCAGGAGAAACAAAACTTAAAGATGATAGACTTGAAAGAGAACGATTCTTTTTAAAACTATAAAATGCTAAATATTGCACCTTTTATTTTAATAATTTTACCTACACTATTTCAATTAATAGTTGGATCAAAAATTATTTTCAGCAAAAAACCAACTAAACTTAAATTTGGAAAAATAAGTTTAATGAGTTTCATTTTCCAAATTATTTTTTCTATTGCAGCTATTTTCATTGCCAATTATAGTCTTTCAAAATATTATAATCAACATTCAAACTCAAGATGCGGAATGCCTTTATTAGGAATTCTAGCGAGTGTTGTTTTTTGTATTATTGTTCTGTGTATTATTATACTTCTTCAATTTTTAATTAAAAAATGGAAAGAAAGAAAAGCTAAATAGGTTGCAAAAAATTAATATGTATCACCTACTCGATTTCAGTTCTCTTTATCCTGATTTTTTTATTTCTAGAGTTCAAATGCTAATTGGCATTCATATTTTTATAAATACGCTGTTTTATCTGGGACAAATTTTGTTTGGGATTTTTTATATAAAACTCTGGAAGACAATAATTGTTAGTGTCAAATGAAATCCTTAATTCTCCTACAAACTAAGAAAAGTATACTTTAAAACACACTAACGATTAGATATGATAAATATCATTAATTAGTTTCTAGCAATGAATTAATATTGCCCTTACTTATTTCACTTTACCTTTATTTTTATAACTGTTCAGTGAACTGAGTTTAAAGTGGAAACCATTTTTAAAAGCTTATTTTTTTTCAGGATTTGCAAAGCAATCAGCTGTGGCTTACGTAAAGAGTGAGAAAAAAGGTTTTAGAGAAAAATAGTACAATGGATAGCAGGAAATGCTCGTTAAAAAATTCCTAATTCTTAATCTGTAAATCGTAAATCATAACTACCTTTGCACTGTCTTAAAAATTCATACTATGAACATACAACATATTCCACAAATTAAACATACTGATAGCGGTAATTTCTTTTTATTAGCTGGGCCTTGTGCCATTGAAGGTGAAGAAATGGCGATGCGTATTGCTGAAAAACTAATTGGTATTACCGACAAACTACAGATTCCTTATGTTTTTAAGGGGTCATTTAAAAAAGCTAACCGTTCTAGAATCGATAGTTTCTCTGGAATTGGTGACGAAAAAGCATTAAAAATTCTAAGAAAAGTTTCTGAAACTTTTCATGTTCCTACTGTAACTGACATTCATACTAATGAGGATGCTGAAATGGCTGCTCAATATGTTGATGTTTTGCAAATTCCTGCATTCTTAGTACGCCAAACAGATCTTGTTGTGGCTGCTGCTAATACTGGAAAGGTAGTAAACTTAAAAAAAGGACAATTTATGAGTCCTGAAAGCATGAAACATGCCGTACAAAAAGTATTGGATTGTAACAACCAAAACGTTATGGTTACTGATCGTGGTACTATGTTTGGTTACCAAGACATGATTGTAGATTATAGAGGAATACCTACTATGCAACAATATGCGACTACAGTTCTTGATGTAACGCATTCATTACAACAGCCGAATCAAACTGTAGGTGTAACTGGCGGAAGACCTGATATGATCGAAACTGTTGCCAAAGCTGGTATTGCAGTAGGTGTTGATGGTATTTTTATCGAAACTCATTTTGACCCGGCTAACGCCAAAAGTGATGGTGCAAACATGTTGCATTTAGACTATTTTGAAGATTTAATGACAAAACTGGTTGCCATCAGAAAAACCATTAATCAATTTTAATTTTAAACTTATTACATTGAAAACTAATTTTATTTTATTTTTCTTGTTGTGTTTTTCAGTAAATACTTTTGCACAAGAACAAATAGCAGTACAAGACAAATACACAGCACATAATAAAGGAAAATTCTTTGTTTCTTGGGGTGGTAACAGAGAAAGTTACAGTAAATCAGACGTTAACTTTAGAGGTAAAGATTACAATTTTACAGTAGAGAATATGTCTGCTCATGATAAACCAAAAGGATGGCATATGGATTATGTTAATCCTGCAAGAATGACCATTCCTCAAACGAATCTACGTTTAGGTTATTTTTTCAGCGATCATTACAGTGTAACGATTGGTGTAGACCACATGAAATATGTAATGAACCAAAATCAAACAGCTAATGTTACTGGTTATATTAATTTACCTGCTGATCAAGCTGGGTCTTATTACAACGGAAATTATAATAGTACACCTGTAGATATGTCTTTACATGGTGCTCAGGAAGGTGGTTCTATTCAGGGAAATCCTCCTGCTTTTTTAATGTACGAACACACAGATGGCTTGAACTATGTTAATACTGAAGTTTCAAGACATGATGATATTTCAAAATGGCTTGGTTTACCTAATACAGATAAATTTCAAGTTAACTTAACCGAAGGTTTAGGTGCTGGAATTTTATTTCCTAAAACAAATACAACACTTCTAGGAAAAGATCGTCATGATGATTTTCACGTTTCTGGATATGGCGTATCTGCAAAAGCGGGAATTAACTTAACTTTCTTCAAACATTTTTATATTCAAGGAGAGTTAAAAGGTGGTTATATCAACATGCAAGACATTAAAACTACTAAAAGTAGTGATGATAGTGCTTCTCAAGACTTTTTCTTTTTCCAGAGAATTATTGCTTTCGGAGGTATCTTCAGAATATAATTTACAAATTCATAAAAAATAGTCATCATTTTATTTGGTGACTATTTTTTTTATCTTTTACTTTGTAATTCAAAGTACTTTATATGGAAGATAAATATTTACAGGATATTACTGAAATAAAAAACATGATGAATAAATCTTCTCAGTTTATTTCATTAAGTGGTTTATCAGGAATTATGGCAGGAATATATGCTCTTATTGGCGCTCATATTGCCAATGGTCTTATTGAGAGTCATGCGGCTTATTATGTAACTCTGGAAAGTAAAACTTTCAAGTTAATTGTATTAACTGCTTTTTTAGTATTATTATTCTCTATTGTAACTGCTGCGATATTAACTGCTAGCAAAGCAAAAAAACAAGGAGAGAAAATATGGAATTCTACTTCGAAAAGAGTATTAGTTAATTTTTTGATTCCACTTGTTACTGGTGGTATTTTCGGCTTACTTTTGCTCCGAAATGGTTATTATGGCTTAATTGCTCCTGTCACTCTCCTATTTTACGGATTAGCTTGTGTAAATGCTAGTAAATATACTTTGAGAGATGTACGCTATTTAGGAATTACTATAATTATTCTGGGGTTAATTGCAACTGAATTCTCTGGTTATGCTTTAGAATTTTGGGCATTAGGTTTTGGTGTTTGCCATATTCTATACGGAAGTATTATGTATTTTAAATACGATAGGAAATAATCTTTATTTGTCATAACTCTAAAAAGTAAAACATGAAAAAATTTAAATACATTTTCGCTGGGGTTACCTTAATCATTAGCTTTTGCTTTGCTTTATACATTACAAAACAGTTTTTCCCGAGCAATCCTTTTTCGAAAACAACAGCTGAAAATCCAAAGTTAAAGGACAATCTTTTGGACAAAATTCATCCGGGCGATTTAATTTTTCAAACCTCAGAATCTAGCCAATGTGAAGCTGTGAGAATTGCTACAAATTCTAAATTTTCTCATTGTGGAATCGTTTATATTTTAGATGGCAAACGTTTTGTTTTTGAAGCTGTACAACCTGTAAAATTAACTCCTCTTGATGAATGGATTCAACATGGTAAGGATCAAGATTTTCTTGTAAAAAGATTAAAAGATACAACTGCTTTAACTCCTATTGCTGTTGAAAAAATGGAGATTTATAGTCGACATTTTCTTAATAGTGACTATGATTCTTATTTTGGTTGGTCTGATGATAAAATGTATTGCTCTGAATTAATTTGGAAAATTTATAAAAATGGAGCTGGTATCGAATTATGCCCATTGCAGAAATTAAAGGATTTTAACCTAACTGATTCAAGAGTTAAAGCTAAATTAAAAGAACGATATGGGAACAATATTCCGCTTGAGGAAGATGTTGTTGCTCCTTCGAACATTGTGGATTCGAAATTATTAAAAACCGTAATTGATACCTATTAAAAATTGAAAAGCATCATTCAAAATATAAATAAAGCCTTTGATCATCGAATTCGACTTGGAATCATGTCTGTATTGATGGTCAATGATTCGGCTGATTTTAGTACTCTGAAAGAGCTTTTAGGCGTTACTGATGGTAACCTGGCTAGTCATGCTAAAGCATTAGAACTAGAAAACTATATAGAGATACAAAAACAATTTATTGGCAAAAAACCCAACACTAGTTATAGGGCTACCAAAGATGGTAAACTTGCATTTGTTGCACATATTGACGCTCTTGAAAAATTGATACAGAAGAAATAACGCCTTTTTTTTACCTTTTAACTTTGAAATACAAAGTACTTTAGAAAAAAACTAACCGAAAAAATATGAAGGATTTATTAATAGAAAAAATGTACGAGTTGTCCCGAAAACCGTATCAGAAATACATGAAAAAAAATGCTCCTTGGGAAATAAACAAAACTGAATTACTTGCCTATCCTGAAGGAAGTTTAGGTTATGGTTTGGGAGATTTTCTTCATAGAAATAATTTTGATATCCAAGCTAAATTAGAAGATCATGACATCATTCATGTTTTAACAAATACAGGGATCTCGGTTATAGATGAAATTGGAATGCAATATTATCTTTTGGGTAATCGCAAAAAAAGCTTGTATTTATATATAGTAATTCTATCTGGAACTCTCTTTTATCCAACACAATTTGGGCATTTTATTAAACAATATAAAAGAGGAAAAAAAGCGATGCCTTTTTATTATTTGGATTTCTCCAAAATGTTATCCACTCCTATTCTATCAATTCAAAAAACTTTTAAAATCTAAAACTATGAAAAACTTAATTAATGAAGAAAAATTTGAATGTAGAGCATCAACTGAACTCACCATTGGTAGTCTAATAATTTGTTCGCTCTTTTTTGCACTGCTTCTACTTGTAAAAGACAACTCTTATATCTTGATTGTTGGCTTTCTTTTTACTGTTGCCGCTTTATTTCTTAATGCCATCATGTTATTTCATTTATTAGAGAGCTTCATTTCTCTACCAAACCAAAGGGATTATATAGGACGTAAAATCCTAATTCTATTATCAAACATTCCTATTGCACTTTTATATTATATAATCATTGTTAAACTTAATTTATTATAAAACTTTTAAACAACTTTACCATGGAAACAAACGAAACTCCAAAACCAGCTTCAATTTTTCAGTCTAATACTGCCAAGATGATTATGGTAGGATTGCTTACTTTATTTTTACTAATCCCTCTGGAATATGTAAAGAATTTAATCTCAGAGCGCTCTTATAGACAAAACGATGTTATTGCCGAAATCAATGATAAATGGGGAGAAAGTGTCTATATCTATGGGCCGATATTAAAGATTCCGTATACATCTTATCAAGAAACCGTAACCATAAACGAAAAAACGAAAGAAACAGTAAAGCAAAAAGTTGCTTCTACTAAATATGCCTATTTTTTTCCTCAAGAATTAAATATCAATTCTAGCATTGACACCAAAATACTCAATCGAAACAATTACGAATCGGCTGTATTTACAACGAATATGCTTTTTAAAGGGAACTACGTTCAACCTGATTTTAGCAGTAAGAATATTGCTCCAGAAACTATTCAATGGGACAAAGCAACTATTTTAATTAAAACTACTAATCTAAAAAGCATTAAAGAGGAAGTTAAAATTAAATTCGGTGACACTAACTATGTTTTTGAACCAGTATATAATTCGTCTAAATCGGATACTACTGAAGCGCTTGAAACGGGTTACATTGATTTAACAAAAATACTATCGGCTCCTAAAACTGATTATAGTTTTGGTATTACTTACAATGGTAGCAAGCAAATTAAAATTGTTCCGATTGGAAAAACTACCAATGTTGGAATGAAATCTAATTGGGCTTCTCCTAGTTTTACTGGTAATTTCTTACCTGATGATAAAACAAAAAAGATAAGTGAAACTGGTTTTACAGCAAATTGGAAAATCTTGCATATCAACAGAGCATTCTCTCAACAAGCTTTTGATATTTTGCCTGATTTAAGTTCGTATAGTTTCGGGGTTGACTTTGTGATTCCTGTTGATCAATACCAACAAAATGAGCGTGCCTCTAAATATGGTTTTCTTGTTATTGGACTTACATTTTTAATTTTCTTTTTAATTCAAAACATGAGCAAAATTAGTATTCATATTTTTCAATACTCCATGATTGGTTTGGCTCTTATTATGTTTTATACTTTATTGATTTCAATAACCGAACATAGCAATTTTACCAAAGCGTATATTTTATCAGGAATAGCCGTTATATCGCTTATTACTGCATATTCATTCTCGATTTTAAAGAATAAAAAGTTTCCGATATTCATTGGGTTTTCACTCACCGGATTATACACTTTTATTTATGTTATTATTCAATTAGAGAATTATGCATTGTTAGTAGGTAGCGTAGGGTTGTTTTTAATTCTTGCAGCCGTAATGTACTTTTCTAGAAAGATAGATTGGGGGAAATAATATAATCAATATAAAAGACAAAAGCCACTTAATTATTTAAGCGGCTTTTGTTTTATTTATAAATAGTGAGACTATTTTGTCAAGATTCCGTTTTGATCAATAAGATACACTAATGAAGCCATTGTTGCTGCTCCTAGTTCTAGTTCTCTTTTGTTTATTGCATCAAATTTGTCATTGGCTGCATGGTGATAATCAAAGTAACGTTGCGAATCTGGCTTTAGTCCTGCTTTTACAAGTGGTTTGGCTGATGTTAAATGTCCAATATCTGATCCGCTATGCCCTTTTACAAAACTATGGATTAAGTAAGGTTCAAATAAACCTTTATAGCTTTCAATTTTCTTAAAGTTTTCATCATCTGTTTCAAATGAGAAACCTCTTGGACTGAATCCTCCTGAATCACTCTCTAATGCAAAAATATGGTTCTCTTTATTTTTCTGTGCCATTTCTTCATACATAGCTCCTCCTCTACCTCCATTTTCTTCATTCATAAACAAGACTACACGAATTGTATTTTTAGGTTTATATCCTAAGTTTTTAAGGATACGCACTACTTCCATACTTTGTACTACTCCTGCTCCATCGTCGTGTGAACCATCGGCTAAATCCCAAGAATCAAGATGTCCTCCAACAATCATAATGTTTTGCGGATTCTCAGTTCCTTTCATTTCTCCTATTACGTTATGAGACAATACATCTGGTAATTGCTCGCAAGATTGCTTGAAATAAAACTTTAACGTTGGGTTTTTCTTTAAAGATTTACTTAATAATTCAGCTCCATTTGTACTTATTGCAGCCGTTGGTATGTATTCTGATTTTGGCAAATCCCCATAACTTTGTGTTCCTGTATGTGGAAAATCATCTAATCTCAAATTCATAGAACGTACAATTGTTCCTACTGCTCCAAATTTAGCTGCTTCTTTTGCTCCTGCATATCTTTGATCTACACAACCTCCGTATGATTTAAATGTTTCAACATTTTCAGGATCCATTGGTCGGTTAAAGAAGACTA
The DNA here is from genome assembly GCF_025847275.1 of Flavobacterium frigoritolerans. Classification (GTDB taxonomy): domain Bacteria; phylum Bacteroidota; class Bacteroidia; order Flavobacteriales; family Flavobacteriaceae; genus Flavobacterium; species Flavobacterium frigoritolerans. Next base: position 82,336 of record NZ_JAOZEV010000003.1, read on the forward strand.
TTTTACCTTTTACTTTGGCTCCTAATTCATTTAATTCTTTAATTCCTTGCACTTCGATTACTTCTGCTGTAATTCCTGTTTTTGGTGTAGCTATAGATCCTCCCAAAGCTGTAATTGGCACTACAGTTTTTGTTTTATTGTCTAAAATATAAGCTGTTTCTTTTTCTCCACGAACCCAATGTGGCACCATTACTTCTTGAAGATATACTCTATCCAGACCTATACTTTCTAACTGATTTTTTGTGTATTGAACTGCTTCTGCTGCATTTGTAGATCCTGATAAACGACCTCCAATATCATTAGATAGATATTCTAACCAAGTATAACATTTAGATTGTGTTAAAGCTGCTTTGTAAATTAATTTAATGTTCTTTTCATCTGGTGTTTGCGCGTATGACATTAACCCACTTAAAAGTAAAAGAGTCAATAAAGATGTTTTTCTCATTGGTTATATAGCATTTTGTTTGGTTAATTATTCTAATTTTAACTTTATTCTAATCAGTTTCACAAAGAAACAAAATTCTTTATAACTCCGCTAGATTTTAAAGAACCTTTTCTGAAGATTAAATGTAAATTAATCCGTTGGTACAATTACTTCATCTGTTCGCTTAGCTCATATTTAACACATAGAAACATAGTTTTTATGCGTTAAAAAGAGACCAAAAAAGAAATATATTTCTTTCACATAGCTCTAACTATATGCATTTAAAACAAGTATAACGCCTTTTTTTGACCGTACAAAACTATGTTTCTATGTGTTAAAATTAATTGAATTTAACGGGTTAAATTATTTTACTACTATAATCTGATTTTTCTCTGCGATACCATTCTCATTAAAAGCTTCAATAGTAAAATAATATTTTGTTCCTTTATCTAAACCTCTAAAATCATACTTACTTTCATCATAAACCATTATGCTGTTGTATAATTTATCAGGTGTGATTCCGTAATAAATGGTATATCCTATTGCATCTGATTGTTTTTTCCAATGAAGCATTGCATTACGAGAGTCTATAGAACTTCTATCTACTTTAAATTCAGAAACTGGTTTTGGTTTTTCTAACAATCCGTTTCCAAAAACTCTAAAATCTGAAACTGCAAATAATCCTGAAGCGTTATGGATATTCACCATTTTTATATAACGCGCATTAATTGGTTTTGTTAGCTCAACATAATCATGCGGTACATCTTTGTCATTCTTAGACTTATCTACAACCAAAGTCCAATTTACAGCATCGTCGGACATAAATATCTTATACTGATAATAGATATCCATTGCCTTATTGTATTGTGTTGCTTTATGATCCGCATAGTTTATTTGCAACGCCTTTATTTGCATTTTTCTTCCTAAATCGAGCTGTAGCCATTCGCCGGGATTACTCGTTTTTGCCGACCAATAGGTTTGAATATCTTCATCGGTCAAATTCTTAGCATCATAACATATTTTCTCAAATACTTTTTTCCCTCCGTTGTCGACTCTATGGGTTTGAACTTCCATACATTCTTCTGAAGAAGAAACGGTTACTGGCTTTTTATACGAAAGTAACATCCAGCCTGAATAAGCTCCTTTAGTTTGATCTCGCTGTTTTGTTGGTAATACTATTGGAAAATCTCCGTATGATGTAATAGAATACATTATGTCATCTTTATCAAATCCTGCTGGGAACATATCGATACGACGTTCAAAACGGTCTTTTATTGAAATTTTGCAGGTCCCTGTATTCCAATAGTTACCATAATTATCGGCAAAGGTATTTCCGTGGCCTGCTCCTATTACAAATCCTCCTGGTTTATATGACATCGGGTTGTGTTTTTGGTAAACAAATGGGCCTAGCGGATGATCTCCTACATGTACTCCATTGGCATATCCTTTAAACTCGGTAGCTGGTGCTCCATATTGCATATAATATTTTCCGTTGTGTTTGGTCATCCAAGCTCCTTCTATAAAATTACCCCAAGGTGCTGGTTCCATATCATTATTGGGTCCAAAACGTTCCCATCCGTGATTTGCTGGATCTAAACCTACAACTTCTTTTATCTCGCCATATGGACGCTGAATATCCTCTACTTCGGTTGCTGCGTAAAGCTTCGCATAATCTGCCTGATTTCCTACTGGAAGCCATGTTTTATAATCTACTTCGATACCAACTAAAGGCAATTTTCCGCTTGAGCCATAATACATGTACACTTTTTTATCATCGTCCTGAAAAATTGCAGGATCCCAAGTTGGCAACATCGCAGTATCTACGTGTCTTGTCCATCGTCCTGATTTTGGATCAGCAGTTTTCCAAACCGGATGATCTTTTTTCCATGTTGATCCTACATAAAATAAAGTGTCATTTACTACCCAAGCTGCGGGTGCACACTGATCATCATCGGCTGGACGTCTCTGAAAACTTCCATAAACAAATTCCCAATTGGACATATCTTTACTCCAAAAGAATCCTGCTTGATTGGTACCAAATAAATAATATTCGTTTTTATAGGTAATAATTACCGGATCGGCGCTAGAACGGCGAGATTCGGGAATTCCGTTATGATTTTCGGTTGTATAATTGTATCCAATGTTTACTGGATTACAATACGTTGTTGCTGGTTTATTGGGATCAAACCATTCTGTTTTTCCAAAAAAATTCGTTTTCGGCTCTGATGTATGAATTTTACATCCTACCAAAAGCAATAAAAGTGCTGCTATTGAATACAGTTTACAACTATTTTTCATCATCTCGTTTTATAATTTATATATAATTTTAGTAGAATCTAATATGTTAGGCATCATCCATAAAACTTTATTTAACGCATAGAAACATAGATTCTATCTATAAAAAAGATGGAAAAAAGAAATACATTTCTTTCACATAACTAGTACTATGTGCTTTTTAAATAAGTAAAACACCTATTTTGAGCGTACAAAATCTATGTCTTTATGTGTTAAAATTAATTACTCCAAAAAATTAGAATCTTATAAAAAAATCTATTTTTTAATCTTTATTCTTTCGCTTAATAGCTCTGGCTCGTTGGTTGTTATATAATTAAAATTATTCTCTATAATCCAATCCATATCACTGACGTCATTAACCGTCCAAACATTTAAAGTGATATTATTATCCTTTGCTTCTTTTATCCAATCTGGATGTTTTTTAAAAACTGAATAATGATAATCAACTCCAGTAATTTTATCTAATTTTACCTCTTTTGGTGATTTATTACCTTCTAGATATTGTAATGTTGTTTTAGAATCCACTGCTCTAATTTGCTTCAAAATTTCATAATCAAAACTGATATAAGTAGTTATTTTTTCTGCTTTAAGACTCCTTACTATTTCAACAGCTTTTAGAGCAATTTTTTTTCCTCTCTCCTTACTTACGCCCGAAGGTTTTATTTCGCATACCAAAGTTGTATGCTTATTATTTTTTTGTCCTTCTAATATATACTCTCGTAGCGTTGGTAACTTTTCTCCATTAGAGAGTTTAAACTTTATTAAGTCGGCATATTTTGTTTCTTCAACAATTAGTTTATTATAATGTGGGTCGTGATTTATTACAAGCGAATCATCAACTGTCATGACTACATCAAATTCTGATCCTACTGCTTTTAAATCAATAGCATGCCTAAGTGCTGCAATTGAGTTTTCTGGCAAATTATTTTTTTTCCATGCTCCTCGATGTGCAACAATTCCATTTTTTGTGATATTACAAGAAGTGAAAACAAATATTGTTAGCATAAAAACTGCTGCTCTAAATATTTTACTAGTATTCATTGTAGAGATTTTTAAGGTTAAAATAGTTAATAGTTAGCGCGTTTACTTAAAACTGCTCATTTTAAGTTAAAAAAAAGGCCCTTCGAAACCAATAACGAAGGGCCAAACACGAATCAATCAAACCAACCAATTACTTGATTAACTCAAAACTAACTTTCTTCTCCGCATTTGAGTCAGTTCCAACAAATACGTCGAATTGTCCTGGCTCAGCAATAAATTTTAAATCAGAATTGTAAAATTTCAAATCTTCAACAGTAATTTCGAAATTCACAGTTCTTTTTTCTCCTTTTTTAAGGTCAATTTTTTGGAATCCTTTAAGTTCTCTTACTGGTCTTGTAACTGATCCTACTAAATCTCTTATGTATAATTGAACTACTTCTTTTCCATCAAAATTTCCTGTATTTGTAACATCAACAGTAACATTTAATTTTCCTGTGAAGTTCATTTTATCAGATGAAATTTTCAAGTTTGAGTAATCAAAAGTCGTATAACTTAATCCGTAACCAAAAGCGTATAGAGGCTCGTTTCTTTCATCAATAAAGTTTGATCTGAATTTCTCAAATTTACCTTCTTTGTTTACTAATGGTCTTCCTGTATTTTTTTGATTATAATAAATTGGCACTTGTCCTACGCTCCTTGGGAACGTAGATGTTAATTTCCCTGAAGGATTTTCATCTCCAAATAAAACATCTGCAATTGCATGTCCTGCTTCACTTCCTGCAAACCAAACATTAAGAATTGCTGGAACAGTTTCGCTTTCTTCTTTTATTACTAACGGGCGACCATCAAATAAAACTACAACAACTGGTTTTCCTGTTTTTAATAATGCTTGCAATAAATCTTTTTGCGCTTGCGGAATTTCTAAGTTAGTTCTACTACTGCTCTCTCCACTCATTTCTGCAGATTCTCCTATTGCCGCTACAATTACATCTGATTGAGAAGCTACTTTTAAAGCCTCTGCAAGCAACTCTTCTTTAGTTCTATCATCACGATATAATGTTTTACCAAACATGGTTGCATTTTTTTCAAATTCAGCATCGTAGTCTAGATTACTTCCTTTTGCATAAAGTACGTTTGTGGACTTACCTGCAACGTCTTTGATTCCTGCTAATAATGAAATAGCAGTTTTCATATTTGTAGCAACACTCCAAGTACCTGGCATATTTTCTTTAGCATCTGCCAATGGTCCAATTACTGCAATTGTTCCTGATTTTTTTAAAGGCAAAAATTGATTTTCGTTTTTTAATAAAACCAATGATTGTGAAGCTATTTTTCTTGCTTCGGCTCTATGGCTTGCTGTGAAAATCTCTGTTTTAGCTCTCTTTGGATCACAATATTTATACGGATCTTCAAACAATCCTAAATCGTATTTTGCTTCAAGTATAAGACGTACGGCATTGTCTAATTGTGCCATACTTACTTTATTCTCTGCCAATGATTTTTTTAATGTAGTAAGAAATCCTTCTCCTACCATATCCATTTCTACACCTGCATTTAATGCCAATGCTGATACGGTTTGTAAATCACCCATTCCATGATCAATCATTTCAGGAATTCCTGTATAATCTGTAACTACAAATCCTTTAAAACCCCATTCTTTTCTTAAAACATCTGTCATAAGCCATTTACTTCCTGTTGCAGGAATTCCATCAACTTCATTAAAAGAGGCCATAACTGAACCTACTCCTGCATCTACAGCTGCTTTATATGGAGGGAAATATTCATTATACATTCTTATTTTACTCATATCTACCGTATTGTAATCACGTCCTGCTTCTGGCGCACCATATAAAGCAAAATGTTTTACACATGATAAAATGGTATTGTTTTTTGAAAGATCGTGTTGTTGGTATCCATTTACCATCGCTTTTGCAATTTCGCTACCTAAGTATGGATCTTCTCCTGAACCTTCAGAAACTCTACCCCAACGTGGATCACGAGAAATATCTACCATTGGTGAGAATGTCCAGTTAATACCATCGGCACTAGCCTCTTTTGCAGCAATTTGAGCACTTCTTTCTATCGCTTTCATATCCCAAATACAAGATAATCCTAGTGGTATCGGGAATGTAGTTTCATAACCATGAATAACATCCATTCCAAAAAGCAATGGAATTTTCAATCGGCTTTTTTCGACTGCAATTTTTTGTACTTCTTTTATTTTTTGAACTGATTTAATATTGAATAAACCTCCTACTTTACCTTCTTCAATATTTTTAGCAACATTAGAACTATTAGCCTGACCTGTTGTTATATCTCCCGAGGTTGGTAAATTTAACTGTCCGATTTTTTCATCTACTGTCATTTTTGACATCAACTCTGAAACGAACTCTGATCTTGGCTTAATTTTTACAGTTTTTTTGGCTTCTTTTTTTTGAGCATAACTCATAAAAGCACATCCTAAAAAGAGTATTACTAATTTGTTTTTCATTCTATAATTTTTATTTATTTCTTACTTGTTTAAACATCCAATCATAAATTTCCTGGTTGTCATATACTCTTGACCAACTATCATGACCTGCATCATCAAAAATGGTCAACTCTACATTGCTATTACATTTTTTTAATTCTTTATAAATTGTAATCGCATAATCTATATTCACGACATCATCCATTAATCCATGGAAAATTCGTGTTGGTATCTTTGCTATTTTACAGGTTTGTTCTAATTGTATTAAATCTACAAATCCCGAAATAGGAAATATTGCTGCAAACATATCTGGATGTGCAAAAGCTAGATTCCATGTTCCCCAGCCTCCTAGGCTTAATCCTGTAACATATATTCTATCTGAATCGATATTGTTTTCTTTCTGGATTTTTAATATCAATCGATACAAAACTTCTGCATCCCACTCTTCATTCTCCGGACATTGCGGAGCTAGAACATAAGCATCTAGTTTATGATCTTTTAAATACTTAAATGGACCGTGAATTTTTACTTTCTCTATATCGGTTCCTTTTTCGCCTGAACCATGAAGAAAAATTAGCAATGGTTTTTTCTCTTTTATTTCCGCTGGAATATGCAATGCGTACCCTAGTTCATGCTTATGAATGATTTCGGTTTTGATCTTCCCATTTACAGTTGTTTGAGCAAAAGAAATGAACGAAAATAATAGCGTTACTACTGCTAATTTATGCTTCATATTAAAATTATTTTTCTAGAATCCGTATTTACCTGAGTGGAAACCTAAACCTATCAAGCCTTGTTTTACTTCTGGAGCATTCATAAATAATTCCCATAATAAACCTGAACGATAGTTTTCTAGCATTACTACTTCAGGACCTTGGTCAATTGCTAAATAGCGTTGAGCTGTCCAACCATATTGTAAACTGCTAGCGTCATAAAATCCCGCTACTCCCCAAGTATCCTTTTTATGATTTTCGTATAAATTGCGCATCACTGCAATAGATTCTTTTGGCGTATAAACAATTGAACTTATTGCTGCTGTTGGTGCAATAACTCCTACATCATTACTTGGCATATGTGCATTGTAACCTGTAGTTCCGTCAGAATTCCTAGAGTATGAAGCTGTTAATCCCCAATAATCAGATCCATATCCTTTAAATTTTTTAGGATTCTCTACACAATATTCATAATCGATTTTAACGTGATTTACATTAAGATCCCAATAGTTTGCGTATTTATCGGTTAATTGGTTTGGATCAAGTCCAACATATGAATAATGTGCCCAGAATAAAGGACCTCCAAACTCTTCTGCTCCATTGTGTTTTAGAATTAGGGGAATATTATATTTGGTTTTATCCGTAACTATTCCCCCATTTCTTGCCCAACCTTCGTGGTATTCTTTCGGCGTAATTGGGTGTGTTGGCGAAGCTGCCGCCAGTATGTAAGTAATTAAACATTCGTTATATCCTTCCAGAGGAAAGTTCATTTGCCAGTCGTAAGTAGGCGACCAATGCCAATACAAGAAATTCTTGTTATTGGTGTACCATTTCCAATCTACACCTTTCCAAAGAGCGTCATATTTTTGAGCAACTGCTTTTTCGGCATCTGAACCATTTTTTAAGTATTCGCGAACTGTAATCATTCCGCTAACCAAAAATGAGGTTTCGACTAAATCCCCTCCATTATCTTTTGTTCCAAATGGTTTTACTTTTCCTGTATTTCCATCTATCCAATGCGACCAAGCTCCGTGAAAACGGTCAGCCTTGTCCAAAAAATCAGCTATTTTATTAAGTCTTTCAACACCTTCTTTTTTTGTAATGTACCCTCTTGACATTCCTGACACAATCGCCATTAATCCAAAACCAGAACCTCCGGTCGTAACAACATTAGCATCATTTTCGGGATAAACCCCATCAGGATGATAACGTTCTCTCGCCAATCCCGAGTTTGGTTCAGCATAGTCCCAGAAATACTTAAAGGTTTGTTTTTGCACTACATCCATAAGTTCTTCATCCGATAGTTTTACAACTGCAGGAGTTACTGTTTTGTTTTCTTTTGAATTGTTTGCAGTAGAACCACATCCAAAAAAAACAAAAGACATCAATAAAACTGAAATTCTAATCATTATAAAATTTTATGCAATTAATAAATAATCACTTCCTCCAAAATATGAAGGAAGTGATATTTTGTATTTTAATTAGTAACCAGGGTTTTGTTGAGTCATCCCTTCAGATATTCTTATGAAAGAATCTGGTATAGGAAACAATTCATTTTTGTTTTCGGTAAATACTCTACCATTAGGGAAATATTTACTTTTATCAGCTTTAAAAGCTTCTTTTGCTTGTCCTGTTCTAACTAAATCAAAGAATCTATCAAATTCAAATGCTAATTCGACTCTTCTTTCTTTCCAGATTGCTTTTCTAACATCAGCTTGAGATACTGCAGGTGTATCACCTAATCCAGCTCTTTTTCTGATTTGATTCAACAACGGAATAGCTTCAGAAGTTTGTCCTAATTCATTTAATGCTTCAGCTTTCATTAATAATACTTCTCCATATCTTAAACATTTAATATTAGCATCTGTTTCCCAAGCATCTGTAAAAGCTGAAGAATAGGCTTTAAAGTTATATCTTGGACTAAGAGTCGTATCTATCTCTTTTTTACCATCAACCTCTTTATATAAATGTGGAATAACTCTGCCATCATATAAAGTTGTACCTCTAAAAATAATAGTAGCATCTTTTCTTACATCTCCTGGTTCATACGCATTTAATAAACTCTTAGAAGGCTGATTGAATCCCCAACCCCATGAATTAAGTACTCCTTGCGTGTTTGAATATCCTGATATTCCTCTAATAGGTACTGAACCAACTCCATTTATTTCAAAAATAGATTCTCCATCATTCTCTCCTTCTAATCTAAACATTTTAGCATAATCTGGAGAAATAGAATAACCTGTTACCATATTAGAATAATCTACTACTTTTTGCCATTTTTTCTGGTACAAACTTACTTTTGCTAATAAAGCATAAGCAGCTCCTTTTGACGCTCTTGCTTTTTCGCTTGCAGCATATTCTGATTTGTTAGGTAATGCTGCTATAGCCTCATTTAAATCATTTTCGATAAAAGCATATACTTCCGCAGCAGTTCTACGAGTCAATTGCATTTTTTTATCATCCGCAGATATTGGGAGACTAGATAAATGGTCAACAATAGGAACTCCTCCATAACATTTAACCAAAGTAAAATATAGATAAGCTCTTAAAAATTTGGCTTCTCCCATTAATCTTTTTCTTAAATCAGCATTTGCTTTATCTAATTTAGGAAGGATTGCCAATGCTTGATTACATTTATTTATTCCATCATAATTTGCATTAAATGTACTTTCTGCAGAAGGATTTGATGAATTGTAAGTTAATGCATCCAAAACGTCTTTATCTGTACCAAGATCACTTACTGTTGATCCTTTATCTGCATCATCCGAAGTAATACTCGCTAGTCCTATCCAACCAAATGAACTCATGTCCCAATCTAAAAACTTACTATAAATTGCTGTTACAAATGATTTTGCACCATTATCATTATTAAAAAGTTCAATGTCTTCTGTAGAGACTGTTTCTGTTTGTTTAACATCTAAATAATCATCTGCACATCCAGAAAAAAAGCATGCAGATAATACAAACATTGATATATATATCTTTTTCATAATATTAAAATTTTAAATTAGCACCAATAACGAAAGATCTTAACGCAGGATAAGCATCTAGCTCTACTCCTTGACTTCCGTAAGGATTACCGTCACCATTTAATTCAGGAGAAAAACCTGAGAATTTCTGAGTAATAAATGGATTAATTGCATTTACATATAATCTACAAGAGCTTAGGAATTGACCTTCAGTTAAAGGAAGTTTATACCCAAGAGTAATATTGTTGATTCTGAAGAAATCTCCAGATTCTAAATAGTAAGTAGAAGCTACTGGAATTTGATTAGATGCATTTGGTGATGTTGGATTATTTGTACTCCAAAAATTATTTGCTACTGAAACTTCTATATTTTCGCCACCAAAACGTTGTGCTTTTTTACCGTTGTATACTTTTGCTCCTCCTGTCCCGTATCCATCTACAGAGAAATCGATGTTCTTGTAAACTAATCCTAAAGTAACACCATAATTAGAAGTAGGTAAAATTGACCCTACATACTTTTTATCTTTAGTAGCAGACAAAGCATCTTGAGTAACTGCCTTACCTTCTGAATTATAATATAATTTATCTCCATTCGATTTGTCTATACCTGCATATTCATACAAGTAAAAACTACCTAATGGTTGACCAACAGAATTGTTATAAAGTAGTTTGGTATCTTGACCATTTCCTAAATTTCCTCCTATAACTTGTGATAATGATACATCTTGTAAATTTGTAAGTTTGTTTTTGTTATGAGAGTAATTACCTCCAACCCAATAACTCAAGTTATCATTAATTTTATCATCCCAACGTAAAGCAATTTCATATCCTTTATTTGAAACTTTACCTACATGCGAAGGAGTTTCTAAAGTAATTCCTGAAGTTGGAAATGGTTTTATATTTAAAATAACATTTTTAGTAGTTTTATCATATACATCAAATGATCCTTTTAATCTACTATCTAATAATTCAAAATCTAAACCAGCTGAAGCTTCCTCTGTAATTTCCCATGTTAAACTTGGGTCAATTTGAGAAATAATGCTTGTTCCTTCGTTCAATATTGAACCTCCTAAATAGCTATTAAGTCCTGAAACATATGATTGATTATTAAGTGGTACGTTTTGATTTCCTAATTTACCCCAACCTCCTCTTAATTTTATTAAATCAATACCTTTAATATCTTTCAAAAAGCTTTCTTTAGTCACAACCCAGCCTAAACCAAAAGCAGGAAAAGTTCCCCAACGCTCATCTTTAGCAAAATTTGAAGATCCATCACGTCTAATTGTTCCTGTGAATAAATATCTATCCATTAATTTATATTGGAATCTACCGAAATACGAAGCCAATTTACTTTCATTAAATGTTACATCATATAAACTAGTTACTGTCCCTGCATAATCAACTCCATGTCCATCTTTTGGACTATTTAATGACCAGTAATTAGAGTCTGGAATAACATTTTTTCTTGCAATAGTTAATTTCTCTCTTGGACCTTTTACAGAAGTTTCAATACCTGCTGTTACCTCTACATCATGAATACCACCAAAAGTCTTGTTAAAAGTTAAATAATTAGATAAGTTCCAATTATAATACTGTTCTCTACCTCTTGTCAATAAATTTATATTTGAAGAAACTGGATAATCTTCAGCTTTACGAGTTGGATTAGCTGCTAACCAGATGTTTTTAGTATCATCATAATTATACTGCTTCCAAGAATAATATTCTCCATTAAATTGTGAAGTAAATTTCAATCCTTTAACAATATCATAATCTAATTTTAGACCTCCTTGTAAAGTAATGCTTCTTTGTTGTTCATCATAAAAATCTAATTGTGCAACAGGGTTACCAACATTATTAAATGAAGTTCCATCAGGACTTGCAATTCCGCCACCTACAAAAGAAACTCCATATTGACCATTAGGAAAACGAACTGGAACTATTGGAGATTGCTTGTAAGCATTTGTAAAAGCACTTAAAGGCTTTGGAGTAGATTTTGTTGAAGTAAAACTGAAGTTCTGGCTTAAAGTTACTTTTTTAGAAATTTTATATTCATTATTATTTCTAAAAGTAGTACGCGCATAGTCAAGACCATTCAAAATTCCTTTTTCTTCATAATTTCCTACACTAAAAAAATATTTTATATTTTCTGTAGATCCTGAAATCGAAACATTATTTTGAGTATATGATCCTGTTCTAGTAATTTCATCAAACCAATTTGTATTAACTGGTTGGTTTTCAGAATACATTTTATCATTTAAAGCCGTATTTGAATAACGTGCAAAAGCATCACTATTTGCCATCTTAACTGTCTTTAAAGGCGTTCTAACTCCTGCAAAACTTTCAATTTCTACAGAAACCTTATCTCCTTTTCCTTTTTTGGTAGTAATGATTATTACACCATTTGCTGCTCTGGTACCATAAATTGCCAGTGCAGATGCATCTTTTAATATTTCATACGATGTAATATCGTTTGTATTAATATTATTGATATTTTCTGTAGGCATACCATCTACTATAAACAAAGGATTTCTTCCTCCTAATGCAGTACCTAAACCTCTAATAACAACCGAAGGTGTACTTCCTGGTACATCTGATGATGTTACCTGAACACCGGCTGCTTTACCTTGTATAGCTTGTGAAGCATTCAAAACTTTAGTTTTTGACACATCTTCTGCTTTTAATGAAGTAATTGCAGTAGTATTATCTATTTTTTTTCTTGTTCCGTATCCAATTACAACAACTTCTTTTAAAGCTGTATCTTCAGATTCTTTTAAAACAATACTCATAGGAGTCGAAGTTGCTTTTATTGTTGTAGCTTCAAAACCAACCATGCTAATTTTTAATATTTCGCCTGCTTTGGCTTTTATTTCAAAATTACCGTCAAAATCTGTGTCTGTAGAAGTTCTAGATTCTGTGGCGACAACCATTGTTCCTGGAATTGCCATACCCTGTGAATCCAAAACCTTACCTTTAATTACTTGTCCAGACATGTATGCCGGAAGTAGAATGAGCGCTAAAAAGCTAAAAATAAGATTTCTCATATATTAATAAATTGTTAAAGTTAGTACACCAAACTTAGATAATTACAACGTTATAGTACGTTAAATAGAAATACTACATAAATACATCAAAACACACAATAATCATATTACACAATTGATTTAAAGCCATTTATACAAAATAAAAAACATCATTCTACATCATGATGATGTAGTAATGATGTACTGCTATTTGATATAAATTAAAGTTAAATAATATATTATCCCTAAAAAATTAGGATATTTTTACAGATTCAATAAAAAGTTAGAAAGGTTTTCATCTTGAACTAGGTTCAATTTTTTTCTTAATCGATAACGATGTAGTTCTACTCCTCTAAACGAAATGTTCATTAAAGGAGCAATCTCTTTTGAAGAAAGATTCATTTTTAAGTAAATACAAAGCTTAATATCCTTTGAAGTTAAATTGGGATATTTCTGAGAAAGATTTGTTACAAACTCATTGTGAATTTGATTTAGATTATTTTCAAAAGTTTCCCATTCATGTTTGTTAACAGCATTTATTTTTATAGCTTTCTTAATTTCGCTCTTAAGCTTATTAAAATCTGTTTCAGAATCAAGAATACCTTGAATTTTTTCGATCATTTCACTTTGCTTCGCAATAGAAAGAGACTTACCTGCAACTTCTGACGATTTGGTTTGTAATTCTAGTTCAAGAATATGTTTTTGGTACTCTTGACTATTTAAATCATTCTCTGCTTTCAATTCCATTTCTAGAATCTCTTTTTGATGTCTTAACTCTTCTTCTCTTAATTCCAATTTTTGTAAATAACGCATCTTATTCCATCTATAGTAGATATATAAAATCCCTGCTATAAAAGACAAATAGAACAAAAGCATCCAAAAAGAAAAATACCATGGTTTTGCAACAATAAAATCAAAACTTGAAATTTTACTATAACTTAATCCATCGTGATTAAATATTTCTATACTATGGGAACCACTATTTAAGTTATTCAAAACGATTAAACCATCTTTTATAGATCTAAAATTATTCTCGTTATTAATTTTATAAAATAAGTTTGGTTTAGCAGCTCCAAATAAACCTGAGATCACATTTATTCTTAACTCTGAATTATAATTTATACTGGAATTATTTTCGATTAAGTTTTCATCATTAAACACTTCAACCTTTAAATCTAATTTTTGTTTATTTATATCTTTTAATTGAAAAGATATAAAACCATCATCTAAATTCAATAAATAGTTATTGTTGTTTTTAAAGACATTTAAGTTGTCATTGATAATTTTACCTTTATAATATTTCTCCTGAATACTATTCCATATAAATTTATTGCCATTTGCATAAATATGATACAAAAGTCCATCTTGTAATAAGATAAAATGATTTTCATCAATAGCCGCTACATCTGAGATATTATTAAAATTAGAATTAAAAAGATCATTCTTTTCTAATTGATTAGCAATCGAATTGTAAGTGTACCACGTTTTATTTATTAAAAAAAGAATTTCATTTCTAAACTCAAATATTTTCACACCAAAATCATTTTCAATTTTACTGTGTTGAGTAACATTTTCTACTTTCTGTGTTTCGTAATTATCATTATATAAGATTCTATATAATCCTCGATAATTATCAGCCGCCCATACTTCATTTTTTCTGTTCTGAGCCACATATTTTATTGGTTTCCTTAACCCCTTTAAAACTACTTTTTGTTCTAAATTATTAATGTCTTTATATACAACGACACCGCTATAAGTCGCTTGAAAATAAGAATTATCAATACTGCTTTTTGTTAAATTCCATCCTCCATTTATCATGTTTACTTTTGAAAACTGTCCATTTTCGTACAAGAATGTTCCTTCATTGTGGCCTATAAAATATTTATGATTCACCTTACTTATATTCCAGCCTTGCCCTTGACTATTAGGAATCAGAGAAAGTTTCTTATCTGCATACTTAAAAATACCATGATTAGAGGCCATTAAATATTCCTTATTGACATTTACAACTGAATATACCGATCCTAAAACTCCTGAATTATCATAAAAAATAGAAACTGGCGACGTCACTTCAATATGTGCTATTCCGTTATCCAAACCTAACCATAAATCATCTTCTTTATCTAGTCCGATGCTCAAAATAGAATTGTTCATCAATACATTTTTCCTATTGATATTTTTAAAAGAATTATCATTAAAGTCAAACATATAAACACCTTCACCAGCTGTACCAATTATAAGTTTATTGCTCTTTAAAAATCGGGCTACATTTATATTTGCATTCTTTAAGACTTCGTTTAATGGATTATCCCAAGCAGTTAGATGTCCTTTATCTTCTATAAAAATTCCTTTTTTATGTGTAAAAATGTATATTTTGTTTCGATGTTTTTCAATAGCATGAATGACATTATTCTTTAAGGCTCCCCAACCTTTTACTGGGTTTAATTTATTTCCATTTACAACAAAAACACCATGTTCTACCGAAGCCACAAGCAGTTGATTATTAACAACAAAACAATAAGATATCAAAAATGGCAACTTCGTTTTTTTGATTGATTTTCCGTTATAAACAAAAATCTGATTGAAAGATTGGAAATAAATTAAATCATTAAGTTTGAAAATTTTCCATACTTCTTCATTCTCATTTTCATCAAATACTTTTCTGTTTTTAGAAATAGAAACATACTTCATTTTTCCTGCTTCCCTATACCAATAACCAAATTCTTTATAAGAGCCTGAATAAACTTTATCACCATCGACCATAATTGAACGAATGATTGTTTTGTTTGGTAATGTGTATTTTTCCCAAACAACTCCATTATAACGTACCAAATAATGATTATTTGCAAAATACATTGCATTATCATTCCCTTGAGCTACACTCCAAATTTGGTTATCACCCTCGTAATTAGACTTATTATAATTTTCTACAAAAGGAAGTAACTCTTGAGCCTGAATTTGAAATGTTAAAAGGAAGAGGAAAAAAAAATTAAGAAGATTTGATTTCAAAATATTGGTATTTATGCTCAAATATAATCACATTTATTCAATTTTTCATATAAAAAAAGCCTCTCAGTGAGAAGCTCTTTTTATAGAATATATTATCTTAATTTAGTTTTTAAGTAAATGATAAACCTGATTTGCAATTTCAAACTCTTCATCTGTAGGAATTACCAAAATTTTAGTTTTAGATGCTTCGGTGTTAATTTCACGATTTGATTTAGAACGAATCTGATTTTTATCGTTATCTAATTCAATTCCAAAATATTCCATATCTGTACATACTAATTTTCGCATATATGATGAATTTTCCCCTATTCCAGCTGTAAAAACAATCGCATCTAAACCATTTAGCACTGCTGCATATGATCCTATATATTTTCTTATTCGATAAGCATTCATCGCCAAAGCCAACTGGCAATCCTTATTTCCTTTTTCTGCTTCTGATTCAATATCACGTAAATCACTATAACCCGTAAGACCAAGCATACCACTTTGTTTCAACAAAATCGAATTTACCTCATCAGGAGTATAATCTAGATTTTTCATCATATAAAAAATAACCGATTGATCTATGTCTCCGGCACGTGTACCCATAATCAAACCATTTGCTGGAGAAAAACCCATTGTATGATCAATACTTTTCCCGTCTTTTATAGCTGTCATACTGCATCCGTTTCCGAGATGTATTGTGATAATTTTAGAATTATGCTCCAAATATTGTATTGCTTGTTCAGAAACATATTTGTGGCTAGTTCCATGAAACCCATAAACCCGTACTTTATTTTCCGTTAAAAGATAATTGGGTATAGCATATTTATATGCTTCAACGGGAATTGTCTGGTGAAAAGCCGTATCAAAAACAGCTACTTGTTGTGCTGTTGTAAAAATCTCTTCAGCAACATTAATTCCAACTAAATGTGCTGGATTATGTAATGGTGCTAATTCTGAGAGCTCTTTTATTTTGTTTTTAACCTCATCGGTAATAGTTACTGTATCCGAAAAATAACTTCCTCCATGAACCACACGATGTCCAACAGCTTCAATTTCTGAAGTAGCTTTTATCACACCTGTTTCACTATTTAAAAGTAAGCTGGCAACTTTCTCCAACCCTATTTTATGTGTTAATATAGATACTGTTTCTTCAAAAGAAACATCTTTAGTTTTATATGTTACATTTGAACTTTCTAATCCAATTCTGTCAATCATACCAGAGCAAATCACTTCATTAGCTGGCATTAGCATTAATTGATATTTTATAGAAGAACTTCCTGAATTTAATATTAATATTTTCATTGTTATTTTTTTAAATACTAAGGTACTAAGTTTCTAAATTACTAAGTCCCTTTTTTGTAAAGGCTCGATTTTTTAATTTTTAATTGATTATAATCCTTGTGCTTGAATGGCCGTAATAACAACTGTATTTATAATATCATCTACGGTACAGCCTCGGCTTAAATCATTTACTGGTTTTTTCAATCCTTGTAACATCGGTCCTATTGCTAATGCTCCTGTTTCTCTTTGTACTGCTTTATAGGTGTTATTTCCTGTGTTTAGATCAGGGAAAATAAGCACGCTAGCTTGTCCGGCAACTTCTGAATCTGGCATTTTACTTTTTCCAACACTTCTATCTACTGCGGCATCGTACTGAATTGGTCCTTCTATTTTTAAATCAGGTCGTTTTCGTTTAACAATTTCAGTTGCAGTTCTTACTTTTTCAACTTCATCTCCTTTTCCTGATGTTCCAGAAGAATAAGAAAGCATTGCTATTTTTGGTTCTATCCCAAAAGCAAGACTAGATTCTGCAGAAGAAATAGCAATTTCAGCCAATTGTTCTGCAGTAGGATTTGGATTTATGGCACAGTCTCCAAATACGGAAACACGATCTTCTAAACACATAAAAAATACTGATGAAACTACTGATGAATTCGGTTTGGTTTTAATAAACTGCAGCGCTGGCAATATCGTATGTTGTGTTGTATGAGCAGCTCCCGAAACCATTCCGTCAGCATGGCCTTTATACACCATCATTGTTCCAAAATAAGAAACGTCTTCCATTAAATCTCTTGCCATTGTAATACTTACATTTTTAGCTTTTCTAAGCTCATAATATGTATTTGCATAATCTTCGTAAAGATCAGATTCTATTGGATTAATAATATTGACTTTAGAGAAATCAAAAGTAATCCCCAGTTCAGTGACTTTACTTTCAATTTGTTTTTTATCTCCAATAATCGAAATATCAACAACGTCCATATCTAATAATCTTGACGCAGCCATAATGATCCTTTCATCATTCCCTTCTGGCAAAACAATGTGTTTACGATGCTGTTTGGCTCGTTTAACCATATTGTATTGAAACATTTTTGGCGTCATTCCTTCGGCCTGAAAAGTAATTAACTTTTCAGATAAACTATCCAAATCAACATATTTTTCGAAAGTAGTAATTGAAGTTTCTATCTTATGACTGTTATTGGCATAAATTTGCGATTTGATAGCCCCTATTTTATTCGTAATATGATAGGTTCCTTCTTCTACAGCAATAATCGGAACGATTGCTGACAACCCTTCTATTAATTTCAAAATACTATTTTCTGGTAAAATATTTCCTGTAAGCACAATTCCTGAAATTGTTGGATAATTAGCTGATTCATTTGCTTGCAATGCGCCCAAAATAATATCAGCACGATCACCAGGAGTAATTACTAGCGAATTTTCTCCTAAATGCACCAAATAATTATGTAATTGCATCGCTCCAACACTAAAATGCCCTGTTTGATTGTTTAAATAAGCTTCACCAAATAAGACTTTGGCTCCAAGATGATTAACAATTTCTTGCATCGTTGGATGATTTAGACTTGAAATAATAGGAATAGCATTTACCAATACTCCTTCAGGCAAGCTTTTTTGCAGTCCGGATGTAACTAATTCTATGTTCTCAATTTGTACTTTATTAGCAATAACCGCCAATACCTCAACGTCTTTTACTTTAAATGAATTATATACAAGTGAAAGATTATCTATTAATTCATCTAATGTTTTACCAACTCCTGATCCTAAAATAATAGTAGGAATCCCTAAATTCTTTGCAATTAATACATTTGTATCCAATTCAATTGCAGTACCTTCTCCAGTAAAACTAGTTCCTTCAACCAATACAAAATCAAAACGTTCTTCAAGACGTTTATATTTTTCGATAATCAAATCAAGAACTTCACCAATCTTACCTTTATTTTTTTTCTTAATTAATTTGCTCTTGGTTATTGCAAATGCATCTTCAAAGGCTATATCAAGATTAAAATGCGTTAATACTGTTTCGATATGATTGTCTCGATCTCCATCGACAAAATCCTCTACAATAGGTCTAAAATACCCGACTTTAGCGGTTTTCCCCATTAACATACTCATCAATCCCAAAGTAATAATAGATTTTCCACTATTCTGCTCACTTGTAGCTATATATACCGCTTTACTCATAAATTCATTCTTTAAAACATTACAAAAGTAATCTAAATCCTATGCTCAACTATTAAAAAAAACTTAAACCACTGAACTTGAAAAATTAACCTTAACCAAAATGGTCTTCTAGCTATAAATCACTTTAATTTGAAAGCAAAATTAAAAGAATTTCTTCTTTTCTTAACTGATTTTTGTCATATAAAAGACAACTCTATCCGATATTATCTGCTCCTAACTTCAGTACATATTCTGGAGTGCTAGTGAATATATCATCAACTATCTCTAAAACCATCTTCTTTTTTTAAAATAAATAATTAACGCAATCACCAACAAAAACATTCCAATCATAACAGAATAATATCCATACTGATATTTAAGTTCAGGTATGTTTTCAAAGTTCATTCCATATACTCCAACTATAAAAGTAAGAGGAATAAATATTGCCGAAATAATAGTAAGTGTTTTCATAATTTCATTCATCTTATGGCTTTGCGCCGAAAAATAAAAATTAGAAGCACTTTCTAATGAACTCATATCCGACTCTATTTGCTCTAGAAGTTCTAAGCTTTTTTGATGCAAACGCGCAAAAAAACTAAAATTCACCTTTTCGATTCCATTAAATGTATCATCGTCTTTTATACTTTTAATATCATATAATGAATCCCGGAGTGGTATAATAGAACGTTTTAAGAAGTTGAAATTATCGCGGTGTTTTTCTATTTTTTCAAGAATAATAGGATTTGTATCTCCTTTGGTAATATTAATTAGTTCTTCTACTTTATTTTCTTCATCCTCGAGCGTGATATAGAAGTTTTCCATCACCGCATCTAACAATAAATAAAGTAAATAATCGACTTTTTTAGTTCTTACAATTCCTGCATGTTGCCTAATACGTTCACGAATGTGTGTAAAGAAATCACTTCGTTTTTCCTGAAAAGAAATTAAAACGCCATCTTTGATTATAAAACTAATCTGCTCGACACTAATATTATCTGAATCCTCTGAAGGCAAAAGGGATTTAATATTAAAAAAAAGAATTTCCTGTTGTTCTTGTAGCTTGGTTCTTTTAGTAGTATTAAGTATGTCGGCAAGCATAAAGCCATCTACCTTAAAATATGCTCCAATGGTTTTAATAAGATCTATGTTATTTAAACCATGAATATTTAGCCAATTATTTTTTGTGTAATCAATACACGTATTTAAAGCTAATATATTAAAATTCTCATATTCGGTGATATCTAAATCATCGTAAACGAAAAGTTGCATTTCTGACTGAGTGTCTTTATGCCGACCTGTATATTCTAATGAATAGGGTTGCAGTTTTCGGCCTTTTTTGTATTTTATTTTTCTCATTCAATAAATGATTTATATAGTAATATTACAAAAAAGTTTTTTAAAACACGGCTACATTCCCAATTTTGGCATTACCAAAGCAAAATTCTAACTTATTTAAGAATTAAATAAAATAAGCTATTAGTCTACCTTCTTTTCCATAATAAAGTCTTCCATTAAGTACCCATGATCTAGCTCAATATAAGCTTCGGCTACAATTTCGAATCCCATTTTTTTATAAAAAGAAGCTGCTTTATTAAATCTATTTACATTCAAAGTAACAACATCTGCTCCTTTTTCTTTGGCTGCAGCCACAACTGTATCAATTAATATTTTCCCCATACCTTTTCCTTGTGCTTCAGGAAGTAAATACAGTTTATTTAAGCGTGTAGCATTCTTATCTTGGTAATTATGTTGATATCCTGCATAACCCAAGCAAAAATCATCCTCGTAGGCCATTGTAAAAATATGCCCGTTACGGATGCTTTCTTCTAAAAGAGCTGGCTCGTAAAATTTATCCAGCATATAATTCAGTTGCTCTTGAGATAAGATTTCGCCATATGTATTTGGCCAAGTTTTAAATGCAATTTCTCTTATTCTAGGTACATCAGTTGCTGATGCTATTTTAAGTGTAATCATAATTTAGACTGCTTAGATTTTTTGTTTATTTAGACCGGCTTAGACTAACTTAGAAATTTAGACTTTATGGATATTGAGATTGTCCTTCGACTCCGCTCAGAATAACACAAAACCCTGTTACTAATATAGACTGACTTAGATTTCCATACTACATCAATAATTGGATTGTCCTTCGACTCCGCTCAGGATGACATAAAACTCTGTTACTGAAAACTGAAACTGAAACTGAAAACTATCCGTGAATCGTTTCTCCTTTTCCGTAATTAGCGATGATAGATTCTTCGTAAGCAAGCCATTCTCTCCAACGTTTCTCTACATCAATTCCTACTCCGTATTTTCTGGCATACGTAATAAAAGTGGTGTAATGTCCCGCTTCACTTTCCATTAATTCTCTGTAAAAAACGGATAATTCTTCGTCTTTTATATTTTCAGAAAGTACTTTAAATCGTTCACAACTTCTGGCTTCAATCATTGCAGAGAATAGTAATCGTTCAACTAAGCTTGAAACACGGCTTCCGTCACTGCTTCTCTTCATATACAAATACAACTCATTTACATAATCGTCTTTGCGCTCACGACCTAGTTTTAGTCCTCTTTTGATGATGATATTGTGTACTTGCTCAAAATGGTCAATTTCTTCTTTAGCCAAAGCTAATAAATCTTTAACTAAGTCTTGGTGCTCTGAGTTATTGGTGATTATTGTAATAGCATTTGTTGCTGCTTTTTGTTCACACCAAGCATGATCTGTTAAAATCTCTTCAATGTTTTTCTCAACGATATTTACCCATCTTGGGTCAGTTGGTAACTGTAATCTTAATACACCCATAATCTTTTTGTTTTATTTTGTTTCAGGTTTTCTTTGTCAATCCGACTTTCAGGCTTGGCATGTTCTCTAGAACTAAAAAAAGTTTAAAGTTTTGCTTTACGTTTTTTTACGTGTCACAAAACTTTAAACTTGAAACCTGAAACTTGAAACAATTAAGTTTCAAATTTTATTTTTTTAGTAAACGAAGATTGCTCTTTCGCTCATCATTTCATTTACTTCGTTAGCAACCTCTTCGATAACTTCTTCACTTGTGTAATTTGTTAATACTCTATCGATTAATGCAACAATAGTTTCCATATCGTCTTCAACTAAACCACGAGTCGTGATTGCAGCTGTTCCTACACGAATTCCTGAAGTTACAAATGGTGATTTATCATCAAATGGAACCATATTTTTGTTTACAGTAATTTCAGCTTTTACCAATGCATTCTCAGCATCTTTACCTGAAATTCCTTTATTTCTAAGGTCAATTAACATCATGTGATTGTCTGTTCCTCCAGAAATAATATCGTATCCTCTTTTTACGAAAGCTTCTGCCATAGCATTTGCATTCTTTTTTAATTGCATTGCATAAGTAAAGAACTCATCTTGTAATGCTTCACCAAAAGCGACTGCTTTTGCAGCAATAATATGCATTAAAGGACCTCCTTGATTACCAGGAAATACAGCTAAATCTAGCAATGCAGACATCATTCTGATTTCTCCTTTTGGATTTGTTAGCCCTTGTGGGTTTTCAAAATCTTTACCCATCAATATCAATCCTCCACGTGGTCCACGTAATGTTTTATGTGTTGTAGTAGAAACGATATGACAATGAGGAATTGGGTCATTCATTAATCCTTTGGCGATAAGCCCTGCTGGATGCGAAATATCTGCAAATAAGATTGCTCCTACGCTATCTGCAATTACTCTAAAACGCTCAAAATCCATATCACGAGAATAAGCCGAAGCTCCTGCAATAATTAATTTTGGTTGCTCTTTAGTAGCAATTTCTTGAATTTTATCATAATCCAAACGTCCCGTTTCTTTATCTACACCATAAAAAACTGGAGTATATAAACGTCCCGAAAAGTTTACTGGAGACCCGTGAGTTAAGTGACCACCGTGAGATAAATCAAATCCTAAGATTTTATCTCCGGGCTTTAAACATGCATGATAAACTGCTGTATTTGCTTGTGATCCTGAATGTGGCTGTACGTTTGCATAAGTAGCCCCAAATAATTCTTTGGCTCTATCTATAGCAATTTGCTCAATAACGTCAACTACTTCACAACCTCCGTAGTATCTTTTGCCTGGATAGCCTTCTGCATATTTATTTGTTAAAACAGAACCAGCTGCTTCCATTACCTCATCACTTACAAAATTTTCTGAAGCGATTAGTTCTAATCCGTGAATTTGTCTGTCTTGTTCTTCAAGAATAAGATCAAAAATTTGTTCGTCGCGTTGCATTTTTTAGTTTTTCGTTAATTTGATGCAAAAATACAAAAAAACGTTTGTCAAACTGTTAGATTATGATATATTTGACATAGAATTTTTCAACAAATAATTAACATTCACATGCCGATAACTGCCAACGATACTAAACGAAAATCATGGTTAGATGTACCAGAGAATAGTGATTTCCCTATTCAAAACATTCCCTTCGGTGTTTTTCTTACCAAAGAAAATATAGTAACGGTTGGAACAAGAATTGGCGACTACGCCATAGATTTAGGTGCTTTACAACAATTAAGCTATTTCTCAGGAATTGATTTAACTGATGATATGTTTATGCAAGACACTCTAAACGATTTTATTTCTGATGGAAAAAAAACTTGGCGATTGGTTCGAAACCGTATTGCCGATATATTTGACATTAATAACCCTCAATTAAGAGATTCTACAAAAGATAGAGATATCGTTATTTTTAAAATTGACGATGTCGAAATGCAATTACCTGTTTTAATTGGTGATTATACCGATTTTTACTCTAGTAGAGAGCATGCAACCAATGTAGGTAAAATGTTCCGTGATCCGGAAAATGCATTATTACCAAACTGGTTACACATTCCTGTAGGATACCACGGAAGAAGTTCGACTATTATTCCTTCTGGAATTCCTGTACACAGACCAATGGGACAAACACTTCCTAATGGAGAAAGCTCTCCTGTTTTTGGCCCATCAAGATCAATTGATTTTGAATTGGAAACCGCATTTATTACAACCGATGCCAACATAATGGGAGAACCTATTCCTGCTTATGAAGCCGAAGACTATATTTTCGGAATGGTTTTATTAAATGACTGGAGCGCTCGTGATATTCAAAAATGGGAATATGTGCCTTTAGGTCCATTCTTGGCAAAAAACTTTGCTTCTTCTATTTCTCCATGGATTGTTACTATGGATGCATTAGAACCTTTTAGAACCAAAGGCCCAAAACAAGATCCTGCTCCGCTTCCTTATTTACAAACCAAAGGAAAAAAAGCTTTTGATATTAATTTAGAAGTTTCTCTTAAGCCATTGGATAAAGAAGAAACTGTAATCTCTAGATCAAATTTTAAATATATGTACTGGTCAATGAGCCAACAATTAGCACATCATACTTCTAATGGTTGTCGTGTTAATTCTGGTGATATGATGGGCTCTGGAACAATATCCGGACCTACTCCTGACAGCTATGGATCTATGCTAGAATTAACTTGGGGTGGAAAAAACCCTTTAAAGCTAAACGATGGCAGCGAACGTAAATTTATCGAAGATAACGATACTGTAATTATGAGAGGATATTGCGAAAGCAATGAAGTTCGTATTGGTTTTGGAGAAGTTTCAAGCCAACTGCTTGCTCCTTTCGTGAGACAATGAAGAGATCTTGATTCGGAATAAAAAAAATAGCGTATTGAATTCAATACGCTATTTTTTTATACAATTTTCTGAAAAAAGCCTGTTTTTAAGCTGGAATTTGCTGACTTAAACAATGTAATGTTCCAAATCCCCAAATAAAGTCTACACAACTAATTCCTATCACTTCACGATCAGGAAAACATTCTGAAAGTATATTAAGTGCCACACGATCATTACTATCGTTAAATGTGGGAACCAAAACACAGTTGTTTAAAATCAAGAAATTAGCATAACTTGCCGGTAATCTTAAATCTTCAAAATCAACTCTTTTTGGCATTGGTAAAGCAACAATTACTGGAGATTTCCCATTTTCAAGCTTTGCATTTTGCAATCTTTTCAAATTATCCTGTAAAGGTTTATAATTTGAATCATTAGAATCAGTTTCTACAATGGTTACAATAGTATCCTCATTTACAAAACGACACAAATCATCGATGTGCCCATGCGTATCATCTCCTTCTATTCCGTCTCCTAACCAAATAACGTTTGTTACTCCAAGATATTCTTTAAAAACTGCTTCATAATCTTCTTTAGTAAAACCTGGATTACGAACCTGAATACTTGGATGCATTAAACATTCCTCAGAAGTTAACAATGTTCCTTTTCCGTTTACATCAATCGCACCACCTTCTACAATAACTGGCTTTCCTTTATATACAACCTGTGTAACTGGAATATCTAAAACTTCTGCAACTTTAGCTGGCACAAATTTATCTAATTGATAGTTTTTGTATTTTGCCCAACCATTAAAATTAAAGTTTAATGCTTCTCTTTTATCTCCATTTTTAACAACAATTGGTCCAGAATCACGCATCCAGCTTCTGTTTGTTTTATGAATGATGTAAGTAACATTCTTTAAATCTACATGTGCTCTTTCAAGCATATCGTTCACTTTTGCTTTCAAATCTTCATCGGCAACTACCAAGAAAACAATTTCATGTGCAGCTACTTTTTTTATAAACTCTACAAAAGCCCATTGAACGGCTTCGTATTTCCCTGGCCAATCTTTACCATTATGAGGAAAACACAATACAACTCCTTGTTGTTTTTCCCACTCTGCGGGAAATATCCTATTATTCGTCGTCATAAAAAGGTTCTAAATTAAAAAAGTACAAAGATAAGCATTCATACCCTTTATCATTATGTAAAGTTCTTTTTTTCCAGTTAGATAGAAATATAATTTATTCTAAATAACTAAAAGTATTACCATCAATAGAACCAAAAAATGATGAAGAAAGCCACAAAACATGGGAATTATGTAATACCAATAGAACATTGGTTTAAACCGATTGGCCTATTTTTATACTGAGTTTAAACGAAAAAACTCAAAAAAAATTAAATTTAACAATAGATATCATGAAAAAGAAATTAGCTTCCGTATCACTTTTATTACTGTCCATGGCAGCAGGCGCACAAAGCATGGCAACAAGTTCTGCACAAACTACAATTGAAAAAAATCCTTATGATAAATGGTCTATCGAATTAAATGGTGGTCTAAACAAACCAACCAGAACTATGACCGAAGGGTATTCTACTGCTACAGTTAGCCCTTTTCATGCAGATTTAGGTGTACGTTATATGTTTAATCCTAAGTTTGGTTTGAAATTAGATTTCGGATACGATCAATTTCAGGAACGCAATGATACTGCTCCATTTGACAGCAAATACTTAAGAACAAGTTTACAAGGAGTTGTAAATATTGGTAGAGCCTTAAATTTTGAAACTTGGACCAACACAATCGGTTTATTGGCACATGGTGGTTTTGGAGTTTCTCAATTAAGTGCTGATAATGGTTTTGATGGAAAAGACTATATGGCTCACGGAATTGTTGGTCTTACTGGACAAATTAGATTAAGCAATACTATCGCTTTAACTGGTGACCTTACTGGAATTGTTAATGGAAGACAAAACCATAACTTTGACGGAATGGGACAAACAACTAGCGGTTCATTTGATGGAGTATTATTAAATGCTTCTGTTGGTTTAACTTTCTACCTAGGTAAAAAAGAAAAACATGCTGACTGGTATTCTGAAGACAATGATAGATTAAATAAATTAGAAGACAGAGTTAATACAATAGAAACTGGTCTTATCGACACTGATAAAGATGGTGTTGCTGATTTGTATGATTTAGAGCCTAATACTGTTTCTGGAGTTGCTGTAAATACCAAAGGACAATCTATTGATACTAATCAAAATGGTGTTCCAGATGAACTAGAAAGCTATTTAGACAAAACCTACTCTAAAAAAGGTAGCGAAACTGCAACAAATAATACAGTTGAAGAATTGATTAACGGAGGATATGTTAATGTATATTTTGATTTTAACTCTTCTAAACCAACAAATGCTTCTTTATCTGGTGTAGACTTTTTAGTTAAATACTTGAAAAATAATCCTGGTAAATCTGCAGATATCATTGGATATTCTGACGAAATTGGAAGCTCTAGCTATAACACGGAATTATCTAGAAAAAGAGCTGAAGCTGTGAAAAAAGTAGCTACAAATGCTGGAATTGATGCTTCTAGATTAAATGTAATTGCTAATGGTGAAGATACTTCTGTGAATAAAAATTCTAAAGAAGCACGTCAAATCGTAAGAAGAGTTACTTTTCAAGTTAAATAAACGGAAAATTTTTCTCTAAGAAACAAAAAAGGACAAAATGTAAATTTTGTCCTTTTTGCTTTTATATAAACCGACTAAATTAGTCTATTGCTCTTTTGGTAATATCTCCAAAAGCATCAATTCTTCTATCTCTAAAAAATGGCCAGTTCTGACGCACGTTTTCTTGTAAATCTAAATCAACCTCAGCAATTAAAATTTCTTCTTTATCGTGTGAAGCTTGTGCTAAAATTTCTCCTTGTGGTCCAGCTATAAATGAAGCTCCCCAAAACTGAATTCCATCAGTACCATCGATATATTGCTCTAAACCAATTCTATTAGCAGCAGCAACAAATACACCATTTGCAACAGCATGTCCTTTCATTACATTCATCCAAGCTCCATACTGGTTTTCACCATATTGCTCTTTTTCTTTTGGATGCCATCCAATCGCTGTAGGATAAAACAATACCTCAGCACCTTTTAAAGCTGTAATACGAGCTGCTTCTGGATACCATTGGTCCCAACAAATTAATGTTCCTATTTTTCCTTTTTTAGTTTCAATAGCTTGAAAACCTAAATCACCAGGTGTAAAATAGAATTTTTCATAAAAATGTGGATCATCTGGAATATGCATCTTACGATACAACCCTGCTTCTGATCCATCAGTATCTATAATGTATGCACTATTGTGGTATATTCCCGCCATTCTTTTTTCGAAGAAAGGAACAATAATAACCACCCCTAATTCCTTAGCCAAAGCACTAAAAGCTATAAATGAAGTACTATATAATGGTTCTGCTAATGCAAAATTATCTACATCTTCACTTTGGCAAAAATAATGACTACTATATAATTCTGGTAACAGGATTACTTCAGCACCTTTATTGGCCGCATCTTTTACCCAACTGATACATTTTTTAAGATTATTTTCGGCAACGTCATTCAGATTTAACTGGATAACGGCTATTTTATATTTCTTATTCGGCATGTCTTAAAATTTAGAGTGCAAAAATAGTAATTTTTAAAGGAATAGCAAAGTGAGCCATAGGTTCTAATAAAAAACTAAATTTTCTATTCTAGTCCCTTCTCAATAGCAATTGAGAGTAGCCAAAATCATTCTATTCATAAAATATCAAAAATAAATAACTGATAAAAATACTGATGAGAATAATTCGTCTATTTCTAAAAACAAAAAAACACCAGCGCCCTAACTGGTGTTTAATTGAATGAAATAAAAATAAAACAGTTTTTAATTAACTGCTCCTTTTTACATAGTAAGCACTCTATTATATTGAATTAGATTAACTATTCAATAACTACTTTAGCAGTTACAAATTCAGTTTCTGATTTTTTGAATTTTATATCAAAAGTTCCTTTTGCTGCTGATTTAAATTTGTAAACTGTTTTTTTAGGATCTGGTACTTGTAGCGTACAAGTTCCTGATGGATATTTAGCTTCAACTTGCAATCCTTTTTCTGTACCTATGGTTACATCACTAATTTTGCCAAATTCTGCACAAGCACTCTCAACTATATAAGTCACATCATAGCTAAGTTCCTCATTTACCTTTCCAGTTTCTGGTCCTTTCACTTCAGTTACAAAAGCACTTTTTACAGTAAATTCAGGAGTAGTAGGTTGGTCATCATCTTTATCATTACTACATGAAATTAATGCCGTTGCTAAGAATAATACAGTTAAAACTGATTTTAAATTGAAATTTTTCATAAAAATAATTTATTTGTTATTAATTACAATATAGATGCAAATAGATTAAGATGGTTGCTTCGTAAAATTGTTAAATAATCCACTCAATTTACTAAACAACTAAAATTCAAAATATTAACAAAATAAATATTTTCATTTTAGGCATAAAAAAACACCAATCTTTCGATTGGTGTTATATATAATTGACAATAAAGTTATTCTGCTATTTCTTTTTTTGGAATCATTTTTTTGATTACAGTTACAATTCCTAAAACCAAAAACCCAATTACAAGTCCAATACTAAATTCTTTTACAATAGAAGGTAACTGAGGTACTAGGTGATGGAAAAATTCAATATTGTGTACAAATATACCACCTGCCACTAATAGCAAAGCTATCGTTCCAATTACGGATAAACTCTGAATCACTCTTGGAAGTGCCTGTACTAGAATATTTCCTATTGTTTTTGATATACTTCGCTCTTTTTTACTAAGCTGAATAAGCTTAAGTCCCAGTTCATCCATTCTTACAATAAGCGCTACAATACCATACACTCCAATTGTTGCAACTATTGCAATAATAGAAACAACCATAATTTGTGATAAAATAGGTTTGCCAATTACAGTTCCTAATGCTATAATTACTATTTCTACAGATAATATAAAATCAGTTATGATTGCTGATTTTATTTTTTCTTTTTCGACAGCTAAAATTTCTTCTTCCGAAAATGTTTGTGCTGTAACCTCAATCTTTTCATGTTTGTGTGGAAAGAAAAATTCAAATATCTTTTCAGCTCCTTCATAAGCTAAAAAAAGACCTCCCAGTACTAAGATTACTATAATGGCTACTGGAAAAAAGGCACTTAGTAAAAATGCTATTGGTAAAATAATTAATTTATTAATAAACGAACCTTTACCAATGGCCCACAATACAGGTAATTCTCTTGATGAAGCAAAACCTGATGCTTTCTCGGCATTAACAGCCAAATCATCTCCTAGGATACCTGCCGTCTTTTTTACTGCAACTTTACTCATTACTGCAACATCATCCATAATTGCTGCAATATCATCTAATATAACGAAAAAACCTGATGCCATATAATTGTTTTAGAACTGCATTGACTTTTGATACAATCTACCAAATTCAATCAATACATATTTATTATTTCATGCGAATCTAATACTTTTTGTTTGATTTTTTTCTTCTATTTCTTCCGATTTAATCAAATATTTTCAATCAGACTTCTAAACAATATCATCAACTGCATTGACCTAAAAGTAGCCAGATAATCACAAAAACAAAAATAGTTCCAAAACATCCGCTTCCAAGCTTTTTGGCTCCATAACCCGCTATTAATCCTCTAAATATGTTATTCATAATATTATATTTATTTTAAGTTTTTATATAGCTAATCCTAGCTTAGCTCTGCCAATGTAAAGATGAGAACTAAATTAATTTTTTTCTTATAATAATTCAAAAAAAAGTTTCATTATTTACTGATTTTCAGATTCATAAATAAAAAAAAAAAAAAACACCAGCCTTGCGACTGGTGTTTTCAAATTACTAAAAATCAAAATTATTGGGTTACTTCTTGTGTTTGGTTTCTAAAAACCAATTTACCGTCAAACGCATCTAATAAAATGATACTATCTGTTGTAATCTTTCCTGCCAAAATTTCTTTTGACAATTGATTTAAAACATCTCTTTGTATTACACGTTTTACTGGTCTTGCACCGAATTGCGGATCAAATCCTTTATCCGATAAATAAGCAACAGCTTCTGGGGTTGCATCCATTGTAATTCCTTGCAAAGCCAACATTTTGGTAACGCTTTTTAATTGTAAACCAACAATATGTTTAATATTATCCACAGTTAAAGGTGGAAACAATACGATCTCATCAATACGGTTAATAAATTCCGGACGTACTGTTTGTTTCAATAAAGCAAGTACTTCGACTTTTGCAGCCTCTGTTGCAGCTTCAATACCTCCTTTTAAATTCTCGAATTTTTCTTGTATTATCTGACTTCCCATATTCGAAGTCATGATGATAATCGTATTTTTAAAATCGGCTAAACGCCCTTTATTATCTGTTAATCGTCCTTCGTCCAATACTTGCAATAAAATATTAAATGTATCTGGATGCGCTTTTTCAATCTCATCTAACAGAATTACTGAATACGGTTTTCTACGTACAGCTTCTGTTAATTGTCCACCTTCATCATATCCTACATATCCTGGAGGTGCACCAACTAATCTACTCACACTATGACGTTCTTGATACTCACTCATATCAATTCTGGTCATGGCATTTTCATCATCAAAAAGATACTCGGCCAATGCTTTTGCTAACTCTGTTTTACCAACTCCTGTAGTTCCTAAGAACAAGAAGGTACCAACAGGTTTTTTCATATCTTGTAAACCAGCTCTACTTCTTCTTACGGCATCACTTACCGCTTCGATTGCTTCTTCTTGACCAACTACACGCTTGTGTAATTCATCTTCTAGATGCAAGAGTTTTTCTCTTTCAGTTTGAAGCATTTTCATCACTGGAATACCAGTCCATTTTGCAACAACTTCGGCAATATCTTCTCTGGTAACTTCTTCTTTAATCAAAGAATTTCCAGATTGATATTCGTGCATTTGTTTCAATAAGACATCCAGTCTTTCTTGAGCTTCTTTAATTTTTCCGTAACGAATCTCGGCTACTTTTCCGTAATCACCATCTCGCTCTGCACGATCTGCATCATGTTTAAAGTTTTCAAGCTCTAATTTTACAGCCTGAATTCCATCTACTACATCTTTTTCAGATTTCCATTTAGCGTAGATTTCATTACGTTCTTCTTTTAAATTAGCCAATTCCATTCCTAGAACCTTGAGCTTACTTTCCTCTTTCTCACGTTTTATGGCCTCAATCTCAATTTCTAATTGCATTATTTTTCTATCCAAAACATCTAATTCCTCAGGTTTCGAATTGATTTCCATACGCAATTTAGACGCAGCTTCATCCATTAAATCAATCGCTTTATCCGGTAGGAAACGATTGGTTATATAACGTTGAGAAAGCTCAACCGCAGCAATAATAGCTTCGTCTTTTATCTGAACCTTGTGATGTGTTTCATACTTTTCTTTGATTCCACGTAAAATTGAAATCGCACTTTCAGTATCTGGCTCATCTATTATAATTTTTTGGAAACGACGTTCTAGCGCTTTATCTTTTTCAAAATATTTTTGGTATTCATCCAAAGTAGTTGCACCGATCGCTCTTAATTCTCCACGAGCCAAAGCCGGTTTTAGAATATTAGCCGCATCCATTGCGCCTTCTCCTCCACCTGCACCTACAAGTGTATGAATCTCATCTATAAACAAGACGATATCACCTTCGGCTGCTGTAACTTCTTTTACTACCGATTTTAATCGTTCTTCGAACTCTCCTTTATATTTTGCCCCAGCAATTAATGCTCCCATATCTAGTGAAAACACAATTTTATCCTTTAGGTTTTCTGGCACGTCACCATTAACGATTCTTCGTGCTAAACCTTCGGCAATTGCGGTTTTACCAACTCCAGGTTCTCCAATTAACATTGGGTTATTTTTAGTTCGACGTGTTAAGATTTGCAATACACGTCTAATTTCTTCATCTCGTCCGATAACAGGATCTAATTTTCCTGTACGTGCTAATTCGTTTAAGTTTTTAGCATATTTGTTCAATGAATTATATGTCTCTTCTGCTGATGCTGAAGTTACACGTTCTCCTTTACGTAATTCATCAATAGCAGCTTTTAAGCCTTTACCTGTTACTCCTTGATCTTTTAAGATTTGAGCAACTTTGCTTTTTGAATCAAAAATTGCAAGCATTAAATGTTCGATTGAAACGTATTCATCGTTCATTTTTTGTGCAATAATCTCTGCTTCATTCAACGCTTTATTTGCATCTCTGGAAAGCATTACATCTCCTCCCGAAACTTTCGGGAAGCTTTGAATTGTGCTATCTAGAATTTGAAGAAATAAAGGCACATTTACATTGAGTTTTTTCAAAATAAATGGCGCTACATTTTCATCAACTTCAAAGATAGCTTTGAAGATATGTTCATTCTCGATTTGCTGTTGACCGTTTTGTTGAGCCAACTGCTGAGAAAGCTGAATAGCTTCTTGCGATTTGATTGTAAATTTATTTATGTTCATCTTTATATTGATTTATGATTTATGATTCTATTTTAATAAGTAACTTTGTTTATTATTTCTCAAAATATATTCCACAACAACAAAACAGACAAAATGGCGTTTAAAATTTAATTTTTATTGTTTTTAAATGTCAAAAAGTCACAAATAACGACAAAATATGAGTTTTCTATCATCACTATTTGGAGATTCTGATCAAAATGAATCATCAGAAACTAAAATAAACTGGATTCCCTTAACAAATTTAGACCAATTAGACGAAATCGTAAATGAGTCTAAAGAGAAACAAATTCTTATATTCAAACATAGCACAAGATGTAGTATTAGCAGAATGGCTCTCAAACAATTTGAAAGAGAATTTGATTTAGACACTAAAGTTAAGGCTTATTTTCTTGATCTAATAGCACACCGTGATGTTTCGAATGAGATAGCATCACGTTTTAACGTTGTTCATCAATCTCCTCAATTATTACTTATCAAAGACGGAAAATCGATATATGATGTTTCTCATAGTGATATTGATGCTGAAGCGTTGAAAGAAAAAGTGTAATTTTCAATAAAACTAAATGGATATCCAATCAATTTATCAAAAGACTATACTTTTTGCTGCCCATAAACATTCAGAGGATAATCAGCTCCTTCCTGATTCTCAACTACCCTATGTTGTTCATTTAAGCAATGTGGCAATGGAAATTTTAATTGCAGCAAATAACACAAAGGAATTTGACATAAATTTTGCTACTCAGATTGCATTATTACATGATACCTTAGAAGATACAACTACAACATTTGATGAATTAGAACTTGAATTTGGAACTGAAATAGCTAAAGGTGTTTCGGCTCTTACAAAAAATAATACTTTACCAAAAGAAGAAAGAATGCTTGATAGTTTGAACCGAATTTCCTTCCAAAGAAAAGAAGTTTGGGCTGTAAAATTAGCAGATAGGATAACTAACTTACAAAAACCTCCTAAAAGCTGGGATAGTCTTAAAAAAAGAAAATACAAAAATGAAGCTGAGACTATTTTAGAGCATTTAAAAGATGCTAATCTATATTTAGAAAATCGTTTACGCTCGAAAATTGAAGAATACGAGCAATACTTTGATTAAGAATTCCTCTTTATAAATATATGGTAAAGATGATTTTTGAAAATATATACTTTAAAGTTTAAATGGATATAATTAAAAACAAACAAACTTTTGTTTCTGTAATTTCTATAATTGGAATTGTAATTGGTTTTCCTTATGGATTATATGCTTTAGCAAATTATGGCAGCATGGGTGGATTTGTAATCCTTTGGTGTGTATCTGGTTTATTGATTCTTTTGGCAATTGACAGAGCATTAGTTTCATTTATAAATCCGCGAAAATTATCTATTATTGAAATTATACTTACTTTGATTTTAGTGATTATAAGTCTATTATCTAGCTAATAATAAAAACGCCGAAATTTTAATTTCAGCGTTTTTATTATAAATGTACAATCTAAAAACTTCCTCCTGAACCTCCTCCACTAAAATCTCCTCCTCCAAACTCCATTGGGGATTCCTCGGCTTTTATTTCTGGCCTTAAATTAAATGTTGAAGCAATTATTAAAGCTTCGGCATTTAGTAATGAATTAGTGTTATCGATACGATCTGGCTTAAATGTTATTCCTTTTTCATTATCTCTTGTTTTTCTTATTGCAAAATAAGTAAATCCAAAAAGCAATAAACCTCCAAAAGTTAAAGCAACTTCTGTTGGTAAAACATGGTGATAGGTTCTAAAAGTAAAAATAGAAAAACAAAAGGCTAAGAAACCTAACCAAAGTAAGATTCTGTCTTTATTACGTAATCCAAAAAACAAATAAAGAACAGGAACTACAAACGTAAAACTCCAAAAGAATAACGAAAACGGAACATCTGGACTTAACTCGTAATAAGTACCTGATAGAAAAGCCGAAAACTCTCTTACAACCATATAATTCCCTGATAAATAGAATAATATTAAACTGAAATTTTTCATCAAAAGAAATCCATTATAATAAAAAGGCTCAGCTAAATTCTTAAGAAGTACTTTACTACTAAAATATAATCCAATTGCATAAAGCATTAATACAAAAGGCAAAATAACACTCCCTAACTCAATATAATTAAAGAAGACAAAACCTAATGTCGTGGTCGATGCCAAGCAAAAAATCAATGCCGAAGACAAATGCAAGTACCGCAAATACATCAAAAAAGAAACTACCGTTACAGTAATCATGCTTGACAACACATCTACATTATTAATTCGTAATATGTTTGTTGTAAAAGACATCGCAACTGCTATAGCCAAAGTTAATTGTGCTCCTAATACAAAAGCATCGTCTAAACCGTAACCATAATATTTTTGTTGTGCTAGAATTTCTGTTCCTATAAACCCAATTATTGCAAAAAAATAAACTAAACCGATAAAAAACCTATCTGAAGAAGCACTTATCCCTAATAATGATACGGCACCACAAATAGATGAATACAAAAACACTCCTAACAAAAAGAAACCTATACGAACTAATATATTATCCTGACTCCTAAGAGCTGGTAATTCTTTAGAGACATTGTCTAATTGCTCTTTAGTAATAAAATTGGCTTTTTGTAAGTTCTCTGCTTCATTGACCAAAAAACCATTCTTCAATAAATTCTTATCGTATGCTATCATTTGCTTTTTGTTTATTGAAGTTTTTAATTAATTTAATGAATAATATAATTGAACCTATTACGTAAAAAGGAGCTGCAAATAACACCAATTCATAAAAATTGGAAGCATCTATAAACTCTAAAAATTTAAAAACTATAATATTAATGCCAATGTAGGCGTATATAATTGTAAACACGAATAATGAAATTGCAGGAATTTGATAGCTTACTTTGTAGAAATAATAAGTAGAAGCTCCTAGGACAATAGCAAAAATCAACCAATATCCTTGGAATAAATTATTGATTGCAGCAATACTTATCAAATGCAAAGCATAGGTAAGGTAAATAAAATTGAAATGCATTTTTAAATTAATCTTTGTGCTATAAATAGTCCAAAGGATTAATAAACCTCCTAATATAATTGCCGAATAACTTAAGGTATCAGTAGCATAAAAATCATTACTAAGTAAACTTTGCGGACTTACTGAAAGACCTATATAAGCTGCTAAACCTGTTACAGCAATTGTTAATGCACTCTTATTATCAAAATAATAAGCACAAAAGAAACTAATAATTGTAGGCACTAATGTTGCTAAACCATAATGGGTACCGAATAGTTCGTATTGAAATTGAATGTACCCTACAAAAATACAACTCAGAATTGTTGCTGTAAGAACTAAATATTGTAATACAGGATTTTCAAAACTAGAATCTTCTTTTTGAAATCCTTTTGAATTTTTAAAGCAAAAATAAAAACAGATTACTGTTACAATTAAAAGCAAAGACAAAATAGCTACATGACCTATTGTATCTATATTTTGATAAATCAAGATTCCGATTCCTGTTGTAAATAACAAAACCGATAGGTATAGGAATAACTTTAATTCGTTATGTAGCGAAAAAATCCCTAAACTGCGATAGGCTTTTACCTGTACAAATTGTTCTTCGGTAATTAAGTTCTTCTCAAAAAGTTTTTGAGTTGCCTGTTCATCAAATTGTGTCATACTATTACTTTAAGATAACTATGTATCAAATATATGTATTTAGTATGAATTTTCTGTTTTCAATAAAAAAGGATTTACCCAAAAAAAAAAATGCGCTATGAAATCATAGCGCATTTTCGTGAATTAATAAGAACTCTTCATCTTATCTTTTATAGCATCTAAACACAAATTATTAATACTTCCTTCGTGTGTATGTTTTGTTTCTTTAGGAGACTTAAATGTACCATTTTCTAATTGCTCAGCAACTTCTTTGTATGCATCTCTAAACGGCATTCCTGCTACAACCATTTCATTTAATGTATCTACTGTAAACAAGTAATCGTATTTTTTATCTTCTAAAATATGGTCTTTTACTGCAATGTCTTTTATGGAGAAAATTGCAATGTCTAAACAAGCTTTAAGGTTTTGAATTGCTGGAAACAATCCTTCTTTTAAAAGCTGTAAATCTCTATGATAGCCACTTGGTAAGTTATTTGTAATTAGAGTGATTTCATATGGTAATGCTTGTATCTTGTTACATTTACCACGAATTAACTCAAATACATCAGGGTTCTTTTTATGTGGCATGATGCTCGAACCTGTTGTAAGATGCGATGGTAAGCTGATAAAATCAAAATTCTGACTCATATACAAACAAACGTCCATTGCAAATTTAGACAGTGTTGCTGCAACACTACTCATTGCAAAAGCAACTGTTTTTTCTGCTTTACCACGACTCATTTGCGCAGCTACTGCATTATATTTTAAAGTTTCGAATCCTAGCTCTTTTGTTGTAAATGTTCTGTTTATAGGAAATGAACTTCCGTAACCAGCTGCTGATCCTAATGGGTTTTGATCTACAATTTTGGCAGCCGCATTAAGCATTGTAATATCATCAATAAGACTCTCTGCATAAGCAGAAAACCACATCCCGAATGATGAAGGCATTGCTATTTGCAAATGCGTGTATCCTGGCAATAATACATTTTGATGTTTCTCAGCAGATTCCATTAACAAGTCAAAAAGACTTTTTACTTGTTCTTTTAATGCTTTTACTTCGTCTTTTAAATATAAATGTACGTCAACCAAAACTTGATCGTTACGAGAACGTGCTGTGTGGATTTTCTTCCCTGCATCGCCTAATTTCACTGTTAGCAAATATTCGATTTTGGAATGTACATCTTCAAAACTATCTTCGATTACAAAATTTCCTTTTTCGGCATCTGCAATGATTTCGTTTAATGCATCTACTAACGAATTGGTTTCATCGGCAGTTAAAAGCCCAATTTGACCCAACATTTTTGCATGTGCAATAGAACCTAATGCATCGTATTTTGCTAGGACTAAATCAAGTTCTCTATCATTCCCAACAGTAAATTGCTCGATTTGTTTATCAGTTGGTATTCCTTTTTCCCAAAGTTTCATAACTTATGTTTTTAGACTATTTCGATTATTAAATCTTCTTAGTTTATATTTTTTTAATTATTTGAATTCTTAACTTTCAAAATTTCTTTATCAAAATCAGAAATATACTCTCGATCTTGAATTATTCTGAATTTATCAAACTCAGATTCTGCTTTTATCTTTGCCTCTAATTGTGAAATCTTACCATTATCTAATAAAATTGGGTAATTTGAAAGCTGAAGAAAATTATTCAAAAAAACACTCCAATCCTCCATTTTCATCAATAATTGCCTTTTTGCATTATTTTCAGCTAAATCTAAATAAGCTGAAACTATTCTGTTTAATTCCTGAATATGGTTTTCATTCAAATAGTTTTTAGCAATTACAACATCTATTTTTTGAATCTTACCATCTGGAGCATCTTTCCAGGTTGATAAACCCATATGTATTTTTGTAGCATCTGCTTCTGTATAAATAATTTCAGCTGCAGTTTTTCCTGAAATTGCCCAATGTAATTTATTCTGTACTGACGCAAAAAAGTTTTTTGTTTCTAAAGCCGTTCTTTCATAATCTACAGAAAGCGCATAGATATCAGTTATTTTTTGATAAAACCTTCTTTCGGAAGATCTTATTTCTCTTATTTTACCTAGTAGCTCTTCAAAATAATCTTTACCAAATGACGAACCATTTTTTAGCATTTCATCATTTAATACAAATCCTTTTACAATAAACTCTTTTAAGGTTTTGGTTGCCCAAATTCTAAATTGAGTTGCTTGTTTTGAATTTACACGATATCCGACAGCAATAATTACGTCAAGATTATAAAAATCTAGTTCGCGATTTACTTGACGATTCCCTTCTTTTTGAACTACTCTAATTTTTCGAGTAGTTGAAATTTCTTCTAGTTCCTGACTCTTAAAAATTTCCTTTATATGATAATTTACAGTATTAGATTCTATCCCAAACAATTCAGCAATAGCTTTTTGAGTTAACCAAAAATTTTCATCAATATAAGTTACTTCAACATTTATATTGGTGTCTGCAGTTTGATACAATAAAATCGGCTTTTGCATTTTTGTTTTTTTAGTAACTCTATAATTACATCAAATATAAACTCTTTTATCTATATATTGTTTCTAGCTCCAATAGCTATCGGGATAACTCCTAATTCTTATTTATAATTTAAAGAAGTCAGTTAGTATTTTAATATACAATTCGATACCTTCTTCGATTTCATTGATAAAAATAAATTCGTCTGCCGAGTGTGACCGTAATGTTTCTCCTGGCCCAAGTTTTAATGACTGGCAGCTTAAAACCGATTGATCCGAAAGCGTTGGCGATCCATACGTTGTTCTTCCTAAAGCAATTCCTGCTTGCACCAAAGCATGTACTACTGGGATTGAGGACGCATTAAGATGCATAGAACGCGGTGTTACTTCTGCTTTTACATTGGCTTTTACCACTTCTAGAATTTCCGTATTTGAATAACAATCGTTTACACGAATATCGACTACCAAATCACATTCTGACGGCACTACATTATGCTGCTTTCCTGCATTTATCTGAGTTACAGTCATTTTTACAGGCCCTAAAACATCGGATACTTTATCGTATCTATAGTTTCTAAACCATTCCATTACCGGAATAGCATTGTATAATGAGTTATCTTCATTTTGATGTGCTGCGTGACTTGCAGTACCTTTTACCTTAACATCTAGTACTAACAATCCTTTTTCGGCTACAGCCAATTGCATCAATGTAGGCTCTCCTACAATTGCGCAATCTAACTCTGGTAAATGTTGCAAAACACTATTTAATCCATTTTTCCCGCTACTTTCTTCTTCTGCAGAAGCTACGATTACCAAATTATATGGTAATTTTTCGTTGTTATAAAAATGTACAAATGTTGCCAATAACGAAACCAAACAACCTCCTGCATCATTACTTCCTAAACCAAATAATTTACCATCTTTTACAATTGCTTTAAAAGGATCGTTGGTATATGCTTGATTTGGTTTTACTGTATCGTGGTGCGAATTAAGTAAAAGAGTTGGTTTCTTTTCATCAAAATACTTGTTGAAAGCCCACACATTATTGTTTTCTCTCTTAAAAGGAATTCCGTTTTGATTGAACCAATTTTCGATTAAAAGTGCCGTTTGATCTTCCTCACTTGAAAAAGAAGGGGTTTCGATTAAACTTTTCAATAATGCTATTGCTTCTTGCTGGAGCGTTTCTATATTTTTCATTTTTAAATAGGTACTGAGGTACTAAGATTCTGTATTTTCTAAGATTGCAAAAATCATGGTTTCTTAGAAACTTAGCAACTTTTTTCTTTTATAATTTAATCGTTGTGTGCAATATATTAGAATTTTGCAACATACTATGATGTCCAATTTTTATTGTTTGAACTCCTTTAGACAAGCTGTTAAAACAATTATCTAACTTAGGAATCATCCCAGAATGAATTACCTTTTCAGTTTTTAATTGTTTATATAAAGCTTCGTTTATTTCGGTAATAACCGAATCATCATCTTCTGAATCTGACAAAACTCCTTGTTTCTCAAAACAATAGGTTAGCGTAACATCAAAGTCTTCAGACAAGGCAATTGCTAACTCGCTTGCAATTGTATCGGCATTTGTATTTAACAATTGTCCATTTTTATCGTGTGTAATCGCGCAAAAAACTGGTACTATGTTGTTCTCTAGTAATGTCGCCAGCAAACTTGTATTTACTTGCTTGACATCGCCTACAAAACCATAATCAATTGTTGGGTGATTTCTTTTTGTTGATTGGATTAAATTCCCATCAGCTCCAGAGAATCCAATTGCATTATTATTTTTAGACTGTAATTGTGCTACAATATTTTTATTAATCTGACCTGCATAAATCATCACTACAACATCTAGCATTGCAGCATCTGTTATACGACGACCATCAATCATTTGTGGAACCAAACCAATACTTTCTGCCATTTTCGTAGCAGATTTCCCTCCTCCATGAACTAATACTTTATAACCTTCTATTTTAGAAAAATCGGTTAAAAACTGCTCTAATTCTGATGGATTATCGATTATATTTCCGCCTATTTTTATTACTGTAACTTTTTTCATGAGGTTCAAAGGTTCAAAGGAACAAAGGGACAAAGCTTAGATTCAGTTTGTAAAATCTCTGAACCTTTGCAACTTTGTGCCTTTGCACCTTTATTTATAACTTCTTTAGAATCTTTTGCAACACTAATTGCGCTGAATATGTTCTGTTATTTGCTTGCTCGATTACGATTGAATTTTCGCCATCCAAAACTTCATCACTCACAATTACATTACGACGAACTGGAAGACAATGCATAAATTTTCCGTTGTTTGTTAATGCCATTTTTTCGGCAGTAACTGTCCACGTTGGATCTATATTGGTTACTTTTCCATAATCATTAAAATTACTCCAGTTTTTCACATATACAAAATCAGCATTTTCGAATGCTTTATCTTGATCATATTCAATTTTGCAGTCTTTTGTTATTTCTGGGCTCAATTCATAACCTTCAGGATGCGTAATTACAAAATCCATATTCTTTTGCATTTGCATCATCTCTACAAATGAATTAGCAACTGCCTGAGGTAAAGCCTTAGGATGTGGCGCCCAAGAAAGGACTACTTTGGGTCTATGTTTGGTTTTATATTCTTCCATTGTAATTGCATCTGCCAAAGACTGCATCGGATGACGAACTGCACTTTCCATATTTACAATAGGTACTGTTGCATATTTTATGAATCCTGAAATAACAGTTTCAGCATAATCTTTTTCTTTATTTTCTAAACCTGCAAAAGCACGAATCGCAATAATATCACAATACTGTGAGACTACTTCTGCTGCTTCTTTGATATGTTCTGAAGCACCCGAATTCATAATTGCTCCATCTTCGAACTCTAACGTCCATCCTTCATTGGTAAAATTCATTACCATTACATTCATTCCTAAGTTTAAAGCTGCTTTTTGAGTACTCAAACGCGTTCTTAAACTAGGATTAAAAAATAACATTCCTAAGGTTTTATTCCTACCTAAGTGTTGGTTTTTTAGTGGTTTTTTCTTGATTTTTAACGCACTCTTAACCCATTTTGATAATGAGTTGATATCTTGAATTGAAATATAATTCATAGTTTTTTGTTTAATCGGTTAATCGTTTTTTGTTTAATCGGCTTAGCAACTA
This sequence comes from Flavobacterium frigoritolerans, assembly GCF_025847275.1. Lineage (GTDB taxonomy): Bacteria > Bacteroidota > Bacteroidia > Flavobacteriales > Flavobacteriaceae > Flavobacterium > Flavobacterium frigoritolerans. The sequence continues at coordinate 125,076 of NZ_JAOZEV010000003.1, forward strand.
AACAAACCTAACTTATATACTTTTTCTGAAAAGAACGTTTCGTAATGCTTTCTTTTTAATCGATTAAACAAATTAACGATTAAACAAATAAACATTCCTACACAATCTTAGTAAAAGGGATTTCGTTTTTTAATGCTTTTAATATAAAATTATCTTCTAATCCGTTTACGATCCAAGTTTCGATATTTGCTGCTTTAGCGATTGCCGCTGCTTCAATCTTGGATTGCATTCCTCCTGTTCCGTGTGACGACTTAGATTCTCCTATTTCTTTTTCTAAAAGCTGTAAATCATTCACTAAGGCTATCGTTTCTGGCACTTCATCATGAATAGATGCTTTCGTATAAATTCCGCTTGTGTTTGTAGCGATTATCAAAATATCTACATTTAATAAAACGGCTGTCAATGCTGCTAATTTATCGTTATCTCCAAACTGAATTTCGTCGGTTGCAACAGTATCATTTTCATTAATAATCGGAATGTAATTGTTCTCGACCAAAACATTTATTGTATTTACAATATTGATTTTGGATTGTTCTTTTTCAAAATCAGAATAGGACAACAAACATTGCGAGGTCAATAAACCTAAATCGCTAAAGTTCTCATGGAAAATCCGCATTAAATGGGGTTGCCCTATCGAAGCCAAAGCTTGTTTTACAATAATTTCCTTGCCATTGCTCTCTAGTTTTACAAATTGTTTCGCCGCTGCAATAGCTCCTGAACTTACAATTACAAATTCATATTTGTCATTTAAAGCGGCAATTTGCATTCCAATATCCTCAATCTTCCCTCTCGAAATATGATTGGTTTCTTTGGTTAACGTATTGCTTCCAATTTTTAATAAAATCCTTTTTTTAGTCATTTTTTTTAAGTGGCTAAGGTTTTGAGTTACTAAGATTCTAAGTTTTTTATATTGTAAATTTTCTTTTACCGCAAAGGCGCAAGGTTTTTTTTATGTTGTAAACCTTTATAAACGCAAAGTTCGCAAAGCTTTGTCTATAATTAAATTCCAATTTTTAAAATCCAAATTCCAAAAATCTAAAATTAACCGAAAATAGCGCAAGGTTTTTTTATGTTGTAAACCTTTATAAACGCAAATTTCGCAAAGCTATATCTGAAATCTAAAATCGTTAATCATCAATCTAAGAAGTCTAATTATCTAATTTGCCCTTCTCCGTAAATATACCACTTATTGGTAACCAGATGTTGCAATCCGATGGGTCCCCGCTGATGTAATTTATCAGTACTTATAGCCAATTCTCCACCTAAACCAAGTTGTCCTCCATCGGTAAATCGAGTCGAAGCATTATGATAAACTGCTGCAGCATCTATTGATTCCATAAATTCTTGGGCAACAGCATTGTTTCTTGTAATAATTGCTGCTGAATGTCCGCCACAATATTTATTGATTTTTGCGATAGCTTCCTGTTCTGAATCGATTGTTCCTAATACAATTTTATAATCCAAAAATTCTTCATACCAGATATCTTCGTCTTTCAAAACAGTAGTATTTGCAAAAGATTCTAGTGTTTTATCTACAATAATCTCAACTTTTGATTCATCTAATCCCTCTATTAAAATGGCTAGAAAACCTTCAAAATTTGGCAATCGTGAATCTATTAAAACCTTATCTATCGCATTACAAGCTGAGATTTTAGATGTTTTTGCATTCAAGATTACTTTCAATGCGATATCTGTATCTGCTTCTTTATGAACGTAAACAAAATTATTCCCGCGGCCACTTACAATTACTGGACAAGTAGCATGGGCTTTTACAAACTCTATTAACTTTTCACCACCACGAGGTACAATTAAATCTACTTTTTGTGTTGGCTTTTCTAAAAAAGCTTGTGTTTCTTGCCGATTAAAATTTAAATATTCAACCCATTCTGTCGAAACATTATTCTCGGTTAAAGCTTGATGCCATAGACTTACAATCTTTAAGTTTGATTTTAATGCTTCTTTTCCACCCTTAAGCAAAATTTTATTTCCTGATTTAAAAGCAATTCCTCCAGCTTCGATAGTTACATCGGGTCTTGATTCATAAATAATTAATATCGTACCAAAAGCTGCTGTTTTATTACTGACTTTAATTCCATTTTCATGTACAAAATGAAACCTTTCTACACCAACCGGATCTTCTTGAGATACCAACTGATTTAATGACAGAATCATTTCATCAATCTTGTTGTTATCGACTTTTAAACGTTCCTTCATGGCTAAATCGGCGCCATTGTAAGCGGCTAGATCAGCTTGATTCGTCAGAATAATTTGGTTTCTTTCTTCTTCAACAAGCTTTGCCATCGAGAGTAAAACCAAATTTCGCTTTTCAATTGATAATTGGTGGTTCATAATTTTTATAGTTGGTTGTTTGGTAGTTGTTGTATGTAGTTAGCAATAAAAAACTAATGTCCTAATTCGGCTAAACTCTCTTTTAATGCAACAATGAATGTATCTATATCTGATTTTTTTACAGTTAATGATGGTAAAATTCTTAATAGATTCTTATTGTTGGCACTTCCTGTAAAAATATGTTTCTCTACAATTAATTTTTTGCGAAGCGCACCGATTTCAAAATCAAATTCTACACCTAACATCAATCCTCTTCCTTTTACTTTTATGATTTGAGGTACTTGCTTAATTTGCTCAAAAAAGTAAGCAGAAACTTCGTTTACATTATCCTGTAATTTCAGCTTTTCCATTACATCCAAAACTGCAATTCCTGCCGCACAAGATAAATGGCTTCCCCCGAAAGTAGTTCCTAATAATCCGAAACTTGCTTCAAATTCTGGCGAAATTAAAATAGCTCCAACCGGAAAACCATTCCCCATTCCTTTTGCCACCGAAATAATGTCGGCTTTGATATTATGATGCTGGTATGCAAAAAACTTTCCGCTTCTTCCGTAACCTGATTGTACTTCGTCTAAAATTAAAACTGCACCGTGTTTTTCACAAGCTTTTTCTAAAGCCTGAAAAAATTCGGTTGTCCCTTCGTCCAAACCACCTACTCCTTGAATTCCTTCGATAATAACACTAGAAACATCCCCTTTTTCAAGTTCAGCTTCTACTAATTCGATAGCATTAAGAGGCAAGAAAGTAACTACTTGTTGTGCATTTATTGGAGCTACAATCTTTTTGTTATCTGTAACTGCAACTGCTGCTGAAGTTCTTCCGTGAAAAGAATTATGAAAAGCGATAACTCTTGATTTTCCGTTATGAAAAGAAGCTAGTTTCAATGCATTTTCATTTGCTTCTGCTCCTGAACTGCATAAAAACAATTCATAATCTTCTAATCCTGAAAGCTTCCCTAATTTCTCAGCTAATTCTACCTGCAAAGGATTCTGAATTGCATTAGAATAAAAACCTAAATTATCTAATTGATTTTTAAGTTTCGATACATAATCTGGTTGTGTGTGCCCAATAGAAATTACTCCATGACCACCATATAAATCTAAATACTCTACTCCGTTATTATCTGTAATTGTGCAATCCAATGCTTTTACAGGTGTTATATCATAAAGTGGGTATACGTTAAATAAATTCATGTCTTCTTTTTTTATTTTGTTTCAGGTTTCAGTTTTCAAGTTATGTATAGAACGTGAAACTTCAAACTCGAAACTAGTTTAAGTTTCAGTATTCATATTTCAAGTTACGCACTGAGCGTGGAACTTGTAACTTTAAACCTGAAACAATTTTTTCTAAAATCCGCTTGGTTTCAAATGTAAACCTATTGTTTCTGGTAATCCAAACATTAAATTCATATTTTGAATTGCTTGTCCAGAAGCTCCTTTGGTTAAGTTATCAATTATTGAAGTAATCAATATCCGATTTCCTTTTTTAGTTAAACTAATAATACATTTGTTCGTTTGTACAACCTGTTTCATATTGATATTGGTTGTAGTAACTGTTACAAACGGTTCATTTTTATAAAAATCTTCATATTTTGCTACGATTTCATCAAAGCTATCTTCTACAGTAGTGTATAATGTTGCGAAAATTCCTCTTGCAAAGTCTCCTCTATTCGGAATAAACAACAACTCATTTGAATAAGCTGCCTGTAATTGATTTACACTTTGATTTATCTCTCCTAAATGCTGATGATCAAATGCTTTATAATGCGACATATTATTTGACCTCCAACTAAAATGCGTTGTTTCTGAAGGACTTACACCTGCTCCGGTACTTCCTGTTGTAGCATTAATATGTATGTCATTTTCTAAAAGCTGATTTTTTGCTAAGGGTAATAATGCTAATTGAATTGCTGTAGCAAAACAACCCGGATTGGCAATATAATTTGCTTTTTTAATAGCCGTTTTATTCAATTCTGGCAATCCATAAACGAATTGTTTTCCATCAAAATTTGAATCTTCAGTCAATCTAAAATCATTTCCTAAATCAATAATTTTAGTGTGACCTGCAAATTTGTTTTTTTGTAAAAATGAAATAGACTTTCCATGACCTAAACATAAAAATAATACATTTACATCTGGGTTAATTGCATCGGTAAAATCCATTTCAATATCTCCCAATAAATCGTGATGTGCTACAGATAATGGCTTACCTGCATTAGTTGTACTGTACACAAAATCGATATTCACATTAGGGTGATACATCAATATTCTTATCAATTCCCCAGCTGTATAGCCCGAACCGCCTATTATTCCAACATTAATCATAATCTAAGTGATTTACGGATGAAAATATATTTTGAGCATTTCCTAAAATCTTAATAAATCCTTTGGCATCATCAGATGTCCAGGCATTGTTCATTTCTCCATATTGGCCAAATCCTGTATTCATTAAATCATTATCTGATTCAATTCCGTCAAGCGAAAAGTGATATGGTTTTAATGAAACAATTACAGTTCCATTTACTGTTTTTTGAGTATCTTCAAGGAAAGCTTCAATATTACGCATTACAGGATCCAAAAACTGACCTTCATGAAATAACATTCCGTACCAGTTTCCTAGTTGTTCTTTCCAATATTGTTGCCATTTACCTAGTGTATGTTTCTCTAATAAATGGTGTGCTTTTATAATTATTAATGGTGCAGCTGCTTCAAAACCAACTCTTCCTTTAATTCCAATAATAGTATCTCCTACGTGAATATCTCTACCAATTGCATAAGCATTAGCCAATTTTTCTAAGATAACAATATTTTTGGTTGGCGTATTTTTAATGTTATTTACACCTACTAATTCTCCTTTTTCAAATTGTAAAGTTACCTTCTCTTCGCCATCTTTTTCTAATTGCGATGGATATGCTTCACTTGGTAAAGCTTGGTTAGAAGTTAAGGTTTCTTTTCCTCCTACACTCGTTCCCCAAAGTCCTTTATTGATAGAATATTGTGCTTTTTCCCAAGAATAATGTACTCCATTTTTTTGTAAATAGTCAACTTCCTCTTGTCTTGACAATTTTAAATCTCTAATTGGAGTAATAATTTCAATTTCAGGAGCAATTGTCTGAAAAATCAAATCAAATCTAATCTGATCATTTCCTGCTCCTGTACTTCCGTGTGCAATTGCCTCTGCTCCTACTTTTTTAGCATATTTTATTGCTTCAATAGCTTGAAAAACACGTTCGGCACTTACAGATAATGGATATGTATTATTTTTTAGCACATTTCCGTAAATCAAATATTTTATAGCTTTATCATAGTATTTATCTACGATTGTAAGATTTGCATGCTGTGCACTTCCTAATTCGTAAGCTCTTTCTTCAATAGCATTTAATTCTTCTTCATCGAAACCTCCTGTATTAATAAGTACAGTGTGGACTTCATATCCTTTTTCATTTTTTAAATATTTAAGGCAGTACGAAGTATCTAATCCTCCGCTATAAGCTAATACAACTTTTTTCATAATTTTATTTTTTTAAGAAAAGGGCTTGTTTAATTGATTTTAATCTATTGAGTACTTTTACGTTAAATGGATGTTTTGGTGGATCTTTTTGTTTTTCTTTTGGATCGTACAACATTCCTGTACATAAGCACATTTTATTTTCTTTACTTTTTAATATTTCATAATTCGTACAAGTTTTGCAACCTGCCCAAAAGCTTGGATCACTTGTAAGTTCTGAGAAAGGAACTGGTTTATATCCTAAATCTGAATTAATTTTCATAACAGCAAGACCTGTTGTGATGCCAAATATTTTAGCATCTGGAAACTTTTCTAATGAATAATCAAAAACTTTTGATTTGATTTTTTTAGCTAAACCTAAGTTTCTATAATCAGGATGTACTATCAATCCAGAATGAGCCACAAACTTGCCATGCTGCCAGCTTTCGATATAACAAAACCCTGCAAATTTACCATCTGCCAAAGCGATCAAAGCATCTCTATTCTCCATTTTTTTCTGAATATATTCTGGAGTTCTTTTAGCAATTCCGGTACCTCTCAATAAGGCAGACGACTCTATGGTATCGCAAATTTCTTGCGCATATTTATAATGTTCTTCTTGTGTTACAACAATAGAGATCTTCATTTCAATAGTTGAAGTTAGGGTTAAAAAATAAAACATAATTTTTTTTCTGAAACCCAAGAGTTGCTTCAGCAAAGCTAAATAAAAAATACGTAAAACCCTTAATATCAAAAACTTGACATTGAGATAATTTTAAATAAAATGTACTTCTAGGATGTGTTTGTCCAAAGGACAACTTAGGTAATTTCAAAACAAAAAAATGAATATAAATAAATACGACGAAAAACTCTTTTGAATACTATAGAGATAGCATCCGTACTTCGGGAGAAGTAGCAGGCGAGTTTGTCCGTGACAAAGAAGTTATATGTAAACTTATTTTATTCATCGATGCAAATTTACATCTTTTTTTCAATTACAATACGTAATTTGAATTTTCTAACATTTTTTTAATATAATGTTGTTTTTGTAGATTTATCGCATTACAACAATTAAATTCTAAACAAAATTTAAACTTTTAATAAAAAAAACGGCTATTTAAGTTATACTCAAATAGCCGTTTTTAATAATTCACATCTTTTAAAGCTCTTTAAAAAAGCTTATAAGCGTTATTTTTAATCTAAAAAAATTTAAATTCAGATTACTCTTTTGTAAATTCCATTACTTGTGAGTTTTCTAAAATTGTCATTTTTAATCCTGTTTTAGTAAATGCAAACCTTAATCCAGCTCTTAATGATTCAAAAGTATCAACTGCTCCAGCAACTGGATCAATTGTAAATTTAGGATAATTAGGAAGTTCTACTGTTAAAGCATTATTTTTTTCTGTAAAAGCGATTTTAAGAGGTGTCGTTTTACTAGAATATGTACCTAAATAAGAATCTAAAACAACATCCTTTTCAATTTTACCACTTCCTGCTGTCCATACATTATTACTTTCATTACTATCTGGAAAAACGTGATCAGGATCGATTATAACACTCTCTATCTCTTCTGTAGAGTCAAATTTAAAAGACCACTCTGTATTTCTCTGCCAGATTTCAACTGGTAATTTAACTCTAGAAACTTTTCCGCTTTTAGTTTTTACATCTATTACAACAGGCATTACCATTTTTTCAAAATTTTCAATAGTAATAATAATTCCTTTTTTAGGATCATTTTTCACATATTTAATAGAATTTATCCCCTGATCAAAACGCCAATTATTAACAAACCATCCTTTCCAAAACCAACTTAAATCTTCTCCTGCGACATTCTCCATTGTTCTGAAAAAATCATCTGGTGTAGGATGTTTATAAGCCCAACGTTCCATATAAGTACGGAAAGCAATATCAAAACGCTCTTTACCTAATATTTGTTCTCTTAAAATTACTAAACCTGAACTTGGTTTATAATAACACAACAAACCGATATTAGCCTCCTTCATATTATCTGGAGAACTCATTATAGTTTCTAATTTAGGGTTCGTAAACATCTCCGCCATTTTATGTAAATCTCTTGGCGCTTCTTTATACTCTCCTTTATTAAACTCAGCAGTACTTAATGAATTGATAAAAGTATTAAATCCTTCATCCATCCATCCGAACAATCTTTCATTTGAACCTACAATCATAGGAAACCAGATGTGCCCAAACTCATGATCTGTAACTCCCCATAAATCTTCTCCTTTTGATTCCCAACTACAAAATACAATTCCTGGGTATTCCATTCCTCCTTCATTTCCTGCTACGTTTGTTGCAACTGGATAAGGATATTCTAGCCATCTATTTGAATAATTTTCGATTGCTCCTTTAGTATATTCTGTAGAACGCCCCCAAGCAGCATCTCCAGCACTTTCGACAGGATAAGCAGAAAGAGCCAATGATTTTTTCCCACTTGGTAAATTAATTTTAGCTCCATCTAAGATAAATGCTGCCGAAGATGCCCATGAAAAATCACGTGCATTTTTAATTTGATAATGCCATGTTTTTTCTCCATTTCCAGAAGTATTTGCTGCAGCAACTTCTTCAGCAGAACGAATCATAACTGTTTTATCACTTAGTGCAGCTTCTTTAAAACGTTTTTGCTGTTCAGCAGTATATACTTCAGGTGCATTTAATAATTCTCCTGATGCAACTACAAAATGATTCGCAGGAACAGTTAGTTTTACATCAAAATCACCATATTCCAAATAAAACTCTGAAGCTCCTAAATACGGATGCGTGTTCCAACCTCTTACGTCATCATACACACACATACGTGGATACCACTGCGCTATCGTAAAAACTTTACCATTTTTAGTTTCAAGAACTCCTGTTCTATCCGAGCCTTCATTAGGAGCGATATAAGAAAACTCAATTTTAATTTTAACACGGCTTCCTTTTGCTGCCAATTCTTCTGGAAGAAAAATCTGCATTCTGGTATCAGTAACGATATATTTCGCTTCTGTTTCAACTGATTTTTTCTTACCTAGTACTGTTACTTTTACTGATTTAATTTTATTTCCACCATCAAAAACCTGACCTTGAGCTCCGTTGCGACTTCCTGTTAAAGGCACTACAGCATTTCCTCGTGAATCTTCTTTAAATAAATTTTGATCCAAATTAAGCCATACAAAAGACATTTTATCTGGGCTATTATTGGTATAAGTAATTTCATCTGTACCAATGATCTCATTAGTAGCTCCATTTAACTTTGCAGTTATTTTATAATCTGCTCTATTTTGCCAGTATTCAGCACCTGGCTGACCGCTTGCTGAACGAGTTGCTGTTCCGTTTTTAGAATAGAACAATGGAGAGAATGCCTCATAATAATCGTATTTAGAAATAGGATTAGCATTTGCAGTAGGAACTTGTTGTGCCCATGTGGCCGAAATTCCAAACAATAAAGCCATAGATAATATGGCTCTCAAAGAGAGTTTTTTCATTTTTGTTGCTGTTTATCTAGCAAATTAATGAAAAAAAAAAGTATTTATGAATTAAAACCAAATAGATTAATACAATTTTACAGAAATTTTATCGAAAAATATTTCATCAGCTTTTTCGCCTATAATTTAATTTTATAAATATATTTACAATTCGTTATCTTTTAATCATTCAAAACCTAAATTTTGATTACAATTATTTCAAATTCAAAACTTACTGCTTCAATTAAACATACTGGAGCCGAATTATTTTCATTAAAAAACAAACATAATAAAGAATATATCTGGGAAGGCAATCCTGCTTTCTGGGGTAAACATTCTCCTGTTTTATTTCCAATCGTTGGGACTTTAAAAAACAACACCTATACAATTAATAATATATCATATCATTTGCCAAGACATGGTTTTGCCAGAGATATCGAGTTTAGTCTAATTTCTAAAACGGATGAAAGCGCAGTATTTTCAATTCAATCAAATGATGAAACACTAAAAATATATCCTTTTGAATTTGAACTCCAAATAATTTATACCTTAATAGATTCACAATTAAATATCAATTACAAGGTAATCAATAAAACCGATTCTAAAATGCCTTTTTCTATTGGAGCCCATCCTGCCATAGCACTATCGGAAAACTTTCAAGATTATACTTTAGAATTTGAGAAAAAAGAAGCTCTAGAATATTCTTTACTTGAAAATGATTTGATTTCTAATAAAACAAAACAATTAGAAACAAAAGAAGATCAAATTCAGCTAAATTACCAGCTATTTGAAAATGATGCTTTAATCTTTAAGTCATTAGAATCGAATTCATTAACTATCTTAAAAAGCAATATACCATATGTAAAAGTTGACTTTGCAGATTTTCCTAGTTTAGGCATTTGGACAAAAGAAAACGCTCCTTTTATTTGTATTGAGCCTTGGTTTGGCTATTCAGATACTCCCGAGAATTCAGGAAATCTTTTCGAAAAAGAAGGAATCTTGACTTTAGAAGCAAATCAAACATTTAATTCGAAATTTAGTATTGAAATTCTATAATTTAATCTTATTACATACCCTATGTTAAATTTTAATTTTTCTCCATTTCCTGTACTCGAAACTGAACGCTTACTCCTTAAAAGAATAACGAATGAGGATACTAGCGAAATCATAGCACTACGTTCTAATCCAGAAACTATGAAATACATTCCAAGACCACTCATAACAACTAATGAGCAAGCATTGGAACATATATCTCAACTTAACAGCATTATAGAAACAAATGAAGGAATCAATTGGGGAATTACCTTAAAAGACAGTCCTAAAATAATTGGATTTATTGGTTATTTTAGAATTCAACCTGGAAACTTTCGTGCAGAAATAGGCTATATGTTATTACCTGAATTTCATGGAAAAGGAATTATCCCTGAAGCTGTAAAAATAACAATTGACTATGGTTTTAATGAAATGAAGCTTCATTCAATCGAAGCTGTTATTGATCCTGATAATCTGGCTTCTGAAAGAGTTCTACAAAAAATGGGATTTGTAAAAGAAGGTCATTTTAAAGAATCAGAATATTACGAAGGGCGTTTCTTAGACAACGTAATCTATTCATTACTCAACAAAAAAAACATTTAAATTAATGAAAGCATTGGGGGTTTAAATAAATTTTAAATATAAGCTTCTCATATAACTCGATAATTTAATATTAATGAGAAAAACAAATTTACTATAAGAAAAGCACTTAGCATTTATATTTACTTAAATGACTTACATGATTTTAATCAATTCTTGTTAAATTTTAAAATTACGACAATACAATATAATGCATTGCGTTATATTTGCATCCGAAACTAGCAACCAAAACTAACTTATTGCTAGTAATTACTAGATTTTATGAAAAAATTATTTGCCTTAATCGTTCTTTTCTTCTCAATTCAATCTCATAGCCAAACTTACATAAAAGTAAATGCTCTTACTGCTTTAGTCTCAATTCCTGATGTTGCGGTAGAAACAAGCATTGGTGATAAATTAACTCTTAATGTTGACTTAATGGCCTCTTTCTGGGAATCATTTGATGGAAAAAGCCCAATGAAATTTGTCACCTTTACTCCCGAAATTCGTTACCATTTTAATGAAAAATTCAATGGTTTATATTTTGGTGGTCATATTGGAGGAGACGTATATAAAATCCAAAAATGGAATTACTGGGATACCAACAAATACGAAGACGGATTTGGATATAGACTAGGAGCTACACTTGGATATCAAAAGAAATTAAATGAAAAATTCATGCTTGACTTTTTTGTTAGTGGAGGATGGCATCAAGGTTTTTATAAAGGCTTTTACAATGACGGAACACCTGGCCGTTATGAAAAAGCTCATGATTATAACAAAAGTGGAGAATGGCTACCTTATGGAGGCGGTGTAATGATCTCGTATAAATTAAATTAATTTATACTGGAAATTTAGGAATCGATTTTATATATAAATCTTCTACTTTTTTTCTAGCCCAATCCGTTTTTCTTAAGAAAGTTAAACTAGATTTTACACTAGGATTTGAAGTAAAACATTTAACTGGAATTAATTCGCCTAAAGTGTCAAACCCATAGTAAGCAACTAGTTTTTCGAGTATCGCCTGAAGCGTGATCCCGTGTAAAGGATTTTTATCTTGATTTTGCATTTTATATTTTTTTTTAATAAATAATAAAAAGACCGTACTATAAGAAGTACGGTCTTTCTTTTTTACAAATTTACTAAATTGAAATGTAAATAATCTTCTATAATTTAGAATATGAATTTAAATCCAACAGCAAGAGGTGTTGTTAAATTTGCACCACCAACAGCATAAGCTGAGTCAACATTGGCCATATGTGCTAATCCAAAATTAGTTACAGTAGTTTTAGAACCATCTTTTGGGTCTAAAGTTGTAGATGTAAAGTTCGCTAAATTATAAGAAAACTCAACTGAGAAATATTTTGTTACGAAGTAATCAAATCCACCTGATAAAGTCAAACCAAATTGATTTATTTTCAAATCACTTTCTTTTTCTTTCCCTGTAATAATTGGTGCTGCCAATTGACCGAAGAAATATAAAGAAGAACCCCCAATATTCCAATATTTTCTTGCTAATGGCTGAATAACTATCAAATCTGTTTTTACATCTTTATTTTCAGTAGGAGTAGATAAACCGTCAGATTTCATATTAATATACCCAATTCCTGCCCCAACAGCTACAGATGGCGTGATAAAAGTACCTACAATCGGAATTACTGATAAATTTGTATGTTTTACATCATCAGTTTTAGTTTGTTGGTAGCCAAATTGCGATGTTACAAACCATGCTCCTTTTAACCCTTGATCGGCTTCCTGAGCTTTTACAGTTAACCCCATTAAAACAATACTAGCTAATGTTAAAATTTTTTTCATGTCTTTAAGTTTTTATTTTAAATTATTTAACAAACTTAGCCGTAAGTTTTTTCCTGAAAAATGATTAAAATCATAGTTTAAAAATTATCTTTAATTATCTTTGATTTTACTAAAGTTTTTCTTTTTTATTTTACATTTGTACCCTATGTTAAAAACAGTCAATATACTCAACAAAAGAGCCCGCTTCGATTACGAAATAATAGACACCTACACTGCTGGAATTGTTTTATCCGGAACTGAAATCAAATCAATACGACTTGGTAAGGCAAACATTACCGAAAGTTTTTGTGAATTTAGTGGCGATGAACTTTTTGCTATTAATACTTATATTGAAGAATATACCTTTGGAAATCAATTTAATCACAAATCAAGAAGTGAACGAAAATTGCTTTTGAATAAAAAAGAATTAAAAAGTCTTCAAAAAAGTGTGCAAGCAAAAGGATTAACTATTATTCCTTTAAAGTTATTTACTAATGAAAAAGGACTAGCTAAATTACAAATCGGTCTTTGTAAAGGGAAGAAAAACTACGACAAACGCGAATCTTTAAAAGAACAAGATACCAAACGTGATCTAGACCGAATTAAGAAAGCATTTTAATAAAAGTCATATCTCAATATTTATACTTATTTTTACTACAATAAATTTTAAATTTCAATTTATGAAAAGAATATTTGTTGTATTAACTGTAATCTTATTATATGGATGCGGTACTAGTTCTTCAATTGTTAGTAGTTGGAGAGATCCAGAAATAACAATTAGTTCACAAAATTTCAAAAAAGTATTAGTCGTAGCTTTAATAAAAAATGAAGAAACACGAAGCCTTATTGAGAACAGAATTGCAGCAAATAGCCCTGTTTTTCATACTTCATATCAATTTTTGAATCAAGTTAACAATGGTCTTACAGATGATCAAAAATTAAAAATATTACACGATGAAAATTTTGATGGCGTAGTAACAATGCGCTTGGTAAGCAAAGAAAAACAAACCGATTATGTTCCTGGAATAGATACTAGTATTTATTACGGAGGCTATAACGGCCTATATGGAGGCCCTTTTGGTGGTTGGTACGGAATGTATGGAACTGATTTTTACTCTCCTGGCTATTATGTCGAAAATACCTTTTATATAGTCGAAACCAATGTTTTTTCTTTAAAAGAGAAAAAATTAATATGGTCTGGCACTACACAATCATCAGATGTTACAGATATAGGTCTTACTGTAGATGACATCATGAGAACCATCATAAACGAAATGAAAAAAGACGGTACCCTACCTAAGAAATAATAGCTATTATAAAAACAAAGTATAATAGCATTGAATTCATTTTTAATGCTATTTTTTATTGCAAAAACAATGACTATTTTTGTCTTGACAATTAAAACCATGCTTCTGAAATGAAAATGATACTTAAAAATGCTCGAGAACAAAAAGGTTTTAAAACCAGAGAAGTAGCACAATTACTCGAAATTGATCAAGCATTAATAAGTAAATTTGAAAGTGGCACCCGAAAACCTACAAGAGAACAAATTATTAAACTTGCTTCATTACTCGATATTGATTTTGAAAATCTATTAATCGTTTGGTTAAAAGAAAAAATAATACATGAAATTGGACATGAAGAATTAGCTCTTAAAGCGCTACATCTCGCCGAAATCGAAATTCAAAATATCAAAAAAGCAGATACTTCGATCATCTTATCAACACTACAAAACGTTTTAGATGAAATTGAAATATTAAAAACAAAAATACAATCCTTTCAACAATTTGAATTGCATCGAATTTCTAAAATTTTAGAGTTGGAATTTACATACGAAAGCAATCGCATTAATGACAACTCACTGACACTACAAGAAACTAAAGCAGTAATTAATGAAGGATTAACTATTGGAGGCAAGACGATGCGTGAACATTTAGAAGCTGTAAACCATCATGAAACTATTTCTTATATCAAAGATCTGACTCAAAAAAACAGTGTAGTAAATGAAAAAGAAATACTAACAATTCATAATCAAATTTTAAGAGGAATAAAACCTGAACATGCTGGAAAATATAAAAGTGATTCTTTAATCATTCGCGAAATGAGTTCATTCTTCAGTTGGTTTGAAACCAATAAGAGTACACTGCATCCTATATTACTAGCTTCTGAAGCACATTTAAAAATTATGACAATTAGTCCTTTTGAAAGCGGAAACATTCAAATAGCTCATTTATTAATGAATTGGATATTAATCCAAAACGGCTATGTTTTTGCAACTATTCAAGGTGATAATGAACATAAAAATGAATATTTTTCAATTTTAGCGGAAAGCCAGAATAAAAACGACAAATCAATTTTCATAAACTATGTTGCACGGATCGAAAAAGATAATTTACAACGTGCTATCCAATTGGTTTCTCAATAGCTACATTACCAAACTTTAAACATTTTTTTTCACCATTAAGCAATTAAGAAAAATTAAGTTTAATCTAAATGGAAGCTATTAGATGGATAAACTAAATTCGAAACAAAAAAAAAACCATTAAGAAACTTAATCTCTTAATGGTAAAACTTTTTACTATTGGTACAAAACCAAAATTTAATTTTTATCCTCTAATAAAGGTACGAATCTAAATTCTCCAAACTCATGTTTTTCAAATTGAGTTTCGTTTTTACGAATTAATAATGTCATAATTTGAACATCTTCTCCTAGCGGAATCACTAGTCTTCCTCCTATTTTTAATTGTGCCATTAATGGTTGCGGAATAAATGGCGCTCCTGCAGTTACAATTATACTATCAAATGGAGCATAAGTAGGTAATCCTTTATAACCATCTCCAAAAGAAAGATGTTTCGGACGAATTCCTAATTTAGGAAATAAAACTGATGTTGTTTTAAACAGTTCATTTTGTCTTTCGACACTATATACCTTGGCTCCCAACATATATAATACTGCAGTTTGATACCCTGACCCAGTACCAATTTCTAATACTTTATGTTCTTTTTTAACTTCTAACAGCTGCGACTGAAACGCTACAGTGTAAGGTTGAGAGATAGTTTGCCCCGCACCAATCGGGAAAGCTTTGTCCTGATAAGCATAATCTTCAAAGCTAGAGTTCAAAAAAAGGTGTCTTGGGATTTTTTTTATCGCTTCCAAAACAGCTTTATCGGTAATTCCCTTTTGTTGTAAAGTGCTTACTAATTGATTCCGAAGTCCTTGATGTTTGGCAGTGTCTTTCAATGTTTGATCTTTTAATTTTGGTAAAAATAAGAAAGTAAATAGTAATTCAAATATTGATTCTTAAATATTAAATTACTAAAACTTTAAAGCATTCACTTTCACTTTCAACAAATAAATTATATTTTTGTTAAAAATACATTCTCATGTTAAAAGTAGGAGTTTTAGGTGCTGGTCACTTAGGTAAAATACATTTACGTTTATTACAACAATCTGATAAATATGAATTAGTTGGTTTTTATGACCAAAATCAAGAAAACGCCGAGAAAATTTCCAAAGAATTCGGTTATAAAAATTTCAATACAATTGCTAAGTTAATACATGCTGTTGATGTAATTGATATTGTGACTCCAACATTATCACACTACAAATGTGCTAAAGTTGCCATTAAATCAGGAAAACATATTTTCATCGAAAAACCAATTTCGAATACTGTTGAAGAAGCCGAAGAAATTATTGCTTTAGCAAAAGAATATAACGTAAAAGGTCAGGTTGGACATGTCGAACGCTTTAATCCAGCATTCATAGCAACAAAAAACATGATCGAAAATCCGATGTTTATAGAAACACATCGTTTAGCCGAATTTAATCCTCGTGGTACAGACGTTCCTGTAGTTTTAGATTTGATGATTCATGATATCGATGCCATTTTAAGCGTAGTGAAATCGAAAGTAAAAAACATCAATGCTAGTGGAGTTTCAGTAATTAGCGATACTCCGGATATTGCCAATGCTCGAATTGAATTTGAAAATGGTTGTGTTGCGAACTTAACAGCAAGCAGAATTTCAATGAAAAACATGCGTAAAACACGTTTTTTCCAAAGAGATGCCTATATTTCAGTTGACTTTTTAGAAAAGAAATGTGAAGTTGTTCGTATGAAAGATGCTCCCGAAATACCAGGTGATTTCGATATGATTTTGCAAAATGCAGAAGGCGTAAAAAAGCAAATCTATTTTACAAACCCAGATGTAGACCAAAACAATGCAATTCTTGATGAACTAGAATCTTTTGCAAATGCAATCAATACCAATACTGATCCAATTGTGACTCTAGAACAAGCAACAGATGCATTAAGAGTGGCTTACCAAATTATTGACTGTTTCGATAAATAAAAATAACCTAAAAGAAGTTAGCCATAAATTCACGAATTAATTTGTGAGTTTGTGGCTAAAATTATAAAATATAGTACTTAAATAATATGAAAACAATAGCTGTAATCGGTGCTGGAACAATGGGTAACGGAATTGCTCATACATTTGCTCAAAGTGGTTTTGTTGTAAAACTAATTGATGTTTCTGAAAAATCATTAGATAAAGGAATGGCAACCATTGCCGCTAACTTAGACAGAATGCTTGCAAAAGGAAGCATTACTGCAGAAGAAAAAGCTAAAACAATAACAAATATTATTACCTACACAGACATTAAAGATGGTGTTGTAGGAGTAGATTTAGTTGTAGAAGCAGCTACTGAAAACATTGATTTAAAACTAAATATTTTTAAACAATTAAACGAAGCTTGTTCGCATAATACAATTTTAGCAACAAATACTTCATCTATTTCTATAACACAAATTGGAGCTGTTGTTACACATCCTGAACGTGTTA
The DNA here is from genome assembly GCF_025847275.1 of Flavobacterium frigoritolerans. Lineage (GTDB taxonomy): Bacteria > Bacteroidota > Bacteroidia > Flavobacteriales > Flavobacteriaceae > Flavobacterium > Flavobacterium frigoritolerans. The sequence goes on from NZ_JAOZEV010000003.1 coordinate 142,619, forward strand.
TCGGAATGCACTTCATGAATCCTGTGCCAATCATGAAATTGGTAGAAATCATTCGTGGTTACAACACTAGTGATGAAGTTACTAAAATTATTATGGAATTATCTGTAAAATTAGGTAAAACTCCTGTTGAAGTAAACGATTATCCAGGTTTTGTGGCAAACAGAATTTTAATGCCTATGCTAAACGAAGCTATCGAAACGTTATATAACAAAGTAGCTGGAGTTTATGAAATAGATACTGTAATGAAACTTGGAATGGGACACCCAATGGGACCATTACAACTAGCTGATTTTATTGGTCTTGATGTATGTTTAGCTATTCTAAATGTGATGTACGACGGTTTTAAAAATCCTAAATATGCACCATGTCCATTACTAGTAAATATGGTACGTGCTGGAAAATTAGGAGTGAAATCTGGCGAAGGATTCTATGATTATAGTGAAAGTAAAAAAGCAGAGAAAATCTCAAAGCAGTTTATCATTTCATAAAAATAAAAAATAAAATGTCAATAGCATCAAATTTAAATACCATAAAAGCTTCCCTGCCAGAACATGTAACATTAGTTGCGGTTTCCAAAACCAAACCCGTTACTGATTTAATGGAAGCTTACGAAGCTGGTCAGCGTATTTTTGGAGAAAACAAAATCCAGGAGATGACAGACAAATGGGAAGAAATGCCAAAAGACATTCAATGGCACATGATTGGGCACGTACAAACAAATAAAGTCAAATTTATGGCATCGTATGTTAGCTTAATTCATGGAGTCGATAGTTTAAAACTACTACAGGAAATCAATAAACAAGCATCCAAAAATAATCGCATTATTGACTGCCTGCTTCAAATTCATATCGCCGAAGAAGAAACAAAATTTGGTCTTGACGAAAAAGAACTCACCTCACTCCTAGCTTCAGATGAATTTCATAATATGAAAAACATTCAGGTTAGAGGCTTAATGGGAATGGCAACTTTTACCGAAAACCAAAACCAAATAAAGAAAGAATTCACGCATTTAAAATCAATCTTCAACTCTTTACAAGCTACAGAAACTGTAAACTGTAAACTGAATACTATTTCAATGGGAATGTCAGGAGATTACCAACTTGCAATAGAGTGTGGCAGTACTATGGTTCGCATTGGAAGTAGTATATTTGGAGGAAGATAAATTGCAAAATTCAATGTCAATTGCAAAAAACAATAACTTAATGGAAAAATATTCAATTTTGAAGATAGATTAGTTCGTTTTGCTGGAGAATGTATTTTCTTTACAAGGCAATTAGAAAGATTATTTGAAAATGAGTATTATAAAAATCAATTAATCCGGTCATTTGGAAGCGCTTGCTTAAATTTTGGAGAGGCACAAGGCACAATTACTAGTAAAGATTTTATTTTTAAAGTTTCACTAGTAGCAAAAGAGTTAAAAGAATCAAGAAACTCATTAAAAATTCTGAATTATATTAAAGAAGGAGATAGCGATAAAAGAGACAAACTTCTAATTGAAGTAGAACAACTTATTGCAATTTCATCAAAAATGATACTAAATAAAAACAATCAATAACAATGACAATAACAGTAGTAATTTTCAGGAATTGTTATTGAAATTGATTTTTGAAATTGATTTTTGAAATTGACATTGATAATGTACGCAATACTAGACATAGAAACAACTGGAGGACAGTTTAACGAAGAAGGAATTACCGAAATTGCTATCTATAGATTTGATGGCCATGAAGTGGTTGACCAATTTATTAGTTTGGTTAATCCTGAAATTCCAATTCAGCCGTTTGTCGTAAAACTTACAGGCATCAGCAATGCTATGTTGCGTTCAGCACCAAAATTTTTTGAAGTTGCCAAACGAATTATTGAAATCACTTCCGATTGTGTTATTGTAGCACACAATGCATCTTTTGATTACAGAATCTTACGCACAGAATTTAGACGCTTAGGCTATGATTTTGAAGCCAAAACCCTTTGTACAGTTGAGCTTGCCAAAAAATTAATTCCAGAGCAACCTTCTTATAGCTTAGGTAAACTAGTTCGTGCACTTGGAATTCCAATGGCCGATAGACATCGCGCCAATGGCGACGCAATGGCAACTGTTAAGTTGTTTAAAATGCTTTTAGAAAAAGATACCGAAAAAACAATTATAAAAGATTTCATAAAACTCGAAATCGAAAAAGGTATTGCGCCAAAATTACTAGATATCGTAGCGCAAGCACCTACAAAAACCGGTGTATATTATATTCATAACGAAAGTGGAACCATAATTTACATTGGCAAAAGCCGAAATATAAAAAAACGCATTAATCAGCATTTTACTGGAACAAATATCAAAAGCAAAAAGATCCAAGCCGAGGTATTTACAGTTACTTATGACGAAACTGGAAGTGAGCTAATTGCACTTTTAAAAGAAAGCGAAGAAATAAAAGTTAATAAACCCAAATACAATCGCTCTCAGAAAAAAACAATTTTTCCACTATCTTTATATGTTGAAAAGGATAAAAATGGATATCTGAACTTAAAACTCCAGAAAACCGATGGACGCAGGAAAGAAATTACCTCTTACGGAAGTTTGCAAGAAGGTAAAAATGCCTTATTCTTTATTACAGATAAATACAAACTGTGCCAAAAACTTACTGGTTTATATCTAACTAAAAAAGAATGTTTTCAATATAAAATAAAAGAATGCGATGGCGCTTGCATCGGAGAGATTACTCCCGAAGAATACAATGTAAGAGTTCAAAACTTTATTACCGATTATAGCTTCGAAAATAAAAATATGATTTTAATAGATCGTGGACGAACTGTTAACGAACGTAGTGCTGTATTAATAGAAAATGGTGTTTATAAAGGTTACGCTTTTTACGATTTAAACTACCAGATTACCAATATCGAAATTCTCAAAAATATCCTTATATCCATGCAAACCAATCGCGATGCCAAGAGTATAATTCAGAACTATATGAGAAAAAGCAAATCATTAAAAGTAATTCATTTTTAATACATATTAACTTTCAGTATCTTCGTAGATATGACAAAAATCAAATCAAAATACGATCTTTTCAGACAAAAAACTCAAATCATCCTTTATGGTACAAATACCTTTTTAGGGCGTATGTTCGATTTGGTCCTTTTAGGCCTTATTCTATTGAGTGTCCTATTAGTTATGATGGATACTGTAGAAGGTATTAATCATAAGTACCACACACAACTACTTATTTGCGAATGGATTATTACCGTTTTCTTTACAATAGAATTTATTTTACGGATTATTTCGATACAAAAACCCATAAAGTATATTTTTAGCTTTTATGGAATTATCGATTTAATGGCAATACTACCTATGTATTTGTCAATATTTTTCCCAGCTACAAATGTGTTGACCATTGTAAGAGTCTTGCGCTTCTTCCGATTGTTCAAAATTTTACATATTCCACAAATATCACAACAATCAATACAGCTCCGAGAAGCAATGGAAGCCAGTAAAGAAAAAATTCTGGTATTTATTTACTTTGTCGTTATTAGCGCCATAATTATTGGGTCATTAATGTATGTCGTCGAAGGTAAAGAAAGTGGCTTTACAAGCATTCCTATGGGTATTTACTGGGCAATTGTAACCTTAACAACTGTAGGTTATGGAGATATCTCACCAGCATCACCGTTAGGACAATTTTTAGCTTCATTAGTAATGATAATGGGATACGGAATCATTGCCGTTCCTACTGGAATCGTAACTGCCGAATTTGCCAAAAGCAGTCTAAAAAGCAACTCAATTAGCACCAAAAAGAAGTGCTCAAAATGCCATTCACAAGTTCATTTTGACAATGCAAAGTATTGCTATGAGTGTGGAGAAACATTACCAGATTAATTAATTTATGAAGCCATCTCCAGCTGTACATTACAACTCCTCCTTACATTCATAATTTTTTTAAGACATAAAAGGAGCTTCATAAAGTCGCTCTTTTATACCAAAAAAAACAAACAAATCTAAGTCCGGGGTTTACATTTCCATCTGGGCTAAAAAAAAATATGAAATACTTAATTACCATCGTCGGACCAACAGCTATTGGCAAAACAGCCTTGAGCATCGCCTTGGCACAACACTTCAAATGCGAAATAATATCCTGCGATAGTCGACAGTTTTTTAAAGAAATGACAATTGGTACAGCCGTACCCAATCAAGACGAACTACAAGCTGCAAAACATCATTTTATCCAGAATATATCTATCTTCGATAACTATACCGTAGGCGATTACGAAAAAGAAGCTATAACTAAGTTAGAAGAACTATTCCAGCACAACGATTATGCAATTCTTATTGGAGGCTCAGGATTATATGTCGACGCAGTATTAAAAGGATTTGATGAATTTCCAGAGATTGATGCTACAATCCGAGAAAAAGTAACACAGGAATACGAACAAAACGGAATTACGTATTTACAAGAGCAATTAAAAAAATTAGATACTAGTTACTACGATAAACTTACTATCGAAAATCCGCAGACATTGCAAAATCCGCAACGTATGATGCGCTTCGTAGAAGTTTGCTTAGGAACAGAAAAACCATATTCTTCATTTCTAAATCAAAAGAAGAACAACCGAGACTTCACTCCTATCCTTATAGGATTAGAAGCAGAAAGACCTCTAATTTACGAAAGAATAAACCAACGAGTTGACATAATGGTAAACAACGGTTTACTTGAAGAAGCGCAGCGTCTTTATCCTAACAAAGCGTTAAATGCCTTACAAACTGTCGGATATCGAGAATTATTTAGTTATTTTGATGGCGAGTTCACATTACCATTTGCAATCGAGGAAATCAAGAAAAACACACGACGTTTTGCAAAACGTCAGTTAACTTGGTTTAAGCGAAATGAAAACACAAAATGGTTTGATTATCTAACACCTAAAAGTGAGATAATTAGCTTCATCGAGAAAATTTTAAAATCTAAAATCTAATATTTACAATGCCCATATCACCAAATTTCACTTCTGTTTTAAGCAAAGACTGGGAAATCAATTTTACGCAATGCACACCAAACGGTTATTTGAAATATACCGATATGTGTAATCTTTTACAACTAACTGCTGCTGCACATTCAGAAGTTGGAGGAATTAGCTTTACGGATATGCAAGAATTCGACCAAGCTTGGGTTTTAAGCCGAATGCGTGTAGAAGTAACAGCTTTGCCTAAATGGCAAGATGTTGTAACCGTAAAAACATGGATTAACAGTCTCGAAAATTCTCGTTCTGTTCGTGCATTAGAAATGTATGTAAATGGTAAAAAGATAATTGGCAGCGAAACATTTTGGGCAGTTTTTAATACTAAAGCACGTCGTCCAGAAGGATTAGCATTGCCATTTGAACATTTTGAATTGTTTCCAGACAAAAGAGCTACTATTGATGGTTTCTCTAAAATAAGTGTCAATCCAGAGAAAGAATCTGTATTTGAAAAAACGGTTTATTTATCAGATTTAGATATTGTAAACCATGCCAATAATGTAAAATATCTAGAATGGTGTCTGGATCACGTAGATTCAAACAAAATATTAAATCAGGAAATAGACAGTTTTGAAATGAATTTCATGAAAGAACTATCTTTAAAAGACAATGTAGTGATTCACGAAAGCGAAACCGCAGCCAATACCACCTTTAGCATTACCAAAGATGACAAAACATGTTTTGCTTTACAGCTAAATTGGAAAAAATAATACCTTTTTAAGTACAAAATACTAACCCTGATTGCAGTGTAAAGCAGTTTAAAATAAAAAAAAGCATTTCTTGAATAAAAATAGCGACCAGCGGAAGCTCATTTTTAATCATTAGAAATGCTTTTTTTATGCAAACTCTTGTAACATAAAGCAGGAATAGTTGCAAACAAAAAAAGCCCCGATTTCTCGAAGCTTTTCTATTTATTTATGCAGTTACTTTGTTTTTAACAACTAGTCTAAAACCTTCACCGTGGATGTTAAGAATTTCAACATCTTCATCTGGTTTAAGATACTTTCTAAGTTTGGCAATATATACGTCCATACTTCTTGAAGTAAAGTAATTATCATCTCTCCATATTTTTGTTAAAGCCAATTCTCTTGGCATTAAGTCATTTTCGTGAAGGATTAACATTTTCAATAATTCGTTTTCTTTTGGAGATAACTTTATTGGCTCTTCATTTTCAAAAGTTAAAAATCTAAGTTTTGAATTTAAATGAAATTTACCAATGTTAAACTCAAATTGTACTTGTTCTGCTTTTGTATCAGAAGATTTTCTTTGAATAATTGCTTTGATTTTCATAAGCAATACTTCTGAATCAAATGGCTTGTTCAAATAATCATCTGCACCTGCTTTGTACCCTTTTAACACATCCTCTTTCATAGATTTTGCAGTTAAAAAGATAATAGGCACTTCACTATTTTTCTCTCTGATTTCTTTTGCTAATGTATATCCGTCCTTATATGGCATCATGACATCAAGAATACACAAATCGTATACGTCTTTCTTGAATTTCTCGAAGCCTTCCATTCCGTTTTTTGCTAATGTAACTTCAAAATCATTCAGCATTAAATAGTCTTTAAGAACTGCACCAAAATTAAGGTCATCTTCTACTAAAAGAATTCTTTTATTGATATTTTCCATATTTTAATTTATTAGTGGTATTTTTATTATGAAGGTACTACCTTTCCCTTTTTCACTTTCAACGTAAACTTGACCATTATGATCTTCTACGATTCTCTTTACATAAGATAAGCCTAATCCGTGACCTTTAACATTATGTAAATCTCCTGTATGCTCTCTGTAAAACTTTTCAAAAACTCTTTTTTGAGCTACCTTACTCATTCCTAATCCGTTATCTTTTACTTTTATAAGAATCATATCTTTAATATTCTCCGTAAAAATTTCTATTTTAGGAATACCTGGCGAATACTTTATAGCATTCTCCAATATATTAACCAAGACATTAGTAAAGTGTACCTCATTAATTAATGCTGTTGTTCTGGCAGCATCATAATGATTTGTAATAGTCCCACCTCTATCTTCAAGAATCAGACTTACATGCTCTATTGCATCATCTATAATTCCATGTATTTCGGTTGGCTCTTTATTAATATCTAATTCTCTTTTCTCTAATTTAGAGATTCTTAATACATTCTCGACTTGAGCGTGCATTCGTTTATTTTCATCTCGTATCATCTGAAGGTACCTAAACACCTTCTCTTTATCTTCGATAATTTTAGGATTTTTTATGGCATCCAAAGCCAAATTTATTGTCGCAATTGGAGTTTTAAACTCATGTGTCATATTGTTTATAAAATCTGTTTTAATTTCAGATATATGCTTCTGACGAATCAACTGATTTAGTGCGCTTGTATATGCAATTATAATAATAAGCGTAAATATGATTGACAATATTGTTATACTTACCAATTCTGATAGTAAAAATTTCTTCTTGTGAGGAAATGTTACTGATAACTCATATTTGTTATTTCCTTCATTATCTGCAAAAATTGGTATCGAATAAGTTGCTTCTTTGTCATATTTGAATCCATCCGATTTAATTTTAGTTGCAATACCGCTACTGTAAATTCCAAACTCAAATTTTGTTTTTACACCATACTCCTCTAATTCCTTTTTTAAGAGTTTTTGTAATTTCTCTTTGGTAACTCTTTCATTAATTGGCATTGCCGAAGCAATGTCTTTAAAGAATATTTCAAATTGCGCATTATCCAAAACATCTAGATTTCCTGATTTTTCAATCTTTACATCTGGAATTATACTTTGCTGTAATGTCGAATTATCTATATTGTTATTATTATAGATTTCGGTTGTACGCTTAGAATTAAAATTCTTAAACCTTTCACTACTAAATTTCTTATCAAAGAACGATCCATTAATATTATAATCTTCTGATATAATACTATTTGAATATACAATCATTTTATTCGTTCTAGGGTTTTTTTGAACGTAATAAAATTCTAACAAATCATTTTTTTGTGGAACTTTACCGGTACTATCTTTATAATGATTGTATTTATCATAAAAACTATACGCCTCTTGTTGTTGTAACTTATCAGCTACATTTCCAATAACTTGTTTAACATGAAACTTAAACTGTTCATCATTATTTTTAAATGAAGAAGTAAACCAATAGACCTGAACAAGAATTATCCCAATTAAGGACAAGCTCATCAATAAGACAAGAATTCTAAAAAACATTTTATTCATCGAAACAAAATTAATATTTTAACAATATACTAAATAATACATTAACCAAATATTAACATTTAAGAGTGATTTTGTTTAATATTTAAAATTTTAAGAATTTTAACAACTTCTTGCTTTGCATTTTTAAGATTCAAATTATGAATAACGTAATTACTATTCGCTAGACGTTGCTCGTCATTCCATTGCATATCCATTCTTTTTAAAACATGTTCGCGAGTAGTTTTATCGCGACTCATTACTCTCTCAATTCTGGTTTCCTGGGGGGCAGTAACCGTAATTATAATATCACATTCTTTATAACGGCCACTTTCAAACAAAATTGCAGCTTCATAAATTATATAGGGTTCTTTTTCGTGTTTTAACAACCAATCCTCAAAATCTTTTTTCACAGCAGGATGAACAATTGCATTAAGCAATGTTAATTTATCTGCATTATTAAAAACAATATCAGCTAATTTAGCTCTATTTAATATATTATTCTCAAAGACGCCACTTCCAAATGTTGCCTGTATTGCTGTAATTATTTCATTAGACTGCATTACCTTTTTGGCTGCATCATCGGCAATATAAACAGGAATTCCCATTGCTTCAAAATAGCCTGCTATGGTAGTTTTACCACTACCAATACCTCCTGTTAAACCTATTATTTTTGTCATATTAAATCTTAAAAAATAATCCCGGAAAAGCTTCTTGAGGTTTTTTCTTTAAAATAATTACCTTAATAAATGATTCTAAAAAGCCAATTCCATAACCATAAAACTGTTTCCAAACCGCAATAACTGATAAATAACCAATTTTCAAATTCTTATTTTGAACCGTCGATACAATAAATATCATAATAAAGTAAACAAAATACAATTGCAACAGTAAATCAATGTTAAAAATCAGTAATATAACTGCCATAAGAAGCCCCAAAATAAAAATTGTTGGGAAGAAAAAAGTAAGTTTATTATACTGTGGATACCAACTATTAAGTATTGGTCTCGCTTTTCCAAATTTATTAACCTGAATTGAGAACTTATCCCAATCTATTCTTCGTTTATGATATACGTAAGCATTAGAGAAAAGTCTAGTTTCGAAACCTAAATTCCATAAACGTATTGACAAATCCGGATCTTCTCCTGGGTGAATATTGCCAAATCCCTTTGATGCTTCAAATCCTTTTCGAGATAACCCCATATTAAAGCTTCGTGGCTGAAACTTCCCTATTTTTTCTGAACCTCCTCTTATTCCTCCTGTGGTAAGAAATGATGTCATAGCAAAATTAATTGCTTTCTGGATGTCCGAAAAGCTATCTAATGCTCTATCTGGTCCTCCAAAACAATCTACATAATCTTCTTTTAATGCCTTATTTACTTCTACTAAATAATTGGGAGGAATAATACAATCCGAGTCAAAAATGATAAAATAATCACCTAATGCTTTTCGCATTCCGTAATTCCTAGAATCACCAGGTCCTGAATTCTCTTTAAAATAATAGGATATATTTAATTTTCCTTGATATTTTTGAACTATATCATCGCATCGTAATGTTGAGCCGTCTTCTACAAGCACGACTTCAAAAGGCTCTTTATATTCAGATAACTGCAAGCTTTCTAATAGCTCATCAACTTCGTCAGGACGATTATACACTGGTATAATTAAAGAAAACACCATAATTAGGTATGTGGTATTAAGGTAGTATTTATTTTAACTGTAAAATTTTAACAAAGATAAGTTATATCCATAAAAAAACCACCAACTTTGAGTTGATGGTTTTAAATAATTATATCTTTTTTGCTGGTTTAAGCTATACTTTCTATTCCAACTACTTCATTTGTGTCTGCCTTATAATCTACTCCTTCAAATTCAAATCCGAATAAGTTTAAGAAATCGTTTCTATACCCAGCTAAATCACCAATTGCAGGTAAAGTTTCTGTAGTTGCTTCTAACCATAATTTAGCCACTTTTTCCTGAACATCTTCACGCATTTCCCAATCATCAATACGAATTCTTCCTTTTTCGTCTGTAGGAATTGGTTTTCCAGTATATAATCTATCTTGGAACAAACGTTGAATTTGCTCGATACATCCTTCATGAAGTCCTTCGGCTTTCATAATCTTATACAATAATGAGATATATAAAGGAATAACCGGAATAGCTGAGCTCGCTTGTGTAACCAATGCCTTGTTTACTGAAACATATGCTTTTCCTCCTAGATCTTTCAAACTATCTGTGATAGCAAATGCTGTAGCTTCTAAATCATCTTTAGCACGACCAATTGTTCCTTTACGGTAAACTGCTTCAGTTAAAGATGGTCCTATATACGAATAAGCAACCGTTGTAGCTCCTGAAGCTAATAGGTTTTCTTTTTTCAATGCATCCATCCACATTGACCAATCTTCACCACCCATTACTGCAATAGTATTTGCAATTTCTTCTTCTGTACATGGCTCAATAGAAACTTCTGTTACATTTCCTGTATGAAAATCAACTGTTTTATTTGTAAATGTACTTCCAATTGGTTTTAAAACTGAACGATGCAATACTCCTGTAACTGGATGCAAACGAACTGGGGAAGCTAAGCTATAAATTACTAAATCAATCTGACCTAAATCAGCTTTAATCAAGTCTATTGTTTGTTGTTTAACCTCATTAGAGAAAGCATCACCATTGATACTTTTAGCATATAAACCTGCTTTATGAGCTTCATTTTCAAAAGCCGCTGAGTTATACCATCCTGGTGAAGCTGTTTTTCCTTCAACTGGTGGTTTTTCAAAAAATACTCCAATTGTAGCTGCATTTGATCCAAATGCACTTGTAATTCTAGAAGCCAATCCAAAACCTGTTGAAGCTCCAATTACTAATACTTTTTTAGCTCCTTCAATTGGCCCTTTAGATTTTATGTATTCTATTTGATTTTTTACATTTTGTTCACATCCTTTTGGGTGAGATGTCAAACAAATAAATCCTCTCATTCTTGGTTCTATAATCATAATTTTGGAACTGTTTTTTATTTTTATTTTATAAAATGATGGTATTTAACTACCTATTTTCACTTGGTATGACTGAATAATTTAATTGACAAATATAACTCATTTTTTTAGTTCAGCAAGGCTTTAGCATGATTTAAAGCCGAATCCGAAACTACTGACCCTGACAGCATTTGAGCTATTTCTACAACTCGTTCTTCTTGAGATAAAAGTTTTAATTCTGATTGCGTATCATCATCTACAGTCGACTTAAACACTTTAAAATGAGAATCTCCTTTAGCTGCGATTTGTGGTAAATGGGTTATTGCAAAAATTTGCATTTGCTGACTCATCTCTTTCATAATCTCTCCCATTCTAACAGCTATTTCTCCTGAAACTCCTGTATCAATTTCATCAAAAATTAATGTTGGTAATTTAGAATATTGCGCTAAAATTGCTTTTACAGCAAGCATGATACGTGACATTTCTCCTCCCGAAGCTACTTTTTTAAGCAAACCGAAGTCAGTTCCTTTATTTGCCGAGAATAAAAACTGAAGTTCGTCTTTTCCATTTTGGTAATAAGTATCTCCATAATTAATATCAATTTTAAAACGAACATTTGGCATTCCTAATGTTTCTAATATTGCTATTAACTTATCTGATAATAATGGAATCGCAGCAATTCTGTTTTCATGAATTTTGCTAGCAAAAGCATCCAGCTCATTTGTTTTTTGCTCGATAGAAGCAGTTAATTTTGCTATTTCCTCTTCGATATTACCTAATTCAAGAACTGAATTTTCTAATTTCGTTTGAATTTCAATCAAATCATCTACTGTAGCTACTTGATGCTTTTTTTGCAAATTATAAATAACTTGCAATTTCTGACTAATAAAATCAAGTTGCGCGGGATCATTCAATAATTTTTCTGATGCCTTTTGCAATTCGCCCGACACATCATCAAAGTCAATTGCCAAACTTGTTATTCTTTCAAAAAAAGCTCCGTATTCTGTAGAAAAAGTAGCAATTTTATGTAACGAAGCTTTTATTTCATTTAAACTTTGGATTACTCCAAATTGTTCTTCATTGGCTATAGCCAAAGACTTATCTAATGATTCTTTGATAATCTCAACATTGTTAAGCTTTTCAAATTCTTCTTCTAGCTCTTCTTGTTGACCTGATTTTAATTGCGCCGCAACTAATTCATTTAAAAGAAAAGTATTATACTCTTGTTCTTTGGTAGATTCACTTTGTTTTTTAAGCAGTGCATTCAGTTTTGTTTTATCTGACTTATATCCTTTTAAAACATTCTGATAATCTGTAATAACGCTCAAATTATTTGCAATCGCATCAATAATTTGAAACTGCACGCTTTCTTCTGATAACTCCTGTGTTTGTTGCTGTGAATGAATATCTATTAAATACAAACTCAATTCTTGCAACTCCTGAAGGTTTACTGGGCTATCATTTATAAATGCACGTGATTTTCCCGAAGGCAAAATTTCGCGTCTTATTATTGTATCGTCTTCGTAATCTAAATCATTAGCTTCAAAAAAGGTTTCTAGATTATATTTCGAAATTTTAAAATGTGCTTCGATAACGCATTTTTCTTCTTTATTTTTCAACGAAGTCAAATCGGCTCTTTTACCTAAAACTAAGCCTAATGCTCCCAATATTATCGACTTCCCTGCTCCTGTTTCACCAGTGATTATAGAAAATCCTTTTGAAAAATCAATTGATAATTTTTCAATCAGTGCATAATTTTTTATTGACAATGAAGTAATCATATCTCTTTTTTTGTAATAATAAGTTTTGGAAATAAACAGACTTAACCTGAATGCTTAATATTTAATCTGCCCCCATTTGGTAGAGTTCATTGGCGAAACTCTATTTAAATTCTCTACTAAATCTGTTATAGAAACACTAGGTCCTCCTGTAAATATAGACACAATTTCATCTGATTTTGCATCAAAAAATACTCGCGTTAAAAAAGCATTGGGTTTCGTTGCATTTAATTTTCCTAAAAGCAATAACGAAGTTTTAATTTTTTCCTTTGCCAATTTTAAATCCTGATTCATTACATCTAAACCTGTATGATACCCGTAAACACACTGTCTTAAATCATTATATGTTGGCGCGACCATATCATTAATCAAGAAATAACGATTTTGTACTCCATCTGTCTGGCTCCATCCTTTAAATCCTCCTTGTTGAGCAACATTGGCTATATTTTGAGCAGTTTCAAAAAATGGAGTTCCTAATGCTGGCATAAAAGTATCTGCATCCATTCCTAAAATCATATAACTATAAAATGTCATTATAGAAACAAGATTTGATTCGAAAACATTTGGATTGTACAATAAATTTTCAAATTCGGTATATCTAAAATTTAAATCCTTATCATTAAAATTGAAAACCGGAGATGAATATGTCGAATTATAAATTAATCGTGAGGATTGTATTTGTATTGTTCCTGAAAACTGATCTGAATTATTTGACGTAATAGTTAAATACATCGAACAGTTTATTTTTTCATTTTGTTTTAATGTACTCCCTGTCCAATCTGTATTATTTACAAATTCGCTCAATGCTGTTTGTAATGTTTTAAAAACTTGTTGGTTTGCATTAGGAAGCATCTGCGAATTTACAGTTACAGTACAATTTAACTGTTGTGCCTGCATGAGGCCAAAAGATAAAAACAACAAAAAAGTAAGTATTTTATTCATGAAAATGCTTTATCACCTTATTTAAAATATCAGTTGCAACTGCTTCTTTGGATTTTAATTCCATTGGTTCAATGGCAAAAAACTTATCAATAAAAGTTACTTTATTTGTTTTTCCTCCAAAACCTGCTCCTTCATCCTGTAAAGAATTTAGAACTATCAAATCTAAGTTTTTTTTCTGAATTTTCAGCTTTGCATTCTCAATTTCATTTTCAGTTTCTAAAGCAAAACCAATTAAAAACTGATTTTTCTTTATTTTACCTAATGACAATAAGATATCTTTTGTTTTTTCCAGCTCTATAGTAAAATCTTCTGAAGCTTTTTTTATTTTTTGAGCTGCTACTGTTTTTGGCTTATAATCTGCAACAGCTGCTGCAGCAATTGCTACATCTACATCTGAGTAATACTCATGACATGCATCATACATTTCTTGTGCTGATGTTACCGAAATTACTTTTACTGACGTGTTTGTTACTTTACAATTTGTAGGCCCTGCAACAAGCACAACCGAAGCACCTAAGTTTGCTGCTTCTGATGCAATATCAAATCCCATTTTACCTGAGGAATGATTTCCAATAAAACGAACTGGATCTATTGCTTCATGAGTTGGACCAGCTGTAATTAAAAACTTTTTACCTTTAAGCGGCAATTTACTTTCTAAATCAGCTTCTAAAAAAGCAATTATATTTTCTGGTTCTGCCATACGACCTTCTCCTGATAAACCACTGGCTAATTCCCCGCTCTCGGCAGGAATTATCGTATTTCCAAACTGCTTCAACAACGAAAAACTCGCTAAAGTAGAAGGATGAATATACATATCCAAATCCATTGCTGGTGCAAAATAAACTGGACATTTAGCCGATAAATAAACTGCTATCAATAGATTATCGCAAGTACCATTTGCCATTTTTGACATTGTATTTGCGGTAGCTGGTGCAATTATCATCAAATCGGCCCAAAGCCCTAATTCGACGTGATTGTTCCATTTTTCATTCTCATCTTCCTGATTAAAGAAAGTGGAATGCACAGGATTTTTAGACAGGGTTGATAACGTAAGTGGCGTTACAAAATCCTTAGAAGCAGGTGTCATGATTACTTGAATCTCGGCACCTGCTTTTATAAAAAGTCGTACTAATGATGCTGTTTTATAGGCTGCAATTCCACCAGAAACTCCTAGTAAAATTTTCTTACCGTTTAAAACTGACATGGTACTATATTATTTATTTGAATTTCTGTGGTATGTTTTACCATCTAACCATTCTTGAACTGCTAAAGCGTGTGGTTTAGGCAATTTTTCGTAAAATTTAGAAACTTCAATTTGTTCTTTGTTTTCGAAAACTTCTTCAAGACTATCATTATAAGTAGCAAATTCTTCTAACTTTTCAGTCAATTCCTTTTTAATTTCAGAATTAATTTGATTTGCTCTTTTTGCCATAATAGTTATCGCTTCATACACATTACCTGTAGGCTCTTCAATAATAGTTTTATTGTAGGTAATTGTATTTACTGGAGCATTCGTCTTTTTTAAATCCATGACTTTATTTTATTTAGTAAAATTTTGTAACTCTTTCTCAACTCTCTCATTCATCTCATCAGCTTTCACCTTGTAATGAGTATCACTTTTATATTTCATTAAATTCGAATATGCAGTTTTAGCTACTTTTAAACGGTCTTCCATTTTTGCAGAAATACTGTTTATTGCCAACTGATATGCTGAATCAAATTTATAATACAATGCATCTTCTTTGAATTCTGTTCCAGGATAATCTCCAATAAAATTATCGAATGCTACTATTGCTGATTTAAAATCTGAAATAGTATTATATCCTTTTGCATTTTCATATGCTTTTTTCTCCAATTTATTAGTCAGAACTTTAAGACTTGCATTTGCTTCTGCTAAATACTCTGAATTTGGATAATTATCTATAAAAGCCTGTAACTTATCTATCGCTTTATTAGTATCTGTTTGATCGAGACTATACACTGGTGATAACATCGAATAACTTTTAGCTCCTAAAAAAGCTGCTTCTTCTACTTTTTCACTTCTCGGGTATCCTGATGCGAAACTTTCAAATTGATATCCTGCTAAATAATACTGTTTTGTTTTATAATATGATTGTGAAAACATATAAAACAATTTCTCTGCTTGAGGTTTCCCTCTATATGATGTTGCTAGTTGTTCAAACAATCGAATTGCTTTAGTGTACTTTCCAGCTTCATACATTTTTGTTGCCACTTCGAATTTTGCTGCTACATCTTCCTTTTTTAGTGCTTTTTGATAATCACTACATGAACAAAAAAGAACAACGACAAACAATACAGATATTATTTTTTTCATTTTTTTACTTTTATTATGATTCCCAGGATGCTTATATCCAAGTAAAACCACACCGAAGTTTCGGTGGCAAATTTAGTTATTAATTTAGCTTCTACAAAATATTTTTTAGTATAATAAAATACCTTCTTTTTTATTTTTATTTAATGCTTTTTTTAACAAATTCATCAATACGATTTGCAAGTGACTCATCGGCTGCTACAAGCGGTAATCTCACAACATTCTCAGCAATACCAAGTGATTTGAATACTTGTTTTATTCCTGCTGGGTTACCTTGCTCAAAAATCATATCAATACAATCTGATAAAAAGTACTGTGTTTTGAATGCTTCATTTACTTTTCTATTCAATCCTAAACGAATCATTTCGGAAAATTCTTTTGGAAAACCCTGTCCAATAACTGATATTACCCCTGAACCTCCTGCTAAAATCATCGGCAATGCAATCATATCATCTCCTGATATAACGAGAAAATCACTTGGTTTATTTTTAAGCAATTGCATTGCTTGTACCAAATCACCTGCAGCTTCTTTTATAGCAACTACATTTTTAAAATCATTTGCCAAACGTACTACTGTTGATGGCAACATATTACTTGATGTTCTTCCCGGAACATTATATAAAATAACTGGTATTGGAGATGCTTCGGCTATTGCTTTAAAATGCTGATAAATTCCTTCTTGCGTAGGTCTATTATAATAAGGCGACACTGATAATATCGCTTCAAAAGCTGATAAATCTCTAGCTTTTAATTCTTCTACAACTTCCATTGTATTATTCCCTCCTACTCCTAATACTAAAGGTAATCTTCCTTTATTTGCATTAACAATTGTAGAAATAACAAGTTCCTTCTCGTTTTGAGTTAATGTTGCATTTTCTGCAGTTGTACCCATAACTACAAGATATTCAACTCCTCCATCTACAGAAAAATTAACTATTCTTTGTAATGCTTCTGTATCAATTGAAAAATCTTCTTTAAAAGGAGTCACTAGTGCAACGCCTGTTCCTATTAATGATTGCATATTAGATTGTATTTGGTTTAATGTTTTTTAAATATTTAAATAATTCATTCACGAAAACTTTATATTCTCGAACGTTGGTATTAATCATCAATCGATTTAATCTTTTATCGATTGTTGCAAAACCTACTTTAAACTTGGCTTTCGAATTTTGTGTTATGAGCATCAACATTGGTTTTTCGATATCATAATAACTTATTAATAAATCGAATTCTTCCTTTATAAAGTCTTTCAAAAATTTTTCGGTAATCTCTCCGCGCCAATTAAGATGATTAATCCCAAAAGTTGGACAAGTATACGCCTCTTTTTTATCGAATTTGTCTTTATAAACAACAATCTTAATATTCTTTTCAACAATTCCTTTTGATACCAATTCAGTCAGCAAAGCTTCTTTTTTTGAAAAATCATTTCCATCTATAAGTAAACCAACCGTTTGTATATCGGTAGTAAATGCACTCTTTTTTACATTATCAAGATTTTTATTTAATGATTTTTTTACAAAAAAAACCTTTATATAATTTAAAAACATAGTACTTTTACTAGATTACAAAATTAATTATTTAAGTCGCATTTAAGATGGTAAAACTAAAAAAGTATAACGGATTTTTGAAACTTTTTGTTATATTCTTAACACTTTTTTTTGGAGTTTCTTGTAGCAAACAAACGTATCAAGTTTCTAAAATTGAAGGAAAACTAATTCCTATTACAAGTACTGAGAAACAAACTCCTGAAATAGAGAATTTCATAAAACCTTATAGAGAGCATATCAATAAGGATTTAGATAGTGTTCTTTCTTATTGTCCTGAAACACTAGACAAAAGCACTGGAAAATTGCAAACAACTATTGGCTGTTTAATGGCTGATGCATGCTTACAAAGAGGAAACTTAATTTTTAAAGCCAGAGAGAAAAAAGATATTGATATTTGCTTTCTTAACCACGGCGGCATAAGAGCAATACTTCCTAAAGGTAATGTTACTGCCAGAACTGCTTTTGAAATTATGCCTTTTGAAAATAGTCTTGTTGTTATGGCTTTAAAAGGGGAACAAATTATAGAATTGGCTAATTATTTCATTGCTGAGAAAAAACCTCATCCTCTTTCTGGAATGTCTTTTACTATCACAAAAAACAATACTCCAATAAATATTTTAATTCAAGGGAAACCTATCGAAAAAGATAAAATTTATTATGTTGCCACAAATGATTATTTAGCGAATGGTGGTGATAGCATGAACTTCTTTAAAAAGAGCGTTCAGAAATATGATTTAAATTATAAATTACGAGACATTCTTATTGATTATTTTAAATCTGTTCCTACAATTCCGGTACCTAAGGATATCCGAGTTAAACAAGAATAAAATAAACTATTAAAAAAATATTGAAGAACTTTGGGTTCAAGCGTTTTACCGCAAAATAAATTAAAATGAAAAGAAGAGATTTTATTGAAAAAACTGCTGCTAGTACAGCATTATTGAGTTTGGGTTTATCTATGAGTAGCTTTACATCTCCCGATGTTAAACACATAACTATATTACACACCAATGATGTTCACAGCCATATTGACCCTTTTCCTGCCGATGATCCCCGCAATGCAAATATGGGTGGAGTTTCAAGACGTGCTGCTTTAATTGATACAATTCGTAAAGAAAACCCTAATGTTCTTTTATTAGACGCTGGGGACATTTTTCAAGGAACTCCTTACTTTAACTATTATGGTGGAGAATTGGAATTTAAATTGATGAGCATGATGAAATATGATGCTTCTACAATTGGTAATCATGATTTTGATAACGGTGTAGATGGACTATATGCGCAAATGCCTCATGCTACATTTGAGTTTATCTCTTCTAACTACGATTTTAAAAACACCGCTATGGACGGTCTTGTTAAACCGTATAAAATTTTCAACAAAGATGGTATTAAAATTGGTGTTTTTGGGCTTGGAATTCAGCTTGATGGATTGGTAGACAAACTAATGTACAAAGAAACTGTTTATAACGACCCTGTAGAAACTGCAGATGATATGGTTCGAATTCTTAAAAAAGAGCAGAAATGTGATTTAGTAATTTGTTTATCACATTTAGGTTATAAATACCGTGATGACGCTACTAAAATTTGTGATTTAAAATTAGCTGAACTAACTCAAGATATCGATTTAATAATTGGCGGGCATACTCATACTTTTCTTGACAAACCTACTATTGTAAAAAATAAAGCTGGACAGGATGTTTTAGTTAATCAAGTTGGATGTTACGGAATTAATGTGGGTAGAATAGACTTTTATCTTGACAACAATAAGACTAAAACTTCACAAGGAAAATCAATTATTGTCTAACTCTAATGTTTTCAATTCTTTTTTGAATAAAATATTTTACCATAAAATAGTAAGCTAACATTTGAGTTACATCTCGAATTAGCACCAATACTATTGAATGATCAAAAGATTGATTAAATATAAAAAAGATATCTGAGAAGATAAAGCAAGTTGTCATTAGTGTTAGCAAAAGAGTTAGATAAGTACCTTTAGTTATATAGCTAATGAATGAGATACAACCTAACACACTCAATACAATACCGTAAATGGTATAAATAAAATGATTTTCGCCTACTTTCTCGTATTGTAACCCGAGAACGGACACTAACAGATATACAATAAATAAAACGACTATTGCAACTGGCAAATAGTCGTTTTTTCTTAATTTTATTTTTCGATAATCATCCATTATTAGTCTTAACAATAACAAGTAAACTAATAAAAAGCAAAAAAGCGAACCTAACTCTGTAGCTTCTACCTCCATTAAATTAAAAACTTCTCCTGTAAAACAAAATGCAAAAATAAATCCTTGAATTATATTTATCTTATAATTGGTAGTGATAAGATAATATATAAATATTGAAGGTACCACGATTGCCTTTGCATACATACCTATAAAATCTTCCTTTAAGAAATCAAAGATAATAGCAAATATTAATGCTAAGAAGTAAAGAATTAATGACGGTGTATTAGCTTTCATTTAATTTTGTTATAAAATCATCTTCTGAAATTATAGGGATATTTAATTTATTTGCTTTTTCTAATTTAGCTGGCCCCATATTTTCACCGGCAACAACAAAATCAGTTTTAGCAGAAATTGAACTTCCTACTTTCCCTCCATTGTCTTCAATCGTTTTTTTGATATCATCTCTTGAGAATTTAGAAAATACTCCTGAAACGACAAAAGTCTTTCCTTCAAATTTGGTAGTTGCATTAGGGTTTATTTTTTCTACTATCTCAAATTGAACTCCATAACCTTTTAAGCGCTCAATAATTTTTTTATTCTCTTCATTTTCAAAAAATTCTATCACGCTCTTTGCTATACGCTCTCCTATTTCATCTACTAAAACCAAATCCATTAAAGTAGCCTGGCTCAATGCATCAATATTTTTGTAATGTTTGGCTAATTTTTTGGCTACTGTTTCTCCTACAAATCGAATTCCGAGTGCAAATAAAACACTCTCGAATGGGATTTTTTTAGAATTCTCTACTCCTTTTACTAGATTTTCTGCCGATTTCTGAGCCATTCGCTCTAAAGGCAAAATTTGTTCTACGGTTAACTCATACAAGTCGGCGTAATTATGAACTAAACCATTATTAAAAAGTAATGCTACGGTTTCTCCTCCAAGTCCTTCAATATCCATTGCTTTTCTTGAAATATAATGCTGGATTCTACCTATAATCTGTGGTGGACATCCGTAAAAATTAGGGCAGTAATGATTTGCTTCTCCTTCTGATCTAACTAATTCGGTATTACATTCTGGACAATGTGTAATATATTTTGTCGGTTCTGCATCTGCTGGACGTTGCGTTAAATCGACAGCGATGATTTTCGGAATGATTTCTCCTCCTTTTTCTACAAAAACAGTATCATTTATTCTAATATCTAATTTCTCTATTTGATCGGCATTATGCAAAGATGCTCGTTTTACGATTGTTCCTGCCAATTGTACTGGCTCTAGGTTTGCTACTGGAGTAATTGCTCCTGTTCTTCCTACTTGATACGAAATCGAGTTTAATTTGGTCGAAACCTGTTCTGATTTGAATTTATATGCAATTGCCCAACGCGGCGATTTTGCTGTATATCCTAACTCTTCCTGGTGTTGAATACTATTTACTTTTATTACTACTCCATCAGTTTCATATGGTAATTCATGACGATGCTCATCCCAATAATCTATAAAGTCGAATACTTCTTGTAAATTATTAGCCAATTTTGCTTCAACTGGTACTTTAAACCCCCATTTTCTCGCTAGTTCTAATCCTTCAAACTGTGAGGAAAAAGGTAAATTATTTCCTGTCACAAAATAAAGCAAACACTCTAATGGCCTTTTAGCAACCTCTGCACTATCTTGTAATTTTAAACTTCCCGAGGCTGTATTTCTTGGATTCGAATAAGGTGTTTCTCCTATTTCGATTAAATCCTGATTCATTTTTTCGAATCCTGCAAATGGCAAAATTATTTCTCCTCGGATTGCAAAAACAGGTGGATAATTTCCTTTTAATTGTAATGGAATCGATTTTATTGTTTTGATGTTATTTGTTACGTCATCTCCTTGAAATCCATCTCCTCGGGTAACTGCGCGTTTTAATTTTCCATCTTCATAAGTAATACTTATCGAAGCTCCATCATATTTTAATTCGCAGGTATATTGCAAATCAACATTTCCTAATACTTTTTGAACTCTGGTTTCCCAATCGACTAAATCTTCTTTTGAATAAGAGTTATCTAATGAATACATACGATATTCATGAGCTACTGTCTGAAAATTTTTGGTTATTGTACCTCCAACTCGCTGTGTTGGCGAATTCTCATCAAAAAATTCTGGATGCTGATCTTCTAATTCTTGAAGCTGCTTTAATTTCAAATCAAATTCATAATCTGATATTGTAGCATTATCAAGCACATAATAATTGTAATTATGTACGTTTAATTCATCTCTTAAAGCTTGTATGGAATCCTGAATATTCATATTTTATTATAATTCGATTGTCTTTTATTATCCTAGAAAAGTTTGTCTAAAATAGACATTCAAAAGTATAATTAAAAACAAAAAAACCACTCTTTTAAGAATGGTTTTCATAAAGTTTTTTGAACATTATTTTTCTATTACAATAAAATCTGATCGTCTGTTAGCAAGATGCTCTTCTTCAGTACATTTTACACCATTGCTACATTTATTAACCAATCGGCTTTCTCCATATCCAATTGCACTTGCAATTCTTGAAGGTTCAATACCTTTAGAAAGAATATAAGTTTGGGTAGATTTAGCTCTGGCATCTGAAAGCTTCATATTATAAGCATCTTTACCTCTGGAATCGGTATGTGATTCTATTTTAATTTTAATCTTAGGAAATTTTTGCATCACAAATACAACTTTATCCAATTCAGCTGCTGCTTGAGGATTAATATTTGATTTATCATAATCGAAGAAAATAGGATTAATATCGACTTTTTCAACACCATCTTTTTTCACAACTAAATCATCATAATTGCTAAGATAAAAGTTCACATCTTTTATTTCGGCATTGTTATCTTTTGTTGTTTCGATATATTTTTCGTCTCCACTATAGTTAGGTTTATTAGCTGTTATTTTTACCCTCTTATTACATGGAACTTCTACTTTATAATTCCCATCGGCATCGGTTCTTGTTTCGGAAATTACAGCATCGTAAACATCATAAGCTATTATAAATACATCATTTAAACCTTTCTTCGTTTTGGTATTTATTGCTTTACCAGAAACAAGTTGATTACAGATTGGTTTTCCTTTGGTAAAGTAATAAATATCATCATCTCCTTTTCCTTGTGCACGATTTGATGATATATAACCATAATTATCTTTTGAATCGATTATAAATGAGAAATCATCTTTATTGCTATTTATTGGTGCTCCTAAATTTCTAGGAACCGAAAAATTCAATCCTTCTGATAGTTTACTCTCATATATATCTAAATCTCCTAATCCATAATGCCCATCTGAAGAAAAGTAAAGAACTCCATTTCTATAAAAAGGAAAAACATCATTACCAATTGTATTAATAGTAGGCCCCAGATTTTGTGGTGAGCTCATCGTTCCATCATCAGCAATTCGTACTACATACAAATCGGTTTCTCCATAACCTCCTGGCATATCCGAAGCAAAAAACAGCATTTTTCCATCTTCACTTAAACATGGATGTCCTACTGAATACTTATCACTATCAAAGAATACTTTTTCGGTTTTAACCAATTTATTATCTTCTATTGTTCCTTTTATAATTTGAAAATTATTGGTTTTAGATTCATCTATAACCAATTTATTCTTCTTTAGTATGTTTGTTGTATAATACATTGTTTTCCAATCCGAACTAAATGCCACCGTAGCTTCATGGTATTTAGACATTACATTTGGTATAAAAATTGTTTCATTAAATAAATTACCATCAGCAGCATTTCTTTCAGCGACATATAAACTCAAGAATGGCTGTTTGTTCCAATTGTATAGTTTTTTATCAAAATTAGTTGTATCCCTTGCTGATGTAAATACTACCTTATCATTATAAAAAGTAGCCCCAAAATCAGACTTATTCGTATTGATATTACTATTTGATATAGTATAAAGTGATTTAGCTTTTGATAAACTATCTAGTAATTTTTTTTGATAAATATATCTATCTATCTCTTTCTGATCTCCTTTTTTATTTAAGTATTCTTTGGTTACTTTATCGGCATTATCGTAATCCATTACTCCCTTCATAGACTGAATATACCTTAGATAATAAATGTCGGGTAAATTATCTCCTTGTATTTCATATAGTTTTTGATACCATTTTAAAGCATTTCGATTATCTGAAATGAAATAGTATGAATCGGCTGCATTTTTTAAAGTCTGAACTGATGGCTTCTTTATTTTTTCTAAACATTCTTCATATGCTTTTGCTGCATCTACATAGGAATAGTTTTTAAATAAGGCATCTGCTTTTTTTAAATTTGTTTGCGCTAAAACAGATACGAAGCTAAATAGCAAACTAAGTATATAGTATTTTTTCATAAGTCAGATATTTAAAAGAATCTAGGAGATTTAATTTTTCTTGGGTCTTTATGAAATTGATATCGTAATATGAATTCATGAGAGCCATCATTGTATTTATTCAATTTGGTTACTGTATAGTCATATGAATATCCGATATAAAAGCTTGGTGATATTTGAAATCCTGCCAATGCACTAACTGAATCATCAAAACGATAAGAGGCTCCCAATACTACTTTTTCCTGAAGCATAAAATTTGCTGAGAGATCTACTGAAATTGGTGCTCCACTTACTACTTTTGCTAATACTGCTGGTTTGAATTTCAGGCTTGGACTTAAATCAAATACATAACCTCCCATAAAAAAATAATGCAATCTGTCATAATCTATCGATTCTTGTATATCATTATAATAATCACTTCTTATAAAACTAGGTACTGATGCTCCTACATACCATCTGTCTGTATAATAATATACCCCTGCTCCTATTGATGGCTTAACCTCATTATTTATATTAGTATTTAACAGTGCATCATTTGGATCATAATATCGGCCTTTTGACCAATCTATATTCATCATTCGCATTCCTGCTCTTAATCCAAATGCAAGTCTTTTTTCATAGCCCAAAGCCAAAGAATATGAAAAATTACCATCTAAATATAGCTCGTTTGATGGCCCTAACTTATCATTAACTACACTTAAACCTAATCCTATTTTTTCATTTCTCAATGGTGCTTGCACAGAGAGTGATTGTGTTTGCGGCGCACCATCTATTCCAACCCATTGGGATCGGTGCAACAATACTGCTTCTAGATAGCCTGTCGATCCTGCATAAGCGGGATTAATAACCATTGTGTTGTACATATACTGCGTATATTGCGGATCTTGTTGTGCATTTGCAAGGAATGATGCAAATCCGAAAAATATTAAAAGATAAGCCTCTATAATTTTTACACTTAGTTTCATATTATAACTATTTAGTCAGTTAATTTAATTTGATGATTTATGGTTACAGGAGGTTATCTAATAATAGATAACCAACCTGTTTTAACTATTCCATCTGCACCAATGTCTAGAACATAATAATATGTACCCGCTGGTAATTTATCTCCTTTATTAATTGCACCTGATACATTTGCTATTCCATCCCAATCATTATTATAATGATTTTGTTTATAAACTAACGCTCCGTATCTGTTATAAACATTCAAACTATTATTTGGATAATTTTCAAGACAATCTATTTTGAAAACGTCATTTGCACCATCATTGTTAGGAGTAAATTCATTATAAACTACTAAACATACAGGGCTTACTGAAGCTTCTCCATGATTATTGGTTGTATCCGAATCTATTGGATTTGAAACTACAATCGAAGCTACATTTAAATAATTTCCTGTAGGTAATACTTGAACCACTACAGTAAGTACTGCGCTTTCATTAGCATTTAGTACTGGAATATTCCATGCTCCAGTTATATTACTATAGGTTCCAGTAGTAGTTTGTGCGCTTATAAAGTCATATCCTGTTGGCAAAATTTCGCTAACTATTGTATCTATAAAGTTTCCTGATCCTACATTATTTACTGTTATTGTAAAAGTTACTTTATCATTAATGTTAGGAGTTGGATTATCTACCGTTTTGCTCATTGTTATATCTGAACAAGTTGCAACAGCAAGAGTTAGTAATTTACTATTTGTCTCATTACATAGATTAGTATAGGAAACATTTACACTTGCTGGTCCTATTGCTGGCCAGGTAACAGTTACAAAATTATCTGTAGCAGTTCCTCCACTTGTTACGGCTCCTCCTCCTGTGATTGTCCAATTATAGTTAGACATTCCGCTTAAAGTTGTATACGTAATTTCATCAAAAACACATGGCGCTACTTTACTTTCTGTTATTGTAGCTGTAGCATTTCCTGTGAAAGTGACTGGTATTGCCAATCGTAATTTACTTTCACAACCTGTAATTGGATCTTTTAAAGATGCATAATAGGTTCCCGCTACCAATAATGTTCCTGTTGCTAATGGTGTTCCGCCTGTTTCAACATTATACCAAACAATACCTATTTCATTTACTTGTAAATCAGAAACTCTTGGAAGAGCTGTTAAACAGAAGTCTTGCGTAGCTCTTGTAGTTGTTGGTTTTGGTCCATCATTAACTGTTACACTTACCAATAATCTATCTTTACTTTCACAACCTGTTATTGGGTCTAGTATCGCTCCATAATATCTTCCATTTGTTAATAATGTCTCTGGTGCCAATGCGGTTCCTCCAGTAGGAGAAGTGTACCAAACAACGCCTGTTTCATTTACCTGAAGATCTGACACTTTAGAGTCATTTACCAAACAGAAATCTTGAGTATCATCATTGGTTGTTGGTTTAGCTGGGTCAGTTACCGTTACCGTTACCAATAATCTTACTGAACTTGCACAACCAGTTACCGGATTTAGGATTGCTCCGTAATACCTACCATTGGCTAAAGCTGTCGTTGGATCTAATGGTGTTACACTTACTAATGAACTGTACCAAACAACTCCTGTTTCGTTTACCTGAAGATTGGCAACTGTTGGGTTATTTGCCAAACAGAAATCTTGAGTATCATCGTTAGTTGTTGGTTTAGCTGGATCAGTTACCGTTACCGTTACCAATAATCTTACTGAACTTACACAACCTGTTACTGGATCTAGGATTGCTCCGTAATACGTACCGTTGGCTAAAGCTGTTGTTGGATCTAATGGTGTTACACTTACTAGTGAACTGTACCAAACAACTCCTGTTTCGTTTACCTGAAGATTGGCAACTGTTGGGTTATTTGCCAAACAGAAATCTTGAGTATCATCGTTAGTTGTTGGTTTAGCTGGATCAGTTACCGTTACCGTTACCAATAATCTTACTGAACTTACACAACCTGTTACTGGATCTAGGATTGCTCCGTAATACGTACCGTTGGCTAAAGCTGTTGTTGGATCTAATGGTGTTACACTTACTAGTGAACTGTACCAAACAACTCCTGTTTCGTTTACCTGAAGATTGGCAACTGTTGGGTTATTTGCCAAACAGAAATCTTGAGTATCATCGTTAGTTGTTGGTTTAGCTGGATCAGTTATTGTTACCGTTACCAATAATCTTACTGAACTTACACAACCTGTTACTGGATCTAGGATTGCTCCGTAATACGTACCGTTGGCTAAAGCTGTCGTTGGATCTAATGGTGTTACACTTACTAATGAACTGTACCAAACTACGCCTGTTTCGTTTACCTGAAGATTGGCAACTGTTGGGTTATTTGCCAAACAGAAATCTTGGGTATCATCGTTAGTTGTAGGTTTAGCTGGATCTGTTATTGTTACCGTTACCAATAATCTTACTGAACTTACACAACCTGTTACCGGATCTAGGATTGCTCCGTAATACGTACCGTTGGCTAAAGCTGTTGTTGGATCTAATGGCGTTACACTCACTAGTGAACTGTACCAAACAACTCCTGTTTCGTTTACCTGAAGATTGGCAACTGTTGGGTTATTTGCCAAACAGAAATCTTGAGTATCATCATTAGTTGTTGGTTTAGCTGGATCAGTTACAGTTACAGTTACCAATAATCTTACGGAACTTACACAACCTGTTACTGGATCTAGGATTGCTCCGTAATACGTACCGTTTGCTAAAGCTGTCGTTGGATCTAATGGCGTTACACTCACTAGTGAACTGTACCAAACAACTCCTGTTTCGTTTACCTGAAGATTGGCAACTGTTGGGTTATTTGCCAAACAGAAATCTTGAGTATCATCGTTAGTTGTTGGTTTAGCTGGATCAGTTACTGTTACCGTTACCAATAATCTTACTGAACTTATACAACCAGTTACTGGATCTAGGATTGCTCCATAATACGTACCGTTTGCTAAAGCTGTTGTTGGATCTAATGGCGTTACACTTACTAGTGAACTGTACCAAACAACGCCTGTTTCGTTTACCTGAAGATTAGCAACTGTTGGGTTATTTGCCAAACAGAAATCTTGAGTATCATCGTTAGTTGTTGGTTTAGCTGGATCAGTTACTGTTACCGTTACCAATAATCTTACGGAACTTGCACAACCAGTTACTGGATCTAGGATTGCTCCGTAATACGTACCGTTCGCTAAAGCTGTTGTTGGATCTAATGGTGTTACACTTACTAATGAACTGTACCAAACAACTCCTGTTTCGTTTACCTGAAGATTTGCAACTGTTGGGTTATTTGCCAAACAGAAATCTTGAGTATCGTCATTAGTTGTTGGTTTAGCTGGATCAGTTACCGTTACCGTTACCAATAATCTTACTGAACTTGCACAACCAGTTACCGGATTTAGGATTGCTCCGTAATACGTACCGTTTGCTAAAGCTGTTGTTGGATCTAATGGTGTTACACTTACTAGTGAACTGTACCAAACAACGCCTGTTTCGTTTACCTGAAGATTAGCAACTGTTGGGTTATTTGCCAAACAGAAATCTTGAGTATCATCGTTAGTTGTTGGTTTAGCTGGGTCAGTTACTGTTACCGTTACCAATAATCTTACTGAACTTACACAACCTGTTACTGGATCTAGGATTGCTCCGTAATACGTACCGTTTGCTAAAGCTGTCGTTGGATCTAATGGTGTTACACTTACTAGTGAACTGTACCAAACAACTCCTGTTTCATTTACCTGAAGATTAGCAACTGTTGGGTTATTTGCCAAACAGAAATCTTGAGTATCATCATTGGTTGTTGGTTTAGCTGGATCTGTTACCGTTACCGTTACCAATAATCTTACTGAACTTACACAACCTGTTACTGGATCTAGGATTGCTCCGTAATACGTACCGTTTGCTAAAGCTGTCGTTGGATCTAATGGCGTTACACTTACTAGTGAACTGTACCAAACCACTCCTGTTTCGTTTACCTGAAGATTAGCAACTATTGGGTTATTTGCCAAACAGAAATCTTGGGTATCATCGTTAGTTGTTGGTTTAGCTGGATCTGTTACTGTTACCGTTACCAATAATCTTACGGAACTTACACAACCTGTTACTGGATCTAGGATTGCTCCGTAATATGTACCGTTTGCTAAAGCTGTCGTTGGATCTAATGGTGTTACACTTACTAATGAACTGTACCAAACAACTCCTGTTTCATTTACCTGAAGATTTGCCACTGTTGGGTTATTTGCCAAACAGAAATCTTGAGTATCATCATTGGTTGTTGGTTTAGCTGGATCTGTTACCGTTACCGTTACCAATAATCTTACGGAACTTACACAACCTGTTACTGGATCTAGGATTGCTCCATAATATTCTCCATTGGCTAAAACTGTCGTTGGATCTAATGGTGTTACACTCACTAGTGAACTGTACCAAACAACTCCTGTTTCGTTTACCTGAAGATTTGCCACTGTTGGGTTATTTGCCAAACAGAAATCTTGAGTATCATCGTTAGTTGTTGGTTTAGCTGGATCAGTTATTGTTACCGTTACAACTAGTCTAACTGCACTTTCACAATATACTTCTATTGGATTTGTTTTTATAGGAATAGAAATAGCACCGTAATACGCTTGACTTGTCAATGGAGTACTTGCCAACAATGGAGTTGTACTTATAAGAGAATCGTACCAAACAACGTTTGGTTCATTAACCTGAAGACTCGCAACTGTTGGATTATTGGCCAAGCAGAAATCCTGAGTATCGTCATTGGTTGTTGGAGTTGCTGGACTGCTTATTGTTACTGTAGCCGCTTTCAATTCTCCTTCTTTATTCTCACATGTATTATCACTTGATACTGCAACATAGTAAGTAACAGGACTCATAAGTGCTGTTAATCCCGAAACTGTTAAAACTCCTAGACTGCTAGTTGTATAAGTTACACCTGCAATAATAACAGGTCCTGGTCCATTTGGAATAGGCTGTGTTTTATTAGCGTCAAAATACCAAAAGAATTTAGGATTTGTTAAAGTACTCTCTGGTGTAAATACAGCATCTGTGTTATGACAAACAGAATCATTATTTACTGTAATATCGGTTACAAGAGAATTTGGTAAAATTGTAAATGTAATTTGTTTTCTATCTCCAGGGGCAGTCTCACAATATTGATCTGAACTAACTCCTAAATAATAGGTATAAGTTCCAGCTGTTAATCCAGTTAGATTTAATACTGAAGCTGTTTCTCCTACAATTAAATTACTATTTGTTCCATCAAAACTATACCAGTGATATACCACACTAGTAAGTACTGGAGTAGCAGCTAAAACTGCCTCTAACTTAACTTTACCATCTCCGGCACAAATGATAGTTTCAGTTCCACCATTAATTTTCACATCTTCTATTATGTTTACAGGAGTTGTTGGTCTAACGATTACAGTTACTACACCTCTTGCTAGAGCTGGACAACCGTAACGAATTGGCTGAATATAATATTTATATGTACCAGCAGCCAATGTAGCTGGAATTGTATATGTTTGTCCATCGGCGAGGAAATTTCCTCCTGTTGGTGAATCATACCATTTATAGGTTGAACAATTTGCCGGAGGTACTTGTAATGTTATAGTGCTACCGGGGCAGACCGTGACGTTATTATCATCATCTCCTCCAATGACTTTGGTATTTGTTACACGATCGATATTATGAACTCTAAGTTGATCTAATACACTTACAACACCTCCAAAAGATATTGTAACTCTATCATATGGTTGAGTTTGAGGAGCTAAAATTGTCATTGCCATTGTATCTCCCGAAAGTAATTTTAAAGTCAATAAACTACTATTGTTTAGGATAGGAGCTCCAACAGCAGTATTTCCTAAATAAAGCTGGATATTAAATCCAGTAAGTAAATTAAGATTTAAGACTGTTCCTGGTTTAGAAATTATTATTCTAAGACTATCTCCAACCATAGATGGCGTTCTAAAAGTTGCTGTAAGCTGTGCTGCAGCAAGAACCCCTACTCCACTAAACATTGTAGCATAAGTTGCTACATCATTATCAGCTATGTTCCATGCATTCGAAACTCCAACAGTAGCTGTCAATGCTCCAACACCTATTTCTTTTACACCAAAGAAAACATCTTCGATATCTCCTTGTCCACAAGTTATCTGAGTAACAGTTTTATCATAATAAGCATCATACACATTAATATTTTGTGCTATACCTAAGATTGATCCCATTTGTACACGAATACCGTCATAAGCTTTAGGCCCTGAAATATCTGATGGAACAAATGTATATTCAAATGAGTTTTGACCAGATAATAAATTCAATAATGATCCAGATACCGATTGTAAAGTTCCAATATCAATTGGGTTCCCTAGACCATCACGTTTAGTTCCTATCACTGTAACGCCTTGTCCTAATGCTACCCCGCTATACTCCGCACCTAACTTAACTGTAACTGGAGTTCCTTTTGCAATAGTTGTAGGCCATTGTAAATTTTGCCATGTAGTTCCAATACCCAAAAGTCCTATGCCAGTTGTTATTGTTGAATATGTTTTAGGGTTACCATCTGCACCATTAGCTGCATTTGTAACACCTCCGGTAATAATAGTTGACCATTGTTGTGTCGTAGCATATTCTCTTTCTAATAACGGATCACAACTAGCAGGATCTATAACAGTAATTGTAATAGTCTGAGTAGCTGTACAAGTTCCGTTACTCGCAATTACTGTATAAGTAAAAACACCAACAGTATTTAGCGCGCCTGTATTATTTGATGGTATAGGATTTCCTGCTGGATCATACCAAGTTATAGTTCCATTAGACGTTGCAACTAATGCTACTGAATCTCCTTTATTAACAACTTGAGAATTTGTTGTTACTGTTAAAGTTGGTAATGGATTAATTGTAACTGTTACTTTTTCTTTCACAGATGGACAATCAACGCCAGCTGTTTGGGCTTGAATCCAGTAATCACCACCTATAGTGATATTAGTCGCCGCTTGATCTGTAATCGGCGCATTTAAAAAATCATAGAAAGTATATGTTGTATTTCCTGATGTATCAAAATTTGTGATAGCATCTTTTAAATTCACTTTGGCACAACCAGCTAGAGTTGCTGTAACTGTTAAAGCTGAACCTACAGGATAATTTACTACAACTTCTTTTAAAGTTCCGTTTACATTTTCGCAAGTACCTCCATTAAGTACTGAAATATAATATTTATAAGGAGAGTTAGAAGCAATAAGTCCGCTAATCGTTAACGCTCCCGTTGTAGCATCTTTTAAGTACGTTACTCCCGCTACTGTTCCTGACACTATTTCTAAACTTTTATTTTGATCTATATAATATTTAAATGTTGCTCCCGCTAATGTAGCTGTTGGAGTCAATACAGCAACTCCTGCACAAGAAGCAGTTAAAGGAGTTGTTATTGCAATATCAGCATCTGTAGGTAATGGCAACACTGTTACTGTAATAGCCTGACGATTAGTATTCAGACACGGTGTAACTCCACGACTGGCTTCTAAATAAAATATTTTAGTTCCTGTTAATGCTCCTGTTGCATAAGTATTCGTATTAGTTGCTAAAGCAGTACCTCCAGTTGGTACATCATACCAAGAAAATGTTTGTGTACCTGTAGCCGTAGCCGTTAATGTAGTAGATTGTCCTTCACAAATTGGAGTTGCTGCTCCATTTATTGTAGCATTTGGATATCTATAAGAAGCTTCATAAATATCTACCCCTGCTAATAAAGTCGCTAATCCTTCTAACTTAATCTGAACACTTGTAAATGCTCCAGCTGCTACGAAACTCGCTCTAAAACGATTTCCTCCTAAGATCTGAACATTTAAAAGAGAGCTAATATTAGATTGATCAGAATTAGGTAAACCTGAATTAAAACTTTGCAAACTAATATTAGAAAGAGCACTTATGTCAAGAAGCCCAACAGGAATCCCTAGTTCAACATCTATAATATCTCCAGCCTGACCTACAGTAGGAAAGCTTAATACTTGTTGCATATAATCACCTAGCAAACCAACAGGTATTGAAAGATGAGCTGCAGTTGAATTATTACCATCAACAGAATCACCATCATTTGATGAGCCACATAATAAACAATTCGTTGTTCCCCCTCTGGAAGTTACTTGTGAATTAGCCAATAAACAAGAATTAATAGAATTACTTATAATTACATTAATAACAGCTCTTGTATCACTTATACAACCTGTTGCTGTACTTTTAGCAGTTATATAAAAGCTTTTATTTACTGTTAAAGATGGTGATGGCGTGTATGAAGTTGTAGCAGACGCTAGTAGATTTCCATTCGTAGGAGCATCATACCAATCATAATCTATGCCACCCACAGGATTTGAAACCTCCAGAGTAACACTTTGACCACCTTGGATAAAAACATTAGATAATGCTACAGTTGGCACTGCTGGTCGAGGGTTAACATTAACTGTAACTTGCGTACGGGTTGCACTCAAACAACTTCCAATCGCAGCCTCTACATGATAACTAGTAGTCGCTGTTAAACTTGGTGTTGTAAATGAAGTGCCTGTAAATAACGAAGTCCCGCCAGAAGCTGTGCTGTACCACTTATAATCTGTACCCGCAACTGGAGATTGAACCGTTAATGTTGCAGTTTGTCCACTACATATATTTACAGGGCTAGCTACCACCGTTGTTGGAGCAACAGGATTATTTACTGTTACAACAACAGGAAATCTCTCGCTATTTACACAACCATTACGAGTAACTTCAATATAATAAGTAGTATTTGCTGTTAGAACTGGTGTAGTGTAAGCAGTAGTACTACTTAATAGAGTACCTCCAGTTAAAGCATCATACCATTTAATTGTTTCATCTAAAGATGCACTAGAGGTTAAGGTTGTCCCTTGTCCGTTACAAATTGTCGTATTTCCAGTTATAGTTCTTGCTTTAAATTTATACGAAGCACCATAAATGTCAAGACTAGTTAATAAAGTAGCTAAACCTCCTAGTCTAATCTCAACACGATCAAAAGCAGAACCTGCTGTAAGACTTGCTTTAAAACGATTGCCTGTTAATAATTGGATATTTAAAAGAGAACTGTTTACAGCTATTCGGTCATTATTATAAGTAGCACCGTTATAAGTCGCTAATGAAATATAACTTAAGGCGCTTATGTCTAAAAGTCCGGTTGGAATTTCTAAATCAACCGTAATAACATCTCCAGCTTGACCTGGATTATTAAATTGTAACGTTTGCTGAATCCAACCATTAATCAAACCAACAGGTACAGATAATCTGGCAGCAGTGCTACTACTACCATCAACCGAATTGTTAGGGTTACTTGAAGAACATAACAAACAAAGTCCATTTTGGTTCGTTTGTTGACTATTGGCATCCAAACAACCTCCTAATGGATTAGCTAAAACAGTAACATTTATCGCAACTCTAGTTGCACTTACACATCCTCCTGCTGCACTAACAGCCTCAACATAATAGGTTTTATTTGCAGTTAATATAGGAGTAGTATATGTAGGAGAGTTTGTGAATAACTTAGTTCCTCCCGTAGCTGCATCATACCAATCAAAAGTAACACTTGGATCCGTTGATGAGGCACTTAAAGTTGCATTTTGACCAGATAGTATCGATACACTTTGTGTTAATACTATTGGATCTGCAGGAACCGGATTCGAAGTAACACTAACAGGAGTTCTTGTAGGTGTTTTACAGGCTCCAATAGCTGCTTCTACAAAAAAGTTAGAAACTCCAATAGGTACTGTCCTAGTCAAGGTATTACCAGAAGCTATGAAAGCACCTACCGAACTATACCAAGAATAAATTGTCCCTGGTATTGGGTTTATTACCGATAAAGTAGTCGACCGCGTTGGCCCTGTAGAACAAATTACAGTGCCACTAGTATCTATAGTCGGTAATACTGGGTTTGTAATATTTATAGTTACAGGAACTCGTTCATCGCTCTCGCAACCTGCGTTTCTTGAACTACTTACATAATAAGTTTTTGCAACTGTTAAAGCAGGTGTTGTAAAAGTATTCGTATTAGAAAGTGCTGTAGTCGATGTAGGAGAATCGTACCAAGCAAGTGTAGTACCAGCCGCAGCAGTAGCAGTAAGTGATATCGATTGTCCAGAACATACTGCTTGTGTATTTCCTCCAACAATTGTAGGCTTAGCAAATTGCAAACGTACCTCGTATATTCTTAAACTTAAAAATGCATTTAAAAGTCCTCCACTCTGAATTTGTACACTATTTGCATCTCCAGGTAATGTATATTTTATAACGCCTATGTTGTTTACTGGATCTAAGATTTGGAGATTTAATATTCCGTTGCTTAACGCTACTTCTGGCCCAACATTAGCCACTCCATTTTTTGCCTGAATAGTTCCATTTGATAGTACCTCAGCGTCCAAAACTCCATTTCCAGTATTAAAATAAACGACAATTTGGTCACCCGCTTTAGCCGTTTGGTTAAAATGTAAGGTCTCCTGCGCAAAACAAGCTAAACCTAAAACATTTGATATAGAAGCAAAAGTAGACATGTTTCCATCAAATGCATCATCTGGGGTAGTTACACTCATACCTACACATAATAGCCCACCTACACTATTAGTCTGTGAGTCAGGTCTGCAAAAATTTTGTGAGAATGAGCTCGAAAAGGGAATTAATATCAAAAACAACCACAAATAATTTTGCAGAAATGCCCCCTTTTTTATTGTTAAGAAAAATGTTTTCATATTCCTGAGAGATTAATAAAGTGATAAATAAATTCCAATTATGGTAAATAAGCGATATCGTCCATAATCTCATAGCTAAAAAAAAGAGATTATT
This sequence comes from Flavobacterium frigoritolerans, assembly GCF_025847275.1. Lineage (GTDB taxonomy): Bacteria > Bacteroidota > Bacteroidia > Flavobacteriales > Flavobacteriaceae > Flavobacterium > Flavobacterium frigoritolerans. The sequence goes on from NZ_JAOZEV010000003.1 coordinate 178,682, forward strand.
AAATATAGCTGTACTAACAAACCATCAGATAAACATTCTAATGCTCTGAAAATAAATTAATTTTAAAGTCTATAAAAATTACTCCGAATTTGTTGCAAACTCAATTCGCGAAGAAGTATAAGATTCCCTAATTCGACAAAAAACAAAAGTCAAATAGATCTTAAAAAAAGAAAGTTGCTTGCAATAGTCGTTTAAAGTAGGTTTTAATTTCATAAAAATATTTTTTAGGAGATTAATGTATTTATTTGGAATTCTACTTTCATTATTTTAGTTAGCATAAGGCAATAAAAACCTGTATGTGATGTATTTATATACATCCATAAAATAAAAACTAGAAAATTTAATTCGACGATTTTAAGTATTAAGAATAAATCCACACAAATAATTATAAGAAATAAATCCTACAGAAATGTGAAAATTAAAATCTATTATAAATTCAATCAAAAATAGATTTGATAACCAATACTTGAGCAGTCGAAATGTGCTTTAGGGGGATTAAAGACTCAATTAATAATACTATTATGTATTGTTATAGAATAAATAGCATCGATAATTATTGCTACATTGACCAAACTGATTATTTATCTTAAAAACAAGAAGAGTCAGTTGATTTATAAAATTATCAAACAGGGAAAGATCTTTCTTGCTTGTGGAAGCAAAAAATGATATAACATTAATTTTTTGATTGAACGATAATGAAACAAGAAATAAATAAGGGAAGAATCTATTTCTTCTGAAAAAAGTAATTATATATTCCATAAGCATCCATATTAAATAATAATTGACAAAAACGTACAAAAATTTTTTTATTTAAAGACCCATTTTAAAAGTCTTCATGCTACTATGTGGTATTATATTATTTTATGACAGAAAAACAAATTAGAATAATAATAAATAATCATTTTTTTTTATATATTGCTCCACATTTGATATTAGAATACCCTGATTCTATATAAAATAACCTATCTATACTTAATCAGAATTATATCTGAGTTTCGGCGTTATGTGATTTGAGCAATGAATTTAAATTTTAAGATATTAACTTAAAATTTAAAGTAATTAGCCTTTTTCAACTATTTAATTGATAGTATTAAAGATTAATTAACAATCGTTCAATGATTAATATTTCATAAATGTAAAAATCTTTTTTTGAATATGCAAGCTAAAAAATCACTAAATGCGAATTTAATCTTAAAAAGGTTAAAAAAGGCTTTACAAATAAACACCGACATAGAGCTATCTAAACTATTGGATATCAAACCAAATACTATCTCTACATGGAAAAAAAGAGATACATTAGATTATAGTGCAATAATCTCAATTTGCAATCTTTACGAAATTGACCTAAATAAAATACTTTCAGAAAAAACCTACAGCGAAAAAACAGATAATATAACCCTTAACAATACCCCTTTAATAAAAAGAGAGATTCAGTTTGAATATTGTCTTGGAAATGAAGATTTATTAAACAGTTTACCCCAATACCATTTTCCTTTTATTCAAAGCAAAATTTCCAGAGCATTTGAAATAGTTAGCAACAACATGAAGCCAACTATAAATGCAAATTCATTTGTAGTTTGTGAAATTACAGATATAAAGTCTATTGAAGAGAATGCTATTGTAGTAATAATAAGTAAAACTAAAGGACTAATTATTAATAGAGTAATTAATGATAGTCCTCTAGAAAATAATTTTACTTTAAGCAATGATAATGCTTTCTTCAGAAATACAACTATTGATTCTGAAGATATCAAAGAAATATGGACCGTAAAAAATATACTAATTAGAATATAAATCAGTCCTATTTATTCAATAAAGCAAACGAACAAATTACGACTCAATAATCGTATTTATTTGTTTAAATAATTGCCCATCGCTCAAAAATGCACCTTGTTGAATCAATTCAAAAATAGAAGTATTACGGTCATCAGTAAAAACTTTTTTACCAACTTTCATTTCAATAGTTTCAGTAAACATATTATCACTAAGCCATTGCAAACCTTCTTTTGTCAAGAAATCAGTTTCAGGAACTAATGATTTCAAAACTATCGACTGAACATGTGTATCAAAACATTGAAACAGAAAGATATGATTTTTAGAAAAGTGCTCTAGAAATTCAGCTCTGGAAAGAACACCTTCCCAAATTAAATCAGAAAACACATCTAGCTCTTGTTCAGCCACCTCAGGCTTGTTTATTTTGATCGAATCCCATTCAGCCTTGTCTATTGCTTGCGTTCCTAAAAAGCTTGCAAATTCAGCGTTTAATTCATCAAATTGTTCTTTTGTTAATCTTGCGTATTTCATTTTTTTTTTAGGCTTTATGCCTTACGCTATAAGCTTTAAGCAAGATGCTTTGTGCAAATAACTTTAAGTCTAATTAATTATTATTTCTTTTAAACAAAAAAATCCCGATTTACATCGGGATTTCATATTATAAATTAAAACTATTACTTTTCAGCAACAATTTCGTATGGTAATTCAACTACAACATCTCTGTGTAATCTAATGCTTGCAGCATATTTACCAGTACGTTTTACGATACCGCTAGTAATAAATTTTCTTTCGATAGAGTTACCAGCTTTTTCCAAAGCTTCAGCAATATCTATGTTAGTGATAGAACCAAAAAGTTTCTCTCCACCAGCTTTTGCGAAAATTTTAATTTCAAGTGCTTTCAATGCTTCAGCTATTTTCTTAGCGTCATCAACAATTTTAGCCTCTTTATGTGCTCTTTGTTTTAGGTTTTCAGCCAATACTTTTTTTGCAGAAGGAGTTGCTAAAGTAGCAAAACCTTGAGGAATTAAAAAGTTACGACCGTAACCAGCTTTTACAGATACTACGTCATCTTTAAATCCTAGATTCTGTACGTCTTGTTTTAAAATAAGTTCCATGTTGTTGTCCTTATATTTGAGAAGTTAGGTTCGTTTAACGGAAACCAACAACTTTAGTTTAATATTATTTTAATAAATCGGCCACGTATGGCATTAAAGCTAAGTGACGAGCTCTCTTAACTGCTACAGACACTTTTCTTTGGTATTTTAATGAAGTTCCAGTTAAACGACGAGGAAGAATTTTTCCTTGCTCATTAACGAATTTCAATAAGAAATCTGCATCTTTATAATCGATGTATTTGATTCCTGATTTTTTGAAACGACAATACTTTTTAGTTTTGTTAGTTTCTATGTTTAAAGGCGTTAAATATCTGATATCTCCGTCTTTTTTTCCTTTTGCTGATTGCTCTATTGTAGACATAATAATTAAGCTTTTGTAGATTTTAATTTTGTTCTTCTTCTCTCAGCCCAAGAAATAGCGTGTTTATCTAAACTTACAGTTAAGAAACGCATAACTCTCTCGTCACGTCTAAATTCAGTTTCAAAAGCAATTAGAACTTCTCCTGCTACTTTGAACTCAAATAAGTGATAAAAACCACTTTTTTTGTTTTGGATTTCGTAAGCCATTTTCTTTAGGCCCCAATCCTCTTTTGATACCATTTCAGCTCCTCTACTAGTAAGAAATTCTTCAAATTTCGTTACTGTTTCCTTCACCTGAACCTCAGATAAAACGGGATTTAAAATGAAAACAGTTTCATAATGATTCATAAATCTAATATTTATTTGTTAAAATTGGGTGCAAAAGTAACCATTTATTTTATATATACAACACTTTTTTGCTTTTATTCGACGTATGGTAAAAAATAAGCCCAAAATCTAGTTTTTAAAGAAAAATAAATTTATATTTACTATTACATTCCCTAAATTTAAATGTTATGAAACTAAATTGTGTTGTAGTAGACGATAGTTCTATCCAAAGAACTATTATCTCAAAGTTAGTCAATAATCATCCGAATTTACACTTGATTGGAGATTTTTCAAATGCAATCGAAGCTCGAAGCTGTATCTCTTTAAATAATATTGATTTGATATTTTTAGATATCGAAATGCCCGTTATAAATGGTTTTGATTTTTTAGATGGTCTAAAAACAAAACCTCAAATAATCTTCATTACCTCTAAGGCAGAATATGCTTTAAAGGCTTTTGACTATGATGCTACCGACTATCTCCAAAAACCAATAGCTATAGATCGCTTTAACGCCTCTGTTAAAAGAGCGCTAGATTTATACGCATTACGCACAGATGTAAAAGAAGATGAAGGCGAACATATTTTCATTAAAAGCAATCTTAAAAAACTTAAAATTTTCACAGCAAAAATTAAGTGGATTGAAGCTTTTGGCGACTACGTAAGAGTCGTAACCGAAGATGATAGTAATCTAGTCCTTTCGACCATGAAATCTTTTGAAAATGATTTATCAAAAGAAAAATTTATTCGCGTACATAAATCGTATATCATTAATATCGACAAAGTAGAACGCTTTAATAGCAAATTTGCAGAAATCGGAATCACAAAAATTCCATTAAGTCGAAATAAGAAGGAAGACTTAGTTCGTGCACTATCAATAACTCATTAAGCACTAATAAAAGTCTACATTTATCACCACTTTTATTGCTCTGTATTGCCCAACAGCCTCAAAACTATTCAGTATTTTCTGAATAGTTTTTTTTGTGCTCCCCAATGGTATCTCTTGCGGAATTTTAATTAAAATAGTTCGAATATATTCATTCCTGATTCGGCTAATTGCAGGTTCCTCCGGACCCAACACTGGCATATTTAAGTTCTGACTCAAAACATTATACAGCCACATCGAACCTTCTTTTAATTTATCAAAATCACGGTGTTTAAGCGTTAACTTAATTATCCTAAAATAAGGCGGATATCTATAAATCAGTCTGTCATACAATTGCTCTTTGTACATTCCTGCATAGTCATTATTAGTAACCTGCTGTATTGTGTTATGATTAGGATTATACGTCTGAATCACTACTTTACCTTGTTTCTCTGAACGTCCTGCACGCCCCGAAACCTGCATCATCATTTGAAAACTACGCTCAAAGGCGCGAAAATCTGGATGAAACAACATATTATCAGCATTCATAATCCCTACCAAACTTACATTATCAAAATCCAATCCTTTGGCAAGCATTTGTGTTCCAACCAAAATATCAATCTCACGATTTTTAAAACTATCGATAATTTTCTCAAATCCAAACTTGCCTCGTGTTGTATCTTGATCCATTCTACCTGTTTTGGCATTTGGAAAAAGCGCAAGCAACTCCTGCTCTATTTGTTCTGTACCAAATCCTTTAGTGGTTAAATCAACACTAGAGCAACTATGACAATTTGTTGGCTTAGCCATGTTATATCCGCAATAATGGCACCGTAGTTGATTTTTATGTTTATGAAAAGTAAGACTTACATCGCATTGCTGGCATTGTGGCACATGCCCACAAGTGATACACTCTATAATAGGCGAGTATCCACGTCTGTTTTGAAACAATATAACTTGTTCGCCTAATGTTATCGCTTCCGAAATTGCTTCAGTTAAAACATCACTAAAATGCCCCGTCATGCGTTTTCTAAAATACTTATCTTTTAAATCAACCAATGCAATATCTGGCATCCGAACATTATTATAGCGCTCAGTAACCGTTACCAATCCATATTTCTGTGATTGTGCATTAAAATAAGTTTCTAAACTTGGTGTTGCTGATCCCAAAAGCACCTTGGCTTTATGAAAATTTGCTAGTACAATTGCCGCGTCGCGTGCATGATAGCGTGGAGCTGGATCTACTTGTTTAAAAGTCTGTTCATGTTCCTCATCAACAATAAGTAAACCTAAATTCGTAAATGGCAAAAACAAAGCCGACCTCGCTCCTATTATTATTTGAGCATTTTCCACATTCGATAAAGTCTGTTTCCAAACCTCAACTCGTTCATTATTGCTGTATTTAGAATGAAAAACAGCTACTTTATTCCCAAAATGAACTCGTAATCTTGCAACCAATTGTGTCGTTAGTGCAATTTCAGGCAACAAATATAAAATTTGCCTTCCTGTTGCTAAATACTCTTCAATAAGTTTAATGTAAATTTCGGTCTTACCACTAGAAGTTACTCCATGAAGCAAACAAACCTCTTTTTCAATAAAACTATTTTTAATTTCTTCGAAAGCAGTTTGTTGAACCGAACTTAATTGCAGTTCTTTTTCTGTACTTTTTCCTGTAAAATTAATTCGATCATGCTGTAAAAAATATTCTTCAAAAATCTCTTTTTCTATTAACGCTTTTACAACTGCCGATGATGATTGTGAAGCTTCTACAAGTTGTTTAACTGTAATTGGTTTCTTTTCTACAGCACTTAGCTGAAAATATGCCAAAACAATTTCTTTTTGTTTAGCTGCATTTTTAAGTACCTCCAACAACTCATTTAATCCTTGATTTGAATCGTATTTGCTATGTAACTTAACATAACGAACTAACTTTGGCTTATAACTTTCTTGTATTTCCTGTTCAAGAATAACAATATCTTTATCTATTAATTTTTGAAGAATAGGGAAAACATTTTTCTTATTTAAAATTGCAACTATATCCTGAACCTTAAGCGAACTCTGATGTTGCAATGCCTCATAAACCAAATATTCTTCATCAGTTAAAATAGTTTGATCTACAAAAATACCTGTCTTATGCGAAATCACCGTTTCACTTTCTAATAATAAACCACTTGGAAATGCTCCTCGATATACATCGCCAATAGCACACATATAATAGGATGCGATCCAAAGCCAATGTTTTATTTGAATTTCGGTAGCAATTGGTCTTTCGTCAAGAATTTGATGAATCTCTTTGGCTTCATACAAAGTTGGTTCATTTTGATGCGTTTCGAGCACCAATGCTGTGTACATTTTACTTTTACCAAAAGGCACAGCAACCCGCATTCCTTTTTGGATAAAATTAAACTCAGCTTCGGAGATTCGATACGTAAACGTTTTGGCTAATGAAAGTGGTAAAATGACTTCTACAAAATGCATTTTAAATATTGGTATGTTTTAAAATAATAGTATTCAAAATAGTATTATTTTGGTTATATTTTTTTTTTAGTAAGACCTTAAAACAAGCTTACTTTTTATCTAATTTATCTGAAGTATTTTTAGCATTATACTCCTTAACTAATTTATAAGTATTATTAAGGGATCCTATATTAGTCCAATCCTCATGACCTGGTATAATATATAGTGGTTTTTTAAATTTAGCTTGTACTCTTTTAATAGATGGCTCCCATTCTTTAACGTCTGAATCCCCCATATTACCTAAATTAGTAGAAGCTGCTCCTTTTATAAAACAACCTCCATAAAGTACTTTCTCTTTATTAAACCAAACTACAATATTATCTGGCGCATGTCCTTTACCTGGATAGAAAACCTCAAAACGATGTTGACCAACTGTAAACGTAGTATCATTTGGCATTATAAACTCCGCTCTTGGTTCCTTGTTTTTATTTAAAATTTCATCCGTAAGCTTTATAGTATATGTTTTAATTCCTTTTTGCTTATAAAATTCCAAACCTCCCGATCTATCTTCATGCGAATGTGTTGCAATTTGCATAATAACATCTTTATGATGCTTTGCTTTTATACTATCAAGTAAAGGCTGAAACTGTGTCTTATCCCAAGGAGCATCAAACATTACAACACCTTTATCTGTAACCAGATACAGGGCATTAGCAGGAATCAGATTTCCTTTGTATTCATTAAACGTTTTATAAACATAAAAGTCACCTGTAAGATGACTTATTTGTAATTTATTATTTTCTGTTTGCCCAAAAGATTTTGTAAATCCTATGAACAACAACAGCAATATTAATTTATTTTTCATTTTTAAAATTCTTTAACCTTACATTCTTGTCCAATATTGTGTTCTCCCTAAAAGAGAAATCCCAATAAACCCACGTAATTTTAGTTTATTTGCAGAGTCTAATGTAATGTAGCATTTATATACTTTTCCGGTTGTTGGATCCAAAATTGTTCCCGAATTGTACTCATCTCCATCTTTCTTTAAACCATTAATAATTACCATTCCTAAGATTGGTTTGTTTTTTAATACTCCAGAGCATTTTGTGCATACATCTTTTTTATGGTCTGCACGAAGAATCTCAACTACTTTACCATAAATTTTTCCTGATTGTTCATACACTTCTACAATCGATTTTGCTTCTCCTGTTTCATCATCAACGGTTTTCCATTTTCCGATTACAGTTTGACTTTGTACATTGCCTATTACTAAAAATAATAAGCCCATTGTTAAGATCCAGTTTTTCATGATGTTGATTTTTTTTTTAGCCCTGATTATAGCGACATCCTTTATCCCGATTCTTTAAGGGATAAAGATATAGCGGAAAGCAGGAACAGCTTCTAAATGTTATTATTATTTTTTTGTCTTAACTTTCTGATTGTGGCATTCAATTCAAATCCCAAAAGCAAAATCATACAGTTTATCCAAATATAAAACATTAGTATTAATAATGTACCAATCGAACCGTAAAGTTCATTATATTTTGAAAATTTTATAACCCAAATCCCAAAAAAGTACGAAGATATCACAATTAAGATTGTTGTAAACACTGAACCAATACTTATAAATGGTACTTTATTATATTGCTTTGTACCGTAACGCAACAATATAGAAGATGTTATTAGAATCATTAGAATTACAAACAAATAACGCCCCATAATGATTAGCGGAATACTATCATTTAATACATCTTGGATCATTGTCTTCTGGATAAGCACCTCAAAAACTACAATTGTAGCAACGGTTACTAATAATAATATAGACATTGTAATTGAGATTGCCAATGCTACTAGATATTGACTAAAAAAACCTCGTTTATCTAACACATGTCGGGATGATTCGAAACCACCTAAAATTCCGTTAACACCATTTGACATTAAAAAAACTGATAAAAAGAATCCCGAAGAAAGTAATCCCGAATGACTATTATTTAATATATCGCTAATAATTTTATAAATCGCATCGTAGGTATTTGGCGGAACTCCCTGTTGAACAAACTGCAGAAAATCCTGTTGAAACCCTTCGATAGGAATAAACGGAATTAAATTAAGTATAAACAGTGCAAATGGAAACAATGCCATAAAAAAGCTAAACGCAACTGCGCTTGCATGATATGAAAACGCTCCCTCTATAATACCTATAGTATATAATTCGAGTAAGTCATACAACGAAAAGCCATCAAGCCAAGGCAGCTTTATACTTTTTAAGAAACGAACGAGATAACGTACTACTGGCACTCTATCTAGCCGGTTTTCTATTTCTATAGACATATACTTACTGGATTATTGTTTATATTTTTTTAAAGTGCTTTTAAACTTAAATCCATATTATAAACCGAATGCGTTAATGCTCCCGAAGAAATATAATCGACACCACATAAAGCATATTCTCGAATTGTTTTTTCGTTGATATTTCCTGAAGATTCTGTTTGGCATTTATCTCCAATTAACGCAACTGCTTTTTTAGTGTCTTCATAATTGAAGTTGTCTATTAAAATACGAAAAACGCCGTCACTTTGTAAAATTTCTCTAATCTCATCTAAGCTTCTAGCTTCGACTATTATTTTTAAATCTAGTTTATTTTCTTTTAAGTAAGCTTGGGTTTTGGCTATAGCCAAGGTAATTCCTCCTGCAAAATCAATATGATTATCTTTAAGCATTATCATATCATAAAGTGCAAATCGGTGGTTTTCACCTCCCCCAATTTTTACTGCCCATTTTTCGGCAACACGAAAATTAGGTGTTGTTTTTCGAGTATCTAATATCTTAGTGTTTGTACCTTCTAAGAGCTGTACATATTGATTTGTTTTAGTTGCGATTGCCGACATACGCTGCATAGAATTCAGTACCACACGCTCAGATTTTAAAATCGATTGTGAACTTCCTGAAACATGAAATACAACATCTCCATATTTTACTGGAGTTCCGTCTTCTATAAATGTTTCAATTTTTAAACTTGGATCAACATAATTAAAAATCATTTTAGCAAATGCAACCCCTCCAATTATTCCATCTTCCTTTACCAACAATTTGGCTTTTCCTTGCGCATCGGCAGGAATACAAGCTAAGGAACTATAATCTCCTGTGCCTACATCTTCGCGAATTGCATTAAAAATAAGCAATTGTAACTCGTTCTGAAATTGTACTTCGTTAATCATTTTGTATGAATTTTAATAGAATGCTAAAGTAGCACATATTTTGTGGATTTGAAAATTTAGACGATTTGAAAATCTAAAACAGTATAACTTTTATCATTAACCTCTAAAATTAAATCACGAATTTCACGAATTAACACCAATAAAAATCTTTTTAATCTTTTTATCCCGATTGCTATCGAAAAAAACAAGCCTTACTTTTAATAAAACTAATGTCTTAATGATTAAAAAAAATCCCATTTATTACAAACATTAAATACCTTTGAACTTCAATATTACTATCAAATGGGATTAATTAAAGATATTTACTCGGTTGCTTTTTACGAAAATTTCACTAATTGTGTAGCCAAAGTCATTCCTGACTTTGATAAACAGCAATTTTTGAATTTGATTTTTGACGCAGATTTCACCAATAAAGAATGGAAAGAACGTATGCAGCATACTACCGTTATCTTGCATCAATTTATGCCTGCTGATTTTGGAAAAGCAGTTTTAACCATTGAAAATATTATCGAGAATTTAAAGAAAAACAAATTTACTGATGGTAATTTGGCTTTTATATTTTTTGCCGATTATATTGAAAAATACGGTATTGATGATTTTAAAACAAGCGCAAAAGCTTTTGTAATGATTACGCAATTTATAAGTTGCGAGTTTGCAGTTCGTCCGTTTATCATTAAATACCCTCAGGATATGATTAATGAAATGATAAAATGGTCTTTGCATGAAAATCACCATGTAAGACGATTAGCAAGTGAGGGCTCACGCTCTCGATTACCTTGGGCAATGGCAATTCCCGCTTTAAAGAAAGACCCAACTCCTATTTTACCCATTTTAGAGAATTTAAAAACCGATTCATCCGAATACGTCCGTCGCAGCGTTGCCAATAACCTCAATGATATCGTAAAAGATAACCCTGAAATTGTACTGAATATTGCTAACAAATGGCAAAATATAAGTCCCGAAACCGATGCCATTATTAAACATGGTTCTCGTACTTTACTAAAACAAGGCAATCCTGATATTTTAAAACATTATGGTTTAGAAAGCACCAATATCCAATTATCGGAGTTTGAAATTATCACTCCTAAAGTAAAAATTGGAGAATACTTAGAATTTCAGTTTTCACTAAACAATACTAATCCCGAAAATAAAACCGTTCGATTGGAATATGCTATTTATTACCAAAAATCAAAAGGACATTTAGCTAAAAAAGTATTCAAAATTAGTGAACGCATGTATCAACCTAATCAGTTGGTTAAAATTAAAAGAAATCAATCCTTTAAAGTAATTACAACACGTGTATTTCATCTAGGAAAACATCAATTGTCTATAATTATCAATGGAACGGAAAGCGAATTGCTAGATTTTGAATTGATTTAATCGAGTTAACACATAAAAATAAAACAGCAGTATCTTATAAAACATAATAAGTAAAATAAGTTTTTCTTAAATGAACTTACATAACTTATATGGTTCATTTAAGTCTAAAAAACTATACTTATTAAGCGTAAATAATTTCAACACATAGAAACATAGATTTTGTATTCTATAAAAGACGTTTTACTTATTCTAAAAAACACAAAGCAAGCTATGTAAAAGAAATGTATTTCTTTTACATTCTTTTTTTAGATAGAATCTATGTTTCTATGTGTTAAATAAAATTTCATAAATCATAGTAACATCCTAAATTATTCAGGTAAGACCTAACCTATGACTCAATGTTTTATATTAAAACTATGTTATTATTCTGCTAAAAAGTATAATTATTTTTTTTAACATCAGATTTTTATCCTTAATTTTACCACCGTGAAATGGATTAACCTCATATTATCAATTTACTTAGTCGTACTATCGTGTTTGCCTTGTGCAGATACGTTGGAAAACGAAAGCATTGCACATACAAGCGAAATAGTAAGTAAGTCAGCTAATCAATCTCACAAAAAAGGATTGGATCTTTGTGCTCCATTTTGCAGTTGCAATTGTTGTGCTGCCCAAGTTCTAACTACAGCTCCGGCTATTACATGGGTTTTTAATGAAGAAACTGCTCTCATTAAAAAACCTTTATCATCTTATCATTCAATTCTTGCTTCCAATTTCTACGGAAGTATTTGGCAACCGCCCCAAATAGTATAATGTAACCCGAGTAATTTCGGGTATATGTGTTGTGGTATACCACAAAAAAACAGGCGATTTCTCGTCTTGATTTCTCATTCATTATATCCAAAAAATGTTAGATAAGATTATACAATTTAGTATAAAGAACAAATTCATTATACTATTACTTACCTTGGTTCTTATAGCCTGGGGAAGTTTTTCACTTAAAAATTTACCGCTCGATGCATTACCTGATATTACTAATAATCAGGTGCAAATTATTACTACAGCTCCTACTCTTGCCAGTCAGGAAGTAGAACAATTAATAACCTATCCACTTGAACAGTCATTAAAAACGATTCCAAAAGTAATTGAACTCCGTAGTATTTCTCGTTTTGGGTTATCTGTTGTTACAGTTGTTTTTGAAGAAAATGCTGATACCTATTGGGCGCGTGAGCAAGTCTTTCAGAGACTAAAACAAGCCGAGGAAATTATTCCTAAATATGCTGGAACCCCAGAATTAGCCCCAATTACAACAGGATTGGGTGAAATTTACCAATATGATGTATATGCCAAAAAGGGATACGAAGACAAATACGATGCAACTAGCTTAAGAACCATTCAGGATTGGATTATCGTACCGCAATTACAAGGTGTAAAAGGTGTTGCTGAAGTAAGTACGTGGGGAGGAAGCGTGAAGCAATATGAAATTGCCGTTGATCCAAACCGATTAAATAGTTCTGGTGTAACGATTACAGAAATTTTTGATGCACTAGAAAAAAACAATCAAAATACAGGTGGTGCTTATATCGAAAAAGATGAATTTGCCTATTTTATTCGTGGTGTCGGAATGGCATCTGGAATAAAAGACATTGGAAACATTGTTATTAAAAACCGAAATGCTACTCCTATCTTAGTTCGTGATGTCGCAAAAGTACAATTAGGAAATGCTATCCGTTTTGGAGCTACAACCAAAGACGGAAAAGGTGAAATCGTAGGTGGTTTAACACTAATGCTAAAAGGAGAAAATTCTAAAGCAGTTGTAGAACGTGTTAAAGAAAAAATGATTGAGGTAAACAAAATGTTACCTGAAGGGGTGGTTGCCGAAGCATTTATTGACAGAAGTAAATTAGTAGATAATGCAATTGGAACTGTTACCAAAAACTTACTTGAAGGAGCATTAATTGTAATTTTTGTACTGATATTATTCTTAGGAAATCTTCGTGCTGGATTAATTGTCGCTTCAGTAATTCCGCTAGCCATGCTCTTTGCAGTAATCTTAATGAATGCATTTGGCGTAAGCGGGAATTTAATGAGTTTAGGAGCAATCGACTTTGGAATTATAGTTGATGGTGCCGTGATTATTGTAGAAGCCACAATGCACCATTTGCAAAAACTCAAGAAGAAAAAAGAGTTAACCCAATCTGAAATGGATGAAGAAGTATATGCATCGGCTTCTAAAATCAGAAATAGTGCTGCTTTTGGAGAAATAATCATCTTAATTGTTTACCTACCAATATTAGCTTTGGTTGGAACTGAAGGTAAAATGTTTAAACCAATGGCAATGACAGTTGGTTTTGCAGTTATTGGTGCCTTTATATTATCGCTTACTTATGTCCCGATGATGAGTGCGTTATTTTTATCTAAAAATACGGAACATAAACCGAACTTTAGTGACCGCATGATGGCTTGGTTCGAAAAAATATATGCTCCGTTTTTAGCGAAAGCATTACGTTTTAAGAAGGCTGTTTTGGGTATTGCTGTGGCTTTATTTGTCTTTGCTCTTGTTATTTTTCAGAATATGGGAGGAGAATTTATTCCTACAATCGAAGAAGGAGATTTAGCCATTAATGCTACTATTATGACAGGAAGCTCTTTATCGCAAATGATAAAAACAACAACCGAATATGAAAAAATGCTTAAAGCAAAATTTCCTGAGATCAAAACCATTGTGACCAAAATTGGAAGTGGAGAAATCCCAACTGACCCAATGCCGATAGAAAGTGGTGATTTAATTATTGTTCTAAAGGACAAAAAAGACTGGACCAGCGCAGACAATTGGCAAGATTTAGCCCATTTAATGAAAGAAGAAATGGAAAAAATTCCCGGAGCCAATATCGAAGTTTCACAACCTATACAAATGCGTTTTAATGAATTAATGACTGGTAGCCGAAGTGATATTGCCATCAAAATATTTGGTGACAACCTAGATGTTCTAGAAAGAAAAGCCAACGAACTAATTCAGAAAATCAATAAAATTGAAGGTATTGGTGATCTTAAAGCCGATAAAGTAAGTGGGCTACCCCAGATTACTATTAAATACGATTATGACAAAATTGCATTATATGGTTTAAATATCGAAGATCTAAATAAGATACTCCGTTCCTCTTTTGCTGGAGAAACTGCAGGTATAATTTATGAAGAAAACAAACGATTTGATATCGTAGTTCGAATGAACAAAGACAATCGTAATGATATTAGCGATGTAAGTAATTTATTTATTCCGTTGCCAAATGGCCAGCAAGTTCCCTTATCGCAAGTTGCAACTGTCGATTACGAGCAGGGTCCTGTTCAGGTAATTCGTGAAGATGGTAAACGTAGAATCACAATAGGACTGAACGTTCGTGGTCGTGATGTAAAAAGCGTTGTAGAAGAAATTCAGCAAAAACTAGACAAAAACTTCAAACTTCCTGCTGGATATTATGTTACTTACGGAGGACAATTTGAAAACCTAATCGAAGCCAATAAGCGCCTTTCTATTGCGCTACCAATTGCATTGAGTTTAATTTTGGTTCTACTCTATTTTACTTTTAAAAGTACCAAACAGGCTGCATTAATTTTTACTGCAATTCCACTTTCAGCTATTGGAGGTGTATTTGCTTTATGGTTGCGCGGAATGCCTTTTAGTATTTCGGCTGGAATTGGTTTTATTGCTTTATTTGGAATTGCAGTTTTAAATGGGATTGTATTGATATCCTATTTTAATCAGCTTAAATCCGAAGGAATTACAGATCCTTTACAACGTGTTTTAATTGGAACTAAAACAAGATTACGTCCTGTTTTAATGACTGCCGCTGTAGCTTCTTTAGGCTTCTTACCAATGGCATTATCTACAAGTGGTGGTGCCGAAGTGCAAAAACCATTAGCAACAGTTGTAATAGGCGGATTATTCTCAGCGACATTACTAACACTTATCGTTTTACCGATACTTTACTTATTATTTGAAACGAAAATTAAAAGAAAAATAACAATGATAAAGCCTATAGTAACAATACTTTTATTACTAGTTAGCAGTTTTTCTTTTGCACAAAACAGTAAACCTATCGCGTTGGATAAAGCTCTCGAAATGGCTAAAGCCAATAGTATTAACTTGAAAATTGCTGATAAAGAAATAGAAAAGCAAACGGTTCTTAAAAAAACAGCGTTTCAGCCCGACCCATTGCAAATAGAATATCAGGGTGGGCAATCTAATAGTAACGTATACGATAATAATGTTTCGATTCAGCAATATTTTCCTATTGGAAAAATCACTAAAGCCAACCGACAATTGCAGGAAGAACTGGTAAAACTTGCCGAAAAACAAAAAGCTTTGTCTGAGTATGAAATTGAAAAAGCAGTAACATTAGCCTATTATCAGTATCTATATGGTGTTTCTGTACAAAAACTGAATACCGAATTATTTAATGTATATGCTTTGTTTTTAAAAAATGCTGAACTTCGTTTTAAAACTGGAGAAAGTGGCAACATCGAAGTAATTAGTGCAAAAGCCAAGTCTAAAGAAATTGAAACCCAAAAAGGACAATTAGAAAATGACTTGATTATTTACCAAAAGCAATTACAATTTTTTATTCAAACTAGAGAAAATATTGTACCCGATAGCAGTACGCCACTTCAATTTGCTTCTTTTAGCGAATCAAATAAATCAAAAGCAGAAGGTTTGATGAATGATTATTATCAACAACAAATTTCCGTTTTTCAAAAAGAAGTCAATACGTTTAAAGCACAGCGCACACCAAAACTAGGCTTGGGTTATTTTGCTCAAACAATTGATACTAAATCTACATTTCAGGGATTTACAGCTGGTTTACAAATTCCATTATTTGGAGGTGTAAATACAGCTAAAGCCAAAGCAGCTTCGATAAGCATTGCACAATCACAATTGGAATTAGAGAAAAATCAATTTTCACTGGAACTACAAATGCAAGAACTAAAAAATGAGTTTGAAAAACAGGAAAAAGGATTGTCTTATTATCAAACAGAAGGTTTGCTGTATGCCGAACAAATTATTACAACAGCTCAAAAAAGTTATGCCAACGGAGATATGAGTTATTGGACATACATCAGTTTTTTAAATCAAGCGATTGATATCAAAAAACAGTATGCTGAAACTTTGAACACATACAATCAAAGTGCTATCCGATTACAATTTCCTTCAATTTCCAATAACTAATATCATTACAATGAAAAATATAACGAACATAATAAGCCGTACTTCTACTCTACTTTCAATTGCTTTTTTAATGCTGATTTTGACCTCATGCAACGAGAAGAAAGCCGAAGAAGCTCACGAAGAAGAAAAACCAGAAAATGAAGTTGCATTAACTCAAGCACAATTCAAAACAGTTGGAATTCAATTCGGAAAAGTTGAAAATCGCAACCTAAAGACTATTATTAAAGCCAATGGATACACAACCGTTCCTCCTCAAAACTCAGCGAAAATTGCTACATTACTAGGTGGTACAGTCAAAGATATCTTTGTTTTAGAAGGTACTTTTGTAAATAAAGGAAAAGTTCTGGCAACTATTCAAAATCTAGAAGTTGTAGGAATGCTTGAAGATTATAAATCGGCTACAGCCAATATCGAATACTTACAATTGGAATACAATCGTCAGAAAACATTAGCTGATGAAAATGTAAATCCTCGAAAAACTTTTCAGGAAGTAAAAGCAAAACTGGCCGTAGAAAAAGCTAGAGCGCAGGCGGCAAAAAACAAATTACAAGCATTAAATGTAAGCCCATCAAGCAACAGTGCTTTAATTCCAATCATATCGCCTATAAACGGTTATGTAGGTGAAATAAACATTGCCAAAGGCGCATTTGCAGAAACTGGAATTACTTTATTTGAAGTTTTCGATAATAGCCAAATGCACTTAGATTTAAATGTATATGAAAAAGATTTAGGTGATATTTCGATTGGTCAGGAAGTAGATTTTATCCTAACCAATCAATCGAATAAATCGATAAAAGGAAAAATATTTGGTATCAATAAATCGTTCTCTAACGAAAGTAAAACAGTAGCTGTTCATGCCAAAATAAATCCAGATGACGCCAAAGATTTAATATCTGGAATGTATGTTTCTGCTAATATTAATCTTAACAATGCAACTGTTCCTGCTTTGCCTAAAGGGGCTATTGTAAAAAATGGAGACAAATTTTTTATCTACATAAAAGAGGATTCTCACCCTAAAAAAGATACAAAACACGATCATGGAGATGAATCTAAAGAAGCACATGAAGATGGACATGATGAAATACACTTTAAAGCTATAGAAGTTATTCCTGGTACTACCGATATGGGATATACCGAAATAAAATTTGTAACTTCAATCCCTGAAAATAGTCAAATTGTTACACAAGGAGCTTTTTACTTATTAGCAGCCCAAAAAGGCGGTGGAGAGCATACACATTAATCTAAATTATGGCACCTAATAACGATACAAATTGCTGTGAGAAGGAACAAAAAATTCCTATCAAAAAGAATGCACACTCAGGATGCTGTTCACATGATGAGTCAGAAACTCATGATGACCATGACGGACACGACCATTCAGGAGGAGATCAAACTACATTTCAAATGTTTGCTCCTGCTATAATTAGTTTTGTTTTATTGATTATTGCTATCGTTTTTGATAATTATTTACCGCAAAGCTGGTTTACAGGCTGGACACGTACAATTTGGTATATAATCGCTTATTTACCTGTTGGTTTCCCTGTACTTAAAGAAGCATTAGAAAGCGCCCGAAAGGGTTCTTTCTTTTCGGAGTTTTTACTCATGAGTATTGCTACAATCGGAGCTTTTGCTATTAGCGAATACCCTGAAGGAGTTGCAGTAATGTTGTTTTATGCCATTGGTGAAACTTTCCAGACATTAGCAGTTACCAGAGCAAAAGCAAATATTAAAACATTATTAGACCAACGCCCTGATGAAGTTACTATTTTAGAAAACAATCAGCCAAAAATCATCAAGGCAAAAAGCGCTCAAATCGGATCTATAATTCAGCTTAAGCCTGGAGAAAAATTAGGTTTGGATGGCGAATTACTTTCAGATACTGCTTCGTTTAATACAGCTGCTTTAACTGGCGAAAGCAAACCTGATACCAAGAGTAAAGGCGAAAGTGTTTTGGCCGGAATGATCAATCTAAATTCGGTTGCTCAAGTACGAGTTACAGCCTTATATACCGATAGTAAATTATCTAAGATTCTCGAAATGGTTCAGGATGCAACTGCAAAAAAAGCACCTACTGAACTATTCATTCGCAAATTTGCTAAAATCTATACTCCCATTGTAGTATATTCAGCTATTGCAATTTGCTTATTGCCTTACTTCATAGTAGATGATTATATCTTCCGAGATTGGTTGTACAGAGCATTGGTGTTCTTAGTTATCTCTTGTCCTTGTGCCTTGGTTATTTCAATTCCACTGGGTTATTTTGGAGGAATTGGAGCAGCCAGTAAAAACGGAATCCTATTTAAAGGTTCTAGTTTTCTAGACATCATGGCAGCTATAGAGGTTGTTGTAATGGATAAAACAGGAACATTGACTAAAGGTGTTTTTAATGTTCAAAAAGTAGTCGCAATAGGCATTCCTGAAGCTGATTTAGTAAAATACACTGCAGCACTCGAAACCAAATCAACGCATCCTGTGGGAACTGCTATTATCGACTATGCAAAAGGTTCTGAAAAAAGTGTTTCGGTTACTGATGTAGAAGAAATTGCAGGTCATGGCTTAAAAGGTAAAGTTGATGGAAACGATATCTTAGCTGGTAATGTGAAACTGATGAAAAAATTCAACATTGCTTATGATGCCGAGATTGACACTACTCCATTTACTATAATAGTTATTGCCATCAACCAGAAATATGCTGGTTACTTTTTAATCGCCGATGAAATTAAGGAAGATGCTAAACAAGCAATTCAAAGTTTGCATAGTATAAATGTGAAAACAGTTATGCTTTCGGGCGATAAAACTGCTGTTGTTAATGCTGTTGCAAAAGAACTGAATATCGATGAAGCTTACGGAGATTTATTACCAGAGAACAAAGTCGAGAAAGTAACAGCTCTAAAAGACAAAAACCTAAAAATTGCTTTTGTTGGCGATGGTGTAAATGATGCTCCAGTTGTTGCACTCGCACATGCAGGAATTGCAATGGGTGGTTTAGGAAGTGATGCAACGATAGAAACTGCTGATATTGTTATCCAAAACGATCAACCAACAAAAATTTATACTGCTATAAACATTGGTAAAAAAACCAAACAAATCGTTTGGCAAAACATCACTTTAGCATTTGTTGTAAAAGCCGTTGTATTGGTACTTGGTGCCGGAGGTTTAGCAACGATGTGGGAAGCCGTTTTTGCTGATGTTGGTGTTTCTTTACTTGCTATATTAAATGCAGTACGAATTCAGAGAATGAAATTTTAAACAGCTTATTCTATATTATTAAAAGGGCGTTTATACGATTTTGTATAAACGCCCTTTTAATTTTAAGTGTAACTGTTCCTTAGATTTGATCTAATAAACTCAATTAAAATATCTTTTTAAGAATTACATATTTTTTTAAAACAACTCTATTCTTAATCTAGATTATATAATATAGACTTAAAAATTATAATCACATAAACCCATACTTTCGTAATCGTTATAAATCCTTTTCAGGATTTATAACATACTCTATTTCTCATAGATTTACTTTAAAACCTTATAATCTATTTACTATCTGAAATGCCTCCTTATTTTTTTACTCTGCTTTCTAAAAACATAATTTTAGCTTCCAAATCATTAACTCTTTCGTATAGATCAGCAGGGTTTGGCAATTCAAAAGATAAGTGCATTTTATACTCCCAGACCTCTATAATATCTTTTGGATTGATTTGAAAACTTGGATATTCTCTTCTATTATCACTTTTACAATAAAGACTACCATATTTTTCAATACGATTTAAAACTCGTTTAACTACTATTCCGTCAGTTATAGAAACAATAACATAAACTCTATCATCTTTAATATCACGTGCCCAATTCTCTACCCATTCACCAACTACAAAAGACTTATCATGTAAGGTAGGATACATACTATGTCCTGAAATTTGAAACATCCTGTATGTACCATGACTAAGATTAGGAAAATTATAGGATGGCAATTTCTGTATAAATTTTGAATCACCATACCCCGTTAAATATCCTGCAGCTGCTTTTACAGGTACTAGAACAATATTATCGCTACCAGACTTATCAACAGTAACAACTTTTGGCATTTTACCCTGATCTTTTTGTTCAAGTGTATAATCTGAATCTATACTCTCAGAATTTTGCCTATTCTTCTGACCTTTATCTAACAAAAGCCACTCGAAGTTTATTTCGAGTTTTTCTGATAATTTGATTAAAAAATCTATTTTAGGTAATGTTCCGTTGCGATAATTTCTAATATTAGCTTCGCTAGTACCCATTGTCTTTGCGAATTTAGAATTATTATCAGAAAAATATTCTATAGCTATTTCATTGATTTTTAGTGTTATATCCCCCATACTCATTTCTGTAACATATTATTCGAAAAAAAATTCGAAATTTCCTTTTTAAAATCGAAACATTATTCGATATTTGCATCATCAAATAGAAAAAACCATTTATAAAATCAAAGATATGAAAAATATTCTCCTACACCCGAAACACAAAAGGAAAATAGCAGAGGACTTAGGAGTAAGCAAGCAAACTGTGGATATGAGTCTAAATTATGTCTTTAATTCTTTTAATGCTAAAAAAATCAGACTAAAAGCTAAAGTACTATTACTCCAAGAAGCAAGTGAAATTCATGATGAATCTTTCATAAACCTATAGATAAAACGATCTAAACTATGTTCAGATACTGTGATAATTCCTTGCATACAACCAAACACACCATTATTAAAGGAAAAACATTTCCAATATCAAAAAACAGACCAGGTTATCTTAAATACAAATACTGATACAATTTATGATTTAATGTAAATGGAATAAAAAACTAGATTACCCCCTAAAACTATAAAAAAACTATTTATGACAACAGAATTTAAAAATCAGATTAAAGAAAAATTATCAGTATACATTGCTCAAAAAGGGAGTCAGAATAAAGCAGCCAATTCATTAAATGGTATTTCTGCGACATTACTTTCTCAAATTATAAATGGCAATCATAAAACTATATCCGCTGTAATGTGGCGAAACATAGCCACCCAAATAAAATGTTTCTCTAAAAAATGGCTTTGTGTAGAAACCACCGATTTTAAAATAATTTCAAAAGTATTGGCTGATGCACAACAACATGCTCATGTTTTTGCCTTAACAGGCGATGCCGGTTCTGGAAAATCAATGTCTTTTGAAATCTATACAAAAAACAATAAAAATTCTTATCTGTTGAGTTGTGCTGAATACTGGAATCGCAAAGAATTCCTAACTCAATTACTTTCAACAATGGGAGTTGATTATAGTGGTTTTTCTGTTGTAGAAATGATGAATGAAATTGTAAAAAAATTAAAATCTCAAGAAACCCCTCTTATTATATTAGACGAAGCTGACAAATTACCTGATACTGTATTATATTTTTTTATCACATTATACAACAGATTAGAAGATCACTGTGGAATTGCACTTTGCGCCACTGATCATTTATCAAAACGCATCAATAAAGGGATCAAACTAAACCGCAAAGGATATAAAGAAATCAACTCTCGAATTGGTCGTCATTTTATAGAATTAAAAGGAGTTAGTTTCATAGATATAACACAAATATGTATTGCCAATGGTATCGATGACGTAAAATCAATAAAGTCCATATTCGCTGATTCTGAAGGTGATCTTAGAAGAGTAAAACGAAAAATTCAGGCAGTTCAAAACAAAATTTAGTGTTATACAATTTGACCTTAAAACAAGATAATCATGCCTACAACAAATCAAAAACTACAAATGAGTACTCAGGATTACGAAAACATGCTCTTAGGGTCTTATGTAAGATGGTGCGAAAGCGTAACTGTTGATGCCCGTGAATATCAAAAAGTCTTTGCTAATGCAAAAATTAATAAATGGTACATCGCAGAATATGCAAAATGTGAAACTGAATTTAACTTGTTGACTCAACGCTATGAAAAGTCGATTACAACCGACGATTTAAAAAGATGCTACAACAACTGTACGTATAAAATGTTCAATCAAAAACCATCAATATTAATACAGGAAATTACAACAACATCAACAATAGATTCCTTAAAATTTTATGGCACAAAAAACTCATCCCTAACCTTTAATCTAAATTAACAATGACAATTTCTCAAATAGAAGCAAAAATACAAGAATTAGAAACTTGGTTAATCGATAACCCACACAACCCCCAACGTAATTTGATAGAATCAGATTTAAAAAATTTAAAAACCCTTTTAGAACAAAAAAATTATGAATAATGATCAAATAACCAATCGTATCGCATTACTATATCTAGCACTACAGTTTTGCTCTGAACAAATGAAAATGTTTACCGCTGGCGAAAGAATTTGTATTAACCAAGAACGGTTTCAATGGTTACACATTCTATCGGAGCCAGAAGCTGAACCTCGTCCTGTTTCGATAGCTATTGAAGCCAAAATAAGTAATGTTATTAAACTCATTGAGACACATAAATTCAAGCCATCTTATGAAGATCCTTTTAACAACGAAATAGTAAATACTCTATAATTATGAACATAGTAACAACAGATATAAATAAATCATTTGCTCTAACAGGATACTCAGCTCAAGAATTAAAAGATGCATTAGCAATTGTAGAGGGCAAAAAAAATGCAGACAGAGAAGCTTATAAAAAACTTGTGGCTGAGACTGTTCCAAAAGCTATGTTTAAGTTATATGCTACATCAGAAATGATTAGCAATGCCAAGACTGAAACCTTCCGATTTTTTGAGACTATTTTGGATTTAAAAAATCAGGTGTATGGCCTAAAAGAGAAACAAATGTCGCACACTTTCTCTATTAATAAAGAAGAAATTACTATTGGATATCGCATAAATGATGGCTGGGATGATACGGTTAGTGCTGGAATTGAGAAAGTTCAAAATTATATTTCTTCTCTATCTACAAGTCCAGAAACCGCTGCCTTGGTTAAAATTGTTTTTAACCTCTTAAAAAAAGATGCTAAAGGAAACTTAAAAGGATCTCGTGTTTTAGAATTACAAAAATTAACTAGAGATTTTAATAATGAAGAGTTTACTGATGGTGTCGAAATTATTGCTGCCGCTTTTAAACCAGTACGTTCTAGCTGGTATATCGAAGCAAATTTAATTAAAGATGACGGCTCTAAAAAAAATGTTCCGCTATCTATGTCATCCGCAAATTTTTTAGGTGACTATTCATTCGACTTTTTTAAACAACCAATAGAATAATCAAATGCAATCGGGTAATAATATCAGTACAATAATCCTGTTGGGGATTTTATTAATAATTTCCAACCTTAAGCCAATCCTGTTGTTTCAGGAATGGCTCTATTTTAAGATAAATACAACTTTTAAACAATATAAAAATGAGCGTAAAGATAAAACCAATTACAGACCATGAAAGTTATGAAGTAAATAATCATACTGTTTTTAAAGATAGTAACGGAAACTGGAGATCTAAAAATGACTTATCCCATAAGGAACGTCAGGCTTTTATTCAATATGAAAACATTGTAATTAAAAACCCCAAGTTTAAAAAGCATACTAAAGCTTTATATAAAGGCTAATTTACAATCTTTCTGAAGCTTACAAGTTCTTACAGAATATTTTACGTAGCCCTACTCGTACTACAAAAAGTATAAAAAAAAGTTCCTGTTTTCTTTTTAAGAAAGCAGGAACCCAAAAACAGGCATTTCTGCCTAAATAAATAACACAAAACCATTCTTTTTCCTGGTCGTTCCCATGTCATAATTGTCATTGGAACAGGATTGTCATGCGGGGTTTGCTGACTTATTGCATTAAGGATTTTTTGACTGATAATTTGTTCATCACAAAAAGTCTTTAGCAGAATCACTTCAGAATGAAGTGCAACAATCTTGGCATTAAAAGAAGTAAAACCATTGTTGATTAAAAGGATCAAATGGCTTTGGTTATTAAAAAAAATTATAAATCATTCATCTTATCTTTTACTATTATGTCAATATCAAACAACAGAAGTCTCGGAATTCAAAAAAACAAACTATTACGCTATAAGCTTATCAAAGAATTATATCAAAAGCACAAAACTGAAGATATTCCTACTACAGTGGTCTGGCGTAAATATGTTTATCCTGTTTACCCTATTTCAAGAACTACTTTGTACGAAATTCTATGTACTCCTATCACTTCTGAGTTAAAAAAAATAGAAGAATTAATCAACAGTAAAAATAAATCCTCCTAGTAGTTTTCTGCTGCAAAGATGTATCATTAAAACCGAAAAAACATTGACTTGTTCAGTATCCGTACACAACTGTAAATCAACAGAACACAACCGTAAAAGCACCTTGCATTCGTTTTTTTAAGAGCTATTTTAGGCTAACCTTTGTAATCTCAAAAGGAAACAACTATAGCAATTACTTATAGAAAAATCAGGCCAAATTTCTTCAAAAAACAATACTAAAGCAGTTCCTTAAAACAAAAAACTAACCTAATCCCTCTTTTAAAAACCATTGAATGGAACAATTTTTATACCCAACTTTTACTGCATTTTTTGCTGCATTGCTTACCTGGTTCTTCTCAAAAAGAAAATCATTAGCAGAAGACAGAGCCGCCGAACTCGATAATGCTGTAAATGCAGTTAGGTATTATCGGGAATTACTAGATGACATTACAATTCGGCTAACTGCTGCTACTGAAACAATTAAGAATATGGAAATACAACATAGAGAATTGATGCTAATAAATCAACAATTGGTCGATGAATTGCAAAAATTCAAACAATTAAACGGAAAACAGATATGACACTTGCACAAAAAACACTCGAAATTGCCATTGCTCAAATTGGTGTAGAGGAAATTCCAAAAAACACTAATTCTGGTCCAGAAGTCGAAATTTATTTAAGAAGCGTAGGGCTTACCAAAGGATATTCTTGGTGCATGGCTTTTATTTATTGGTGTACTCAAAAAGCCGCTCTTCAAATAGCCACCAAAAATCCTTTAAAAAAAACAGGTGGCGTACTGGATCAATACAATTCAAGACCACTTTTAATAAAAACCCTACCTCAGCCAGGAGACGTTTTTATACTCGATTTAGGAAAAGGCTTAGGACACACCGGAATAGTCGAAAAAGTAGTAGGGAACATAATTCATACTATCGAAGGAAACACCAATGATAATGGAAGCCGCGAAGGCTACAAAGTATGCCGAAGAAAAAGAGAAATAAAAACTATTAAAGGATTTTTAAGATTATAAAATCAACTATATCATATGAGCAAAAATTTAAGCCGCATTGTTTTTTTGTTTTTTTCTGTCTTAGTACTGGTTTCGTGTAGTAGCCCGAAACCGGTTCTAAGCGAAGACAAAACGAAGACCATTACTATCAAAGAAACATTACATGACACTGTTTTTAAAATAGAAAAAGACAGTAGTTCCTTCAAGGCATTATTAGAATGTCAAAACGGAAAAGTAGTCCTTAAAAATGTTACTCGAGCCGAACCAGGGCGTACATTAAAAAGCCCAAGGGTTCGCCTTGAGAACAATAAACTTAGCGTGGATTGTGAATTAAAAGAACAAGAACTCTACGCCTTTTGGAAATCCCAACAAGTAAAAGAGGTCGAAATAAAAACAGTTCGAACAACAGAATTCACGAATGTTTTAACCTTTTGGCAAAAAGTACAAATCTGGTTAGGGCGCATCTTTCTTCTGGTGTTGTTTTATTACTGTTTTAAAATTTATAGCAAGTTTCATAGATTAATTTAACAAGAGACTAATTGTGAAAAATTAAATATATAATTACTTTTTGTTGTTAAATTAGCACTAACAAGCTTTTATTCAATTGATCCAATGCAGTAATTTGATCGTAAAATTGATATTGCTTTGTGTAAAAGCTTTTTTAACCAAAATTTAATCTACTTACTATGAAACGTCTATCAATACTTTATTTTACATTATTATCATTTTGCGACTCAGCTCAGGAAAAAGCAACTCATGCAATAAAAATATATGTAGAAGATGCTGAGACTGGAAAAAATATTAATGATACTAAAGTAACTCTTGAAGGCTTTGAAATCCCAGCAATTACAGGTCAATACGACAAGAAAGGTAAGTATTATTATTTTGATAAAATACCTGCTGGGTATAATACGATTATGGCTTACCACAAAAAATATAATGAAAAAGGGTTTCAAAATGTTGATGGGTTGCCTGAGGAGTTGAAGTTACGACTTTATGATCCTCTTTATGTTTCTTATAGATTTGAGAAACCTAAATTAACAGAATTTAAAAAGAATTATTCTGAGCAAGATAATTTTTTAAAAACAATACAAAACAAAATTTTAAAAGGGTATTCAATAGAAAATAAAAATTTTAAATATCTCTACAATGAAGATTTATTTCACATAGCAATCATTACAAAGTATAATTATAAAGACTTTTTTTCTAATGACAGTATTAAAAACTTACTAAACAAACTATCCCTCGAATACACTAAATACAAATCTGGAACTGAAGAGAGATATACCTTAAATATTTATCAATTTAATGACGCCAGACTTTCTAAATATCAATATTTAGAAAATGACATTGAGCAAAGTGAAAATCAACGATATTTTAATCCTAGTAACTATAATGTCTTTTTTTTTCATAAGAAAAACACAACCAAATTCGATAGATTTAACTGTAAAGAAATTCAAGAATTAAGAAACTTTAATTTAACCGTTGCTACTATTTCAAACAGAGTTATTGAGTATTATGCTAATTCACGATTCAATAAAGAATCGTTCGAAGAATTCTATAATCATAATATTGAAAATAATATTTATCAAAACAGCATTGACAATTATGACTTTGGTAAGCTTAAAATTCCTGAAAAAATATTCTTTAAAAATTCTAAAAAAGAATCGAAAATGTATTTCGGAAATGAAAAATACAAAAAAATAGAAACTCTTTATAGTGATTCTTCAATAGAGACATTATTTTTTGTAATTCCAAAAAATAAAAACTCTAGTACTGGTTTAGGTGCATTAGATGATGATTCTGCAAATGAGACAAATTTCAAAGACAGATTCTTTTTTTTTAATACTCTATCTGGTAATAATTTAAAAATTATAAAATAATATATAACAATATAAACAATGCGATTATGAGAGATTGGCATCATGAAATAATTAAATTAGATGAAGCATTAACAGCTTTATCTACAAATAATAACAAGGTCGTTATAGGTGTTTTTGAATCTCAAATAGAATTCGAAAATTTATCAACATCTTTAGAAGGTTTGAATTATCGAGCTAAAAATAGAGGTCTTTTTAAGATTACGGATCATGTTCAGAAATCTTCTCTTATTGGACTTGATGCCACTAATAAAAATATTACACCAAACATTCTTATTAGTGATTCAAGCTCACATACAACAAGTGTGGCAGGGATTATTTTAGGAAATGAATATGATAGTAATGGTAATATATTACCTATCAGAGGAATAATTGAAGATGCCAAATTAATAAACATACCAAATAGGGTTAACAATTTACTATTTAGCACTGTTGACAACTTTAATTATTTTATGAATAAAGGAGGTGCCATTATAAATCCAAATTTTGTTTTTTATGAAGCTCCATACGTGTATAATAACAATCCTTATATTCCGAAAAATAAGCAAGCCAAAATTATAAATGCAAGTGTTAGTTTAGCAATCAATACTCCTTCAGCAATTGCAACATTTGATGTTTTATTTAAAACATGGAAAGCATATGCTAATGATGGTAGAGGAGTTCTCTTTATAGCAGCAGCAGGTAATTCAGGAAATGATACAGCTCTTACACAAGATTTTGGAAAGTTTAAAGACCCTCTAATTATTTCTGCTGTTACAATTGATAATGACCAAATATTAGCTAATACTAAAGAATTAAAAGCATCTTATAGCTGTTATGGAGATAGAATTGATATGTGCGGACCATCGAATGGAATGAAACATGGAATATATACTACAACTAACCTTAAATGTGGAGAAATCGGTTATCATGATGAAGTAATAACTAAAAAAATTACGAATCAATCAAGTAATGGAAATTTAACACTCAATAATGTTCATCTAATATTTCCTGGAAATTGTGTAGAAATTGGAGTCCAAGATAGCTTTAATCATGAAGTTTTAATTGTAAAAGATGTTGATAGGTCATCTAATAAAATAACATTTGTTAATGATAGATATTATACAGCTAAACCTTTTC
The DNA here is from genome assembly GCF_025847275.1 of Flavobacterium frigoritolerans. Taxonomy (GTDB): domain Bacteria; phylum Bacteroidota; class Bacteroidia; order Flavobacteriales; family Flavobacteriaceae; genus Flavobacterium; species Flavobacterium frigoritolerans. The sequence goes on from NZ_JAOZEV010000003.1 coordinate 207,546, forward strand.
CCATTAATCCAGCGACAGTTAGAATTCCAATCTTAAAAACAAATGCAACAATTACATCTAGTAATACTTTTTCAGTTATAGACAATAAAGGATTAGGGTATAAAGGTCAAGAAATATGCATTTTTAATGGGACTGTTCACCATTATACTACAATAGATATTGTAAGAAGTCCCAATCTTTTCACATTTACATCACCATTACCTGTAAACTATGACTATACTACTACAAATATAGAAATAATTCCAGGTCAGGCTATCTGTACAGCAACTTCATATAATATTAGTGGCGAAAATACCGATTTTACATTTTCTCCTAGTGATAATAATATTTTGAGTTCATTTTTCGTAGGAGAAACCGTTGCAGTTTATGACATTACTAATAGTATTACTAATCCTGATTTTCTTTCAGTTGCAAATATTGATAAAATTAACTTAACAGGTACTAGAACAATTACCCTGGGAAAATACAATTTAAAACAAAATAATACTCCTACTACTATACAGTTAAGAAGTGTTGGTTATGGCAGCTATACTTCAAGTTTTGGTGGTACATCTGCAGCAACTCCTGTAGTTTCAGGAGTAGCAGGACTAATTGCAAAAGCAAATCCAAATCTAAATAGTATAGAAATAAAACACATTTTAAAATCTACAAGTGATAAAATTTCATTAACTGAAACAGATAGTAATGGAAGATGGAAAGATGAAAACGGAAATAATATTAGGTATTCATCTGCATCAAGCTTGTCAAGACCAACAGCTATAGGAGATACTGAAATTTTTGTTAACAATCTTTCATTATATAACAAAAATGATCTTATTAAAATTGATGGTGATTTTACTAGTGCAATAGAGGAAATAAAGAACGATCATCTAGTACTACAATTTCCAGTAAAAAAAGTCTACAATTCAAATAAGAATGTTGAAAAATGTTCTACTTTTCCTTTTCACAGTAACTTTTATGGTGTAGGTAGAGTAAATGCAAAAAGAGCTGTTCAACTCGCTTTAGACTGGAATAATACTCAAAAACCAAAACTAGAAATTGCTGATAAATTAGAGGCTGACACCTCAGGAACTTTACAAATTACACAAGTACCTAATGACGTAGATGTAATGAGTCCAGATATATGGGTAAAACCATTAAGCGATAGTTCTGGCTCCCTACCAACAGAAACCCAAATTTTCAATACAATTGATACAGCAGTTGAGCAAAAAATTCATATCAAAATACGTAATACTGGTGATAAAGATAGCTTCACGGGATGTGAATTAAGAGTTTTTGTAGCCTTTACCAATGATGCGACTCAGGCATTCCCTTTTCCTAACAGTTGGTATGATCAAGAATTTGTAAAACTTTTATCTGTTAAAGAAATTCCGATAATTACAGCTGGTGGTTATGCAACAATAGAAATAGAATGGACATCTATAGCTTCTTTTTGGGACAAATATAACCCTCTACCTTCTGTAGATGGCGTATTAACACCTGGAGGTCGTAGGAAAAATGCGTATATTCTTGCTCATATCGCTCCTTTTGATGGATTATTTGAAATTGATAATTCAGATCCGGAAGCCCCTCGTAATCTTTCATTATTAAATATTAGAAATAATAAACAATTATCCTGCAAAAAACTTATTGTAACTCACAACCTAATGAGCGATCGTTCGGCTTACATACCTGGCAAAAAATTAAACATTACAGTAGGGACAGATATTATTGAAAAATATTTTGATTTAAGTATGGAAAATACCTTGGCTTCAGGGGTAGATACATTACAAATTAAAGCTACAAGAAGGAACAGACAAGATCAAGCAACAGAAGAAGTCATATTTCAAAAAACAGGAATAGATTGGGCATTAACAAATAGTAGTACTGATTGGATTGAATTCCAAACACCGAGAGAAACAGCATCTTCAGATGAGGGGTATAAAAATGTGATCTTTCCTCATAAGTTAACAATAAATGAGGACGAAGACGAAATTAAATTAGAAATCATAAATATAAATGCCTAACTATGTCAACAGTATTCGATTTTACATATACATTAAATAGCGAAACCACTCAAAATGAAGTTTTGTATAACTCCACTACAACTGCAGCGAAAGTAGAATATGGACCAACTTCTCACTTCTTTGTTGATGAATCTAAGTTATCAAGTACAGTTGCTGCAAATTACACTACAGATGCTTTTGGTCCTGTAACAGGTAGTTTAACTACAAAGTATAGAACAACTTCTAAAATTAGAGCTACTGGTACAGATCCTGTAAAAGTTATGGCTATTTGTAATGGTCAAGTATTAATACAACCACAAACAGGAGATGCTACAAAAGTAAACTTGATTTTAAAACCATCAGATACTTACGCCCCGCTTAAAATTAAATACTTCATTTACAGAGGCGTTAATAAAGCAGATTTAATTGGTAATAATATATTAAAACCTGTAGTAAATAACGACCCTAATCAGCCTATATTTTTAAATAAATTATGGACACAATATATCGCATTTAATACATCTTTAAAAGATCCAGGTACAGGACAAAATTTCCCCCTTCCTAATGAATTCCCTTCTTTTCTAATTGGTTATGACGAGACCCAATCTGACAATACGCTTATCGAAAATTATTTTACAAAAAAAGATATTAATATTTCTTACCAAATCCCATTATGTAAAGCTGGAGAACATTTAGGGAATTTTACTGGAGAAATAGGACTTGATATTGTGCTTGATCATGGAGACTATCAATTGCAAAATCAAGAAGAATTATTTAAACTTGATTTGAAGTTTGCCCGCGAAAAAGAACATGTTTTTGATACTGCAACAATTCCTTCTTCTACTCCTGTAAAAGTAAAAAGATACAAAGAATACATTCATCAGTTTATGGATGCAGCTGCTTTTTGGGGTTCACACATGGAGTGCGGGAATATTAAAACAATTGCTACTGAAATTGCTAAAACTGCAGGGCTTACAAAAAATGACGATATTTTTAGTAAAATCGTCAATAAATATCAAACCCAAAATAAAATATATCTTTACATACAGGCTGAAAACAATAGAAGTTATAACTATTATGATACCACTCGAAAAGTATATGGTTTTTCGACAGCAGGACAGTTAAACACTTCCTCTGGTTGGCCAATTATTATTGAAGAATTAACAGTTACTGTTAGTAATCCTCCTAAATATAGAAAAGCATTAGCTTTTAATTTAGAATATAACATCCATGTTTGTGATGGAACATTTACTACTGATACTTCGGTCTCTCCAAACAAGCATATTGCTAATATTGTTATTCCAGAATATGAAAGACATGTTTCAATTGACATCATTTCTCCGAAAAATAATACTTCATTGTATCCTTACATAGAGAGACCCATCAGTCAAGAAGGATTTATTAGTGAGAAAATGCAATTTGAAATTCCTGATAACGCCACAATATCAGGGGCATTACCTTCTGGATTGAATCATCAATTAAAACCGGGATTTATATTTGGAACTCCAACCGTAGCAGGGCTATCAAGTATAAAAGTAGTAGCAAATTCTAAAGTTCAAAATATTAATTTTATTATAAATTCAACTTCAGCACCACTAATTGAATATTTAACTGGTAAAACTAAACAAATTGATATAACATTTCAGATAAATGGGACAAAATCTTGCGCATCCTTCTTGATGTTATATGGTAATTTAAAACAAGAATTTCCTTTAAAAAATTATTACAATGATCTATTCCCAGTAAATCTCACTACTAATTTTTTATTGCCTACGACAGAAACAGAAAATATGAGTTCATGGGTAACTTACGACAAGAGTAGAATGGTCAATCTTGATGATATCCTGAGTGTCGGAGCCTCTATTCAGAATAAGTTAGTTTTCGATAATGGAAAAGGAGCTGCAGTCTCTGGAGTCGCACCTAGAAAGACTCGTAGACTATATATGGCTATCTTAAAGCGAAACAGTGACCATAACACTGAATACAATAATTTAAACATTGATACCATTACATCTGGTATTGCAAAAACAACGACAACCCAAGATCAATATGCTTTAAATCTATATAACGATCTTGATTTTTCAGTTTATAAAGGAACATTCAATGATGGTAGCAACATTCTCAATTCATTAACATTGATTCATAACAATGATTTGTCCAAAAAAAATAGTTACTTTCATTTTGGCATTACAAATGAAGAATATAATAAATTAGTTCATGGTCAAACAACAATACCAGTTGTAACACCTCCAGCAATTGTTCCTCAATTTTTGCCTACTGACGCAGATAATGTATATTTCCATCTCGAAGAGATTTCTACCTTTACTACCCAGAATGTTCAAAAATTTAAAGTAGGAATGCGTTTTGAAGACAATACAGGGGCAATAGTAACACTATTTCCTTTACCAGCTAACGATGTTTTTGTTTACACTATTGATGGAAACTATTTTTTCTCTAAAGAATATGCAGAATTTCACGAATTTTTTGAAGAATATCCAAAGGCGAAAGCAGATTTCAGAGTAAAACTACCATATGCCGGTGAGTTTGGATTTGATTGGATGAGAGTTGGTGATACGATAGCTGCCGGAGATGTCGATTATAAAAATCACGTTGGAAAGCTATATAAAGATCCAGCTTATAAAATTATTGAAAATGATATAAATAAAGATACAGGAAATTTTGTTAAAATTTCCAAAATGTATAAGAAATTTGAATTGGAATATAAGCCAATTCCAATTCAATGGGAAGTAAACAACAATGTAGATAAATACTATGTTCCTATGTTAACTATCTATCCTCCTTATATTCCTTCTATTGCTCCAGCCATTGATCTAGATCGACAACCTATTTATGTAGCGCCATATAATGACGATTTAAATAGAGTAGCTAAACTTACATTAAATCTTAAAATCACTGTAGTACCCACGAAAATAGAATTGGTCTATGATCAGACCCTTCTTGAAATTACTTCTTCAACAACTCCAATTGTCATACCTACTTCTTTAGGTAATAGCACATTAGACATTTATATCAAATGTTTAAAGGAAATTGGAGTAGAGCAACAAATTAAAGTAGTAGGATATTATGGAACAAGTGGAAAGCCTCAAACACTTGGTATATTAAAAGTTAATCCAAATGTCAAATCAAAGAGATTTTCTAAAAAAGTGGCTTTAATAACGGTTAAAACAAATTTAAATGGTACTATCAAAGTTCCTGTAGCTAATGATAAAGCTCTATTTCTGAAACAGTTCTTAAGACAAATTTTAATCACTCCTGTTATAAAATCAGTTGAACTAGATATGACAGTAGGGCCTGCAAGTGCGACATTGAATTCTAACTACATGCATTTTGACAATGTATCACATCCTTTAAACCCTCAAAATGTGCTTGTAACAAGTAATGCTACAATACCAAACTTCATACCTCTTTATGACTTTTTATTATCTCAAAATGCACCTGGAACGACAATCCCTATAAGTACATTTTACAATGGTTATTATATACTTTTCTTTTTTAGTGATGATGGTGGATCTTTAAATACTAGTCATGTTTATCATGGTTTAAACGGTTTATCGCAACCTACTAAAAATACTATGTTAGTATTTGCTTCTGCAAATGATGCCACTGCAACTCATGAGTTCATACATACTGCAAACTTGCCGCATAGTTTTTCTGCTTATGAAGCCTCAAAATTTGCTAAATTTACATACGAACCTCATTTCACAGATAACATATTAGATTATTCCCATAAGGTTAGCATTAATCGAGTGTCATTATGGAATTGGCAAGGAAAAATAGCTAAGCAAGCTTCAGAAATAGAACCTTAAATCATATTATATGAAATATTTAATACATACAACTCTAGGATTATTAATTATCCTAGGATGCAATACTAATAAAAATATAAAAATGAAAAAACCAGTAATAAATAATTCAATCGAAAAATTAGAACTCTCAGATCTTCCAAATGAAATTGGAACAAGTAAAACAAATAAAAATGAGGCAATTTATATAAGTAAAACAGATAATTCATACAATGTTAGAAATAAGGATGGAAAAACCGTTGTATATTATTCTAAAGGTTCTGAGGTGGGTAGTGCATTTTCTGGATACGATTATTCAGAAAATCCAATAATAGGAGTTTATAAAGAATTTTATCCTAACAATAATATAAAGATAAAAGGAATCTATTGTTGGTTTGGATTTAAAATAGGCAAATGGTATAATTATTCAGATAACGGAGATCTAATCTCTACTGAAGATTTTGATAATGGCTTTATATATAGTATGGACCAAGTGTTTTCATACTGTCAAGAAAATGGAATTTCATTAGAAAAAAAAGAGAGCGGTTATACAACTACAATATCTAAATATAAGTCCGTTTCAGATAATAAAAATTATTGGGTTATTCGATATCCTAATTATGAAAAACAAGTTTATATAAATATTCAAATAGATGGTTTAAATGGAAATATTGTTAAAACAGTTGAGTCACCTTTCCCTGCAGATTAATAAGTATAAAAATCTCATATTATACATTTTAAAATAAAAACCAAAAAGTAAAAACAACTTTGAAAGACTAGCAGAAGAAGAATTCTAATATTGATATTAGTACAAATATAACTTTCAAAAATGATTTGATGATAATTAAAAAAGTCTTCCTATTAAAAAACTTACTAAAAAATAAATGAGGAATATTTACTATCTGTTCTCTATTGTTTTTATTATCTAAACATAGAATAAAATATAGATTTCTAAAGGATATTCTACGTCGAAGATATTAATGCAAAGAATATTCAAGAAGCCTGAATCGACCGCATAGTAATGTAAGCCGCAAGATTCTTTGATTATTTGTTGTATTCTTTCGTAACATCAATAAATATCACATGATTTACGTTGTGTTTTTCTCTTCAAATAAAGTGCTATAAATTCACTAAGGTAACAAAGTTTAGCCTGTTTTATTACAAAAATCTCAGTTATCTGCTAAAACAAACAACTCAAATCTCGTCGATTTAAACTGCAGTACTCGTGATACTTCTACTCTTTACGAAGTTGGTAAAGCAAAACCAAACCACAACCTAATTTACAATTCAAAAAATAATTCTGTGTTTATAGACTGTACACTTTTGTATAGTCTATAAACACATGAGTTAAGCAACCTTGCATTCCATTTTTTAAGAGCAAATTTCAACTAATATTTGCTTAACGAAGGTTGAAAAAACAATTAGTAAACCATCAAAACATAGATTTTAAAGCTCACATAAGCTAATTCAAAGTAGGTTTAGTTGGTATTTAATTGCCTTGTTAGTGTCTTTAATAATTAGACTCTACTAATCTCTAAAAACTACAAAATTAAATTATAAGGAAAGAATAATGGAAGATTATAGAAACCAACAACTGCTCCGTAAAGTGTTCTACTAAGCAGCCACCAAAAAAATAGAATACAAATAATAACATAAATAGTATTAAAAACTATGCCAACAACGCCAACAGATTATAAATACTATCCCGCTTTATCAGATTTGATAAAGCCAGAGGACTTACCCGATTTTTTAAGTTTTATTAAAGATGGACTTCGAGGAGTTTTTGATAAAATGTATTATAAAGATTATCAAACTTCTAAGAGTACTACTGGTAGTAGCGCTTTTTATAGTCTAGATATTGTAAGCAGAAAAAAGTTAGAATTCGAATTACCAGGAACTGGTGCTTTCTTTGTATTAAACCCTGATTACGAAGATCGTACCATATCCTCCTTTCCCATTACACTTTTCTGGGAATGGGAAGTTATGCGTTACATAAGATATTTTAATGCAAATGGCTTTTCATTTTCTGTAGAAGATTTTTATGATCTTGGTTTAACTGTTCTAAAAATATCCGAAGAGCAAATAATCCAGTTGGCTATAAACACATTTGTAGTTCAAAGTAATCCTGCACTTTCAAAATTCGGTCAGCTTGTTCAGGATATAAATACCTTATACGGTACTGCAATAGCTATCGATGAAACTTCTAGCAATAGTTTACAAGAATTAATAGTTCAAGTTAGCCTTCTAGATAAAAAAATTGCTCCTGCAATATTTTCATTGTATTTACTATCGACCGATTTATCAGAGACAAAAGCAAAAATTAAAACCTTTTTCTCATCTTTTATTCCAGATGATATTGAAGAATACATTAAAAAAATTATTACTCCAAAAGCCAGAGTAACGCTTGAATTATCTGCTGCAATTGAATTTCCAAGAAAAATTTTATTGCCTTGGAAAAACAATGGTACTGAAAGAGATGAAGACGAAACACATCTTGCCAAATTTCAATTTGCTAAGGCTATTTTATACGCCGATACGCAAGCAGGAATAGGTTACAGCTTAGAACTTGCAGGTACTTTGAGTCCAAAATTTTGTGAAATTGGAAGATCTGGTATGCTTATTCAAATAGAAAGTTTAAAACTTGATTTAAGCAAGAAAACCAATATTCTAGAAGCTGATGCAGATGGCAGACCTAATGACTTTGTTGGGGTATACGCCCGTGCCATATCGGTAACATTGCCGTCCAGATGGTTTAATGATGACAAAAAAGAAATAGGAAATACTGTGCCAACATTAAAAATTGGTGCCTCTGATCTATTAATTGGTACAGGAGGTTTATCCGGTAATATTTATCTGGAAACAGTTCCTGTCCCTACTGGTAATGGCTTGAGTTATTTTAATGACAAGTTCGACTTTCTTTATCCGATCACTATGTTCGAGACGGGTAAAGAAGATAAGGTGGTTAAGGAAAAAGAAATTGTTAATTATACTGCTTTAATCCAGCATTTAGAAGAATTAGATACTTTAAAACTACCTTGTGCCTTTAAATATCCATTGGTACTAAAGACCAATGCCGACTTACTATCTGCATTAGTAAGGCCTAATACGATTTACAGCTTTAATACCGCTAAGGAATATCAAGATTTTTTATCAAAACTTATCGAAAATACGTTATGGAAAACTATAGGTTCTCCTAGTAATGGTTTTAAAATAGGTTTTAACAAATTTGACATTTCTTTCAAACAAAATAAGGTTATTGGTTCTAATATTAAGGGACAATTAATTCTAAATAAGTTAAAAAAACCAGATGGCAGAACTCCTTTTAGCGCTGTCCTCGAGGGGCATTTATACGATGACGGTGATTTTAATCTTACCGCTTCTTTTGAAAAAGAAAGTGCTCCAACAGCCACTTTATTTAATCTTGTACAATTTGACTTCTTTAGTTTCGAATTAGGGAAGCAAGATGAAGATTTTTATGTAGGAACTTCGTGTTATGTTTCGTTTCCAAACCCAATAATGAATAAGATCATGCAGGGTCAAGGAATTGACATCGAAAAACTTCGTATTTACAGTGATGGTAATATCGAGGTTGAAGGTGGCTCTATTCCAATACCATTGAATCGAACTTTAGACCTTGGGGCAGTTAAAATGACTATTTCTAACGTTAATTTTGGATCTACTCAAATTAATGGCCGTAAATATAACTTTTGGGGATTTGATGGTGCTATTAGTATCAATCCATTAGGTGTAGATGCTCGTGGAGAAGGTGTTAAATATTACTATTGCACTGAAGAAGGTCATAAGGACGACTTTTTAAGAATTCAAACCATCGAAGTCGATTTAATAATTCCTGGATCAGCCTCTAAATCATCTGCGATGGCTATTATCAACGGAATGATTTCTCTACCTCAACCTGGTGTATCACAAGAATTTACGGGAGAAGTTTCTTTAAAATTACCAAAAGCAAAAATATCTGGTGGTGTAGGAATGCGTTTTATGCCTAAATACCCTGCCTTTTTGGTAGATGCTCATGTTGATCTTCCTACTCCTATTCCGTTAGGATTCCTTTCTATTTCTGCTTTTAGAGGTTTATTAGGCTATAGATATGTCGCAACTAAAGAAGCAGCAGGATTAACTAAAGATAAATCTTGGTACGAATATTACAAACATCCAAAACCTGGAATAAATTTAAAAAAATTCACTGGACCGCCTGATTCATTAGAGTATGACTCTCCATTTTCTATTGGAGCTGGGGCTACCTTTGGGACTGTTGCAGATGGCGGACACGTCTTGTCATTGCGTGCAATGATGTTATTGTCTCTTCCTACCTTATTTTATATTGAAGCAGGATTAAACGTTATTGCTGGACGATTAGGACTTATTGAAGATGATCCTAGCAACCCTCCGTTTTTTGCTATGGTTGCCTTTGGTGATGATTCATTAGAGTTGGCTGCTGGAGCAGACTTTAGTATTCCTAAAGATGGTGGAGAAATTTTTAAATTACATGCTTTATTAGAGGCTGGATTTTTCTTCAAAAATCAAAAACCCTGGTATGTTAATATTGGATCCAGAAAAGATCCAATTGAGGCTAGAATATTAACTTTATTCTCTGCCAAGGCCTTTATTATGCTTTCTGCTCAGGGAATTGAAGCTGGTGCCAGATTAGAGTATAAAGTAGACAAAAGTTTTGGACCTGCCAGAGTAAAAATGTGGGCTTATCTTGAATTAGGAGGGAAAATTTCGTTCAAGCGTCCACAAATGGGTGGTTACATTGCTGCTGGTGGAGGAATTCAGATTAAAATTTGGATTGTAAAAGTAGAAATTGGATTAGATACTATGTTCTCTATCGAGTCATTTAAACCATTTTTAATTTATGCTGAAATACAATTAAGTGTACGTGTAAAAATTGGTTTTATTAAGGTACGCAAAAAGTTTACAATTGAGCTTAAATGGGATATAAACAGAATAATTGACCGTACTCCTTATAGCCCACTTCCTATGGGAACGCATGGAGATGCACAGGATAACAGAACTTCTGAATCGGTTAAAGGGGTACATATGCTAACAAATCAGGCATTTCCTCTTAATTATTTTAGCACAATTCCTAATGGAAATGATATTACCGAAATAATTCCTTTAGATACTTTCATTGACATTAAAATGGCTAAAGGGTTATTGCCTAATCCAGATTTAAAGACCAAAATTGGAGGTTTTACTGGTGATGCAAAAAATTATACCGATTTGATGCCTCCAGAAAGTACCAGTCGTTCAGGTAAACCATTACGTCAGGTAAAGCATCAATATTCGATTAAATCAATTGGGTTAAAATCATGGAATAGCACTTCTAATAAATGGGAGGATTATCATCCTTTTGAAGCTGTTGTAGAACAAAAAGACAGGGAAAAAGTTGGGAAATTACCATGGGCACAATGGCAAAAAGTAATTGATCAATATGATAGTATCCGAGTTTTAGCAACCAATCCATTTTCATTTTTAAGTGCTGGAGAACCTGGTTGGTATGTTCCGGAACAATACGGAATTACTCCATCTAAATTGTTTTGTAAATCAGATGAGATAAAAAGAGAGCATATCGATTTCTTTAATAAAAGAATTGGAAAACGCTTTTATACACCTATGCAATATGAAGCAGAAAAAATCAATGGCCTCTTTTTTAAACTCATAGGAGATCTTTCGGATGTTGTAGAAAAGAATAAACTTGAGGGTGGCGATTTCATGACTATTACTGGAGAAAACAATCCTTTTGGTTATAGAAAGTCTTTATCGTTTAAAAACTACAATCAGTTAGAAATTATATTCCCAAAATCGGCTATTGAACCTACTTTGCAACTTACCACTCGAGCAAAAGATGTAAAAATAGTAGCCTACACTGCTATTATCGATGAAAAGACAAACCTCATTAAATATGAAAAAATTTCGTTGAAAAAAAGTCCTTTTGAAACAACGATTTCCGAGGAATTAACATATTCTAAAGAGGAACTCCGAATTGGTATAACTCTATATGATGCAAATAGTGATCCTATTTCAAAAACTAAAATTGATAAAATAGTAATCATTCCTTTATCTGCAAATACAGAACGCATTTTAGAAATTAGAAATGAACTTGCAGCACTATTTGATAAAACCTATACTGACGCTGAGGGAGTAATCTCTATTTCTTTTCCAAGTGATATGCCAAAATACAATTCGTTACTTGCAGAATTAACACAATTACGAATAAATGCTGGTAATAGTACTCCTATTGGTACTCCTACTACACGTTCTTTCACTCGTTTTTATGGATATAAAGGAAAAGCCGTTTATGCATTTGATAAAGTCTTTAAATTTAATAACACCTACCTTATTTCATTCCATCCACAACCAAATACAACAGTTATTGTTCAAATTGACATTAATGGAAGAGTATTAAGAGAGCGTTTGTTAAATGGTGTGGTAACTTCAATGCAAGTAGTCAATGGCAATTTGTTCCTTACCCAAGGCATGGATGCCAAACAATGTAAAGGAATTGGAGAAGCTATTATTGACTATGATTTTGTTGTAGGCTGCCAAAATCCGATTGCTTCAACAGCCATTATTGAACTTGATTCTGAATTGAATCAGAATTTCGGGATGCAATACCTAAACACCTATTCTATAGGTTTTAACAAATTATTACCTCTGGATAACGACGAACTGCTTTGGATTAACACAGTAACTGATGGAACTCAAATTAACTGGATTAACGGAAGTGATCGTACTATTATTCATCGTACAAAAATCAGTGAAATAGCAATTAAAATACTTCAGCATAGTGGTACTGAATTTAGCTTAATTACAAAAAATAAAAAAATTATTAGTATTAGCATTAACACAGCTACTAAAGCTATAACTGTAACTGATACAAAAGTTGTTTCTGATGCCTCTGTTACCGAAATTACCGATGCAATCATTGCAAATGATAAAATTCTGATGTCGGTTAAATTAACAGATGGGAAATTTGGTTTAGCTCAAATTAGCGGAACCGCTATTAAGGTAGTTAAAAACGATACAATTTTTGACTCGCCTATTTATTTATCAAATAATACCTTAACTGATAACTCAATTCTGGCTTATAATGAACATTATTTGTTTGTATTTAATTCCACATTAGAACTTACAAAATTAATCAAAAGAGATAGTACAACAGATCAAGCGTCTATAATTACTATCCAAAACGATCCAGTAGCTAATGAAATTCTAATGCTTTCTTCTAGACCGAATGAAAAAGGAATTTATTTCTCTCTATTTAATGACCTATTCGATAACTGCGCGTTATATCCAATAAAGAAAGTTGAAGTAACATCATCAAGCTTAGTCTTAACAAACGGAACTACTAGTTTAATTGAGCTTAATACAGATACAAACTTAAGCTATACAAGAGGAACTAGAACTTCAAAATTAATTACTGTAAATAGTGTAATCTGCTCGAGAGGAAGTAACACCGAAAATGAAGAATTAGAGTACACTACTTTTATACAGAGCATCGATTGGTTAACTAAAGAAAGTTACTTTCATAATACAACCATACCACCTTTTAAAGCTGTAGAAGAAGACAATATAGCTATGAAGGATGCTATTCAAAATACTGTTCAGCCTATTTGGAGAGCAAATACAACTTATTGTTTAGACTTTGAATTACTAGATACTGTAGATGACAAAAATGAAACATCGTTTAAATACTATTATGGATTTAAAACTTTAGGCCCTATAGGTCACTTTCCTGTTGCTGATCCTGTAACACCTGCTGGACAAGATCCTGCTCCAAAAAACGAATTAACCGATTTGGCAAAATCACCATTAACATCTTTAAGACAGTATATCGATTACAACCGTTCTTACCCTAATGCCGATGGAAGTTTATTACAATCTAAACCTGTTTTTTATGGAAATGAGCAATGTGAGGTTTCGTTATTTTTTACAAATCCTTATGCGTATCATATGTTCAAAGATTGGGAAAACTATGAGACTTCCAGACCAAGGATGGCAGGCGCTTTAAACCTTATTATTAAAGATCCTCTTAATGACGTGCTTATTCCATATCCGTTACAAGACGAAATAACCAAATATCCTAAAGTCGAAAAAAAGGAAAAAGGAGAGGAATGGGTAAGTGATACCGACCCTAGATTGCCTTTAGGTATAAAATTGTTAAATAATTTTATCAATTCAAAACCTGAAATGAAATGTACACTAACGCTTGGAGATCCTTTGCTGCCAAAATCATACGGTTATAGTGTAAAGCTAACAAATTTAAAACCTTCAAAATTGTATACGATTTTAGCAAATAATTATTTTGATACTAGCCAAAATCTAGACGAAAATAAAGGTAAAAATGTTCTTGTACATCAATTTGGGTTCCAAACCTCACGTTACAGAAACTTTGAAGAACAAGTACAAAGCTATGAGATTGGAGAAAAAGATAATACTGGACTTGTCGTTAAGTCACGTAAAGCATTATTTGATATAAAACTAAATTTAAGTGATGATCAAATTGCAGCTTTAAACAACGTAATTATTGGTCAAGAAGATGCGTTAAGTGATTCAATGGCATTAAAATACCAGCATTCATTTGATCGTGCTATTGAGGGAATTTTAAAATTATCTCCTCTTGATCCGGCACAAAGCACTGAAATCAATCGCATTATCGATACCAATACTGGAGATATCGTAGCGCTTTTAGTTCGTAATCCTGAACCTTTTAACATTCCTAAAATGCCATTAGAAGAAATTAAGGATACAATTATTGTAGGTGTTCCTAGCATAGAAATGATTGATAATAAAGAAGTTAAGAAATTCACCAAAAACATTGAGTTCGAAGCATTGTATTCAAAAGATTATTCTCAGGTTCTGATTATGCATAAGAATAAAAAAATTACTGACAACAGTCTAGACATCCAATTTGAATACAGAATGTGGAATAATAAGGCTAAAATTGAAAAAGGACTAATTCCATTAACACTATCAATTGATAAGCAGTCATTACACCTAGAATTATAAAATATAAATCTTTAAAAACAAGAAAAAAATGAGTTCTATAAATCTTCAATCAAGTCAGCCCTCTGGTTGCGAAACATATATAGCCATTGTCGTCGATGAATCGGGTTCGATTAACCAAAATGAAGCAAAGCAAATACGTGAAGAGTTAACTTCATTTATCAATTCTCAAGCTCAGAGTAATATTACACTGTCGTTAATTGGAATGTCGAATAACGATACTGATTCCAGATCTGGTCATGTTATTCAGAAAAGAATCTCAGGCAATCAATCAGAATTTTTAAATTGGATCAATTCATTTGGCTCAAGATCAATCAATGCCCAATCAGATTATTGGGCATCTGGTCTGGATGTTGTAAATAACTTAACCGTAATTCCGGATATCATTGTTATTGTTACTGACGGTTTACAAGTTAATGATCCCAATAAACTGAAAGCTTTATACAATGATCTAAACGAAAAATCTCACATTTTTGTTTATGGCGTAACAAGTACTGAGAGTAATGCTACTGAATTAGTAACGCCGCTTACTACCTTTTTAGGAAAAACACCTGTTGCAAAAACTAATGGACTTTCTATTCTCAACACAGATTACATCAGAGTTCCTGATTTTAGTACTTTAGGAGAGGTATTAAGACAGCTTAATAATGATTTATCTACCGAACAAATAGGCTGTCTTCCCAATGTGAGCCTCATTCAAAATAAATTGGTTTATCCTGTTTTAAGAAAAGGCCTTAGCACTCGTCAGGACGCAGGAACTTTAATTCTTAAAAATAAAAGCCGCGTTGCCCTTACTCTAGCTGCTGGAACAAAAATTCACAGTGCCAGTAATTTAAACGGATTGGTTTTTAAACTCAGAGATACTGTTACTATTCCTGGATTATCTCAAATAGGGGTTTCTATTCGTATTGAAGGAACACCAATACTACTTGGCAATAATTCTGCACTAATTGTTTTAAAGAACGTTACTAATCCTAATGCTTTCAAAATCAATTTTAATGTTACAAAAGAGGTTTATATTGTTGGAACTACTTCTGGTAAAACAGCTTTACAATCGTCTGACTTACAAATTGCAGCTTCTGGTTCAAAAGGAATTGACAGTACTAGAGGTATTCACCTTCGTTGGCTCTTCGCTGGCGAATTAGGAGATAAGCATCTTCCGAAAGGAGATTTATTTACAGGTACAAAATCTAAATTCAACAAACCAGATGATTTCGTAAAACTATACAGAGCGCCATACACTAAAGTTAGTACTAATTTAGACTTAAGTAAGGCACCAAAATCTGTAGATTCTAAAAATGCAATATGGATATATAAAACAGCTAATTCTGAAAGATCATTTTATGTTCGATTTATAGAAACAGAAAAATATTCATTAGTAAGTAAAAGTATTAATCCATTAATGAACCCTTCTGGTTTTATTCAGGCGTATGGAAATAACATTATCGAAATTGAAAATAAAAATGAATTATTCTTTGCTGCCGAATTAAACTTTGGCTCGGTAAACAACTCTAGTATTGTAAGATTAGAATCTTTATCTGTTGAAGAAAATAATATCGGAGCTGCAAAAAAAATAAGTAATCGTAAAACATATACTTCAACGCAAGTAAATACAATACGTGTAGTAGCAGAAAATGGCAGAAGCATCCGTTTTAGAGCTAATAATTGTTTATTAACTGAGATAAATTTTGAGTTTTATTCCGATTTTATTCAGCATGCAAACGATAATGGAGAGTGGGATTTAAAAGGAAAATATGCGTTAAGCAAAAATGATACAACCGTATTTGAACAATTAGAGCCAAAACTAAATTGTGTACATGGAAAATGGTTAAAGTTTAATGATGATGAATATGTAAACATCAACAACTACAAAGACAAATGGGGGAAAACAACAGTTCCAGATGATAAAAACATTAAACAAGTTGTTCAAAGTTATTTAGACCTAAGCTTAGATAGTAATAATCAAAAGGCTAACGAAACCGTATCTTTTAAAGACAAAGTTCCTACGAATGAACCTAAAGATGGTGAAGCTGCTGAATTTGCTGAAAATTCAACTGATATATCCAATCTAGATTTGTTAAACATTGCTGCAAATGATTATCATATAGCACGTATGTTGGGTCTGGGTTGCATTGACATTGATGATGTTGTTCTTTCTGGAGAGTTTATTTATTTAACAGAATATACCACATTTGGAGATCTAAAAGTGGGTAAGGTATCAGGTGAGGTACTGCATCTTTCTATGAGTATTCCAACCTCTATAGCGACTGAGCGTCTTCCGTTACCAGTGCAACTAAGCAAGATTGTACCAGGATTAAATGTTGATTCAGAAGAAAATGAACCTGTTAAAATCACAGATTCAAACGGATATAGCTTTGATGGAAAGAAAAGGTACGCAAGTTTATTCATGGACGATATCATGGATTATGATAGCTATACTGATACTAATTTCTTTCTTTCTTCATTAGAATTTGATGGAAGTACTTTTACTTTTCCTGTTTATGTGGGTATAGAACATAAAATTAAAGATGATGACCAGACTTGGGTAAAACCCGAATTAGCATCGGATACAGAGTACTATAATGTTACCAAAGAATTGGCCAAAGGATCTTATGAACCAGCTCCAATCATTATTCCAGATTCAGGAAAATCATTTTTAAATGTTCTTCAGGAAAAAACGGGTAAACACACATACATATACAAAGGATATGGAATTAATATCTTCTCAAGAGCTAGTTCTGGAAGACAAATAGAGATTACGTCTGATATAAAACCTGCCAATAGTTTAATGCCTCCTAATGGTATTAATACGCTTTTAATCACTTCTGAAAATCCTTTGATGTTTACATCAAGAGCAGAACAGGATCACTTAGATAAGATAACCGGATCTGACAAAACCTATATTAGGCTTCTTTTTGATTATTATTCTATTCAGGAATTATTAAGTTATAGTATTCCTGATAATATGACACTCGAAAATGCTTTGCTTCCTGATACAATCTATCCTGATAATGAAGAGTTATATGCCGATTATTTTAAACTTTATTACAAAGATGGACTTCCACAAGTAGAATATGCACAAATTATTGACATTAATAACAATACCGAAGACATTCTTACTTCTATTATAAAAATTAAAGACTATACTGTTCTTAGTACTGGTGAAAAAATTAATGTTACATTAAATAGCACAAATAGCAAAAGATTTATTGGAGGAATTTTAACCATTGGAGATCAAAATTATATCATCAATAAAGTTGAAGTTTCTAACGATTTACAAGGTCAATTTAGCTATGCAAATGTACATGTCCTTAAAAAAGAAGTCGCTGAAAGTTCACTTGCAGACGGAGATGCTACTTTAGATTCAGAGCAAATACAAAACATTCAGGCATCAGGAAACGGCTTATGTACATTGGTCGAAAATATGCTAACAAAAGATAACTGGCATAAATCTAAACCTCTTGATTTTAATGTTCTGTTACCACAAGTCTTAAAAAAGGTTAATAGAGAAATTATACAGTTCATAGATAGTGAAGGTGTTATTGATAGAAGAATAGAAAAAACAAGAGGAATTTGGTGTAAAGATGTAACCATTAAAGAGATTAAGGAAAAGGCATACCAAGTAGATGAAAATGGTCAATATGTATTAGATCCAAAAGGTAATGTAATTGAATTACCTGAAGAAGAAAACAAACATTTTGGTCTATATCAGCTTACTTTCAATGGGTATAAACTGGCTCAGCATCCACAATACAAAGAAAACATTGAAAATTCTGTCGAATGGTTTAATGGTAGTGTACGTTTATTTACTGATAGCTGCTTCGAAAAAGGAAATCCAATTCCTGTAAAACCTAGAAAAGAGTTTAAAGTTGTTCAGACAAAAAATATTGGAACAACAGACGACTTAATACTAATTGTAAATGATCCTAATTTTAAAATAAAAATGGATGGCAAACAAGAAGTAGATCCTGCTTATGATAAAATTATTATTGAAAAAACGGAAGTAAACTATTATCCAAGCTATAAAGTATCGCTTTTTGCTGATCCTGCATTTGGTTTAACAGCAGCTAATATTCTGCCGAGAGAAGATGAAAGCACTCATTATTCAATTTTCGGAATCAGTACTTATGGTCGTTATCATTTATTAGATTATGATTCAAAAATTAGTGTACCAAGCCCTATGTATGCCGTAAAAATTGAAGAACCGGTTAGACCAGAAGAAGTAAAAGGAGGTTTGTATGCCACCCGTCCGGACTTCTTTAATCGTTCTACCTATACATTTACTACCAAATACAGTCATAGACCATACGGAGCCCTACATTATAGAGCTAACGATGAAGGATTATTAAGTGTATTATATGAAAGAAGTACGATTGATACCATTCGTAAGAAGTTAAAAGAACTTGGTGGAAATAATGAAACTTTTTTTACAAACAGATGGGAAAATTTATTAGACTTTGATGCCCTTTTATATCAAAATAAGCTATTGAATCCTAGTGATGAATTAGAGCATGATAAGAAACCTAATCCTCTTCCTCCAAGAAAAGAATTAAACTATAACGAGTATCCGCCTGAAGGTGATCCTTTGCTTAAATTTAGATTGCCTTCACCAGATAACAAGCAATTAATAGCTGCTATAAATGATTTTATAGATTGGCATAATCAATCGCTGCCAAAATCAATACCGGCGGCACCAAAGATCACTTTATTATCTGCTCTTAATGATATTATAATTTCTACAGAACATGGAATTGAAAAGAACTTATTGGCTCTCCATTTTATCGAGCAAGCCATACACACAGCATTTGTGCCTCTTACCGAAGTGCCGGTTATCTATGATCATATTAATGATAATAAATACGTACCTATCAATAAAAAACAAACAATCAAGGATAAAAATGGGCATATTTTAAAGACTACAGATACTGATTTTGATATCGCACCAATGATGAAAGTCATAGATGCTGTTGAAAACATAACTCAGTTTACCGATTTTAATCTAGATGGGAATTCACAAAACTTTTACTTCTATGGCGTTCGTGAAATGGATATTAAAATGAATTTTAGTGAATTTGGTCCCTATCTAGGCCCAGTAAAATTAGTGCCTTCAAATCCGCCTCAAACTCCTGAAATTAAGCGTATCATGCCAATTTTAGAAAATCGAGTATTGGGAATCAAACCAGCTATTCAAATAGAATTAAATGACTATCAGCCTGAGTACAATATTAAGAAGATAAACATTTATCGTGCAGCTTCAATGCTTGATGCACAATCCATAAGAACGATGACTCCTGTTAAGGAAGTTTTAATTGGAGAAGATACTCTATCTGCTAGTTTTGATAATGTATGGACTGTATATGATGAGTTTGAAGATTTGGAGAATATTCCTTTTGGAGATGGACTTTTTTATAGAATTACTGTTTCGCGCGAAATTGAATATGCAGATCCTAGCTCAACTGAATTGAATCCTATTGTTAATATTGATTATACACCGTCTCAACCATCAAAAATTACTGCAACAGTGATTGCTGATTCCGTTTCGCCACAATCGCCAGTATTAAAAGCAACTGGAGCTCCAACTGGAGCAAATGAATCGATCTTAAAACCAGTTATTTTTAATTGGGAAAAGACCGTTCATAATGGCAAATACCATCTGTACAAGATGAATAATCAAGGAAATTGGGATAAGATTCACGAAGTTACTTCCAACTATGATACAGTATCTCAGCCTTTACTGGAAACCAAACTAGCAACTGATGAATTAATCATTAAAACTGAAGATGGTAATAGAATCTATCATCATTTCAAAATGATTTCTGAGAATTCTTCTGGTATGTTTAGCAACGAAGAAAAAATTCTAACGCTTTAAATCTAAAAAATCCCAATGAATAATTTCATTGGGATTTAAAACTGACTCATTAAATAAAATACTTATAGCACTCAAATAAAATTAAAACAACATGGTAACAAACAGATTTAACATTAGCACCAAATTTGAAAACGGTGACGTCCCGTCACAGAGCGACTTCGTAGAAATTTTCAATAGTTTCGTTCATAAAGACGAAGACAAGGCTAATATACAAATGGTCGAAGCTGGAATCGACAACGAACGTTACATAACACCTGCACTTTTGAATGCTGGTTTAAAGAATATTGGTATCATTACAGGCAATTGTTATATGCCTCATAAAGAAACTTTTGAAAGTACGTTTAGCGGTACTACATTACCTCTTGAAAAAGCCCCTATCCAGTATAGTGTTAAAGTCTTTAAAAATGGACAACTATTGCAAGAAGGACCTGATTACACAGTAAATTACAATACTGCAATAATTACATTTTCTGGTGAAGTAAAAGATAGAAATCTTGAAATAAACTATTGGTATAAAAACTTCAGTTCAGATCCTGGTAATGGTGGTGAAGCCATCGATTTTACTAATTTTTTGCATACTACTGGAAATGAAACTAAAAAAGGCATCTTAACCTTTAATAACACCACCCCTACTTCAACCAGCGGTATCGTATTAACAAATAGCGGAGTAGGCACTACTGCCACAGCTCTCGATATTTCTGTTAGTGGTACAGGAAAAGGAATTGCTCTGCAAAATTCATCAACAGGTACTGGAGTCAAAGTATCAAATACTGGAACTGGAACCGGATTACACTTAAACTCCTCTTCAGCATCAACTGGTGATCCTTTAAAAGTAACTAAGGATGATATCGTTAAAGCTAAAATTGATGTAGATGGAAATGTAACAGCTAAAAGATTTATCTCTTCTAATGGTGTTGCTACAGAATTTGTTAAAGGGGATGGATCTCTTGATCCTATAACTTATGCTGATAATACAAAAGTAATTCATAACGCAGGAAATGAAGAAAGAGATGGAGCCTTACTCTTGACTCACAAGGAATCTCCACAAGATGTTTTAACTATTACTAAAAATAATAGTGCCAATTGTTTAAAACTGGTGCAAACCTCTAATTCTAATGCAACAACTGCTACTTGGGATACAAGTACTCCCAATGTTAACAGAAAAGCAATTAGTATTCAGAAACAAACACAAGAAAATGCATTTATCACCCATGAAGGAAATGTAACTGCAACCTCTTTTACATCTTCAACTTTAAGAGCCGATATTACCGATGGATTATTAACCATCGCTAGTTCAGATTCTCCTACTCCATCGCAAGGTCAAGCAAAATTATACGCCAAAACAAATGGTACTACCGATATGTACGTAATGGGAAGTGATGGAGTTGAAAAGAAAATTGGTGCTGGTAGTGGTGGTGATTTAGATAACGTATTACATAAAACTGGATTTGCTACAGAAACTAAAACTGGAGAGTTAGTTATTGATAGTGAGACTGCAAATGTAAGTGGGTTAAAGCTCAATCGAATTCTTACTTCCCCATCAATAACAACCACCCCTTTTGCAACTGGATTAAATAATCCTTGCAGCATATGTGATGGCGGTGATGGATACTATTATGTTGTTAATAATGGAAATTCAACAATATCAAAAATTGACAAAGTAACTGGAGTACTAATTAACGCTTCTTTTGCAACTGGAATACCTAAACCTTATGGTATATGCAAAGCAAATGATGGTAATTTCTATGTGACAAGTAATACAGCTAACATTGGCACAAATGGCTCAACTGGTACAATATACAAAATAACTCTTACAGGAGTTGTTACTAGTTTTGTTACTGGTCTAGGCCATTTATTTGACTTAACCCAAGCAAATGATGGAAATCTATATGTTGCAAGCCCAGGCAATGTTTTGAAAGTAACTTTAGCAGGAACAATTACAACTCTTGCTTCAGGTTTTAATGATCCTAGAGGAATAGTACAAGGAAAAGATAATAATTTATATGTAACTGCTCAACATAGTATTTATAAAATAACGCTTTTAGGTGCTTCAACTTTATTCGCGACATATCCAGGTATAACTGATGGGATTTGCCAAAGTGCTACAGGAGATTTTTATACAATAAGTTATGGAGGGAATTACATTGTAAAAACAACTCCAGCGGGTATAGTTTCTATATTTAAATCTATAAATATACAACCTAAAGGTATTTTAGTTGGAAATGATAACTATCTATATACAACTTCAGACTATGCAGATAGTATAGAAAAAACTAATATTATTAGCAACGATAAAGTACTTAGAACAGACGCTACTGGTTTAGTTGTTAAAACAACTTATTTAGAAGATGTTCCATATCTAAAAGCTTCAGATGTTGATTTATCAAGTTATGCAAAATTAGATTCTCCTACATTTACAGGAGCACCAACGGCTCCTACTGCGACAGTAGGAACCAATACAACTCAAATTGCTACAACAGCTTTTGTAATGGCAACCATAGCAGAATCAACACAAATTACCATTACTACAACTGTAAATATTACTACCGATACCGTTGATACAAATAACAAAAAACAAATTGGTAAAAATGTTATCATTAATAATGGAGTAAGTGCAATAAGCATTACAGTAAATGGCGGGACTGATTTTTCTGCCTCATACTTAAAGCATGGCACTGGAGCAATAACTTTTGTACAAGCAGGAGGCAGAACCTTAGTAGTAGCTAATGGAACTGCTATATTAAATGGAGCAGCTGGAAGCACAGCAACAATTTCAAGTATAGGCACTACCGATTATTTAAGAATTTCAAACGTATAAATATGAATCCAATATTATTTTATGAATATGGAATAGGCGAAACTGCTGGTCTTCCATTTGTCTCGACTTGGAAGACCGATAATATTTCATCAGGTTCTAGCGCTGGTAATCAAATAAAATTGCCCTTGATTGCTTCAGGCACCTATGCTTTTAATGTAGATTGGGGGGATGGCACGTCAAGTTATATAACGTCATATTATTCTCAAGATATTACACATACCTACTCTTCTTCGGGTATCTACACTATTACAATTTCAGGAACTTGTAAAGGGTGGACTTTTACTAATAGAGGTGATAAATTGAAAATATTATTCATAACCTCTTGGGGAGGATTAAACCTTGGAACCAATCAAGGGAGTTATTTTTCTGGATGCGCAAATTTAGATCTATCTGACGTATCTGATGTATTAAATTTGGCTAAGACTACTTCATTGGCTAATTGTTTTAGTTTATGCACATCGCTAGTTACAGTGAATAAAATTAACGAATGGAATACTTCGGCCGTGTCAGATATGAGCCTTATGTTTTATAATGTACCACTATTCAACCAACCAATTGATTCTTGGAATACTTCAGCTGTGACAAATATGGGAGGCATGTTTAATGGTGCTTCGGCATTCAACCAAAACATCGGCTCTTGGAATACTTCAGCTGTGACAAATATGGGAGCCATGTTTAATGGTGCTTCGGCATTCAACCAAAACATCGGCTCTTGGAATACTTCAGCTGTGACAGATATGGGAAGCATGTTTAATGATGCTTCGGCATTCAACCAAAACATCAGCTCTTGGAATACTTCGGTTGTGTCAAATATGAGCGTTATGTTTAGTGATGCTGTAGCGTTCAACCAACCTCTAAATAACTGGAATACAAATACTGTAACATCTATGGATCATATGTTTAGTGGTGCTGTAGCATTCAATCAACCTCTAAACAACTGGAACACATCTGCTGTAACATTTATGAATAATATGTTTGCTTCAGCTACTGTATTCAACCAAAACATTGGTTCTTGGAATACTTCGGCTGTGACAAATATGCGTATGATGTTTGCTTCAGCTACTGCATTCAACCAAAACATTGGCTCTTGGAAAACTTCGGCTGTGACAAATATGGAAGCTATGTTTGCTCAAACTAAAGTATTTAATCAAAATATAGGCGCTTGGTCTATATCCAAGGTAACATATATGGAGAGTATGTTTTATTATGCTACAGCATTTAATAACGGAGGAAGTTCAACTATTAATAATTGGGTTACTTCTGCTGTAATAGATATGCCACAAATGTTTTACGGTGCTTCGGTATTCAACCAAAACATTAGCTCTTGGAATACTTCAGCTGTGAGGGATATGCGTATGATGTTTTATTCAGCTACTGCATTCAACCAAAACATTGGCTCTTGGAACATTAGTAATGTAACGAGTTTTTCAAATTTTATGTATGGAAAAACATCCACAACATTCTCAGCAGCCAATTTAGACGCTATCTATAATGGATGGAGCTCAAGACCTGTAAAAACACCTATCACAATATCATTTGGCACTGCAAAATATACTGTAGCAAGTGCTGCTGGCAGAGCAATTTTAACAGGAGCACCAAACAATTGGGTAATTGAAGATGGAGGGATCTAATGCAAAGTATACTAGCTACCAAAACCAAATAATCCCCTTTAAAAAAATAGTAAACATCATTAAAAATACATTAAAACAATAAAAATGGAAAACGTAACAATCAACAAAGAAGAAGTAAAAACAATCAGTATAGAACAATTAAAGAAATTAAAAGACTTTAATGTGTTCATGGATAAAGCAAGATTATCGCTAGGTGAATTGTCTATTCAATATGAATTTCAGAAAGCCGATATTCTAACTCAAATTGCTGTTCAACAGCAAAACTTTAATGAATTAGAAAAAGCCATTAAAGAAGAATACGGGGATATTCGAGTGAACATTGAAACAGGTGAAATTGTAAAACAAGAAGAGCAATAAATACTTGAAAACAGTTTTAGAACAGCTTTTAGGAACCACAGATGTAACAACCTATTTTGCATGGTTCCTATTAGCTTTTATCGGGGCTTTTACAGCCATAGTAATCCGAGCAAAATTTAAGTATAAATATAGTGACGATACTCCTTATCGATGGTCTTGGTCATTTTTGCTTCGCGATAATCTGATTAATCTTATAGTCAGTTTTTTTATCTCTCTTATCTTCTTCAGGTTTACAAATCAAGTATTAAAAATAGAACCTAATTTTTTACTTGCGATTTTATTCGGAGGAACTTCAAACGAATTAGCCTTACAATTCATAAAATATAACCTTGAGGCTAGAAAATAACATAATGTCCGATAGAGGAGATAAATAATTCTCCTTTAAAACGAATACATAGAATTTTACTCAATGATCTTTTACTACACTCATTGATACTAAATCATTCAAACTAGATTAGGACAAATCATAATCACTTATTAAATAACGTATGGAATATTATAATATAGAAAAGTCATTGACTGCTGCAAAAAATGACTGCGCTGCAGGAGTTATTGGAACTTCCGTCACGCTTACTGCAACCGCAAATCAATTTGTATCGACAGTAAGTGTTGCAGATGCAAATGCAAAAGCCGAAGCATGGCTAGCTGCAAATGCGCAAGCCTATGCAAATAATGCGGGAACATGTAGAGCTACAGCCTGGAGAGGAGCAAATCCTTCTTGTGTAATTGAGCCTACAACAACTCTATCTGCATTTAATTATATGGTAGTTCGGTATAAATGGGCATTAGGAGCCGGAGTAGATTTTGATACTTATACAGGAATCATAAATACAGGAACTTCACTAGATAAAAAATGGATGGGCTGGAATCACGACTTTGACAATGAAATTCCAAAAAATACCTCGGCAGAAAACTCCTATATCATGTGGGCAGGAGATAATCGAAATGCAAACGGTGTAGAAAGCTGTATGGTAAATTTTAGTAAAATAACCAACGACTACCCTACTCTAAATACAATACAAGTAAGAATGGCAGGCTCATGGTACACATCTTTGGGTACAGGAAATATAGATGTTGAGATAACGACCTATAAAGATGGGAAAATGGTTAAATCAGGATATGACATTATAAACGTCGGAGGAACTCAGGTAGATCAAAAAACATTCTCTAAAAGTGTGCGCATACAAGGTCAAAATCTCCATAAAAACATTGAATCTGTTACTAACATAGGATACATAACATACACAAAAGATTCCTCTACAGGAAAAATTGTAATACAATATTAAAAAATTAAAGTATGGGAAATACAGGATATAAATCTTTTGAGAAACTAGAATTATACTTTACAGATGATGGTAGTTACGCAGGAGTAAGAAAACCAAATGTAGTCACTGATCCTGATTACATTGCACCACTTCTAGATACCGCAACTTGTGCACCTAGCATAAGATTTTATAATTCGGAAAGGAAACAGAGTACAACAAAAAAAAATTGCTCGGCTGGTTATAGCGGAAACTATGTAACACTTACTGCTTTTCCAAATCAATTTGTCTCTACTATTGATGAAGCAGATGCTAATACTCAGGCTGAAATATGGTTAGCTGCAAATGTGCAAACATATGCAAATAATCACGGAACATGCGAACCTACCTGGACATCCCCAGGAGGTGGAGCTGGTGGCTGCTTTGTTGAAGGTACATTAATCACATTACCAGATGGTTCTAAAAAAGCAATCGAAGAATTACATCTTGATCAATTACTGCTCTCTGCTAAAATTGAAACATTGATCGATACAAATAATGTCAGTGAATTATACAAATGGTCCTCTGACTATTTATTGGAAAGTAGAATTACATCACCAATAACCAAAATAACGCAGAAAATTACCCATAAAACTATCATTATCAATGAAGGATTATTAGAAGCAACTCCAAGTCACTCCCAATTAATTCAACGCAATGGAATTTGGAAATTTATTCCTCTGGGAGATATTAGTGTTGGTGATAATTTATATACTATCGCCAAAGAAATTATACCAGTTACATCTGTATCTATTAATTCAGAAAAAAGAAAGATCTATCCATTGACATTGAATCCGTTTCATACCTATTTTGCTAATGGAATCTTAACTCATAATTTTAAGGCTCCAATATAAAATTCCTAAATTAAAAATTGGAATTTACCCAACAAGCTTATAAAGTATAAAGTAATTCACTTATTAAAAAACGGCCCGATTACTTAACCCAAATTCAGCTTTAGAATTTTTTAAAACCTAAACAAAAAATAATCTCTGTTTTAAGATAGCGCTTATTCTTTACTCTTAAGTTTAATCTAAATGCAGAATTTGGGTTTACTAATTAATTTCTAAACTAAATCACAAGGATAATAATCTAAAGAATAAAAAATAAAAAAATGAGTACAAATCATAATAGAATAAGAGTAGCCGATTTAGAAACAAATCAGCAAAACAAAATCTTAACTACAAATAGCGCTGGAGAATTAGAATTCACTGATATCAATACTATTCAAGTAGATAACTATAATGCCCTAGATTACAACTCGGAAGGTAAAGCCCTAGATGCCAGACAAGGTAAAGTATTAAAAGATCTAACTGACAATAAAGTTGATAAGGTCAATGGGAAGAGTTTACTTTCAGATGCCGAAATCACACGTCTTGGAACGCTTTCTAATTATAACCATCCAACAAACCACGCACCAAGCATAATTACTCAGGATACAAATAATAGATTTGTAACTGATGCTGAAAAAGCAACATGGAATTCAAAACAATCTTCATTGCCATTCGTTCCTGAAAATGCTACTAATAAAAATATTGCTGGCGGCTATGCAGGACTTGGTTCTGACGGAAAATTGATTTCTTCTCAACTTCCTGCTATAACTATAAACGACACTTTTGTAATTGCCTCACAAGCTGCCATGCTAGCACAAACTGCACAAACTGGAGATCTGGCCGTTAGAACTGATTTAAATAAATCTTTCATTCTAAAAGGAACAAACCCAGCTGTATTAGCAGATTGGCAGGAATTACTCTCTCCAACTAGTGCTGTAACAACTGTCTTCGGACGTAATGGAACTATCACTTCTCAAACAGGAGATTATACTGCCGATAAAATTAGTGAAACAGCTTCAAGAAAATTTCAATCTGCAAACCAACAGGCATTTAATGATGCTACAAGCTCTATTCAAACTCAATTAAACGCTAAACAATCTTCATTGACATTCGTTCCTGAAAATGTTACTAATAAAAATGTTGCTGGTGGCTATGCGGGACTTGGTTCTGACGGAAAATTGATTTCTTCTCAACTTCCTGCGATAACTATAAACGACACTTTTGTAATCGCTTCTCAGGCTGCTATGCTTGCACAAACTGCACAAACTGGAGATTTGGCTGTTAGAACTGATTTAAACAAATCTTTCATTCTAAAAGGAACAAACCCAGCTGTATTAGCAGATTGGCAGGAATTACTCTCACCAACTAGTGCCGTAACAACGGTATTTGGGCGTAATGGAGCTATCACTTCTCAAACAGGAGATTATACTGCTGATCAAATTAGTGAAACAGCTTCAAGAAAATTTCAATCTGCAAACCAACAGGCATTTAATGATGCTACAAGCTCTATTCAAACTCAATTGAATACTAAACAATCTTCATTGACATTCGTTCCTGAAAATGTTACTAATAAAAATATTGCTGGCGGCTATGCAGGACTTGGTTCTGACGGAAAATTGATTTCTTCTCAACTTCCTGCTATAACTATAAACGACACTTTTGTAATTGCCTCACAAGCTGCCATGCTAGCACAAACTGCACAAACTGGAGATCTGGCCGTTAGAACTGATTTAAATAAATCTTTCATTCTAAAAGGAACAAACCCAGCTGTATTAGCAGATTGGCAGGAATTACTCTCTCCAACTAGTGCTGTAACAACTGTCTTCGGACGTAATGGAACTATCACTTCTCAAACAGGAGATTATACTGCCGATAAAATTAGTGAAACAGCTTCAAGAAAATTTCAATCTGCAAACCAACAGGCATTTAATGATGCTACAAGCTCTATTCAAACTCAACTAAATACTAAAGCTTCGACTACTGGTTCTGGAGCATCTGGTACTTGGGGAATTAATATAACTGGGAATGCAAATACAGCTACTAACTCTTCTCAAATTGGTGGAATTTCGTCTAATCGATTATTGATGAAAAGAAGGGCAAAAATCGCCTCGGCAGAATCAACTTCCTTAAATTCTTCCATAACTCAGCCAGAAATGGGCTTTACGTATGGAGGTTCAGGTGAACCTAGAGGTCCGTATATTGCATTTGGTGGTTTAAATGGGGATATCGATTATTCCTGTCAATTAGCAGGAGCTTATATTGAGGGAAATGAATTCAAAATTAGAACTAAAAATGATGATGCAGCTATTTGGAATCCTTGGAGAACACTTATAACTGATGGTAATTATGCAACATACTCAACCTTTTCTGGAGTTGTTTCCTCGGGCAATGGATTTCAAACAGCTTCTATTCCTGGCAATGGCTATGGTTTTTGGGGAGGACATCCAAATACATATGGTATTTTGATGGCAGATGCTGGAAATAGTAGTTATGGTGGTAGGATTCCTGGTGAAACAACATCTGATTATAATATGTATTTTTCAATGGCTCAAGGAGTAAATCGCGGCTTTGTTTTTAGAAATGCTGTAAATACACCTCTACTTGCTATTCACAATAACGGTATTAGGGCATCAAATGATGTGATTGCATTTTCTTCTTCAGATGAAAGACTTAAGGATAATATCACAAAAATTCAGGATCCGATTGAGAAATTAAACAAAATTAATGGCTATATGTTTGATTGGAACACGAATCAAAATACACATACTGGTCATGATATTGGAGTTATTGCTCAAGAAATAGAATTAATTATTCCAGAAATAGTTACAACACGTAAAAATGGTTACAAGGCTGTAAAATATGACAAGCTTATCCCTTTATTAATAGAAGTTGCAAAAACTCAACAAACACAAATTGAAAAACAGCAACAAATTATTGAAGAGCAAAATGACAAAATAAAATTCATTTTAAAACATTTAAATTTACAATTATAATGGCAACATTACCACCAACAGGTTCTATATCATTGAGCCAAATATATTCTGTCTTTGGTAAAACATTGGGCCCATCTATTTCATTGACAAGTGCTTCTACTGGTGTATATGGAGCTATTACAGCAAGTTCACCGTTTAAACCCGATGGAGTACCACCACATGCAATGTCCGAATTTCGTGGGTATAATCATTCTACAGCAGACACAACCCCTCCAAGCATTCCAAATGGATTATCATGTAATTATGGGACTGGTTCACCAAGAACTTCAATAGCAATTCGATGGGATGCATCAACAGATAATCTTGCAGTAACCGGATATCAATTGCAAAGAAGTGACAGCGGAGGTACAACTTGGTCAACCGTATATAATGGTCCTAATATATCTTATCAAGATAGTGGTAGCCCTAATAGAGAATATCATTATCAGGTTCGGGCATTTGATGCTATTGGAAACTATTCAAACTACTCTGGACCTGCCTATTGGAAGACTGAAGCAGGAACATCATGCTTTGTTGAAGGTACTTTAATTACATTAGCTGATAACATACAAATACCAATTGAAACATTAGTAACTAATCAATTATTAATTTCCGCAGAAATTGATACTTTAAAAGATACCAATAATGTAAATGAATTGTATAAATGGTCTAGTAATTATCTATCAGAGAATCGAATTATATCTCCTGTAGCTAATATTGAACCAAAAGTCGCATCCAAAACAATAATCATAAATAAAGGATTATTAGAAGCCACTCCATATCACTCTCAATTAATTCAGCGTAATGGCATTTGGAAATTCATCCCATTACGAGATGTTATTGTTGGAGATAGATTATATAACATAAACAAAGAAATTATAGCCATTACTTCAGTAATTATTAATTTAGAGAAAAGGACTGTTTACCCACTTACATTAAGTCCTTCCCATACCTATTTCGCAAACGGAATATTAACACACAATATGAAAAAACCTGATGAACTATAAAATAAATGATGCAAATAAATCTAATATAAAAATAACTGCAATTCAAAATATCTCATTAGGACAATATATTGGGATATACATTACTACAGATCCTGTAGATGAAAAATGTAGGTATTTGTATCAAAAACACATGGATAAAAAATGGTGGGAAACTAGTGATTTAGGTAGATACTGCAATCATTCATTAATGCCTAATACAGATATTATTTTCACAGGCAACAGTTTGGAATTAATTAGTAATAAAGAAATTATAACAGGCGAAGAGATATTAGTAAATTATAACAAAGTAACAGAATTTACTGGTTACCTACCAGAAATAAATTTTTAAAAGACATATAAAATGAGTACAAATCATAATAGAATAAAAGTAGCCGATTTAGAAACAAATCAGCAAAACAAAATTTTAACTACAAATAGCGCTGGAGAATTAGAATTCAGTGATATCAATACTATTCAGGTAGATAGCTATAATGCCCTTGATTACACTTCTGAGGGTAAAGCTCTAGATGCCAGACAAGGTAAAGTATTAAAAGATCTAACTGATAACAAAGTGGATAAGGTCAATGGGAAGAGTTTACTTTCAAATGCTGAAATCACACGTCTTGGAACGCTTTCTAATTATAACCATCCAACCAACCACGCACCAAGCATAATTACTCAGGATACAAATAATAGATTTGTAACTGATGCTGAAAAAGCAACATGGAATGCTAAACAATCTTCATTGCCATTCGTTCCTGAAAATGTTACTAATAAAAATGTTGCCGGAGGCTATGCTGGACTTGGTTCTGACGGAAAATTGATTTCTTCTCAACTTCCTGCTATAACTATAAACGACACTTTTGTGATTGCTTCTCAGGCTGCCATGCTAGCACAAACTGCACAAACTGGAGATCTGGCCGTTAGAACTGATTTAAACAAATCTTTCATTCTAAAAGGAACAAACCCAGCTGTATTAGCAGATTGGCAGGAATTACTCTCACCAACTAGTGCCGTAACAACAGTATTTGGGCGTAATGGAGCTATCACTTCTCAAACAGGAGATTATACTGCTGATCAAATTAGTGAAACAGCTTCAAGAAAATTTCAATCTGCAAACCAACAAGCATTTAATGATGCTACAAGCTCTATTCAAACTCAATTGAATACTAAAGTTTCGACTATTGGTTCTGGAGCATCTGGTACCTGGGGAATTAATATAACTGGAAATGCAACTAATCTCTCTACAAATCGAAATAACTGGAATACCAATGGTACAAAAAGTGCAGTTGTAGGCCAGCTTAGTTGGAATAATTATGGAAATGGTCATACCATTTTTGATGCATCTTCAGCATTGTCTCCCGATAACACAGCTGTGAACAATACTAATTCTGGGATAGCTTGGTCTGCAACTTATCCTACTCTTATGGGCTGGAATGGAGTTAACACTTATGGAGTAAGAGTTGATTCTGCGAGAATTTCTGACAAATCTGCACGAGCAAATGGTAATTTTTATATTGATGATGATTATGGCTATGGAATTGTTGGAAAATATTCAGACACTAGATACCAAGGTATCTTTGCAATGGGCGATGCCTATAAATTATCGGGTGATGGTTCTACTACTAACGATTGTTATGGATTAGCTTGGACTCATACTAATATTGGAGGGCAATCAAAACCAGGATTAAGCCATCAATTGTTAGTCATGGAAGCAGGAGTCACTAAAACAGCTATAGGCACTGGTATTTGGACATCAGGAGCGATTAGCGCCTCAAGGTTCGCTGCAGGATATGATGCTGGTGTGCCAAATTCTTTCTCTTGTGATGGATGGTTTAGATCAGGTGCGGCAACTGGTTGGTTTAACTCTACATATGGAGGAGGTATCTGGATGCAAAATACTACCAATGTAGAAATTTATGGAAACAAGCAATTGTTAGTTAATAATAACATCATGGCTACAGGCGATGTAATTGCCTATTATTCTGATGAAAGATTAAAAACTAAAAAAGGCAATATAACTAATGCTTTAGATAAAGTTAAAACATTAAATGGATTTTATTATGAAAACAATGACCTAGCAAAAGAGTTTGGTTATGAATCTGATAACCTACAATTAGGTCTTTCTGCTCAGGAAGTACAAGCCATTTTACCTGAAATTGTTGCAATGGCACCATTTGATAGAGAGGTTTTAGAAGATGGAACAGAAGTATCCAAATCAGGAGAAAACTACTTGACAGTAAATTATGCAAAAATAGTACCTCTTTTAATTGAAGCGATAAAAGAACAACAAGCACAAATAGATATTTTATTAACTAAAATAATTTAATAATGGCTTTAAATTCATCTGGACAAATATCCATAAGCAACATCTGTACTGAAAAAAAAGTACCTTTAAGTGGAGCATCTTTAACGACATTATCTACTATAGATATTAATTCGACCAGTATTGCAAAACCTAATTCGGTTGCACCACATAGTATCAGTGAATTTTATAATTATAATCATACTTTTATAGCTCCCTCAATTACCATCACTAATTACAGTGCAGGAAAACTTTACTTTACATTAAAAGGTACAGGATATTCTACTTCTGCCTTAACAATAAAATCAAGTAGTACTTCCTCTTCAGGTCCCTGGGGTTCAGATACTTCAGGTTCTATTTCTCCTAGATCTGTTATCGTCCCTTCAGTAACGACTTGGTATCAAATACAAGATGCAATTACCCCATCAATACTCTCTAATGTATATCAATATGTAAAAACTGACAATACTCCTCCTCCTGCTCCCTATTTGTCTGGAACGTTTAATAATGCTCTAAGAGAACTTAGATTAACGTGGAATATTGTAACAGATCCATCAAGTCCAGTTACTTATATTGTTTACAATGGTAACTACATTCCAGATAGACCTACAACAAATAGTGCAAATTTCTTTGGAGCTTCAATTTCTCCAGGAAAGAATTCATGGACAGTAAGGTCGATGGATTCCGCAGGTAATATTTCAGACAGTAGCAATGCATATATATTTACAGCAATATAAAAAGTTGCTATTAATTAATTATAATAATAAACACATATAAAATGAGTGTAAATCATAATGAAGTAGAAGTAACAGATTTAGAAAAAAATCAGTCAAACAAAATCCTTATTACTAATACCAGTGAAAAATTAAAATTTGGTAATATTAATACCATTTTACCTTATCTGATAAATCTTCCAACTGAATCAGAGGCGCAAACATCAACCAATATTCATGAAGATCAAAAAACAGTTAACCAGCTAAAACTTTCTAATTGGTGGAAATGGATTAAATCCTTACTATTAAAATGGTATTACACAATTACTACTTTAACAAAAACGGCGACTGCTCCTGCATTAATAATTTCAGATGTAACTTCAGTACCTACATTACAAAACAATACAATCGAACGCGATAGTAATGGTATGTTATAGGGAAATATAGCGATGAAATTTTAAACTTCTATTCAAGCTAAAATTACTTATAAAATCGAATGATCTTGATTTTTTTTAAAATAGTATAAGCTAACCTGTCTTTCATATCGTAAAGTTCATCATAGCCGTCTCAATAATTTGAGACGGTTTTTTTATATTATCTTTTCTAATGTGATTTTAGAAAATCAAATTCAAGGAATAAAATTATGATTGAATTGTAAAATCATCTCCATTTTTTAATCCCTTAAAATAAAGAAAAAACCATCAAAGTATATATTCCATTTTTGATTTATGCCTGTTTTAATTTTCGATTATAAGATGAACATAAAAAAATAAAACTGTCAAAGCCAATTTAAAGCCCTCTTTTAATAATGAAAAATAATCCTTACTTTTATAGTAACTCACTTCTTAATCTACATTAAGTAACATTTTTCATAATGAGAGTAACTTTGTATAACAATTTAAACAAAACGTTATGAAAACTAAAAATATAGAAATAGTAGTAGCTCCAAGGCAACCACATTTTGTTGGCGATGGATTTAGAGTACATAATTTTATTCCAGGTGTACCACAATTAAGTATGAAACGCATGAGTCCATTTATCATGCTCGACTATAATTCAAAATTTTATTTCCCACCTACAAACACTCCAAAAGGAGTTGGTGTGCATCCGCATCGTGGTTTCGAAACCGTAACTATTGCCTACAAAGGTAAAGTAGCCCATCATGATAGTAGCGGAGGTGGCGGAGTAATTGGTGAAGGTGATGTACAATGGATGACCGCAGCTTCGGGAGTTTTGCATAAAGAATATCACGAAGAAAATTTCAGTAAAACTGGAGGTGATTTCCAAATGGTACAACTTTGGGTAAACTTACCTGCAAAAGATAAAATGTCTAAACCTAAATACCAAGGCATCACTAATGATCAAATTAACAAATATGAACTTCCAGAAAATGGCGGTCATATCGAAGTAATTGCTGGAGAATATAAAGAAGTAAAAGGAACAGCATCGACGTTTACACCTTTGCATTTGCTTAACGCAAGATTACTTAAAGGCGGAAAAGCAGCATTTAATTTTCCTGCAACTTACAACACTGCTTTATTGGTTATAGAAGGAAGTATTACAGTAAATGATGATACAAATGTACCAACAAATCATTTAGTTTTATTTAAAAATGAAGGAGAAGATTTTCATATCGAAGCACAAGAAAACAGTATTGTATTAATTTTAAGCGGTGAGCCAATTAACGAACCAATTGCTACCCACGGACCATTTGTAATGAACACGCAAGAAGAATTAGTTCAGGCTGTGAATGACTACAATAATGGTAAATTTGGAACATTAGAAGATTAATTTTTAAAAGTATAATATGTCAAACGTAAATCTAATTATTGAAGAACGCGCTGCAAGTATTGGTAACTTTATGGTCGGAAGATTATTGCCCTTTCGACAAAAAAGAGCCGTTGGACCATTTGTATTTATCGATCACATGGGACCAGCACATTTAAGCGAACATGAAAATTTAGATGTTCCGCCACATCCGCACATAGGATTATCAACGCTAACTTTTTTGTTTGAAGGGAGTATCATGCACAAAGACAGTTTGGGTACCGAAATGGAAATTAAGCCGGGAGCAGTAAACTGGATGACCGCAGGAAAAGGAATTGTACATTCTGAAAGAACACCAGAATACTTACGCAAAACAGATAAAATACTTCATGGTTTACAAATTTGGGTAGCGCTGCCAAAAGAATTAGAACAAATGGAACCCAATTTTGTACATGTTGAGGCTAATGATATCCCAGCTTGGGAAAAAGATGGCGTTACTTATAAGCTAATTGCAGGGGAAGCTTTCGGGCAACAATCGCCAGTTCCAGTATATAGCCCGCTTTATTTTATTGAAATCAAAAGTATAACGGCTCAAAAAATAAACATCGGAAAAGATTTATTTGGCGAAAGCGGATTGTATATTTTAGAAGGAAGTATAAAAAGTGGCGAACATACTTACGATTCAAAACAAATCCTGATTGCAAACGACAGTACATTATGCGAATTTGAAATTGCAGCCAATACTACCGTATATATATTTGGAGGAACTCCATTTCCAGAAGAACATTTTATTTTTTGGAATTTCGTTTCATCTGATAAAGAACTAATAGAAAAAGCAAAACAAGACTGGACAGCACAAACTTTCCCGAAAGTTCATGGCGAAACAGAATTTGTTCCTTTGCCACAACCTCAAATCCGATAAATTTATGAACACGATAACAGCAAGTATTGATACAAGAAAATATCGAACGGAAATAAAATCGGCAAGCGATAATATCCTTATTGCCGATGAACCACAAGAAGTAGGTGGGAAAAATTTAGGCTTCTCCCCTTCTGAGTTATTAGCCTCAGCATTAGCTTCTTGTACATTAATTACATTACGTATGTATATCGACCGTAAAGAATGGGATGTTGCAGAAATTAACATTTCTGTGGATTTTGAGAAAAATGCAGAAAAAACCGTTTCCATATTAAGTCGCAAGATAGAAATAAAAGGAAACGTAGATGAAGCTCAAAAAGAAAGGCTTTTAAAAATTGCTAATAGTTGCCCGATTCACAAAACACTAACAAACACGATACAAATACAAACCACTTTAGACTAAACATCATGGAAATAGAACAAATAAACGAAGACAGAAAAGGATATTATAAAGCAGCCGAAGACGGAAAAGAAGCTGGAAGAATGACCTATACTTGGGCTGGAGATTCTAAATTTATAATTGACCACACCGAAGTAAATCCTGATTTTAACGGAAAAGGTATTGGGAAAAAACTAGTTATGGCAGCAGTAACTTATGCACGCGAAAACAATCTAAAAATCATTCCGCTTTGTCCATTCGCAAAAAGTGTTTTTGATAAAACAGATGATATAAAAGACGTATTGTTTCACTAATTATCTTAAGGTGCTAAGGTTCAGAGGCGCAAAGGGACAAAGGTTTTGAGCCACAATCTTGTCAGACTGAGCCGAGTCGAAGTCCCGAAATATAAAGAACAAAGATTTATAAAGGCGCACAACAGTGCGTCTTTTTTTACATCTATACAAGAAAACAACCTGTTGTTTCACCAATTTTCATCTATATTTTCAAATGTCCTCTTAATCAATTATATTTGCATGTAATTTAAACTTACTATATGACGAGGATAATTACAGTTTTCAGTTTTTTCATAGCACAAATCTGCTTTTCACAATCACCAGCAACTTATTTAGATAAAATTAGAAATAATGAAGCGGCTCTAACTGCTTTCTTTTCTCAAATGCCAAAAGGCGGTGATTTACATCATCATTTTTCAGGCTCAATCTATGCTGAACCTTTACTAGAAAGAGCAATTACAGAAGATTTCTATTTGAATATAGAAACAATGCAAGTTTTAAAAACAAAACCTGCAAATGGAAATTGGGAAACTTTTTCTTCACTTAAAAACAAAGGAAAACTAGAATATTACAAGCAACAAATCATGCAAACTTGGTCTGTTAAAGACTATAATGGAATTTCTGTTCCTTCGGATGATTTGTTTTTTGACTCTTTCGAAAAGTTTTCTCCTACTATCGACGGACATTTTGCCGAAGGTATGCTAGAGCTTAAAAACAGAGCAATTAAAGAAAATGTTAGCTATATTGAAACACAATTAAACACAATTCCTTGTGATATGAATGTCGATGATTTAGCCGATTTTAATACAAAACTAAGACAAGCTGCTGCTCAAAAAGATGAAAAAGCACTTTTCAAATCTCTAGATGTACTTTATAAATCATTACAAGATAAAAATGCTGTAAAATACGCTGACGATTTCAATACTAATTTCATAGCCAAATTGCATAAAGACCTAAAAATCGATGATGCTAATTTTACAATGCGTTATCAAAACTTTGTGTTGCGTTTTATGGAGCCTGTAGATTTATTCAAAAATCTTATGATCGCCTTTATCTCTGCTGACAAAAGTAAACTTGTTGCAGGTGTAAATATTGTTTCTCCAGAACATGGCGAAACTTCTATGAAAGATTATTGGTTACACATGGTAATGTTTAAATACTGCCATTCACGTTTTCCAAATGTAAAATATACGCTTCACGCTGGTGAACTTACATTAGGATTGGTACAACCTGAAGAATTAACATGGCATATTACTTCAGCAATTCATACTGCTGGGGCTAACAGAATCGGTCATGGTGTAGATATCGCTTACGAAGAAAACTCGTATGACTTATTACGCTACATGGCAAAAAACAATATTCCGATTGAGATTAACTTGGTTAGTAATGAATTTATTTTGAAAGTTAAAAATGCTCGTCATCCATTTACATTATACAAAGAATTTAATGTTCCAATTGTTATCAGTACAGATGATGCAGGAATCTTAAGAACAAATATGACGGAGCAATACGTTTTATTAGCCAGCAGATACCAAGATGTTTCTTATGCAACAATTAAACAATATGTATACAATAGTATTAATTATAGTTTCATTCAAGATAATGCAGTTAAAAAACAATTGTTAAAAGACCTTGATGCAAGATTTAAAACTTTTGAAGCTAAATTTTCAGAGAAATAAAATATGATTCAAGAAGCTGCTATTTTATTTGTAAAAAAGGATCAGGAAAAGGATTTCGAGAATGATTTTGCTATAGCAAGTCAATATATTAGTTCAATTGAAGGCTATTTAGGACACAGTCTAAAAAAATGCATGGAACAAGCCAATAAGTATCTTCTATTGGTTGAATGGCGCAATCTCGAAGATCATACAATTGGTTTTCGAGAATCAGCAGCATATCTGGAATGGAAGAAACTATTGCATCATTATTACGAACCGTTTCCTATTGTAGAACATTTTGAAACTGTTTTTGAAAACAAAATATAATTCCTGAGATGAACATCAAACTTATTGCCATTGGCAAAACCGACAATAAATCGCTTCAAACTTTAATTGACGATTATACCAAACGTTTATCTTTCTACATCAAATTTGATTTGGAAATTATTCCTGACATCAAAAATGTAAAAAACTTATCGGAGAGTCAACAGAAAGAAAAAGAAGGAGAGTTGATTTTGGCAAAATTAACACCAACCGATCAATTAATCTTATTGGATGAGAATGGTAAAAACTTCTCAAGTGTAGGTTTTTCAGAAGAACTACAGAAAAAAATGAACTCGGGTATTAAAACGCTAGTATTTGTAATAGGTGGTCCTTACGGATTTTCAGATACCGTTTACAACAAAGCGCAAGGGAAAATTTCACTTTCATTAATGACATTTTCCCATCAAATGGTGCGTTTGTTTTTTATTGAACAATTATATCGTGGTTTTACAATTCTAAGAAATGAGCCTTACCATCACCAGTAAGAAGTATTCTATCCCGATAATTATCGGGATTAGTTACAGTCTTCAATACTAATAAATAATATCCTCATTTTTATTTATAAACACCAACCATGGCTCTTTAATTACTAACTTATTAATAAGCACCTTACATCTAACATACTCTTCATAAGTCATATTTTTATCATACGAAAATGTAATTTGTTCTTTTGGATTTATAACCAAACTATCCAAAAAAGGCGCTAAGTTTTCCTTAGGAAAATCATAAGTCTTATTTCCTCTATATTGTATCAATCCATTTTTCTTAAAGTACAATTGACTTATCTCCTTACTTACTTTGCCTATTTTATAATATACATCCGTAAAAGGTAAAAAGGCCATATTTTTACCAATTGTATCAGCGTAAGTATAATAATTCTCAGCTTCTTCGTTTTTATGAGCTAAATCTGCTCGCTTTTTTTCTTGAAGTTTCATTACTTCAGGAATCACTATTTTTAAAGACAAACGCTTATCTATATTAAAAAGCCAATTAGTCGAAATAATACTATTTTTTCGATTTACTTCTGCCAAAGTATCTTTCTCTTTCGTTCTAAAAAAAATATAAATTGGCGAATGGTCTTTTACATCTTTTACAACAGATACATTTGCTTTTGGCAATAAGACATCCTCTTTATTTCCACAAGAAAAAAGAAGAAAAACGAAAATTAAACTTAAGTATTTCATATTTTGAATCCTATATTTCGATTTATTAAATTATTATTATTTTGCTATTTTATTATACAAAGTAACACATTCTACTGCTTCTTTTACATCGTGAACCCGTAGAATTTTTGCTCCTTTTGTTAAGGAAATAGTATTTAACACTGTTGTCCCGTTCAAGGCTTCTTGCTGACTTGTATTTAATTCCTTGTATATCATTGACTTTCTAGAAAACCCAGCCAAAACTGGTAATTCTAATAAATTAAATAATTCCATTTTTTCTAAGACCTCATAATTTTGATCTAGCGTTTTAGAAAAACCAAAACCAGGATCTAGTATAATATCATTTATCCCGAGATTTCTGGCTTGTGCAACTTTTTCAGAAAAATAAAAAAGCATGTCTTTTACAAGATCATCATAATCGGTCAGACTTTGCATCGTTTGTGGTGTACCTCGCATATGCATCAAGATATATGGAACGTTATATTTAGCTATAACCTCAAACATTTTATCATCTAGATTTCCACCCGAAATATCATTAATAATAGCAGCCCCACTTTCGATACACCCTTTGGCAACTTCGCTTCTAAAAGTATCTATAGAAAGTAAAGCATCTGGAAAATGATTCAAAATTAACTTTACAGCAGGAACAATCCGGTTTAATTCTTCTTCTTCCGAAACAAATTCGGCACTTGGTTTACTCGAATAAGCTCCAAGATCTATAAACGTTGCTCCATCGGCAAGCATTTTTCCTACTTGAGCTACTATAGCTTCATCGCTATCGTATTTTCCGCCATCAAAAAAAGAATTTGGCGTTACATTTAAAATTCCCATCACCTTAGGAACTGACAAATCAATAAGTTGCCCTTTGCAGTTAATCAACATAGTTTCATGTTTTTTAGTTTTAAGTTTTAAGTTGCAAAATGTTTTCGGACAGATTTTAACCTGAAATAAAGAAAACTTGAAACTTGAAACAAAACTTTTAAAAATTTTATCCTTATTTTTGAAGAAATTTAGACAAATATACATCAATAATGAAGAATACTTCTCAAGAATACGATAATGTAATTGCGATTTGTCGTTCGCTTTTTATCAATAAAATGAAAGACTATGGTAGTGCGTGGCGCATATTAAGGTTGCCTTCATTAACCGACCAAATTTTCATAAAAGCACAACGAATTAGAAGTTTACAGGAAAATGATATTCGTAAAGTTGATGAAGATGAAAAAGGAGAATTCATCGGAATCATCAATTATTCTATAATGGCATTAATTCAGTTAGAACTAGGAGTTGTTGATCAGCCTGATTTAGACGTAGAAAAAGCAACTGAATTATACGATGCTAAAGTAAAACTTACCAAAGAATTAATGCTTGCCAAAAATCATGATTATGGCGAGGCTTGGCGTGATATGCGTGTGAGTTCCTTAACTGACATCATTCTTCAAAAATTACTTCGTGTTAAACAAATCGAAGATAATAAAGGCAAAACTTTGGTATCTGAAGGTATTGATGCTAATTATCAGGATATGATTAATTATGCTATTTTCGCACTGATACTAAACCCTTTGGAAACAAAAAAATAATTTCTATTTTCTAAATTTCAAAAAAAATTAAACATAAAACGTAACATGAAAAATATAATTACACAATTTTCAAGATTATTTGTTGGAGTATTATTCATTATTTCTGGATTAATAAAACTAAACGACCCAGTTGGGTTCTCTTATAAATTAGCCGAATATTTCAGTGAACCTGTTTTCAATATCCCCTTTTTAGAGCCATTAGCATTAGGTTTGGCCTTATTTTTAGTAATCCTGGAAGTAGTTTTAGGTGTAATGTTGCTTATTGGTTACAAATCTAAAATTACAATTTGGAGTTTATTGATCCTTATCATACTTTTTACTTTCCTTACTTTTTATTCGGCATACTTTGATGTGGTAAAAGATTGTGGTTGTTTTGGTGATGCTTTGCACTTAACACCATGGCAATCATTCACAAAAGACATCGTTTTACTATTCTTTATATTGATTTTATTCATTAATAAAGAATTAGTTAAACCTTTATTTAGCAATAGTGTTCAAAATATTATTACTTATGTAAGTATCATTTTATGTGTATTTATGGGAGTTTGGGTATTGAATCATTTACCAATAAAAGATTTCCGTCCTTATAAAATAGGTTCAAACATTGAGAAAGGAATGGAAATTCCAGAGGGAGCACCACAATCAGTAGTTGAAATGATTTTTATTTACAATGTAAATGGTGTAAACAAAGAATATACTGAGAAAGATTTAATGGCTATCCCAGAAGGTGCAACTTTTGTTGACCGAAAAGATAAAGTAATTACTGAAGGTTACGTACCTCCAATTCATGATTTCACTATGGAAAAAGATGGTGAAGATCATAAAGACCAATTCCTAAAGGAACCAAAACTTATGATTTTTGTTACTTATGATTTAACTCTTTCTGATCCGGCTGGAATGGAAAAATTAGAAAAATTAAATGAAGAAGCTAAAGCAAAAGGATATAAAGTAATTGCTATGACTGCTTCGGGACAAGATGAAATTGCAGCTGCTAAAAAACAATACAAACTAAATGTTGATTTTTACTTTTGTGATGCTATAACTCTTAAAACAATCGAAAGAGCAAACCCTAGTATCGTAATCCTAAATGATGGAACTATTACTCAAAAAGTACATTATAACGATATCAAGGATTTGAAATTATAAAAATTGAATTACATAGTTTTATTACATAGATATTAGATTGTAATAAAAAGGTTAACCTTATGAGTGATGTAAGTTTTATGTTGATTAGTCATGCATATATTTACATCACTCATTATGGTTTTAAACATCAAAGTCAATAACATTCTTACTTAAAAGGCAAAACATAATGAGCAAAATACATAATACT
Source organism: Flavobacterium frigoritolerans (assembly GCF_025847275.1). Classification (GTDB taxonomy): domain Bacteria; phylum Bacteroidota; class Bacteroidia; order Flavobacteriales; family Flavobacteriaceae; genus Flavobacterium; species Flavobacterium frigoritolerans. Next base: position 251,559 of record NZ_JAOZEV010000003.1, read on the forward strand.
GCATTTATTTTATTTTTTATGTTTTTTAGCATTTTTAGTTTTGGTCAAGCCAAAACACAGGATACCACTCAGGCCTATATCTTTTTTTTACATAACAAGTTTCTTGAAGAAAATGATTTGAATGCCGAACATCCTGAATATGGAAGAGCCGAATACAATGAAATACTTCAATCGTTTAAAGATGATAATTTCATCGTTTTCAGTGAAAAAAGAAAGAAAAATACTGATTTTGATAAATACGTTAAAAAAATAGTAGGTCAAATTAATAGTCTGATAAAAAAAGGGGTTAAACCAAACAAAATAACAGTAATAGGAACTTCTAAAGGCGGTTATCTTGCGCAATACGTTTCTACATATTTAGCAAATCCCAATGTTAATTTTGTATTTATAGGCTGTTTTACAGAACCTGACATTCAAAATATTCCTATTATAAATTATTGCGGAAATATCTTGACAATCTATGAAAAATCAGACATCTACGGAGTTTCTGCTATAAAAAGAAAAGAAACTTCAAAATTAAAAATCAATCATTTCAAGGAAATTGAATTGAATACAGGTTTAAAACATGGCTTTTTATATAAAGCTTTAAATGATTGGATTGTGCCTTGCAAAAAATGGGCAAATGGCAATTATCAATTAAAATAAAACATAATGTTCAATATAATTCTCACTCCGAATTTATTGAACATTTTTTATAACTCACCTAGACGTTTTTTGACTTCTAAAATTCTTTCAAAAACTAAAATAATATCTCTTTTTTAGTTTAATTATAGTTCCGAAATTTTTTATTTGTTCGAAAAACTAGTTTTCACACTCAACTATTACGATTTCATTTTCCTTTTTGTAACCAAAACTTCTCAATTTGTGACAAAATAAAGACGTCTTCAAATTTTGTTAATCTCTATTTCTGTTTCGATTTGTTTGTTTAACTTTGGTAAAAAATAAACATCTATGAAACAAATAATTCTATTGCTTATTGCTTTTGCTACGTTTTCTTGTACAAATGCACAAAAAACTGCTTTTTCTAAAGAAGCACTATCAGAAAAATTATTATCAACAGATGATAGTCAAGTTGCTTTTAAAGACATATTAAAAAAATACAAAGGAAAAACTTTAGTAATCGAATTTTGGGCTTCATGGTGTGGAGATTGTATAAAAGCAATGCCTAAAGTAAAAGAATTACAAGCTAACAATCCTGATGTATCTTACTTATTCCTTTCGGCTGATAAAACAGCTGATAAATGGAAGGCTGGAATTGAGAAACACGAAATAAAAGGTGATCATTTTATGATGCTTGATGGTATGAAAGGTGTTTTTGGAAAAGCAATAGATTTAGATTGGATTCCTAGATATATTATTGTGGATAAAAAAGGTAAAATTGTTTTATATCGTGCAATCGAAAAGGATTTTGATAAAATCAATCAAACTTTACAAAGCTTAAAATAATAATACAAAATTTCAAAAAAATAAAAATAAAACGAACCGAAATGAGAAAGAAAATTGTTGCAGGAAACTGGAAAATGCATAAGAACGCAGAACAAACTGAAGATTTATTAAACGAATTAATTGCTAAATTACCAACTGTAAGTGAGGCTCAAGTAATTGTAGCTCCTACTTTTGTAAACTTAGCTTCTGCAGTTGCACATTTAGAGTTTACAACTATTGAAGTTGCTGCACAAAATGTACATCAAGCTGAAAGTGGAGCTTTTACAGGTGAAGTTTCTGCAGATATGCTAAAAAGTGTTGGTGTAAACTACGTAATTCTTGGACACTCTGAGCGTAGAGCTATTTTTAAAGAAACAGATGCTCTAATTGCTAATAAAGTAGATACGTCATTGAAACATGAGTTAACAGTTATCTTCTGTTTTGGTGAAGAATTAAAAGACCGTCAAACAGGAAATCATTTTAATGTTGTTGAGAATCAATTAACAGATGGTTTATTTCAAATAGAAAAAGAATCTTGGCCTAATGTTATCCTTGCTTACGAACCAGTTTGGGCTATCGGAACTGGAGAAACTGCTTCGCCAGAACAAGCACAAGAAATGCATGAATTTATTAGAGAAACTGTTCGTAAAGCTTTTGGAAAAGAAATTGCTGAAGAAGTTTCTATTTTATACGGAGGAAGTGTAAAACCAGAAAATGCAAAAGAAATTTTCTCTAAACCAGATGTAGACGGTGGTCTTATTGGTGGAGCTGCATTAAAAGCAGATGATTTTGTTGCTATTGTAACTGCAATTTAATATTTCCTTTATACATATAAAATGGTTTGAGAGCGTAAAAACTTTCAAACCATTTTTTTGTTTTATCATTTTATAATCACCTGAATAACAATCACAAATAATAACCTTTAGTAAACATTTGAAGCTGTCATTTAATCATTCCTTGTTTTTATATTAATCTTATTATAACAGTTTTAAGTGATGTTTGTAGTCTATATACTAAACTACAAACTATGAAAAAACTTTACACAAAAAGATTACTCTACTTTTTCTTACTCCTAACCTCTTCTTACTCTTGGAGTCAAACATTAATTAATTACTGGTCTTTTAATAATCCGGCATCAGTAGCGACTATAACAACTCCAAATATTGCTCTAATTGCTGGAACTAACATAACGGCGATTGCAGGTGGAACTAGTTTTATAGAATTTAATGGTGGAACTGGACAAAATTTTGACCTTTTAAATTTAAACTCTCGTAATAGCGACGCTTCGGGTACTCATTTGCGTTTTAGCAATCCTATAGGTGGTGCACTTATATTTGCCTTACCAACCACAGGTTATAAAGAAATAATCGTAAAATTTGCTACCCGCCGTTCTGCACAAGGAGCGGGAACTCAAAATTGGTTTTATACTCTTGACGGAAATACATATACTTCATTTATTCCTGTTACGCCAAATAATGGTGATCCGGGATTAGCAACTTTAGATTTTACAGCAATTACAGGCGCAAACAACAATCCTAATTTTAAAGTAAAGGTTGAATTTGTTCTAGGTCCTGGTGGAACTGGCGGAAACAATCGTTTTGATAATTTCACAACAGAAGGAACTCCTAATGGTGGCGGAGATACAAATGCTCCCGTAGCTACTATTTTGCCAGCAAACGCAAGTACAGCCATCAGTACTACCGTTAATCCTACCATTACTTTTAACGAAAGTATTCGATTAATCAATGATAATAGTATAGACAACACTAATGTAGCTGCTTTACTAGAATTACGCTTAAATAATGCAACTGGTGCTTTAGTTCCTTTTACTACAACAGTAAATGATAAAATCATTACAATTGTACCAGCACAAATATTAGCAAATAACCAAGCCTATTATCTGGTATTATTACCAAATACTATCGAAGATTTAAGCAACAATGCAATTACTACAATACAATCATCTACGTTTACAACAGCTAGTCCAACTGTTTCATTTGCATCAAACTTTGTTACCGTAAACGAAAATGCAGGAAACTTAAATTTTGTAATCAATTTAGGAAGTCCAATAATCGGTTCTGTAGATTTAGTTGTAAAAGGAGCACCTTTTAGCACCGCTGACGCTAATGATTTCACTCTAAGCACACAAACCTTACATTTCAGCAATTCAAGCGCTTTAACGCAAACTATTACAATTCCTATTATCGATGATAATCTAGAAGAACAACAAGCGGAATATTTTGTACTGAGTTTAGAGAATCCAGTTGGTTTTGCAATTACAGGAACTCCTACAGCTACAATTTATATTAAAGACAATGACCGCTTAGCTCCTGTTCCTAATAAAGAAATCGAACTCAATTATATCGGCAGTTTTGACCCATCTGGAAGCAATACTAGCACCTGCGAGATTGTAGTGCATGATAAAGACTCTCAACGTTTGTTTACTACAAGTGCCGTTGCAGGATTTCTAGATGTAATAAATTTTAGTGATCCTACTGCTCCAAAAGTGATAAAATCTATAGACATGAATGTATACGGTGGCGTAACTAGCGTTGCTGTAAAAAACGGAATTGTAGCTGTTGCTTCTCCAAATACAAATGAAGCGCTTAATGGCTCGGTAGTGTTTTTTGATACCGATGGTGTTTTTCAAAAACAAGTAACCGTAGGTGCTTTGCCTGATATGATTACGTTTTCACCAGACGGAAAAAAGGTTATGACTGCCAATGAAGGACAACCCAATCTTGATTATACAGTTGATCCAGAAGGCTCCGTAAGTATAATCGATATTTCTGGCGGAATTGCAGCTTTAAATCAATCGAATGTTGCCACATTATTATTTACAGCTTATAATACTCAGGAAGCCGCTTTAATTGCATCTGGCGTTCGAAAACTAAAACTAACCAGTACACTATCTCAGGATTTAGAACCAGAATATGTTACTATAAATTCTGACTCTAAAAAGGCATGGGTAACTTTGCAAGAAAACAATGCTATTGCCGAGATTGACTTAACCAATAATACCATAACCGATATTTGGGCATTAGGAACAAAAGATATCAGTATTCCTGGAAACGGATTTGATGTATCCGATAACAACGGTGAAGTTTTAATTGCCAATTGGCCTATGAAAGCTTTTTATCTTCCTGATGGTGTTGCCAATTATACTGTTGGAGCAAATACCTACTTGGTTACTGCAAATGAAGGTGACGAAAAAGAATATACTGGTTTTGTAGAAAGAACAACTGTAAGCGCAACCAATCTTGACCCTGCAATTTTCCCTAATGCAGCTGTTTTAAAACAAACCTATAATTTGGGTCGTTTTAGAACTACAAATCTAAATGGAAATTTAGATGGCGATGCCGATTTTGAAGAGATCAATTGCCTTGGAGCAAGATCCTTCTCTATTTTTAATGCAACTACCAAACAAATCGTTTTTGATAGCGGAGATGACTTCGAAATGTACACCGCAGCAAATTTACCATTACTCTTTAATGCAGATCACGAAAACAATACTGCTAAAACTAGAAGCCGTGCCAAAGGTCCAGAACCTGAAGGTATAACAACAGCAAAAATCGGAAGCGAGACTTTTGCTTTCATATCATTAGAACGTGTTGGTGGTGTTATGGTATATAATGTGACTGACCCAAATAATGCGAAATTTGTTGAATATAAAAATAGTCGTAGCACATCGGCATACGCAGGAGATCACGGACCTGAAGGCATTACCTATATTGCTCCCGAAAATAGCCCTACTGGAAAAGGTTATATTCTTGTAGCCAATGAAATAAGCGGCACAATTACCATCTTTGAAGTAAATGCAAAAAGCTTATCGGCTCCTGATTTTGTTTCGGACAACACTCCTACTTTTGTATTATTTCCAAATCCATCTCAAAAAGGAATTGTATATTTTAACAGAACAGCCGATGTACAAGTATTTGATATAAATGGTAAAAATGTTTTAACTACCAAAAATGCACAAACTATCAATACAACTCAATTCTCTACAGGGATTTATTTTGTAAAAACCTCTGAAGGAATTGTCAAAAAAATGATTGTGAAATAGTCAAAAGAGGCACTTTAGTACACCTTTACATAACAAAATAGAAAGAGCGATACGAATTAACTATCGCTCTTTTTTGTTTATTATAAGATTTAATCCAATCAAAGTACAAATTATTTTTGCTCGAATTTTTAATTCTTGTTTCTACAAATGTGAGTTTGAAACAAACTAAAAAACAATAAATACAACTAACAATCAGCAATTTAAAACAAAAATATCTAGAAAAACTTTTTTTTTATACGATATTTTCTTATAAATTAGTATGTATGTAAAAACTTACCAGTAATGCCCAAAATTGGTAATTTAAAAATGGATTGCTCTTAAATTAATGAACTATCACAAAACCTACAAGTATGACAAAATTAATCACCTTTCTTTATGGTGTAATTGCTTACCTCCTATTTCTTATCGCTTTTCTTTATGCAATAGGATTTGTTGGTAATTTTATCGTTCCGAAATCAATTGACACAGGAACTGAAACAACCTTTACACAAGCGCTTGTTATAAATGTACTTCTGTTAAGCCTATTTGCTTTACAGCACAGTATAATGGCCAGGCCTGCATTCAAAAAATGGTGGACAAGTATTATTAATCCTGTAATTGAGCGTAGTACCTATGTCTTACTCGCAAGCTCAGCATTACTATTAATATACTGGCAATGGCAGCCCATGCGATTCATAATATGGGAAATTGAGAACAAAACTGCTACTATGATTATAAATGGTATTTATTTCTTAGGATGGATTATTGTATTACTCTCTACGTTTATAATTAATCATTTTGAATTATTTGGGTTGAAACAAATCATTCAAAATATGAAAAATAAAGATCCAAAACCCGAATGCACTACATTCAAAATAATTCATTTATACAAAATTGTGAGACACCCTATTATGTTAGGATTCTTAATCGCTTTTTGGGCTACACCTGTAATGACACTTGGGCATTTAGTGTTTACATTAACTACAACCGTTTATATTTTTATTGCAGTAAAATTTTTGGAAGAAAAAGACCTTCAGGAGTTTTATGGAGAAGAATATAAAGATTATCAAAAAAAAGTACCAATGTTAGTTCCGTTTATTCGCAAGAGAAACTAATATATTTCCATTATAATAAGTTAAAAACCAGAAAAATACACAGAAAATAAATTAATTTAGTTGTTACAATTATTATTAAACCCATTAAATTCAAAAAGATGAAATTTACTAGAAAAGCACATGCCAACTGGAAAGGTACCGGAATGGAAGGAAAAGGAACTATTAGTACTCAGAGTACCACACTAGATAATGCCCAACTATCATTCAAGACTCGTTTTGAAAATGGTGTAGGAACAAATCCCGAAGAATTGATTGCTGCGGCTCATTCTGGCTGTTTTACGATGCAATTAAGCTTCTTACTATCAGAAGCAGGTTATGTTCCTGAAGATTTACATACAGAGGCTACAGTTACGTTTGAAGATGGCACGATAACCCAGATTAATTTGGATTTAAAAGGAAAAGTTCCAAATATCACTGAAGACGAGTTTTCTAAAACAGCTTTAAAAGCCAAAGAAATTTGCCCGATATCTAAGTTGTTGAAAACGAATATTACTTTAACTGTTAATTTACTTTAAGAGAAAAGGTACAAAGGTTCAGAGGTACAAAGTACAATCCTTACGTAAAACATTCATAAGGGTTGTGTTTTTCGCTTAATACCCTTGAATAAATTAAGCCTAAAAAAAGTCCTATATTCCTATAGGACTTTTTTCATATATTATTGAAATAGCAATATATAAAAAACAAACCGGCTTATTTCGCAATCATATTCAAAAATTATTATATTTATAACAACCAAACAACACAAATAATTAAACTAATTCACTTCTAACTTAATTAAAAATACAATCATGGAAATCTATAAAAAAGACAAGAAAGTAAGAAGCAAAAAACTAAAAACACGTGTAGATTTAACCGCTATGGTAAGTGTCTCTTTTTTATTGATTGGATTCTTTATGATTACAACTGAATTAGGAAAACCGAAAATCATGAGTTTAAGCTTACCTGAGAAATATTCCACTTGTGGTGGCTATGGTGGCTGTAGCAAAGATGTTGAGGAACGTGTTCTAACAGTTTTACTTGACGATAATGATAGAATAGTATTTTATAGCGGATTTCTAGAGTGGTCAATGGATACTCCTAAAGATCTAAAATATGGTAAAGATGGAATTCGTAAAGAACTAGAAAACAGAAACAAAAAAGTTCATGAATATTCAGCTGCTCTTGGCAAACCTGGAGTTGGAGTTACAGTGATTATAAAACCAAGTAATAAATCTAATTACAAGAATTTAGTAGATATTCTTGATGAAATAAAAATAATAGGTATAAAATCCTATGCAATTGTAAATGATTTTACGCCTGAGGAATCAAAATTATTGGCTGCAAGATAAAATAGAATCCATAGTATCTGCGTTCAATATCAACCACTCGTCTAGCCCTGATAGTAACGGCATCCTTTTTATTTTTTCTTTAAAAATAAAAAGATATAGTGGATAGCAGGAAATAGCTCCTGAAAAATAAAATTCCAAATTTGAAAGTTCTAAATTCCAATTGCTAAGTATTATCTCCAAAATCTCAGTACGCTCAAATTGACAGTATTAATTCCCAATAGAAACGCGCTTCGACTTCGCCTCAGCGTGACAATCTAAAACTTGAAACAAAGAAAAGCTTGAAACCTTAAACAAAAATATAAGGCAAAAAAAAAGTCCCACATTACTGTGGGACTTTCTATATAGAGGAAACTAAGAATTATTTTTTCTCTGTTTTTTCCATTTTAGCTTTCAATGCTGCTAATACATCATTACTATCTCCTAAAGTTGCAGCTGGTGCATTTGTAGAAGAGTTAGATGAAGTATTTTCAGTAGCTGTTTTCACATTTTTCTCTTCTTCTTCACGGAAGATAGCAGTGTGAGATGCAACAACTCTTTTGAATTCTTTGTTAAATTCGATTACTTTGAAATCAGCAGATTCTCCTTTTTTCAATTTCTTTCCGTCTTCTTTTTCAAGGTGACGAGTAGGAATGAAAGCAACGATATCATCTCCGAATTCTACAGTAGCTCCTTTGTCAACGATTTCAGAAATTTCACCATTGTGGATAGTTCCTACAGCGAAAGAATCTTCGTATTGATCCCAAGGATTAGCAGTAGTTTGTTTGTGACCTAAAGATAATTTACGTCCTTCAACATCTAATTCTAATACAACTACATCAAGTTTCTCACCAACATTTACAAATTCAGATGGGTGTTTGATTTTCTTAGTCCAAGATAAGTCAGAGATGTAGATTAATCCATCAATTCCTTCTTCTAATTCTACGAAAATACCAAAGTTTGTAAAGTTTCTAACGATACCTGTATGTTTAGAACCTACTGGGTATTTAGAAGTAATGTCAGTCCATGGATCTTGAGTCAATTGTTTGATACCTAATGACATTTTACGGTCATCTCTATCTAAAGTTAAGATAACAGCCTCAACAACATCTCCAACTTTTACGAAATCTTGTGCAGAACGTAAATGAGTTGACCATGACATTTCAGAAACGTGGATTAAACCTTCAACACCTTCAGCAACTTCGATAAATGCACCGTAATCAGCGATTACAACTACTTTACCTTTTACTTTATCACCAATAGTTAAATTAGCATCTAAAGCATCCCATGGGTGAGCGTTTAATTGTTTCAATCCTAATTGAATTCTTGTTTTCTCATCATCGAAATCAAGGATTACAACGTTTAATTTTTGGTCTAATTCAAGAACTTCACTTGGGTGGTTGATTCTACTCCAAGAAAGGTCAGTAATGTGAATTAATCCATCAACACCACCTAAGTCAATAAACACACCATAAGAAGTAATGTTTTTAACAACACCTTCTAATACTTGTCCTTTTTGTAATTGACCGATGATCTCTTTTTTCTGTACTTCGATATCAGCTTCGATAAGCGCTTTATGAGATACAACAACGTTTTTGAATTCGTGGTTAATTTTTACCACTTTGAATTCCATCATTTTGTTTACATATACATCATAATCTCTAATTGGCTTAACGTCAATTTGAGATCCTGGTAAGAATGCTTCAATTCCGAAAACATCAACGATCATACCACCTTTAGTTCTGCATTTTACAAAACCATTAACGATTTCTCCTGTTTCGTTTGCAGCAATAACTCTATCCCATGATTTGATAGTACGTGCTTTTCTGTGAGATAATACTAATTGACCTGTTTTGTCCTCACGGATGTCGATTAATACTTCTACTTTATCACCTACTTTTAAGTTTGGGTTGTAACGGAATTCGTTTAAAGAAATAACACCTTCCGATTTTGCGTTGATATCAACGATAACGTCTCTATCTGTAATTCTAACAACTACACCTTCTACTACTTCTTCTTGATCTGTAGCGATGAAAGTTTTTGATACTAAGTCTTCGAATTCTTGTAAGTTTTTCTCATCTACTGCATCGATACCTTCTTCGAAGTTATGCCAGTTAAAATTTGCTAAAAACTCTTCTTGTGATTTTAATTGTTCAGACATGCTGATAAAAATTTGTATTCTGTTTCTCTCGAGTTTCTTAAAGCGATAGAAAAAACAGAAGTTGTTTTACATAAATAGTTGATACCTAATGGAAACTCTTCTCCACCAAAAGGTTTGCAAAATTAATACATTTATTTGTACTAGCAAAATAAATCAAGATGATTATCAGCCAATTATTCAGGAGCAGAACTTTTAAGAGTTTTCAAGACCTAAAGTCCCGCTATTCGCTTCAATCTTTTGTACTGAACCCCAGCACAAAAGGATTTTCACTTCTATCGGGGCTAGATTAGAGGTTTTATAGTTTTAAGAAACTCTCATAAAACTCCTGCGAGGTTTACAAAATTGAGTAGGCTACAAAAACTTCCATCAAAAATCCTGTGAAGCTTTTTAAACACCTACAAGGTCAAAAAAAAGACCTTGCAGGATAACCCAAATCTTTACTAGGAATATAATTTTCCTTATTTTTACTTTATGGCTACAACACTCGAAGAAATAAAACTAAAAATTGATGCTTTCCATAAAAACGGACAAGTTATCAACGCTGTTTATTGGCTTTTAAAAAAGTACAACCTAAAGAATTCTAACCTTAAAGGTTTTGAGTTTAGAGAGAAAGCAGAACCTAGTTTTATCTTAATGACCACCGAAGGCGACTTTGGCAAACCACAAATTATCAGGATTCCAGAAAACACTTTCGAATTTCCGTTGGAATTAATGCTAACATTAATCGCTCATGAAATGGTTCATGTTAATCAAAAGACCATAAAACCATATATTTTAGACAAAAACGAACGAGAATGGCAGGCTTATTACGAAATGAATTTTAATATTTTATTTCCGAATCTTCCCGAAATATCCAACTTTCACAAAAAAATTTTCGCCAACAAAGGCCTAGAATACTACAACCGAATGGGAGAAAATTCTGAACTGCAACAAAAATATGCTGAACAGAAAAAACAAGTTGAGGATTTAATTACTTCGTTGAGGTAAACTGTAACAACTTTTTATTAATCCTTTATTTCAAGTATTTCTTTCAAATCTTCTATGTCTTGATTACATTCCTCATTATAATTTATTACACCAAATATCAAGAACAAAATCATAAATAATGCACATACTAATTCCTGAATATCTATATCAAAAAAGAGATTTTTAATTATAATAAAAATGGCTAGAAACGAAAACACGTAAAATACTATCGTAGGAAATAATTCGGATCTAATCTCAATATAAACGACTACTTTAGAATCTTCTTCTTCAATAAATCCATTAATTTCAGGCAATAAGGGATTTCTATAATTTAATACTCGTTGAACAGTAAACTGATTATCGGTAAGATCCCCTTCAAACTTTTGTTCTCTAATTTTAGAAAAAAAACCATACTTAAAAACGGAATCATCAACAGAATCAATATTCTTATCTAGATTATTAAAAACCTCTTTAAAAGTCAAATCTGGCTTTAATAAATATTCCTTATGTGAAAATAATGCCATTTTATAAAATGTAAAAGCCATTTTTAGATAGTTTTAAATATAAAAACAAATATATAAGCATTTAACTATAATAATCTAAATTAATTTAGGTTTACAAAAGTATTCTATGTAATGAATAAAAAATCCCGTTTTCTATAACTAGAAAACGGGATTTTAAATATAATTAAAGAGTTCTTAATGACTCATATTCTCAAATTCTTTTGGATCGTGCTTGTGTTTGAATAAAACCGCAAAAGCAATAGCAATTACCAAAGCATAAACTGCAAATGACAACCAGATGTTATGCCAGTCTTTCATTAATATTTCGCTACCAAAAACACCATCTGCAGAAACAGTATTTCCGTGACTTTTTACAAAATCTAACATTTTAGGATTTGTAGCATCTGTTTGCAAGAATCCAGCTAATTCAGACGAGTTTTTAAATGATTTTGTAAAATATCTATCTATAGCCCATCCTGAAGTCAAACTACCAAGTATAGCCCCTACACCATTAGTCATCATCATGAATAATCCTTGCGCAGAAGAACGTATTTTAGAATCTGTATTACTTTCTACAAATAATGACCCTGAGATATTAAAGAAATCAAATGCCATTCCGTAAACTATACATGACATAATAATCATCCATAAACCGTTTACAGGATCTCCAAAAGCGAATAATCCAAAACGCAATACCCAAGCCAGCATACTAATAAGCATAACTTGCTTGATACCAAATCGTTTTAAGAAAAATGGAATTGCCAAGATAAACAAGGTTTCTGAAACCTGAGAAATCGACATTATAATTGTTGAATACTGAATTACAAATGAATCTGCATATTTTGGAAAATGCTTGAATTCATCTAGAAAAACATCTCCATAAGCATTCGTAAGTTGCAAAGCACCTCCTAAAAACATAGAAAACACAAAGAACAACGCCATTTTATAATTCCCAAATAACTTAAAAGCCTCTAAACCTAATGTTTCTGTTAACGAAGCATTTTCTTTGGTTAAACGCTGTGGCTTACATTTTGGCAATGTAAATGAATATACACCTAATACTAAAGCTGCAAATCCAGCAATGTAAAATTGATATTCTGTTGATTTATTTCCGCTTAGATTGGTAATCCACATTGCAACAATAAAACCTATGGTTCCCCATACACGAATGGGTGGGAAATCTTTTACAATATTTTTATTATTTAATTTTAGCGAAGTATATGAGATTGAGTTACTCAACGCAATTGTTGGCATATAGCAACACATTGCAGCAAGCATAACATATATAAAAAGATCTGGAGTTGTCACTTGAGCTATTCCAAACAGAACTAAGGCATATGCTATATGTAAACCTCCATATAATTTTTCGGCATTTACCCATCTGTCAGCAATAATTCCTGTAAGAGTTGGCATAAATAAAGAAGCAATTCCCATGGTTCCAAAAACTAAACCAAATTGAGTTCCTTCCCAATTCTTAGTTCCAAACCAATAATTTCCGATTGTAATAAGCCACGCTCCCCAAACAAAAAACTGAAGAAAGCTCATTATAATCAATCTGTTTTTAATTCCCATAAGATGAATTGTCTTTAAAATAAAATTAGGCGGTAAAACTACTATTTAAAATGAAATCTGCAAAGAATTAAGCTGTTTTTACAACATCATTCACTAATTCCATTACAGCTGCAAATTGCTCTTCTTTGTTTAGGTATGAATTATCAATTTCTACAGCATCGTCTGCGATCACCAATGGCGAGTCTTCACGGTGTGTATCGATATAATCACGTTCTTCAACATTTTTTAATACTTCTTCATAAGACACATCATCTCCTTTTTGTTGCAGCTCATCAAAACGCCTTTGTGCACGGGTACTGGCACTGGCTGTCATAAATACTTTAAGCTCGGCATCAGGAAAAACTACTGTTCCTATATCTCTGCCGTCCATAACAATACCTTTATTTTTCCCCATTTCCTGTTGTTGTTCTACCAATTTAGAACGCACCTGAGAAACTTCGGCAACTTTACTTACAAAACTAGAAACTTCAATTGTTCTGATTTCTTTTTCTACATTTTCTCCATTCAAATACATCTCTCCAAAACCTAATTCGGCATTATACTGAAAAACCAATTGTATTGAAGGCAAACTAGCAACTAATTTTTCTTTATCAAAAGAATCTGTACTTATATATCCGTTTTGCATCGCATAAAGTGCTACAGCACGATACATAGCTCCTGTATCAACATACACATATTCTAGTTCTTTTGCCAATTGTTTTGCCAAAGTGCTTTTTCCAGTCGATGAAAATCCATCGATTGCTATCGTTATTTTTTTCAAAATAGTATTTTATTATTTTTAATTATTTTTATGTTTTCTAGTAGTAAATATCCATAATGATATTTGACTTAGAAGTATCGATTATTCTTTCGATCCTTTTAAAAAAGTCTTCATTAACCATTGGGCATCCATGGCTATTTGAAATATAATAATCCTGCTCTTCACATGGAACAGCTGAATAATGATGTAAAACTATGGCTCTTTTTAGTGCATTATTATTGGTTTGATCTAAACCTAATAATCTATATGCTTTCCCAAAAACTCCTTTATATGCCTTTTCGATTGAGTATCTACCTAGTGACGTAGCCTTTGAATCGGGTAGGTTACTAAATTTCAAATTTCCTCTAATTCCTGTTTCTGAGCCTGATCCATGTGCTACAAGCCCCTCGTCTAAAATTTTATTATTTACTAAGTCGTAAACAAAAAAGCGATTTTTACCTGATTTTATTTTCATATCAATAAGGAAAGCTATTTTAGTATTGTATTTAGAACTACTACTAATCATTGTCCTTAAATCTCTTACCTGCTCATTAAGTCTTGTGATATCAGTATCACTAATACTTTCTTGTTGATATGTGTTTTTTGAGGTGGTAAATAAACCCGACCAAACAAATAATATTAAATAAAACATTTTCATAAACTCAATCTTGAAAATTAATCGTCAGACCAAAAAGATTTGTATTTGCTCCCAAACTATATCTGGAGTAAGAATAATTAAACTTTAGTTTATTTAATTTTAATCCAAAACCTAGTGACATTCCAGAAAAATTACGTTGCTCTAAAATACGCAATTCCTCACCTCTTCTAAAATTATAACCTACACGAACGTTAAATGCTCTTCTAGGAAAAAGCTCCACTCCTACAATTACGTGTCGCAATGCGTTATTAAAAAAAGATACTTTTTCTTCGTTAGTAGTTCCGTCTATATTTGTCGTACCTCGCACTGGATTTGAGAAAGCGAGATTCCATTGTTGCAAATTCTCTAATGTAAGATGCCATCTAATAGGTACATTTTCTAATTCCTGCGAAACTCCTGCCATTACCTCCAAGGGCAATTTTTCATGAATCCCTGAATAAGTACTAAACTGAGTTCCTATATTTCGAATAACTAAAGCCCAGTTTATATCATTTTTCTCATCAATATAGAGCATTCCTAAATCTACTGCCCCTCCGAAAGAGTGATAACTCTCTAAAGTCGAAGAAATTAATTTAGCATTTGCTCCAATATGTATATCTGTATATGGAATATTATAAGCATAACCAAAAGAGAGAGCCGCTTCACTTCCTGTAAAGTCCGAAGTTGCCTGACCGTTTTCGTCATACCCTTCAAAATTCCCATAATTTACATAAGTAACACCCGCCTGAAAAGTTTGCAAATGCTGATCATACGTATAAGCATAAGAACCGCTTCCATAGGTTACTTCTCCATAATAACTCCCGTAATTTAAAGCAAGATGATTACTCATATCCTGATTTAAAGTTGCAGGATTAAACAAAACCTGATTCACATCATCATCATAAATGGTGATTGTCTTACCTCCTAAGGCTGCTTGCCTTGGCGAAGGCATTAAATTTAAAAACTGATAGGTATACTTACCTCCTATTTGCCCGTAGGAAACAGCGCAAAAAGTAAATAAATAAAAGAATCCCAGTTTTTTCAGCATACTTATATATTGCTTTTCCTTTTACTAAAACGTAGCTGCGAAGATAAAATTATAATATGACAAATAACAAATTGTCGTTTTCAAATTAAAATAAAAAAATCCAAATCCTAAAACCATATACAATCAGGTCAAGGACTTGGATTTTCTCAATTATTATCAGTTACTATCGCAAACTAAAATAGAATCCATTATTTCAATTCTTTAGCATTTTTAACTTTTTGATCTGTTAGGGCCAATGCCAAAACTTCTCCCATCTCTTTTACGTAATGAAAAACCAAACCATCTAAATATTCTGGTTTTATTTCGTCAATATCACTTTTGTTTTCATGACATAAAATAATCTCTTTAATATTAGCTCTTTTGGCTGCTAATATTTTCTCTTTGATTCCACCAACTGGCAATACTTTTCCACGCAAAGTAATTTCACCAGTCATTGCAATATTTTTCTTCACTTTTGTTTGTGTCAATAAAGACACTAATGAAGTTAACATAGCAATACCTGCACTCGGACCATCTTTAGGAGTTGCTCCTTCTGGTACGTGAATATGAATATTATATTTCTGGAACAATTCTGGATTCAATCCTAATTTCTTAGCATTTGCTTTGATATATTCCAATGCAATTGTAGCCGATTCTTTCATTACAGTTCCTAAATTTCCTGTAATAGTCAAAGCACCTTTTCCTTCTGATATCAATGATTCTATAAAAAGAATGTCTCCACCAACACTTGTCCAAGCAAGTCCTGTAACTACACCAGCAACATCATTAGTTTCGTATTTATCTCGTTCTAACCTTGGCACACCTAATATCTTAACAATATCTTCGTCGGTAACTTTTTTATTATATTCTTCTTCCATTGCTACCGATTTAGCAGCATTACGAATTACCTGTGCAATTTTATTTTCAAGATTACGAACACCTGATTCTCTGGTATATCCTTCAACAATTTTTTCTAATTGTTTTTTTCCAATAGCCAAATCTTTAGTAGTTAAACCGTGAGCCAAAAGTTGTTTTGGAAACAAATGCTTACGTGCAATTTCTACTTTTTCTTCTATCGTATATCCTGACATTTTAATCACTTCCATTCTATCTTTTAATGCTGGCTGAATAGCCGACATATTATTAGACGTAGCGATGAACATTACTTTTGATAAGTCATACCCCATTTCCAGGAAGTTATCATAAAAAGCACTGTTTTGTTCTGGATCCAAAACTTCTAATAAAGCAGATGATGGATCACCACTATTACTATTTGATAGTTTATCGATTTCATCTAAAACGAATACCGGATTAGAAGTTCCTGCTTTTTTCAAGCTTTGGATAATTCTACCTGGCATTGCCCCAATATATGTCTTTCTGTGCCCACGAATCTCAGCTTCGTCACGTAAACCACCAAGTGAAATACGCACATACTCTCTTCCTAAAGCTTCAGCAACAGATCTTCCTATTGAAGTTTTTCCAACTCCTGGAGGTCCTGTTAAGCATAAAATTGGCGACTTCATATCATTTCGCAATTTTAAAACTGCCAAATGTTCTATCATTCTTTTCTTTACTTCTTCTAAACCAAAATGATCTCTATCTAATACTTTTTGAGCTTGTTTTAAATCAAAATTATCTTTAGAGAATGTTCCCCAAGGTAATTCTAAAAATAACTCCAAATAGTTTCTTTGAATACCAAAATCTGGTGATTGCGGATTCATTCTTCGCATTTTCGACAATTCCTTCTCGAAATGTTTTTGCGTTTTCTCATCCCAAACTTTTCCTTTGGCTTTCTCGCTCATTTCGTCCATTTCTTCCTCTTGCGAAACCCCACCCAATTCCTCTTGAATGGTTTTCATTTGTTGATGCAAGAAGTATTCGCGTTGTTGCTGATCTAAATCAAAACGAACTTTCGATTGAATATCGTTTTTCAATTCTAATTTTTGCAACTCAACGTTCATGTAACGCAATGTTTCAAGCGCTCGTTCTTTTAAGCCATTTATCGATAATAAATCTTGTTTTTCTTTTACCGATAAGTTCATATTCGATGAAACAAAATTGATTAAAAACGATTGGCTTTCAATATTTTTAATTGCAAATGTGGCTTCTGAAGGTATGCTTGGACTTTCTTTAATGATTTGAATTGCCAATTCTTTTATCGAATCAACAATAGCATTAAATTCAGTATCATTTTTCTCTGGGCGAGCTTCCTCTACATCTTTTACATTTGCAGTGATATATGGTTCTTCTGAAATTACTTCAGCAATTTCGAAACGCTTTTTTCCTTGCAAAATAACGGTAATATTACCGTCAGGCATTTTTAGTACACGAAGGATTCTCGCAACTGTTCCTACCTTATTGATATCATCTTTAGATGGATCTTCGTCTTCTTCATTTATCTGAGAAACTACTCCAATGATTTTATCACCAGCATTTGCATCGTTTATAAGTTTTATAGATTTATCTCTCCCTGCTGAAATCGGAATAACAACTCCTGGAAATAAAACAGTGTTACGCAAAGGCAAAATTGGTAACGAAAAAGGTAACTCTTCGTTATTCATTTCTTCCTCATCTTCGGGAGTCAATAATGGTATTAATTCGGCTTCAGAATCAAATTCCTGAAGTGACATATTGTCAATAGTAAGTATTTTATGATTTGACATAGTATAATATAAGTCGTTTTGTCATTAAAAAATAAATTCATATTGCAAATTACGGGATAAGCCAGCTACGTTCTATATAAAACCGCTACAAGCCCCCTATTTATTTGCACAGCAATAAAAATAGACAATCATTATGCCAAAACAGATTTAAATAATAATTTTCATTTTTATGAAATGCAATATAGAAAGTTTCACTTTAACTTATGGGCTCAAAAAATAAATTATAAAAAAAATACATTTAATTTTATCAAAACTGTAACAAACCAAAAAAAGCAAAGTCATTATTAAAAACCATTAGACGCTACTTGAATATAACCAACCAAAATATCGAAGAATTAATAACATTGTGCAAACAAAAGAATCAAAAAGCACAATTTGAAGTATACAACAGATACTGTAAGGCTATGTATAATGTTGCGTATCGTATTGTAAAAGACGAACACTATGCTCAAGATGTTATGCAAGAAGCTTTTCTTAAAGCATTCACCAAAATTGATGACTATAAGCAAGAAGTTGCTTTTGGTGCCTGGCTCAAGAAAATCGTAATTAATTACAGTATTGATTTTTACAAAAAAAACAATAAGTTTCAAATAGAAGATCTTAGTAAGACTTTATACAAAATAGAAGAAAACGATAGTTTCTTTTTAGAAAATCTAGATCTAGATTCTCTGAAAGTAAAGCAAGTCATGGAAGCTATTTTAAGTTTAAAGGATAACTATCGAATGGTTTTGACCTTATTTTATATTGAAGGGTACGATCAAGAAGAAATAAGTGAAATACTAGCTATTAGCTATGCCAACTGTCGAACGACATTGAATAGAGCCAAAAATAGTTTACGAAAAGCTTTAGAAGGAAATGAAATCGCTACTAAAAAAAATATTATGTAAACAATAGTAAATCATCAAACACAAAATATATATTTTTTTTAAAAAGTTGTGGGATTAACACCGATAAATAAAAAGCAGATACACAATATCTGCTGTAAAGAATAAATTTAGATACATGAAAAAGGAAAATGACGAATTAGACCAATTATTTAAAAAATTTGAGAATCAATGGGATCTTCAGGAAATAAATCCCCAACATGAAGCTGATTTTTTAAATAAATTAAAGAAAACAAAACCCAAAAAAAATTACACAATCACATATGCTATTGCAGCTTCAATAGTACTTATGCTAGGAATTTCTGTATTTTATAATTTGAATGAGAAACCCAGAGAATTAAAATTTGCATCGCAGGAAACAAAAAGAACCGACTCCATTTTTGGGGCATTAATTGCCAATGAATTAGAAAAACTTCATGACAAGAAATCTCCCGAAAACGAACAAATAATTAGCGATGCACTTAAACAGATGAAAGCAATGGATAATGATTATGCAAAAATCATTACCGAATTACAAAAAAATGGCGAAAACAAACAAATCATTTACGCCATGATTAGCAATTTACAAACACGGATTTCATTCTTGCAAAATGTACTGACTCGTATTGATGAAAATGAAAAATTTAAAAATAGCACTCATGAAAAAACATTATAACTTACTTGTTCTATTATTTATAATCCCTTTTCTCGGATTTGCAAACGACGATAGCTATATATCAAAGCAAAAAATTGTCAAAAAAACCTATATCGTTAATTCTGATGCGGGAATAGACATAGACAGTAAATACGGAAACATCTCTGTATCAACATGGGATGAAGACAAAATTGATCTTGAAGTTATCATCAAAGTATCCGGGAATAATGAAAACTGGGTAAACGAAAAATTAAACAGTATTAACATCGACATTACAGCATTAAAATCGATGGTTACTGCTAGTACTAATATTGGAAAATCAACATACAAAAGCAAAGGAAGCAGCAATAGTTTTGAAATTAATTATATCATCAAAATACCTAAAAACGGAACTGCAAAACTAATTAATAAATACGGAAACATTACCACTGGAGATTTAGCTTCGACTGCAAACATCCTTTGTAAATATGGTAAAGTTAACCTTGGGAGACTAAACGGAAATACTAATACAGTTCATATAGAATATTGCCCAAATTCAAGTATTCAATACATTAAAAGCGGAAATATCGAAGCTCGTTATTCTGGTTTAAAAATTAACGATGCTGGTAAGATTAATCTAGATACCAATTATACTGATATTGTTATGGGTGACTCTCAAAATGTAAAATACGATTGTAATTACGGAACTTTCAAATTTCAAAAAACCGGCACAGTTGCAGGAGCAGGAAATTATTTGAATGTTACTATTGGTGAAATCTTAAATAATTTAAGTGTTGATCTTAACTATGGTAATTTAGTAGTAGGAATTATAAATGAGAATGCAAATAATGTAACTGTCAGCTCTGGCTATTCAGATGTATCCCTAAAATATGATAGCAACTATGCATTTGATTTTGACATATCAACAAGGTATTCTGGTATAAAAACAGATTCTTCGATGCAGATTTCTAATAATGAAGAAAAAAGCAACTCTAAAAAAGTTAGTGGCTTTTACAAGAAAAAAAATCAGAATAAAGTAGTTCTCACCTCAAACTATGGAAATATCACATTAATTAAAAAACAATAATCTAAAATCAATCAAAAAATGAAAAAATCAATTCAATTATTAGTTTGCAGTGTATTCTTTTTAAGTACAGTTGCTAATGCACAATGGTCTAAAGAACGTATCAAAGGAAATGGAAAAGTCGTAACTGACAGCCGATCGACTGCCTCTTATGATGATATTAAAGTAATGGGATCATTTGATGTCGATTTAGTTGCAGGAAAAGAAGGTGCTATTACAGTAAAAGCTGAAGAAAACTTACAACCTTACATTAAAGTTGAAGTTGAGGGTAATGTACTTAAAATTTACACCGAAAAAAATAAAAACATCAGTTCTAGTATTGGTAAAAATATTCAGGTTACTATTCCATTCGAAAAGATATCTAGTGTTACACTTTCTGGCTCAGGAGATGTAAAATCTAAGAGTGTAATTAAGTCCGATACTTTTACGGCAGCGCTATCAGGTTCTGGAAATTTAAACCTAGATATCAATACAACAACGTTTGACCTTAAGGTAAGCGGCTCTGGAGATGTTGTTCTAAAAGGAAATACTGAAACTTTCACAACCAAATTGTCTGGTTCTGGCGATATTGATTCAGATACATTAAAAGCTAAAAATGTAGATATAACTATTTCTGGATCTGGTGACAGTAAAGTTTTTTGTAGCGGAAATCTAAAAGCTAGAGTGTCTGGTTCTGGAGATATTCAATATAAAGGAGATCCTAAAACAAAAGATACCAAAGTAAGTGGCTCAGGAAGCATCTCGAAAGCTTAAAAATAACGCCAGTAAAAAAGCAATAATTTTAACCTAAATCTCTTAACGATGAAAAATATAATTATTGCTTTTTTATTAAGCATTAGTTTTTCATGCTCAAGTCAGCAAAAAACAAATACACTTACCGAAAAAGAAATTTTCGCGTCTATAGATAAAAATGCCAATACCTTACTAAAAGACTCAAAGGCTTACTCAGTTTCTATTGGAGTAGTAAAAGATGGCAAAGTTTACACTAGACACTATGGTGAAATAGATAAAGGAAAAGGCAATAAAGCCAACAATGAAACGCTGTTTGAAATCGCATCTACTACAAAAGTCTTTACCGGAACTCTTGTTGCAAATGCAGTCTTAGAGGGAAAATTAAAATTAGATGATGATATTCGAAAGTATCTCAATGAAGGATTTCCTAATTTAGAATTTAAAGGAACTCCAATAAAAATAAAAAATCTAATTACCCACAGAACCGGAATTCTAACTCCTTTTCCTGACACTAAAGAAATAAGACAAAAATTTAGCCCTGATAGCTTTCTTGTTCATAAAAACAGGTTAGATAAATCGTATACCAAAACCGATTTCTTTAATGCTTTAAGAAAAGTAAAAGTCGATTCTCTACCTGGAACAACATTTAAATACGGAGCTTTAGGCCCCGAATTGTGCGCACATATTCTAGAAAATATTTACAAGAAAAATTACGAAGATCTATTACATCAAGTGATTTTTGATAAAGCTGGAATGAAAAACACCAAGGTGAAATTAGCCCCTAATGACATACTTGCCAATGGTTATAATGCAAGCGGGTTGTTAATGACTAATTTATCGAGTAATCTTTGGGGAGCATCAAAAATGTTAAAATCAACAATGAGTGATTTAATCAAATTTATACAATTTGAATTAGATGCAACCAATAAGGTCGTTCTCGAATCACATCGAAAAATTTATGTTAATGGAGATATGGGCTATTTTTGGGAAATTCAAGAAGATAGTAATAAAAACACTTCTTATGCCAAAGATGGAGGCTCAAATGGTACGCAAAATATGCTAAAAATATATCCTGAATATAATTTAGGATTCATAATTATTATGAATCAAAGTGATAACGATTCAGGCACTCATCTGGAAGCTGCGTCTTTAGGTTTACTGACAGACTTAAAACCCTTTTAGCAAAAGTCCAAGGATATAAAATCAAAGGATATAATCAAAAAATATCTCCTTAAAAATTGATACTAAAATGAGACGGATAATTTATATTCTCCTTCTGATGCTCTCTTGTGCCTTAACTTTTGGCTAAAAAAGCAAAATACAGAACAATCAACAAATAAAATCATCGCACTCTATAGTCTTGAACAACTAAGTGATCAATTAGTATCACAAAGCATTTATTAATTTTAAAACACTAAAATTATGAAACCAAAAATATTTTTTCTGATTGCTTTTTTAAATTGCTTTATAAGTATTGGACAACCAAATAATCAAAAGGAATTATGCTATTTAATGAGAGCCGCAAACGAAACCGGAATATTTAATGGAAATATAATCATTTCAAAAAAAAGTGAGATAATTTACCTGTCACAATTGGGATATACCGATTATACAAAAAGTAAAAAACTTAATTATGAATCTTCTATGCCCATTGGATCAATCAGTAAGGAGTTCAATGGTGTTGCTATCCTGTTTTTAAAAGAAAAAGGAAAACTAAAACTTGAGGATAGGATTTCAGATTACTTAACGTATTTACCAGAATGGGCAAATGAAATTCAGATAAAACATCTTTTACAATACACGAGCGGTTTACCCAGAATATCAAAAAACACCAATGATGAATATCTTTCTGAATTAAAGAAAATTAAAAAACTTGAATTTACTCCCGGAAACAGATATCTCTATAGCAATGCTAATATTTTTCTTCAACAAGAAATTATAAAAAAGATATCCTCACTTTCATATCCTGATTTCTTAAAAGAAAATCTCTTTAAACCGTTGGGAATAGAAGGCGGTGAAATTCCAAAAGGGGCTATTTTATCCCTAAACATGGCAGGTTCATTTGATAATGATTATAAAGAAACAAGCTTTATTCATGATGGAGGTGAAATGTATTTTACTAATAGCGATTTATACTATTGGGTTAAAGGTTTACATGAAGGCAAATTAATTAATCAAAATTCTTTAAATATACTTGCGCAAAGTTTCGATCTGAACTCTGAATCTAGCTTAGGAAATGTGGTTCTTAAAAAAGGTAAAATCCTCGAACATTCCCATCAGGGATCTGGAAACAATTATGAGTCGTATATTTTTTATAGCAAAAAGGATGATATAATTATAACGATGATAACCAATAATCAAAATTTTAAACTTCCAGCAATTGCAGAATCAATTATCAATATTCTAAACGATAAAGCTTATACTGTACCAAAAAAATCTATTTATCTGGCCATTAGGGGCAAATTACTTGATAATTACGATTCGGGTATTACATTTTACAATCATATTAAATCAAATGAAAAAGATCAATATGATTTCTCAAATGAAACCTTGGATTTAGTCAATACTGGTAAATATCTCATGAGAAGAGATAAATATGATGATGCAATCAAAATATTAAAGATAAGTGCTACTACTATTGATCTTTCAAATCTGAATAAAAATTCAGATATCTATACCTTAATTGGTGAATGTTATTTGAAAAATAAAAATACGGAGATGGCAACCGTTTTCTATAAAAAAGCCTTAGAATTAGACACTACGAATAAATTAGCGGTAAAAATGCTAAAAGAAATTTTAAACAAATAATAGTACTTCGCCACAAACAAAACGTAGCGAAGTAATTATTAAATATAAGTAATGATTTATTGATCTAAAATTGTTTTTTTTGGTATCCTTCTCAATAAAAAGATAGCCACTACAAAAAATACTCCTAAAATTACAATAGCTGAACGCGGACTCCCTGTTATTTGATCGATAATTCCGTAAACACACATTCCGATTACAATTCCGATTTTTTCAGCAACGTCATAAAAACTAAAAAATGAGGCAGTATCTTCTGTTTCTGGTAATAACTTTGAATAAGTAGAACGTGACAAAGCCTGAATTCCTCCCATTACAAGTCCAGCCACAGTTGCCATTACATAAAAATGTATTGGTAAAGTAACAAAATAAGCTCCAACACTACAAAGTACTGCCCAAACCATATTAATGACAATTAAAGTTGGGATATTCCCCCATTTAGCTGAGGCTCTTGAAGTTAAAACTGCTCCTAAAACCGCGACTAACTGTATTAATAAAATACAAATAATTAAACCAATTGTACCTTCCTCTTTTGATGCCCATTTAACTTCCTGCGCCCCAAAATAAGTAGCTACAAGCATAACGGTTTGTACAGCCATACTCGAAACAAAAAAACCTCCTAAATAACGTTTCAATGGAATGTTTTGTTTTAATAAAGCCCAAACTTTCTTTAACTCTTTAAAACCATTAAATACGATATGTTTAGATAACTTCTGACCCGTTTTTTTACTTCCTTTTGGTAAATAATAATAGGTATATTGACTAAATAATATCCACCAAACTCCAACCATTAAGAACGAATATCGCATGGCTTTCATTGCTGCTTCACCATCAGTTCCTGTGATTCCAAAAAGTTTTGGTTTCATTATCATTGCCAAATTGATTATTAATAAAATCACACTTCCAATATATCCTAAAGAATATCCTTTGGCACTAATTTTATCTTGTTGCTCTACAAAAGCAATATCTGGTAAATAGGAATTATAAAAAACCAAACTTCCCCAATATCCTAGTAAACCAAAAAAGTAGAATGCCAATCCAACATATATATTTTCCAGATTAAACCAATATAACCCCATACAAGACAAGGCTCCTAAATAACAAAAGAATTTCATGAAAGATTTCTTATTCCCTACATAATCAGCAATACCAGACAATAATGGCGAAATAAAAGAAACAACCAAAAAAGCCATTGCCGTTACAAAACTAATTAGAGCCGAATTTTTAAGATTCATTCCGAAAACATGAATATAATGATCACCCTCAGAAAATAAAGCTTCATAAAATATTGGAAATACAGCCGATGCAATAGTAAGGGTATAAACTGAATTTGCCCAGTCATAAAATGCCCATGCATTTAGCAATTTCTTATCTCCTTTTTGTAAGTTTCTCATAGAAATATTTTTGTTAATAGGCTACGAATTTATCTAAATTTTATTATAATCGAATCGTTTTTTAATAAATCATATATTAATAAATCATCAATAAGCATAATCAACTGAACAATAACTACATAAAAACAAAGCTATCTTAAAAAGATAGCTTTGTTAAAAATTAATGATTTTAGAAATAGAATATGTAATCCTATTTATTTGATTATACCTACTTTAAGTGCTGTTGCCTTTGCTTGAGGAATTAACATACTTAAATTAGCAATTCTGGTTGCATCAGATGGGTGTGTACTAAGAAATTCTGGTGTTTGTCCTGATGATTGAGCCGACATTCTTTTCCAAAAAGCAATAGATTCATCTGGATTATATCCTGCAATCGCCATAAGCGTTAGCCCTATTTTATCAGCCTCACTTTCGTTATTTCTACTAAATGGGAGCATTACTCCTACTTGTGACCCTATTCCATAATATTTTTGCCACATTTCTTGCTTGTCGGCACTTTGGCTACCTGTCACCGCAGCTACTCCTACTGCTCCTAGTTGTTGCAATTGAGCAGCACTCATACGTTGCGCACCATGATTAGCTAATGCATGTGAAACCTCATGTCCTAAAACGGTGGCTAAACCTGAATCATCTTTGGTAACTGGCAAAATCCCCGAATAAACAACAATTTTACCTCCTGGCATACACCAAGCATTTACTTCTTTATTATCAACAAGTTTATATTCCCAACGATAATCTTTGAGATATTGTGATTGTCCTAAATAGGTCAAATATTTTTCAGCAGCTGCTTTTATTTTCATCCCAACATGTTCAACTCTTTTGGCATCGGCAGTACCTGTAATAACTTTATTTTCTTTGATAAAAGTATTGTACTGCTGAAACGAAGACGGAAACAGCTCACTATTAGAAACAAAATTAAGACTCTTTTTTCCCGTAACAGGATTTACCGCACATGAATACACCGTTGCTATAGTAAAAATTCCCAATAATAATTTATTTCTCATGACTTTTAGATTTAATAACACACAAAAATACGATTATTCTAAATTCATTTTTTATACAATTCATTTAAAAAATATCATAATTAAATTATTCTCCATACTAAGTGTCTTAATAAATTCTAACATATCAATACATTTTATTAATTGTCTTACTTTTATATTTTTAAATCTATCTAAAATAAAAGCTCTATAAAACGTATTATAATGTCTAAAAAAACATCTAGTCCCACAGAATCATTAAAAGTTCCTCGATTTATTATAGTAACAGGTAAACTTCTTTCTTTTATTTCGCCTAAACTGGCTACTTCATATGCAACAAAACTTTTTACTACTCCAATAAAACATAAGGTTCCTAAAAGAGAACTAGAAATGGACCGCAAAAGCATACAAACTACTATAAAAATACCTGCAATTAACAGCGAAGTTGTTGTTTATAAATTCGGGAAAAGCGATAAAAAAGTGCTCTTAGTTCATGGTTGGTCTGGTCGTGGTACACAATTATTTAAGATTGCCGACGAACTTTTAAAACATGGCTATGAAACCATTAGTTTTGATGCTCCTGCACACGGAAAATCTCCTGGTAAGACTACACACATGGTCGATTTTATTGCTTCAATTTTAGAAATTGAAAAACAATACGGACCTTTTGAAGCAGCTATCGGACATTCATTAGGAGGTATGTCTGTGTTAAATGCTATTAAACAAGGTTTAAATATTAATCGCGCAGTTATTATTGGCAGCGGTGATGTTGTTCAGGACATTATTGATGATTTTGTTTCTAAACTAGAATTAAAACCAGATATTAGTATTCGTTTGCGTGCTTATTTTGAAAACAAGCACAACGTAAAAATGAATGATTTTTCGGCCTATGTGGCCGCTGCAGATGTAAATATTCCCGTTTTAGTTATTCATGATAAAGACGACCCTGAAGTTGCCGTAAAAGCTGGAATTCACATTAACGAGCATTTAAAGAATGGTACATTAGTATTAACTGAAGGATTAGGGCATCGTAAAATTTTGGGCAATACAAATGTTATTAATAAAACAGTGCAATTTATTGAACATAAGTAATTAATTTTGTTAGCCTTACTTTTGACATAAAAATAAAAAACAATGAAATATCCAATCGAAAAAACAGAACAGGAATGGAGAGAGCAACTTGGTAATGAACGTTATCAAGTACTTCGCCAAAAAGGAACCGAACGCCCCCATACCGGAGAATATAATCTTCATTATGAAAAAGGAGTTTATTGTTGTGGAGCTTGTAATGAACCATTATTTGAGAGTAATTCAAAATTTGATGCTCATTGTGGCTGGCCTTCATTTGATGAATCGATTCCCGGAAAAGTCGAATATATCTCGGATGTAAGCCATGGCATGAAACGAACAGAAATTTTATGTGCCAATTGTGGGAGCCACTTAGGTCATGTATTTGATGATGGACCAACTAAAACTGGACAACGTTATTGCGTAAACTCTTTATCGATAGATTTTAAAGACAAATAGTCATGGATTTATTTGGTGAATCTCTAGATTGGAAAGCAATTTTAGAACCACTTCTAACAAAATACAAAGGCAGAAAACATCCTTTAGATTATCAAAATACGTATCAATTACTTGTAATGGTAGTGTTATCAGCTCAAGATTCTGATGCAAATATCAATTCGATAGCCCCTACTTTCTTTGCAAAATACCCAAACATGGAAAGTCTTGCTGCAACTAATACAGAAGAACTGTTTACCTATATTAGTGGAGTTAGAAACTACAGAACTAAAGCGGAATGGTTAATCGAAATTGCAAACACAATTAAAAAGGATGAAAATATCCCGATGACTATGAAAGATTTGGTTGCATTAAAAGGTATTGGTCGAAAATCTGCGAATGTAATCTTAAAGGAATCAAATAAACCTGCTGAAGGTATTATTGCAGATTTACATGTTATACGTGTTGCTCCCAGAATTGGGCTAACAAAAGAGTCTAAAGATGGTAATAAAGTAGAAAAAGAATTGATGCAGGTGCTGCCAAAAGACATTTGGGGAGAAATAGGAATGGCTATTTCTTTTTTAGGAAGAGAAACATGTCGCCCAAAACCAAAATGCAATGAATGTTTGATTAATGCACATTGCAATTATTTCCTTAGCTTAGAATAATTACTTTTTAAAATAACAAAGAAGACACACTGTGGTGCGTCTCTACAATACGTCACTACAAAGCATAAAAAAACCGAGATATAAATCTCGGTTTTTTTATGCGTACAAAATAATTTTACATTTTTGCTTTCAATGCTTTGTATTCAGCAGTCATTTCAAGTGCGCTGTAAACGTTTAAAAGAGTCTTAGAAATATCCTCGTTTTTAGGATCTAACTCAGAAGCTTTTTTAAGATAAGGAATTGTGCTTTTGAAAAGGTTATTTCTTTTAGCTTTCAATTCATCGTAACGTTTCATGTCTTTTGCAGATGTTCCAAGCTTATTCATTTCATCAATTATAGGTTTTTCGTCCTCTAATTTTAATGCAGCCAGGTTAATATAAGCATTAGTATAATCAGGTTTAATTTCGATTACTTTAGTATAATATTTCTCAGCATCAGCAGTGTTTTTAGCATTTCCGCTAATTACTCCTAAATTAAAAAGCAAATCAGCGTCGTTTGGATTGTTTTTCAAAACCTCACCGATTAGTTTTTTATAAGTCTCATAATCTTTCGTTTCCAAATATAAATTTGCTTCTGTTAAAATCAAAGAAGTATCCTCTGGATTTGCAGCTCTAGCTTCTGTTATAGCTTTTTTAGCTTCTTCTGTTTTACCATTTTGAACTAAGATAAGAGAGATATTTTTATAAATCTCACCTCTTTTAGAAGGAGAAACTTCTACTCTTGGTTTTTCATGAGTTCCAATCTTAACAGCTAAATCTCTTTCATTTGCAGTAGCAAAAGCATTATCTTCTCCTGAAAGTTTATTTGTAGCTAAGTACGTAGTTCCTTTTCCTGAATAGTTAAGTCTTTTTA
Organism: Flavobacterium frigoritolerans; assembly: GCF_025847275.1. Classification (GTDB taxonomy): domain Bacteria; phylum Bacteroidota; class Bacteroidia; order Flavobacteriales; family Flavobacteriaceae; genus Flavobacterium; species Flavobacterium frigoritolerans. The sequence goes on from NZ_JAOZEV010000003.1 coordinate 281,225, forward strand.
ACTCTTCATAAAGTGGCAAAGCTGCAGTAAAATCTCCAGCATTTACATAAGTTGAAGCTGCATAATACAAGTTAATAGTATCTTTTTTATCTAGCTGGTAAGCATCATAGATCTTTTTTGCACCATCAGCATGTTTGTTTGCTTTTGAATCAGCGATAGCTCCATTAATCAATCTTCCTTTGATATCAGTAATTGAAGCAGCAGCCTGAGTTGAAAATTTAGTTTTTCCAGATGCTTTTTCAGTTTCAATTAACTTCTTATATGCTTCTGCAGCAAGTAAAAGGTTTTTACCTTCTTCTACTCCTTTTTTTGCGATATCTAAATAAGCATTTCCTTTTACAAAATAATATTGAGCTTGCTCAGTATCTTTTGCATTTGTAATCAGATAATCTGCCGCATCAAGAATAGAAATAGCCGATTTAGCATCCCCATTTTTCAATGCTTTTTCAGCGTCTTTAATTTGATCTTTTTGAGCAAAAGTAGCTACCGATATCAATAATGCTGACGCTAGTATTACATATTTACTTTTCATAATATTTTATTTATTTGTTTAGATTGTTTGTTTGATTTCCTATTAATTATTCTTCAGACTCTTCTTCTTCTTCCGAATCATCATCTTCTTCTTCGTCCTCAACATCATCGTCTTCGTCCTCGTCTTCAATAACACCATCATCTTCTAGAACTTCTAAGTCTGGTTTTACTCTTTCGATAACACTTTCGATAACATTTCCGTCCTCATCAACAACAACTTCTGCAACATCATCTTTCATTACTTTAGTAACAGCTGCAATAGAATCTTTACCTTTTAGATTAATTAATCTAACTCCCTGAGTTGCACGACCCATTACACGTAAATCTTCGATAGCCATTCTAATTGTCAATCCAGACTTATTGATAATCATCAAATCATCAGCATCTGTTACTGCATTAATCGAAATAAGTTTTCCGGTTTTTTCAGTAATATTAAGAGTTTTTACTCCTTTTCCTCCACGATTAGTAATTCTATAAACGTCTTCTCCGTCGTCATCAACTAATTTGGTACGTTTTCCGTATCCATTTTCAGTTACAACTAAAATTTGCGAATCGTTAACATTATCTTTATCAACCGTAACCATACCAATTACTTCATCAGTATCATCTTTTAAAGTAATTCCACGAACTCCTGAAGCTGTTCTTCCCATCGGACGGGTTTTAGTTTCTTCAAAACGAACTAATTTACCAGATTTAACAGCCAAAATAATCTGACTTTCTCCATTGGTTAATTTAGCTTCTAATAATTCGTCACCATCTTTAATAGTAATTGCAGCAACACCATTTACTCTTGGTTTAGAATATTTCTCTAAAGAAGTTTTCTTAACCTGTCCTTTTTTGGTTACCATAACTAAATTATGGCTATTGATGTAATCCTTATCTTTTAAATCCTGAGTACAGATAAACGCTTTAACTTTATCGTCGCTTTCTATATTTACCAAGTTTTGGATAGCTCTACCTTTTGCAGTTTTACTTCCTTCTGGAATTTCGTACACACGCATCCAGAAACATTTACCTTTTTGGGTAAAGAACATCATATATTGGTGATTGGTTGCAACGAACATATGCTCAAGGAAATCCTGATCTCTTGTTCCTGCACTTTTTTGTCCAACTCCACCTCTATTTTGTGTTTTGTACTCGGTAAGATTTGTACGCTTGATATAACCTGCATGCGAAATTGTAATTACTACATTCTCATCTGCAATTAAATCTTCGATACTTACATCTCCACCTGAATATTCTATTCTAGAACGACGCTCATCACCGTATTTCTCACGGATCTCGATAAGTTCTTCTTTAATTAAATTAGTTCTTAAATCTACATCTGCTAATAACGCTTTCAAATGCTCGATTAATTTCATCAATTCTTCGTATTCAGCTCTTAACTTGTCTTGTTCCAGACCTGTTAATTGACGTAAACGCATCTCTACAATAGCACGTGCTTGAATATCTGATAATTTAAATCTTTCGATTAATTTTTCACGAGCTTCCTCCGTATTTTTCGAACCTCTTATTAAAGCAATTACTTCATCAATATTATCTGATGCGATAATTAAACCTTCTAAAATATGTGCTCTTTCTTCGGCTTTACGTAATTCAAATCTAGTTCTACGAACTACAACATCATGACGGTGCTCAATAAAATAGTGAATCATATCTTTTAGATTCAACATTTGTGGGCGGCCTTTTACTAATGCAATATTATTTACACTAAAAGAAGATTGTAGTGACGTATATTTATATAAGGTATTTAAAACTACGTTTGGAGTTGCATCACGCTTAAGGATATAAACGATACGCATACCATTTCTATCAGACTCATCACGGATGTTTGCAATTCCATCAATTTTTTTATCATTTACCAAATCAGCAGTACGCTTAATCATTTCTGCCTTATTGACCTGATATGGAATTTCGGTTACAATGATACATTCTCTACCATCTACTTCTTCAAAACCAACTTTTGCACGCATTACAATACGTCCTCTTCCCGTTTTAAATGCTTCACGAACACCTTCGTAACCATATATTATACCTCCTGTTGGAAAATCGGGAGCTTTAATATGTGTTATTAATTCGTCTATTTCAATATCGTTATTATCAAGATAAGCTAGCGTACCATTGATAACTTCTGTAAGGTTGTGAGGTGGCATATTCGTTGCCATACCTACTGCAATACCAGTTGCTCCATTAATTAATAAAGTAGGAACTCTTGTTGGCATTACTTTAGGCTCATATAAGGTATCATCAAAGTTCAATTGAAAATCAACTGTTTCTTTTTCGATATCAGCCATTATTTCTTCTGAAATCTTACGCATTCTAGCCTCAGTATAACGCATTGCTGCCGGGCTATCTCCATCTACAGAACCAAAGTTACCTTGGCCATCCACTAATAAATAACGTAAACTCCATTCTTGAGCCATACGTACCATGGCATCGTAAACTGAAGTATCTCCGTGTGGGTGATACTTACCTAAAACTTCCCCGACAATTCTGGCGGATTTTTTATGGGCAGATTTTGAAGTTACACCTAAATCATACATTCCGTAAAGAACTCTTCGATGCACTGGTTTCAAGCCATCTCTAACATCAGGAAGCGCTCTCGATACAATTACTGACATCGAATAATCGATGTAAGCTGATTTCATTTCATCCTCTATGTTAATAGGAATTAACTTTTCTCCTTCAGACATAAGTTGTTATATTAAAAAATTATATTAGTTTCAAAACGTGCCAATATACGTCTTTTTGAAATTTTTGAAGGTATTTTACGCTACTTATTTCAATGATTTATTAACAACTTTATTTTACATTTTAGTTAATAATTTAAATCTTATTTAACTCATTTATTATTATTTTTTTCGTCCCTTAGCTGACATGACATTTCTAATGGGTATGGTTTTTGTTTTTAACACACTAATTCACTAAATTTACAATACTAATTACATATTATGGATGATAATTTTTCACCAAGAGTAAAAGATGTTATTACCTACAGTAAAGAAGAAGCCTTAAGACTGGGGCACGACTTTATTGGTACTGAACATTTGATGCTAGGCATTTTAAGGGATGGAAACGGAAAAGCCATTCATATATTAAATAACCTAGCAGTCGATTTAGAACATTTACGTAGGAAGGTCGAAATACTGAGCCCTGCCAATCCAAGTGCCGAAATCAATGTAGAAAAAAAGAATCTGCACCTCACGCGTCAAGCAGAGAGGGCATTAAAAACTACATTCCTAGAAGCCAAAGTATTCCAGAGTTCATCTATTAGCACTGCACACTTGCTTTTATGTATCTTACGAAACGAAAACGATCCAACAACCAAGCTATTGAATAAGCTAAAAATAGATTATGATATAGCTAAAGAACAATACTTAAATATGACTCCAAACGAAGAAGAATTTTTAGAAAACTTGCCAAGAAACGAATCATATAATGATGATTCAGGACAAGATGACAGTCTTAAAGAAGGAAGTTTTAATAATCCAGCCAATAAGTCCAATAAAAAATCTAAAACACCTGTTTTGGATAATTTTGGGAGAGATTTAACAGAAATGGCTGAAGAAGGAAAACTAGATCCTGTTGTAGGACGTGAGAAAGAAATTGAACGCGTTTCACAAATTTTAAGCCGTAGAAAAAAGAACAACCCTTTATTAATTGGTGAACCTGGAGTAGGAAAATCTGCTATTGCCGAAGGACTAGCCTTACGTATTGTTCAGAAAAAAGTATCTCGTATCTTATTTCACAAACGTGTGGTAACCCTAGATTTAGCAAGCCTTGTAGCAGGAACTAAATATCGTGGTCAGTTTGAGGAACGAATGAAAGCAGTAATGAATGAATTAGAAAAAAATGATGATATCATCCTTTTTATCGATGAAATTCATACCATTGTTGGTGCTGGAGGTGCAACCGGATCTCTAGATGCTTCTAACATGTTTAAACCTGCCTTATCAAGAGGAGAAATCCAATGTATTGGAGCAACTACACTTGATGAGTACAGACAATATATAGAAAAAGATGGTGCGTTAGAAAGACGTTTCCAGAAAGTAATTGTAGAACCAACTTCGGTTGAAGAAACAATTGCGATCCTAAATAACATTAAAGATAAATACGAAGATCACCACAATGTAACCTATACTCCAGAAGCTATTGAAGCTTGTGTAAAATTAACAAACCGATATATGTCGGAGCGTTTCTTACCAGACAAAGCTATTGATGCTCTTGATGAGGCTGGATCTCGTGTACACATTACCAATATTGATGTTCCAAAACAAATTTTGGATTTAGAACGTCAACTAGAAGAAGTACGCGAAAACAAAAATGTGGTTGTCAAAAAGCAAAAATATGAAGAAGCAGCTAAACTTCGCGATGACGAAAAACGCATTGAAAAAGAACTTGCTGTAGCTCAGGAACAATGGGAAGAAGATTCAAAAAGCAATAGAATCCTTGTAACCGAAGACAATGTTGCCGACGTAGTATCTATGATGACAGGAATTCCTGTAAATAGAATTGCACAAACAGAAAGCAACAAATTGGCTAAATTACCTGAACTGATTCAGAATAAAGTAATAGGTCAAAATGAAGCAGTTTTAAAAATTGCCCGTTCTATACAACGTAACAGAGCAGGTCTTAAAGACCCGAACAGACCTATTGGATCATTTATTTTCTTAGGACAAACTGGTGTTGGTAAAACACAACTAGCAAAAGTTCTGGCAAAAGAATTATTCGATTCTGAAGATGCTTTGGTTCGTATTGACATGAGTGAATACATGGAGAAATTTGCTATTTCTCGTTTAGTAGGAGCGCCTCCGGGATATGTTGGTTACGAAGAAGGTGGACAATTAACTGAAAAAGTTCGTAGAAAACCATATTGCGTAGTACTTTTAGATGAAATCGAAAAAGCGCATCCAGATGTATTCAATATGATGCTTCAGGTACTTGATGATGGGTATTTAACAGATAGTTTAGGTCGAAAAATTGACTTTAAAAACACTATAATTATCATGACTTCAAATGTTGGAGCAAGACAATTAAAAGATTTTGGTCAAGGAGTTGGATTTGGAACTGCTGCTAAAATTGCACAAGCCGATGATAATTCGAAAAGCATTATCGAAAACGCATTGAAGAAAACATTTGCGCCAGAATTCTTAAACAGAATTGATGATGTTATTGTATTCAATAGCTTAGAGAAAAGCGATATTGACTTGATTATTGAGATTGAACTTAAGAAACTATACTTACGTGTAGAAGAATTAGGATACAAACTAAATCTTACTGATAAAGCAAAAGCATTTATTGCTGATAAAGGTTTCGATAAGCAATTTGGAGCAAGACCATTAAAAAGAGCCATTCAAAAATACGTTGAAGATATATTAGCAGAAGAAATAATTACTTCTAAAATTACTTCAGGTGATGAAATTTTGATTGATTTAAATGAAGAATCACAAGAACTTACTGTTGATGTACATAAAGCCGAAGAGCCAACAAATCAATAAAGTAATTTAATTTTTATAACAAAAATACAAACCCGTTACGTTTTTTATAACATAACGGGTTTATTCTTTATATCAAATCGGTAAATTATTAAAAACAAATATTTACTTTTGATAAGTCAAACAAATCAAATTATGCTTCAAAATAAAGTCATCTTAGGTAGCGAAGAATGGTGTTCTTTTCCCGAATTAGGAATCCCTACAATTAAAGCACGTGTCGATTCGGGTGCAAAAACCTCGGCGATGCATGCCATAAACATAGCTCCTTTTATAAAAAATGATGCCAGTTGGGTTAAATTTGATATTAATCCGATACAAAACAATACCAAAACTATAATACATTGCGAAGCTCCTTTGGTAGACAAAAGGGTTGTAAAAAGCTCTAGTGGCTTTAGAGAACAACGCTATGTTATACAAACAAGCTTAAAAATTGGTGATGCCAAATGGCCTATAGAAATGACTTTAACCAATCGGGATTCGATGGGTTTCAGAATGCTTTTAGGTCGCGAAGCCATGAGCGGCAGAGTACTTGTTGATCCTGAAGAAAAATATCTTTTAGGACAACCTACATCTGATACGTTAAAAGAATTATATCAAAACTCAGAAAAAGCAAGTTCTGGATTACGAATTGGGCTTTTAGCAAGTAATCCTGAATTATACAGCAACAAAAGAATCATGGAAGCTGGCGAAATGCGAGGTCATGATATGCAATTTTTGAATATCAAAGAATGCTACATGAAACTCGATGCTAAAACTCCTGAAATTCATTATCGTGGTGGTAAAATATTGAATCAATTTGATGCTATTATCCCACGTATTCGTCCTAGTATTACGTTTTACGGTTGTGCGTTAACACGTCAGTTTGAAGCTTTGAAAGTTTTTTGTTTAAATTCAGCTTCGGCAATAACACAATCACGCGATAAATTGTATTCATTACAATTGTTACTCAACAGCGGAATAGACATTCCAACAACTGGTTTTGCAAATTCACCATTAGATACCGATGATTTAATAAAAATGGTTGGAGGTTCTCCTTTAATCGTAAAACTATTAGAAGGCACTCAAGGTAAAGGCGTTGTATTAGCCGAAACAAAAAAGGCAGCAGAGAGTGTTATCAATGCTTTTAAAAGCTTAAATGCCAACATTCTGGTACAAGAGTTCATAAAAGAAGCAAACGGTAAAGATATTCGTTGTTTTGTAATCGACGGAAAAGTAGTTGCTGCCATACAGCGTGAAGCTATGCCGGGCGAATTTAGAGCAAATATCCATTTAGGTGGAACTGCATCGATATTAAAAATTACCAGCGAAGAAAAAAGAATCGCCATAAAAGCCGCCAAAGCAATGGATTTAAAAGTTGCTGGTGTTGATATTATCCGTTCATCAAAAGGACCTTTATTACTAGAAGTAAACTCATCTCCAGGATTAGAAGGAATTGAAGGTGCAACCAATAAAGATGTTGCAGGAGAAATGATAAAAGCCATTGAAAAGAATTTTAAACTCAAATAAAAACCCGCTAAAAGTAATTATTTCAACACATAGAAGCATAGGCTTACAAAGCCTAGAAAAGACGTTTCTCTTAAAATAAATCACATAAGGCTATGTGAAAAAAATATATTTTTCTTGGATCATCTTTGATTATCAATTCTATTCCGACAGCTATCAGGACTATGTTTCTATGTGTTGAATACCATTTTTACAACCCAAACGAAGCAAACAGACGCAGTAATTGCACTTAACGAGTTTAAATAATGCTCTATTAATCGTATATTCGATTAAATCATTAAACAAAAAAATATGAATCCATATCTTGATATTGTTATCAGAAGTGCTTCGGTTTACTTTTTTATGGTGATTGCATTACGGGTTTTTGGTAAAAAAGAATTATCCCAGCTTAATACTGCCGATGTAATCCTAATTTTATTAATTAGTAATGCTGTTCAGAATGCCATGGTTGGTAGCGACACGAGCCTCTTAGGCGGAATTGCAGCTGCTGCCGTGTTGTTTATCATTAATTACATCCTGAAAAAGCTCACATACAAATTCAAAGGATTGCATAACCTTTTATTAGAAAAACCAGAAGTTCTGATTCATAATGGACATATCGATTTTAAATCGTTAAGTAAATTAAACATCACATCCGATGAACTTGAGGAAGCCATGCGCGAACACGGCGTAGAACACTATAAAGAGGTAAAATTAGCGATGTTGGAAATAGATGGTACAATTAGTATTATCTCACAAAATAAAGAGCATTTAAAGCAAACGATCTACAAACGAAAGCACAATCATAAAAATTTTCAGAAGTAATTTTAAGTAAGTCGAAAGTTTAAAAATCTATTCCGATAGCTCAATATCATTCAGTTAAGAAAAAACAGCTGCAATGCTATCCCGAATAAATCTCTCGTAAAGTCATCAAGCCGCCAAATTTACACTTGCTTATTTTGCGATTTTGCCTGTGTACAAAACATACAAAAATTGTATTTTGCAGAGTCGATTCTATTTTTTACAAGTATTTTGCTACCTTTAACTCATTAGATTATATTAATTTTGAAACCATGACGCACACAAATAGCAATCAAAAAATACACCAAGGCAGAAATATAAAACGTTTCCGTGAAATGTTAGGAATAAAGCAAGAAGTACTTGCATTTGAACTTGGCGAAGACTGGAACCAAAAGAAAATATCTCTACTAGAACAAAAGGAAGCTATAGAAACCAGTATATTACAACAAGTATCTCAAATACTTAAAATACCTGTAGAAGCTATTGAAAACTTTGATGAAGAACAAGCCATAAATATTATAGCTAGTAATTTTCATGGTGATGCAGTTGCATATGCAGAAAACTACAAATGTACAATCAATCCAATCGAAAAAATCATCGAACTTCATGAAGAGAAAATCCTCCTTTATGAGCGTATGCTTAAAGAAAAAGACGAAATGATGTTGAGGTTAGAGAAACTTTTTGAAGGTAAATAAAGCTAGTTTTTTTGAGTAGCTTGAGGAGAATATGCATATCTAAGAAATATTTAATAAGTTTTTTTAATCTTTCTAAAAGTTAAACTAACTCTAGGTTTGTTTTCACTATCATTCCCTTTTAATAATGAATGCACAAAATATTTTTGTACATCAATATTCATAGCAAAGAGACTAGAATCTTTAAGTTCAATATCAAATGTAAAATCTTTATTGGATTTATTTCTAAATCGCAAAATACGATCATTTAAAATAGAAATAATAACTATATAAGATTCATCGCTAAGCTGTTTAATATCATCTGAATGATATCCCATTTTTGAATCATTATCATTATAAAAATTTATTAAACAATTATTTGGTGTAAAACCTAATTCATTTTGAATTGCAACAGCTATTTCATTAATAATTGAAGGGAATTCTCTGAAAATTAAATCCGCATTTTCATAAACATATGGTAAGCCATACGTTATAGTTTTTCTTGAATAAAATGTAGTATTCCATTCTACATTATTTTCTAAAAAGTACACTAACTTATTTCTAATTGAGAAATTTAAAAAATGATATTTAAGTATAAATCTATTGTTCATTTTGATAATTCAAATTTTACTGCTAAATTTACGATATTAATTTAATTAAAAATGGCTATTACTGATTCATCAGGACAAAACTTTTCAACTCATGATTTTAATCAAACGGATGATATTTTAAATATCGAGTTTGGAGCAGGAAGTGGTTTTTTTGGAAAAAAAAATTATCCTAAATGCTATACAACTGATCTTAGTTTTCCAGAAAAAAACCATTTTTCATTAGAAAGTTCTTATGATAAAGATACAAATTGTCATTATATTGATTTTGAGTGTGATTTTTTAAGTTATAATTTTGGGACAAAAAAATTTGAAACAATAATCATATGCAATCCATATGGATATGGGATACGACGACCTACTGAGGGCAAAAATTTTTTTGACCGAATTGGGAATTTGCTTTCTGAAAGTGGAGCTTTATATGTAATTACACAGGAAAATAATGGCTATTTTAATTCTAAAGTAGTTAAAAAGCAATTTAACAAAAATTTAGACAATGAATTTAAATCTAGTTATGCATATGATTGGCATAGTTATGATAACGAAGGAATTAATACGCATTACGCATTTGTTAGGGATTTTGATTTCTTCACATGTACGCAAAGAAAAATCAATCCTAATGTGTTGTTTAAATTTACTAAACAAGCTTAATAGCTATGGAAACACAGAATATAAATAATATCAAGCTGAAAGATAATTATAAAACAAGGTTATTTAAAGATAAAATTAATGACCACATTTCTAATGTCTTTTATTTGGCATCAACATATGATGAAAACATTAAAGACCTTTTTTCAAAAGAATTTAGAATTCTAAATTACCATTACTCATGTGATTTAATTAAAGAGAATTCAAGTGAGTATACAGAATATGTATCAAGCCACACAGATTTTATCAATGAATTAGAAATTAATCTTTTTAATAATATTAAATCATTACTAGGTAAGAATTTCTCTTACGAAGATAAAAACCTATTAACATTAATAGATACTACGATTGAAAATTATAGTGAGAATTATGTTTATCAAAATATACAAAAATTAAATAACAATAATAATATTAACCCTTTTCAGTCATCTGCGAATATTTTAATAGAGGATCAGTTATTATTTGATTTTTGTGAATTCAATGAAGAATACAGCGAATTTAAAAAAATAAAAAAGAATGAAAGTCAATTAATAGCAAATAAAAATATCAGCATACTAACAAAATGTAATAATGAAAATTTCAACTATTCTGAAGTAAGAGATACTTTTTACTATAAAGAACTAATATTAAACGAGTTAGACTCTAAAAAACGTAATAGTTCAAACCCTATAAAATTAACAGATATATTTGATTATTTTAGAGAATTAGGTGTCCCTAAAGAAGAGCTTTCTAATAGTAATATTTTAAATTGGATTGTAAAACCTTTAAAAAGATATTCAAAGTTAGGATCTAATAAAGAAGGGTATTTTATAATTCTAGATGAAAATGACCTGCAAGAATCTTATATTAGTCATCTGAGTAGGTACAATGGATATTTCAATACTTTAGAACGTCATAGATTGTTTTTTTCAAGACTTGAACAAAGTAAAATCGAAAAGTCTGCTTTTGAAAAACATCTTTAACAAACATACTTTAGTACAAAAATCCATATAGTAAATTCATACCTAGAAGCAGAATAAAAACTTATCTGAAATACTGTCTAAAAAAGAACTAGAACAGTATGCCAGTAATTTTATAAAGATCAAAAAAGACCTTACAGGAAAATACAAAACAAAAGAGAGAGAATAATTTCGATGAAATTATCCTCTCTTTTTTTATAAAATCACTTTAAGCATCTAGAACCAAATCTTTAATCGTTGTGTTTGATAATCCAAACGGTTTAAGTCTGTGATTTAAATTCACCAGAATATAATCTTGTTCTACAGGAAATCGTTCTGCAATGCTTTTGTAATGTTTCAACAGTCTTTTATCCTCTACTCCATCCAAGGCCTGCAGCGCTGTATGAACAACTCTATTTGCACTATCATTCAAGCCTACAATAAAAGCATCTAGATAGCTGTTTTTATTACTTAGTTGCCCAAGCATATAATATGCGGTAACTCGTATGCTCTGATTCTTATTTTGAGTACAAGGAACTACAAGATATCCATAATCGATATTCATTTCTTTTAGTAGATACACACAAAAACTAAAAGTTTCGTCATCATTTATCCTGTCTATATTCGACTCAATAACACCCAACCAATCTGCGCTATTCTTTTTTGCGTACCAAAATACAAATTGAAAAACATGCAATAAACTCTCATCTGCAAAATCTACTAAATAAGGATACGCCCGTTCGTAATCAAATTTTGTAAGTATCTGAAGTAACTCTTTTTGAATCTCGTCATTACTGCTTTTATATTCTTCTTCAATTATATCTAATGTCGCAACATCTATCTTTTGTTTTATTAAGATTCCTGTCAAACAATCGCTTTTAACCTCATTATCATTGGTCGAGAAGTACGTTTTTAAAATATCCTGCGTAGCTCCTCCTATTCGATAGCCAAACCAACCTGCATTTTCCTGCATTAAAACACCCGAAATTACTTCGTCAAGCCACCTTTCATACCAATCTAAAAAATTCAACTCAAAAGTAAATTGAGGATTATATCTTTCGCTATTAATATTTACCACTCTTCCTTTAAATTCTCCGTTTAAAACAAGTGCATGGTAGCTTGAGCAGCCTTGTGTACCAATTGGTAATATCCCTCCATATATTTTCCCTAATTCCTTTTCATAATCCTCATCAGTGATTGTGTCTTCTTCAATCTTTTCAGTAAGGTTTTCCCAATGTTCCTCAGTCATTTTGGGATACAATACACAATCTCCTTTTAAGTATTCCTTTGCATTTTCATAGATTAATTCATTTACATTTTCACCCAACGGAAATATTCCATAAAAAGGTCCAGCTGCCGAAGATGAAAATGATACTCCCCCATTTCCTATATTCATTAAAAATGCTTTATAACAATTAGGGAGTACTACATTGTATTCGCTTTCAAATTTTAAAATAGCTTCGCTACTTACCACTTCTCCCAGAACATACTCATGATCCGATGCGCCAAATACTTTTAAATCTTTATCTGTGGCTTTAGCTTTAACTAGCTTGTTTTTAATTCTTTCTATTTGTTCTGATGCGAACTTATTATTCGATTCTTCCATTTTAATCTTTATTCTTTCGTTCTTTTTTAGAATTAAATAAATATACTTTATTTTAGTTTCAAAGCAAATTCATTCCAACAAACAAAAAAGCCAGTTTCAATAAAGAAACTAGCTTTTTTTATAACTTTCAAATGCGATTTTAAATCTCACATTTTACAAATACCTTTTTGCTATTATATAAAAACACTAAGGATATAATACACGATCGCAGCCAAAAGAGCCGAAACCGGAATTGTTAATACCCAAGCCCAAAGTAAACTAACGGTTACTCCCCAACGAACTGCAGATACACGTTTTGTTAATCCAACTCCGATGATAGAACCTGTAATTGTATGTGTTGTACTTACTGGTACTTTAAAATGCTCTGTAAAGTACAATGTTAATGCTCCTGCAGTTTCTGCAGCTACACCTTCAAATGAAGTTACTTTAGTGATTTTAGATCCCATTGTTTTCACAATTTTCCAACCTCCGCTTAATGTTCCTGCAGCAATTGCAGAATAACAAGCTAAAGGAATCCAAGCTGGCATTTTGAACGCTCCATCATCTGACGGAAGAACGACATCTAACCAAGGATCCATGTGAATACCTGGATTTGCATGAATATAAACTGCAACTGCTGCTGCAATAATACCCATTACTTTTTGAGAATCGTTACCACCGTGACCTAAACTAAAAGCCGCTGATGATAGTAATTGCATTTTTTTCAATGCACTATCTGCCTGATGAAGATTTAAGCTACTAAATATCAAAGCAAATGCTGAGATTGAGTAGATAATAAACCCTACTAAAAACCATTTTATATTATGTGATTCTAATACAACGCTCCAAAAAACAGAAGATTTAAAACGTGGTTGCCCACCATTTGCAATAATTGTTTCATAAGGAATCATTTGATAATATATGAAAACACCTGTAAAGATCATTAAAGCAATTGTAAACAATTTTGGCAAAATACTTTTCTTAGAAGAGTTTAATAACCAAATAGAAATCAAATACGAAGCTAGTGCTCCTAATAATGGTGCCAAAACAATGAAAGCAACAATGATAAGGACTCCCGAGGGCATTCCTCCATCTTTTCCTGCCTTATACCAACTGACAATATCGTACCAATATTGTGTTGTACCATCTTCTCCTACATAACCTGAGAAACCATGTACAGCAATTGCATGAGCAATAGCAGCACCAGCAAAACCTCCAATTAATGTATGTGATGAACTTGAAGGGATTCCAAACCACCATGTTAATAAGTTCCAACAAATAGCAGCAATAACTCCTGCTAAGATTACAACTAAATCAATTTGCATGGTATTTGCCGTTTTAGCAACAGTATCTGCTACACCAAAACCGAAAACCCAATAAGCCAAAAAATTAAAAAATGCTGCCCAAAGAACGGCCTGAAAAGGCGTTAATACCTTTGTAGCAACAACTGTAGCTATAGCGTTTGCTGCATCATGAAAACCGTTGATGTAATCAAAAATTAAAGCTAATACTATAATAATTATAAGTAGCGTCATAAAATTATAACTTCAGAATGAAATTGAATTGAATTTAAGAATGTTTTACAGAAATAGATTCTAGTATGTTTGCAACACTCTTACATTTATCTGTAGCAGATTCTAAAACAGATAACACTTCTTTATATTTAATAATATTTTTAGCGTCTGTTTCGTTTTCAAAAATTTCAAAAACTGCTTTGTTATAAACATTATCCGACTTGTTCTCTAGTTTATTAATTCTAGCACATGCGTCTTTAATAACTTTAAAATTTTGCAAATTTCTAAGTTCTTTTACTGCACTATCAATATTCTGACATGCTTCAAGATTGATTTCGGTCATTTTTCTGATCGATTTTGTAATCTTATCAACTTGATACAATCTCATTCTGCTTGCAGCGCCATGCAAATAATCAGCTACGTTATCAATAGATGTAATCAAGGTATGAATATCCTCTCTATCGAATGGAGTAATGAAGTTTCTGCTTAACTCAAGATTTGTCTGACGGGTAATATCCTCGCCTTTTTGTTCCAATTCATCTATCTTCTGAAAAAGTACTTCTCTTTCTTTCAAAGGAAGATTTACTGCTTCGTGCAAGTTAGAAGCTAATTCAATTAGATTGCTTGATGCTTCTTCAAAAAGTGGAAAGAATTTCTTGTCTTTCGGCACTAAAAATTGGAAAATACTGTTTATTGACATTTTTATATTTTTAATACTGCAAAATTACTTCATTATTCTTTCGTTATGTTAAGCCATTGTTAACAAATCATTTTCAATTTGAAAACTATTCAAAAATGAAATTGTCTTTTCGATGTCATAATGTAGGATTCTATCCTCAGTAACCAACGGTACTACTTCACGGTAGCTACTTAAAAACATTTCTATAAAATCACTTGATTTCAACGGTTTTCTATACTCGATTGCTTGTGAGGCATTTAGCAATTCGATTGCCAAAATACGCTCTAAATTATCCATAATACGCAATGCTTTTGTAGCTCCATTTGCTCCCATGCTCACATGATCTTCCTGCCCGTTGCTTGAAACAATACTATCTACACTCGCCGGCGTTGCCAATTGCTTGTTTTGACTTGCAATACTTGCTGCTGTATATTGAGGAATCATTAATCCTGAATTTAATCCTGGATTATCTACCAAAAATGCTGGAAGGTTACGCAATCCCGAAATTAACTGATAGGTTCTTCTTTCTGAAATGCTTCCTAATTCTGCTAAAGCAATTGCCATAAAATCTAAGGCTAATGCCAAAGGCTGTCCGTGGAAATTACCTCCAGAAATAATCTGATCACTTTCTATAAATATATTAGGGTTGTCTGTAACAGAATTTATCTCTGTTTTAAAAACCTTACTTACATAATCTATTGCATCTTTTGAAGCTCCATGAACTTGTGGCATACAACGGAATGAATATGGATCCTGAACATGCGTTTTTACCTGTTCTATGATTTCACTTCCTTCTAAAAGTTCTTTGATACGCTGTGCTGTAACAATTTGTCCTTTATGAGGGCGAATAAAATGAATTAGTTCGTGAAAAGGTTCGATTCTTCCATCAAAACCTTCCAGAGAAATAGTTCCTATTAAATCGGCCAAATAAGAGAATTTATAAGCTTTCATTAAAATATGAGCTCCATAAGCGCTCATAAACTGTGTCCCGTTTAATAATGCAAGCCCTTCTTTTGATTTTAAGATAATTGGCTCCCAGCTAAAATGTTTTAGAACTTCGCTTGAATGCACTTTCTTTCCTTCAAAATATACTTCACCTTCTCCTAGTAAAGGCAATGATAAATGCGCTAATGGTGCTAAATCTCCAGATGCTCCAAGTGATCCTTGTGTATATACAACTGGTAAAACATCATTGTTATAAAAAGAAACCAAACGATCTAAAGTTTGTAATTGTATAGCCGAGTGTCCGTAGCTTAATGATTGTATTTTAAGCAATAACATTAATTTTACAATTTCTTGTGGTACCTCATCACCTGTTCCACAAGCATGCGATTTTACAAGGTTCTCTTGAAGTTTAGATAAATTTTCATTCGATATTTTTACATTACAAAGCGACCCAAATCCAGTATTGATACCATAAATTGGTTCCGAATGTGATGCCATTTTTTTATCTAAGTAATCTCTGCATTTCTGAACATTAACTTTAGCCTCTTCAGACAGTTCTAATGTTTTTTGCTCTACAATAATTTCTTGTAATTGTTCTAAATTCAGTAACTCCGTACTGATATAATGGATATTGCTCATTTTGTGTAGTATTAGAAGGACAAAATTCAACAAATCAATATTAAAAAGCAACCTTTTTTGCTAATAATTAAAAATAAGATCTCAATATGCTCCTATTTGACTACAAATTATCATGTTTTATAAAAGCAACGTCTATCACGCCATACCCAACCTATTGCAGGTAACAAATAAGTGTGTTTTTTTTAATATCTAAAAGATAACCTCCAGAACATCAAAAATGTTTCATCTGAAGTTTATTCAAAAAATCATTATTGATAGCACCCAGACACAATTTATCTCCCAATTATAAAAAACGATCCTTGTTTTAGAAAAATAACGCTCTTAATATGAGATAAATATATGAATAACCCATTTTGAAGCTTTAAATTTTACTAAATAATCAGAATTAGAATATTGTCATACCGATTATTAAAATATTCGTAAAAATCCGATTAAATTTTTTGCTCTTTATAAAAACCTGTACATTTGGAAAATCAAAAATGAAAGATAACAGTATAAAATATCACTCTTCGATAACAACTCAAAACTGGGTTGCAATTACTGCTACAACAACTTCTACGATTACTACTACCCCTTAGGGGTATACATTTTTACATATAATCCAGGCTATCCATACTTTTTTTCTTGAAAGAAGAAAAGCATTGAATACGTATAAACACTTGCATTTATAAAATAAAATACACACAATGAAAATATTAAAATTTGGTGGAACTTCGGTCGCCAATGCAGAAAATATAAAACGAGTTTTAGAAATTGTAAACCAAAAATCAGAACAAGATCAATTAGTAGTTGTAGTTTCGGCTTTAAGTAAAGTAACTGATTTACTTCAGTCTGCTGCCGCAAAAGCTGCCTCTAATGACGAAAGTTATAAAGATATAGTTGCCGAAATAGAGAAAAAACATTTAGACACATTAAAAGCCTTAATTCCTGTTAGCGAACAAAGTAGTTTATTAAGCCACGTAAAAAGAATTATAAATCATCTTGAAACATTACTTGATGGTTGCTTCTTATTAGGTGAATTATCTAATAGAACTGCTGATACCATTCTTAGTTTTGGTGAATTGCTTTCGTCATATATTATTGCCGAAGCTTTAAAGCAAACTAATAAAAATAGTGGTTATAAAGACAGCCGCGAACTTATTAAAACCAATAATCATTTTGGAAAAGCTGCTGTAAATTTTGAAGTTACAAACCAATTAATACGCGAATATTTTGCTGCAAATGATTCTCAAGTAGTTATCATGCCTGGTTTTATTGCTTCCTCTCTTGACGGAATCATTACTACATTAGGTCGTGGTGGTTCTGATTATTCGGCTGCAATTCTGGCTGGCGCTCTTGATGCAAAAGTTTTAGAAATATGGACTGATGTAAACGGAATGTACACTGCCAATCCTAAAATTGTAAAACAAGCACAACCAATTGCAACTATTTCTTATCAGGAAGCGATGGAGTTATCTCATTTTGGTGCTAAAGTGTTGTATCCGCCAACAATTCAGCCTGTTTTAAGAAAAAACATTCCTATTGTAATCAAAAATACTTTTGAACCTGAATCGGCAGGAACTTATATTTCGAATCAAGTTTCATCAAAAGATACTATTGTAAAAGGAATCAGTCATATCGATAACATTTCATTAATCACTCTTGAAGGTCCTGGGATGATTGGTGTTTCGGGTTCATCTAAACGTCTTTTTGAAGTTTTATCTAATGAGAGCATCAATGTTATTTTCATAACACAAGCTTCATCAGAGCATTCTATTTGTATTGGTATTTTAAATTCCGATGCCGAAAATGCAGAGCAAGCAATTAATGGTGCTTTTGAAGTAGAAATTACTCAAAATAAAGTTGATCCTTGTGTCGTTGAAAAAAACCTTTGCATTATTGCTTTGGTTGGAGAAAACATGAAAAACCATCAAGGTTTAAGCGGAAGAATGTTTAGTACTCTAGGTAAAAATAACGTGAACATTCGCGCTATCGCTCAAGGTGCATCCGAAAGAAATATCTCGGTTGTAATTAATGAGCGTGATGTAAAAAAAGCACTGAATACTTTACACGAAAACTTCTTTGAAGAAAACACAAAACAACTCAACTTATTTGTAATGGGAGTTGGAAACGTAGGAGAAAAATTCATTGAACAAATCCATAATCAAAGAAAGTTTTTAAAAGAAAACCTAAAAATAAATGTTCGTGTTATTGCTTTATCCAATTCCAGAAAAATGGTATTTGATGAAGATGGAATTTCTCTTAAAGAATGGCAAGCAGCCCTTGAAAATGGAGAAACTGCTAATAAAGATACTTTTATAGCACGTGCCAAAGATTTGAATTTACGTAACAGTATTTTTGTTGATATTACTGCAAACGCAAGTGTTTCTGAAACTTACGAAGAATTCCTAAAACAAAGTATTGCAGTGGTTACTTGTAATAAAATTGCTTGTTCATCTGAATATGACAATTATAAAAAGCTAAAGAATCTATCACGTCAATTCAATGCTCCATTTTTATTCGAAACCAATGTTGGTGCTGGATTGCCGATCATAGATACTGTTAAGAATTTAATTGCTTCTGGTGATAAAGTGCACAAAATTCAAGCTGTTTTATCTGGAAGCTTAAACTTTATCTTTAATAATTTTGATGAGAATAACTCTTTTCACGATGTTGTAAAAGAAGCTGGAGTGCAAGGATTTACTGAGCCTGATCCTAAAATTGACTTAAGCGGAATTGATGTAGCTCGAAAAATTCTAATTCTAATTCGCGAAAGCGGTTACGAAATGGATATTGACGCTATTGCTAATGAATCTTTCATGCCAGCAGAATCGCTTGCTACAACTAACAATGAAGACTTTTTTGCATCCCTAACTAAGCATGCTCCGCATTTTAAAGCAATCTATGATGAAGCGCTAAGTAAAGATTCTAGATTAAAATATGTAGCACAATTCGAAAACGGAAAAGCTAGCGTAGGATTACAATTCATACCAAAAGATCATCCGTTCTATAATCTGGAAGGAAAAGATAATATCGTATTGTTTTACACCGATCGCTACGTCGATCAGCCATTGCTTATAAAAGGTGCTGGTGCTGGTGCAGCAGTTACTGCTTCAGGGATTTTTGCAGATGTGATTCGAATAGGAAACGTGTAAGAAGGTACAAAGGTACATGGTTGCAAAGGTTCAAAGGTTTTCTCTTTGTCACTTTGAGCCTTTGTCGCTCTGAACCTTTGAAACTCAGAACCTTTGAAACTAAAAATAAAAAAATAATGATTGGCAAAACCTTTGAACCTCTGAGCCTTTGCCTCTCTGAACCTTAAAAAAATGAAAGAAATAAAACTATTTTGTCCAGCAACAATTGCCAATCTCTCGTGTGGATTTGATGTTCTTGGACTTTGTTTAGAAACTGCGGGCGATGAAATGATTGTTCGCAAATCGGATGAAAAAGGGGTTCGTATCACAAAAATTGTTGGTGCCGATTTACCTTTAGAAACTGAAAAAAATGTGGCCGGAGTTGCAGCTTTGGCAATGCTTGAAGCATACGAAAGAGATTTTAATCCGATAACTATAGGATTTGAAATCGAAATTTTTAAAAATATCAAAGCCGGAAGCGGAATTGGTAGTAGTGCTGCAAGTTCTGCTGGAGCCGTTTTTGGAATCAATGAATTATTAGGAAAACCCTATTCGAGAAAAGATTTGGTTCAATTTGCAATGCAGGGCGAAAAGCTTGCTAGCGGAAATGCTCATGCTGATAACGTTGCTCCTGCCCTTTTAGGTGGTTTTACTTTGGTAAGAAGCTACAACCCGCTGGATATTATAAAAATTGACAGCCCAGAAGAATTATATGCTACAGTTGTACATCCTCAAATTGAATTAAAAACATCTGATGCGCGTTCGGTATTAAAACAAAATGTTTCCCTAAAAAGCGCTATTATGCAATGGGGAAATGTAGGCGGATTAATCGCAGGATTATATACTAAAGATTACGATTTAATTGGAAGATCTCTTCATGACGAAATTGTAGAACCTTTACGAAGTGTATTAATACCTGGTTTTGATTTAATCAAGCAAACAGCTCTTGAAAATGGCGCACTTGGTTCTGGAATTTCAGGTTCTGGTCCTTCTATTTTTGCTTTAAGCAGAGGAAAAGAAACTGCCGAAAAAATAGCCAAAGCCATGAGTGAAGTCTATGATAATATGAGTTTACCATACGAAATTCATATCTCACAAATTAATCCTGAAGGAGTTCGGATTCTTTAAAAAGAATTAAAAATTGTAAACCTCTTTTGTCAGACTGAGCGAAGTCGAAGTCCCGCAAAGTATGACACAAAGTATAACACATTATAGTTTGTCATTTCGACGAAGGAGAAATCTCTACAAGAAACTCCTCATAGTATGGAAATACTTCGCGAAGATTTCTCCTTCGTCGAAATGACAAAAAAGTCGAATAATAATTATTGGAATTAAAAAACAGTACCACAAAGCTTTGCGATCTCTGCGTTTTCAAAAGAAACCAATTCCTTGCGCCCTTTGCGGTTAAATAACGAAAACAACCATGAAATACTATAGTTTAAACCATAATGCCCCAAAAGTTTCTTTTCAGGAAGCTGTAATACAAGGATTAGCAAGTGATAAAGGATTGTATTTTCCAGAAATAATCACGCCATTAAACGCTTCCTTTTTTGATACAATCGAAAATCTGAGCAACGAAGAAATTGCTTTTGAAGCCATCAAACAATTTGTTGGGGATGAAATTCCAGAAACCGTTTTAAAAGAAATCATTGCAGAAACGTTATGTTTTGATTTCCCTGTTGTTGAAGTCGAAAAAGGAATTTATTCATTAGAATTATTCCATGGTCCTACAATGGCTTTTAAAGATGTTGGCGCGCGATTTATGTCACGCTGTCTGGCTTATTTTAATAAAGACAAAGCAGAAAGTAAAAATACGGTTCTTGTAGCAACATCGGGTGATACTGGTGGTGCTGTTGCAAGCGGTTTTCTTGGTGTTGACGGAGTAGATGTTGTAATTTTATACCCATCAGGAAAAGTAAGTGACATTCAGGAAAAACAACTGACAACTTTAGGACAAAATATCAAAGCACTGGAAGTCGATGGTGTTTTTGATGATTGCCAGGATATGGTAAAAAAAGCCTTTTTAGATGAGTCTTTAGCGCATAAGAACCTTACCTCTGCAAATTCTATTAATATTGCACGCTGGTTACCGCAAATGTTCTATTTCTTTTTTGCTTACAAAACTTTGAAAAGTCAAAACAAACCGTTGGTATTTTCTTGTCCTAGTGGAAATTTTGGAAATATCTGTGCTGGAATCATGGCAAAGAAATTAGGTTTACCTATTGAACATTTTGTAGCTTCTACTAATGTAAACGATACTGTACCAAGATTCTTAGAAAACGGAAAATACGATCCAAAACCATCTAAAGCGACTATCTCTAACGCAATGGATGTTGGGAATCCGAGTAATTTTATTCGTATTCAGGAAATGTACCAAAATGATTTAAAAGCTTTCAAAAAAGACTTCTCTTCTTATAGTTATACTGATGAAGAAACACTCGAAGCAATGAAACAGATTTATAAAGCTAACGGTTATATTGCTGAACCACACGGCGCAGTTGGATACCTTGGTTTGAAAAAAGAATTACAAAAACATAACAATGCAATTGGTATTTTCTTAGAAACGGCTCATCCCATTAAGTTTCTTGATGTGGTTGAACCTGCATTGGGAATTACTCTTCCAATTCCGACGCAAATTAAAAGTGTTATTAATGAGGAGAAAGTTAGTGTGAAGATTTCTAGTTATGAGGAGTTGAAGGATTTCTTAGGGTAAAAAACATATACAAAGATAATTAAAGCGAGTAAAAAACTTTACTCGCTTTAATTATTGCTTTACATTATAAATCATTTTAAATTGAAATACGGAAATCCGTAAAAATTGGCAAGAAAAAATACATACCTTTGAAAAGGTAAGAAAGCAAAATAAATGAGTTAGTAACAAATTCGAAACACATAATAATTAATGAAAAAAATTGTCGAATATGTACCTATTATAACAGTTTGCTTAATATATTTTGGCTTCTGCAATTTACATTATTACTACAAAGAATTTAATATAGATATTTATCACTACATAAGTAATACCGAGATTTTACTTTCTTTCTTACCAACAATTGTTCTCTTGGCATCAACACTTTATGTGTTTGCTTATAGTCGACTTATTAATCATCCAGATTTTATAAAAAAAGATGAAAAAATAAAGAGCAATCAAGAAATCGTCGAAAATAATAACATTGAAGAAGGGGAAGAAGTTAAACCTCAACAGAAAAGGATATGGCGTATTTTATCAACCTTTCCCGTACCACTATTTTTAGTACTTTTTATTCAAATTATTATTAGTGTAATTTTAACTAGGTGTTTTGGCTTCAAAACTTACGAACTACAAGATATAAATTTAGTTTATGCATTTCTATTTTTATCTGTAATTTACTTTTCCAGCACCCTTTTTAAAAATCAAAAACTTATAAATGATAATATATTATTAATTACTATATTTTCTGTAATTTATCTCGGAAATCAAATTAGCACTTATAGAAAATTAGATGCCGATAAAATTAAAGACGGAATATCTAATAGAAAAATTGTATTTGAATATAGCGGTAAAAAAATATCTACTTCTAATCAAAATATTTATATAGGCCAAACTCAATCTCATCTTTTTCTATACAACATTAAGGATAAAAGTACTAACATTTACAAAACAGAAAATATTGATTTTTTGAATATAAAATAAGAACTGCCATTATCCCTTCTGTCTTACCGCTCGTGAATACAACGAAATTAAAAACCAATTGTGTCGAGATTAGCAAACATGAATGCGAAAATTGGCACGAGCAGGTATAATAAATTTTAATTTTGTTAAAAAAAATTATTGATCTGCAATGACTATCTTATAAAAAATCAATGTAAAAAGTAAAGTATTTACAACTACACTAACAAATATCCCCAAATTTACAGATGCTAAAAAGTTTAACATTTCAGGAAACACAAGATTAATTATTGAAGTACAGAACGATATTAAAAGAGATAATGCACAAGTAATTAGTGCTGAAATTACAGTAGCTTTATTGAAATTTATCAATCTATTATAGCTTCCATGGCGTTTCATTGCTGTTACAGTTGGGCTATTTCCTTGTAATATAAGTGTTAGAATAGCTAATAAAAAACCAAATAATGTAGATGAGATTGAAATAACTTTATCTAAAAAAGTTGCATCTAATGCAAACGAAAAAATATCGTTGTATTTGTAAGATAAAATCATAAAAATTAAACCACAAATATAACCAAGTAATTTTTCTATCCAATATGCAATACTTCTATTCATAAAAACATTCTATCAAAATCCGCTTCACAATTAGTATGAAGTAGCATAATTTCTTGAGCACGCTGGTTTTCCAGTAAATCTGTATGTTCTCTTGGTTCATCTAACGTAATAAATTTAAAATAACGGTCAGCTACTAAATCAATTTTTTTTAATTTTTTCGAGCCGGCTTCATAACCTGAAACAACAACTTTTTTTACATTTTCATTATTACGTCCTAGCATTAGTCTTCCAGCATTATCCAAAATATCCCTAATACTCAAAGTTGCTAATCCTTCACCCCTATTTGGACGTCCTTCAACCTCAAATTTAGCAAAAACTTTTGATGAGTTTAGTTGACGACCACTTTCAATAGCATTAAATAATGCATTATTTTGATGTTCAAAATCTGCAACAATGCGATCTGGCCTTGCTATTTCAACCTCAATGGATTTATGAAACCCAAAATTCATAATCCTATTATATTCATCATGAGTCAGAATAACCTCAAACTTCACACGAAAAGTTTTAAACAAATCTGATTCTTTTTTTTGTAGTGCTAAATAGATAAAATCGACAAAATGATCCAAATAACAACCTGATTTATTAGCTTCATACATTAAAATATTGCGTCGTTTGTCATAAAGAAAAACGTTAGCATACGCTAATCCTTCTTCAACTTCTAACCCAATAGCAGAAAATGTTCTGTTAGCTTTATGCTTCTTAGGAGGAACGTTTACGTCACGATTTGTTTCTAACAAACCGACAATGTGATTTTCTGTATTTCTTAATATTTTAAGTTCAACGTCTTTTCCTTTAACAGGCAAGGATACATTTTGTAAACCTTCAGTCGTTAAAATTTCCGCAAATAAAATTTCACTTGGCAAATCTTCCATAGTCAAAATGTTAACTTTAAAAAATTCAATTTTCTTCTTCTTAACTGCCATACTATAATGATTATATATTTTGAGTTGAGAAATTTACGGAAAATATATTAAAATTTAAGTATTCTTCCTGCAAAGTCTGCAGTATCAATTTTATTTTTTTGTCTTGGTAAAAGACCTTCTATTCCAAATTCATTATAACGACTAATCCAGCATGTAAGGTTACTCTCAGCAATGCTGTTTGCTTTGGCTGTGCCTTTAACCGAGTTATGTCTTTTTAAAACTTCCTCTACACAACGAAGTTTAAATTCATAATTGTATTTGACTTTTCTTTCCATAAAAATGCCCCCAAATAGTGTCTAACTTTTTGGGGGCAATTCATAATTAGGTCTCTTTTTTTTATTAAATGTATATCTTCAAAAACGTTATTTCCCGTTCAATAATTTCTCTAAATATTCAACTTTATCTTTTTCAGCTTGCACCAAACGTTCGTAAAGTTCAACAACTTTATCTAAAGGATTAAAAGTACAGTCGTAATTATTATTTGCTCCTTGTCCAAAACTACTATTTGAAACAGTATCATTAAAAGTATTAAAATAATTAAAAACTGCTTCTTCCGAAAAGTTTTTAATTGCTTCAACAGAAACTCCAAGAGCTTTTGCTATCTCAATTAGTTTTTGTTCTTCTACAATTTCGCTTTTTTCAATAGCCGAGATTGTCTGCTGGCTCATTCCTAAAGCGTGTGCCAGTGCTTCCTGTTTCATATCTTTAAGCTCTCTGATACGGCTTATATTTCTGCCGATATGTTTTGGTTTTATTGCTGTACTCATAATTCAAAGATATTTAAAATTCTTAAACGAAAATAAATTTAGGTAAAAAACAAACCTTTTTTATAAGATACTCTTTTCATAATTGATATAAATTGACAAATTCGGCTTTAGCCAAAAATACAAAAGATTAGGCTAAATATTTATTATTTACCGAAAACAGATTAACAAAGATTCTATTACTTTTGTTTTTTATCCCTTAGCATAAAACACAAAAGTAATTTTCTTAAAAAATGAAAAATAAACTACGTTTTCTCCCAATTAGCTTGCTTCTCTTTTTTGTATCAAATCAAACAATTTTGGCACAAGCTAAAAACAATTACAGCACCAGGATTGATAGTTTGATTCAAACAACTTCAGTTCGTCCTTTTAATGGTAATGTGCTAATAACTCAGAATGGGAAAACTAAGTATTCAAAAGCATACGGCTATTCTGATTATGCAAAAAAAACTCCTCTTAAATTAAGTGATCATTTTGTTATTCTATCCAATAGCAAGCAAATAACTGCTGTTTTAATTCTTCAGGAAGTCGAAAAGGGTAAAATCGTTTTAAATACTCCTATAAAAAAATATCTTCCAAACTTAAAACAGCCTTGGGCAAGCACCGTAACTGTAGAGAATTTGCTAAATCATACCTCTGGTATTGTGGATTTAGAAAAACCAACAGCTTTTCCTGTTGGAACTCAATTTAAATATACCGATTTGAATTATATCTTGCTAGGTCAAATTATAGAAAGAGTGACTAATAAAACGTATGAAGCGGTTGTGAACGAATTGTTCAAAGTGAATAAAATGAAAGATAGCTTTTTTCCAAATGCAACTAATCAAAAAAAGATTGTAAACGGTCGTGAATATTTTAAAAACAATACAACCAAAGAAATTCAAGGCATTGTTGTTCCCAAAGAAAGAATTCCCGCAGCAGGACTTGTAAGTACTGTTAAAGATTTGGCACTTTGGAATAGCTTACTACATAATGGTAAACTTTTAAACGAAGCTACCTATAGCCGAATGACCACTTATTCTATTACCAACCAACATCCTGTTTTTGGCGATACAGCAATTGGATATGGATATGGTATTCGTGTAAACGATAAAACTAAAATTAAAGAATTTGGCCATACCGGAATTGTACCCGATCAAGGATTTACATCGGTTAACTTATATTATCCTGAAACTAAAACTAGCATCATTGTTCTGGAAAACCAAACATTTGAAAATTTTGATATTACTTATTATTTTGAAGCTAAAATTAGAGAGATTGTGTTGAAAAGTGGGTTATTGAAGAAATAATGAACTTTAAAATATCTAATTTTACATATAATAAAAAAGAAAAATTTTACGCATGATTACAAAAGCAACATTACAGGATATCCCAGCATTAAATACATTAATTAATTCAGCTTACCGTGGTGAATCTTCAAAAAAAGGATGGACTACCGAAGCTAACTTATTAGAAGGTAAAAGAACCACTGAGGAAGAATTAACCGAAACTATTCAAAACTCCAAAAATACTATCTTAAAATTCACCGAGAATAACCAGATTATTGGTTGTGTTTTGTTGGTAGAAAAAGAGGATAAACTCTATTTAGGAATGCTTACTGTTTCGCCTGTGTTGCAAAATAGCGGTATTGGTAAAAAACTATTACATCAAGCCGAAATTCACGCTAAAGAATTGGGATTGCCTAAAATTGTAATGACTGTAATATCTGTTAGAGAAGAACTCGTTGCATGGTACAAACGTAATGGTTATGTAGATACTGGCGTAAGAGAACCTTTCCCTGAAAGTGATGTTCATGTTACTGTTTCAGAAGAGCCTTTAGAATTTATTGTATTGGAGAAAAAGATTTAATTGTTTACCACAAAGTTTGTAAGGCACCCAAAAAAATTAACCGCAAAGGTCGCAAAGGGATACGCGAAGTTCGCTAAGATATTAGTGTTATCTTGCTAAGTCGCTAACTTTGATTATCAGCAACTTTACACCTTTCAAATCTTAGTTCCTTTAAACCTTTGCCTCTTTGAACCTTAAAAAAGCACATTTGATTTCTTATTAAAAATAATAAAAAATGAACATAAGCCTTTTGCCTAAAAAAGATAGTGCAGTCTCTATTTGGAGTGGTGGATTGACTTATGAATATATGATATATCCGAAAACAGCAAATTATGCTGATAGAGATTTTATATTCAGAATAAGCAGTGCTACAATAGAGCAAGAACCCTCAATTTTTACAAGATTTAAAGGCTATCACCGATACTTGGTTATGCTGGATAACAGCCTGCATGTTGAGGTTAACAAAGAAAAAAAATTGTATGAGAAGTATGAAATCATGGAATTTAATTCGGATGATGAGGTGACTTCTTATACAAAAGGTATCGATTTTAATTGGATGGTTTCTAAAAAAGCATCCCATCACAAACTAAAAATAACGAGCAGTAATCAGAATTCTAATGCTCCAGTAGTTATTTTATTTTCTTTACGTGCAACCGTTATTAAAATTAATGAGGAGCCATACGATCTAAATCCTTATGATTTGTTAGTCATAGAAAATGAAAAAAGGGAAGATATACTGCTTCATTTTTCTAATGAATGCCTCTTTGGGATATTGGATTTTTAATCCACAGTTAATCCTTTAATCTGACGTATAGAATTTAACCGCAAAGTTCGCGAAGATTTACGCAAAGATTCGCAAAGTTTTTTAATATTGCAAAGTCGCGAAGAAAAATGTTTGGATCTCCAACACCTTTGTACCTTTGAACCTTAGCCTCTCAGAACCTTAAAAGAACCCTTTGAACCTCTTCTAAACCTTTCTTTTGATTTTCGATAAAAATTCGTGTGAAACTCCAAGGTATGAGGATAAATTTTTGTTATTTATTTTCTGTGTTTTGTCGGGATGTATTTTTATAAATTCAAGATACCTTTGTTTCGATGTCTTATTTAAAACATCTAAAAGCCTTTCTTGTATAAGAACATTAGCTCTTTCTATCATTGCTATATGAAACTGGATTAGCTTTGGAACTTCTTTAAATAGTAATGCTTTATTTGTCTTATTGATTACTAATATCTCACTGTCTTCTATTGCTTTAATATTGTATTTGGTTGGTTTTTGGTGATAGAAACTTTCAATATCACACATCCAGTCATTTTCGAAAGCAAAGAAGAGAACTGTTTCGCTTCCGCTTTCGTTTAGGATATAGATTTTAAATGCCCCTTTTAGAATGAATCCTTCATAAGCATTATTAGAATTCTGAATTTGCAAAAACTCGTTTTTCCTCAATTTAACGAATTCTGTTTTTTTAATAATTGCATCCCATTCCGTATCTGTAAGGGCAATTTTTCGCTCGATATTATCCCTTAACATTTTACACATATAGATTATTTTATATTTTTAGCAAAAACAGTATAACTATTTAATTCACAATATATTTATAGATAACAAAAAATAAATGTAATCGATTACTAAATTAATAAAAAAGATAGAACTAGTTCAATTTTTTTAAAATATTTTATAAAGACTTTTGGCATATTAATTAACCCCAAAATATCTATTATGAAGATTAAATCAACATTATCGGTGTTATTACTAACTCTGATTTTCGGCTTTGCAAGTTGCAACAGCGAAGAAATTACTGCTACACAAAATGGTGATAGCAACGCAAGTACTGTTTTATCAACAAGTCAAAATCTTACAGCCAAAGTTGGCAATTGTGCTGAGGTTCCGGGATGGGCATCTCAAAACGGAGGAACTACTGGTGGCGGAAATGCTGCTGAAACGGTTGTTACTACCTACGCTCAATTAAAAGCTGCTATCGAAAATAGTGCTGTAAAAGTGGTAAAGGTTACTGGTACTATCACAATTACAACAAGATTATCTTTTCAGGATCAATCTGGTAAAACAATTTATGGTGCTAGTGGTGCAAAATTAGTTTCTACGGATCAAACTAAAGCAAACTCTGGTATCATCAATATTAAAAGATGTACCAATATTATTATCCGAAATTTAATTTTTGAAGGTCCTGGTGCTTATGATACCGATGGTTGGGACAATGCTATTATAGACGACTGCCAAAACGTTTGGGTTGATCATTGCGAGTTTAGAGATGGTGTAGATGGTAATCTTGATATCAAAAACAAATCGAATTACGTTACTGTTTCTTATACTAAATTTGCCTACTTAAAACCTCCTAAGGCTGGTGGTTCTGGTGGAACTGATGATCATAGATTTTCTAACCTAATTGGTTCTAGCGATAGTGCTACGGCTGATCGCGGAAATTTAAAAATTACTTTTGCTCGTTGCTGGTGGGCTCCTGGCTGTAAAGAAAGAATGCCTAGAGTACGTTTTGGTCAAGTACATATTATAAATAGCTATTTCAATAGTACTGTTAGTAACAAATGTATTGCTGCTGGTTTTGAAGCCAATATCCGTGTAGAAAACAATGTATTCGAAGGGGTAAAAACTCCTATTGATTTAATGACTGGTTATACGGCTGTAACTGCTGTTGGGAATATTTTTACAAGTACAACTGGAAATACGGCAGGAAGCAATACTGCTTTTACTCCGCCATATTCTATTGTAACGCTTGCCGCGTCGGCAGTTAAAGCTGATATTACTGCTAGTGCTGGTGCTACATTTACTGGCAATACTTGCGGATCGTTTTAATTTAATTTAACCATATAAGTCATGTAAGTACATTTAAGTTTTAAGGCTTGGAGTATTTTATATGACTTATATGGTTTCTTTTTTTTAGATAGGAAAGTAAGGAAGAATAGTTAACCGCAAAGGTCGCAATGGGTTACGCGAAGTTCGCTAAGATATTGTTCAGAAAGACAATATTGTAATTTTTTATGTTTAAATCCGGTACTTCATTTACCGTTTTCAACTTACATTTTACCAACCTTTGTACCTCTGCCTCTTTGCTCCTTTTCTTAAAGAACCAATTCCTCAAACAATCTCTTAATGGTTTTATCCAAATCCTGAGATAATCCTGTATGTGGTCTTGAGGTTTGAATTGCCGAACTACGTATGGCTGTTAACCAACGAAATCGCTCAGGAATTTCCATTTGTCCAATTGGTCCGCCATCTTTGGCTCCATTGACTATTTTTTCTAATGAGGTTAAATTACAATGCAATTGTTCGACATCAAAATCAGCTGAAAGGGCTTGAACTCTGGCATCGTTTATATGGTACAATACTTTTATAAATTTGGCTCTTTTGCTAAATAATATGACACCTATATTTAGGAATTCTTCACGCTCTACTCTTGGTACAACACGAATTACGGCATATTCATATAAGTGACTATCTTGCATTTTCGGCTTGTTTTACAAAAATTTCAGAATGGTTTAGTCGTGTTTGCAAAAATTGTAAATATACATTTCGCAATCCTTCAGGCGTTTCATCAGTATCTTCCCAATTGAGCCATTCGTCTGGAATAAGCGCTACAATTTCTTGTAATAATTCGGGAGTTAAAACTGCTTTATATTCTGAATCGACTTCTTTTAAAAGTGATGCTTGTGGCAACAATACGTGATCTTTTATTAATGCAAAAGGACTTTTGGCATGTTGTTCCCAGTTGTTCCATGAATGATGAAAATACAAACAAGCTCCATGATCGATTAACCACAGTTCTTTATGCCATATAAGCATATTAGTGTTTCTGAATGTACGATCTACATTGGTAATAAAAGCATCTAACCAAACAATTTGCGACGCAAGTTTAGGATCAACCACTGTTACAACCGGATCAAAAGTAATTGCTCCTGATAAAAAATGTAATGCCAAATTAAGTCCTTGACTTCCTTGTAGTAAATCCTGAATTTCTTCATCGCCTTCGGTTCTGCCAAAAGCTTCATCTAAATTAGCAAATACCAATTCGGGAATTTGAAGTTTTAATACATTGGCAATTGCGCCACCTACCAATTCGGCAATTAGTGCTTTTACGCCATGTCCGGCTCCTTTAAATTTTAGGACATATTTAAAATCATCATCTGCTTCGGCCAAAGCGGGTAATGAACCGCCTTCGCGCAACGGACTTATATAACGCGTCACATTTACCGTTCTTAAATCGAGTTTGTTTTTCATAGTCAGCTTTTACTGGAATACAAACTTACTAATTTTAGATTTGTTAGTCTTCTTGGATTTTTAGATTATTCGAATTCTTGGGTTTTTAGAGGCAAGAGTATAGGAGCAAGACTTAGAGTTTCATTTAAAGTTTGTTATTCTTTGCGTAATCTAAGCGCAACAGTTATCACATCACGTTTGTAGAGAAGCACCGCAATGCGTCTTCTGCAATATATTCCGTTAAGACAAGACAAATAGTTGCGCTAATTTTGGTTCTCGCAGATTTTGCAGATTCAGCAGATTTTTTTCTCTGGTTTGGTTTTAGGATTCAGTTTGTGGAATGTATTGCGGTCCTTCGGCTCCGCTCAGGAAGACAAACTGAGTAATCTAAAATAAAAAAACATCCTTAAATCTTTTTTTTTTAAATCTTGAATCTCTAAGTCTTTCTTCTATACTCTTGTCTCTATACTCTTGTTTCTATACTCTTGTTTCTATACTCTTGTTTCTATACTCTTATTTCTATACTCTTGTTTCTCTAAGTCTTATCTCTAACTAATCTAATGACAAAAATGCTTTCCCAAGATTTTCAATAATATCTGATGCTATGAATGACTGATATCCTGTTTCGGGTAGGGCAATATCGGCAGTTAAGCCGTGTATGTAAACTCCTAATTGCGCAGCTTGAATTGGCAAATATCCTTGAGCTAACAAACTAGTGATTATTCCCGTTAACACATCACCACTTCCTGCGGTTGCCAGTGCTGCATTTCCTGTTGTATTTTGATAGCTATCTTCTCCATTTATTATATATGTTGGAGCGCCTTTCATGACTATTATTACTTGGTGTTTTTTGGAGAATTCTATGGTTTTTTCAAATTTTTCGCTGTCTGAATTCCAATTTCCTATCAACCGTTCTAATTCTTTGGGATGTGGTGTAAGCACAGTATTTGCTTGTAATAAAGCAAACCATGATTTATTTTGTGATAGGATATTTAGTGCATCAGCATCGATAACTGCTGGTGTTTTATTTGTTTTTAAAAACTCATAAAATGTTTTTTGTGTCTTGGGCTCCTGCCCTATTCCTGGGCCAATTCCTATGGCTTGTGGCTTAATCTCAAAATAGATTTCGGAGATGTAGTCTTCATCAGTTGAGGTTACAACCATTACTTCGGGAATTGTAGATTGGAGAATTTCGTAACCACATTTTGGGATAAGGGTAGTTACTAGTCCGCAACCTGATTTGATACAAGCCTTTGATGCTAAAACTGCCGCTCCTATCTTGCCATAACTTCCTGCAATGATCGCTGCATGTCCTTGTATTCCTTTGTGAGTATGTGGATTTATAGGCTTGTAGATCTTTTTAATCTTGGCTTTTGTTATTGCTATTGTGGCTTTCATTGAATAGTTATTTTAATTAAAATTACAAAAAACCATGATTCTAAAATAATTAATATTTCCTGATTGGCTCTAGCCCTGATTACTTCACTAATATTTTTATTTTAATAAGTGTTCAGTGAACTACGTTTGCAGCGGTATCCTTTATGTTTTTCCTTTAAAAACATAAAGATATAGCGAATAGCAGGAAACAGCTCCTAATTTTTGCGATTTTTATAATTCTGAGTACTTGTTTACAACATTTTTTGAATAAATTTGCGATTAACTTTTATAAACACACACAATGAAAAATACTGCGCTAACGCACATACATGAGGGTTTGGGAGCGAAAATGCTACCTTTTGCTGGTTATAATATGCCTATTTTATACGAAGGTGTAAATGCTGAACACGAAACAGTTCGTACTGGCGTTGGCGTTTTTGATGTTTCGCATATGGGAGAATTTTTATTAACTGGTCCAAATGCTTTGGCTTTAATTCAGAAAGTTACTTCTAATGACGCATCAACGCTAACTATTGGTAAAGCTCAATATTCTTGCTTACCTAATAATGATGGCGGAATTGTAGATGATTTGATTATTTATAAAATGAAAGAGGAAGAGTATTTACTTGTTGTAAATGCTTCGAATATTGATAAAGATTGGAATTGGATTTCTTCTCACAATGATGTAGGTGCTGAAATGAAAAATCTTTCAGATGATTACTCTTTATTGGCAATTCAGGGGCCTAAAGCCGTTGAAGCAATGCAAAGTTTAACTTCTGTAGATTTATCTGCTATTCCATATTACCATTTTGAAGTTGGTACTTTTGCTGGAATTGAGAATGTTATTATTTCAGCTACTGGCTATACTGGTTCGGGTGGTTTTGAAATTTATTGCAAAAATGATGAGGTTGAACACATCTGGAATAAGGTGTTTGAAGCTGGTGCATCTTTTGGTATTAAACCAATTGGATTGGCAGCTCGTGATACTTTACGTTTAGAAATGGGTTTCTGTTTATACGGAAATGATATTAATGATACTACGTCTCCTCTTGAGGCTGGACTGGGGTGGATTACAAAATTCACTAAAGATTTTACTAACTCTGAAAATCTAAAGAAACAAAAAGAAGCTGGAGTTACTAAAAAACTTGTTGGTTTTGAAATGCAAGAACGTGCTGTACCAAGACAAGGCTATGAAATTGTAGATGCGTCTGGAAATGTAATTGGAATTGTAACTTCTGGAACTATGTCTCCGTCTATGACTATTGGTATTGGTTTAGGATACGTTACTGTTGCAAACAGTACTGTAGACAGCGATATCTTTATTAGAATTAGAAAAAATGATGTTCCTGCGAAAGTGGTAAAATTACCTTTCTACAAAAAATAATTCATTTTTAATATACAATACTGAAATACAGCTTATATAGCACAGCCTAAAATGATTAACTGAGTTTTATCTTTGAAATCAATTAAATCTGTGGTTAGATTCTCTTTCGACATTAACATTTTAGTGAGATTATACTCGTTTTATCAAAAAAATTAGCGTAATTTTAGTTTAAATGTTGATATTCGATTTATGAAAAAATTTTCATTAGTATTTCTACTTGTTGGTTTCTCTCTGTTTGGTCAAAATAGTGACTCTACATGTGAAATAGTAACCAAAATAAATACGCTTATTCAAAGCGAACATATTCAACCTAAACCGGTAGATGATAGTCTATCGGTTTTTGTTTTTGATAACTTGATCGATGATCTTGACCCTTCTCGAAATATTTTCCTGAAATCAGAATATGATGCCCTTGCCAAAAAATATCGTCTGAATATTGACAATCTTATTTTAAAAAAAGATTGTACTTTCTTAAATGATATTGTTTCTAAATATCGAAATGGTCTCATACGGAATAAAACGGCTTTGGAGAAAATTTTAACTGAACCTATCGATTATTCTTCAAAAGATACAATTCGGTTCTATAAAAAATCTTTTCCTGTATATATGAAGGAAAACGAAGTTGAGAAAGTATGGCGCAAAAAAATGCGCTACGAGATCTTGGATGAAATAGCTGAGGTGAGCACTAATCTGGATTCGCTTAAAGCAAATTTTAAATATCTTGAAGCTACTCATAAAAAGGCTGTCCTTGATAATGAAATATGTCGAGTTAATACACTTTTGCAAACTGGGAAAAAACCACAGGAAAAGCTATATGATTATTTCTGTACTTACTTTGATCCCCATACTGCCTATTTTAGCAATGACTCTAAATCTAGTTTTGTCGCTTCTTTATCTAAAGAACACCTATCATTGGGATTAAACGTAAACCTAAATGAGAAAAACGAAATTATTGTTGCTGAATTAGATCCAAATGGGCCTGCGTTTCAAACTGGTCAAATAAAAAAAGGAGACCAAATTATCTCTATATCTAACCAAAAAGAAACTTTAAAAGTTTCATGTGCTACTCTTGAATCTATTTCGACTATGATTTTATCTGAATCGAACAAAAGTATTACGCTTACCCTTAAAAGAAATTCTGGAAAAAGTTTTGATGTTTACATCGAAAAACAAATCATGAAAGATGAAGAAAACTCTGTTTTTAGCTTCATAATAGGCAAAGAAAGTAAGATTGGTTATATAAAAATCCCTAGCTTTTATGCCGATTTGGAAGGCAATAGCGGGAAAGGCTGTGCTGATGATACTGCTAAAGAAATTATAAAATTACAGAAAGATAACATCAAAGGTCTTGTTATTGATTTAATCGATAATGGTGGAGGATCAATGGAAGAGGCTATAAAACTAGCCGGAATGTTTATCGATAACGGCCCTATCTCGATTGTTGTAGATAACAAAAACGAACAGTCGGTTATTAATGATCCTTACAAAGGAATGCTCTACAAAGGCATTGTTGTTGTTCTAGTTAATGGTAATACGGCATCGGCGAGCGAGTTTTTTGCATCGATTATGCAAGATTACAATCGTGCTTTACTATTAGGGAGCAATACATTAGGAAAAGCAACTATGCAAACCATACAATCATTAGATGAGAATAAAAATACTGATTTTCTAAAAATAACAATTAATAAATTTTACCGAATAACAGGAAAAAGTCATCAATATATAGGTATAACTCCCGATGTAGTTCTTCCTGAATTTTATGAAAATATTATAGCAAAAGAGAAAAATTTTCCAACTGCTATTAAAAATGATTCTATTATTCCTATCCCAAAATTTAGACCTTACGTAAAAAGAAGTTTAATAAATAGACTTGCCGATGATAGCAGCATCAGAGTGGCAGCCAGTGATTATTTTAATAATATAATTACAATAAACAAAAAAATAGATCAACTGGTTAACACTCCTCGAACTGAGATTCCAATGACTTTAGAATCTGTTTTTGAACAGAAAAAAACAAGAAATCGTTTATGGGAAGAAATCACTTCTTATAACACTAAAAATGACCCGCTGGATGTATACAACTCGACAGTAAACCGATTCCTTTTGGGAATTCATCCTACTGAAAAAACCATGAATCAATATCAAATTGATAATCTTAAAACTAATCCTTACTTAAACGAAGCAGTAAATATTATTAATGATTTTAATGCTGCTAGGTAATGGTTAATTGCAGTATTCAGTTTCAGTTTCAGTCTAAACTTTACGGTTAGATTCTAACAATACACTGCCTTTTTTACTAGAATTACTTAGTCACTGCTGAACTATAAATTAGTTCTAGATACTAAGTCTGTAAACTACTTACCATGTAGTATATAATCTCAATTTACAGTTTAACTGTCACCTATTTACATTTCACCAAAAAAAACATAGTGTTTGTTTTTATAAAATAACTAATAACTGTATTTTTGCAACTCAAAATAAAAAATCAGCAATGGGAAGAGCGTTTGAATTTAGAAAAGGTAGAAAAATGAAGCGTTGGTCAGCAATGGCCAAAACATTTACCCGTATTGGTAAAGATATTGTAATGGCTGTTAAAGAAGGTGGTCCTAATCCAGATGCCAATTCTAGACTTAGAGCTGTTATACAAAATGCAAAAGCTGCCAACATGCCGAAAGACAATGTTGAGCGCGCAATAAAAAATGCCAGCAATAAAGATACTGCCAACTATAAAGAAATTTTATTTGAAGGTTATGCTCCTCACGGAATTGCTATATTAATAGAAACTGCATCAGATAATAATAACCGTACAGTAGCCAACATTCGTAGTTATTTTAATAAATGCAACGGAACTATGGGTACACAAGGTTCTGTTGATTTTATGTTTGACCATACTTGTAATTTCCGAATCCCTAAAGGTGATCTTGATCCTGAGGAATTAGAATTGGAATTAATCGATTTTGGTGCTGAAGAGGTTTTTGAAGATGAAGATGGTATCTTAATCTATGCTCCTTTTGGAAGCTTTGGAGCGCTACAAAAAGAACTTGAAAATAGAGGTATTGAGATTTTATCTTCTGGTTTTGAGCGTATTCCACAAATCACAAAAGAACTTACTGAAGCTCAAATTGCCGATGTAGAAAAACTTATCGAAAAAATTGAAGAGGATGATGACGTTATGAACGTATATCATACGATGAAAGAAGAATAATTTTTCTTTATATTATAAACTAAACTCCAGAGCAATCTGGAGTTTTTTTTTGTTATGATAATGAACTAAAATTAAAAAAGTTTGTCTAAATCATCCTTCATAGAATAACTTCCCAAACACATAGTCATAGTAATTGATTTTTCTTTCAATTTTATCTTTGAAAAATAACCACTTACATATAAATACAATATTGAACTACAAAAACTACAAAACAACATATTTATATTTTTTTATATAGGAATTTTATTATACTTTTGAAGAAATTAATAAATCACAATTTTATGAAAAAAATTTTATGCTTATTTAGTGCTATGAGTTTAGTACTAGCTTCTTGTTCTTCAAATGATGATAATGAATCATCACCGATTTTATTACAAAAAATAGTTTATATAGGGGATGACGGAACTTCCTCAACTTCAGATATTACATATGATGGTAATAAAATAATTAGCATTAAAGCCCAAGACGGTTCTGTTTATAAATATATATATACAGGAAACCTAATTACAAAAATTGAAGAAATCGATGAAGATGGCGCACTTGATATTACTACTGAGTACAGTTATACTAATGGTAAACTTGTTGCTTGTATAGAGAAACAAACTGATGCTATAACTTTTTACAAAACTAAATACACTCATAATGCAGATGCTACAGTTTCTTACGAGGAATTTAGAATAAATGCGGTAACTGGTTTAGAGACTGAGGGAGGTACTATTGGAAAATTTACATTTAATAATGGAAATTTAGTAAAAGATGAGAAATCTTATTATGGCTCGGAAAGAGTAATAACATATGAATATGATACTAAAAACGATCCTTTAAGAAATGTTTTAAATCATAATTTGTTACTCGATGAAGATTCGAACATTAATAATCTAATTAAGGAAACTAGTACTTATAAATCTGGAGACAATACTTACATAAATACAACAACTTACACATACAAGTATGACGTAAACAATTACCCTACAGAGAAAGTAGTAACCTATCAAGCCGGGACTTCAACGTTTACTGAAACATCTCAGTTTTTTTATTAAATAAAGTTATAAATAAAAAGGCAGATAAGTGTTGATAAAACATTTTGAATATACTTATTATTAGTACATATACTATTTAACACCACTTTATAAAAGACGCTGTCCGAAAATTACTTTCTGGACAGCGTCTTTTCTTTTTCAATAATTTTTTTTATTCTTCTGCAAAAACTTCCTATACTCCTTGAATAGTTTGAAAATTAGTGCATCAAATTTAAATGTTTTGTATGCTCCAGATTTGTTTATTTCTTACTATTAAAAAAATAGCCAATTTGCTTAATCTTAAAAATTTATTTTATTAAATAAATAATAGACTTAAAATGTAAAATTGTATTCAACTACTTTGCTTATCCTAGAATCAAAATCTCCCTATCTAAAGGCTGTAAAAACCCTTTATTTCGGAAGATTTTTAGTGTAAAAATATTATTAATTAAATATTAAAAAGCTAGTTTTGTAGATTTTTAAATAAATCTATAGAATGTTGAAGATAAAATTACTTTTATTACTACTTATTTCGTGCTCATTAGGTTATTCCCAAAGTAAAAACGCAGCTCTAATGGTAAATGCCAGAGCTCAAAAAGATAGAATATTGATTCGTTGGGCAATAAGCACACCTAGTGAATGGAAAAAAGCACATAAAAAAGGTTTTACACTTACTCGTTTTACTGTTCTAAGAGATGGTAAAATAATCCCTAAACCAGAAAAAAAAATATTAACACCAACTCCGCTATTGCCAGAGGTTCTTGACTCTTGGATGGATTTGGCTCAAAAAGACAACTATGCAGCTATAATTGCGCAATCTATCTATGGCGAAAGCTTTGAAGTCACTGGTGCAAAAGAAGGTGAACTAGCCAAGATAGTAAGTATGTCCGAAGAACTTAATCAACGTTACACTTTTGGATTGTACGCAGCGGACATGAGTTTTGAAGGCGCACTAAAAGCAGGTTGGGGCTTTGTAGATAACAATGTTAAAGCAAACGAGGTATATGCTTATCAAGTAGTTGTTTTTGAAACACCAAAGATAAAGTCTGCTTCTTATATGATTGGTCTGAAAGATTATGGAGCTTTACCTGCACCTACAGATTTTATAGCTGTACCTGATGATAAAAAAGTACTGCTTTCTTGGGATTATCAAACTTTCAAAAATATATATTCATCTTTTATGGTTGAAAGGTCATCAGATGGAACTACTTATGCTCCAATAGCTACTACTCCATTGGTTAACATGAACGACAAAGATGACCATCCATCTAAAACCATGTACCATATCGATACACTAAGCGTTAATGACAAAACATTTTATTACCGACTTTATGGTATTAGCTCATTTGGAGAAAAGGGAGAAGTCACCAAACCTATCAATACAAAAGGAGTACCAGCATTAACCGTTCCTGCCCGACTACTTGACTATCGTATTACCAATTTAAATACAGCAACTCTAGAATGGGAATTCCCTCCAGAAGAAGAAGGAACAATTCAGGGATTTGAAATTAATTTAGCCGAAAATGATAGAGGTCCTTATAAAGTAGTTTCAAAAGGGCTACTACCTATTACTGAGAGAAAACGAGAGTTAGAAACCCCTTATCCATCTAATTATTTCACTATTACAGCTGTTGGTAAGAACAATCAACGATTGACTTCCCAAAGTATGCTTATACAACCTATCGATTCCATTGCTCCAAACAAACCAATTGGGTTAGAAGGTACAATTGATAGTTTAGGAGTAGTTCACTTAAAATGGAAAGCAAATCTAGAAAAAGATTTATTAGGCTATAGAATCTTAAAAGCCAATAGCAAAGATGAAGAGTTTGTGGATATTTATCATAAATCATATGTAGGCAATGAGTTTGTAGATAATGTGAGCATGAAGATGCTTAACAATAAAGTCTACTACCGAATTGCTGCTGAAGACAAAAGATTTAATATTTCGGAACCATCAGACATACTTGTTCTGGAAAAACCTGATAAAATCCCACCTGCAGCTCCAATTTTTAAAGATTATGATACTAAAGACGGAAAAGTATACCTAAAATGGATTCGTAGTTATAGCGATGATGTTATTGCTTATAGTCTGAGAAGAAGAGAGAAAGGACAGATGAAATGGGAAGAAATCAAACAGATAAATGACACTATACAAGAGTTTGTTGATTCAAGAGTAGAAAACAGAAAAATGTATCAATATGCTATTCTTGCTAAAGATAAAAGCAATCTTTGGTCATCTATAGACCATTCTACCATTACGGTAACAGTACTTGATTTTACTCCTGTAAAAATGATAATTTTCTCTCAAGGATTACCTGACAGAGAAAATAAAAAAATCACACTGACTTGGGATTACATAAAGAACAAAGATAAAGTAGTAGGACTGAGTATCTATAAGAATAAAAAAGGTGAAGCTCCTACCTTATGGAAAGATCTTTTAGGTAATGTACTCACTCTAGAGGATCGTGATTTAAAAATAAACACCGAATACGAATACCATTTTAGTCCAACACTACAAAGCAATAGTCCTGCAAAAGTAGAAACCCTATCTATACTATATTAAGCTTATGAAAAAATTTTACTTATTATTATTTTTATTGGTTTCTGCTTTTAGTTTTGCTCAGATTGATTTAACTGGTGATGCTAATTACAAATTAAATATTATAGGATATCAAGGTCGGGATGGCAATGGATGTGGTGATATTGATGGATTAAAACATATAAAGGCGACTCGACGTGATGGTAGCACTTTTTTTATATTTAATGGAAGAAAACTTTTTGAAAATGTAGACTATGAGTCTATCTACACCAAAAATAACCCCATTGTAAACTTAGAATTTTATAAGGTTGTAAGATGGAAAAATGGGTTTGGTAATTGTGACGGTGGTCCAAATAATAATTATGATAATGTTAAAATAACTAATACTTGCTTTTCTTCCTACCAAGCTAACGCAGGAAGCTCTTTATTTCGGTTAACTGTTACATCCAAACCTAGTGTTGTAATTAATGAGTCTGCTAAAGCTTTATACCTAGACGAAACAGCAACCTTAAAAATTGCATTGCCAGACAACCTTACTACAAATCATTATAATTGGAAGTTTAGAGTAGGCAATGGACCTGCAAAAGATATACCTGCAGCTTTTAATCATAGTTCTGTTCTAAATATTAAAGGCGGAGATTTTTTAGAAGAAGGAGATTTTGGAGAGACTGTTAATGTTTGGTTAAACATGAATTGTAGTGCTGGTGAGGAACAAGCCAAAGGGTATGCTAATAGAGAAGCTTATTCACAAACCCAAGTATGTCTTAGTAAATGCGGTATTTTTCAAAATTCCTGTAAATCAGCATGTTACAGAAACACGACAAACATTTACAATGCAACTTACACCCCTAAGCTACAAGCAGAATATCAAAGTCTTAACTCGAATCCTATTTCATTCGTTTATTTAAAATCAGCTCCTAAAGTAATTTCTAAGGTTCCAACAGATGTGAGTTGTTATGATGAAAAGGATGGATCTGTAAAACTTACATTTAACAAGCCTTTATTAAAAGGAGAGGAGTTAAATTATTCTTTGCTAGTGAATAATACATCTACAATATCCGGTAATGTTACTATGGATGCAAATAATACATTTGTAATTTCAAATTTAATTAAGGGTATCTACGTCTTTCAATTAATAGGGTTTTATGATGGTTCTAATACTCAAACTATTAGTCCTGTCCCTACCACATTCTCAATAGAAAAGCCAACTCCTGTAGATTTTTCTTTATCATTTACAAATGTATCTTGTAATGGTGGTAAAGATGGAACAATAACTATAACAGCCTCTGGTGGGATTAAAGAAGGATATCAATACTCCACCGATGATGGTGCTAATTGGATTCCTTTCGATAATCCTAAAAGCAATACCCAAATTGTTTACGGTTTATATCCTGTCTCAGGTACATCAATTGTTTATAATGTAAAAGTAAGAGATGGAAATTCATGTGTTGCTAAAATTCAATCTATAGTAGCAGAAGAAATCATGTTAGGACGTGAGAAGTCAATA
The DNA here is from genome assembly GCF_025847275.1 of Flavobacterium frigoritolerans. GTDB lineage: Bacteria > Bacteroidota > Bacteroidia > Flavobacteriales > Flavobacteriaceae > Flavobacterium > Flavobacterium frigoritolerans. Next base: position 323,911 of record NZ_JAOZEV010000003.1, read on the forward strand.
CCAACTACAATTACACAACCAACAACTCCAGTAACTTTCCTTAGTAAATCATCAACAGAACCCACTTTCAAAGGTGGTTCTAATGGAAAAATTACAGTTTCTGTTACAGGTGGAACACCAATTAAAGGCAGCTCTTATACCTTTCAATGGAAAGACAATCGAGGTAACGAAATAGATTCAAATAAAAGTACTACTCAATTTAGTAATGGTACTTATGCTATTACATTAAATAATATTCCAGCGGGAACTTATACTTTAAATGTTCAGGATAGTAATTATAATTATGCTACTGCAACGAATAAAACTGGTTGTAATCTCGTGCCAACCCTAAGCATAACGCTAGGCGAACCTGATGCACTTGTTGTGAAAATAAAAGTTGAGAGATCTATTTCATGTAATAGCACAAACCAGTTCGGAAATGATGATGATTTTAATCCTCAAGATGGACAACGAGATGAATCACAAGATGCTACATTAGTTGCAGATGTTGAAGGTGGAGTTCCCTATAAAGGAATCGAAAATGGAGGTTTACCCTATCAATATATCTGGTCTAAACTAAATACTATATCCAATCAATGGGAAGTCTTAAATAATGCAACAGGAATAAAAGCTGAGAACCTTTCAAAAGGAAGCTACTCTTTAAATGTAATTGATAAAAATGGAATAACTCAGGGTACTTATGTCAATAATGCGCTGGAAACAGCCAATCCCGCCATTGAGCAACTCGTAGAACCTACTAAATTAGAACTAACATTTGAGTCCGGAAATGTTTCTTGTCACTCAGGAAATAACGGGTGGGCTACTGCAAAAGTTAGTGGTGGAACCCCAAAAACTGATGGTTCATATACATACGACTGGTATAATGTAGAAGATGGCATCATTGATAAAAACAAACTGACAGGATTAAATCTGGGGACTTATTCTGTGACAGTTACAGATAGTAAAGGATGTATCATACAAGGAAAAATTACAATAGAAGAACCACAAACTGCCGTTGCTTTAAAATATAAAGAAAATGAAACAATCAGCCCTACTTTTCATGGAGCTACCAATGGTAAAATTGTGGCAGAAATAACTGGAGGAACCCCAAATACAACTGGTGAGGCATACTTCTACAAATGGACCAACAAAAAAGGAGATATCCAAACAGCAACTGGTCAACTCATTAACGGTACTTACACCATTACTCTGGATGGCATTCCTGCTGATGATTATTTTTTAACGGTTTGGGATAAAAACTACAATACGATTACAAATCAAGTAATGAATTGTTCTATCATAAATTCCAAAGTTTCATTAAGCGAACCAGATCCACTTGTAGTAACATTCGAAATCAAACAAACCATTTCATGTAATGCGAGCAATGAGTTTGGAAATGATAAAGATACCACTCCAAGTGATGGTCAAAGAGACGAATCGCAAGACGGAATCCTAATCGCACATGTGAAAGGTGGAACACCGCTTACTCCTACTGCTAATAATGGATTATCTTACTATTTTTATTGGAAAAAGCAACAAGCAGATGGGACTTGGATTACTTGGAATGAAAATGATGAAACTGCCGAAAATCTTTCGCATGGAAATTATGCGTTGAATGTAAAAGACAGAAACGGAATCATGTTGGGAACTTACGCAAACAATACATTGGTAACTCCAATAGATGCGACCCAATTTATGCAAGAACCACCAAAACTAATGGTAACATTTACTAAAGGAGATGTTTTTTGTAAAGGCGGAAATGATGGTTGGGCAACAGCCAATGTAACTGGAGGAACTGCTCCATACGACTACGAATGGTCTAATGGAGAAACTATTTCCGAAAATACTATTTTAAGTGTAGGTGCTTATTTAGTTAAAATCATTGATGCAAAAGGATGTACTACTCAAAGAAGTATCAAAATAGGAGAACCTCTTGAGCCAATTACGTTAGATTATACCGAGATTACAAATCCTAGCTTTTATAAAGCTACCAACGGAAGAATTGTAGTAGAGGTTAAAGGCGGAACAATTTTCCCTGATAATACCTATTGGTACCAATGGAAAAACAGCAAAGGAATTACTCAAACGACAACTACAGTACAATTTAACAATGGAATTTATACCATTACCTTAACTGATCTTCCTGAAGACACCTATACATTAACCGTTCGTGATGCAAATTATAATCCAGCCACAAATAAAATTGGTTGCACAGTCATAAACTCAAGTACTACACTTGAACAACCAGCCCCACTAGTTGTAACTTTCGAAGTACAACGTACAATCTCTTGTAATGTATCCAATACTTTTGGAAATGAATCGGATATAAATCCAGCTGATGGGCAACGTGACGAATCACAAGACGGAATTCTTATCGCTCATGTAACTGGTGGAATACCATTAGCCGCTGATAAAAATAATGGATTGCCTTATTTTTATACCTGGAAAAAACAACTTGCTGATGGAAGTTGGATGTTATGGAATGACCAAGATGAAACAGCTGAGAATATTTCGCATGGTACCTATGCTTTAAATATTGAAGATGCCAACGGTACAAAACTGGGAACTTATGTAAATAATATATTGACTAAGGAAATTGATGTTACACAATTTATGCCTGAGCCATCAAAATTAGGGTTGACATTTACAAAACTCGATGTTGGCTGTACTACAGGAAATGATGGATGGGCCGAAGCTATCGTTACAGGAGGAACAGCTCCTTATACCTACCAGTGGACCAATGAGGCTACTACTACAAGAATAGAGAATTTAACATCCAATAATTATTTTGTAATTGTAACCGATGCCAAAGGTTGTATTATACAAGGTAGTGTCTTCGTAGGTGATCCAAATGGTGTGTTTACTACAGAAACAATCAAAAACCCAACCTGTTTTCAAGGTAATGATGGTTCTATTAATCTGGATGTAACTGGAGGAAATTTGCCATATCAATACCACTGGAATACTGGAGCAACAACCAAAGACATTGATAATCTTGTAGCGGGTAATTATGAAGTTACCGTTACCTGTCCATATTGTTGTGTATACAAAAAGAGTTTTACATTAAAAGCCCCTGACCCTATTATTGTAAATATAGGCCCAGACAGAACTTTATGCAATGAACAAAGCTTAGATTTAGATGCGTCTATTGCTGATCTAAATGCACAATACAGCTGGACTGCTACTAATGGATTTAAATCTAATTCCCCTACAGTTAATGTAACCAAAGCAGGAACCTATCATGTAAAAGTGACTTCGTCTTTAGGATGTATTGGAGAAGACTCAATTGAAATCACTACTAATAAAGTAGCTATTGGTTCGGAGTTCTTACTTAGTTCTCAAGCTTACTTAGATGAAGAAGTTATTCTAGTAAATACATCAGAACCTTTTGGAGAAAACACAAAATGGATGATTCCTAATGGTGTTGCAATTGTTGATAAAAAAGAAAAATTCATCACTTTGAAATTTAATGCCATTGGAACTTATACTATAGGTTTGAAACAAACACAAGGTGATTGTTATGCCATGTACTCTAAAAACATTACAGTAGAACAACGAAGTACTTTACCGAATGTAGATACTAAAAACTCCAAATTCATTACCGACTTTATCGTAACTCCAAATCCTAGCGATGGTAATTTTAAAACAATTATCAATATGGAAGATATTGGGCCTGTTAATCTGAGATTGTTCTCATATAACGGACAATATTCACTGATTCAAAAAAAGGAATCTGGTAAGAAAAGCTATAGCATCGATTTTAATGTAAAACTAGCTGCTGGAATTTATGTCATTGTATTGGAAACGGCTCAACAAACCCTTGTTAAAAAAATTATCATCAACTAAAAATGAAAAAACTTTTTAAAAATATATTCCTATTTCTTGCATTTTTACTTTGGAGTTTAGATGGTAGTGCTCAGTTGTACCCTGTACAACTAACCCCTATTTTTAATAGTCCGTATAGTGTCAAGATATCCGATTATGCCACTAGCATGGAAACAAAGATGCAGTTGCTAATTCATCCTACAGATATTTCTATATCACAAAGACAAGTGCGCTTAAAATTGTATATACAAGGTAATGGTATCAACATACAAACTAGCGATTATGTACAAGGACAAAGACCAATTTTTATTAATGGAGGTGAATTACAAACACTGACAAATATCGATATTTCGGCTCTTTTCAGACTGGAAAATATGCAAGGCATTACAGCTTTGCAATATGCAAATCCGTTGCCTGAAGGAATGTATAGTTTTTGCTTTGAAATGTATGATTTTATTACCAATCAAAAAATTTCTCAAAAGAGCTGTGCCAGTTTGTATTTAATCCTAAACGACCCTCCCCTACTTAATACCCCGCAACGTAACGAGCAAATTGCAGCAACCGAGTTCCCAAATATTCTGTTTACTTGGACACCACGCCAAATAAATGCAACGAATGTTTCATATAAATATGAACTGAAACAAATTACAGATCCTAATATAGACCCGCAGTTTGGGTTTATGATGGTGCCGCTTTTACACGAAGAAACGCTATTTGGTACTGCTTTGTTGTACAATCTGGCTATGCCTACTCTTACTCCTGGTATGCGCTATGCTTGGAGAGTAAAGGCTATTTCTACAACGGGACTATCTGAAAATGCAGTATTTAAAAATGATGGATATAGTGAGATATTCTCATTTAAATATACTGGACAATGTTTAGCTCCGACCTTTCCTTTAAGTGAAGCACAAGGACCGCAAAATGTTAGAATAACCTGGCAAGGTGTTCCTCAACATACCCGATACCAAATACAATATAAAAAACAAGGCGTTACCAATGCCCGATGGTTCTCAGCAAATAGCCTTAATACCCAGAGTTTACTTAGTAATCTAGAACCTGGTGTTACCTATGAATTTAGAGTTGGTTCCAGTTGTGACCCTGTGATGGATGGAATACAATCGTTTACATATTCTAGTATCAATACTTTTACAACACCTACTCAAACCAATGGAGTACCTGCCTACAATTGTGGAATTACACCGAACATATCGATAAAAAACCAAAACCCTATTACCAATCTTATTGAGAGCGAAACCTTTACAGCAGGAGACTTTCCTGTGAAAATTGTGGAGCTAAGAGGCAAAAGCCCTTACTCAGGAAAAGGTTATATAATAGTACCATATCTTGGAGAAACAAAAATTGCGGTAACTTTTGATAACATTTTCATTAATACCGATTATCAGTTAATTGGTGGAATTGTAGAAACTAGCTATGACCCTACAGAAAAGAACATTGTTGATCCGAAAGACATTGTTAATGATATAACCGATTTAATAGATAGTTTATCTAATGCAATAGATGGTCTTAAAGATATACTAAGCAAAGACAAAATTGATAATCTAGAAGAGATCAATAAAAACTGGACAGAATATGCTGAGACTATTGACAAAAACACACAATTACTTGTTGAAAGAGGTAATCTTCCGCAAAATATAAAAGACGAGATAACTAAAACATCGGGGAATACATTTTTAGTTTCAAATGATAAAGCAAGACCACCAACTCTTGAAGATTTTCCAGAAGCAAAAAAAGAGGTAGCGACTATAGATAATATTGTAAAAAGCATTAAGGAAACTGAAGACGGTTTAAAAAATTTAGTCGCCATTTTAAAAAATCTAGACACAGATGCTTTTATAAAGTGCAAACAATGTGAAGAACAAAAAACAGAAAAATTAGGAGGTTTTGATGGCTCAAGTGGAGGTATACGTACTTTTTCCTACTACAAAAAAGCATATGTCTGCTTAATAGCATCACTAAAAGAAGGTAAAGAAATAAGTGTTTTAACGGATAACTTATCAGCTGCTGACAAAACGATAAAAGCTACTCCAGAAATTGCTGATTTGGTTGAGGCAACAAAAACAGCTTTTAATAATAAACAGGATATATTGGCTGTTATTGGTATTAACAACGAACTCGTTTCCTGCGAGGTCATTTATCCTTTCAGTAAAGAAGTTTGTGGTGGTAAATATGTCGTAGATAACAAAATGCTTTTAGATGTTAGCAAAGAACTTGAGAAATGTTATTACTCTGATTATGAACCAAAACTTATTGCTGGAGTCTTAAAAGAAATAAGCAAAAGCTCAAGAAACAATCAAGGCATTGAATTCATTAAAGGTGGAAAAGTTTATAAACTAAACGGAAAAGGTGAAGTAGAATTAGTTAAGAATCCTTTAACTGATGAGGACATTAGAAATGGAAAATGGACGGATGGAACGGTTGATGTCAAAATTAGGGTAGCTCAAAGCAAGGATGGAATATTTCAATATCAGGCTGTAGGAATTAGAAATAATCTGGCTGTAACAAATGGTAAAACAGCTAATCTTAAATATCTTTCAGCACATATTGAAAATCAAGGAAATGCCTTTTTTCAAAAGTACAAAGTTAACCAAGCAGATTTAACACCCGCAAAAGCAGGTGTGAATTTGAATAAAGACAATGAAGTTTTTGCTGATGGAAAGAAAATAGCGTTAGATAATAATGCATCGTTTTTTAAAATTTCATCCGAAGGAATTGGGCTTTTAAATACCTTCCTCCAAACTGCTTTAGTAGAAGAACCAACTTATTTAGCTAGTACCGAAAACAGTGCAACTATTCATGCACCTGGACTTGTAACAGGAACTGTAGAAAGCGGAGCAACAGTTGTGACAGATATTACAAGCCTTTGTTCAATGGTTTATGATTTATCTACAGATGAGAAAACGAGGACTGAGATGTATACAGGACTTGTTAAGTTAAAAGATGAAGTAAAAGATGATCCTTCTGGAGTAATACCAATTTTTGTTCAAATCCTAAGTGGGAATACTAATGATGAATGGGCAGAGATGGCAAAAAGCCAAACTGATGATGGTAGAAGAGGCCATTTATACTCTAGAGGTGTCGTAACTTCTGTAAAAAGTGTCATAGTAGGCGGTACACTTATTACAAAACTACCTGAGTTGGCAGATGACTTAGTAGGTAAAATTAAAACCGTTAAAGGTGTTATTCAAAGTCTTAAACATTTTGATATTGCTGGAGAATTTGCCAAAGGAAAAAATGTTGTACTAAATACTATTGAATGGGGGACTAAAAGCTTCAAATTGAAATGGGAGAGAGTAGGTAATAAAATTACTTTTGGGGACAGAAGTGATTTAGCAAAAATTTTAGGAACTACTGATAACATCGAAGCTCATCATATAATGCCCTGGAAAATATGTGAAGGTCATGAAATTGTACAATTGGCTGCCTTAGATGGATTTCATCCTAATTTAGTTGAAAATGGTATTGGATTAGAAAAATATACTAAACTAGTAGGAGAAGGTATGCATGGTAATCATCCAGCATACGATGCTTATATAAAAGATCGATTAACTAAATATGCATCTAGTCACCCAAATCTGACTCCTAATGAAGCTAATGTATTTTTACAAAAAGAATTAATCCCTGAATTAAAGACTTACATTACAAATGCCAAAAACACCGAATTGAACTTGAATCAATATTTTAAACAAATAGTAAATAAAAATGCAAACGTAATAGGTTATTAATTATGAAATATTTCAATTTGACAACGTCTAATGACCTAGACGTTATAGGTTATTACCCTCAGGTATCAAATACAGAAAATAATCTTTTTGGTTCTCCATTTTCTCCGAAAAGAATTAATTATGGAGAAATACCAGAGGAAATCCCTTATTTGGGATTACAATTTAACAAGGATGCAAAAATGACAGATTTACTGGCAACATATAATCCGTATTTTGGATTTCTTGTTAGTGAAAAATTTAAGAATATTGCTTCAAATTTTCACCTGCCTCCACATAAATTCTATCCCATTAAAATAGTTCGAGAGGATTATTTATTGGATTATTTCTGGTTTAATTTTTATGATGATTTATTCAATTTTATTGATTTAAAAAAATCAACAATAGAGATTTATCATAAATTTAATTTCAATGTTTTAGATGCCGTATCTGTTGGCAATAAAGAAAATTTTGAAAAAATCAATTCCAATTTAGACTTTGAAAAAAGTATTCGATTAAAAGAGCTGTTTTTAGATAATAATTTTCCAAAGTATGATATTATGACAAATAATATTATTGGAAGTGGAAGTTTTATCTCTGAAATTTTAATGGACTCTTTAAATAAAAATAACATTACAGGTTTTCTTGCTACTCCATCTGATATTATTAAATGTTAAGAAGTACTTAAGGAACATGCATCCAGCTAAATTCCCAGGCAAACATCAAGGAGGAATACATGGGGCAGGTTCACCCGCAAGAGAATTATTTAAATAAAGGTTTATGAGATATAAAAAAGAAATAGATTATTTGAAAAAAAAATAATCTATTAGAGGACAATAGAGATATTGTTTCTGAAAAAGAAGTTTTAGAGATAAAAAAATTTAGGGATAATATTCCTGAGGAATTCATAGATTTTCTTAAAGAAATTGAAGGAGGACAGTTTAAGAATTCTCAATATGAAATTAAAAATTTTGTATTTGATTTTTATGAAATTGGGTTGGAAAATGATTATGTCGTTGATGAAAACATTGTTTTGTTTGGAAATAGTTTTGGAGGAGATTTTATTGGTTTCGATTTATCCAAATCTAATCCAACAGTTGTTGAAATTGATCATGTTTCAGGAGAAGTTTTTGATACAAACAAGTCATTTGTAGAGTTCTTTAGAGAAGATTTAGGAATAGCATTTTTATACAATTCAAAAAACGTTTTTTAAATTATACAAAAAAAGAATGTTATTCAAATAGCAGTAAATAGAGGAATGATTCATAATGAAATCTTAACAAGTCAGGGTTTCGTAACCGAATTAGAACTTCAATTACTAATGAGAAATAACTCGTGGTATCAAAAATGTAATTTTTCATGAGGCGGGAAAAGTTTTAGATACTCAGGAAATAGGACTAAAAGGAATTAAATATATTAGGACAATGATGAATACAATAGAAAAAATATTAGATAAAAGAGTTATAGGAACTTACTACAATTTCATTGAGAAGACTCTAACAATTTCTTTTGAAAGAGATTTTGTTCTTAAATTTTATGACTGTGCAATTATTTTTGATTTAGGCATAGTCGGTCATATTGTTACTTTTATTTCAAGCAATAGTACACTAGGAATTACTCATGAGCTAAAAAAAATGGACAAAGACCCGGACGACTATAACTTTTTATTAATAAGTCGGGATATAAAAGATTATCATAACAAAAATGAAATCCTTATTGCATATAAAACGTTAGAATTTAAAAATTCTGTCATATAGATGATGTTACTTTTCGAGTATCTCTTTTTTTAAAAAATAGTTTTCTCAAATCTAATTAATCATAGATAATAAAGTAGGAATTCCCCCCTCCTTAATTAATAATAAATTAAATTACGGCTAGATATGTAAGAATTCCAACAATAAATGATTTCAAAATATTTTTTGGAAATGGCAAATTACCAAGACGCATTTTTTCTCAACAATGGCTCAGAAATAATTGATAAAAAAGTTATAACTGACTTAAGGTAATTTTCAATCAAGAAGATGTTTAGAGATGATTATGAATAAGATAGAACTTAAACATTACAAAAAAATGCAATATGAATTTTAAAACTGAAAAAGATTTTCTCAGTAAGCATGAAAAATCAGACGACGTTTCAAATACAAAACAAATGGTTACAAGTCCCCATTTGAATAAGCTTAAAGAAGAATATTCAAATATCCCTGAAGATTATTTGTTTTATTTGTCAGAAATAGGTGCCGGAAGTATTCGAGAATGTCAATTCAAGGTACAATCTTATTTATTTGATTTCAAGGACATCGATTTGGATGACATCTATAATATAAAAGAGGGGATCAAATTCTTTGGTGACAATTTCAGTGGAGATTTTGCTGGTTTTGATTTATCTAAAAATAATGATGAGGTCATAGAATTCTGGCATGATTCGGAACAATTTTATTATACGAAAATGACTTTCAGAGAATACATTAGAGAGAAAATGTTAATGGACATAAATGGTAACGACTTAAAACAATAAAACAAAATACATTCTAGATTAAAACTTAAATACCACAAGAATTAAATCTTAAAATTAAAGAAAAATGAAAAAAAAAATTGCCCTGATCGTTCTATTACAACTTTCGCTATTGTTTACTAATTGCAGCTCAGATTCTGAAGATAAATCTACTACAGTAACACCACCTGTTGTAGAAATCGTTAAGACTGCAAAAATTAACTCTTACTCCAAAGACTATGGAACTACGGGAGAAACAATAACCGTGAAAGGAGAGAATTTTACAGATAAAGTAAGCGATATGAAAATAACTTTTGATGGTACGCCTGCAACAATACTTTCGTCTACTGTCAGCGAGATATCATTTACACTACCATCTACAGAAAAACTAGTACCAACATTAGTTCTAACAATTGTAAACAGAACAGTAATTAATGATGTAAAAAACACATATAATGGCAACATTGGTATTTTACCAATTCCATCAACTACGGGTTGGTTTACCATTCCACTTGATAGAAAGAATGATTCAAAAATTCCACGCATACAAATGTTAAGTGATAAAATTTTATACTACACCCAAAGTGGTTCACGTCTCTCTAGAACTTTAGATGGAGGTATTACTTGGACAGATTGGGCCAATAATGGTTTTGGTGCTGGATTTCATGCAACTATAAATGATGAAGGATGGTGTCATACTGGTTTTGGAATTTCTAAAATAGCAGTAGGTGGATATCTTGGTATTGATGAATTTGGGAATTTTGGAAGTAATTCTGTAGCTACTTCTTATAGTATGTATGTGGATTCCAATATGAAAGATGGAACAATAATTACACAAAGAGGCGTTGTTTTTACAACAGTAAATGGAATTGATTTTAATAAAATTTATGAGATCGAGGTACAAAATTCTAATGAAATCAACATCTTTAACTCAACAGAACTTGATAATGATCATATTTGGGCTATTGGATATAAAAATATAAAAGATGCAAATGGATTTTCTGGAAACCGCCCTTTTATCTTATTCAAAAACAATACCGCAGATGGTTGGAAAGAGTATCCTTTTGTAAAGGAAAATTCAGGTTATTACGCCAGAGAAATTTGCTTTGCTGATTCAGAAAATGGCTTTCTTTTAGTCGATAAATATTTAAGTACTTTATTAGATGTTAAATTATTTAAAACCACTAATGGAGGTGACTCTTGGTCGCAAGTTTACAACGGAGAAAAATTTACGAAATTTACTTTTAAAGATGCAAACACAGGTTGGGCAATCCTAGATAATAAAATTTATAAAACTACAGATGGTGCTAGTACTTGGGTACTTGATTACACTCACGACCAACCTATTCGTAATATCTCTTATAAAAACAATGTCGTTTGGGCATTTTCTACAGATAAGATAATCAAACGCTATTTGTAATTAGCAGATAATTACAAAAAAATCAGATTAAAAAACACTACATCTTTTCACAGATGTAGTGTTCAAAAATACAATTTAATGAAGAAAACTTTACTTTTATTACTCTTATTGATAATTACTTCTTGTTATAAAGAAACGTTCATTGCTATTGAAGGAGATTTTACAACTTCTTATGTAAGTGGGGATCAATCGGTTCCTGTTATCATAAAAATTGACAGTAAAATCACTGGAGCAGACACCTACCACTGGGAATTTGAAGGTGGTAATCCAAGCACTTCTAAGGACAAAAATCCTGGAGAAGTTTTGTACGCTAACCAAGGAACGTATACCATAACGGTAACCATGACCAATGTAGATGGTGAAAGCAAAAAAATCAGCAAAACAGTTGTCATAAAAGAAGGAATAACAATTCAGTTTTCGCATCAAATTGTAACAAGTAATTATTCTCCACTAGAGGTTGCAATAACCAATACCACACCTGGTGAGGGACTTATTTTTAAGTGGGATTTCCAAGGTGGAATACCTGCCAATTTCTCAGGAAAAACACCTCCTAATGTTATTTTCACGGAACCGGGAGATCATACAATCAGCCTAACAGTTTCTAACGGATTTGAAAACCAAACTGAGACGCAAACAGTAACGGTCGCTCCTCATTTGATTTCTTCGTTTACTTATACTCCTAATTTTGAGGATGACGATTACCAATCTCCAGTCACTATTAATTTCAAAAACCAATCTGCAAGTGCTATGCAGTACAATTGGACTTTTCAGGGAGGTAATCCAGCCACCTCAACAGCCGAAAATCCAGTGATCACATTTTCTAATCCAGGACAACATTTGGTTACACTCGTAGCATCTAACGGTAAGGTCAGTCAATCTTTTTCTAGCACTATTACAGTTGATCCAGACACCAATCTAAGAGTACTAAACGATATAAAGATTGGCATAAATTCAGCACATTCTAACAATGTCGGAGCCATGTTCTCTACAATAACAAGACAGGTATATAAGGCAGGTGAGGTCAACAATCAAAACAGTAGTTTAATAGATATTGCTTTTCAAGGTCTGAACAGCAACTTTACATATAATAAGTTTATCTCTCCCGATCAGGTTAGTAATTATGGATTTCTGTCCTTAAACAACGCACAGAAAACCATTTTCATCAATTCACAAGGGGGATGCAACTGTGGGTTGAATTTTACCGAAACACAATTTGATGCAATGACAAATGACGTTCCGCTACAAGCTATGAATATAATCTATAGTGCTGGTGGCGCGCAAGAATTTGGATTTACCTATCCTAAAGTAGTATTATTCAAGACACAAGATGGTCGCAAGGGAGCTATTAAGATTAAGAATATGGTCAAAAATGGAGCCAATTCTTATATTTTATGTGATATAAAAGTACAAAAGCAATAATGGAAGTAGTCAAGAAGAATAATTTATTTGGGATACTGATTATTTTTATTTTATTACTAATAAGTAGTAATGGATATTCACAAGAGGTAGATTTAGAGAGTTTTTACAAACCTAATTTTAAGGTTACTGGAGGGGTTAGTGCTAATACTATCTTTTATGGTTCAAATACAAATAGTTCTCGTGAACCATTTACTTATGTACTTTCGGGGAACCTAAATGTGAGTGCGTTCAATTTTACGATGCCAATATTTTATAGCATTACCAACCAAGGGAAAGACTTGGGGTATACAGCTCCTTTTGATTTCAATCGTTTTTGCCTAATGCCAAAATACAAATGGGTGAAAGCCTATATAGGAAATGTAACTATGACATTCTCCCCTTACACTTTAAATGGATTTCCATTTAGAGGTGTTGGATTAGAACTTACTCCAAGAGGTCCATTTAAAATAAGCGTAATGGGAGGACAACTCTTAAAAGCTGTTAGTGAAACTGAAGGATTAGATGGTATTCCTGTATATCAACGTATGGGATATGGTACAAAAATAGGGTACGAAAAAGAAAGATATAAAATAGGCTGGATTGGTTTTTATGCCAAAGATAATTACAGTTCATTAAACGCCGATTATATAGACAAAGGAGTTACTCCAAAAGAAAACTGGGTCAATAGTTTTACTTTCAATACTTCATTGGTGAAAAACCTAAATTTTAATGTGGAGTATGCCCTATCCGTACTTACAGATGACACAAGAGCTAAAAGCATTTCTAGTGGAAATTATAGAGATAAACTTTTTTCTGCCAAAGAAAATACCAGTTTTCTAAATGCGGTTAATGTTAGTTTTGATTATGCCATACAAAAAAGCAAGATAGGGTTAACATACGAACGCATTGACCCTAATTACAATACTTTAGGAGCTTTGTATTTTACAAATGATTTGGAGAATATTGCACTTCGTTTCTCACGTCCTTTTTATAAAGATAATATTAACGTAGCTGCTAGTCTTGGGTATCAAAGAGATGATTTAGTGAATCAGAAAAAACAAAATACAAAAAGAATAGTAGGTTCTATAAACATGAATTACAAGATAACTGATCAGATTAATTTCACTGGTAGTTATTCTAATTTTTCTACTTACACCAATAGAAAATTAGATCAGTTTGATTTGATCAACAATCCTAATGTGGTAGCAGCCGACACTTTAAATTACAGGCAATTGTCCCAAAACGCCAATCTTAATATGTCCTATGCTTTTGGAAAAAAGAGAAACCAAAACTTAAATTTCAATTATAGTGTTGCAGGCCAAGCCAATGAGCAAGATGGAATAATAAGAAAAGGACAGGCTAGTTTGGTTCAGAATTACAATTTGGCACATTCTATAAATTTTATGTCCACAAAATTCGCATTGAATAGTTCGTTGAATTACACTAACAATACTGTTGGGCAATTTGATAATTCATCCATGGGAGCTTCTGTAGGGGTTTCTAAAAAAGTACTAAAAGAAAAAATGATTGCCAATTTCGGTTTGTTATACAACAATACCCAAAGCCCAACGAATTCAAGTTCTGTATTTGGCGTCAAACTTAATAACAGTTATACCTTAATGAAAAAGCATATTTTTTCATTAAGCGCCATATCTATGTTTAGGAACTCCACAAACGCCCCGAATAACAATGATATTCTAATGAATTTAAATTATAATTATAGTTTCTGAGTATGAAATCATCTATAAAAAAACTGCCAAAAACAGTACTAACATCGATTCCATATTCTACTAAAAATATTTATTGCACCAATATGAAAAAGCCTCTCCAAACCACGCTTTGTTTAATACTCTTGCTACTATCCTCTATTTTTTCTTATGGTCAAGATATTCCGGCTCCTAAAGCATTAGGCATAGCTTCATCATCTATAAGCGAAGTAGAAAAATTAGATCGTTGGGTAAATAAATTTTCTAAAGACGAATTGGTTGAATTACCGATTGGTATAAAACAAAATATAAGTAACATCCAATATACTGTAGCCATATCAAAAGCAACATTCTCTCCAGAATATACAACATTGACTGTATTTTGTAGAGTCGATATTCCCCAAAAAGATAAAAATGGGAAGCCAATGCAACTGTTTTTTGGGGCCGATGATGTAAAACTTTCTCATCAGGGTGGAATCATTGGTGATGCAAAATTAGTACTGCTTGGGAATGTGAACATTCCCTTTAGTGAAAACAAATGGCAGTTGTCTTTATATGGAGGTTTTGATATGGCTACAGGTTATAGTAAAGACTTAACATATGTAACTATAGATTGCGACGGATTTAAAGAAATGAAAATATCAGGGGCAGTGGAATTTTCAAGAGATTTGATTTTACCAATAGAATCATCAGGTCAAGTAAATGAAGCAAAACAAATTGTCACTAAAACATATTACAATGGAAAACCACAATCAATCCCAAATCGTGTTAGAGGAGAGTTTAACTTTACGGCAAGTAATTGGAATGATATATTAGTAAATGTAACACTTCAGCCCTTTGTTTTAAAAGATAAAAGAAATGGTAAAGATTATGATGGTAATTTTGAGTTTTTAGTCAGTAACGCAGTATTGGACTTAAGTGATTTAAAAAATGCCCCTGCTGTAGTTTTTCCTGATTATTATGCTCGCAATAACCTTTTAATGCCAAGTCCGGAAACATGGAAAGGGATATATATCCAGACTTTTGATGTTGGCCTTCCTAAAGAATTCAAAACAACCGAAACTGCATCAAATAAAGGAAGAATCCATGTTGGAGCTTCGAATCTTATTATTGATAAATACGGTGTTTCTGGTACTTTTTATGCAAATAATGTATTTCCACTGGACAGAGGAATTACCAGTGACGAAAAATCATGGGCCTATTCATTAGATTATATAGATGTGACTATTGCCGCCAATACTTTTGCAAAAGCAAACCTGAGAGGTGAAATTCTTTTGCCAATCAGTAAAAATAAAAAAGACAGTAATACTAGTCAGAATACCGCTGGTTCAAGTCCAACTCAAAATAAGAAATTTGGTTTAGCATATAATGGTTTTATCTCTATGCAGGAACAACAATTAACCGTTGTTTCCAAAGATTCCATCTCGTTTGATATCTGGAAAGCCAGAGCAATATTACTTCCAAATAGTTCCATAGAACTTAAATTGATAAATGGAAAATTTCTACCAAAAGCAAATCTTAATGGTACATTATCTCTTGCAACAAACAATGGTGCAACAGATGATGGCGACGTAAAAGGGAAAAAGACAGTCGATTTTAAAGGAATATCATTCCAGGATTTACAATTGCAAACTGTATCCCCTGTTATATCTGTGAGAAACATGGGGTATCAGGGAACCTTTAGTTTTAGTAATTTCCCCGTTTCAATAGGCAATATTGATGTACAAATCAATGGTAACGATTCCAGAATCAATTTTGACCTTGGTCTAAATCTTATGGATGCAGTTGGAGCTGGTGCTACAGCCCGAATAGGCATCAAAGGAAAAATGTATGAATATGGCTTCAGGCAAAGAAGCAAATATGATGGACTAGACCTATCAGCAATCTCAATAAACTGTGAGTTTAGCGGTCTAAAGATTAAAGGTAGTCTAATACTCATGGAAAAAAATCCTTTGTATGGAGATGGATTTAATGCCGAATTGGAAGTAGATGTTGCTGGTCAGGTAAATGTACGAGCCAAAGCTATTTTTGGGCGTTCTTCCTTTAGGTATTGGTATTTTG
Source organism: Flavobacterium frigoritolerans (assembly GCF_025847275.1). GTDB lineage: Bacteria > Bacteroidota > Bacteroidia > Flavobacteriales > Flavobacteriaceae > Flavobacterium > Flavobacterium frigoritolerans. Next base: position 340,510 of record NZ_JAOZEV010000003.1, read on the forward strand.
ATGCGGCAGTAAAATGGCCACCTGTCCCCTCTCCTTTTATGATTAATGGTTTTGGAGGTGGAGCATATTATAAAATGCGAAGAAATCAAGATATTGCTATTGGAGATTTTTCACCGTCGGGATTAAGTTATACACCCGATGAAAAAGTAAATCTGGGAGTTAAAGCCTTAATCTATTTTAGCATTGGTAGTGAGACCATATGTGATGGAGAGGGTGGATTTGAAATTTCTTTTAACTCCAAAGGAGGAATAAATACATTGGCCATTTTTGGAAAAGCAGGTGTTCTTGCAAAAATTCCAGGAATGAAAAACATAGGCGGATTGATGGAAAAAGTAGCCTCCAATGTAACTTCAAAGGCAAGTTTCATGGGAATTACCGATTCAAAATTAGAAGGCTCATTTGCAAGCAAATATATTCCAAAAGCAAAAGAAGCTATTCCAGGTGATTTAACGGCACAAGTGGGCATAACAATGGCAGCGGCAATAGAATTTGATTTTCAAAATAATTCTATGCATGCCACAACTGACGTATATATTAATACTCCAGGCAATTTTCTTTCAGGAACAGGACCAGGAGGAAGAGCAGTTTGGGGAGTTTTCCATAAAGACCCTAAAGATTGGTATATGTACATGGGAACTCCAGATGAAAGATGTGGTATAAAAATTGGAATTGCCGGTTTATACCGTACAATAACTGGTTATTTTATGGCAGGTACATTATTACCCGGAAGCCCACCCCCGCCCCCTGTTGTGGCTCAAATTTTGGGTGTCGATATCAAACAATTAGATTATATGCGAGATGAAAATGCATTGGCAAATGGAGGCGGTATGGCCTTTGGTGCAAGTTTGGATTTTGACACTGGAGATTTAAGTTTCCTGCTTTTTTATGCCCGTTTTCAGGCAGGAATGGGATTTGATATTATGCTGAAAGATTATCAGGAAGCCAGATGCTCTAATACAGGAAAAAATGTAGGTATAAACGGTTGGTATGCCAACGGACAAGCATATGCCTATCTACAAGGGGAATTAGGAATTAGAATCAAACTAGCATTTTTGAAACTGAAAGTTCCGATTATATCTGGAGGTGCTGCTGTTTTATTACAAGCTAAATTACCAAATCCAGTTTGGATGCGCGGTTATGTAGGAGGAAAGATGAATATCCTAGGAGGATTAATAAAAGGTAAATTTAGATTTAAATTAGAAATAGGACAAGAGTGTATTTTCGAAAATGCTTCTCCGTTAGGGGGTATCAAACTTATTACCGATGTTACTCCAAAACAAAGTTCAAATGATGTGGATGTATTCGCTATTCCACAAGCTGCTTTTTCAATGAAAGTAAATGAAGCCTTTATAATTCCAGAAGATGATGGTGATGTAACCTACAAAGTTATATTGGAGAAATTTAAAGTATTAGATGGTACAACAGAAATTCCTGGAATCTTAGAATGGAATTCTATGAAAGACAAAGCCAATTTTGTTTCTAGTGACATTTTACCTCCGAATAAACCACTTAAAGTCCAAGTAGAAGTAAGTTTCCAAAAATTAACTAACGGTATTTTTCAACCAATAAAAATTGATGGGCAAATTGCCACAGAATATGAAGAAAGGATCTTCACAACTGGTGGTGCCCCGAATCATATTCCGCTCACAAACATAAAATACTCTTACCCTGTAGTAGAACAAAAATATTTCTTGGAAGAAGAATATCCTAAAGGGTATATTCAGCTAAAACGTGGTCAGGATTATCTGTTTGAAGATAGCAATTGGGAAACGAAAATCAAAATAAATGAGAATGGAACATCTAATGTAAAATCTGCCAACTTTGTTTACAACACAAGTTCAAATGAAGTTTCTTATGATTTACCAAATATTGACCAACAAAAAAATTATAATTTTGCAATTGTAAGTAATTTGAAAGATGGACAGAAAAAAAATTCAATTTCAGGAGTTAAAACGACAACAATTGATAATGAAGGAAATAATATAGAAGTTAGAGAGAATCAGGCTGACGCACTTTATAAGGCTGAAGGCGAAATTGAGCGCTTAACTTATATTTTCAGTACCAGTAAATACAAAACATTTACTTCAAAAATGAACGCTATAAACACACAAAACTATAATTTTGTAGTGTTGTATCCAGATGTAATTTATCTAAGTAATACTATTTCCAGTCAGGAAGCGTTTGATTTAGTTGACTTACAAGGTGCGACCTATAGTGACAATTTGCCAATCATAACAGCGCAATCAGCTTTAAATGACCCATACTATAGCACAGATATTTATCCATATTTATATCGTGATTATCCTCTTAGTAACGTTTATTATATAACCAATAGAGATACAAAGGATTTAGGAATTATTCCAGCAAAAGCAATACCGCTTAATGCCTATTACATGACCAGCATTGAGAATGATGTAAATCATGCATGGACAAAAAGTAATTTCCCCTTTAAATATAATTTACCGTTAGTATATAAGGAAGACTGGATTGATTTAAATAATCAAATTGTAAATGACTATATAAATGGTTTAGTTAGCAGTACATCCATAGCAAAGCGTTTCATGAATAGTGATTATTTATTTATGAAATATGGTTATTATGATGTTCTGATGAAGTATAATTTACCGGGAGGAAAAAAAGCTACAGAGTACACTTATAAGTTCAAAAACATCAATAATTTTAGATAATCTAAATTAAACTCAATAATTAGATAAGTTTAATAATGGAGATGATGTTAAAAACTTAAACATAAAAATAATTGTAAAACAGAAATTAAAAGCTAGCTCAAGCAATAAAGATGATTCAAATTATAATCATATGGCTACATGTCCAAATTGTTTCTATATAACTGAAGGTGTTAATTTTATTTTAAATAAGTAATGAATGAAAAGAAATATTATCCTAATAAAAGTAAACAAGTTTTTATAGACAGATTATCTACTTCAGATTATGGTATGTATAATGATGAACCATTTACTGGGATCATAGAAACTATCTCTCCAGAAGAATATATCAGAGAAACTTTTGTAAACAGAAAATTACATGGAGTAGTATTTAATATAAGTGAAGAATTTTTCTCGATTATTGTTTATATTTATAATCAAAGTAGATACACTTTTCATATATATAAAAATAGTTCCAAAACTTTTCCAGATAAACTTTATACTGTATACGACCTAGATACATTAGATCTAATAATGGATTATAAAATACTAGATGACACAAGCAAAAGACTACATTATGAAGGATATAGTTTTACACGTGAAGATTTAGATTATGATAAGAAAATAAAAGATAATTCTGATGTGGTAAAAAACTACGAAGATACTAAAGATGTTTTTACTCGTTTAGACTTATTCGTCCATACTTATTGGGACAATCCTTTTAATCTTACAAAGGAATTAAACCGAGAAAGAGCAGGAAAGACACTCTATGGATATCTAGTACAGGAAAGCATGAAAGAAACATTAGGATATACAGTTCCAGACGATTTTATGGAAAAATATGTTCTTCAAAATGAACTCGCTGAAAAGATTGTTGAACAAGATGATATTCCGGATTCTATAAAATACATTGGAGGTATTAGTGTAGCATACAACGACATAGATCAGAAAATGGTCTCAGCAATTGTAGTAATGAATATTGAAACACAAGAAATTGTTGATCAGGCATTTTATGAGTCAGAAGATGTTACACTGCATATCCCTGATTTATTTGCTTATAACGAAGTTCCTGTAGTATTGAAAGCTTTTGAAAAACTAAATATAAAACCCCATTTAATTTTTTGTGATGGACATGGTATTGAACATCCTAAAAATATGGGATTAGCTACTCATTTAGGAATTGAGCTAAATATTCCTACTATTGGCTGCCCTAAAAAAAGATTAGTAGGTTATTATGACAAAGCAACTTTAGGAAATTCAAGAGGAGATACACAAGAACTATTATTTGATGACAAAATAGTAGGTAAAGCACTGAGAACCTTAGAAAATAATAACCCTCTTTATGTATCTATTGGGCACAAAATAAGTTTAGAAACAGCAGTTAATTGGGTTTTAAAAATGACAATCAATACTCGAGTTCCTTTTATAGTGCAAGAAGCAATAAATATAACTGAACAACTCATGCCGAAAAGAATTAGATATGATTTCTTAGATGATGAGGAAAACCAATATGGAATTATAATATAAAATGAACAACGAATTATTTAACGAAGAACAAGAATTTAAACAATATTACGATTTACAGAATAATCTGCGTGATAAAGTAATTAAACAAGACCAATTACCAGAAATAATTAAATATATTGCTGGAGTAGATGTTGCATACAATGATGGCTCAGATAAAATGATTGGCGCCATAGTAGTTTTAAATGCACAGACTCATGAAGTAGTTGAAGAGGCTTTCCATGAAATGGAAATTACTTTTCCTTATATTCCAGGTTTATTTTCCTTTAGAGAAATTCCTCCATTAATAGAAGCTTTTAAAAAACTTACAATAAAACCAGATTTGATTGTTTCTGATGCTCAAGGAATAGCTCATCCAAAAGGAGTCGGTATGGCAACCCATCTAGGAATTGAATTAAATATACCAACAATAGGATGTGCTAAAAAAAGATTGGTTGGCAGCTATGATAAAGCTTTGTTAGGATTAAAAAGAGGAGAAACACAAGAGTTAATTTATAATAATGTCCTAGTTGGTAAAACACTCCGAACACAGGATAATACAAATCCAATGTATGTATCTATTGGCCATAAAATTTCTCTTGAAACTGCTATAGATTGGGTATTAAAATTAACCCCTGATTATAGACTTCCAGAAACAACTCGACAAGCTGATCATTTGGTAAATTCTCTTTTAAAGAACAAATAATAAACTCTTTAACATCACATCCACTAAAATAAAGACATATTCCCCGCTACCGCACGAATCCTTTCGCGTGATAAAGCATCGCAAATTTTGCTTACATAATGAAAAAATAATTGAATTTTGGAACAAAAAGAATTAGTTAATAATGTAATTATTTTTAACAATCATCAATGCTCAAATAGAACGTACCGCACGAAAGGATTCGTGCGGTAGCAGGGGAAAAAAGTATCACAAATGGTAAATCCTGCAATAATAATATTAGATGTCGAATTTGGGGCTGGGGCTGATTTCAAATTAATCCGTAAAAACGAATGGTTCTCTATTGGTGGTAATGCCAATGGTACTGCAAAATCTGAAGTAGCAAGTATCGGTTGGATTGATGGAGACTTTCAATATTCAACTTTTAAAGAGGGAGTTTGGCTAAATTGTACAGCCACTGGTTATGTGATTTTTTTAGGAAAAAAAATAGAAATGCCCCCTTATTATAAAAAGATATCAGTAATAAAGCCTTAAGAATAAAAGAAACTATGAAAAAATTATTATGTTACATTATTATTATCTTTTCTACATTAGCGATAACTAGTGAAGTAATACTTAATTTTCCCAAATTAAGATTATTGCATTATTCTTTTAACACAGAAAAATATTTTGAGGAAGATCACTTAATTATACTTAATGAAAATAAATCCTCTACCTCTAAAGGCGTCGGGGGAATGATTATATATGATGGAATATTAAAAAAGAATAAAATAAAAAATAAAATTTCTGTATATCCAGAATCAATGGAAGATAAAATTTTATCAGATGGGAGAAATATCTATTGTAAGGTTTGGTATTGCAAAAACTTAAATTATGTTATCCTAAAAGAGGAAAACAATTTATACCCTTATAGATTTTGGAACGTATGGATAGGATTTATATTTTATATTCTAGCCATCCCTTGTGTGATATTTTTAATCAAAAACAGAAGAAGCGAAAACTTATTCATTTCAGATGTTAAAAATATAATCAATAATATAAAAAAATAAAAATGAAATATAAATTATTAGTAATTGCACTCTTCTTTACATGCAAATTATTTTGTCAAACGCTTAACGAAGGCTACATAGTAGAGCACAACAAATTGATTGATGCAGAATATACCATTTACAATCCCCCATTAAAAATTAATAAAACGTTATCTCAAAGCAAAATAGATTATTCTAAAATTGAAGGACTTATTCAATCTTATTTTTCTGCTTCAAATAAACAATGGGCATTAGACGAATATTTAGATAAAAGCACCAAAATCGTAAGAGATGAAGAACATTTCGAAGCTGTTAAAAAATCAAGTAATCAAGACTTTATACAAATAGAAACAATATATGAATTTGATTATTCAAATCATAAGATGGCTTATGTAAAATATTCTTTTATTTTTGAAAAGATTCCTTTTCCAGTAATAGGAATAATATCTATTGAAAAAGTTAATAATCGATGGTATATCAGTGATTTATTAAATCAAGGTGCACTATTGTTTATTCTTTCAAAAATGGATACCCCATTTTTATTAGATATGTTTAAAGGTAAATCTTTAGACAAAGAAATTAATGACTTTATTAAAAATAATAGCGATAAATCTCAAATAATTGATTTTATTAATTTCTACAAAAATATTGAAAAATTAAAAGTAAATAATCCTACTTTTTTTAAAAAAATAATTGATCAAAGATTAATTAAAGAAAATATAGATTTTAGAAATGCACAAGAAAAATCAACGCCTTCAACAACTAAATTCAAAATCTATCAACCTTTCCTTTATGATAATGTACAATTATTTGAATATAATAAATCCGAAGTTAATTTAACGAAAATAGATAAAGCTTTTGAAAAATATTTGAATACTCCTGAATCAATTATTATTGATGATATTCCCATCAATTTATTATTTAAAGTAAAAATAGTTATAGGAAACGAGCAATATGTACTTATTAAATTTGAAAAAGAGAAAAAAAAATACGTATCTGCCATTAAAACAAATAATGGTATATTTTCGATTGTAAATTTACAAGAATTACAAGTCATAACTGATATATGTCTAATGAGTAAATACTCATTCTTAAAATCTATCTTAGATAATAAAAACTATCAAATGCAAGAAGATATTACAGGGAGTGATGGAGGAATAAATGTCAGTGAAGCATTAAAATATATCAACCTAAACGAAGCGTCACTTTCCAAATATTTAGACGAATAATTTATTTTCAATTGAATACGTGATAAAAAAAGCTACATCCTTGAAAAAGATGTAACTTTTTTTATTAAAATAATCACCTCCAATAAATAATTAGTATTATTACCCATTTTTTTGTACTTCCATTTAAAACCTAATAACACCAACAGCTTTAAGACTATCTTAAAGCCCTCTTGTTCATCTATACGCAAAAAACTTCCAAGCTTCAAATCATAAATAGCAGTGCTTATTTCTGCTTAATATTCTGTTTACATTGTAAAACTGAGATTTAGTCAATTTATCAATTCAATAAAATTTAAAAATAACCACTCCAATAGATTATAAAAACAAAAAACTCCAGATATCTCTGGAGTTTTAAATATATAAGATTGTATTTTCTTTATTTTACAAATTCAATTTTTTGAACTTCTTCTTCATTGACACTGTCAAAGAAACCTTGTTCGTTCATCCAATCATCGCTAAACACTTTACTCATGTAACGTGACCCGTGATCAGGAAATATAGCTATTATATTGCTATCTTTAGTAAACTCACCTTCTTCTGCATATTGTCTAATCGCTTGCATTACTGCTCCAGATGTATATCCTACAAATAAGCCTTCTTTTCTAGTGATTTCTCTAGCTGCATGAGCACTTTCTTCATCGGTAACTTTTATAAACTTATCGATGATATCGAAATCTGTAGCTGATGGAATTAAATTTTTACCTAAACCTTCTATACGGTATGGATAAATTTCTTTATTATCGAATTCTCTTGTTTCGTGGTATTTTTTTAATACCGATCCAAAAGCATCAACTCCTAGAATTCTAACATTGGGATTTTGCTCTTTCAAGAATTTTGCAGTACCTGAGATTGTTCCTCCAGTTCCACTACAAGCAATAAGATGCGTTATCTGACCTTTTGTTTGTTCCCAAATTTCTGGTCCAGTAGTGTTGTAATGTGCATCAACATTTAATTGATTAAAATATTGATTGATATAAACCGAACCTTTGGTTTCTTCATGCAATCTTTTGGCTACATTATAGTAAGAGCGTTCATCATCTGCAGAAACGTGCGCGGGGCAAACATATACTTTGGCTCCTAAGCTACGTAACATGTCAATTTTATCTTTGGATGATTTTGAGCTAACAGCAAGAATACAATTATATCCTTTTATAATGCTAACCATTGCTAAGCTAAAACCTGTATTACCGGAAGTAGTTTCAATAATTGTATCTCCTGGAGATAAAATCCCTCTCTTTTCGGCCTCTTCAATAATATATAATGCAATTCTATCTTTTGAGGAATGTCCTGGATTAAAAGCTTCTACCTTTGCATAGAAATTACCTTCTAACCCTTCTGTGATTTTATTTAGTTTAATAAGCGGTGTATTGCCTATTAATTCTAAAACGTTGTTGTAAGCAGTTATTTCTTCTTTCATAAAAAAATAGTTAATCGAGGGTATTTTTAAATTAACCTCGACAGGATGCAAATTTAACAAAAAAATTCTAATTACATTTTAATTTTCTCTAAATCTAATAAAAAACTAAACTCTTGGGCTAGTTCCTTTAGAGCTTCAAAACGTCCGGAAGCTCCGCCATGCCCCGCATCCATGTTTGTATTTAGGAATAATAAATTATTATTAGTTTTTTTATTTCTTAATTTGGCCACCCACTTGGCTGGCTCCCAATATTGTACCTGAGAATCATGTAACCCAGTAGAAATGTACATATTAGGGTATTTTTGAGCACTTACATTGTCATATGGCGAATAAGACAACATATAGTCATAATATTTCTTTGTATTCGGATTTCCCCACTCATCATACTCTCCTGTAGTTAACGGAATAGTACTATCTAACATTGTGGTCATAACGTCTACAAAAGGAACTTGAGCCATCACTCCATTATATAATTCTGGCGCCCAATTTACGACAACTCCCATTAAAAGCCCTCCTGCAGAGCCCCCTTCGGCATATAAATGCTCTGGAGAAGTGTATTTTTGTTCAATTACATATTTAGAACAATCTATAAAATCTGTAAAAGTATTTTTCTTTTTCAATAATTTCCCATCTTCATACCATTGTCTTCCTAAATCTTCTCCTCCACGAATATGTGCTATTGCAAAAATAAAACCTCTATCTAGCAATGATAATCGGGTAGATGAAAAATAAGTGTCCATTGTAATTCCGTATGAACCATAAGCATAAAGCAATAACGGATTCTTACCGTTTTTTTCTAATCCTTTACGGTAAACCATCGAAATAGGTACTTTTACTCCATCTACAGCTGTAGCCCAAATACGCTCTTCTATATAATTATCTTTATCAAATTGACCTCCCAAAACTTGTTGTTCCTTTAAAACTACTTTAGTTTTCGTTTTCATATTAAAATCGATAACCGAAGATGGCGTTGCCAAAGATTGATAGCTGTAACGCAAAATATCGGTATCAAAATCAACATTAGTAGTGGTAAAAGCACTGTATGTTTCGCTTCCAAAAGGCAAATAATAATCTGGTTCGTCATTCCAAGGCATGATTCGGATGTGATTTAAGCCGTTTGAGCGCTCCTCTACAACCAAATAATTTTTAAAAATCTCAATATCTTCTAATAAAACATCTTCTCTATGTGGAATAAGATCTTTCCAATTTTTCTTCCCAGTAGCGTTTTCAGGCGTTTTCATCAACTTAAAGTTCGTCGCCTTATCTTTATTGGTCAGAATGTAAAAATGGTCTTCAAAATGCGAAATACTGTATTCTAAACCACGAACACGAGGTTGAAAAACAACAAACTCACCATCAGGATTATCAGAGTTCAATGTTCTGTATTCGGTAGTCAATGTACTTCCTGAACTAATTACAATATATTTTCGTGATTTTTCTTTACCCACAGAAACATTAAAAGTGTCGTCTGTTTCTTCAAAAACCAAAACATCATCAGCTGAATCAGTATTTAATTTGTGCTTAAAAACTTTATCAGAGCGCAATGTAACCTCATCTTGCTTGGTATAAAATATAGTCTTATTATCATTTGCCCAAACCGAACCTCCTGTTGTATTTTCTATTTTATCAGAAAAAATTTCTCCAGTTTCTAAGTTTTTAATCTGAATTGTATAGATTCTTCTTCCAACCACATCTTGTGCAAAAGATACAAATTTGTTATCAGGACTTATACTCAAACCTCCTAATTTAAAAAAGTTATGTCCTACCGATAATTCATTACAATTAAATAGAATTTCTTCATCAGCAGTTAAACTTCCTTTTTTTCGGGAATAAATTGGGTAATCTTTTCCGGTTTCAAAACGAGTAATGTAAAAATATCCATTATAAAAATAAGGAACCGACTCATCGTCTTCCTTAATCCTTGCTTTCATTTCCTCATACAATGCTTTCTGTAAATCTTTAGTATGTTCCGTCATACTTTCGTAGTAGGCATTCTCTTGATTTAAATAGTCAATTACTTCAGGGTTTTCTCTATCATTCAGCCAAAAATAATTATCTATTCTAACTTCTTTATGTTTTTTTAATGACTTAGGAATTTCTTTAGCTATTGGAGCAGCAATTTTATTTGGCATTTTCTGAATTTTAATTTTAAAATGAATTTACAAAAATAACATAAACGAACGCGTAACTAAATTCTTTTTTATCTAAATTAACACTTGATTTTAAAATTGAATTAGTAATTTCGTTCCATAATTTAAAAACAACCGAAAATGGATTTAATGGGAATGATGGGAAAACTTAAAGAAACCCAACAAAAAATAGAGGATACAAAGAAACGATTAGACACGGTTTTAATAGATGAACAAAGCGCTGACGGATTATTAAAAGTTACTTTGACAGCTAACCGAAAAATAAAATCAATTACAATAGCCGATTCTTTACTAGAAGATAAGGAACAATTAGAAGATTATCTAATTGTAACATTAAATAAAGCAATAGAAAAAGCTACCGATGTTAACCAAACTGAACTTGATGCTGTCACAAAAATGGACATGCCAATGATTCCTGGAATGGATGAGTTGTTTAAATAAGATTCCAAAAAGGTTCAAAAGTTAAAGAAAGGTTCAAAGGTTTTACGACATCCGTAAACTTTGAACCTTTTATATTTAATAAGGCTTTTAAAATTTAACACTATTGCAAAATAGATAAAAAAAAGCTCAAAGACTCAAATATTTCACACTAATTAGTAAACTTTAAACCTCTGAACCTTTGCGCCTTTAACCTTTTCTTTAGAATTTCTGCAACGTTTCTAAAACATAAGTATGCATTACTTGTCTGTAATCAAGATGAGTTACAATTCGGAGCTTACCATGCCCCATTGAGCTTATTGAAATATTTTTCTGTTTCAATTTCTCTATCAAAAGTTGCTCACTAAAATTAGGTTGCAAAGAAAAAATTAAAATATTCGTTTCTACAGGCTCTATCGAAGCAACCCAATGCTTTGTACTTAAAACTGCGGCAATCTCTTTGGCTCTGCGGTGATCCTCTGCTAATCTTTCCAAATTATTCTCTAAGGCAAAAATTGCAGCAGCAGCCAAATAACCAACCTGTCGCATTCCTCCCCCCAATATCTTCCTAATTCTCAATGCTCTTTTAATATCAGCTTTGGTTCCTAATAACATCGAGCCTATTGGAGCTCCCAATCCTTTGGAGAAACAAACCGAAATAGTATCGAATAGTTTACCAAATTCTTTAGGATCTTGTCTTTTAGCGACTAAAGCATTCCAAATTCTCGCTCCATCTAAGTGGAATTTCAAATTATTGGCATCACAAACTTGTTTTATTTTTTTTAATTCATCAAGTTCGTAACATGCTCCCCCACCTTTGTTAGTAGTATTCTCAACACATACTAAGCTTGTAAGCGGACTATGATAAAATTCTGGATCATTAATTGCTCCTGCAACCTGCTCGGCGGTAATCATACCTCGATTTCCATCCAATAAGCAACAAGAAACACCACTATTAAACGAAGCGCCTCCTCCTTCATAATGAAAAACGTGTGCATATTTATCAGCAATTAATTGCTCTCCTGGTTGTGTATGTAATTTTATTGCGGTTTGATTTGCCATGGTTCCTGATGGAAAAAATAACCCTGCTTCCATACCAAACATTGCAGCTACTCCAGCTTCAAGTTCAATAACCGTTGGGTCTTGCTTGTAAACATCATCTCCTACTTGAGCATTGAACATGTATTGCAACATATCAATACTAGGTTTGGTGATTGTATCGCTAATTAAATTTATTTCCATATTCTAAAAACTATATCTTATTTTTGTCCAACAAAATTACGTATTTCGTGTTTTCTAATACAATGAAGTCATATAAAATTTAACCCATTACAAAACAGTTAAGCACTAAAACGAGTTATTTATAAAAATCTTACTAAACTACTAATAATTTATGACAACTACCGAACAAATAAAAGGTATTGTAGAGCGCCTTGGTGCGTTGAGGAGGTATCTTTGACGTTGATGCCAAATTAATTGAAATTGCAAACGAGGAAGAAAAGACTTTTGCACCCGATTTTTGGAACAATGCAAAAGAAGCCGAAGTCATTGTAAAAAATCTGAGAAACAAGAAAAAATGGATCGAAGATTACAACAAAGCTATTGAACTTACTGATGAGTTGCAAATTGCCTATGATTTCTATAAAGAAGGAGCAATTTCTGCAGAAGAATTAGATGAGCATTACAAAGCCGCACAATCGCATATTGAAAACATTGAATTTAAAAACATGCTTTCTGATGAAGGAGATAGCTTAAGTGCCGTAGTTCAAATAACTGCTGGTGCCGGCGGAACCGAAAGTTGCGATTGGGCAGGAATGCTTATGCGTATGTACATGATGTGGGGCGAAAGTTATGGGTATAAAATAAAAGAACTTAACTTTCAGGCTGGTGAGGTAGCGGGTATAAAAACCGTTACTCTAGAGTTTGAAGGTGATTATTCTTTTGGTTATTTAAAAGGAGAAAATGGTGTACACCGCTTAGTTCGAATCTCCCCTTTTGATAGTAATGCCAAACGCCATACCTCATTCGCATCAGTTTATGTTTATCCACTTGTTGATGATAGTATTGAAATTGATATTAATCCTGCCGACATTGAAATTACAACTTCTCGCTCTAGTGGTGCAGGAGGACAGAATGTCAATAAAGTAGAAACAAAAGTTCAATTGGTTCACAAACCAACTGGAATTCAAATTCAATGTTCAGAAACAAGATCACAGCAAGACAATAGACAGCGTGCTATGCAAATGTTACGATCTCAGTTATATGAAATCGAATTAAAAAAACAACAAGCACAACGTGCCGATATTGAAGCAGGGAAAATGAAAATCGAATGGGGATCACAAATTCGAAATTATGTGATGCAACCCTACAAATTAGTCAAAGATGTACGTACAGGTTATGAAACTAGCGATGTCGACGGAGTAATGAACGGTGAAATTGACCCTTTCCTAAAAGCATTCTTAATGATGATGGGACAAAAAGAAGATGAATCTTAAATTATTAACCCAGCTTTTACGCTGGGTTTTTTATTATTCTAAAGTGGCCCAATTAAAGAAACCCCTACACCTATTGTCGTTTGCAGATTATTATAATCTATTAAGGTTTCACCATAACCATGTGTTGCTAAAAGAAATCCTTTCAAATTTCCAACAATTGGATACGACCATGAAAATGCTGCATTCCCCCTATTCTTATTAAAGCTTAAATTATTACTTCCTGTAAAAGTAAACACGCTTTTACTATTGGTATAAATTATATTTATATCACCACGCCCAATATATTGAGCAATATCAGGGTTATCATCTTTTTTAGAGCGAAGCCTAAGCCAAGGTCTCACATATACACTCCAATTATCACGATCAAATCCTAAATGAAAAATAATCCTATTCCAACTTCTAGAAAAGGGTAATCCTTTCCCATTTGATTCATGATTAAACGCAACACCAGCCATTCGCATGTTAAAACCTAAAACATTAAAATTAAGTGGATAATTAAAAATAATTTCAGGCTCATAATTAATCTCCCTGAATGGCCTTGATAAACTTTCATTATAAATCTGCCATTGTGATTCTTGTGTATATCCTACCCATAAATCTCCTTTTCCAAAAAGAGCATTGTGAAGAATTTTTGTTTTAAAACTAAGCTGAAACTTTGTTTCAATATTATTATAATTCGTACCTGGAGGTGCAACATACTCTGGTTTACCATTTCCAGAGTAAGGATGCTCGTTTGGCGAACTATACCAATTAGCAGGCAAGACATAAATAGACTTATATGGTGTTATTAAAAATGTCCCGTTTGATGATTCTGGAGTTAATTCCCATCGTTCAGATATTGTATGAAGTTCAGTAGGTTTACTAAACATGTCCTTAACTTGTGAATAAGTCAGTGCAGAATTAAACAATAGGAAAAAAAATACTTTTTTAGCAGAAAACAATTTCATAAAATTTTCATTAATTTTTGTGATAAAAATACATCATAAAGAATTATTACTGTTACACATTTACATTAAAATGTTATACCTCTCACAACCTCATTTATTTACCACTTTCTATGTAGCGCTATTAACATCCAAAAAAATATCTTTTTTAACAAATTAAAAACTATCAACAATTTAATAGATTTAATAACGTTTATATAATAATCAGATTATTATTTTATCTTTTTATTAAAATCCATCAAAATATAATTAGGTAATTAAATACTAATTGATTTTATTTGGCAAAAAATACCACGCAACCCTAAAACTAATCAATACTAAATGAAATCCTATTCTATTCAAGAGCTTAATGAAGTAATTAATGGTGTTATTTATGGTGATACTTCACAGAATATTACCGCTACAGAACAATTAGACAAAGCCACCAATACCGAAATTTCGTTCATTGGAAACAAGAAGTATGAAAAACATTGGCAAGACTCTAAAGCCAGTATCGCCATTGTTAATGAAGATATTTCGATAGAACCAGGAGAAAATCGAGCTTTTATAAAAGTAAAAAATGCCGATTTAGCAATGTCGCAAATATTAGCTCTTTTTGCACCACCTACACCAGTTTTCCATAACAATATACACGTTAGAGCAGTTGTAGATGAATCTGCAATTATTGGCGAAGGCGTTCGAATTGGAGCTGGATGTTACATTGGACCTAAAGTAAAACTAGCCGATAATGTTACTATTTATCCAAATGTTACTATCCTTGATGAATGTACAATCGGAAAAAATACTACTATTTGGTCAGGAGCTGTAATTCGCGAACGTTGTCATATTGGTAATGATTGTATCATACATCCTAATGCAACTATTGGAGCAGATGGCTTCGGATTTCGTCCGTGTAGCGAAAAAGGATTAGTAAAAATTCCTCAAATCGGGAATGTAATCATAGGAAACGGAGTAGAAATAGGAGCAAATTCTTGTGTTGATCGTGGAAAATTTAGCTCTACTATTCTTGGTGATGGATGCAAAATTGATAATTTAGTTCAAATAGGCCACAACAGCAAACTAGGTAAGTTTTGTATCATGGCTGGAAATAGTGGTTTAGCTGGTTCTGTAACGCTAGGTAACGGAGTTATCATTGGAGGTAGTGCTTCGATAAAAGACCATACAACTATTGGAGATGGCGCTATTGTTGGTGCAGGATCTGGAGTTACCGGAGATATTCCTGCCGGCAAAACCATGTTAGGATATCCTGCTGTAGAAGCTCGTGATGCCTTAAAACAATGGGCAATCTTAAAACGATTAGTTTGTGATTCTAAAAAATAAAAACAATACTCCTCAATATAAGAAAAACAGAAGTTCGCTTCTGTTTTTTTTTGTTTATAATTGTTTCTGAACACTTTACAGTTTCAATTTTTAAAACAAATTAATTATACTGTTTATTTCGATCGATTTCGTAAATTAGCAGACACTATTTTGTTAAAACACTATATTATTATGGATTTAAACTTCAATAAAAACGAAGATCACAATAAACTCTTACTTTCTGAACTAAAACAAAAATTTGCCAAAGTAAAATTAGGCGGTGGCGAAAAACGTATCGCAAAACTTCATGCCGAAGGCAAAATGACTGCAAGAGAACGAATTGATTATTTACTTGATGAAAATTCAAAAAATATAGAAATCGGAGGTTTTGTAGGAGAAGGAATGTATGCAGAACATGGCGGTTGCCCATCTGGCGGCGTTGTTGTAAAAATAGGATACGTACGAGGAAAACAATGTGTAGTTGTTGCCAATGACGCTACTGTAAAAGCGGGTGCTTGGTTTCCTATTACTGCCAAAAAAAATCTACGTGCTCAGGAAATTGCAATGGAAAATAGATTGCCAATAATTTATCTTGTAGATAGTGCAGGTGTTTATTTGCCGTTGCAAGATGAAATTTTTCCGGATAAAGAACATTTTGGACGTATTTTTAGAAATAACGCTCAAATGAGTAGCATGGGAATTACTCAAATTGCCGCTGTAATGGGTAGTTGTGTTGCTGGTGGTGCCTATTTACCAATCATGAGCGATGAAGCCTTAATTGTAGATAAAACTGGAAGTATTTTTCTTGCTGGAAGCTATTTAGTAAAAGCCGCTATTGGAGAAACAATCGATAACGAAACATTAGGTGGTGCAACTACTCATTGCGAAATTTCGGGTGTTACTGATTATAAAGCCAAAGATGATAAAGATGCATTAGATAAAATAAAAAACATTGTAGATAAAATTGGTGATTACGATAAAGCAGGTTACAACCGTATTAAAGCCGAAAAACCAGCTTTAGATCCAACAGAAATTTATGGTATTTTGCCAAAAGCACGAAATGAACAATACGATATGATGGAAATCATTAAGCGTATGGTTGATAATTCGGAATTTGAAGCCTATAAAGAAGGATATGGCCAGTCTTTAATTACTGGTTATGCACGAATTGACGGTTGGGCGGTAGGAATTGTAGCCAATCAAAGAAAAGTAGTTAAGACTGCCAAAGGTGAAATGCAATTTGGTGGAGTTATTTACTCAGACAGTGCAGATAAAGCAACCCGTTTTATTGCCAATTGCAATCAGAAAAAAATCCCTTTGGTATTTGTACAAGATGTTACGGGGTTCATGGTGGGCTCTAAATCAGAGCATGGCGGAATCATAAAAGACGGTGCTAAAATGGTTAATGCTGTAAGCAATTCGGTAGTACCAAAATTTACCGTTATCGTAGGAAATTCGTACGGAGCAGGAAACTATGCTATGTGTGGCAAAGCTTATGATCCTAGATTAATCTTTGCTTGGCCAAGCGCCGAATTAGCTGTAATGGGAGGAACACAAGCAGCAAAAGTATTGGCACAAATAGAGGCATCTTCTTTAAAATCAAAAGGAGAAATAGTAGATGAAGCAAAAGAGGCAGAATTATTTGCAAAAATAAAGGCTCGCTATGATGAACAAGTTTCTCCATACTATGCAGCTTCCCGATTGTGGACCGACGCTATCATAGACCCATTAGATACACGCACATGGATTTCTATGGGAATCGAAGCAGCGAATCACTCTCCTATTACAAAACCTTTTAATCTTGGTGTCATTCAGGTATAATTATTAAAAATAAATAAAATTTACAGAATTATTTTTACAGCTAAAAAACAACTATATAGCTAAAAATTAGTAACTTAGCACTATTATTTCAAATAATTATAGTATCATGGAAAATGTAAAAAATTTAAATAAATGGGCAAATGCGCACACTTATTTACCTGTAGATTTATTACGTATTGCTTTAGGGGTATTTTTGTTTATGAAAGGAGTTTTCTTTGTAACTAATATCCAGTATTTACATGATTTAATATCTCCAATTGACAAGTTTGGTGGCGGAATGTTTCTTTTACATTACATAGCCCCTGCTCATATGATTGGAGGTATCATGATTGTTTTTGGGCTGCTTACCCGATGGGCAATCGGTGCGCAATTACCAATCTTATTAGGTGCAATCTTAGTAAATTTTATGGGCGAAATGCATTCTCAAAATTTACTATTGGCTATTTGTGTCTTTATTGTATGCTTATTTTTCTTTTTTTATGGCAGTGGAAAGCATTCAGCCGATTATTATTTTAAAATGCAACAATAACAAATCTAAAAATATTTAGAGACCAACATTTCCACTTATATTATGCTATTTTTTTCTTAAAAGGTACCTAAATTACATTTTATCAATTAGATTTGCAATATGACTTGGATTCGTAAAACAATCATCTTTGTTGGGCTCTTAATGCTCTTTTTATCTGCTTATAATGCAGACAAAGTTGTTATTGATATAATTCAACCTCAAAAAACGGATTCAAACATTACCCCTGATAGTATCAAAACTTCGGCTTTTATACAACCTCAGGCAAGTTTTCATGTTGTTGCCGATTTAAAAACAAATTATCCGAGTCCTTCTCTATCTAAATGGTTTGATACTTTTTTAATTGTAATTCCAGATTACAAAATCCAAAGAATTACATTCAATTTTGCAGACCAAATTATAAATCAGAGAAAGAAAATCTCGATATTACTCTATCCTTTCCATTATTTCTGGTAATTAAATCTCATGATTTTATCTATTGAAGATTAATTTCTTCTTAAAACAAACAGTTTGCAAAAAGCATTCTGTTCATTATTTCATGTTATATAATTAAATTTAAAATAAAACAATAATGGATAACTCAGTAACTATAATGGGCATTGTACTTGCCATAATAACAATATTACCTCTTTACTTTTCTTACCGTTCAAACTCACTAAACAAGGCCAAAATCAAAGCTATAAAAGAAAAATATAGTCAAAATGGAAAATTTGACTTTGATTTTACTGAATCACAAAACAAAAAAATTCTAGCTATTGATAAAAAAAACAAAGGTTTTATAGCAATGAACTTTAATAAAGGAAAAGAAGAAAGCTCATTTATAGATTTGAATCTTGTTAAATCTTGTCGATTAATCCCCACAACTGAAGCGAACTCAGACACTATTATAAAAATTGATTTTGAGTTTCAAGATAAAGCAACAGCACAAAAAATTGTAATTCCATTTTACAACATTGAAGACGATCAAATAAATCAAGCTTGCTTGCATGAAGATCAACAATTAGGTAAAAAATGGGTACAAATCATACAGGATTGTATTTCAGATTAGTTTTTAATTCATTAAAGAGGCTCGAAAGTGAGCCTCTTTTTTTTGTATTACATTATGATAATTATCATTTTAATATTTTAGGTTTCTAATTAATTTTGATGTCTATTAAATATTCTACTATGAAAAATTCGTTGATACAAAAATACAATGTTCCAGGGCCTAGATACACAAGCTATCCTACTGTTCCTTACTGGAATGAGAATGATTTTACCTATCAACTTTGGATTGAATCTTTACAGAAATCTTTCGCTGAAAGCAATCAAAAAGACGGAATTAGTTTATACATCCATTTGCCTTTTTGCGAAAGCATGTGTACTTTTTGTGGTTGCAACAAGCGAATTACAAAAAACCATGATGTAGAGAATCCATACATAGAAGCAGTAATTAAAGAATGGAGTTTATACTGTAAACTTCTTAACGAAAGACCAATAATTAAAGAGATTCACTTGGGGGGCGGAACACCTACTTTTTTCTCCCCTAAAAATCTTGAAGATTTAATCAATGGGATTTTTTCATATGCTGACAAAGCCAAAGAACATGAATTTAGTTTTGAAGGACACCCTAATAACACGACCTATGAACATTTACAAAAACTATATAAATTAGGTTTTAGAAGAGTTAGTTACGGTGTTCAGGATTATTCTAAAAAAGTACAAAAAGCTATTCACCGTGAGCAGTCTTTTCATAATGTAGCCAAAGTAACATTTTGGGCTAAAGAAATTGGCTATACCTCTATCAGTCATGATTTAATTTTTGGCTTGCCTTTTCAGGGAGTTGAAGACATTATCGATACAATAGAGAAAACAAACTCATTACAACCTGATCGTCTGGCTTTTTATAGCTATGCTCACGTGCCTTGGATTAAAGGGAACGGACAAAGAGGTTTTAACGATGAGAATGTTCCTAAAGATGCTGAAAAAAGAAAATTATACGAAATTGGAAAACAATTATTGTATAAAAATGAATATTATGAAATTGGTATGGATCATTTTGCTTTAAAATCTGACCATCTATATACTGCATTTAAAGACGGTAAATTACATCGTAATTTCATGGGCTATAGTGCTTCTAAAACGCAATTAATGATTGGACTAGGTGTTTCGTCAATTAGTGACAGTTGGTATAGTTTTGCTCAAAACGTAAAGACTATAGAAGATTACTATCAATTATTAGAATGGGATAAAATTCCTGTTGTAAAAGGACACATATTAACCGAAGAAGATCTTATTATTAGAAAGCACATACTAAACTTGATGTGTAATTTTGAAACTACCTGGAGCGAAGAAAGCGACTATTTTAAAGAGATACCTGAAATTTTAGTTCAGTTAAAAGAAATGGAAAATGATGGATTACTTACCATCGAGAATAAAAAAATAAACGTTACAGAAGCGGGTAAACCCTTTGTACGTAATATTTGCATGGCTTTTGATTTACACTTAAAGAGAAAAGCTCCGGAAACAAGTTTGTTTTCGATGACTATATAACTCCTAATTTAATGACAATTAGGTGTTTCCTGAACAAATAAACTCATGTTTGATGGAGATAAATACGGAATTCCAAGACCTAAACCTCTCAATATAAAGAGTACCCCAATAAGAACAGCAACATAAGGAATTGCCTTTTGAAACTTATTGCGAGTTGATTGGGTTAAAAACGAATTGAAGTACACTACACTTGTCATTAAAGGAACTGTTCCTAAACCAAACAAAATCATATATAAAACACCAAATTTGGCGCTTTGCATTGCAATTGAACCAAACAAAGCTACATATACCATTCCGCAAGGTAAAAATCCATTAAGTATTCCGATGATAAAAAGTGACTTATAACTTTTGTTTCTAAAGTGCTTCCCCAGATTGGTTTTTATTCTTGAAATTAGCTTATAAACAGGTTTTGAGAAATTATATTGTGCAAATATTTTCTCAGGTGTTAAAACTACAATTATCATGATTATTCCAATGATAATAGAGATTTTTTGTTGAATCCCAGCAAAGAAAAAACCTTTTCCTAATAACCCAAAAATCAACCCAATTGTTCCATATGCGGTCAATCTACCTAAGTGATAGACTGTAACTTGTATTGCTTTTTTTACCTTATTATTCCTATCAACAGGTAACATCATGGCAATTGGGCCACACATACCAATACAGTGAAAACTACTGATTAAACCGAATATAAAAGCTGAATAAAGCATTGTTTTTTATATTAGATATACGCCAAATACCTTTTACACATTGTATTCAATTGCATAGATATTAAGAAAGTATCATTTTAGTTAATGTAAACAACTTCTTTAGTTAAATACTGTTGACCATTATACTGCCATTCCATATTAACATCCCAACGTCCTTTTATTAATTTCTTTTGAGGAATCAATAATTCAGAATTCGTTAGACTAATTGCTGTATTAAAATCTAATTTTTTATTTGATGGGCGATACATCAATACCTCGCCTTTTATATTTTTACTTTCGAAAGTATTTGGAAAAGTAATTTTAACTCCATCTTTCATAGTAACAATCGTAGGCTTTAACTTTAAGTCATGAGCATTTTGAACACGTGTCATTTCATCTCCAAAATGAGAATCATGTTTATAATATTCTTCAACAACCAAATCATTGCTATATTTACTATCAGATTGTACTTTAAAAACAAAGTACAAAATGAACGTCATAAACAATCCAAATGCAATTACAATTGCTGTTCCCCAGTTAATTTTCATAATATTACCTTTTAATTAAAACTTCTCGGTCCTAAAAAGTTTGTTGATGTCTTTTCGATTAACTTATCACCGTTAAATACACCTATTTCTACCTTCGTTTTATCACTCTCTAAAAGTGCCTGATCTATTTCTATAAATAGTGTTCCTTGCGAGATTCCTTGTTTTGGAACTTTAAACTTTTGAGTTCCTACATTTTTTATAGTCCCTTTTTGATCAATCAACTCAAAATGAATATCGTTAAAATCATTTATCGTTTTATTGACAATCTTATAGGTATAAATATTACTTATTTTATCTCCTTTATGTTGAAAAAGCTGTCCTGGTAAACGTAAAATTATTGCCTGAACATCATTTCTTAAAAATAGCATTCCAACAAAAATACCTAGTAAGATAATCAATACTGCTGTATATCCTTTCATTCTAGCTGTAAATCGGAAAGGCTCTTTTTTCTCTATTTCATCCTCTGAAGCATATCGGATAAGCCCTTTTGGTAAACCAACATTTTCCATGATGGTATCACATTCGTCAATACAAGCTGTGCAATTTGTACATTCTAATTGAGTTCCGTTTCTTATATCAATTCCCATTGGGCAAACATGAACACATTGCTTGCAATCGATACAATCTCCTTTTCCTGTTGCTGCTCTATCTTCTTGTTTATTATATTTAGCTCTACCTAATTCTTTTTCACCTCGAACAAAATCATAAGCCACATTAATAGATTTATTATCTAAAAGTACACCTTGTAATCTCCCGTATGGACAAGCTATAATACATACTTGCTCACGAAACCAAACAAATATAAAGTAGAAAACTGCCGTAAATAACAATAATGCTATAAAGTTACTCGATTGTTTGATTGGTCCCTCTTCAATCATTAAAAATAATTGATCACTTCCTACCAAATAGGCCAAGAAAATATTGGCTATAAGAAAAGAGATTACAAAAAAGATAAACCATTTTGTTAACCGTTTTCTAATTTTTTCTCCGTTCCACTCTTGTCTAGCTAATCGAGATTGCGCTCCTCTGTCTCCATCAATCCAATATTCGATTCGACGAAAAACAAGTTCTAGAAATATTGTTTGCGGACAAATCCATCCACAAAAAATACGACCATACACTACTGTAAATAAGATTATAAATACAATACCAACGAGCATTGATATTACAAAAAGATAAAAATCCTGAGGCCAAAAAGGGAATCCAAAAATATTAAAACGACGTTCTAATATATTGAACATCATAAATTGATTTCCATTTACTTTTATAAACGGATTTGCAACTAAAATGGCTAATAAAACATAACTAACCCATTTTCTGTATTCATAAAATTTACCAGACGGTTTCTTAGGGAAAATAAATTTTCTATTACCCCCTTCATCTATCGTTCCGATGGTATCTCTAAAAGCTTCGTCTGGTAAATTTGACATTGTATTATTTTTTAACTTGTGTAGAATCTGTTTGTGTGGCTACTGCTCCTGCATCGGTTTTTGGCGCATCTTTATCTGTCCAAATTTCTCCTTCTGGATCTTTTGGATCTTTTGGATTACTTCCTTGCAGAGACAAAATATAACTAGCTACTTTTTGTATCTCCTTTGGCTTTAATGTTCCTTTCCACGCTATCATCCCTTTTCCGTCTCGTCCTCCATTGGTAATCGTATGGAATATTTCTTTTATTCCTCCGCCTAAAATCCAATGATTATCTGTTAAGTTTGGACCAATTTGTCCTCCTCCATCAGCTCGGTGACAAGCAGCACAATCTGTTGTAAAAATTTCCTTTCCAGCAGCAAGATCAGCAGGATCTGTTAATAGCGTAACCGTTTTTTCATCCATTAAATCTGGAGCAGTTTTAAGATATTCTTCAACCTCTATCTTAGCTTGTGCCATTTCCTTTTTTAGTTCCATTTCTTGGTCATCTCCACCAAACACATCGTAACGCGCTACATAAACTACAGCAAAGATAATAGTGATATAGAATAAATAAATCCACCATGGCGGTAAGTTATTATCTAGCTCTTTAATACCATCATAATCATGATGCAATAATAAACTTGCCTCTGTTTCTATCGGCTCGGTTTTCGTTAACTTTTGCATTAAGTTTTTATACCAAGCACTTTCTTTTAAACTTAAATTACTATCAACTTCAAGTTTTGCTTTCTGTTCATCAGTTAGCAAATTATAAGTAATACGGTCTATTGCACTTATCGTAATCTCTATTGCTATTAAAAGGAAAAGAAATACGAATAAAAATACAGAAACCATTGGGTATTTTATAAATGCTGGTTTATCTCCTGAGTCTATAAAATATTCCATTGCACCAAAAACGATGAAGAAAATTAGTGGTAATCGTATATATACTGGAATTAATTTTTTCATTTTATATATTATTTTTAATTCTACTATTTAATTTTCGTCCAATGGAATTTGACTCATTTCTTCAATTTTTTCTTTTCCGTATGAAAATACCCAGATCCCCAGGCAAACAAAAAAGATGAAAAATATTAGCAAGGAAAGTATTGGGAATATCTCTACTCCTGCAATTGTCTCTAAGTTGTATTTTACTTGTTCGAACATAATTTCTCTATTTTGAAGTCTCTTTTACTTTAATATCTGTTCCTAATCTTTGCATATAAGCAATAAGCGCTACAATTTCTCTTTCATTCATAGGAATGAATTTCTCTCCTTTTGCTTCAGCTTTTTTCTTACTATCTGCATAACTCGCAACATAATCAGGATCGTTTTCTAAATTCTTTTCAATTTTAAGGGCTTGAGCTCTCAATAATTTTTGCGCATTTGCTACTTCTTCAGGTGAGTATGGAACTCCAAGCTGAACCATTACTTCCATTTTCTTTTGTGTTAATGAAATGTCCATCGGCTTATTATCGAATAGCCATTTGTACCCTGGCATGATTGAACCCGCTGATATACTTTGTGGATTCCAAAAATGGTTAAAATGCCAGTTATCATTGTACTTACCTCCTACTCTTAATAAGTCTGGCCCTGTACGTTTTGATCCCCATAAGAATGGATGGTCATATACAAACTCTCCTGCTTTTGATTGTGGTCCATAACGTTCAACTTCACTTCTAAATGGTCGTACTGATTGTGAGTGGCATCCAACACAACCTTCACGGATATATAAATCACGTCCTTCAAGCTCTAATGGTGAATATGGTTTTACACTTGTTATTGTAGGTATATTTGATTTTACCATAATCGTTGGAACGATTTGAATAATTCCTCCAATTAAAATAGCAATTGTAGCCAAAATAGTCAACTGAATAGGTTTTCTTTCTAACCATGAATGGAATTTCTCTCCACGAACTCTACCACTACTAATTCTTTCTAATGCTGGTGCCTCTGCCAACTCATCTTCAATTGGGCTACCAACACGTATAGTTTGAATTATATTATAAACTAACACAAACATTCCAACAAGGTATAAAGTACCTCCAATAGCTCTCATCCAATACAATGGCATAATTGCTGTAACTGTTTCTAGGAAATTTCCGTAAGTTAAAGTACCGTCTGGGTTAAATTGTTTCCACATAGAAGCTTGTTGAAAACCAGCAACATACATTGGCAACGTATATAATATAATTCCTAAAGTACCAATCCAGAAATGGAAATTTGCTAATTTTTTAGAGAACAAAGTACTTTTTGTCATTCTTGGTATTAACCAATAAATCATACCAAAGGCCATAAAACCATTCCAAGCTAATGCACCAACGTGCACGTGAGCAATAATCCAGTCTGTATAATGCGCAATAGCATTTACATTTTTAAAAGAAAGCATTGGCCCTTCAAAAGTTGCCATACCGTAACCTGTAATTGCTACAACGAAGAATTTTAAAACTGGTTCTTCACGAACTTTATCCCAAGCACCTCTTAGTGTTAAAAGTCCATTTATCATCCCTCCCCAAGATGGAGCAAGCAACATAATAGAAAAAGCAACTCCTAAATTTTGTGCCCAGTTTGGCAATGCTGAATATAATAAATGATGAGGACCAGCCCAGATATATATAAAAATCAATGACCAAAAATGTATAATCGATAATCGATAAGAATACACTGGACGATTAGCAATTTTAGGTACAAAATAATACATCAACCCTAAAAATGGAGTTGTTAAGAAAAAAGCAACTGCATTGTGACCGTACCACCATTGCACCAAAGCATCCTGAACTCCTGCGTAAACAGAATAACTTTTCATTGCTGAAACTGGTATTTCTATATTATTAAAAATATGTAATACTGCAACAGTAACAAATGTGGCCAAATAAAACCAAATAGCAACATACAAATGACGCTCTCTACGGCGTAAAATAGTACCAATCATATTGATACCCATTACTACCCAAATTAAAGCGATAGCAATATCAATTGGCCATTCTAATTCGGCATATTCTTTTGATGAGGTATATCCTAAAGGTAAGGTAATAGCTGCCGCAACAATAATTAATTGCCATCCCCAGAAATGTAGTCCACTTAAAAAGTCACTAAACATTCTGGCTTTTAAGAGTCGCTGCAAAGAATAATACATCCCTGCAAAGAATGCGTTTCCTACAAAGGCAAAAATAACTGCATTGGTATGTAAAGGTCTTAACCGTCCGTAGCTTAACCATGAGATTCCGTCGGTAATATTAGGAAAGAGATACATAATAGCCAATGTAAGGCCGACTAGCATTCCTACTACACCAAAAAGAATGGTCGCATAGATGAATTTCTTTACAATTTTGTTGTCGTAATAAAATTGTTGCATTTCCATAATCTAGATTTGTTTTTCTGTGGTTATTTTTATTTTATTGTTGGGAGTTTTTATTTTATCGTTGGGAACTTTTTTGATTTCGTCATCAAAAAGCATCCTAACTGAAGGGGTATAATCATCGTCGTACTGCCCTGTTTTTACAGCAACTACGAAGGCTATAAAAAAGCCAATCGCAATAATAATACTAACGGAAATTAATAAGTAAATAACACTCATACCTTATGACATTTAAGTTCTACAAAATTACTTTTAAGCATTCTTTTAAAATATGACATTTATCATGCTCCGTCAGTATATGTTAAAATTATGAAAAAATAATACTTGAATTATTTATAATCATTTTAAACTGCTCCTGCTGAAATAGTTAGACGCTAAGGTTACAAAACTTACTATTGTAATTGTACTCAAAGGCATTATGATAGCTGCAACCAGAGGAAGTAGGTTTCCGGTAATAGCAAAAGACAACCCTACTATATTGTAAAGTAGCGACAAAACAAAACTCATTTTAATGATCTTGATGGCATTTTTAGAAAGTTTTAAGAAATAGCTCAGGTGCTTAAACTCAGTTGCATCCAAAATAGCATCACAAGCTGGTGAAAAAACATTGACATTCTCCGAAATAGAAACTCCAACATTACTTTGCGCCAATGCACCCGCATCATTTAATCCATCACCAATCATCATTACATTATGCCCCTGCTCTTGTAACTGCTTAATAAATATCAACTTTTGCTCTGGTTTTTGATTAAAAACAAGCTCAGTCCCTTTAGGTAAAAGTTTTTCTAAAGTCTCTCGTTCTCCATCGTTATCACCAGAGAGTACTTTAATCTTATACTTCAAGCTCAATTCTTTGAATAAATCCTCTAAGCCTTCTCTATATTGATTATTGAATATATATTTCCCATAATAAACCTCATCTATTTTTATATGAAGTGATGTTTGCTGAATTAAATTTTCTTCTTGACCTGCAACGAAAGTAAATGATCCTATTTGAAACTGGTGATTTTGGATTACTGCCAAAATCCCCTTTCCAGTTATTTCTTTAAAATCGTCTAATTTTATTCGGGCAGATTCTGGTAATGAATCATATAACATTCGGCTCAAAGGGTGATTTGAAGCTCGAAGTACATTTTTTAACATAACAAGATTATCATCAGAAAGAGATTTTCCTTCGTATGCAATATTCGATTTTTTATTGGTCGTAATAGTCCCTGTCTTATCAAAAACCAAAGTATCAACTTTAGCAAGTTGTTCTATAACCAAAGCATTTTTTAAATAAAACTTCTGCTTTCCTAAAATCCTCAAAATATTACCAAATGTAAATGGTGCTGTTAATGCTAAAGCACACGGACAAGCTACAATGAGTACTGCTGTAAAGACATTGAAAGCCGTATTGGCATCAATAAATATCCAATAACCAAAACCTGCAAAAGCAATTAACAATAAAATTGGTGTAAAATAACGGCTTATTGCATCGGTTATCGTTTTATGTTTTTGCTGAACATCTTTCTGGAAAATATCATTCCCCCACAACTGCGTTAAGTAACTTTGAGAAACAGTATGAAGTACCTCCATTTCTATCACTTTACCTATTTGCTTGCCTCCAGCAAAAACTTTATCTCCTGATTTTTTGGTAATAGGAACTGCTTCACCAGTTACAAAACTATAATCAATTTCAGCTTGATCGCTTATCAAAATCCCATCTACAGGTATTAATTCCTGATTTCTAATCAATAGCCGATCTCCTTTATCAATATCGTAAATAGGAATACTTTCCTCTGGAGTATTGGGATTTATTCGAGTAACTGCAATTGGAAAATAGGATTTAAAATCTCTCTCGAAACTTAAAAAACTATAGGTTTTAATTTGAAACATTTTCCCTAACAACATAAAGAAAATTAACCCTGTCAAGCTGTCAAAAAAACCAGGCCCATAATCCATGACAATATCAAAAGTACTTCGTATAAACATAACGATGATTCCTAGAGCAATAGGAATATCAATATTCAGCATTTTGCTTTTAATGCTCTTATAAGCTGAAACATAATAACCACTTGCCGAGTATATAAAACTTGGCATAGCCAGAATTAATATCAGCCAACGAAAAAATGGTTTATAATTGTCCAACCAAAATTCTTTTACT
Source organism: Flavobacterium frigoritolerans (assembly GCF_025847275.1). GTDB lineage: Bacteria > Bacteroidota > Bacteroidia > Flavobacteriales > Flavobacteriaceae > Flavobacterium > Flavobacterium frigoritolerans. The sequence goes on from NZ_JAOZEV010000003.1 coordinate 369,364, forward strand.
TCAAAATATTCGGGAAAAGAAAGCAGCATGATATTTCCAAAACAAAAGAAAGCAACTCCTAGTTTGTATGTCAAACTTCTGTCTACATTATTCTTGCCAGCCTCGTAATTCTCTAAACTTATATAAGGTTCATACCCTATCGAGCTTAATGTATAAGCAATATCTTTAAGAGTAATTTTTTCTGAGTTATAGGTAATTCTAACTTTCTTTTCTGGAAAATTAACCTGTGAAGCACTAATTCCTGGTTTAAGACGATTTAAATTTTCTAAAATCCAAATACAAGAACTACAATGAATATGCGGAATATTCAATGAAACTATTGCTGTGGTATCTTCCTGAAATTCTAATAATTTAAGTTGAATACTTTCATTATCCAGAAAATCATATTTACCTTGAATATCTTGAGGTGTTGCTCCTGGAGATTTCTCAAAATCATAATAACAAGTCAGGTCATTTAGACTAAAAATCTCATAAACTGTTTTACAGCCACTACAACAAAATTCTTTTTCATCAAAAACGATTATTTCATTTTTGGGAATAATTAAACCGCAATGAAAACAATTTTGAACACTCATATATTTAACTATTTTAAGCTTTTACAAAGATCACAAACCATCTAACCAAAAAATATGACATTTATCATAGCTCTTAAAATACATTTTTTAAATTTAATAAAACAAATTGGGAATAAAGCTATAGAAATTGCATTTCTGCCATTATTTAAAAAATTTAAGAGTATAAAATCATAATAATACTTAATTTTGTAAACAAATAACTTCCCCTATGAATAAATGTGACCAATGTATTGTAAGACAACTTACTTCGTTAAAAGCTTTAAACAAAGATGAAGTTATAAAACTAGCTAATAGTAAAACTACCTATACTATTAAGAAAGGTGATTCTATCTTTGAAGAAGGCGAAGTTACCAATGGTGTTTTTTGTGTAAAAGATGGTGTTGGTAAACTTTCTAAACTAAGTGCCAACGGTAAAGACCAAATTGTTAAACTTGTAAAATCTGGAGAACTTTTAGGTCAGCGATCTATGATTAGTAACGAACCTGCTAATTTGAGTGCTAAAGCATTAGACGATATGGAGGTATGTTTTATTCCAAAAACAGAAATCATCGGTTTCTTTAATCAAAATAATCAGTTTTCTATGAATGTCATGAAAACAATTTGCGATGATTTAAAAGATTCTGATAATCATACTGTTTCCTTAGCTCAAAAAACTGTTAAATCACGTTTAGCCGAAACATTATTATACTTACATGGTACTTTTGGCGAAAATGAGGATAATACTCTAAAAATACAACTTTCTAGAGATGAACTGGCTAGCATGATTGGTACCGCTACAGAAAGTTGTATCCGATTATTATCTGATTTTAAAAAACTAGACGTAATTGAATTAATTGGTAAAAAAATTATTTTAAAAAATATTAACGCCTTAAAGAAAATGGCTGAATAATTACAGTTTTTTTGCTTCGTTCCAAAAAACATCCATTTCTGCCAAAGTCATATCCATTAATGGTTTTCCTAATTCTCCTGCTTTACTCTCAAGGTATTGAAATCGTTTTATGAATTTTTTATTAGTACGTTCCAAAGCATCTTCGGGATTTACATTTAAAAATCTTGCATAATTAATCATAGAGAATAAAACATCTCCAAACTCTGCTTCTATTTTATCCTGATCACCAGCTTTTACTTCAACCTGTAACTCCTGCAATTCTTCTTGTACCTTATCCCAAACCTGATGTGGCTCCTCCCAATCAAAGCCAACTCCTTTTACTTTATCTTGTATCCTGCTGGCTTTAACCAATGCGGGCAAACTTCTTGGAACTCCTTCTAAAACGGACTTCTTCCCTTCTTTCAATTTCAGTTTTTCCCAATTTTGTTTTACTTCTTCTTCATCTTTCACAACAGTATCACTGTAAATATGAGGATGACGGTAAATAAGTTTTTCGCAAATTTCATTGCACACATCAGCAATATCAAAATCATTTGTTTCACTGCCAATTTTCGCGTAAAAAACAATATGCAATAATACATCTCCTAACTCTTTTTTTACTTCATTAAGATCGTTATCTAAAATTGCATCACCCAATTCATAAGTTTCTTCAATAGTAAGATGACGTAAACTTTGCATGGTTTGTTTCATGTCCCAAGGGCATTTTTCACGTAAATCATCCATTATATTTAATAATCTTTCGAAGGCCTGTAATTGCAGTTCTTTACTCATTTTTGAAGTCTTTTTAAGTTGGCAAGCGTTTGTGTAAATGTAAAAAATCCTGTTAAGAAATCATCTCAACAGGATTAAATATCGTTCATTAAAATGAAACTATTTTTTTTCAGCAGCAGCTTTAGCTTTTTTTGCTGGCGCTTTTTTTGTCTCTTCTAAAACTGGAGTTTCTTCTTTAGATTCTGCAGGTGCAGGCGCTAAATCTGTAACCAATCCTTTTGCTTGTAGCATGTTGTACCAGTTCAATACTTTTTTAATATCTGAAGGATAAACTCTTTCTTCATCATATTGTGGCAAAACTTCTTTAAAATAAGCTGTTAAAGTAGCATTGTCTTCTTTATGAGAAATTGCTGGTCCTTTGTCTTCCTTTATTGCAATTAATTGCATTACTTCTGATAAAGGTTTTTCTCCTTCGTAAGTATAAATTGAAATTTCAGACAACAAACTTACATTACTCTTTAAGCTAACAGTGATTTTTTTTCCATCAATTAATGATTCAGCTACAAATCCTGTACGCGTTTGTACTTTTAATGCGTATAAACCTGGTTTCCCAGAAATAGCTAATATTTTTTCTAAATTCATGTTTATTATAATTAGTATTAAGAATTCGGTTATTTTATTTTTTTAGCAAAAAGACAATCAAAAAGTTATCTCCCTTTTTTAGCAGCAGCAAATTTCATTCTGTATTCCTGAAATGTTTTGCCTTCGGTAATATTTTTTAATTTCTTCTGAATTAAGCGTTTCTTTAATGATGAGATTTTATCTGTAAACAAAACTCCTTCGATGTGATCATACTCATGCTGAATTACTCTCGCAATTAAACCATCAAATACTTCCGTTTTTACAACAAAATCTTCTTCACAATATTCAATTGTAATTCTTTCGTGTCTGTAAACATCCTCACGAACATCTGGAATACTTAAGCAACCTTCATTAAAACTCCACTCTTCACCATCTTCTTTTAGAATTTTGGCATTAATAAAAGTTCTTTTAAATCCTTTCAATTCTTTTTGTTCATCAGCTGGCAAATCCTCGTCATCGCTAAAAGGAGTTGTGTCAATTACAAATAAACGCAAGGCCAGGCCAACTTGTGGCGCAGCAAGACCTACTCCATAAGCATTGTACATTGTTTCGTACATGTTAGCTATTGTTTCTTTCAAATTTGGATGTTCTGGCGAAACTGCCTCTCCAACTTTTCTTAAAACAGGATCACCATATCCTATAATTGGTAAAATCATTCTTGTTGTATTATGTATTAACGACTATTAATCCAGAATTTCATTATTCTGAATTAGGTTGGCAAAAATAGTAAAAAATAGTCAATGAATAATTCTATAAGTCATATTATATGCTTTTTGATTTCTATTTAAATCAAAGCCACTATTATTGCTAAATAATTCATACAATTCTTATCTTTGCTAGTAAACCTATTTATATGTTCGATCGCATCGTTAAATTCACAAACAGTACATCTTTTATCAACGCTTCAAAAGTTACACTTGCATCTGTTGTTCCTGTCTTGTTTTTTAACTTTTTAGGGTATTTCGAAATCGGCTTTACAATTGCACTTGGTGCTTTTTATACCTATCCGAGTGATATTCCTAGTAATCTTAAACATAAAATAAAAGGAATTGTAGTTACAGCTCTAATTGTTTCATGCGTTAACCTATTAGTTAATCTTGTTTACCCATTTCCTTGGTTGTTCTATCCATTTTTAGGAATATTACTTTTCCTATCGTCTATGATTTCTGTTTATGGACAAAGAGCAACTATGGCATCATTCTCGGCTTTACTCTCTATTTCGCTATCATTTGCTCACTTACATGAAGGTTGGGAAGCTGTATTGCATTCTAGCTATATTTTTGCAGGAGGGTTATTCTATTTAATCGTTTCTCTTATTTTTCATTATGTTAAACCACATCGCTATGTCGAATTACAAATTGCAGATGGAATTCGATTAACTGCAAAATACTTAAAACTTAGAGGTGATTTATGGAATCCTGATGCCGACAGAAAAAAGATCATCGAGAAACAATTACATCTTCAGGTTGAATTAAACCAAATTCATGAGAATTTAAGGCAAGTACTTATTGGCAATAGAGCCACATCTGGAGACTCCAGCCAAAACCGAAAAATGCTTATTGTTTTTATAACATTAGTCGAAATTCAGGAGTTGGCACTATCCACTTCATTTGACCATAATAAATTACACAAAAAATTTAGCGACCATCCAGAAGCCCTGCGTTCTTATCAGAATCTAGCATATAAACTCGCCTCTACTTTAAAAAAACTATCTAAAAGTGTCCATAAAGCCTCTAAATATATCTCTGTAAACGATTTAAAGAAGGAATTAGATGGGTTACAATCTGCAATTGATGCATATAAAAATAATCTAGGCAAAATTGAAGCTTCTGAAGGAGTTTGGATGCTCACCAATATGTTGAAATATGCTCAAAAGCAAGTCGAAAAAATAAAAATCGTAGAAATGGCATTTTCATCGGCTATTCATTCTTTTGATTTTAAAGAAAAGAACAAAGAACTTGAAAAATTCCTGACTCCACAATATTATCCTATACGTACATTAATTGAAAATTTCAGTTTCTCATCTACTTTTTTTAGACATTCACTACGACTTACCATAACCATTATGTTAGGTTTTATAATTGGGAAATTACTTCCATTTCAAAACGTATATTGGATTTTATTAACCATTGTAGTAATTATGCGCCCTGGCTATGGATTAACCAAAGAACGCTCTTATAATCGTGTTTTTGGCACTATCTTAGGCGGACTAATTGCTTTTGGAATTGTATCTTTAGTACACAATCACATTGCAATAAGCATATTTGCCATTGTTTGTATGCTAATCGGTATTTCTTTTACACAAAGCAATTACAAAATAAGTACCACACTCGTTACTATGTATGTAGTATTTGTTTATGGAATTCTAACTCCTAATATTCTCGAAGTAATTCAGTTTAGAATATTAGACTCTCTTGTTGGTGCTACATTGGCCTTTTTAGCAAATTATTATTTATGGCCAGCTTGGGAGTTTTTGAATGCTGCCTCATTTTTAGAAAAATCTATTGAAGCCAATAAAAACTATTTACAAGAAATTGCTGAATATTATAATAAAAAAGGAACATTACCTACATCTTATCGTTTAGCTAGAAAAAATGCCTTTATAGAAATTGGAAATCTTATGACCTCTTTCCAGAGAATGGTTCAAGAACCTAAGTCGAAGCAAAAGCAGCTTCCACAAATAAATAAGCTTGCTGTACTAAATCATTCCTTACTTTCATCTTCGGCTTCTTTAGGTACCTATATTCAATCCCACAAAACGACTTCGGCATCCGAATCTTTTAATTTTGTTATTGATATTGTTATTTCTAATTTAAATCATTCAATTACTATTCTAAGACATGAAAAAACATCTATATACAAGAATAAAGACATTAATAAAGAAAAATTGACTTTCCATTTTGAAGAATTAAAAAGAAAAAACTTCAGTCGATTAGAAAATGATAATGAACTTGACGAAAACGCAAGAGAATCCAAAATGCAAGAAGCGCAACTAGTAATCGAACAATTAATATGGATGACTGATCTATCTGACAAAATACTAACAATTACAAAAGAGTTTATAGCAAAAAATCCAGATTAAAATTAATCTGGATTTTTTATTTAAAATATATTTTCAGTACTACGTTAATTATTTAACTTTAAAGCAGCAGCAGTATTTTTTCTTATCTCGGCCAATAACTCTGGTTTATCATTTAAGGTTTGACCATAAGAAGGAATCATTGCCTTGAACTTTTCATTCCATTCTGGCGTTTTAACTTTACCTTTAAAACACTTATTAATCAACCCTACCATAATCGAAACAGCTGTTGAAGCTCCTGGAGAAGCTCCTAATAAGACAGCCAATGTTCCATCTTCGGTATTAATTACTTCTGTTCCAAATTCAAGAATTCCACCTTCTTTTTCATCTTTTTTAATAACCTGAACACGCTGTCCTGCTCGTTCTAACTTCCAATCTTTAGATTTTGCATTTGGCAAGTATTCACGTAAAGCATTCATTCTATCTTTAGGTGATTGTCTCACTTGCTCAATTAAATATTTTGTAAGTGGGATATTGTGATAACCAGCAGCCAACATAGGCATTATATTATCTGTTTTTATTGACATAGGTAAATCCATGTAGGATCCGTTCTTTAAAAATCGAGTTGAAAAACCTGCAAATGGCCCAAAAAGTAAAGCTCTTTCGCCATCTATCATTCGGGTGTCTATGTGAGGAACCGACATAGGTGGTGCACCTACACTCGCTTTTCCATAAACTTTAGCCTGATGTTGAAGAATAACTTCTGGATTGGTACATTTTAACCATTGTCCGCTCACGGGAAAACCTCCAAATCCTTTTCCTTCAGCAACATTTGCTTTTTCTAATAAAGGCAAAGAACCTCCTCCAGCACCAATAAATACAAATTTAGTATATACTTTTCTGGTTTGACCTGTTGCTAAATCTGTGATTTTAATTCTCCATGATTTGTCTTCACGTTGTTTTAATTTTTTCACTTCGTGATTAAAATGAATTGTCACACCATCTAATTTTCCTAGATAATTAAACATGCTTCTTGTTAATTCTCCAAAATTCACATCTGTTCCTATTGCCATAGAAGTTGCAGCAAATTTATCTGAAGCATCTCTCCCCTCCATCACTAAAGGCATCCACTCTTTTAATTGAGAAAAATCAGTACTAAAAACCATCTCTTTAAAGATTGGGTTTTTCTGCAATGCTTCAAATCTTTTTTTAAGATAATCTACATTTTTTTCTCCCCAAACAAAACTCATGTGGGGAACACTTTTTATAAAATTATCAGGAGATGTTATTTTGTTTTGCTGTACTAAGTAAGACCAAAACTGACGAGAAACTTCAAAAGATTCAGCAATACTAATTGCTTTTTTAGGATCAATACTACCATTTTTTTCTGGTGTATAATTTAATTCACAAAAGGCAGAATGTCCCGTTCCTGCATTATTCCAAGCATCAGAGCTTTCGGCTGCAGCAACATCTAATCTTTCGTAAATTTCAATTTTTAAATCTGGCTGTAATTCTTTTAAGATTAACCCAAGAGTTGCACTCATAATTCCAGCACCAATAAGTACTACTTCGGTATTTGAACGTATGGTTTTGTCGGACATAGCAAGAAAATTTTAAAGTGCAAAGGTACTTCATATAATTGCAAAAAAAAACTATAAATTTTACCTTAAAAGTTATAGTTTTCTAAAACGTTTTCGAAGTAAAACCTCTTAAATCTTAAAACATTTTTCGAGATAAATAATCCTGAAGCATTATAGTTGCTGAGATTTCATCAATCAAACCTTTATTCTGACGCTGTTTTTTGCTAAGACCGCTATCAATCATTGTTTGAAATGCCATTTTAGAAGTAAATCTTTCGTCAACCCGAACCACTTTCATATCAGGGAAAATATTAGAAAAATGAGTTACAAATCCTTTTATAATTGAAGCACTTTGTGAAGGCTCTCCATTCATTTGTTTTGGTTCACCTATTAAGACCGCTTCGACTTTTTCTTTTGCAAAATAATCTTTTAAAAAATCGATTGTTGTATTGGATGGAATAGTAGTTAAACCCGAGGCAATAATTTGTAATTCATCAGTAACAGCTATTCCTGTTCTTTTCTGTCCGTAATCTATAGCGAGAATTCTTGGCATCTTATTAAAATTATAGTACAAAGATACATAAAGTAAAAACCTCATACCTTTAGTGCCAGCCTAAATTTCAAACAAGCTCCAAAAAAAAATCCGTTCTAGAATTTAAAACGGATTAATTAAATTTTTTCTCCAAAAAAAATTAAAACAATATTAAAAAATTCACATAAAGAGCCTACCACTCAACTCTATTTATACTAATTCAAAGATTTAAACAATCTTAAATGGAATTTTACTCTTAAAAATTTCTTATATATAATTTCATTTCAAAAGTAATACCTATTATGATTTTAATTCATGATAATTATCATTGAACAAAAGAAAGAATTAACTTGTTTTTAAATAATTTTACCTAGCAAATCCCCTTCAAAAACAACATATAAAACACTAAAAAACAACACTATTAAACAATTAACAATGTTCAAAAACTTTTAAAACTATATCATGCTTTTAAAAATTAGATTAATTAAGTAAGTATAATTTAAAAAAAAATAGTTCTTTTGCCCAAAATTTCTTTTTCTTCTCATAGAAAAACCAAAAAATAAAAGCAAATATTTCAAAAAAATACTAAAACCCAAATGAATAACTATAAAAATAGTATTGTTTTATTCCTAAAAAGATTCTTTTTAATTGTAATAATCTACCAATTCGTTCGAATTTTATTTTATCTCATGAATTTGAAATTATTTGAAGCCTTTACATTTCCAACCTTTTTAGGAGGCCTTCTCTTTGATTTTGCTGCCATTGCTTATATTAATATAATTTTTATGGTTGCGCATTTGATTCCTGGTAATTTCAAATACAAACCAAGATATCAAGCTGTTTTAAAGTTCACTTTTTACTTGGTAAATCTTATCTTTATCGCTACTAATTTCATCGACATTATCTACTACCGTTTTACTGGTAGAAGAAGTACTTTTGGAATGATTACTGCCAAAGGGATGGAACAAGAAGCTTTAGGATTAATTCCCTCGTTTTTAAAAGAGTTTTGGTACATCTTTGTTTTATTTCTTATTGTAAGTATTCTGTTCTGGAAATTAATCCCGAATTTAAGAACACATTTAATACACGAAAAATCAACTAAAAAAGATTACTACAGACAATTTGCTTATTTTATTACTTCTTTAGTTATAATTTTATTGATGGGTCGTGGTGGATTCCAAAAAAAACCAATTAGAATCGTAGATGCTGCTGAATATGGAGCATTAAACAATTCTGCATTAGTCTTAAATACTCCTTTTTGCATCCTAAAATCTGCTGTTAAAAAAGAAGATATTGAGAAAGTAAACTATTTTAATGAGAAAGAATTAATTTCTATTTACAATCCTATTATCTCTTTAAAACCAATCGAACCAACTATTAAAAAAAATGTAGTCATTTTAATTTTGGAAAGTTTCGGTAATGAAAATATAAGACGCGGACAAACTCCTTTCTTAGATTCACTAATAACAAAATCATACTACTTTAAGAATGGATTTGCAAACGGAAAAGTTTCAATAGATGCTGTTCCATCCATCCTTTCTAGTATTCCAAGCTTAATGAATAATTCTTTCATATCATCTAGTTATGCTTTAAATAAAATAAATGGTCTCCCAAAAATTTTCAAAAAAGAAGGCTACAATACATCATTTTTTCACGGTGCTTTTAATGGCAGCCAGAACTTTGACCAATATGCTGAAGTAGCTGGATTCGACCAATACTATGGAAAAGATCAATATACTGGCAAAGAAGCTTTTGATGGTAAATGGGGAGTCTTTGATGAAGAATTCCTTCAATTCTATGCTTCTAAATTAACTTCTTTTAAACAACCCTTTTTTAGTTCAATATTTACTATTTCTTCACACAATCCATATATTATTCCCGAAAGATATAAAGGAAAATTCCCTAAAGGAACCACTGAGATCCAAGAAAGTATAGCATATACCGATTTTGCCTTACGAAAGTTTTTTAATACCGCTAAAAAAGAAGGATGGTACAAGAATACATTATTTGTTATCTCTTCGGATCATACTTCCTCTGGAGGAGATAAAGATATTGATAAAACAAATATTGGAAAGTTTAACATTCCTATTTTATTTTTCGACCCATCAAATCCTCAATTAATAGGTGTCAGTGACAAAAACTTTCAGCAAATCGATATCATGCCAAGTATTTTAGATTACTTAAATATAAAAACTGATATGGTAAGTTTTGGTAAAAGCTACAAATCTAAAGAAAACTTCGTAGTATATTACCTGCAGGGAACTTATCACTATATTAAAGACGATTACTATCTGGCTTTTGCAAATAATAAAACAATAGGACTATATAAGTGGAAAGAAGATGTTTTATTAAAAAACAACTTAATGTCACAAAATAAACCTAAAGTCAAAGAATATGAGAAATTCTTAAAAGCATATATACAATCTTTTAGTCAAAGAGTTATCAATAATAAACTAGCTATTTAACTCATTCTAAAAAACAAACCAACTCGATCTGAGGACTTAAAATATATTTACAAAAGACAATGGAGGTTTGAAACCTCCATTGTCTTTTTATATAAATAAACTCTATTAATCATCGATTATTCCATAAAACTAATACAAACTTAAATAGGGTTTGACTTTAATTAAAAAGTCAAACCCTATCTTTAAACTTAGCTCTTTTAGAGAGCTATTTATCTCTATCTATTAAAAAAACGACTAAAGAAACCTCTTTCCTCCTCTTCCTCTATTTCATAAGTCTCTGGTTGATGATTTTGTGCCTTTAATTGCGTTCTCTCATGCTCATACATTAAGTCTTTAATATACTCGACATATGTTCTATTTTTCTCTTCTAAAAATCCAATCAGATATTTCTCACTGAACTCCATTCCGCTAGCTGATTCTATCTGCAATAATTTTTTATACAAAGGCTCAATATGCATTGCGATTACTTCTTGTGGAACAGCACGTCTTCTTCCAAAATAGTTTACTATCACTCCATTTGAATCTCTTGCTATTTCAAAATCAGTAATAACCCAATAAAACCTACCAGATTTAGCTAGATTTTTTACAATTGCATGAAAGTTATTCCCTTCTTTAAGATTTTCCCATAATACCTTAAATAGTACTCGTGGCATATCAGGATGCCTTATGATACTGTGCGGCTGTCCCATTAGTTCATAATCTTCATATCCGCAAACATCTACAAAAGTTTCATTTGCGTATTCGATAATCCCAAACGGATTTGTTTTACTCATGATTACTTGGGTTTTATCCCAAGAAACTTCTTTATCAATTGGTGTTGGTCTGTTAAACAATTCTTTTTCTTGATTCATTTTTAAAAATTAAGATTAGATTTTAAATTAAATTTTTGAGGGGGGCAAAAAGAGATTTAAAAAAACAATTTATTTTGTCGTGAAATTGTCTTACAAAAATACTTTCATAAGAAATAATAAAAATTGACATTTATCAGGAAATAAGACAAAAAAAGGTTTTAAGTAAGAAAAATTATTCAAAAAGGAGTTCTTGGTTTTAAAACCACAAAATAAATTGTTCTTTTTTTATAAAAATGTTACTATAAAGTAATGAGGGTTGTTTTAAAAAAAAATCGAATTATATTTGTCTAAAATATTTACTATTATGAATTCATTACAAACTATTATAGAACAAGCTTGGGAAAACAGAGCTTTACTACAAGAAACTACAACAACTGATGCCATCAGAGAAGTTATTGAGCTTTTGGACACAGGAAAATTACGTGTTGCTGAACCAGTTGGGGATGCTTGGCAAGTTAACGAATGGGTAAAAAAAGCAGTGGTTATGTATTTCCCTATTCAAAAAATGGAAACTCTAGAATCTGGTATTTTCGAATATCACGATAAAATGTTACTAAAAAGAGGATATGCCGAAAAAGGAATTCGTGTAGTACCTAATGCTGTGGCACGTTATGGAGCATATATCTCTAGCGGAGTAATCTTAATGCCTAGCTATGTAAATATTGGGGCATATGTTGATGAAGGAACTATGGTAGATACATGGGCAACCGTAGGAAGCTGTGCTCAAATTGGTAAGAATGTACATTTAAGTGGTGGTGTAGGAATTGGTGGCGTATTAGAGCCATTACAAGCTGCTCCAGTAATTGTCGAAGACGGAGCATTTATAGGTTCACGTTGTATTGTTGTAGAAGGTGTTCATGTTGGTAAAGAAGCAGTTTTAGGAGCAAACGTATGTTTAACTGCTTCAACTAAAATAATTGACGTAACTGGTGACACTCCTGTAGAAATGAAAGGGTATGTTCCTGCACGTTCTGTAGTGATTCCTGGAAGTTACACCAAAAAATTTGCCGCTGGAGAGTTTCAAGTTCCATGTGCTTTAATTATTGGTACTCGTAAACCTTCTACAGACTTAAAAACTTCATTAAACAATGCACTTCGAGAATACGATGTTGCTGTATAAAGCTTTCCATTAGAAAAATTAAGTTAAAAAAAATCCAAATTCCATTCAATAATAATGATTGGAATTTGGATTTTTTTACTTCAATTTGTAACCTCTTTAATATTATTCAAATTTTACATGAAAATACTTGTAATCCAACAAAAAATGATTGGAGATGTTTTGATTAGCAGCATAATATGCAACAATCTGCGCAATGCTTATCCTGACGCTCAAATTGACTATTTAGTTTATAGTTCAACAACTCCTGTTTTGGAAGGCAACTCAAGTATTGACAATATAATTTTATTTGAAGAAAAGCATCGAAAAAGCAAAAGAGAATTATTAAAGCTTGGATTTCAGATTCGCAATGAAAAATATGACTTATTAATTGATGCATATTCAAAATTAGAAAGTTGGATATTAGTTTTTCTTAGTAATGCAAAACAAAAGATATCTTACAAAAAACCTGGAAGAAATTTTTTATATACAGATAATGTAGCATTTGAACCTTTTCCTAAAACCAATTTAGGTCTAGCAATCGAGAGAAGACTTTCTCTATTAGAACCTCTTAATCTAAAAATAAAAATTGATCCTATTCCGAAATTATTCGTCTCTGATAAAGAAGATAAAGAAGCCAAAGATCTATTTTACAAACATAATGTTCAGAATAACAGAAAAACGGTTATGATTAGTCTTTTAGGAAGTGAAAAATTAAAAACATATCCTTTAGATTTTATGGCTAAAATCGTAGATCATATTGCCGATAATGCAAATGTAAATATTCTCTTTAATTATTTCCCAAAACAGCTTGAAGAGGCTAAAATAGTTTTTAATAAGTGCAAGCCATCAACTCAGCAAAAAATTTATTTTGATTTATTGGGTAGTGATTTACGCTCATTTATTGGTATAGTAAATCAATGTGCTTTAATTATCGGAAATGATGGTGGTGCCATAAATATGGCAAAAGCACTTAACAAACCTTCATTTATTATTTTTTCCCCTTGGATTGAAAAGAAAATATGGGCTACTTTTGAGGATGAGATTCATCATGTATCAGTACATTTAAAAGATTATCGTTCTGATTTATTTGAGCATAAAACTGAGAAAATGCTCAAAAAAGAATCACTGTCGTTATATCAGGAATTTAAACCTGATTTTTTTAATGATAAATTAAAATTGTTTTTAGAACAAAATCTAAGTTAAATCCAATTAAATCTAGCAAAAAAGCATACTAACGGCAATAACCATAACCTAAATTTAGGCATTTGTTTATACCTAATAGCTACACGTTTAAAACTCAAAAAACCATATAATAAGTAAACTTATATATTACCCTTAGTAATTAAATGTTTTTTTTGCAATAAACTTGAAAGTTCTCGAAGAGTTTCAAAATAAAAACTTCTAATTAAGATTTCCAAAATTTAAGTTTCTTTTTTAGTCTTTTCTTTTTTGCAAATTCATCTTGAAAATGTGTCGTTGCTCCCCACATTTTCTCAAAAATTTCAGTTTCAGTCTTACTTGTATAAAATTTTGAATATTCGTTACTCATTACAGCAATCATTTCTTTTAGTGGTGTTAGACGTCTAAAATTGTTCATACGCTGCTCAAAGCTCATATTTTCATAAAAGTTCATTCGATTCAAGTCGACTAGAAAGAACTCGTATTGGTTTTCTAATTTCTTTTTGATTAATGTATTTCCAGGTGAATGATCTAAAAATTCTATTCCTTTTTCGTGTAAATCAAAAGTAAATTTAGTGAACTGTCTTAAAATATTTTCACGATCAGAATAATCAGGAATTTCTACCAATTCTCTGTATGTTAAATCAGCTTCCAAATGTTCGCTAACATAATAACTATCTCGTAATCCTATGCCATTAAAATTTTCAAAAAAAGCAATTGGCTCAGGAGTTCCTATTCCTTTCTCAAGTAATAGTTCTGCATATTCAAACGAGCGTCTGGCTTTAGATTTTCTAAAATACTTGTAGGCTATTTTATTAACAATATTCGGAATCTTAAAGGATTTAATGTTGATTTTTTTTCCATTTAAATTAAACAGCTTAATCTTATTGCGATCTCCATTTCCAAAAAGTTCACCTGAACTATGAAAATTTCCAATACAATTTTTCACTTCATTTTCTTCTGACAAGTACCTATTACTAATTTTTGATTTCATAAATGATCAATTATAAATTCATAAATCAATTAAGCTGATTATTATGAATTTATTATTTTTTTATATTCTTCAGAATATTTTTTTGCAATTACACTAGCTGCAAAATTATCATTAATTATTGAATTACCATTTTTAATAATCTTTTTTCGCAAATTTTCATCATCTAACAACAGATTAATCTTAGATGCCAAACTCACATAATCTTTAATTGGTGCAACATATCCGTTAACTCCATCTATAATCACTTCTGGAACGATTCCAACACTAGTTGTAACTACAGGAACTCCAACCAGCATAGCCTCTAAAACAGATGTAGGCCCACCTTCTCTTTGGGATGTCATTAAAAAAACATCAAACTGAACATTCAAAGTAGAAGCATCTTCAATTTTATCAGTAAAGATTATAAACTTTTCAAGCTCTTTTTCTTTGATAATATTCAGGTATTCATCTGTTAATTTTGAGAACTCCCCTATTTGAAGAAAAACTACATCATCTCTTTTTAGCTCATTTATCAAATAATCAGCAACTTTAATAAACGTTTTTAGATCTTTTGCATCTGTATGATTAGCAATATTACCTATTATAAAATTATTTTTATTTATGGCATATTTTTGTCTTAAATCTACTTTTGCTATTTTATTTAAAATATCTAAAGAAACACAATCTGGAATAACGATTAATTTCTTTTTATTCTCATCTGAAAGAACCTGCGAAAAATTATTTTCAACAGATTTAGATACACAAAATATTGCGTCGATACCTTTATAGTTATATTTAAATTTACTTACATAACTACTACTTGCACTAATAGCTTTTTTTGAAAAAACAGTTTTTATCTTCAATCTCAGAAAAAAATCACTTAAGACATAAAATGTCAAAGAATTACTTGTATGAAGATGTAATAAATCTGGTTTTTCTTTATCTAGTAACTCTTTAATGTATTTAAAATTTGAAAATTTGCTTAATTTTTTGTCTTTAATTTGTATAAAAGGAAAACCATTTATCAAACATTGTTTTTCAAGAACTGAATCTTTAATTCCAAAAACCACATTTTCAATTCCTATCTTATTTAGTTCAGGAATGCAATAAATCAATTGTTGCTCATTTCCTCCCCATGCTTTAGCAGCTGATATATGTAATATTTTCATTGGATTATTGGTTGTATTTTGCAAATATGCAGTTCTAAATTAAAAATTAAATTTATTTTAATTTTATTGAGTTATTCTTATAAACTAACAAAAATACACATAGAATTTAACACTTCAAATTACAAATGGCTTAAAATTAAAAAAATCACCTCATCTAGTTAAATTACCAATTTCTATTTTCCGAATTTTTATTTTATACATCCACAACCTACTTAATATAATTCTTTTTCTTAAACTTCAATTAAAAAGAACTTCACTCCACAATTTACCTTTCTTTAATAAATTAACAAAAATCCTTATTAAATTATTCCTTATACCTACAATAGAGCAATTTTAACAATATAGATAATCATAAAAAGAAACAAAGATGATTTTATTTCTTTTTAATTATGGCAAAAAACACACTAATATTAATTAAATTATTTTTTCGAGGTTATCAACAATTGAAAAGGAATATTATATATTTGTCCTTTTTTTGTTAAGTACAAATATCATGCAAACTCCTGAAATTTCTGTTATAATGCCCGTTTACAATGCTGAGCCTTTCTTAAAAGAAAGCATAGAAAGCATTTTAAATCAAACACATACAGATTTCGAACTACTTCTTTTAAACGACAAATCTACTGACAACAGTTTAGAAATAATCTTAGAATATAAACAAAAAGATTCCCGAATTATTGTAATCAATAAGGAATCTAATGTTGGTCCTGCCAACATTAGAAACGAAGGAATTTTCGCATCAAAAGGAAGGTTCATTGCTTTAATGGATGCTGACGATATCTCCTTACCAAATCGTTTTGAAAGACAAGTAGATATCCTCAAGAAGAATCCTGAAATTGGAGTATGTGGAAGTGGATTTACTTTTTTTGGATTAAAAAAAAATGTAGTTACTCATAGTGAAAAACATGACGAAATAAAAGTATCCTTTTTACATAGCTGCAGTATAGGGAACCCTACTGTTATGTTAAGAAAAGACGCCTTGTCTGGTTTAATTTTTGATAATTCATATATAATTTCAGAAGATTATGATTTATGGACTCGATTGATAACCAAAACAAAATTTTACAACATACCTGAATCATTACTTCTATACAGATGGCATACTAATAACATTAGTAAAACCCGAATATCTAATGAGGCACAAGCCATTCGAAGAATAAAAATTAACCAGCTAAAAGAATTTGAAATAGAATTCACAAATCCCAAAATAGACTCTTATTTAAATGCTATTTCTGTAAAAAGAGGTCTCATGCCTTCCGAAATTATTGAAGCAATAAAAGCTTCTAAATTTTTGTTTTCACAAAATGAAAAACTAAAAAAATTCGATCATGATTTACTTGAAAAACACATAAATAGAACTCTAATACGTACAATTAGAAATGCTGACAAATACAACATTTCATATTACAACTATTTAAAGAAAAACGAAAGTGAACTCTTTCAAAAAATAAATAAATTAGATAAAATAATTTTATTTTTAAAGTCTATATTTAGATGGAAAAAACAGTATTTTTTTTCTATATCCTAGATTTAATATAACGCCAAAGAAATTTTATCTTAGCAAAAAAACTTGCATGCGCTAAAAATTCTTTAATTGCTTTTTTAGGTTCACTTTGATCTTGATTTTTATCTTTCAGCAGTTTTAAAGCTTCCAAAGCGGAATATTTTAATAATAATCTCTTTATCCTTTTAATATTCTTTGTCCTTGCTTCTGGAATACATTCATATATTTCTTTTACATTAAGATATGATGAATAGCGTTGAAAGAAAGGAGATCTTAGTGAATATACTCCTCCAGGATGCCATCTATAAACTGCACTTTGAAAATTCATATAAGCTCCTTTTCCGTGACACAATGCCAAAGAATAGAGGGTATTGTCCTTACCATAAACAAACTTCTTATAATCTAAAGGATCTACAGCTGATTTTCTAAATACACATGTAAGTGTATTTGTGCAATATGGTACAAAAAGATTATCAAAATCAATTGTATAGACCAATGGTAAAGTAGTTCTAAACTCATTAGGAAGTAATTCTTCTCCTTTTTTAGTGTAATAATCTGTCCATGTAATTGCGTAATCATCGTTACTTTCTAGAAAATCAACTTGTTTTTGTAATTTTAAAACATCAACCCAATAATCATCTCCTTCACACAAAGCTATATATTTTCCTTGTGCCATTGGAAAAGTAACGTCACTCCAAAAATTTATCTTTTTAGAATATTGATTTTCTTTTTGAAAAACTGGTTTAATTATTAATGGATATCGATCTACAAATTCCTTTACAATCTCTGCCGTTTTATCTGTAGATGCATCATCATGTATGATTATTTCAAAAGGAAAATTAGTTTCTTGATTTAAAAACCCCTCTAAAGCTTCACGAATAAAATTCTCATGATTATAAGTGTCACATAAAACACTTACCAATGGTTGTTCTGAATTACCTTGCCAATTTAAAATAATATTATGTTGATCTCTCATGAAATTATATCTATGATGTAGTTAATTACCTGCTCAATATAACTATTGAAAGGACTACATGTTTTTTATATTTAACTTAAAATTCTAATTTTTTCGCTGGGACTCCAAAAACCGTAGTATTCTCTTTTACGTTCCTAATAACTAAGCTTGCCGCACCAACTGTAGCCCCTTTTCGAACAACAACGTTTGGCAATATTGTAGCTCTTGTGTTTAAACAAACTTCTTCTTCTAATACAACGAATCCTCCCGTAAAGCAATAAGCGTTTAAATGAGACCATTTACCCAACTTTGTATCATGTCCTAATCCTACGAAGCCTTGTATTGTAACAAAATCATCGATAACACAATCATTACTAATATTGGAGTTCATAAAAACTATTAATCCATTACCTAGAATAGCATTTGTATTTAAAATTGTAGAAGGATGAATTAAATTAATAAACTTCCCTCCTTTGTCTAGAATTAGCTCTACATAATGCTTTTTCCATTTTACACTTCCTAAAGCACAAACAAAAACATCATTCTCTTGAATTTCATAACTTTCGACTGATGAGATGATTTCTGGGTAATTTCCAAAACCTTCTAGTGCATCTGATTTATCATCCAAAAAACCTTTCAAGACATATTCAGTATTATATCCCGAACATTGCTTTGCTAGATCATGAACCTCACGGCCATATCCTCTGGCTCCTATTATTATTAAATTCTTCATTACTCAATTATTAAATTACATGCCGCCCAAGAATATCCTACTCCAAAACCAGCTAATATCAAATTATGACAATTTACTAGCCTATTCTCTTTTTGAGCCTCATACAATGCAATCGGAATTGTAGACGAAACTGTATTACCACAATGTTGCATGGCTATGAAGAATTTTTCTTCAGGGATTTTGATTTTTTTTCTCAAATGATTAAGCATGTATTTATTTGCTTGATGAAAAATAAATAAGTCTATATCTTCTTTAGTCAAATTAGATTTTTCTAAAATGGCTTCTGTAAGTTTTGGAACAAATTCTCCTGTAAAATTGAAGATTTCTGTTCCATTCATAAATAGATTCTTATCATTTCTAACATTCCCAAACTCATCAGAAATATCTTCGTTATTATTTGAAACCGGAAAACGCATCCCTCCTTGTTTTACAATTAAATTTTCGGCTCCTTTCCCATCCGTCCCAAAAACAAAATCACCAATTGAACAAAACCCTGCTTTACTACTTATTAATGTCGCAGCAGCAGCATCACCAAAAATAGTTTTGTTACTTTTATCTTTTGGGTGAATAAATTTTGAATAGGTTTCTGAAGTAATCAACAAAACATTATTTGCCATTCCTCCAGCAATCAGTCCTTTTGCTAAACTCAAACCATATACAAATCCTGAACATCCTAAATTAAAATCTAAGGCTCCTATGGTGGTATTTAATCCTAATTTCTCCTGTATAATACAAGCTGTAGTTGGCAAAAAATAATCTGGACTCTGTGTACAAAACAATAAAAAATCAATAGTCGATTTATCTATATTATGCTCTGAAAATAATTTCTCAGCAGCTTTAACAGCCATATCTGATGAAAATTCATCATCTGCACTTATATGACGAGAATTGATCCCCGTTTTTGAACTGATTTTTTCAATATCCCATTCTGGAAATTCCTGATTAATTAAATCATTAGATAAAATAGCTTCGGGTAAATAATACGAAATGGCTTTTATATTAGCTTTCATTGTCAGAATTATATCGTTGATGTTCTTCCTCCGTCTAAAACTATATTTTGCCCCGTAATCCAGCTACTTGCATCAGATAGTAAAAAAACGATTGGATTTGCAACCTGAATTGGGTCTCCGTAACCTAAAGGGTATTTCTTTTCATCTTGCTGAATTACTTCTAAAGATAAATCTTCTATAGACTTGGATGTTATTTCAGTTTTAACCATTCCTGGCGAAACACAATTTACACGGGTTTTACTTGTCGCAAATTCGCTAGCCCAAACTTTCGAAATCGCAATTAATGCGCCTTTGCTTGCTGCATAAATTCCATTTCCTTTCATTCCAAACAAACCTGCAATTGATGAAACCAAAACAATAGAGCTTCCTTTATTTATTTTTTTCTTTTTAAAAATTAAATTGATTAGATATACAATTGAATCAAAATTTATCGCTCGCATTTCATTCATTAATTCTTCTGAATAAAACTTAACTGGTGCTAAGGATACAACTCCTGCCGAATGCACAATTCCATCTACATTTTCGATGGTATCAACAATAGCTTTAATATCATCCATTTTAGATAAATCGGCAACTATAAAGCTATTTTCATTTCCACATTCCTCTATTAAGTTTTCGAGAAAATCTTTACGCCTTGCTATAGCTATAAAAGTACCGCCTTGTCTAGTTATAGCTAAACAAGTTTCGTAACCAATACCCGAAGATGCTCCAGTTACTATTATTTTTTTTCCTGATAAATCAAATGGATTCATTATATATCTTTTAATTCTTTTTTATCATTAAAATATTCGTAAAACTTTAAAATTCTAAATTCTTCATCACCAAATATTGGTGAGCTGTCCTTAAAATTCACTAAGTTCGATTGGATATTTTCTGTAATTTTTTTATCTTCTTTTAAAACTAAATCTAAAGATTCATTAGAACTATTATTAATAAAATCAATAATATTTTGCTCTGACTCGCTTAGGTCTTTATCAAATTTAGGAGAGAAATAGCGTACTCTTAAATTTGTTTTAGAAGGCGACTCAGGAAGCATAAAACCAAAATAAAATCCTTTTCCTTCTACTGAACTTATAAATGCATTAGGATAGCTATAAAAATGCAAGTAACCTTGTGTTTTAAAAGTTCTACTTGATAATGCCTTTTCTATAATTTTACTTTGTTTTGCACTTTCTCCCTTTGGAAATTCACACCAGCTGTGTGCATTGTAAAAATCAAATTTTTCGGGAGAAACGGAACCAAATCCCATTTTTGCAAATGAATTTTCATGCACGGAAGTACAATGGTAGCACTCCAAAACATTTTCGACCAAAAGTTTCCAATTTACATTGTGTTCAATTGTATAATCAATTGTTTTTGTTCCAAAGTGTTTACTTATATCTTCTAGCGAAGTAAATATGTTTCCTAAATACTGTTCTAAACTTTTATCTAGCTGATTATTTAATTTTATAAAAACAAAATCTCCGCAATAACCAACTTCGTACTCTTTAAGCCTTAATTCATTAATATCATCTTTCTCGAATGAGTTTCGGCACATAAGACCTATTACATTACCTTTTTTTCCATAAGTCCAATTATGGTATAAACAAGAAGAAACTCTATTTCCATAAGGTTCCTGATGTATTGTATTAAATCTGTGCAAACACACATTTTGAAAGGACTTTATTGTACCATTAAAGTTTTGGACAAAAATTTTATCTCCATAGTACTCAAAAGTTACAAAATCATTATTGTTTAATAATTCATTTTTATGAGCAACTAATATCCAAGATTCATCAAAAAATAAAGATTTCTCTTTTTGATAAACCGCTTCGTCTACGTAATTTAAATTTGTTGTCATATTTCTAATAAATCTGAAATTATAACGTTATCCAGCCTGATTTTGGCCGTTCCCCAAGATAAACCAACTCCAAATCCACATAAAATTAAATCCTGAGTAGCATTAGTAAGGCTATCTTTTAATTCCGTTACTATTGTTAATGGAATTGTTGTAGATGATGTATTTCCAAATTCTTTCAATGAATAAGGTACTTTCTCAACGGGTAGTTTTAGTTTTTTAACAATCATTTTATTCATCATCAAATTTGCCTGATGAAATACAAAATGATCTATGGCTTCTTTATCAATTTCAAATTTTTCGATAAGTTTATTTACTGTCTTAGGTGCTTGAGAAATTCCGAAACTAAAAACATCCATTCCATCTAAAATTAGCTGACAGGCGTTTCTTTCGATTCCTGGAGAAATAGTATGATAGGTTAAGGAATCAGAATTTGCTCTGTTTCTCGAACCTCCATCATTTACAATTATCGTTTTATAACCGGAACCGTCTGTACCCAAATCAAAAAGCAAGCGCTCTGCTTTTTCATCAAGCTCAAATGCTGTAGCACTACCTCCATCTCCAAAAAGTGGAACTGTACTTTTATCTGATTTTGAAAGCAATTTACTACTGGTATCTCCTGCTAAAAGCAATCCTTTTTTGATTCCAGTTGAATTCATCATACTAGCAATTATCGACATACCATAAACGTATCCTGAACATCCTAATGGCACATCAAAAGCAATACAATTTGTAGATAATCCTAATCTGTCCTGAAGTATCGCTGCAGAAACGGGTAAAATATAATCGGCAGTTTGAGAAACAAAAACTAAAATTTCTATTTCTTCTTTCTGCCAATTTAAATCTTTGATTAATTTTTCAGCAGCCTCGCAGCATAAATCAGAAGTACAAATTTCTTTGGTTGCGACACGACGCTCTTCAACTCCGGTTGCATCAATGAATTTTTGAATTTCTTCTTGTGTCAATATATCTAAATCAATGTTGCGTTCCGTGTATTTTGGAACGCAACATGAAATACCTTTTATTGCAATATTATTTACTGAAAAAGTAGCCATCTTATATTACCCTTTATTTTTTATTATTTCGAAGATATCGTTTAATGTTGCCGAAGATTTAATATCATCTCCCGTTAATTTTACTGAATATTCTTCATCTGCCATAGCTATTAATGATAAGGCTGTTAACGAATCCCATTCTTCTAAATCTCTAAAAACAGTTTCTTGTTTTATTAATATTGCATCTGTATCATCTAAAATATCTGCAAAATTTTGCAAAAAAGTGTTGATTTCCATAGTATTCTTAATTTTATTTTGGGTTTATTATGTCTCTAAATTCTGTAATAAGCCTATAAAAAGTATTTTCCCTATACAGGGAAAACTTCTCTTAAATTATTGTTCTTCAAAGAAGTCTGACATTAAGATTTTTTCTTCTCCTTTTATAATATTGACTTATACTAATAAATTAGGTTTCTTTTCCTATTTTTACCCCGCAAATATAACAATAGTTTTACCCTTAACGGTTAATTAAACTCACTAAATCCATAATTAAATGATTCCTGTAACCAAAACTTTTTTACCTCCACAAGAAGAATACAATTCTTATGTAAAACGTGCGTGGGATAAAGCTTGGCTCACAAACCGTGGGGAACTTACATTAGAATTAGAACATAAACTTAAAGATTATCTTAATGTTTCTAACTTAACGATTACTAATAACGGTACAATTCCCATTCAAATAGCCTTGAAACTATTTGGTAAAGGAGGCGAAATAATAACAACTCCTTTCTCTTACGTAGCTACTTCTGCTGCAATTGTATGGGAAAATTGCAAACCTGTTTTTGTAGATATACATCCTGACTATTTAACTATAGACGAAACCAAAATTGAAGCGGCAATAACGAATAAAACCACTGCAATATTAGCAACACATGTTTTTGGGAATCCATGCCACGTAACCGCCATAGAGGCCATTGCAAAAAAGCACAATCTAAAAGTAATTTATGATGCTGCACATTGTTTTGGTGTTAAATACAATAACCAATCTCTTTTTAATTTTGGAGATGTAAGCACTTGTAGTTTTCATGCAACAAAGTTATTTCATACTGGTGAAGGTGGGGCTATGTTTTGTAACGACGAAAAAACGCATCATCAATTATTTTATAGCCATAATTTTGGACATAATGGTCCTTTAGAATTTCATGGTCTTGGGATTAATGCAAAAATTTCTGAATTGCAATCGGCTATGGGATTGGCAATTTTTCCATATATGAAACATATCATTTCTGAAAGAAAAAAAGTAACTGATTTTTACAATGAAAATCTAAATTTCAGCAACTTAAAAAGCATAAAAATAAGAGAGAATACAGACTGGAATCATAGTTATTATCCTTTGTTATTTGATTCTGAAACTACATTATTGAGAGTTCAAGAAGAATTACAAAAAGAAAATATAATTCCTAGACGTTATTTCTACCCATCTCTAAACACCATTAATTATACAAACGGAACAGAAATGCCAATATCAGAATCTATTGCTTCACGAATAGTTTGCTTACCCCTTTATGTGGGACTTACTCGTGAAAATTTAGAAAAGATTGTTCAAATTATAAACAAACTAACATCCTAACATCAGTTAGGTACTGTTATTATCAAAAATATTTCTCATTTAAAATCAAACTTATGAGTCAAGACATAAACACAGAAATTCAAAACGCGTACGAAGTCATCAAAGATGGCGGAATAATACTTTACCCAACCGATACTGTTTGGGGAATTGGTTGTGACGCAACAAACCCTGAAGCCGTTGCTAAAATATACAAACTCAAGCAAAGAGCCGAAACTCAAAGTATGATTTGCCTGATGAATGGCGAAAAAATGATGTACAATGTATTCAAAGATATTCCTGAAGTAGCTTGGCAAATTTTGGATTTATCCGAAAAACCAACTACGATTATCTTAGACAAACCTCGAAATGTAGCTCCTAATATTATTGCACCAGATAATTCTTTGGGCATCAGAATAGTTAAAGAACCTTTTTGTTTTAAACTTTTAGAGCGAATGAAAAAGCCTTTAGTATCAACTTCGGCTAATATTTCTGGTCAACCTACTCCTATAGCTTTCAAAGATATTAATCCTGAAATTATCAAAGGGGTAGATTATGTAGTAAATTTATATCGTGATAAAATAGCTGGAAAACCATCCACAATTATAAAACTAACAAACGACTCTCAGGTAAAAGTAATACGTAAATAGTCTTTTTGTATAAAATGTAAAAAGTGATTTATTGTAACACTTTTTACATTTTAATCTTTTAAGCTTCAGATTTTATATAGTCTTCAGGCTATCAATAAGCCAATCAATATCCTCTTTGGTATTGTAATGACTCAATGAAATTCGCAAATTCGGAAGTTTTAGATCTGCTTCTGATAGCATTTCTTTTAAAACATGAGATGGACGTACACTCCCCGATTGGCAAGCGCTTCCTCTAGAAACTGCAATTCCTTTCATATCTAAACTAAAAAGCAACATTGAGGTTTTATCTGCTGAAAAAGGCAATATTACATTCAGGATTGTATAAAAATCATCTCTTTTTCCATTAATTCTGAAATCTGGAAATTCAATTTCTAAACGATTAATCAAATATGATTTCAATTCTCTAACATATTTCTCTTCACTTTCTAAGTTTTCGTATGAAAGCGTCAAGGCTTTTGCCATTCCAGCAATTTGATGTACTGCTTCTGTACCTGCTCTCAGTCCTTTTTCTTGTTCTCCGCCAAAAAGCAATGGCTGCAATCCAGAGTTTTTTCGAACAAAAGCAAAACCAATTCCTTTAGGTCCATGAAATTTATGAGCACTTGCAACTATAAAATCCAAAGGGCTATTTTGTAAATCTATTTTAGTTTTGCCTACAGATTGTACCGTATCTGAATGAAACAACACATCATATTGTTTACATATCACACCAACTCTATCTAAATCTAAAACTGTCCCTGTTTCATTATTAACATGCATCAAACTCACCAGTGTTTTCTTCTCTTCTGATAATAAATTTGACAAGTGAGTTAGATCAATCGATCCATCAGAGTTAATATTGACATAATCAATCGTAATATTATATTCTGATTCTAAGACCAAAGTAGTATGCAAAACAGCATGATGCTCAATTCTAGTCGTTATTATACGTTCGATTTTTAAATCCTTTACAACTGAACGAAGTATCCAATTATTAGCTTCGGTACCTCCAGAAGTAAAAATAATTTCTTGTGCTGAACAATTTAACTGTTTCGCAATGCTTTTCCTTGAAAGTTCCAAAATTGTCTTAGCATTTCGCCCAAAACTATGTGGAGAGGATGCATTTCCGTAATCTTCTGTCATTACTTTGGTCATTTCTTGGATGACTTCTGGTCGAATGGCAGTTGTAGAGGCGTTATCGAGATATACTTTTTTCATTGTGGCAAAGTTATGAAATATCAATTGTCTATTCTTAAATATCAATTATCATTTTTTTCACTATTTTTGACCCAAATAAAAACATAATGAAAAAAATCATAAGCATAGCATTATTTGCCCTTCTATTAAACGGTTGTGACGATGGAGATATATCTGTTGACTCTATTGAATTTCAAAACATACTACCTTCAATTTGTCCTGATAATAATTCTTCAAACAGTCTTATTTTTAAACTAAAAGAACAAGAATCATTATTACTTTATCTTCCTAAAAGTGTTTTTGCAGGAGAACCTTCTGTAGGCACCCCACTAGAGCCAAAACGCTACAATATCGACCTTACTACAAATCGTGTTATTTATCGCGCTTATAATGGTAAAGTTACTATAAACAATATGTGTGATGTTATTCCACCTGCAACTCCAAATGTAATTGAAGAGTGGATAGCCACCTCTGGAGTAATCGAAATAACAACAAGAGTAAATAAAACCCCTCCAGATGAAACCAACGGTAGCACTAGAATAAAAGGATATACATATAGTATTATTTTTAAAGATATAACATTTAACAAACCTAGCGGACCACAAACATATGAAAGCTTCCCATTCGGAGATTATGTGACTACGATAACAGACATGCCATTAACTTTCGTCCCATCAAATGCAAAGCAATGTACAGTTTCAAAACAGATATACAATTTTAATGAAACCGCATCACTTACTATTGATAATATCGACTCTTCTTTAATTGCAAATGAATCTACTCCTTTAAATAAACCAAGAACTGGATTAATCAATGACACGACAAATAAAGTATTTTATCGTGTATTTGCCTCTCCTTTATCTCCAGATTATTTCTGTCAAACAAGCCCTCCTTCTATACCTGCAATCACTCAAATATGGGCTGGTAAAAACGGAGTTGCTGAAGATAGTGGTATCATAGAAGTTTCAACAACAACAAATGGAAATAACTTTGTACACACCATAACTCTTAAAAATGTTTCATTACAAAAAGGAAATAATGATTTCAATTTAGGTAATAATTTTGTCTTAGGAACAATAATAACTACTCCGAATTAGAACAAACTCAAACACTCAAGAAGAACCTTTTCGCATTTCTTTTTGAGTGTTTTTTCTTGATATTAAAAAAACATATTCTTACAAAAACGTCTGTTTTTAAAATGAGTTTCTTAATGAAATTTATTTTAAAAACAGACGTTTTTTTTACACTTACACTTAGTTTATTTCACACCTTAAAATAGGCTTTATTTAGTGTTTTGTTTAAAATAAACTTCGGTTGCCCCTAAACCATATTTCTGATAATTGGCATCTTGAAAATCAATTCCGTCATAACGACCTAACAAAAAATCAAGTTCCGCTTTTAAAATCCCTTCACCAACACCGTGGATAAAAACAATTTTAGGAATGCGATTTCTGATAGCAAATTCAATGTGTCGTTTAGCCGTTTCTGTCTGTAAAGTCAAAATATCGTAATTAGACATTCCGCGTTTATTTGGCACTAACTTTTCGATATGCAAATCAAATTCTGGAGCTGGAATTTCACGTTTATCCTTACGCTCTTTCACAAAACTCCTTGCTTTTGGCTCTTCTTTTTCTTTTGAAACCTCATTTAAATCAATTCTTTTAATAGAATTCATTAAATTACTGGTATCTTGCATTTTAATTAACTCGTTGACAAAAAATGTCATCATGAATCCGTCTTCTGTTTCTATAGTTACCTCGTTGTTTTTAACAGATAACACTACTCCATTTATGGCTTCATCCAGTACTGAAACCTTATCACCTTTATTCAACATCTTGCTCCTCTTTATCTTGGTTCTTACTTGGCGTTTTTGCACTTAACTGCATCATCCCTATCATGAAAATTACAATCGCTACAATTGTAATGTATACATTTTTATCAGTAGATGACTGCTCATATAATGCAATCAAAATTGCAATTATCATTATTGGGATTCTTAACTTTTTCATTTTTATAAATTATCAGATTTCAAAAGTAATCAACTTTAAAATAGCATTTAATTATTCTTGAAACAGATTGAACTATTTTTCGTAAAATTGTAAAAAAACAAATCTCTTGAATCTAGAAAAATATATGCTACCCTGCCTAAGCAAAACCCTCTTTGGAATAGAGTGTTTAGGATGTGGATTTCAACGTGCTTTATTCTTACTTTTTAAAGGCGATTTTAAAGGCGCATTTGAAATGTATCCAGCACTATATACTAGTCTTTTATTTTTAGGAATTGTTGCTTTATATTTTTTTGATAAAAGCCGGAATTACAAAAAACCACTTTGGTTTTTTGGCATCCTTAATAGTCTAATTATGATATTGGGTTATGCATACAAACACTACTACTAAAGTTTCATAAATCCGAAAATCTATTTCTTAATCTGATTCAAAATATCATTTATCATTTCGATTTGAACTTTCTGAATTTCTATTAATTCTTGTTGTTGATGCATAATTAAATGATCTAATTTTTCGTGCATCATTCTTATTTCTAATTCTGATTTAAGATTAATCATATAATCTTTTTTTGCCCTATCGCGATCTTTTTCTTCCTGACGATTTTGACTCATCATAATTACTGGAGCCTGCAAAGCAGCAACGCATGACAAAATCAAATTAAGTAAAATAAACGGATAGGGATCAAAACCTTTATTTACCAAAATGTAAATATTAATGGAAATCCAGAGTATTATAAAAGCAATAAATAATATAATAAAAGTCCAGCTCCCACCGAAATCAGCTACTTTATCTGCTATTTTTTGACCAAAACTCCTTACCTCTACTTCATCTTCAACAGCACTCACTAATAATTTTTCGTCCGCCAGCGATCCCATTACACTTTTTTCAAGACTAGAAAGTACTCCTAACTCCGAAGATAAATAATTCGAAATATATTTTTCACGAAATACATTCAGTTCCTTTATAGAAATATAACCTTCTCTGGTAAATTCTGGATGAGCAGCAACAATTAATGCCAAAATAGGGCTTTGAATAGATTTTCCTGAAACTTTTTCACTTTCGGGATAAGAAATATGAGAAAGAGCACTTTTAAACATTCCGTTTGTTTTCATTTTAATAATTTTACATAAGCTAATTTACTCTTTTAAATTATTATATAACAGATACTTTCAAGCTGATTAAATATTTTTAATTATTGCAAATAGAATGTTAACGGTTAAATTTCTTTAACTAATTACTACTTCTATTTATAAAAAACACATTACTTTTAGCGTTTCAAACTAACAATTCAATTAAATAATTGTGACAAAAAATATGATTATCCAGAACATAAATGCTTTAAAGAGTCACTCTTCTATAAACTATGGAATCAAAACCAAAACAGAAGATTTTACAGAAAAGCTTTTTTACACTTTATTCGATTCTAATGCTCCTTTAGACAAAAGTATCAATGAACTTGAAAAATGTTTTAAAGAAATAGCCATAATAGCCTGCAAAAAGCCAGAAAAAACATGTGAATCTATTTGGGAGCAATTTCTGGAAAAACTACCTATTGTTTTAGAAAAACTAATTCAGGATGCAACATACATTTTAGAAAATGATCCTGCCTCAAATAGTCTGGAAGAAGTATACCTTGCTTACCCTGGCTTTTACGCTATCGCTATATACCGATTAAGCCATGAATTATATAAATTGGACCTATTGCTCTTTTCAAGATTAATGAGCGAATATGCGCATCGAATTACAGGAACAGATATTCATGCAGGTGCAACAATTGCCTCACCATTTTTTATTGATCATGCGACAGGGATTGTAATTGGAGAAACAACTGTTATAAAAAAACATGTAAAAATATACCAAGGAGTAACTTTAGGCGCATTAAGTATTACCAAAGAAATGAAAAATGCAAAAAGACATCCTACTGTTGAAGAAAATGTCTGCATCTATGCCAACGCTACAATTTTAGGAGGCGAAACGACTATTGGCAAAGACAGTATTATTGGGGGAAATGCATGGATTACCAAATCAATTCCAGAAAAGTCAATTGTAACCAATACTACCACAACCGAAGTTAAAGTAAAAGAAAAAAAATAATATGAACACTCATACATTAGTAAACCTGATAGGAAACACTCCCTTAATGGAGACCGTGAATTTAGTAAAAAACAAAAATGTAAAACTTTTATTAAAGCTTGAAGGGAACAATCCTGGGGGCAGCGTAAAAGATAGAGCTGCATATAATATGATTTTTTCGGCTCTGGAGAGAGGTGATATCAAAAAAGGCGATAAACTTATTGAACCCACAAGTGGTAATACAGGGATAGCTTTGGCAATGATTGCACAATTGATGGGAATTAATATCGAATTAATTCTTCCTGAAGATTCTACCAAAGAACGAGTACAAACTATGCGTGCCTATGGTGCTACAGTCATTTTAACGCCTGCTAGCGAAGGAATAATTGGTTCGAGAGATTATGCTGAAAGAAAAGTTGCCGAAGGCGGTTATATCATGCTTAATCAGTTTGCTAACGATGACAACTGGAAAGCACATTACAAAACCACTGGTCCAGAAATTTGGAATGATACTGATGGAAAAGTAACTCATTTTGTCTCAGCAATGGGAACCACAGGAACTATTATTGGCACATCAACTTATCTTAAAGAGAAAAATACTGATATTCAAATCATTGGAGCACAACCAAGCGATGGTTCTCAAATTCCAGGGATAAGAAAATGGCCAAAAGAATATTTACCAAAAATATTTGATGCAAAAAAAGTAGATACTGTTGTAGATGTGAGCGAACAAGAAGCTCGTGAAATGACGAAACGATTAGCTCTTGAAGAAGGAGTTTTCGCAGGAATGAGCAGCGGAGGTTCTGTAGCCGTGGCTTTAAAAATTGCCAATCAAATAGAATCGGGAGTAATTGTAGCTATAATTTGCGATCGAGGTGATCGTTATTTATCTTCTGATCTATTTGACTAATCGAAAAAGGTTCAAAGTTGCAAAGGTTCTGAGGTACTAAGTTTTTTTACATTTATCTCAGAACCTCAAAAACTTAATTTCTCCGCATTATTACAAGGAAAGACGATTGTAAAAGTCGCTCCTTTATTTATCCCAAGGCTCATTGCACTTAATTCACCTCCGTTTTTATCAATTATCTTTTTGCATAAATACAATCCAATACCTGTAGAAGTTTCGTTGGCAGTTCCTAATTTACCCATTTTAGTAAACTTTTTAAACAACTCTTCAATTTGAGTTTGATCAAATCCAATTCCTTTATCCGAAACGGTAAAAACGAATTTTTCATTGTCTCTGAAAATTTGCAATGAAATTTCACTTCCTGCATAAGAAAATTTAATTGCATTACTAATCAAATTCACCAGAACCTGAATCAATAATTCTGCATCAATTTTAAGCACGGCTTCATCAACAGTGATATCTGAAACTAACTTAATGTTTTTTTGAGCTAGAAGTTGAGATACTTGCTCATTTACAGCAGGAAGAATTGGTGCTATTTGAATTGTTTTTGCTATTGAGCTAGATTTAGCAATTTCATCTTGTTGCTTTAATAATTTAATAAAATTTTCAATATATCGAAACTGTAAATCTGTTGATTCACAGATCAACTCTGCCATGTTCTTAACTGAATCTGATGGATTTTCTTCAATAATTAATTTTGCTAATCCTTGTGGGTTTCCAGCAAAATTTCTTAAATCATGAGAAATCATATAAATTAAATCTTGTTTCTCATTGATAAAACTTTCTGCCTCATCAATAGATTCCTGAATATTACGCATTAATAATCCTGCTTCATCCTCGTACTGAAATGGTAAAACAGGCAGTTTCCGATTTGTTCTGTATTCATTCAACGCTTTTGATGCCACAACAATTGGCTTCATTAATCGATTAATAATCAATAATGTAACTACAGTAGCTAGTAAAGTCATTATTAATGAAAAAATCAAAATTGAATTAGCCGAAATTGAATGGTTACTATATAGTACAAAAAACAAAATTCCGATTAACGGAATATGAATGCCTATAAAAGCAATAAAGAGAAATTTAAAGGCATAGCTTTTCTTCAAAAAACTAATCTTCGACAACATGTGATACAACTTCATAAAAATAGTATAAGTTCCTGATTAAGCCGTAGAATTTGGGGTATCTAGATAAAAACAAAGTTAACTTTTAAACACAAAAGAAATGTTAAATAAAAGAATTTGATAAAATATTTTCAAATTTAAATTTATAAAAGTTTACAAACCCTTATTTTTGCGCTATGGGAAGAAAAAATACAGACAAAGTTGTCTTTCATCAAATACAAGTCCTTGATGCTGGAGCAAAAGGCGTATCAGTAGCAAAAGCTCCTGACGGAAAAGTAATCTTTATCCCGAACGTAGTTCCGGGAGATGTGATAGATGTGCAAACTTTTAAAAAACGCAAAGCGTATTACGAAGGGAAAGCAGTAAAATTTCATGAACTATCAGAACATCGCATAGAACCAATTTGCGAACATTTTGGTGTTTGTGGAGGTTGTAAATGGCAAAACATGAAATACAGCCAACAGTTGTATTACAAACAAAATGAAGTTAAGAATCACTTACAACGCATAGGTAAAATTGAACTTCCTGAATTTGAAAACATTTTAGGTTCAGAGAAACAGTTTTTCTACAGAAACAAAATGGAATTTTCATTTTCGAATAGCCGTTGGTTAACCGAAAAAGAAATTGATAGTACCGAAGATTTAGGAAATCGTAATGCATTAGGATTTCATATTCCTAAAATGTGGGATAAAATTCTTGACATTAATAAATGTCATCTCCAAGAAGATCCTTCAAATGCAATTAGAAATGAAATCAGAGCTTTTGCTAATGAACATAACTTAGCCTTCTTTAACCCAAGAGAACATTCTGGATTATTAAGAACATTTATGATTCGTACTGCTTCTACTGGAGAAATCATGGTATTGATTCAGTTTTTTGAAGAAGATAAAGCCAACAGAGAATTACTTTTGGATCATCTTTATGATAAATTTCCAGAAATAACATCGCTACAATATGTTGTAAACGGAAAAGCTAACGATACAATTTACGATCAGGATGTAAAGCTATATAAAGGTAGAAATTACATTCTGGAAGAAATGGAAGGGTTAAAATTTAGCATCAATGCAAAATCATTTTACCAAACCAATTCTGATCAAGCTTATGAGTTATACAAAATAACACGTGAATTTGCAGGTCTTTCTGGCAACGAAACAGTTTATGATCTTTATACAGGAACTGGAACAATAGCTCAATTCGTCTCTAAAAAGGCTAAAAAAGTAATTGGTGTAGAAAGTGTTCCTGAAGCAATTATAGATGCAAAAGCAAATGCTGAGCGCAATAACATTACCAATTGTGAGTTTTTTGTTGGAGACATGAAAGTGGTATTCAACGAAAGTTTTATTGCTACACATGGTAAACCAGACGTTATTATCACCGACCCGCCTCGTGATGGAATGCACAAAGATGTAATTGAACAAATTATGAAAATTGCACCTCAAAAGGTTGTTTACGTAAGTTGTAACTCAGCTACACAAGCTCGTGATCTAGCATTAATGGACGAAAAATACAAAGTTACACGTGTACGCCCAGTAGATATGTTCCCACAGACACATCACGTAGAAAATGTTGTACTTTTGGAACTACGATAAGTTTTATTGAATAAAAACGTGTGAAGTATAAATCACAAACAGTAAATGAAAAAAATACTTTTTATAATAATCGTAATTGCCTTCACTTTTTCAGGATGTGAGAAAGATGATATTTGTGATCCCAATACTCCAACAACACCTCGATTGGTAATTTCCTTTTTTGATCGTACAAATTCAACTCCTAAGAATGTAACAAACTTAAAGGTAATTGGAGAAAAAATGACAGAAGGTATTATCTTTAATGAGAATGCTCTTGTTGAGTCGGATAAATATATTACTAATGGAAATAAAATTTCTATTCCACTTAAAACAAATGCTGAAAGCACTACTTATCGTTTTATATTAAATTATAATGATCCAAACCCAGCTTTAGTAAATGAGGATGTAATAAAATTTAACTATACGCATCTAAATACTTTTGTATCAAGAGCATGTGGTTACAAAACTACATTTACTTTAGATCGAAATTCTCCATTTATCCTAACCGATTCAGATAATCTTGAAGGATTTTGGATGCAAGCTGTTTATGTACAAGAACCTAACATTGAATTTGAAAATGAAACACACATCAAAGTATATCTTTAGTTTTTGCCTTATGTTGTCTTTATTTACGGTTCAAGCCCAAGAAACAACAGCAAACAAAACTACAATAACAAATAAAACAGAAACGAAACCTGTAAAACCAACTCCTAAAAAAGTGGTAACACAGGAAGTTAAACAAGATAGTATTCCTGTAAAAACTGATCGTTATGGAGTACGTTTTGGGGTTGATTTATATAAATTAACCCGAGGTTTTTATGATTCCGATTATAAAGGAATAGAATTCACAGGAGATTATCGATTAACAAAGAAATATTATCTAGCTGCCGAATTAGGTATCGAAAATAAGACTACTGATGATGACAGATTAAACACAACAACAAAAGGAACTTATCTAAAAGCTGGATTCGATTACAATTTGTATGAAAACTGGCTTGATATGGAAAACATAATATCAATAGGCCTACGCTATGGTTTTAGTACATTTAGCCAAGAATTAAATAGCTATAAAATATACAATTCAGATCCGTACTGGGGAGAACTTCCTCCTGAAGTTTCTGGTGAAAAATTTAGCGGTTTATCTGCTAGCTGGATAGAAGTAAATGCTGGAGTAAAAGCTAAAGTTTTTAATAATGTTTTTGTAGGTTTCAGTGTGCAATTAAAAACATTGGTTTCAAACAAAAAACCAAACAACTTCGACAATCTTTATATTCCAGGATTCAATCGAACATATGATGGTAATTTCGGAATTGGTTTCAACTATACCGTTTCTTATTTCATTCCTATTTACAAGAAAAAAATTGTAATACCAGAAACAGAAGCCAAAAAATAATATAATCTTACAATTTGGTTATTGTAATAAATAACCAAATTGTAAAATATAATTTGGCACTATCCTATTTCTTTAATTTCCTTCATGAAAATCCATTTCATAAAAAGTTTCTCACCATCTTTAGTTTTAGCTGCCTGAAATTTTGGAGACAAAAGAGTTCCAACAACAAATGCTGTCATAGGAATCCAAAAACCAGTTAATCCTGTATATTTTTCAACTAGAAATCGTGCTAATATAAATAGTAT
The DNA here is from genome assembly GCF_025847275.1 of Flavobacterium frigoritolerans. GTDB lineage: Bacteria > Bacteroidota > Bacteroidia > Flavobacteriales > Flavobacteriaceae > Flavobacterium > Flavobacterium frigoritolerans. Next base: position 404,831 of record NZ_JAOZEV010000003.1, read on the forward strand.
AGCAAAACAGCCCAGCTGATATAAAAATGCTCTTACTTGTAATTTTGTCATTTGTTTATTTTTTAAGGTTCAAAGGCACAAAGGTTCAGAGGTTCAGAGTTAGTTATACCTTCATTTCAAAACCTTTGCCACTTTGCACCTTCAATTTCTTTGTTCCTTACTCTGTTACTTGAAACTTCGTTCTTTTGCTTCCTTCGTACATTTCGTATTTTACTAATCTTGCTTCTAAACTCGCATTAAATAGCTTAATTTTTCTAGACGGCTTAAGTCCAACATACTTCAAAGCTTCAAGATTAGCAGTAATAAACCAAGCATTAGTTCCTGGATAATTTTTCTTTAATGTGTCGCCAATATTCTTATAGAATTCTTCCATATGAATATCCAAACGCTCATCATATGGTGGATTAAATACCATATGCAAAGTTCCTTGGGTAGTTTTTTCAGTATCAAAAAAATTATTCTCTTCGATAGAGATATAATCTTCTAAGTTTGCATTCTTAATATTATCTTTTGCTTTGCTTACTGCACTTGGCGCTTTATCAAACCCTTTTATAGTATAATGAAACTCTTTAGTTTTTTTCATCAAACTACTTACAATTTGATCAAACAAATCATTATCCCAATCATTCCATTTTTCAAAAGCAAACTCTTTTCTGTTAATATTCGCTGGAATATTACATGCAATCATAGCTGCTTCAGCAAGAAAAGTTCCAGAACCACACATAGGATCCAAAAAATGACCTTGGCCTTCCCATCCAGATAACAACAAAATCCCTGCAGCTAATACTTCATTTATAGGAGCAATGTTTGTAGCTGTTCTATACCCACGTTGATGCAGTGAATTACCCGAAGTATCTAAAGCAACCGAAACTTGGTCTTTATCAATATGTACATTTATTCTTAAATCAGGATGCGCTTTATCAATACTAGGACGTTGTCCTGTACGCTCTCTAAACTGATCCACAATAGCATCTTTACACTTTTGAGAAACAAACTCCGAGTGATTAAAATATTCTGAATGAACCGTTGCATCAATCACAAAAGTCTGATTGGCATTTATAAGTTTAGACCAGTTTACACCCGAAATACCTTTATATAGAGCTTGTTCGTTATTAGCTCTAAAAAAATAAATCGGTTTTAGTACTTTCAATGCAGTACGCAATGAAAGGTTAGCCTTATACATAAACCCTTTATCCCCCTTAAAACTTACCATTCTCACTCCTTGCTCAACATCTTGTGCTCCTAGCAATTGCAATTCTTTTGCTAAAATTTCTTCAAAGCCAAAAAAGGTTTTGGCCACCATTTTAAAATTATCTTCCATCTTTATATTTAAATTAAAACAGACTTATTTAAACAAAAATCAATCTGTAATAAAAAATTTCAATTTTACACAGCGACATTCTTCGTGTATCACTTGCGAAATAGTTATTTTTCAGCAAAAATACACTAAATTTGCGGGACTTGAATTAATTGAAAAAGAATAAATGTCTGAAGCACATCACTCATCTGCAACAAATCCAAATCAACCATCCGAAAACTGGTTCACATCTTGGTTCGATACACCCTACTACCATATATTATATAAGGACAGAAATTATAGAGAAGCGCAAATTTTCATGGATAATCTTACGCACTATCTTAATCTTCCTGAAAAAGCCAAAGTACTTGATTTAGCCTGCGGAAAAGGGCGCCATTCTATTTATTTAAACCAATTAGGATTTAATGTACTTGGGGCTGACTTATCCGAAAATAGTATTGCCGAAGCAAGTAAAAATAGTAATGAAACGTTGCATTTTAAAGTGCACGACATGCGCGAGCCCTTTGAAGAAAAATTTGATGCTATTTTCAACTTATTTACCAGCTTTGGTTACTTTGAAAGCGATGACGATAATCTTACCACACTAAAGGCGATAAAAGCCAGTTTAAGTGAATATGGTTTTGCCGTAATCGATTTTATGAATGTAACACAAGTAATAGAAACACTAGTTCCTGAAGAAGTAAAAACAGTCGATGATATTGATTTTCATATCAAGCGATATGTAGAAGATGGACATATTTTTAAAGAAATAGATTTTGAAGACCAAGGCAAGAAATTTCATTTTACCGAAAAAGTAAAAGCTTTGACCCTAAAAGATTTTGAAGATCTAATGGAACAATCAGGGATTTTCCTTTTAGATATATTTGGTGATTATAAACTAAAAAAGTTTCACAAAACCGATAGCGAACGATTAATCATGATTTTTAAGTAATTGACAAATTGTTTAGTCGAGTAAACGATTAAACAAATCAACAATTAAACAAAAAAACAAATGAATTATTTATTACCCTTACTTTCTGTATTATTAGGATACATTATCGCATTGGTTCTAAAACCAAAAGATAAAACTAATCTTAAGCTATTGTTAGCATTTAGTGGATCATTTTTGCTATCGCTTACAGTAATGCATTTATTGCCGGAAGTTTACGAATCGCATAACCATAATATTGGATTGTTTATAATGCTTGGGATTTTATTCCAAATCATACTTGAGTTTTTCTCCAAAGGAGCCGAACACGGGCATGTGCATGGTCATGCTAAAATGTCTCAAATTCCCTGGTTACTCTTCATTAGTCTATGTATACACGCATTTCTAGAAGGATTTCCTGTGAGTCACCACCACGATATTGCCATTGGTATTGCTATACATCACTTACCAATTGCCATTATCCTTACGACCTTTTTTATTAATGCACATCTTAACAAAAAAGCCATCTTTGCATTTATGATTACATTTGCAATCATGACACCGCTAGGAACAATAGCATCCGAATATTTACCATTTTTAAATGATTATTACACCGAAATCACAGCTGTTGTAATCGGAATATTATTCCATATATCATCAACTATAATTTTTGAAAGCAGCGAAGGACACAAATTTAATATCGCCAAAATTTCGATGATTATTTTCGGAATTGCATTGGCTTATTTTATATAATCTGGGCGTGTCCCTCTGGGTCGGGCTTTTGGCTATATCTTTTTTTTTCGTTCCTCACAAAAAAGGATACCGCCTCAATCCCTCACGCAACTCAAAAAGTTAAAAAACTCATTCTTCACACAATATATGTTCTGTTTTTCCTTTCTATTTTTTTAACTAATTAGCTCTATTTCACATGAATTGTTTATCACTTAGTAGGAAAAACTTTGTAACTTTGGTGCTTTGTAACTTAGAACCTCAAAAAATAAAATGACATTTACAAAAATTACAGAGCAGTCCTCAAAATACGAACATCTGGAAAAAATGTCTGTACATGACTTACTGACCAATATTAATCAGGAAGACAAAACAGTTCCTTTTGCAGTAGAAAAAGCAATTCCACAAATAGAAGCTTTAGTAGCTCAAATCGTAAACAAACTAAAACTGGGCGGACGCTTATTTTATATAGGAGCAGGAACATCTGGTCGTTTAGCGATTGTAGATGCTTCAGAATGTCCTCCTACATTTGGTGTTCCTTTCGATTTAGTCATCGGAATCATTGCAGGTGGAGACAAAGCCATTCGCCAAGCCGTAGAAAATGCCGAAGACGATGCTAGCCAAGCTTGGATCGATCTACAAGCACATAATATAACCAAAAATGATGTTGTGATAGGTATTGCAGCCTCAGGAACCACACCTTATGTAATCGGAGGTTTAGAACGTTGCAATGAAAATAACATTATTACGGGATGCATAACATGTAATGCCGAAAGTCCGCTTTCGCAAACTGCACAATTCCCAATAGAAGTAGTTGTAGGTCCTGAATTTGTTACAGGAAGCTCCAGAATGAAAGCTGGAACTGCGCAAAAATTGGTACTTAATATGATTTCGACAGCAACCATGATACAACTCGGAAAAGTAAAAGGAAACAAAATGGTTGATATGCAATTAAGCAATAGCAAATTAGTTGACCGCGGTGTTAAAATGATTATGGGTGAAATTCCAGTTTCATACGAACAAGCATCGGAACTATTACATACGTATGGTAGTGTACGAAAAGCGATTGAGAACTATAATATCTAAAAAGTGACATGTATTCTGTAAAAACATGAAACTGAAAATTAAAAAATATGGGAACAAACAAAGAGTTAATAGGAAAAGGAATTAAATATTTATCGGGTTCTTTACCCCTATTATTTATTGGCCCTTCAGTAATATACAATGCGTTTATGAACAAGCAAAACGTTTGGCATTACTTGGTTCTTGCTATTGGCATCATTGCTTGTTTGGCCGGAATGTATTTAATCTTTTATGGTCTAAAAACAATTATGAGAGGTCTGTTTAACGACTAATTTGTATCTTTACTAAAATACTTAATTATGGATATTCAAGCCGAAATAAATTGGATTCATCAAGAAATTGATAAAGTAAAAGATCCAACTTTTGTTGAAAAACTAAAAAGTCTTTTACAATCTATCAATAATCCAACTGTTGATTCTGATGTAGTCTATAACATAGACATAGAAAATGCTTTAGAAGATATAAAAACAAGGTGACTTTTATTCTGAAAATGAAGCCAAGGAAATAGCAAAGAAATGGGGGCGAAAATAATTTGGTCCAACAACGCTTTAAAACAATTAGAAAATATTCATTTTTATATTTTTTTCGAAAGCAAATCAATCGATCTTGCTGATAAAGTAATAAATACTATTTTCGAAAGTGCTGAAATACTAAAAATGCAACCTGAAATTTTCTAACTCGACAAACAAAAAACCAATAACGATGGTAGTTTTAGAGTTTATAGCATTTATGATTATAGTATTTCATACCGAATCAACAATCACACAATCCAAATTCTTCGGGTAAGACATAATGCTCGAAAATCCAAAAAACATTCATGGAAAGTCTAATTCATATTCAAAAAACATTCGATAAGGTTATCTATATTGATAAGAAAATAAACAATCGCGAATTTGAAGATTGTGTATTTAAAAATTGTGATTTCTCAAACAGTAATTTTGCCTACAATACTTTTTTAGATTGTGAATTTATCGATTGTAATTTGTCGATGACCAGTTTAAAAGGAACAAGTTTAAAAAACGTAACCTTTAAGAACTGCAAACTCCTCGGAATTGCATTTAATGAATGTGAAGATTTTCTGTTTCAGGTATATTTTGAAGAATCTGCTTTAGACTATGCTTCATTTTCAAATAAAAAAATGCCTAAAACAAAATTTGTAAATTGTTCGATGAAAGAAACTACTTTTATTGGCACTAACTTAACTAGTTCTGTTTTTGATAACTGCAATCTGGAAGGGGCAATTTTTAACGAAACACAATTGGCGAGTGTTAATTTTAAAACTGCCTATAATTTTAAAATTGACCCAGAGTTTAATCCCATGAAAAAAGCACAATTCTCAACAGAAGGTGTTTTAGGGCTTTTGGATAAATATGACATTAAAATTGTATAATTATGAATGCATCCGAATCGTATTTAGAAAGTATAAAAAAACAGTTTTTATATTATAAAACTTTAGGTGAAAAAGCCATCGCGCAACTTGAACCCGAACAGCTTTTTGTTACTGTAAATGAAGATACAAATAGTATTGCTACTATAGTAAAACACATCTCAGGTAACATGCTTTCGCGTTGGACAGATTTTCTTACAACCGATGGCGAAAAAGAATGGCGCAATCGGGATGACGAATTTGAAAATGACATACAATCTAAAGATGAAGTAATAACTGCTTGGGAAAAAGGCTGGAAATGCCTTTTTGATGCTTTAAACAGCTTACAACCCAACCAACTTTCAGACATTATATATATTAGAAATGAAGGTCATACTGTTATTGAAGCCATCAATAGACAATTAGCACATTATCCTTATCATGTGGGGCAAATTGTATTTTATGCCAAACAATTAAAAAATAGTAGCTGGCAAAGTCTATCAATTCCAAGAAAAGAATCTAATAGCTATAATGCTGTAAAATTTGCACAAGAAAAAGAAATTAAGAACTTTACAGACGAAGAACTTAAGAAATTAAAATAAATATACTCCATTCCTTTAAGTATGCCATGAATAGCCCTGATTGAAGCGAAAATCCTTTTTATTTTTTTCTTTAAAAAATAAAAATATTGTAGCGCAAAGCAGGAAAAAGCTCCAAAAAAAATTAAATAAATCATTTATCATGAAAAAATTACTATTACTCCCTTTACTACTTATTGTTGCCTCTTGTTACAATGCCGAACACAATTGCAAGGATTTTAAAACCGGAAAATTTAAGTTTGAATTCGAAGTTGATGGAGTAAAAAAAACAACCATTTTTGAAAGAAAAGATGATATTGAAATAGAAACTTTTGAAGGTAAAACCGATACTGCAACTATTCGTTGGGTAAGCGATTGCGAATATGTTCTACAAAAGAAACATCCTAAAAATAAAGCCGAAGAGAAAGCAATTGGAATGAAAATTTTAAGTACAACCAAAAATTCTTATACCTTTGAGTTCGGAATGATTGGTTCTAACCAAAAACAACGTGGAACTGTTGTTCGAATAGATTAACTTTTATCCTTAAATTACGCCTTAATTAATACCTTTTTTAAATGGAAATATTTTTAAATCCAGATGCATGGATTGCCTTATTGACACTGACCTTTCTTGAAATTATTTTAGGAATCGACAATATCATTTTTATATCAATAGTAACAGGAAAACTACCTCCCGAAGAGCGTAAAAAAGCGACTCGAATTGGTTTGTTTTTGGCTATGTTCATGCGTATTGCTCTATTAATGGGTATTTCGTATTTAATAGCAATGAAAGCAACTGTTTTTAGCATCAATTGGGGTTGGCTAAATGCCGATTTTACAGGACAAGCTTTGATATTATTAGGCGGTGGATTATTCTTGATTTATAAAAGTACCAAAGAAATAAGTGAAAAAGTAGATCATAAAGGCGAAGAAGAGCAAACACTAAAAGGGGTTGCAAAAAAATCTTTTTCGAATGTAATTGTACAAATTTTACTAATCGATTTAATATTTTCTGTAGATTCAATCCTGACTGCTGTAGGAATGACAAATGGTGTTACAGGTGCTTTAACGATTATGATTACAGCCGTTATTATTTCGGTAATGGTAATGATGTTGTTTGCTGTTCCTGTTGGAAATTTTGTAAATGCAAACCCTTCTATACAAATTTTAGGATTAGCCTTTTTAATCTTAATTGGATTTATGCTAATCACCGAAAGTATGCACCTATCTAATGCATCTCTAGTTGGAGAACATATTGGCGCAGTACCAAAAGGATATTTATATTTTGCCATATCATTTTCATTGGCTGTAGAGTTTATCAATATGAAAATGAGAAAACGATCAAAATCATAACATCAGATTTTTATAATCAAAAAGCGCTAAGGTAATCTTAGCGCTTTTTTTAGTTTTTTAACTATTTTGGAAAAAATATTTCTCCTTAGAATCCGAGTATTGCTACCCAAATAGTACTAATTCGATTTTACTCTTCCAGCAGGAAAATATTAAAGTATTGTTGATTTTGAATTATCGATAGATATTTCTATTTTCAAAAGTATAATTTCTAACATTACTATTTAAATCTTCTAACAGTCTCATTTGTGAATTAGTTTCATTTAAATAAATTTCATTTTCATTTTCTTTAGAAATTAAAATCCCATCTATTTCTACATCAATTACATTTATAGGATTTTCATATGCATTATAAATTAATTTTAAATTCTCTTTAAAATTTAATAAGATACTTTCTAAACCAACAATCATTTCTTGAATAGCTTTTTCTTCAATATCAAATTCATCTAAATTTTCAAAATCGTCATTATCTAAATTTATAATACTATTTACAGTTTCATCATTCAATATATCATCAAAATTATTATTTATTTTATCATTATAATCCCATAATAATTTATAGCTCTTTTCAATATCAGCATAAAAAGAATAGTTTTTATTTTTTATCTTCTCAAATACATAATTCAAACACCACAAATCCCAAAACAAAAGATTCTCTTGATTCAATAATGACACTTTTTCTTTTACAAATAATATATATTCTTGATGTTTCATTTTAAATTATTAATTACACCCAAAATTGGTTTTTACAATTATTACACATTTCATTTTTCTGTTTAGATATCCAAATAATACATTATGAGCGTCTTGAGCAACTTTTGATAATTGTTCACTAAAAGCAACAGGATTTAATCCAAATATATCAACATAATAATTACTATCATGCACATAAAGAACACTCCCTCCTAATAACCCTATCGGATCTTGACTCAAATACATTGCTGTATTAGGACTATAATACCTAAACCTATTATAATATAATCCCGTTTCTACATCTTCATATTGCCCCAACTGTCTAAAAGGAATAAAACTTCTATCTCCTTTTAAGCTTCGTAAACAACCATAAATATCATAATCAATAAAAAAGACTGCTTGATAATTACTTTTCAAGCAGTCTTTTAATCATTATTATTTTAGTTATTAATCTAATTCTGCTCTTGAAAACAAATCCTGTATTAAAGTTTCATTTTCACAGGCTTGTTTAAACGAGATAATAAATGATTTTAATGCATCACTATCCGAAGAATAGGCACAAAACATACTACCTTAAGGATCAAATTTCACTATATTGATAAGTTCAGGCTTTTGTACCTCTAAAAATATTTGTGCTAAAGAAGCCCAATCGTATCCATTTCCCTCAAATCCTTCATCTTCTCTAGTTTCGAAAATTTCTGTCTTGTAATCTCCTACGTTTAAACACACCGAAACACTTTTTTCATACTCGACCCAAAAAAAAGGCTCAATTGATTCTTCAAAATTATTAATATCCATATTGTTCTAATTTTAAAAAAAACTCATCATTATTGACTTTTATACATCTAGGTATAATATAAATTTTTCATTACTCTTAAAATTTAAAAATCATTAAATAATTTAATGTCTTTTTCAATTATTTAATGAATCATATCACCACACAATAAATTAAATTTTTTCTAGTTCATAAAATAATGCATCTGCTGATTCTTTTATACCATCTCGAAATTTTGCAGGTATTTTTTTACCACATCTTTCAAACCAATCATAAAAGGTTCCTTTTATTTGACTTCTGTTTAATTTTGCTACTCTTCTATTTGCCATTTCAGGATATTTTTTACTTAAATACACAAAAACATCTAAGTGCACCAATAAAGCTTGGCAAGCTTCCTCTGATGTTCTAAGCCACTCTTCAGCTTCTTGAATTTGTTGTATTGCTAAATTAAAATAACGAGCTGGTTCTAAATCAGCCATTTGATTCCCTTCTGGTTCTACACTGTAAATTTTCATTTATTATATTTTTCAATGACATTTCAATTTCAATTCCTTTACTTTGAGAATCTAATTAACTGACAAAAACTGTTCAGAAAGACAGTTTTTGTTATTTTTTATCTTTAATAAGACTATTTATTTCTACCTCTTTATGGGTGTAATGTTTCTTATTAGGGTAAAATAAAACCTCTTGTATAGATGGAAATTGTAAGATACTTTCAACATTACCATCTTTTAAATCTTGAAACCCAAAAAATTTAAGAGAATTCATAGGCTTAAAAATATCAATAGAGTTGAGTTTATCAATATAAAAATTTGTTATTGTTAAGTTATGTTTTAATATGTTTAAATCAGTAATTTTTGTGCACGAAATAATTTTTAACTTTTCAATTTTTAATTTATTTATACACTCAATAGATTGTAAACTTTTATTTGAAGAAAGTTCTATCACCTGTAGTGATTTTATTTTTTCTAAACCGTCTAAATTTTTAATTTTTGAATTAGCAATTATAATCTCATTAATATTTTCTGGAAAATTAAAGATTGATAAGTCTTTAACCTCATCTCTTAAGTATAATGATTTTAATTTTAATAGTTTAGACAAATCAAGAAATTTAGAAGGAAAAGCTAAAGTTAACTGCTCTAAATTATTCAATGTAGATAAATCAAAAAACTTAAAATTTTTTGGTAGCCAAAGCTGTTTTAGTTCTTTCATCTTTTCTAAGACCTCTACATCGTAATTTTCTGCAAACCCTTCTTCAAAAGATATATGGATACATTTAGAAGATATTTTTTCTATTGAACCAATATCAAGTTTACTAATATTAGTATTATTTAGAGGTCTTCTTAGAAAAATACCATCACAATCATTTTTAATAGCCTCCTCAATGCCTAATTCAAACTCATTAGTAAAAATTGTAATAACTTTTTTTGCATGGGGTTTTTTTTCTTCAATTCTAAACATAGTATATTTTAATAATTTATTTACATTTAATTTTTCCAGTACTTACAGCAAGCTTAGCTTCTAAATCATCTGCTTTTTTTACAATATCAGCATATCCTGCAGGATCGTTGAGCTTCATTTCTTCTAATGGTTTAACACCTGGTTGATTGATTCTATTTAACCCATTAGGATCAGCTACAGCACCTTTACGATTAATCAATTCTTGTTCTACTAGAAACCCTGTTTTATCATCTCCCCAATCCATATGAGCTCCTTGAACGATCTTTCCTTTTGTAGGGTCCAATGCCTTCACTTCCCTAGTTCGAATATCTTGTGAAGCACCAGACCTATCTATGGGGCCTTTTCCAATATAATAATGTCCTGAGTCAAAAACAAATATATAAGTTCCAGTCAGTCCAAAAAGATCTACCCACCAATTTGTATCAGAAACAAAATTATATAGCTGAAAACCACCCTTTAATCTAATTGGGTCTTGACTCAAATAAACCCCAGCATCAGGGGAGTAATAACGATATCTATTATAATAAAGCTCTGTCTCTACATCCTCATATTGACCAAGCTGCCTAAAAGGAATAAAACTTCTATCTCCTTTTAAATCTTTTAGCCCTCCGTAAATATCATAATCGGTTTCCCAGACTAATTCTCCAACTTCGCTGTAAACTTGTACTGGGCGACCAATATAATCATTGACTATAGAAAACTTCTCTTTAGCAATTATTTTCGCTGTTGGAACAAAAGAACCTTCTTCATACACCCAAGTAATTAAATTCTCAATTGGTTCGGGTTTGTCGTAAACCAAATTATCTTCGTCAACAACAATTAATTTTGGTCTTTCGTCTAATGGATATTTCCATTCATGAACAAGAACGTTACCGTAACTACACAATTCATGTTTCACACAGACATTACTTTTAAATTCAAACCTACACGTTTTCTGCTCTCGCGGGTAAACCGTTGCAAAAATTAACAGGAATAATAAAAGTATTTTTTTATAGTGCATTTTTCAAAAATAGGCTTTTCCTTTCAATTGAAAAAAAAACGTTCTGAAAAAATCTTTTCAAAAAAAAATAGCCACACCGAATGTAACTAAGTGAACAACCGGAGTGAGACCGCTTTATTGCGCTTCAATTGGGTTTTTATGTTTCCTTGTATTCTCTATATTGAAGCTCTTTTATAAAACAACAAAACCCGCTAATTTAGCGGATTTTGTTGTTTCAGAAATAAACAGGTAAACATTACCCTCTATTTTTATTTTTCCCATTTTCTAATCGTACTTTCAGAGTTTCTTTCCATTCAGTACTTGGACATTTTTCAATAAGGCTTTCATATTTTTCAATTTCAATTACTTTAAATAATGATTCAATCAATTGTAGTAATGTCCATTGCAAATCATAAAATGCATTTTCTGGAAATAATTTAATTAATATTTCTCCTTCATCCAATGATATGGGTTTTTCTATCGATTCTAATAATTCATCATACTGCTCTATTATATTATCAATAGATGGGTCATCATTTAAACCTTCATTAGGCATTCTACCCATTTTTTGCAATTCTTTTATTTCATCTCTAATCATGATATATACTTATTTACAAGCGATTTTTATTTTTCTAAGGGTTAATTCTCCTTTTTTAATCATACCCTTATTCTCATACTCTTTTATAATTTCTTTAATTGAATCATCATATTTTGCTCCTCCAATTTGTCTTAAATCAACTAAGTCATCTTTTAATACATCTTTAAATGCTCTATTACTATCAGCTTGCGCTGTAACTCTTCCTTTAGATTTATAAGTTCTTGTTTGTGCGTGTTCAGATTTTGGCATTACTACAGCAATTCCATCTTTTCTGGGCAAATGACCTAATTTGTCTTGAGGAATATGATGTAATTCTAAATCATCACCAACATCACTAGCATTAACCAAGTCACTGTATGCTCCCACTTGACCTGGTGTTACAGTTAAACCAAATATATCAACTTGGCTATTTGAGTCCAAAACATAAGAATATAATTTACTTCCTCCAAAAAGTCTTAATGGGTCTTGACTCAAGTAAAGTCCACTGTCAGGAGAGTAATAGCGATGTCTGTTGAAATATAAACCAGTCTCTACATCTTCATACTGCCCTAATTGTCTAAAAGGCATAAAACTTCTATCGCCTTTTAAATCTTTTAGCCCTCCGTAAATATCATAATCTGTTTCCCAGACTAATTCTCCAACTTCGCTGTAAACTTGTACTGGGCGACCAATATAATCATTGACTATAGAAAACTTCTCTTTAGCAATTATTTTCGCTGTTGGAACAAAAGAACCTTCTTCATACACCCAAGTAATTAAATTCTCAATTGGCTCGGGTTTGTCGTAAACCAAATTATCTTCGTCAACAACAATTAATTTTGGTCTGTCTTTTAATAGATATTTCCTTATCTACACAAGATAAATACAGTTTATACTATACTTTTTTAAAATCACTTACTATCTTTCAAAGAACTTCTTACAGCGTAATTTCAAAAATAAGCTATTTTTCTTTCAAAAAAAAAACAAAAAAAGTAGCCACACCGAACGTAAGATAGCGACGAATGGAACTAAGAGAACGACTGGAGTGAGACCGCTTTATTGCCCTCCAATTAGGTTTTAGTTCTGTGCATTCTTCAATATTGTTTGCATTAAAATTTTCATAATACAGCAAAACCCACTAAATTAGCGGGTTTCGTCGTTTTATCCTCTTTAAGCTCACAAGCTGGAAGCTTGTGTAAAACGAGTATATTTTCAGTACATTACGCTATCAAAGTAGTATTCCCAATTTCAAAACTTGTAACATTCTCTTCTTTTAATTTAGAAATTAAAGAATTTGAAAAAAAACACCTTGCCCTTGTAGATTTATAATATCACTTTTAAAATTATTGTCCGTCAATTCAATACTTAATGTTTTAACCAAAGCTCCTGATATTTTTTTATATTCTTCATGTGAAAGATTATTAAATTCTGTTTTATTTATCAAATGATAAAATTTACTTTTTGAAAAATTTATAAAATTATCAGTTATTATTGGGAAGCCAATTGTATAATAATTAGTGTTAAATCCATCTATTTTTGATGGAATCTTTATATAATCAGATATTGTAAATTGTTTGAATATATCAATAACTTTTTGAGATACTATAAAATTCAATCCCATTTCATTTGGTGAAAAGCGTACAAAATCTGTTTCTTTAGCTTTCTTTAAAGGGAAATATTTTAATTCTGTGATTTTTGTTAAATTAATATTTTGAAAATTATCAAATATGAAAGAGATAAATTTTCCATTAAAGAAATTTTCAAAATATTGTTTTTCTTCTTTATTTATAAAAGATTTTTTATCAATAAGTTCGACTTGATAAACGCCATTATTCACACCTATTATAGATGGTTCAGAAGATGGGGAAATTATTTTATACATATTTTTTATGGTACTAAATTAGAGAAAAATTCATTTAATGTTTTTCCTGATTTTTCAGCCTGTCCTATTAAGTCTCTTAAGTCATTTTGAAGTTTGGAAACGTTATCTAAATTTAAGCCTTCTGTTGAGTTTTTTAATGTATTAAGTTCTTCTTCAACAAATTCATTATACTTAGGGTAATTTCCATGAAAAGGCGTATCCAAAGGAATTAAATTGTTTCTGTTTTTAGCTAATCTATGGTTAACGGCTTGAGAATAGTCTTTTATTTTCTTTAAATCTTTTCTAAATTGTTTGTAAACTGCTTGCGGTATAAGATGATGTATTTGACAATCTAGTCCAAATAAATCAATTTCGAAATTCGAATTGAATACGTAGGCATAAAAGTTTGGATTATTTCCTTCAACTGCAATCGGATCCTGACTCAGATACAAACCAGTCTCAGCATTATAATATCTGAATCTATTATAATAAAGCCCTGTTTCAGTATCTTCATACTGCCCCAACTGTCTAAAAGGAATAAAACTCCTATCTCCTTTTAAATCTTTTAACCCTTCATAAATATCATAATCGGTTTCCCAAACGAGTTCTCCTCTTTCTGAATAAACCTGTATTGGTCTACCAATATAATCGTTAATTATAGAAAAAATTTCAAAGAACTATTTACTAAACAAAACCCGCTAATTTAGCGGGTTTTTGTTGTTTTATATTTTTTTAGCCTTCATATTTATAATAGCTTCTGACTACAAGATGATTAAAACAATAAAAAAACTAAACACAACATTTAATATTAACTTAATTCAAATCTTTTTTTGCATACTTAGAAAAGACTTCATCATCTAATAATGAATTTAATATTTTTGTTTTCTCTGCTTGGTCTTTAATTTTTAGAATAGCAGAATATGCATTGTGTTTTATATCAATATCTTCCTCTTTAGACAATACAATTTTTTCAATATAATTTTTAATTTCAATACTATTATTAATTAAATTCCTTGAAGCAATAAATGCATAATTTTTCACATCATAATCATTTTCATTTTTTAGTAAATTGATAACTACATCACATAATCTATCTAATATTATTTCAGGAATATTAGCTATCTCTATAACTTTAAAAGCCTCAATTCTAGCTAAATCATATTCATTTTCGTCTTGTATCACTTCTAAAATCAAATCCCATTTATCTTCATAATCATTAAAATTAAGACTATTTATTAATTCAACTTTCTCATCATCATCTTGCGATTTATATATTTCTTTTATTTTCATAATTTTTAATTTTATTTAAAATACATCTAGTTTCCATTTAATTTTTGTTACATCATCTGCCATTTCGGAAATTTCTCTTGAAATTCTATCAGCTTGACCACCTAGAATAGAATTCTCTCTAGATCCTCCAGGTATTTTTGACACATCTTTAGGTAACCCTCCTGTTTTCATATCTGGAGTATGTGCCCAAATTTTTCCTTGACCAGCAGAACCTAAAGATTTAGTATATGCTCTACCTTCTTTTTCTAAATCAGGTCCATAGTTCGCTACTCTATCTTTTAAAGCTTGAAGTCCCTCTTCTTTGATAACTTTATTCATGGCTTTTATTTGCTCTCTAATTTGCCTTTTTAATTCTTTTAAATCAGTTGTCTTCCCTGGTTTTGTTTTATGTCTAAATGTCAACGTACATTCTGCTAATCCAAATGGATCCACCCAACTATTACTATCATGAACATATGCATAAAAAGCATTTCCTCCAGCCAGTCTAATAGGATCTTGACTAATATACATTCCCGCATCAGGGTTATAATAGCGAAAACGATTATAATAAAGCCTCGTTTCTATATCTTCATATTGCCCTAGCTGCCTAAACGGAATAAATGATTTATCACCTCTTAAATATTTTACCCCCCCCCCATCCCTTAAAAACAACAAAGACAACTAGAAAGTTGTCTTTGTTGTTTTTATAACATTTATTAAAACATTAAAAGCTAGAACTCTATACTTTCATTGCAAAAAGAAAAGCTTTTTTAGACTTCAACTTTTTTTAGTATTTTGATAAATTGAATAAATATTTATCATCTTCTCTAGGGTCTTTATAACCGTTAAATTCCTCTACTTTTTCAAAATCAAATGAATAACCATAATTTGCTTCTGGATATTCTAGCACATTTTTTCTTTTATACCCTATTATATTAACTAGGTACTTACCCTTTTCTAAATTGAATTTAAATGATTTAAATAGAGTAATTCCATCAAGCGTTTGATATGATATATTATCATTAGTCGAATTTGTAAATTGCTCAACATTTAGATTTAATAAATTCCCAAACGATCCAACCCAAAAAGTATCATTGCTTATGTCTAGATTAAAATTTTCATATTTAAATTGTTTTTCCCAATCTTTAACGAAATAATCATCATTTTTACTAATAATATATTTTGTCGATTCAATAGGTACAATAGGAATCCATACTCCTTCTTGTAACGATTTTAGATATAAATCGTGATTTTTTTGAAAAACTTCTAAGATTTTTTTGCTCTTAATCTTATTTTCCTTTAGAAAAATTAACAATTTCTCTACTGACATTACATATATACCATAATCGGTTATAGTTATTTTTTTTTCTAACATAATAATATCATTTACAAGGTATTTTTTTTGTATCAAATAATTCTTTCAACTTTGCTAACGCTTCTTTAGGCGTCATATTTTCATATAAAATATCATCTGTTCCAGGTATTTTCATATATCCCTTAGTATCAATATCCTTATACGCTTTTGCTCCTTTATCAAAAAAATCATCAGCTGTTCCTGTAAATTTGGAACCATGATAAGGTACTCCTTCATTTATAAGATTTGTATGCATTTGACCGTGCAAATCCGCAGTATTTGCTCCATCATTGGGGTACCAAGCAATTGAGTCTGTTTGGGCCAAATCAGTTATACCTAATTTATTTGCTACCGATCTAGGCATTATATGATGCCCCATTCCTGTATCTAATAAATCTGAATACCAGCCAAATTTATCAATTTCTATATTTGAGTTTTTTACATATCCATAAAGTACATTTCCTCCCAAAAGTCCAATCGAATCCTGAGATAAATACAACCCCATATCAGCATTATAATACCTAAATCTATATAATACAATCCTGTCTCTACATCTTCATACTGCCCAAGCTGTCAATCTCTATCCCTTTTAAATTCCTTACTCAGGATAATTATTTTCCAAAAACAATTTTATTAAATATGCATGAGAAATAGGCTTACTACTAAAAACATCTTCACTAATTTCATAATCAAGTAAAACTAAAGGCTTTAATTTTACAATTTTTCTTAATTCTTCAATCTCTACCTTTAATTTATTTTCAAGTATCCACTTGTATGTTGGTAAATAAATTTTTTTTTTGGATTGAAAATAGTCAATAATTTCTAAACTATAAATTCCTTTTCTATGTCCTTTTATTTTCCCATATTTTCTTATTGTTCTTTTGATATTTCTCATGTTTTCAATTTCAAATTTAGAAATATCAATATCATTATTTTCAAATACTTTCAATCCTTGCCAAATACCTTCAACACTTTTAGAAAATAAGTTATCTGAAAATGGTATAGGTATATCTTTATGAGGGTAAAAAGGACTAAACTTAATCCATGGATATTCACTTTTTGAAGTAACATCGATGATATAAGAATCAGGAAATAAACTTTTAATTGTTTCTATTTTCTTTCTTCTACTTTCAATAATAATCTCATTCATAGTCAAACAATTCATTAGCTAGTTCTGACAACTCAATGCCATAATCTTCGAACAATTCATGATCTTCCTTCGAATAACTTAGATTCGGCACAAAAAAATAATTACTAATATCAACAAAGGCAAGAGCAACTTTTTTAGGTACTTTATCAGTATTTTTGTAATAATCTGTCAAAAAGAGAATACTCTTTTTTAATTCCTCATATTGTATTTTATTAACCCCATTCATACTCCTAATAGATACAGGTATTGAATACTCACTTAACAAAGCATTGTATACGATTTCTATTGCTTCCTCCTTGTTCATCTTTTAAATTACATTTAATTACATATTATTTTTATTTTATCTGCAGGAACGTGCCCTTCAACTAATACTTCTTTAGATGAGACTGCAAAATTAGCAGAGAGTCCTTTAACTCCATTTGCATTTGCTTTCTCAAGAGTAGAAATGTCATATATATTTTTATTTCCTTTAATATCCTCAACAACATCATCAGTATCGAATGATACCATCGTTTGACCTGGCTGTTTCCATTTTTCTAAAGCTTGGGGATCTGTGCTTGTTGACATGAACTGAGAACCATTATTTCTTGATCCACTGGAAACGTGTCCATGAGTAGTCATATCTCTACCTGGCTTTTTTGCACTTAATCCATTCAACGGATCTTCATCAGCTCTTAATAATCTGAAGACTTCTAATAATCCAAAAATGTCTACCCAACCATTACTATCATGAACATAAGCATAAAATGCATGCCCTCCTTTTAACTTAATTGGGTCTTGACTTAAGTACAGTCCAGTTTCAGGAGAGTAATAGCGGTGTCTATTGTAATATAACCCTGTCTCTACATCTTCATATTGCCCCAACTGTCTAAAAGGAATAAAACTTCTATCTCCTTTTAAATCTTTTAGTCCA
>NZ_JAOZEV010000030.1 GCF_025847275.1 Flavobacterium frigoritolerans
AATTACCTATGCCACAATTCTGGCACAAAACGTAAAGTGATGTTTAAATTTATTAATAGTTTATTGAATTTTATCTTATTTGTACCTTAAATTCATTTACTATTACTCAATAATACAAAATTAATTTCGGGAGTTGAAATTAGCATTATTGACTTTGGAGCCAGAAGTTAGCAAGCCTGTTTTTACTGTAGCTCATGGATTTTAGGTACAATAGGGACTCAGATTCGAATCATTTTAATTTAGATAAATAATAGACTTAATGCAATGGCTTAACCATTTGAACCTAAACTTCTAAGGTGCTGATTTTATTATGTGTCTTTTTTTTGAAAACACGATGTGCCACGATTCTGCCACAAAACTTAAAATGGTAGTTCTATTCTTTTCATCATTAGATGTTAATTCTGTTAGGGGACCCTTACTGAACAATTTACAAACCATTTTATGAATGATTTAAAGAAATTAGCCTATTTTCAAGTGAACTTGTAAGATAATTATTTTAATTTTTGTTTCACGCGCGGTTTGTATGTATTGTAAGGGTTAAAAAATTTTAAAACAGAGATCGATGTTTAAATTTATTAAGTTGTAATAGTTTTTATAAAATTCTTGAATATAACGGTTTAGTTTTAGTAAAATTATGTAATAAATTGGAGAATATTCAAATCAAAATTTGATGAAGATATTAATGTTAAATAACTTCAATCCAAATTAGAGGTTATAAGATGATTTATTTTTATTTAAGGTATATGTATTTTTAAAACAGTTCAAGAGAACTATGAAAAAAAACATATCCTTCGATTTCTAAGGTTGAATATGATCCAACTTCAATGGTTAAATAGCAATCTTTTAAATTGATATTTTCCGGTTTGTCAATCTGGAATCTAAATTCGGAAAGTGTTACAAGTCCATCTTTTGTAATAGTTTGATATAATTCATATTTATTACTCTTTGACACTGCTTTGAAACCACTTTGAGTATTTTGAGAAATAAAAACTCTTACCAATGAAACTTTAACTTTTGAATCTATATATTCTATGTTTTCAGATACACTGTAGACAGTATTGTCCGAATCAATCAGCAGGCTGCTGGAATTTTCCTTGTCCGTCGGAAATTTGTAGCTGTTGATCCTTCTGAGCAGAACGCCTCTGGAATATGTTTTGTCATAAATTTCTTGTATTTCCTGTTCAGAAAAGATTTTGGTGAAGTAAATCTTCTGCTTTGCCTTTTTCTACCACTGTTCATTTTTGCTCTTAATCTGGTCCAGAATATTTTTTACGCTGTCGTAGTAAAAGCAGTCTGTAGGATGATGGTAAAAAACATAGTAGGCGCGCATACCATTATTGAGCAGGTAGCTTATATTGGATGTTGAAATCTGAATGCCGAAACTTCCATCGGTTCCCTTCTTGATCTTATTGGTAGCCTTCAGCTGCACGGCAAACCTGTAATTGTTGTAGACGCTGCCCCCTGAAGCGGATTCTTTATTAACTTCGATATGGAAATCGATCCCTTTATCGCGAACTGTTTCAGATCGGATCTCAATTTTTTCTACGCCGAACCGCTTCCTGAAGAAAACATTTGAAATAGTTTCAAGACTTTCATTGGGATTTACTTTTGGAAGATTTTCGTCGTCTAAGTCCTTGGCAGCCATATACGCAAAACTTTATACCGTAAAGTTAAAGAAAAAGTCAAAAGATTTAATTCTATTCCAAATTCTTTAACATTATTTTTAATAGTTGAATCTATGGGGTTTTCCTTAACAGATTTTGCGAAAATTTACGACTCAATTGAAAATTCAGATATAAAAGTATTTAAGAAAGCTCTTGCTAAATATTTTTTTAAAATCTTAAATAACTTAGTAGAAGTTTAAACGGAATAAAAATTTGGATGCTGATAAGCATCTTTTTTTATGCCCATTTTTTACTAAAACAGGTATTTTTACTGTATAGATTCCATCATTAAAAAGATTATTTTGCAACTTTTTAAAACAACTACGGAAAACCGTATGCTAATGTCAATGCAGTGGCATAGGTTTGTTTTAGGAATAGAAAAAGGGAGCAGACAGTTAACTTGATCCGTAGAAATTACAAATCTTTTTTAAAATATATGTACCAAATAGATATCAGCAGCCTGCAGCAATTTGACATTCTTCTAGTCAGGTTTCCAGACAGCGAAGTTAGTATGCGAATTAGAGCAAACTGCAATTCAGATTATAGCCATGCCATAATTTATTTAGGGGGAGGTTCATTTGTTGAAGGAATAGAACCGGCAGTTACCCTATTTTCCTATCATAGATATTATTTTCCTGATCTAAAGGATGTGAAAATCTTAAGGTTGAATGATGAAGCTAGAAAAAGCTTTGACGGGGCTGCCACTGAAAAAGCTTTAAGAAGTCTTGCTTCCTGCAATTACTCAACAAGACTTTTGTATCATATTAATAACAAAAGCATCGGTCAAGATGTTATAGCCGATTTCTTTAGTAAGAAAATCTGGAGAAACGGGATTGTCTGCACTTCTCTAATCACACTTCCGTATTATGCAGGCGGAATCGATTTTTCATCTAAAAATGAGCCTTTTTATGCACATTTTGGAGATATTGAAAAGAATAAGGATTTCATAGATGTAACAGCAACATCATTTGTACAGATTAAAGAAGAAGATTTACGAGAAGATGCATACAATTACTTCACTACTGATGAAACCGGTTCTATACTTGAGAAGCAGGCAGCTGTAGTTAAAGAATTAAATACCTATGTCGAGAATAAATACCGAGATATTTTGAGACATCCCGAAAATTATTCAGACATACGCATTGCAAACGAAAATTTAGGATTCAGCAGCTGGGAGGATATTTTTCCAAACTTAACTCGTTGGTTCCTTACGGAAACGGGAAAAAAGATTGACGACGAATTGTCCGAATTGATCCTTTCCAGCAAGTATCATTTGTTGTGGTTTGAAGAAATACACAAATACCGGGAGCAATTCTTTCCCTTATATTATTGGGAGTATATGGATTATAAAATGAGTAGAGACAATGTAAAATTTCAGATTGATTCAATAACGGTAACATATGAAAGGATACAAGCGGAAGAAGAAAAATCATTGAAAAATTTTGTTAATTGTCCTGGCAAAACTTTTCATATTTTATTAGACATGTATCGCTCATACCGAGATCTATTGACCGGCACTTTAGTGCAATATGACGAGCTATTAGAAATTGCGTAATTGAAAATAAGTCTTTCAAGAAACTTTATTGTCAGATAATAGATTAGATTAAAAAAGAAATTTAACTGTCTATTAATGGAAAATTAATTTAAAAAGGTTTGAAATATTAACATTAATCAAAAAAATAAAAGATATGGAATTTTTTTTAGAAATTAGATTTGAAGATTTGAATTGCAATGCCATAATTCATTTCGCGACAACATTTATTGTGAAAAACGAGGTCGAGGCGAAGCATTTTGTTGTAGAGCTTTTAGCTGCGTTTGAAAGGAGAAAGGTTGTTTTATTTTCTAGATCCTATAATCGATTGGATAACAATCCTGAACTTAAGGAACGAATGTATGAATATCACAACTTCTACTTAAGTAGGGCTACTGCACATATTCAGGTAGAACAGTTCCATCTTGAAAATCCAAATCAAGAGCAATCTTTGTGGGATAATTTAGTCAGCAAATTCTTTGAAGGTGACGATTCTACAGCTAATATTGGAACCAAATATAATATTCCAGTAAGAGTAGTGGATAAGCAAACAAGAAATCCAATCAATGATGAATTTTATTATTTTTCAGTAGAACAATTAATTCCGAAAAATTAATTCTGAAAAATTAATTTTAAACGGTATGACCGGAAGAATTGTATAGAATATGGAAAACTCAATAGATAGATTTGCCGACGTTTGTTTTACTTTATCCAGAGAAGATATTCTGGAATTAGATAAGGAAGATAATGGCGCAATACACAATGTTATATCTGGAATTAATCGCAATTGCTTTGGGGTTAAATTATTTGATGATCAAACGTCACTTCTAGTTCATATGTTTTTTATAAACAATCTGCATCAATTAAAAGGGGATATCATCTGCCTAGAAATTGATGACCCTGAATATTTTACTCTTCTTTTACGATTCTGCCTAATGATTGCCGATGATTACGAAGAAATTGATGCTATCAATGCATTTAATATTTTCCAAACACGCTTGAGATCTTTTCTAGAAAAAATGGGATTTTTTACCACAACAACAATTGAGCTGAAAATGTTCGAGGGTAAAAACGCGGTTGGAGCTTCTTCAAGACCTATCAAATTGATTAGGCTAATTGAAAAAGTTGAATTCCTTCGAGAATTATTTGACAATAATTATAAACTGAAATCCGAAAAAGATAGAGAATATGTTTATTTGATGGTAAATGAAGAAACTTCATTGATTAAAATAGGCACGAGCATAAAACCACATTATCGTGAAAAGACGCTTCATTCACAGGAGCCAAAAATCTTCATAATTGCTGTATGGTGTTGCGACAAAACACTAGAAAGAGAGCTTCATAAAAAATATAGTAAAAGCAGAGTTAGAGGCGAATGGTTTAGATTAAAACTTAGAGAATTAGAGGAGATTGGAAAATTTATGAATTTAAGATGCAATATCCAGTTATAACACAAAAATTAAAAAAATAAAATGACATAGTATACTTGAAGTCAAGTACTGAAAAATTAATGATTACATGGGTAGTAGGAGCTACAGAAAGTACCGGATTTCCAATCGATGTAAATAGAGCTTTAATGATGAGGCCCGATTATCAAACGGGAGATATAGCAGTCAAGTATGGCAAGAATAAAAAAGCTACAATTCCAGGAAACAGCTTGATAGCAAATCTTACAGATAGAATACCAGCAATAAATAGTGAACTAAAAGTGGGAAATGTCGTGAAGCATCGTTTGACAGATGAAGAGATGACGATCAACTGGATTGTAGGACAGGATCAATTAGGCAATAGCCCAATAAATTTTAATAAGGTATGCCATATGAAAGGTTATCAGGATGGTGATATTGTTTGCGGTTATTTTGAAAATAAAGAATACAAGACCAATTTTTTCAAAGTAGATGAAGTAGAAAAAATTTATGAGTAAATACCATACGCTCGAATGAACCCGGTCTTGATTTGGGAAATAAAAAAACAGAATATCTAATTTTAAAAATTTAACCATGAAAAAAGCTTTACTCTTTTTATTATTATTTGGATTGAAATCTTATTCCCAGATTCTTAAGGAATCTGACAAGGCAATTATCACTTCAGCGGTAAAAGAGGCCTTGCAGGAAGAATCAAATCGCCAAACGGAATCAAAGGCCGAAGCGGCAAAAAAAGCCAAAGCTACGGCTGTTATGATGCGGCTTGACACTATTGTCGATTTAGATGTCTATTACAAAATTACCGACAGATATATTCATGCAGTCGAGGTTAAAAACGGAGTCTATTACTTCAATTTTAAAGGAGATGTACCAGTCGGAGGGCTGAAAGATAATAGTACAATTGTCAACTCAGAAATTATAACAAACGGAACAGTACAAACATCCAGAATAATAAAAGAGGGTAAAGGCAGAATTATGGTTTTTGCGGAATTGGCTTATCCTAATAGTCCGGAGATTATCAAGGAACAAGAATTGGGCATAGGCCTTATGTCCGTTCCGTTTAAAGTGCGCGGGAGAATTGATGACATACCTTCGGAATCAAGTGCCAGCATAAAAAATGTTTCTTTAACTTTTGGATATTTCAGGACTCGCGACAAATATTATTACACAGGAAAGAAAACCCGTTTCAGATGGGGAGTAGTTGGACTGGCAGGCCCATCGGTTGAAACCTTAAAGGCTGGAAACACAAACGGACAGATCTTGGATAGTGCTCCCACCAGTCAGGTCTATTTAAGTCTAAGTAGCGGAATTATGCTAACCGTATACGATAAAATTAATTTAGCATTTCTTCCCATCGGTGCAGATATAGGATTTTCTGACACTTCTAAGAAATGGATTTATAACAATAAATATTGGTTTGGATTTGGTCTGGGTATTGACACTTCATTATTCTACTTTTCAAGTAAACGCCTTGCTGACAAATAAAGCCTTTAAATATTAAGGATGTTTTTAATTTAATTTTTTACACATATGGGAGCTATAATTTGGAGGTTGGAGACCTTAATAAATAGTTTATTAGATATTGTCGTGGTCAAGTCTGGATTAGTGATTTCAGAAGATTTTCTTATTGGAATACTTGTACAAGGGTATCCTGATGAGGAAATGTTTAAAGATTATAATTCTAAAAAAGGAATGACAATAAGAATGCGATCCGAGAATTTTGATGAATATTGCTGGTTGGTTCGGAAGAGACTGGGAGAACTTGACGAGAGTGACTCGCCATTATTGTTAAATGATTTTGAAAAATATTTAGAATGGGATAGCAAGGGATATAATATTGTAGGGGTCCATGAAAGGTTCATAGAATTAATGGCCGAAGCTTATGATCCCGATAATCCAACGTTAATCGATCCTAATCCCATAGTTGATAAAATTTTAGAGGAAAAAATTGCTCCTGCTGAAGTTGTTATAAATGCGTTAGAAAATATCATGCATAATCAGAAAATGTCGAACAATATAAAACCTGTTGAAGAAATTTTATGGGACGGTGGAATTGAATTAAACAAATTGTTTCAAGATGAACACATACCTCTTGTTGCTTCTCAGTTTATTGATCAAAAATTTATTAATTATCTGGCGGTCAATCCAGAGAAATTGGAGTATATGCATTGGCGAAATTTTGAAAGACTAACGGCTGAGTTTTTTAACAGACAGGATTATTCAGTAGAACTTGGACCTGGTTCAAATGATGGCGGTATTGACATAAGGGTTTTTGATAAAAATGATACCCTCAAGCCTTATATAATAATCCAGTGTAAGAGGCATAAAGAAACGAATGATGTCAAAATTGAAACGGTTAAATCGTTCTACTCGGATGTCCAGTTTGAAGGTGCAGTTAAGGGGCTTATAGCCACTACCTCCAGGGTTGCGCCGGGAGGCAAGAAGGTGGTTGCCATTAGAAAATATCCCCTGCAGTTTGCTGAGAATAAGGAAATAGATAGCTGGGTAAAAGCGATGACAAAACGATAAACGTAAAACTGTTATGACCAAACAAATTGCCGAACAAATTGCCGAACTGCTGAATGCAAGAAACCAATTAGTCAACACTTATACAGGTGAGAGCATTTTAAAATCGAGCGCTAATTATGTTTATCTGGAGGATAGCGGAAAAATTATTGCCTTAGCTGAAAGCAAGAAGGTTCAATGGTATCAATGGGAAATTTCACATGTCGTAGTTGCAGAAGAATACGAAGGGAAAGGTTACGGCAATGAAATCCTTGCACTGGCAGAAGCCAAAGCGCAAGATGGCGGTGCAAAAGTTCTGCAATGCACCATCAGAACCAGCAATGATAACAGTATCCGTCTTTTTTCCAGGAAAGGATATTCTCAGGTCAGCAGATTTTTCTATCCAAAAAGCGGGAACTGGGTGTATGTTTACCAAAAGGTAATCAGTGTGAAGTAACGATAGCAAAGGGCTTAAAATATTAATTAATGTTCATAATTTTTTTTGGCTTTCTATAGCTGCAAGAGGTTCCCTATTCCCAATTGCTAAGATGATTGTGGAATTGATTTTAATGTACTATGAAATATTATAAATGGTTTAGATTTTAGAAGTATAAACAACAAGACATGAATGAAATAAAAGTAAATGATCAGATACAACTCTGTATCGAGTGCGCAAAGGATATTCGATTAAAAAAACTAATTAGAAACAATGGAGTAAAAGGGTTGTGCACCTGCTGTGAAAATAATGAATTTATCATAGATGTTGAGGGCAACGAATTTATTCAGATGATTAAGGCCTTAATCCGTTATCATTTTTCCGAGTGGGATTACAACAAGCATTGGGGAGGAGATGGATATATTCCGCTCATTGAAGAAAATTTTATAAATAAGGAAAATTTTAACAATCAGGATATTTGTGATGAATTGATGGATATAATAGATTCGTTTAAAGTATATGAAAATTATGACGAGGGCGTTTCAATATTTGCCGGTTATTCTGATGGTGAACAAAACCCGCTGCTTCAGGCTATTAAGGCAAATTTAGATTATTCCATAACCGATATCGCAGAAAAACTAAAAACTGAAAATTACTTCAAATTTGAAGATCAAATAACCAAAATGCTTTTGAAGTATGTAGACTGCGCAGAAATGCTTATAAAGAAAGAAAACGGTTTTTACAGGGCTAGAACAGGAGTTGAAGATAAAAAAAGGAGCGTCATTACTGGTGGATTTGAAGGACAAGACATATTTGTTCCATTTTCTGGCACAAAGATTGGTGCTCCTCCACCTGGAATTGCGGGTATTGGGAGATTAAATAGAGCAGGGGTCACTTATCTTTATTGTGCTACTGACAAATACACCGCGATATCAGAAATACGTCCTCATCCAGGTGATGTGGTTTCCATAGGCAAATTTATTACAAATAGGGACTTAAGAATTTTCGATCTTACTGACAGTCAATTTTTGAATTTTTATCAAAGTGATAAGAGGCTGCGAGAGTTTGGAAGACTGAACACTTTTAGTGAATTGATGCAGCAGGTCATTCCACCTGCGGAAAGGCATGTATATAGCATAACACAATTGATCGCAGATTGTATTAGAAAACTGGATTTTGACGGCATCCTGTTTGCAAGTTCTGTCGGTACAGGTGATAATTTGGTTGTTTTCGAACCTGAGCTGTTACATTATACATTTGAAGAAGCGGAGGTCGTAGAAATAAAGGAAGTAAATTATCAATATTTTCAGAGAGAATGCAGAAAAGATGTTTCGGAAATTTTCTGATAGTCAATAATATAAGAATGATATTTTACAAGATCTATTTCTTATAAGTGTTGTATATAAAGTACGAAATTTTAATATTGCAAATTGTTGAAATCTGAGCTATTAAATCGGTTAATGAAGTATTAAGAAAATAATTTAAAACAATTGAAATGATCTATAATATAAGTGACATAAAAGTCGGAGATGAAGTAATTTTTAATTCTACAGAGGCTCAAAGCAATCATGATATGTTTTGGGAAGTTACAGGAATAACTGGTAACAGAATCCATATTAAGTTGGACAAATTTGGCATTCTTGCATATTACACAATTGACATTACACAGGTCGTCATACATACGTCGCTTTAGATAATGGGATTGACTTAATTAATACAGACTTTCTAAAATTTTAATATATAAAAAGAAATGAAATTTACAATTTACTCTACTAAAGAGCAAAAGAAGGATTTAGAATATGAAGTCCTTTCTCAGGAATTTTATGGTTTTGTCACAAGACATTTAATGCAATGGACAGAAGAGCCTGAGTATACTGAATCAATAATTTCAAGAAAAAACACGATTATAAACTTGTCAAACACGATATTATCAAAAAGTATCTACGTTTTAGAATCAGATGATAGCGGATATTATCAAGATGCTGAATACGCATGGCATGACAGTAATTTTCTTTTATCTGTCCGCAGATTAAATACATTGCAATTTATTGAATTGGCAGGAGAATTACTTGTGAAGGGGATTTTGGATTTGAGCTTTATAAATGATGCACTAAAGGAAGAAAATGCCTCCTTTAAATTTGTCTATGCAGACAGGACCTACGGAATAGAAGTATTTCCAATTGGGGATATTGAAAAAGAAAGCTTTAACGAAGAACATCCAAATATTCGTCTATTGGTTGAACGAATGGAAAATTCTTTGCAGAGGGAAGATTATTCAAATGTTTTACATTCCAGCGCAAGCATTTTTGAAACTATGGCCAAAGAAGTAATAGGTACTGATGGCATCCAGAATCAGACTTTAGGAGGTTTCTTTGATAGGTATAGAAATGAATCTTTACTGCCTGGTTCTATTTTGGATTATATTTTAGAAATCTACAGAAAAAGAAATTCTGAGCCGCTTTCCGGACATGGAAGTTTGGAGGCACCTTCAATTTCGAGTGAGGAAGCAATTGTTCTTAGCCAGATGACCAAAGCATTTGTAAAAATAGAATCTCATCTGCAAAGGCAGGTTACCTCAAGCTAATTTAGAAAGAAAAAAATATGAGTTATTATAGAATAGACCGACGAGATTTCGCGATTGGAGATATAATCCGTGCAAATGCTGCATTCATCAATAATATTAATGCTGCGCGTACTGAAATAGAAGATTTATTGGAAATGAACCGTCTAGCAGCAAAACCAAACAGGAATGAGATAGTTAAATTATTTGATTCGTTTTCGGCTGCAAAAAAATATTGGATTCTAGATACTGATTCAAAATTTTACGAGGTTGAAATCGCGGAAGATGATATACTGCACCGGGGGAATTATCCCTTGGTTGAAAGTTTAGCACTCGAAACGGATGGTGAAATTAAAAATGCTATTGCAATGCAATACTGGAATGAAGAGGTTGCAGACGACGCAGAAGATGTTGTTGTGGAAAACTATGTAAATCAGGCAACTGTAATTAGGATTGTATGCAATGATGAAGAAGTAAGGAAGAACACTAAGAGAGCTTACTACAAGCTGGAAACGATGAAAAATGTTGAAATTTTACAGGATGAATAAACTATTAATTAGTTTTAATCTATATTTTCTTCCTTAATGTTAAAAAATTCGACACATAAGAATTGGAATTGCAACTAAAAAGTGGAGACTTTTTACGCTACTAATTTTTCATTTTGCTGGTGTAATAATTCCATTTTGTTTGGTGTTCTGTATCCAATAGAAGAATGTATTTTTTTTGGGTGATAAAATCCTTCAAAACAATTTAATTTTGAAGGATTTTATGTATTATAAAAAGTTAAAGATTAAATTTTAATCTTTATTCCGGCATTCACAACAGAGCCATCAAGTGGTGCATATATAGTTAACTACGGTTTGAATCCAAAGTCGACACCATTTTAAAGTAATTTTAAGAAAAAAACAAGGAAGGGGAAAACAGGTATTTATACTTGAAGTTCTAAAAAACAAATAAACTATTTTGCATATTAATTTTTCTAAATATGACATTAAGAATATTAGCATACTCGCCTAAAATGAAAGGTGATCTAGATGATGATTATACATTGTTTGAAGATGGTTCTGTGCTGCATGAATATGATGCTCATAGGTATCCAAGAGGATACAATTTGAAAAGGAATTATACTTCTTCAGAAATTAACCAAGAGGTGAAATATAGATTGCTTGAAGCTGCAGGACCCGACGACAAAGAAACTGTCAAAACTCTTTTGAATTTGTAATGAAAGAAACTGATATAGAAGTTAAGTATGATCTAAATCCAACTGAATTATATAATTTTTTGCAGAAAAAAAATATAAAGTACCTTTATCATGCCAATACGGTTGCTACATCTTTATTATACGTAGAGCAGAAAAGTTTGCTTTCAAGACAGTATGTAGAGGATAATAACTTATACCAGACTTCACAATATACAGATGCAAAGGATAAAATTCTAGGAATTTATGATGATATATTTCTGGATATGGTAGATATACATTCTTATTTGTCAAGACCTAACTTTTACGGTCCATTTCTTTTCGTTTTTGATAGTGATATTCTGATTTCCGGATTAATTAAGGTAGTCAGAATTACAAAAAAAAATCCCTCTAACTGGAATCCGGAAGGAGATATTGGCGACTGGTACTATTCAAGTATTGATGATCTTGAAGCTGATTATATGCGTGGTGACAAAATTTCAGATGTTGGAAAAATGATTATTCTTCGTGATCTTCAAGGTAAGATTCCTATAGTGCCGTACTGTTCAAAAATAATGCTTGATAATCCGAATCTGCATATTAGTGTAGAGGAAAAGGAATTTTATTTAATTAATGTAATTAAGGAGTATTTTGATTCGTTCGTACAGAATCCTTATTATGAAAAAATTATTAAAGAAGTACGACATAAAGACTTGGTTGTAGGTTGTTCCTGCTGGAGTAAATATGAATCAAAATTTAAAAAAGAGCTAAAAGATTTTAGAAGACTGTTTCATAAAACTCCTGCTTCATGATATTGGGAATATTAGTCAGCCAATCTAGATGGTATCATTATCTAAAAAAGATTTGATCTTATTTGTTTAGGTTTTTGTACTATTTTTATCAGTCCTTTATAATTTTTGTTCTAAAATTATTAAAATTACTTTATATGTATCTTGCTTATCTCAAACTTCAAAACTTTCGAATTTTTAGCGATTGCAAAATAAGATTTCTTCCAGGATTAAATCTTCTAGCTGGTGAAAATGATGCAGGCAAAACAGCAATAATAGACGCAATTAAATTGATTTTAGGTACTATAAGCAATGATTGGACTAAAATTGAAGACTCAGATTATCACGATAAAAGTGATACTTTCAGCATTGCATGCGCCTTTTGTGAACTATCGGAGCAGGAGGCAGCCATTTTTCTCGAATGGCTAAGTTTCGACAGTAAAGGGAATTACTATTTAAAAATCACTCTGCGTGCCAGAAGTCTTTCAGATGGAAAACATTCCTACACTATTTATGCCGGGGCAGATGAAGATAGCGGTGCAATTCAGGGTGAGGCAAGGGAAAAATTGAGGGTGACCTATTTAAAGCCTTTACGGGACGCAGAATTTGAACTGACTCCAAAACGAAATTCACGATTTTCTCAAATTCTGGACAGTTATGAAATATTCCAAAATAAAAATGAGCATCCGCTTGTTGACATAATGAAAAAAGCTAACGAGGATGTAAGCCATTATTTTTCAGATACAGGTGATGGCGCAATTATTCAGAAGATTATAAATGAAGACTATCTGAAAAATTTTTCCTTGGCGCATAATCCGCTTACGTCAAAAATTGATGTTTCAAGCAATAAGTTAAAGTCTATTTTAGAAAAGTTAGAATTAGGCATTTTAAATCAGTCTCTGAATAAAAATCTTGGATTAGGATCAAACAATCTGTTATTCATAGCCGCTGAACTCCTTTTATTAAAGAAGGAAAGCAGCTATGCCGGTCTTAAGCTGGCACTAATTGAAGAAATTGAGGCACATCTTCATCCCCAGTCACAGTTGAACCTCATTCATTTTTTGGAGAAAGAATCGGCCGGACTTGGATTTCAGAGCATTATAAGTACCCATAGTAATATACTGGCTTCAAAAATATCAATTGAAAACCTAATACTTTGCAAAGGAGGAAAAGCTTTTTCCCTTCACAGAAGACATACAAAGTTGGATCCCGGAGATTATGAGTTCCTGAGAAGATTTCTTGACGCGACAAAAGCCAATCTGTTTTTTGCAAATGGGGTAGTCATAGTCGAAGGTGATGCCGAAAACCTGCTGTTGCCTTCCATTGCCGATTTATTAGGCAAATCTTTATTTAGATATGGAGTTTCAATTGTAAATGTGTCAAGTACTGCTCTTCTGCGTTATTCAAGGATTTTCCAGCGCAGGGACGAAAGTCTTATGGGGATTCCTGTGGCCTGTATAACGGATCGAGATATACCCCCCAAAGAAGCTGCAGAATACACCTATGTTTTGCAATCAGGAAAAAACAAAGGTCAGGAAAGACAACTCATTGATAGAGAAACTGAGTTTGATATTGATATAGAGGACCAGGCAGAGCGGGACCACGATATATATAATAAATATAGTGGAGGTGATGTAAAAGTTTTTTGGACAGATAATTGGACATTGGAATATGAACTTGCTCTGAGCTGTTTAAGGGGATTTTTGCATCGGGCTGTCAAGCATGCTTTGTTGTCAAAAAATCTAGAGCTGATTCTGGAAGAAGAAAGCCTGAAGACTTTGTATAAAGAAAGTGATCAAGAAATAGAATCGTGGGAACTTGCAGGTGACAGTCGTGAAAAAATTGCAGTCCGAATTTATGCGCCAATGGTTAGAAAACAAGCATCCAAAGCAGTTGTCGCTCAGATTTTAAGTGTTCTGCTTGATGAAAATGAGCCAAGGATAACCGCACAAACGATCAGGGACGATATTTCATTAAAATATTTAGTAAGGGCTATTGATTACGTAACTGACCAAATGGAAATATGATTGAACTTATTAAAGATATTGCTTTCACTGAGCAAGAAATTAAAGTTATAGAAAATTTATTTTTTGAAGGAACCAGTGTTTTTAATGATGAACAGGTTAGTGTAATTAACTGTTTTTCATCACAGAACATACAGGCCTGTCCAGGTAGCGGCAAAACAACAACTCTTGCTGCAAAACTTTTGCTCCTTAAAAAGAATTTAAGTTCCAAACATAAGGGCGGGGTATGTATTTTAACGCATACAAATGTTGCTGTTGATATTATAAAAAAGAGGCTTGGCACACAGGCATCTGACTATTATAGCAGTTATCCAAATTTCTTAGGCACGATTCAGTCATTTGTAAACAAATTTTTGGCCGTGCCGGCGTATAAAAGTATCTTTAAAAACCAGCTTACTGCAATTGACGATGATGTTTTTTATGCAGTAATGGCTAAGAAACAGCATCGGGCATACAAGGCCATGATGTATTTAAGTGTAAATAAGGGAATCGATAATCTTGGAGCACTTTCATTTAATATTCACAATTTTGACATTTCGGCAAAAGTTGATGACAGTGCGCCTGTAGTTGGAAAACATACTCCAAGCTATTTGGAGCTTGAGGCTATCAAAACTGAGATGCTGGAGGAAGGTTTTATGAAGTTTGACGAAGCTTATTCATTGGCTTATCGTTATCTGAGAGAACATGATTCTCTGGTGACTTTGTTCAGCAAGAGATTTCCTTTAGTTTTTCTTGATGAAATGCAAGACACGGAAGAGCATCATTTTGAACTGATAAAAAATATTTTTGCTACATCAGTTCTTCAGACTATTGGGGATGGGAATCAGGACATATTTGGTCATTATGAGAGTATTTCTGCTAACTGGCCTGTATCAGAAAGTTTTTCTATAGCTACCAGCAGCCGTTTTCCAAACCACATTGCCATGATTCTGCAAAAAATTGCAGTGGAGCCCCAAAGCGTTCGAGGAAGAAATGAAGGAGCATTTATAAAACCCTGTATTTTTATCTTTGACGATAATTCAGTAGGGAGGGTTAAATATGAATTTGTTGAACGGATTGTTGAGAATGGGCTTCATCAAAAAAAAGATGCGGTTTTTAAAGCTGTTGGGGCAAGAAAAAATAACGATGGGCTGTCAATCACCAGCTATTTAGCAGATTTCAATAAGAATTCAGAAAAGGTAAAAACTTATTACCCAACGCTTGACGATTACCTAAATGCAATGGATATAATTAAAAACTCTTCCAAGAATGCTAAGGACCTGAAAGATCTGCTTGTTTCGGTTTTTGTTTCTGTTCTAAAACTGATGAAGGTGAAGGACCGGGAAAAGAACCGTTACTTTACTTCTTTCTCGCTTGAGAGATTTTTAAAAATTAATCATCCAGATTTTTATGTGCACTATAGAAAGCTCCTGCAGAAATGGTGCAAAGATATTGTGCAGGGAGTAAGTATTAAAACCAGCGTAAATCAACTTATAAGTTTGCTTCTAGAACGAATATTTGAGGATGTGCCAAATCAAGAAGTGCTACATTTCATGGAAGCTGTAAGCGAAGGTTATATCTATAATAATGGCACGGATAAAAAAAACATCTTTCAGGGAGAACATAAAAATGAAACTGTTGAAATAATCTTTGATACAATTCACAGCGTGAAAGGTGAAACACATACTGCAACATTGTATCTTGAGACCTTTACAAGAACATACGATCTTTCAAAGCTACTTCCTCTTTTAAACGGTAAACAAAATAGAACAAAAACGTATGTAACTAATAATCGAAATAGAATGAAATTAGGATATGTTGCAATGTCAAGACCAACTGATTTTCTCTGTCTAGCTGTTCATAAAGATAGAATAGACATGAACATTGATTGGAATTTGTTAGGATATGAGACTATTGTATGCTATTAAATTTTGAGATTTTTACGTAAAGAAGAATTAAGGTTACTAAGATTATGGATCAGCACTAGTATTTCCTTATTTTTTTGGTTTTTCTTGTAAAAAGAAATCGTTTGCAGAGTTAAAGCGTACGTTGCTAACAACGTGTGAAGGGATGCTGTCAAAACAACCTGAAGAGCTTGTTAAGAGATGGTAACCTAATACATAAATAATTATAGCCTATTGTAAAAGAAATGCGTAAATGGAAATATAGACATCTTCAGAAATTCAATGATAAAATGCTGAAAATTTGTGCTAAGTAATATCTTTTAAATCTTATTAAGTTAAATACTCTTTCTATATCTTAGAGAAAAATCCTAACAATCTATTTTAATTTTTTACTTTAGTTCGCTATATTAAATAAGCTATGATTGACCTTTACCGAATCGCACTAAATCCTTCGCCCGCCGATTTTAACTTCGCCTTTGCACCAATAAATAAAGAGGGAGCAATTGGAAACCTTAATTCCAAAATATTACTTGCATTTGGCTATAACCAAACTGCTTTGAACGGACTTAACCTTGAAAGGGGCTATGATTTGTTTACAGTTAATGAATCCGAAGTAATGTTTGTGGTTACCATAGATGGACAGAGACCAACAGATGAGTTAATTAGAGAAAATTTTTCTAAGGCCTTAAATATGTATGCTCTGGAACTTTCAGGTAAGAAAATATTCCTGCCTCTTTTAGGGACAGGCAATGCTGGACTATCCTATGAGGAAAGTTATAAAATCATAACTTCAGTACTCGATGAGAATAGTAAACTCTTAGAATCAGTATCAGCTGAAATTACAATTGCCATACCTGGTGATAAAAAAGGTAGTGAGCTGTATGATGGTCTCATTTTTGAGCAAGAATTTAAGGGTTCAGACATAATAATGGCGCTTCAAAATTCCAATCATCGTTTTTTTCTCGTTGACTCCAATTGGGATGGCTCTGAACAGGCTTCACGGTTTTACGAACAGGCGATTTGGGAAACAGGCTATAATGAAAAATATGTCCAGATCATTAATTCTATAAGGGAAGGTGATTTTTTGATTCATAAGTCTACTTATCCTGAGAAGAAAAAAGCATCACTATTTTGCTTTAGGGGCTGGGGCAGAGTGACAGCAAATAGAAAAGATGGAACTATGGTTGATGTTGAATGGATCGATAAAGACCTCAAAATCGACATCAAAAATCTGGAATATTACCGTAATACTATAATAGAACCTTCTTTTAATGATCTACAAAAGATATTTGATTCTTTGCCACAGGAGATGCTTGTTAAATTGATTGGCGCGATTCTAGATCCTCCTGAAGAAGATTCTCATCATATCGCTGGCCTGGTCTGCGATGGTGATACGGGGATTGATTACCTTAACATAGGGCCTGATGTCAATGCCTTTTCTCTTGTTCTTGCCGCGAAAACTTTTCGTCCGCCGCTCGCAGTAGCTCTTTTGGGCAAGTGGGGGTCGGGAAAAAGTTTTTTTATGAAAAAACTCAGAAAGGAAATAGAAGATTTGTCAGCAAGCCGTACAGGGTATTTCTGTGAAGGTATTGTTCATGTTCATTTCAATGCTTGGTCGTACATGGATACCAACCTGTGGGCCAGTATAACAACGAATATCTTTGACGAGCTGAATTACTATATAAAGAATGACAGTCTGGCAAAAAACAATACAAGAATAATCGAAGAGAAACTGGTAAAGGATCTTTCCGCTGCTAAAGAAGAAGTAGCCTTGCTTGAAAACCAAAAGAATGAAATAGACAGCCAGCTTAAAAAGCTTGATGAGAAAAAGAAGGATACTAAAGAGGATCTGGATACCAAAATAAAGTTGTTACGAAATAAATCGTTACAGTCTGTTTTAAACGAAGTTGATACTCAATTCAAAGTAGAAACCGAAATTACCAAAGCACTCACTGAGAATCCTGGTATTGGAATGGATATTGCCCACTTTAAAAAAATTGTCCCTGAGGAGTATTGGGTGAAACCCGATGAACTTTATGAAAAGGCAAAAAGCTTTCCAACTTATTTTAAACTCTTTACTACCGATAAAGCTGCTAGATATAACTGGCTTTGGGTATTTGGTACTCTTACTATTATTTTTTTGATACCATTGCTGCTGGGAATATTTGTAAAATTTTTTAAACTACATGTAGTATCGGTAACTCCATCGCTTTGGATCCTGATAACTGCGGGTGGGGCTTTATATGTTCGAGCTGTGAAAACGTACAGGAAGTTTCAGCCTTTTTTAAGAAAAATGTGGACCATAAAAGAAGATTATCTTAAACAGCGTGCAACCGCAATTGACGAATTCAATCAGCAGGAAAAGGCACTGCTGCAGGAAATCGAATATAAGACAAAAGAATTGGATTCCATAAATACGCAGATTACCAGTGTAACTGTAGTTAAATCCACCATTGAATATAAAATAACCAATGCGCTTACTACAAGTACGCTCTATGACTTTATTGAAAAAAGGTGTAACAGCGATGACTATAAAAAGCACCTTGGTCTTGTTTCTATTATTAGGAAAGATTTTCAAATCCTAAGTGAACTCTTTACAGGCCACAGCGAAGAGCTGCTGAAATCAGGTGAAAGTGCAGAGTTTCGAGCTTTGTTTAATAAGCCCTTGGAGCGAATAATACTTTATATTGATGATTTAGACAGATGTCCCGAAGAAAGGGTTGTAGAGGTATTGGAGGCAGTAAACCTTCTAATGGCATTCCCGCTTTTTGTAGTGGTGGTAGGTGTGGATCCTGTTTGGGTAAGAAATGCTCTTACGGTCAAATACCTGCAAAAGCATGAAGAGGGAAAGAATGGTTATAAAGGAATAGATCCTTCTGATTATTTGGAGAAGATATTTCAAATTGCTTTCCATCTGAAAACTGCAGATGACAACGATATCAAAGACATGCTTAGAGGGTTGTCCGAGGTACAGGAACTGCCAAAAGTAAAAAAATCAGATCAGACACTGAAGCCTGATCAAAATGAAGATGCACAGGAAACCTTGGAAAATGCAGATCCGTTAGAACAGATTGATTACCCAATAATTCAAAAACAGCAGATTCGCAAAGAAACAATCGTAAAAGCTTTAAGCTTCACTGAGGAAGAACGCAGTTTTATTGAAGAAATGTCAATTATTTTAGGCAGTAATCCAAGACTAATCAAGAGGTTTATTAATATCTACAGGATTATAAAATCCCATGAGTACATGAGAAGTCCTGAAATGGGTAAAGAAGAGATTGAGTTGGTTTTATTGACTCTAGCGTTATCGTTAAGCAGATACAGACCGGTAATGACATCAATACTGAAGTATTCCCAAATTCCAAATCAGACAGGAAAACTTGGTGAATTTCTTAACCCTGAAATTGATTCTGATGATACATTTGATTTAAAAGATTTAAAAGATTTAAGGAGGGACTTATTAAAAGTTCTTGCTGCTTACAAACCAGAGTCGCTTGAAGTTAAATTGACAGATTTTAATAAGAATGCTTTCTTTATTAAGAGATTTGCTTTTTAAATTATTTTCTGTAAATAATTAATACAGCTTATAGGCTTTACATTGCAAAAGGGATGGCAAGCGGAAAAACCGAAGTAACTTCGGTTTTTCCGCTTTTAGCATTTTTCTACTTTTTGCTTTTTCATTCGGGAATGAATTTGATATAGGTTTTTCTGCATAAGTTCCATAATGATTTTGTGATGCTTTGATTTGTTATTTTTCATTC
>NZ_JAOZEV010000031.1 GCF_025847275.1 Flavobacterium frigoritolerans
TGCTTGTGTTAACTCATCAAGAAGATGTAAATAGTGTTTTGAAAATCTTGTTATAGTCTCTTTGTTAAACAAACTATTTGCAAAATTAATTTCACCTTCCATTTCATCACCATGATTATTTATGGAGATAACAATATCAAATCTTGCGTTAATATAAGCCTCATCTGCATTATAAGGCTTCAGGTATTTTTTTTGTTCTTCCGATTTTTTTTCTTCTTTACCAAAACTATCCATTTCAAACAATATTTGGAAAATTGGATGTCTTGAAGCATCACGATCAATTCCAAGATCGTTTACTATCTTTTCGAAAGGCAAATCTTGATTTAATTGGGCTTCAATTTGATCACGTTGAACTTCTTGGATTAGTTCAACAAAATTTTGAGAATTATTAAGTATCGTTCTGTTAGCTTGAGTATTAATAAAAAAACCTATGAGCTTTTCAGTTTGTATTTGCTGTCTGTTAGCATCTAGAGTACCTATAACAATATCATTCTGTCCAGTATATTTACCTAACATAATATTGATACTGCTTAGCATTACATTGTTTAATGTTAAACCTTCCTGTTGCGCTAAAGCGCGTAATCTTTCAGTAATTTTACTGTTAATTTTAAAATCGTAATCTTCACCTTTATAGTCTATTGTTGCAGGTCTTGCATAGTCAGTTGGAAACTCTAAAAGCTCATAACCCGACAATTTCCCTTTCCAATAGCTTAATTGGTCTTCCAAAACTGAACCAGTCAAATAAGATCTTTGCCATTGAGCATAATCCTTGTATTGAATGTCTAATGCTGGCAGACTAAAATCAATATCTTTTTTAACATAAGCTTCATAGTAATCAAACAATTCGCTTTCAAATATTTCCAACGACCAACCATCACTAGCAATATGATGTATTGTAATTAATAATAAAGTTTTAGACTGCAAAACTTCAGAACTAGACTTGATTGTATAAAATACAACACGAATAGGATATTCGGTATTTAGATTAAAAGGACGATTAATCGTTTCATTAAGTAGTGAATTATAATCATCAGTCTCATCTACTATAATTTCTTCAATAAATAGAGGTGAATTATGTACTATCTGCATACCATGCCCCTCGTCTTTTCTTGGCTCAATGGTACTTCTTAATACCTCATGTCTAGAAACGATTTGCTGTAAAGCGTATTTTAAACCTTCTTTGTCAGTTTCCTTATCAAGCTCATATAAAAAAGGCATATGATAAGCATTTGTGCCTTCTTCATACTGTTCGATAAACCACAAGCGTTCTTGAGCAAATGAAAGAATAGATTCTTGCGTATCAGTTTTAAATATTAATTTATTTAGAAAATCAATCTTCGAATATATACCATTGAAAACAAGAATATTGAATATTTCAGTTTTAAATTCAGTAATTGTTTTTTTTAGTTCATCACTTTTAAAATCTTCAGAAACAAATAACTTAATCCCATTATCTTCAACCCATAACATTGAGTTATTTTTCTTGAAATCATCAATAATACTAATTATATTCATTTTTATTTCTTTATTTTTTAAACTAATATTTCCCAACTTTCCCCTTCGATATTTTTACTTTTTTCGTATAAATTTTGCGACAAAACATCTTTAAGATTATTAATTGTTCTATTCTTAAACACATCAGCCACTTTAACATTAGATCCCAATACTTTGCTCATACGATGTGAAGCCTGAATCGCCAAAATAGAATTACCGCCTATTTTGAAAAAATCATCAGTAATACCCACTCGATCTAATTCAAGTAAGCTCATCCAAATCTCACAAACTGCTGTTTCTATTTCGGTGGTTGGAGCAACATAATCTGCTTCAGAAGAAGTAAATTCCGGATCTGGTAAAGCGCGTTTGTCTAATTTACCATTGATTGTTAATGGAAAGGATTCCATTGCCACAAAGGCCGAAGGAACCATATAATCTGGCAAGACTCGGGACAACTTCTCCATAATTGATGCCTGATCGATTGTAAGCTCACGCGCATCTAACACATAATAACCTACCAAGTATTTAGTAGTAGCAGTTTCAGTCTTTCTTTCTTTAGCCAACACACACACCTGATTGATTCCATCAATTTGAGACATGGCGTGTTCGATCTCGCCCAACTCTATACGATACCCTCGAATCTTAACTTGGTCGTCGTTTCTACCAAGATATTCTATATTCCCATCTGCCAACCAACGTACTAAATCGCCTGTTTTATACAATTTTGTGTAACCTTTGGCTTTATCAGCTTCGGTAGCAAATGGATTGTTTACAAAACGCTCCGCTGTTAATTCAGGACGGTTCAGATATCCTCTGGATAAACCAGCTCCTCCTAAATACAATTCACCTATAACTCCTGTAGGAACAGGCATTTGATTAGAAGACAAAACATACGCTTGGGTATTTTGAATAGGCTGACCGATTTGTTCTACCTCATCTGTTAGTATTTGTTTTCCTATTGCATAAATACTAGCTTCAGTTGGTCCATAATAATTAAACAGTTTTACTTTACCTGACCATAATTGTGCTGTTTGTTTATCGCAAGGTTCTCCAGCGTATATCAAGCTAATTAAATCTGACGTTATGTTTTGCTCTAATTGACTTAATAAAACAGGTGGTAAATAAGCTAAATTAATTTTGTGAGTCGAAAAATAATTGGATAAGCCAATACTATCAATCCTAATCGAATTAGATAGAATATGCAACTCTAATCCTTGTAAAAGACTGCTGAATAGTTCGGATACAGAAACATCAAAAACATAAGAAGTATAGGCTGTTACCCTTTTAATTTTCTGCTCATCATAAACACTAAATAAATTATTGATCGTATTTGAAGCTGCCTTATGTTCAATCATCACCCCTTTAGGTTTTCCTGTAGTTCCTGATGTATAAATCACATAAGCCAAATCAGTGGATTGACTCTGTTGATTAAGATTTGTATTGCTCTCTTTTTTATACAGTTCTTCTGTTAAATCGATGTAAACAACTTTCTCTTGCGGAAGTGTCTTTTCGTCTAAATGTCTTTGACTTAAAACAATCGCTGCTTGGGTATCTTCCAAGATATAATCAATCCTTTCCTGAGGATAACTTGGATCGATAGGCACATAAGCGCCACCAGCTTTTAATACTGCCAGTATCCCAATTACCATTTCCAGACTTCTGTCTAGAAATAAGGCTATAAGTGTATCGGGAGTAAGTAATTGTTGTGTTTTTTCTTGATACTGCTCTCGAATATAACGTGCTAACTGATTACTCTTTTCATTAAGTTCATTATAAGTTAATTCATTTCCTTCATAAACCAAAGCAATACTATTTGGAGTCTTTTCTACCTGTTCTTCAAATAATTTGTGAATCGTTTTGTCTTTCTCATATTCCTTATCGGTAGCGTTCCAATCATAAACTATCCGCTTATAATCTGCATCTATTAATAATTGAAAATCAATAATTAACTTGTCGGGATTACTAATAATCTGTTCTAAATACAAAATCATAGAACTTACTATCTTTTGACTGGTATCAATATCAATAAAGTCTGTATTCCCTACAAGACTTAAGCTGAATGTCTCTTGAGATCTCGTTACATCCAACAATAAAGGCACACTTGATCTTGTTGCTGAATATTCTTCAATTAAAGACTGATTAGAGATATTTCCTTCAGCAATATGAAAATGAACATAATTATATGCGCACTGATAGATATATCCTTGAACGCCTTGATCAGCTTTTATTTTTCCAAAAGGATATAACTTATGTTCATTTACCTCTAATTTCTTATTTAATAAATCTAAAAAATAATCCTTTGCACTTTTAAACTGACTAGCTTCTGTTTTAAAACGCATCGGAATAGTATTCAAATGCAGTCCAAATACCCTATCTCCCCCCTCTTCTTCTAAGCGATTATTAGTTACTACACCAACAACTAAGTCATTTGTATTATATAATATTGAAAGAATTATATTGTACAAGCCTAAGAAAATAATATCAGGTGAAATTTTCAGTTCTCTCGCAAAATCAACTACTTTTTTACTAAGTAGCAATCCCAATTCCTGATCAATTATAACTTGGTCATTGCATGGTTTAGATTGATGATTAATAAGTAGATTTTTAGATTTTAATTCGTATTCAGATAAATAATCAAGCCAAAACTCTTTATTGGTATTATTTTCAAGTGCAATAAATTCATTACTTATATATTTACCATAATCTGGTAGAATACACATATTAATAGGGTTATCATATACATAAGCATCTACAAACTCTGATATTATTGAAGCAACACTCCAACCATCTGTTATTGCATGATGTAATGAGAAAATGAGGATAAAGTTTTTATCATCTTCACTTGGTAATATCAATAGTCTAAATATCCCAGCGCATGTAAATTTAAAATCAGCATGTTTCTCAAGGTTCACAATTTGTTCTAAATTATCTTGCTTCGATAGTAGTTTTATTTTAGAATTAATATCAATTGATGTATGTATTACATTAAAATATCCCTCTTCATTTGAGACAAATTCCGATCTTAGATTTTCATGTTTAGCAATAAGGTCAGACCAAATTTTCTGGAAGTGATTGTTGTCAAATTTCTTATTAATAACATAGGAAAGGACGTCGTGGTAGGTGTCATTTCTATCCTCTACCAAAGATTCAATCAACATCCCTGATTGCAAGTAGCTCGCAGGATAAATATCTTGTAATTGATCTAACTGTAAATTATTATCTTTTAAAATGCTGCTTTTTAGCTCACTGCTAATGAGTGAAAAAGGTTTATAATCTATTTCATTTAAAAAATCAACCTTAACAATTTTCGGCAAAATGTCTTGAATGATTTTATATTTAAAAATTTCTTGTACAGAAATATTAAAACCTAATTGTCTTATTTTTGAAACTAAACGGATGCTTAAAATGGAATCGCCACCTATTCTGAAAAAATCATCAGTAATACCCACGCGCTCTAATCCTAATACATCTTGCCAGATATTGCATATTGCTTTTTCTGTTTCTGTTACTGGAGCAACAAACTCTTCTGATAATGTGCTAAAGTTTGGATCAGGCAAGGCATTACTATCTAATTTGCCATTAATCGTATATGGAAAGAATTCCATGGCTACGAATGATGCTGGAACCATATAATGAGGTAAAACTTGGGATAAATTTTCTAAGATTATAGCTTCATCAAATATTTTATTACTATCCTCCAATACATAATAAGCAACTAGATATTTTGTATTTCCAGTTTCTGTTTGTCTTTCTTTAGCTAATACATGCACTTGCTTAATCCCTTTAATCTGAGATATTGCATGCTCTATTTCCCCTAGTTCTATTCGATAGCCTCGTATCTTTACCTGATCATCAATACGACTAATATATTCTATATTACCATCTGCTAAACGACGTACTAAATCACCAGTCTTATACAATCTTGTATGTCCTTTATCTTGACCTAATTCTGTAGCAAAGGGATTAGTAATAAAACGCTCAGCCGTTAGTTCAGGACGTTTCAAATAGCCTCTTGCTAAACCAGCCCCACCAATGTAAAGCTCTCCAATAGCTCCAATAGGAACGGGACTATAGTTTGAATCAAGAATATAAATACTTCTGTTATTAATTGGCTTACCTATAGGAACTGTACGCCCCACTATTTGATTTACCATATTATAAGTACAAGCAAATGTGGTACTTTCTGTTGGACCATAACCATTTATAAAATGCTTAGGTTTTAAAGAACTGCCGATCAGTTTATTTACGGTATTCTTATCCAATGCTTCTCCCCCAATTATTAAATAATTAAGATTTCCGAAAAGACTGTTATCTAAATAGTATAAATTTTCAAATAGAGTTTTTGTCAGCCATAAAACTGAGATTTTATTTAATGCTAAAAAAGTTTTAAATTCTTTTGTATCCGAAATAATAGTATTGAGTTCCTTTGGTATAATCAGTTTATTTCCGTTCAGTAATGGAGTATAGATTTCAAAAGTACTGGCATCAAATGCAGGAGAGGATAAAAAGGCAAAAACTTCGTTCGTAGATAAAGTGATATAATCATTGCATATTAAACTCAAAATAGCGCTATGCTCTATCATTACACCTTTAGGAGTGCCAGTAGTACCCGAAGTATATATAACATATGCAAGATCATCTGATTTGATGACTCTTTTTTTGTATTGTATTGGAGTATCAATAGAGTCTAATTGTACGTCTATTGCAAAAACATTTCCATTATAAAATTCAAGATCAAAGATATAATCTGTTTGTGTGATTAATATTTTAAGCGATGCATCCTCTATT
The DNA here is from genome assembly GCF_025847275.1 of Flavobacterium frigoritolerans. Classification (GTDB taxonomy): domain Bacteria; phylum Bacteroidota; class Bacteroidia; order Flavobacteriales; family Flavobacteriaceae; genus Flavobacterium; species Flavobacterium frigoritolerans. The sequence continues at coordinate 6,283 of NZ_JAOZEV010000031.1, forward strand.
ATAAATTCTTTTCGCGGTAAAGGATATTCGGGATCTATACAGACGTATGCTGCTCCCGCTTTCAATATCCCGAAAATAGCTATCAGCATCATTTCTGATCTATCAAGCATGATACCTATTAAATCATTTGCTTGTGTATCATAATTAGCGATTAAATAATGCGCCAATTTATTAGACTCCTCATCGAGTTGTTGATAGGTGAGTTCTTTTTCTTCGAATACAATAGCAATATTATTCGGTGTTTTTTTTACCTGTTCTTCGAATATATCTATAATTGACTTATCTCTTGCGTATTCTTTATCCGTTGCATTCCAATGATGAACAACCTGATTATATTCATCAGGACTTAATAAACTAAGCTGACTATAAGGCATATCTGGAGACTCACTTAGTTGCTCAAGAAGGTATAAATAATGTTGAGCGAACCTCGCTATTGTATCTTTATGGAATAAACTGGTAGCAAAATTAACTTTCCCTAAAATTTCTTCATCACGGTCATCGATGGTGATAATTAAATCAAATCTCGCATTAAGATAAACATCATCGGTTTTATAAGGTTTGAGATAATTTTTTTGTTGCTCTGAATTTTTATTCTCCTGACCAAACCCCTGCACTCCAAACAATACTTGAAAGATAGGATGTCTTGAAACATCGCGATCTATTCCTAAGTCATTAACCAACTTTTCAAAGGGCAAATCCTGATGAAGCTGAGCCTCTATCTGGTCCCGCTGAACTTCTTGTATTAACTCCTTAAAACTTTGGGACTTACTAAGTAACGCTCTATTTACCTGTGTATTAACAAAAAAACCGACAAGCCCTTCCGTTTGCCTTTGCTGCCTGTTAGCATTAAGACTACCAATTACAATATCGTAATGTTCGGTATATTTACTGAATAAAATATTAATACTACTTAATAACAAACTATGCAGTGTTACTTCATAATATTTACATAGTTTTCTTAACTTTTGGCTGATTTCTCTACTGATTACAAAGTCATGATCTGCCCCTTTATAATCTATCTTTGCAGGTCTTGTATAATCGGTGGGAAATTCTAAAGTTTGATATCCCGACAATTTTTCTCTCCAATAGCACAGTTGCTTCTCTAAGATTTCTTCAGTTAAATAAGATCTTTGCCAAAGTGCATAATCCTTGTACTGTATCTCTAAAGCGGGTAAATTAAATGTTGCATCTTTGTTAATATAAGCTTCGTAAAAAGCAAATAATTCATCTTCAAGAATATTAGTTGACCAACCATCACTTGCTATATGATGAATATTGAGTAATAAAAAAGTTTTATCTACTTGTCCATTTGACTTAATAGTATAAAATTTAACTCTGATAGGATATTCTTTGCTTAAATCAAAAGGACGATTAATATCTTCTTTGATTAATAATTCATAACTCTCTTTATCCATTAAAGAGATCTCATCAATAATTAATGGATCATCATGCACAACCTGCATGCCCTGACCTAAATCACCAACCTGTTCAATTGTGGTCCTTAATATTTCATGCCTAATTACTATTTGTTGAAATGCATATTTTATTCCATCTTTATCTGCATTAATATCAAGTTCATATATTTCAGGCAGATGATAAGCACTAGATCCTGCTTCGTACTGATCGAGAAACCATAAACGTTCTTGAGCGAAAGAAAGAGCAACTTTATTAGAATTTATTTTAGGTATAATCAGTTGTGATTGACCTGTTGCATGAATTAATAATTGGGCAATGGATTTATATTTAAAGATATCAGCTACTTTTACATGACAATCCAGCAACTTGCTCATGCCATGTGAGACTTGTATAGCTAAAATAGAGTCACCACCTAGTCTAAAAAAATCATCAGTGATTCCCACTTGATCTAATCCCATTAGCACCATCCAAATCTCACAAACTGCTGTTTCTCTTTCGGTGGTTGGAGCAACATAATCTACTTTAGAAGAAGTAAATTCAGGATCAGGTAAGGCGCGTTTGTCTAATTTACCATTGATTGTTAATGGAAAAGATTCCATTGCTACCAAAGCTGTGGGAATCATATAATCTGGCAATACTTCCAATAATCTATTTTGAATATCAATCGAAGTAATATCGTAATCCGATACATAATAACCTACCAAATATTTTATATTGGATGTCTCAGTCTTTCTTTCTTTAACTAATACACATGCTTGCTTAATTCCATCCACCTGGCACATCTCATGCTCTATCTCCCCTATCTCTACACGATGGCCACGTATTTTAACCTGATCGTCATTTCTACCAATGTATTCTATATTGCCATCTGCTCGCCATTTCACTAAATCACCTGTTTTATACAAATGCGTATATCCATTAGCTTTATCTGCTGCTGTAGCAAAAGGATTTACAATGAAACGCTCAGCTGTTAACTCTGGACGATTCAAATAACCTCTAGCCAAACCTGCACCACCAATATGTAATTCTCCAATTACACCAACGGGAACAGGAGAATTATTTAAATCAAGGATGTAAATTCTGGTATTATCTAAAGGTTTTCCAATTGGTATATTTTTTTGTAATTCACTTAATTTACTAGTACCATTTATTTCGAAGCACGTTGCATCAACAGTATATTCTGTAGGACCATAGGTATTAATAATTAAAAGTTCAGATGGGAGATTTTTTCTTAAAAAATTGGAAATCGTAGCTGTTAAAAGATTTTCCCCTCCAATATTTATTAATTTTAAATTAAAATCATGATAATTATCAAATGGTAATATCAAATGCGAAAATAGTATTGGAGTTATTTCAAATACCTCAATTTTATTTACTTTCAAATAAGTATTAAATTCTATTGGACTTAATAATAAACTATTAGATATTATATGCAGTTTGTGTCCGAATAAAATAGTACTAAAAATTTGTTGTACCGAAAAATCAAAAATATAATTTGACAACAATGCTACCTGAAGACAGTTTGAAAGTTTTGAATATCTTTCATTATGAAAATTAATTAAATTGACAACTGATTGATTATTTATTAATACACCTTTTGGTTTACCTGTTGTACCCGAAGTATAAATCACATAAGCAAGATTGTTAAATGCACTATGTTCAGGCAGATTTACTTTAGACTCCTCTTCATATAATTCTTCATTTAAATCAATATGTATCACATCCAATTTAGGAAATTGATTACCGCTGACCTCTATAAGATGCCTTTGAGTAAGTAAAATTTCTAACCTAGTATCATCAAGTATATAATCTATCCTTTCTTTAGGATAACTTGAATCCATTGGTACATATGCTCCGCCTGCCTTTAGAACTGCTAGCATACCTATCACCATTTCTAAACTTCTATCAAGACATAAGCCAATAAGTGTATCAGAAGTGAGGGATCTTTTCGTTCTTATTCTATATTGAGCTCTAATGTGTCTTGCTAACTGATTGCTTCTTTGATTAAGCTCATTATAAGTTAACTCCTTTCCTTCACACTCTAAAGCAATACTATTTGGAGTTTTTTCTACCTGTTCTTGAAATAATTCCTGAATGGTTTTATTTTTAGGATACTCCTTATCAGTTGTATTCCATTCAAAAATAATTTTATTGTATTCCTCTGTACTTAAAATAGAATGATTATTCTCTAGGACATTAGTCGTCTTTTCTGAAATATTCGAATAGTTTAAGTTTTTCTTCATATAAAAGTGATGTACAATAAGAATTATTTTTTGAAATTAATTTTCAATATTCGTATGCTAATGTATGTATCGTTCAGGGTTCAGACAATACCCACTTTTAGTGATTTTATAACCAAAAGCATAAACAATACACATATCTGTAACAAACCTGTTATTTAACTACCGATTTATACTTTAATTTCAAAAAAACAAACGATAACATTTTCCTTACCTAAAAAGACAATTTTGACGCATATATAACATAATAATTTTATAAATTCAGAAGCAACAAGCCTAATTTACAGACTGTTTTAAGCATAGTTAACACTGAATTACTTATTTCATTTTTCCTTAACATGTGAACCCTTTTTTATTTAACTCGAATATAACTACGATATATACTTTATACTTTTTGTAGTAATCACTGGATTAATGTGTTCTTTAAAATAAAAAAGGTTAAACAAGAAGAAAAAAATGACATCCAAAGAAGTAAGCACTTTTAAAATTATCAATGTAGCTCCAGATAGTCAAGCTGAAAAATGTGGACTTGTTAAAAATGACATAATCTTAAAAGTTAATTCTATTTATGTCAATGATATCACAGAAACCATTTTAAAACATAAAATTGGCGATAAAATAGATCTAACAATTTTAAGAGATTCCAAGGAAATTACGAAAGAGGTAATCCTTGGAAGTATCAGTGACAATTATAAGGTTGATGCAATTCTACTTCTCGCAAATTATTATAATATAAAGGAAACAACCCCGAAAAAGCATTGTATTATTTTACTAAGACCGCAGAAAATGGCAGTCCAATTGCCATGTACGCACTTGGGGAAATCTATCAGAACAATTTAAATACCTCTTCCTCATAATCTTCTACTTCAGCCTCGGACAATAATCCTCAAGATACTCTAATAAGGTTGTTTTTTTTGGGACTGTATAATATATCTTCCTTGCCATTATTTGGAAATTATAAATAAAATTACAATTTTGAAAGCAACTTACAACAGCCCAGTCCAATATGTCAAAGTATCTATATTATAAAAAAAATTATTTAGGAACTTTATTTTTTACTATTTGGCTTGGTGTCTAAAAATTAATTACTAGAGCATTTAGCAAAAAGAGCTAATACTTTTATAACTGCTAGTGCTATAAAAAAAATAGTCCTTCCAGATATCCCTGATGAACCACCTGATGAGTCTCTATCAATACTATTAGAAAAAACAGCTTCTCTATTTCTGACCAAAATATCAGTTAAACTAGGATCATAAGCAACATATCCCTCCATTGAGGATATACAAGTCATATAAAAATCAGATAGTTTATTAGCATTATAGCGTTCTGAAACAATATTTACAAGACTTCTGATTTTATCATCCATCTCGACAGAACTGAAATAGGAAAGCAAAACATAAAAACTTCTATATTCTACATACAAAATTGCTGGCATGTTAGACGAATCATTTCGGCTCAAACTTACAAGTATAGCATCAACCTTACCGTTTAGTTTCTTATTCAATTGAAAAAGTGCATCTTCAGGAAAACAGTCTTTAAAATCAAAAATATCATTAATGTCATCAAATTTATTCTGAGACAAATTCTGATCAAAAAACAACACTAAATCGTCATTGAGAAACTGATTTATGAAGGATTGAATCTTTTCAGAATCATATTCTCTTTGAGGAGAAGGAAAATTATGCCTGGAATAATTTTTTTTCGAAAAAAGATTATACAAAATTCGGTTCGAAACTATAAAAAAGAATTCTTGGCGATACGTTTTTAAAGCCAAAATCAGATTATTGGCGACATTAATATCTATATCCGGATTTATTCTTTTCTCAACATTAACTTGCTTTTCTATTCGGATTATATCTTCTGGGGAAAATAATAGAATATTATTTTTATCTATCTTTAATTCTTCAAATAACTCTATTATGTTCATGCTTAAGGCTAATTTTAAAGCACAAACATAATCTTTTTAACTCTTTTGAAAAAGATTAAATAAAAAATATTCTAAGAACATCTAGTTTTATTAAAAGCTATCAAAAGAAAAACAACAGCAATTATTATTTTTATAACACGATGCATTTTTTCATAGTCCTCATCTTCTATTGATACAAGTAAAAGATCTCTGTTTTTTACCAGAGTTTTACTCATATTTTCATTAAAAGCATTATAAAATACCATCGATTTTATGACAGAACTAAAAAAATTGCTGCTCGTATTTTTTTTATAAGATCTAACAACCAATGACAAGAGATTATCCATTTTCTGATCTAATTCAATCGTTGCAAAATGAGATAATAAATCATAAAAGGCTTTATATTCTATATAGTGGATACTAGAATAATTGTTAGTATTCAAAACAGATAATTGAGAAACAGCAAAATCAAGTTTAGAATAAACAAGTAAAGTCATTTTATAGATAATCCCTTCTGGAAAGTATCTTTTTAAATCTAAAAGGCTATCAAGTTCTTTAAAATTTTCACAAGTACTCTTTGAAAGTTTTAAACTAAAAAAAGAAATCAGGTCATCTGCTAAAAAAAGAACAATAAAGTCTCTCATTCTTTCATCAGAAACAGTCAAGTTATAATTTAAAAAATAACTTTTAGAGAAATTCTTATGTGTGAAAAAATTAAAAAAAATAGGATTCGATAGTATAAACAGTAATTCCTCTTTGTATTCTTTCAATGCAGAAATTAAATTTTTACTAACGTTAGAATCTATTTCCGGGTTTATCTTTTTTTCGAAGTTTATTTTTTTCTCTATTCTAATATAATCTTGAGAACCAAATTCTAAAATTTGATCCGTTTTCAAGTCCAACAAAGAAAATAATTGAATGATATTCATGGTGTTATAAACTAATTAAGGCATTGATAAAAAATTATATTGATAATTAATATCGTATTAAATAAATTGTAAATTGCTGATTCATAAAATCCGATTTTAAAAATGAATGTAATCATAAACCAACTGTTTGAAATTGAAAAAAAAGCGTTAGAACAAAACTTCAATGGTTTCGAGCGCAATCTAAAAAGAATTTATAACGAATTGGAAGAAAAAGGATATAAAATCATAAATCCTTTAGGGACAAATTACGATGAAAGAGACAGCTCTATTGATGCAAATATTCTTAATTCAAATTCGAATAAAATAACCAAAGTTATTAAACCAACAATTTACAAAATAGAAAACGACACTCTGCAACTGGTTCAAAAAGCAGTAGTTATAGTAGAATAATAGCAACATTATATGAAGAATATCAATATCGGAATTGATTTAGGAACAACGAATTCAGGAATTGCAAAATATGAAAATGGAAAAATCAATATTTATAAAAATCCTGTTGGGTTCAAGGACACTATTCCATCTGTAGTTTCATTTCGAAAAGGACGTATTCAAATAGGCGAAAAAGCAAGAGAACACAGCGCTACAAATGCCGAAAATGTTTTCTCTTCTTTTAAACGAAAAATGGGATCTGACGAAGTTTATTTCATCAAAGATCTCGATAAAAACTGCAGTCCGATTGAATTGTCTTCAATGGTATTAAATGAATTAATTAATTTCACTCAGGGCGAAAGTTTAAAATCTGCTGTCATTACGATTCCTGCTTCTTTTGATACAATCCAGTCTAATGCTACCAAAAAAGCAGGTTATCAGGCAGGTTTTGAAGAAATAGTTTTGCTTCAGGAACCTATCGCTGCTTGTTTGGCCTATTCAAATTCCTTAAACATAGAAGTTACATCAGACAAAAAATGGCTGGTATATGATTTTGGAGGAGGAACATTTGATATTGCATTAGTAAACATTAATGAGAGAGATCTCAAGGTATTTGATCATAAAGGCAATAATTTTTTAGGAGGTGTCGATCTAGATACCTTATTTGTTGAGAAAATAGTGTGCCCGAAAATCGAAAAGGAAACTCAGGAAAACAATCTTTGGTCAAAACTAATTTCTAAAGAAAACCCCGTATATAATAAACTCTTTTTTGAACTTCTTTACAAAGCAGAAGAAGCAAAAAAAGAACTTTCAATAAAAGAAACTTCCAGTATTGAAATCGATTTTGATGAGCTTTCAATCTCATTAGACATAGACATCACTCGAAAAGAATTTGAATTAATCATTCAGCCTAAATTTGAAGAATCATTTAATTTAATTGAAAAATTAATTAAAGAAAATCACCTAATTTTTACAGATATAGACCGCATTATACTTGTTGGCGGTACTACATATATTCCTTACATACGCCAACAATTACAGGAAAGAACTCAAATTCAAGTAGAAACGAGTTTAGATCCTACAACTGCAGTAATGATTGGAGCAGCATATTATGCAGGTTCAAAACCTTCAGAATTAATTGATGAAGAGACTGTAAACAAACCTACATCTGAAGAAAATAGTATTCAGGTTGAGACCATCTATGAACCACATTCTAAAGATTCTGAAGAACTAATTGTTGTTCTTTTAGGAGAATCATTTGACGGCTATTACAGAATTACCCGTGCAGATGGTGGTTTTGACACCGGTCTTCTGAAAGCAAATAAAAAAATAGCCGAATTTGTTCCTTTATTGGAAAAAACGACCAATAAATTCACGTTATTTTTATTCGATAATCAGCAAAAACAAGTATTTAGTAATGCAAATATTCAAATTACTAACGGATTATACAGTATTTTGGGACAGCCTATTCCGAACGACATTTGTTTAGAGCTAGATGAAGAAACAGGAAAAAGCCACATGGAAATCATCTTTAAGAAAAATGATATTCTACCTCTAAAGAAAACAATTTACAAAACCTGTTCTAAAAACATATTAAGAAACTCTGATCAAAAACTTATTATAAATGTAGTTGAAGGTAATGCTGGAAGTATGGTCGGCAGTAATCTATCTATCGGGTATATTGAAATATGTGGAAGTGATTTTGAGCAGGATCTTATAAAAGGGATGGATATTGAACTGAATTTTAAAGTTTCAGAGTCCCGAGATCTGAGTATCGATGTTTATATAAGTGCTCTCGATTTAGAAATAAGCGAAGTCTTTAATCCGCATCAAAGAAAAATTTCTATCGAAAAATTATCATCCGAAATTAAGAATGCTTTAGATACGATTTTAGCAGAAATAAAAAGTGAAGAACAGAATGAAAATTATGAATATCTAGCAAAATTAACAAGATCTCAGGAATCGTTAACTGTTCTCTATAACGAGGCATTGGCAAATAAAAATGATGCTATTACAGATAAAAAATATCAAATTGATGAATTAAAGAAAATATACATTCAGGAATTTGATGATCTTATCCGACACAAACACATATTATTCGAGCTTGAAGAGTACAATAACATAAAAGATAGCCTTTCTTTTTATATCGAAAAAGGCAGTCCTCGCCAAAAAGAAGAATATGAAAAGATCATAAAAAATGAAAAGGAAGTTCTACAGTCGAACAATAAATATTTAATTCGTAAAAAAAACAAGGAACTGGAAAACCTGTTAGACAACATCTATAATAATCAAGACGAAAGCTACATAGATTATTTTTATTATTTGCGATTTGAAGAACCTAGTGCCTTTAAAGACAGATCCAAACATAGTAAATTGATACAATTAGGAGAAAAAGCAATTGACAATTCCAACCTAGTTGAATTAAAATCGATCTGTCACCAACTTTATAATTTATTGATTGTTAAACCAAAAAGAAGAGATGACTTTAATACATTTGATGGGAATCTTGGAATAAAATAATTTGTCGAGATATTTTTATAAACCTATAAAAAGCACAAAAAATTATTTCTAATCGAATTTAAATTTATATAATACAATTTGAACAACATAAATACTATTGGATAAATTTTATTTGAGTGATTTCAATATTACTAACTATTAATTTTTACCTTATTGAACTTACGCGTTCCTACAGGAAGCATCGAAATATCTAACCAAATTATAGAAGACTATTATGGCATTTACAGCTAAAATTTAATTTTTGATATAAAATTACAAACCTGCTCAATCGAGCAGGTTTTTTTATGCTTAAACATGAAATAAGTTTTCACTATACATCATTCAATTCAACTAATCTCTTTTCAGATGTCCCTATTGCTTATTTTAAAGCTTTAATTTTAATCATTGCAATAAAAAAGATGTATATAACTAGTTAAATAATTATTAGCTGTAAATCTTAATATATATTCCATTCAAGATAACAGCAAAATACATTATCAGAAAAAATATTCGTAGCGTTTACAAACAGCAATAATACAACTCCAATACTAACACAAAAAAAGAATCTCTATTTTTATTGATCCCTTTTAACAGCAAAGGGCGCTAAGATTTACGCTAAGTTCACAAAGTTTTGCGTGCCTTGCGGTAAAATTTTTTCCCTTAATTATTCCCTAAAAAATAAGG
>NZ_JAOZEV010000032.1 GCF_025847275.1 Flavobacterium frigoritolerans
AGCCGGAGGTACAGGAGTTCCTGGTGCAGATGGTACAGCAGATATTGATGGCATCATTCAAATGTATATTGATTACGAAACAGGAATTGTTTATGTAAGAGATCCTAAGGACCCTTCAAAATGGATTACTTTAAGTGGTAATGGTCCTAAAGGAGATAAAGGAGATGACGGAAAAGCATTCACTTTTAATGACTTTACCTTAGATCAATTGGCAGGATTAAAAGGAGCTGATGGAGCAAACGGAAAGGATTTTGAATTTGGAGATTTCACACCAGAGCAATTAGCAGGATTAAAAGGAGCTGATGGAGCAAACGGAAAAGATTTTGAATTTGGAGATTTCACACCAGAGCAATTAGCAGGAATAAAAGGAGCTGATGGAGCAAACGGAAAGGATTTTGAATTTGGAGATTTCACACCAGAGCAATTGGCAGGATTAAAAGGAGCTGATGGAGCAAACGGAAAAGATTTTGAATTTGGAGATTTCACACCAGAGCAATTGGCAGGATTAAAAGGAGCTGATGGAGCAAACGGAAAAGATTTTGAATTTGGAGATTTCACACCAGAGCAATTATCAGGATTAAAAGGAGCTGATGGAGCAAACGGAAAAGATTTTGAATTTGGAGATTTCACATCAGATCAATTAGCAGGTTTAAAAGGAGCTCAAGGAGAAAAAGGAGAACCAGGACCAGCAGGTTTACCTCCTACATCAGGCGCAGGTACAATAACAGGTACAGGTTTAATTACAGTTACAAATGGTGCGAATAATGCCTTTAAAGACAGTGAGTTTAGTCTAAGAGGAGGTCAATCTGGGCAAATTTTGCAAACATATAATGAGACCCCTATTTGGAGAGATAAAGACGAGATAATTCAAGAACCATGGTTTAGTACAACAACTAAACTTGGAGCGACATCTAATAAAGAGAGTATTTATACCGATGGTTGGGTAGGAATTGGTTATGACACTCCATCTGGTAAGGTTGGTGAGAAGCTAAGAGTAAATGGATCTGTTACAACCGTTCATAGTACTTATGCCGATTATGTATTTGAAGATTACTTCCAGGGATTCTCTGATATTAAAGTAGATTATAAATTTAAAAAACTTGCAGAGATAGAGGATTATATTAAAACCTTTAAACACCTGCCTGGTATAACACCAATTAATGAATTGGAAAAAACAGCTGAAGGATATTCATTTAACATGTCAGAATTATCAATCCAATTATTGGAAAAAACAGAGGAAATTTACTTGCATATTATAGAACAAAACAATGCAATTATAGCTAAAGACAGAGAAATTGAAAAAATGAATGAACGTTTAGAAAGATTAGAAAAACTAATTCTAGCGAACAGTAATTCTAATAAATAGACATCTTTGAATTTAAATTAGAAAAAAACACCTCTTTTATGAAAAGTATAACTGAGGTGTTTTATTTAATTTGTCACATTTAAGATTAACACTTTAAATTAAAAAGTATGACCAAAATTTATTTAAAAATAATGATAATACTATTATTTTTTGGTATTGGTACACTTAACGCACAAACGATAAACACAGGAGAAATCGCTATCCTGTCTGGGACAGAATTTGCAACAGTTGCAGATTTTGATAATAAGCCAACTGGAGATTTTATTAATGATGGACAATTTATTGTTTATTCAAACTATAATAATGATGGCTTAGTAACCTTTAGTCCGAAAGTAACTTCTGGATTAACCTATTTTAAAGGCTCGAATATAGCTCAGGTTATCTCTGGTAAAGAGTTAAGTGAATTTAATAATGTAAGGTTTGAAAACAGAATGGTTCAGCCTGCATTTTTATTATCAACAGCAATTAGCATTTATGGCGTTTCCGATTTTTATAAAGGAATTGTTTCCAATAATGATACTCAAGGTACAGTTGTTTTTGAAGCAAATGCTACCCACGTAAATACAAGCGATGATAGTTATATTGATGGATATGTAGTACGTAATGGAAAAAATGAGTTCCAAAAACCTATTGGTGATGGAGGTTATTTTAGGCCATCTGCTATAAATGTGACTAGCTCGTCTAAAAATTTATTTAGAGGTAAATATCTATTTGAGAATTCAGATGCATTACGTCCTCATGCGCAAAAAGAGGAGCTGATTACATTAATTAATGCCAATGAACATTGGGAGTTCGAAAGTAATCAAGCAACAGTAGATGTAGCATTAACGTTAACTTGGCATGATGACACAACACCAAACGAATTGATTAAGGAAGATTCAGATTCGTCCTTGGCTATTGTAAGATGGGATGATGTCGAATCAAAATGGAAACTTTACGCTTCGGCTGTTGATAGACAAGAACAAACCGTGACAGCAGTAGTAGATAATTCGGGGATCTATACTTTGGCAAAAGTTAGAGTACCAATTGTAGATGATATTGTTATTTACAATGCTGTATCTCCTAATGATGATGGGTTTAATGATTACTTCAATATTACAGGATTAGAAAAATTCCCAGATAACTCATTGGAAATATACAACCGATATGGGGTAAAAGTATTTGAAACTACTAATTATGGAGCTAATGAAAATTGGTTCAGAGGAATATCCGAAGGAAGAGTTACTGTAAGTAGGGGTGAGGGATTACCAAGCGGAACGTACTTTTATATTCTAAAAATTAAAATGTCTAGTGGAACTTATAAAGATAAGGCGGGCTATCTTTATATAAGCAATGACTAATAAAAAAAATAAAATGTATGAAAACAATTAACAAGTTAATGATATTAGCAATAGTGTTAGTATTAAATGCATGTGGTACTACAGCTAAATTTCCAGTTTCTAAAATTGCTCCAGCTGCAGAAATAGTAGTCAAAAAGAAAATGGATGCTCACAAAAATATAAATATAGAATTGACAGCAAAACATTTAACAAGTCCAGATAGGTTAAGCCCTCCTGGGAAAAACTATAATTTATGGATTGTAACCAAAGATGAAAATATTAAAAATGTGGGGCAATTAAATATAAAGAATGCCAAAAAATCAAAATTTAAAACAACTACAGCATTTGATTTTAATGAAATATTTATAACGGTTGAAAATCGAGGAAACTTAATGAAACCTACAGGCACAGAAATTTGCAGAACAAAAATTTAAAAAATATGGAAAGAAAAAACTTTTTTTTAAAAGTCCATTATAAAGTCTAAGTTTTTTGATAATGGTTTCTTTTTATATAACAGTTCCCAAAAAGGACTGCTATTATTTAGTTATGTAATTACAAAAGTGAAGGTGAAAAGCTTTAAAATAATTCATCGTTGTATTCATGATAATTTTATTTAGCACTTTGAAATATAGATTTTATACAGTGAGGAAAGACAATTTAATTATTTAGGAACATACATAACTTATTTAAATAAAAACTTTTCTTTTATGCATAAAAGTAATTCAATAAAACACGTTAAAAATTATATCCAGGAATAGTGAAATAGGGCTTGAACTAGGATTTAGTTACTAATAATACTCAAAAGTATTTAAAGATTCAATAGAGATGAAAATAGAGATGAACATTAGATTAGCATTTGTATTAATTGGAATGAGTGTACTGTCTCATGCACAGACAGGTATTGGAACTGTTGATCCTGACAGTTCAGCGCAATTAGATATTTCTTCGACAGAAAAAGGTTTGCTTTTGCCAAGGTTAGCGCTGGTTAAAACAACAGAGCAGACCCCTGTCTTAGATCCAGCCACAAGTTTAGTTGTTTATAATACAGTAACTAAAAATGATGTTTTTCCTGGTTTTTACTTTTGGGATGGAAAAAAATGGATTAGAGTAGGGAGAAGTGATGAAACTTTAAAAGGCGAAGATGGAAATGGAATTTTATCTGCAGAAATTAATCCATCAACAGGGCATCTTATCATTACTTATACCAATGGAGCGATAGTTGATGCGGGTCAGGCAAAAGGAAATGATGGAGAACGAGGTCCCGCTGGCTCAGCTCCTATTGCAGGAAATGGTAGCATGAATGGTACAAATCTAATTACTGTTTCTAATGGAAATAATAATGCATTTAAAGATACTGATATTAGTTTAACACCAGGAAACGATGGACAAGTATTGCAAACCATTAATTCAAGGCCAGTATGGGTAGATACATCTTTTATTGGTGGTGATAATTTAGGAAATCATGTAGCAACAATGGATTTAAATATGGGTAGTAATGATATTAATGCAGCAAGGAATGTAAATGTTAGTGAAAAAATGTCTACTCAAAAAATGGCAATTACTATGGGGACTGATAATTTCTCCCCAGTACCAGGTTATGTAGCTACAGCTGCTGATAAATTTGGTAATGTAGTTTGGAAACCACTACTTAATAGAGATATAGTACCTTCAGATGTAGGAACTGTTATTGCTATCAATGGTAAGCTCGAAGTGGCGGAGGAAATTACAGCATTGATGACTTCTAATTTCAGCATGTCAGCTCTTAATGAAGGGAGTATTCCTTATACTATTGGTAATATAATGAACGTAATTATTGATAATAATAGCTCTTTTCGGTCAAATTATTATAGTAATAACTTCTCAATTAAGGCTGATGGAATTTATATGGTTACGATGAATATACAAATTACTCTAGGGGGAGGAAATGCAGTTATTGGTATATGGTGTGATAGTGATCGCAAATGGATAGCGCGTAATGATCAATATATAGATGGAAATGCATTCATCACTTTATTAACTGCTGTATCCTTAGAAAAAAACAAAACATATTCTTTCAGAGGAGGAGGTACAAAAAGTATGACTATTAAAGCATTGAGTTCTGGATTTACAGGTTCTGGGCCAATTAGTTTCTTTTCTGTAAAAAGATTAAGGTAATCTATATGGGTGTATTTATTTCGTATAGTAGCTTCGTTCGAATTGCAAAAGTGGTACTGCCTGTAGAAACATAGATTTTATGTGTAAAAAAGAGTGTTCTTTTATACTACTACTACTACTACTACTACTACTACTACTACTACTACTACTACTACTACTACTACTACTACTACTACTACTACTACTCGTGCAAATTCTAGAAGATGACTTATTAACAAAGGGGGATTTGCTTGCGGAAAAAAAAAATATTTTAGTACTACATATGTTTATAATGATAAAGGTTTTTAATTAAAAATATAATAAATGAAAATTGAGTATTTGCCTTTGTTTTCTTAGAGAGTGTCCCTTAAGATAATAATATTTTTTTGCTGATTTTATAGTTTAATATGACAGTCCTAAAAAAGAGGCTGTAGCGACTCATGAATAAAAACGAATGAGAAATAGTAAATACTCTCCAAAACAATAGTACAATTGTAAGGACTAAAAAAACAGTATTTGCGTTTAGTGAAACACAATCGATTATGAAAAAAACTAACTTTTTAATGTTATTAATGACATTTATTATGCTTTGTATATCAACCCAAGCATTATCGCAAGATGAGGGAACTGGTATAGGTACTTTAAACCCACATCCTAGCGCAGCACTGGATGTGGTAAATACTAAAGCAGGGGTTTTAATCCCAAGGATGGATGTAAATCAGAAAAATGCAATTGCATCACCGGCCACAGGTTTATTGGTTTATGATACAACAAGCCAATGTATTTCGCAGAATACAGGAACGCCCACAGTACCAGTATGGGTATGTTTATCGGCGAAAGACAAGCAAAATAGTTTTTTTTATATGCCATCTATGGCTATTGATGCCTCAAAAGTAGGGGAGGCAACACCATTAGATTTGTATGCAGAATATAAAAAACAGTTTAATACCCCGGCTGCGCGAAGTCTAAATGCACCAAGCTCAATTCCTTATTTCCCAAAAGCGACCGATTTGTATTACTACATTTCTCAGTATGATAAAAGTGTTATTCAGATGGACGCTATTAGCGAAGAAGGGAAAATGTCCTATAAAATTATAAAAGAGGCTAAGTACGCCTCATTTATGAATGTTGTATTTGTAATAAAATAAAACGTATAAATAATGAAAAAAAAAATATGTTTTTTGCTAACTGTTTGGATTATGCTTCCCTTAAATATGGATGCTCAAAAGGAATTGAACTGGTGGTATTTTGGATATAAAGCAGGTTTAAATTTTAATGAGACACAAACAGTAAACTCTTCGAACGGTTTATCTACTGTGTTACCTATAGCGAAGGCAGGCCCAGTCTATACGTTTGAAGGGGGATTTAGTTTGTCAGATAATAAAGGTAATCTTTTAATGTCTTCTGATGGAAAAACAGTATATAATAAGAAAAATGAGGTTATGACTAATGGAACTGGATTACTTGGTCATGATTCAGCTACACAGTCAGGTATAGTTATTCCTGCGCCAAAAAATCCTAATAAATTTTATGTGGTTACTGTAGATGCAGATTATGGACGTAATGGACTTCGATATTCTGTAATAAATATTAATGTAAGTAATCCGAATGACTTAGGATCAGTCGAAATAGCCACCAAAAACACAGTATTAAATGGGTCTAGCTATGAGAACATCGTAGCACTTGCACATAACAATGGGACAGATTATTGGATTGTGAACCGTACATCTGAATTTTTTTATGTATGGTTATTAACGGCCAGTGGATTTACGAAAGTTCCGCAAACGTATAAAGTACCACCACTATCCTATGATATTCCTTATTGGCTAGGGGAAATATTTGCATCTGTAGACAATACAAAGCTAATTTCTTTTAATTTTGGAGGAAAGGAGATTATTTCTTCTTATTTTGATTCATCGACAGGAGTGATATCCGAAATTCAAGTGTTAGAAATTGCTGGCGCTCCATATGGAGGTAGTTTCGCTGCTAATGGCAATTATTTATATTACACAACATTAGATAAGGAGAATTCTTATTTGTCAGAGTCTCATAATATTAAATGGGATGATTTAAGGCTAGGGAATACTGCCTCGACATTGCTGTATAAAGGTATCTCCAATTTGCGCTTAGCTTCTGATAAGAGAATATATGGAATCCGGGTTCATACTAAAAATTTGTATGTCATTATGAATCCCGATGAAGGAGGTACAGATGTTAGATTGTTCGAGAATTACCTTACAAATACGGCAGGATTAGGCTTGCCAACTTTTGGGAGCTCTTTTTTTTCTGTTAAAGGTAAAGGAATGCCTTTTTCCTGTGCAGGTTATGAAACTAAATTGGCTTTAACAGTATCGATTCGTGAAGTAGATACACCCACAAGATTAGTGTGGGATTTTGGTGACGGATCAGAAGTTAAAGAGCAAGAATTTAAAGTTGGAATTACCAACTATAACATGGATCATCGCTTTGAAAATTCAGGATTACATAAAGTAACCGTTACACCTTATAAAGGAACAAGCGCTTTTACCGCTTCTTCCTTTGAAACGAATATAATCGATTGTAGTATAAAAACAAATCGTATGATTCGCCATGAGTTATTAAATAGGAGCGAATTAGAAATAAAGAAATAATATCATGATTGAAAAACTAGTATTTAAACTTAGTATTTTTTGCTTGCTTTTTCTTGTGGATTTCCAAGGATATAGTCAGGTAGGTATTTTAACCGACACACCAGATATAAGTAGCGTCTTAGATATCAGTAGTACGGATAAGGGATTACTTATTCCCAGGTTAACCAACGCCGAAAAATGGGCAATCGCTAATCCTGCGCATAGTCTTTTGGTTTTTGACACTGATGAAAACTCAGTATCTCAAAATATTGGTACGGAGCAAGCTCCTGTATGGAATAATTTGACACTATTTAATAAACAGTCATTTTATATGCCATCAATCGATATAGCGACAGAAACTCTAAGGGCTACCAAAACTATCGATTTGTTTATGGAATATAAAAATCAATTTAAGGATCCGATGTTTAAGAGTGTTGGTGCACCAGCTTCAATACCACATTATACATCTGCCTATGATTTGTTTTATTATATTACGTACTATGATCCTGAATTAATTGCGATAAATAGCATTAGCAATCAAGGAGTTCTTAGTTACACTATACTTAAAAAAGCAAATTACGATTCCTATGTTAATATCATATTTGTAGTAAGATAATTAAGGATTGTGTATTTATTAGCTATTGATTAAAAAACTACCTAAAAACAAATTCGTTTTTAGGTAGTTTTTTTTTGGATAAAAAGAATCAGGATTTTGTGTTATGATTAATTCTTGTTTAATATAAATGAAAGATACTGTATTTGTCTTGCTTTTTTTGGTGTTACCTTAATCACAATACCTTTTTATGTTGTTTTTATGGGTTAATGTGGTATTTTAAGAGAGTAGCGCTGTTATAATTTTGCCATGAGACAAAATATATTAAGAAATAATATATACTCTCAAAAATAATACTGTAGAGTTTTAAAAAAAATAATATAGTATTTGAATTTAATTAAATCAAGTCATGAAAAAGATTAACTTTTTAACGTTGTTGCTTATATTTTTAACATTTTCTATTTCTCCAGTAGTATTTTCGCAAGGTACGGGTATAGGGACAAAATTCGCTGATTCAAGTGCAGCTCTAGATGTGGTAAACACCAACGCAGGAGTTTTAATTCCTAGAATTTCTAATGTTGCCACAAGTATTCCTAAACCAGCAAATGGATTATTGGTATACGATCTGGATAAACAGTGTTTAAGTCAGAATACGGGAACTCCAAATGCTCCAAACTGGGTTGCTATTAGTGGGAATGTTGTTAAATTTTTTTACATGCCATCAGTAGCCTTGGATATTACCAAACCTACAGGTAATTCATATGATTTATTCGATATTTATAAAAAACAATTTTCTACGCCTAGAGTAATGAGTGCAGGTGCTCCAGCGGCAATTCCATTTTTTGCAGAGTCTACCGATTTATATTACTACATAACACATTATAGCGATCTTATCTTTCACAATGTGAAAGTAAGTTCAGAAGGAATCTTAACATACGATGTAAATCTTGATGCACTAACCAATAGTGATAGGAGTGATTTTATGAATATTGTATTGGTAGTTAAATAAACTTAATATGCGTATGAGACTTATTAAAAACAATTACAAGAGCAAAGAGTTGTGTTTTTTATTTTTTGCTTTTATTTTTTTTATCACCGCAACAAATATTTACGGGCAGGAGAGGGATTGCCCTAATGATTTTGATTGTGACGCAATTATTGATGCTTTTGATGTCGATGATGATAATGATGGAATCTATGATCATATAGAATCTCCTACTTGTTTTTACTTGGATAAAACAATACATGAAACGGGAGACCGAAGAAGCATGGTGGATGTAAGTACTACATTGACGTATAGTTCAGGTCCAATCGATTTACTGATAGATGGTATATCAATTGTAACAAACGGTATCAATATAGCTGGGTATACATCATTTAAAGATATGGAAATAGTTAGATTGACTTCTAAATTTTCTGCTGGTATAGCATATTCATCTATTACATTTCATTTAAATGCAGTAAATTTTTTCAACAGGAATAAAGTCGTGCTGCAAGGATCGCAAGATGGGGTGATATGGACCGATTTAACAGAGAAAACAGCTCCAAATAATGCAGTTGTTGTTACAATTCCTGTTACCCAAAATTTAGGATACTATAAGATATACCGTTTAATGGGAATTTCAGGAGTTTCAGGTGGTTTTGTAGCTATTAATGAAATTACTTGTACGATAGGGGAGTATATACCTTCATTATATCCAAAAACAATTTGTGATGGAGAAGATTTCGATAGAGATGGTCAACCAAATCATCAGGATTGGGATGCCGATGGTGATTTTTGTAACGATGTACTGGAAGCTGGTTTTCAAGACCCCGATAGAGATGGAATGTTAGGCAGTGGCTCAGTCATAGTAGATCAATATGGTGCTGTAACTTCGGATAGGGGATACATAACAGCCAATAATCTTTACTATTTAGATGCTACAATGAATGTATGTGCAGTAGATGGAATACCTGTAGATGAAAATTCACATTGTCTTAGTATAAATACTATTGCAAATGATTATGGACTGATACAGTCTATATACCATTCCAGTATTGTACGTACTAAAACAGGGTTTGCAGTATTTGGCGAATATGCAACAGCTAGTGGAAGAGATCATGTGACAAGTCCAACAGATATCATCCCAGACAATGGGTATAAATATGAAGGAACAATTCTTGCAGCAACACTGGGAGGAGTTGGGGGAACGATACAGCCAAACCAGTTTTTTGTTTTATCTACAGTAGGACTTTATACATGGGGGAGAAAAGGAGGAACTTGTATTCCAGATTCTTGGACTACATCTGGAGCTTTTCAGAAGATAAATCTACCAGTAGGTATCTTACCTAGTATGATAAAATATATGACTGCAAATTTTGGTAGCTTGGCTCTCTTAACAAAATCTGGGGATGTTTACGTTGCAGGTAATTTCCCAGAAGTATATGGGGACGGAAGTATCATAAAAGATGGTCTTTGGCATAAAAGTGATATAGGTAATGTTAAATCTATTAAAATAAATGGTCGTGGCCAAGCTATGGCATTAACGCAACAGGGAGAGTTATATACTTGGGGACCAGATGTTTTATTAGGAAATGGTATTAAAGGTCAAGATTTATTGCGACCAACAAAAATGACATCTCCAATTGCCACTACAGGAGTTAAAATGATTGCATTCTCATTTGGAGGGATTGCTACATATTATGTATTAGGTAATGATAAAAGAGTATATTCATTAGGAGGAAATGCTGACGGACAATTAGGAATTGGTAGTGCTACCAATCAATTGAGCTGGCAAATAGTAAAAAATGCAGTAGGTAACGGTTATCTGGAGAATATTAAATTTATCAACGCTACCCATCATGATTCGACCCGAGGAGCTGTTGGAGCTATTACCAGAACAGGGATATTATATTTATGGGGTAAAAATGACAAAAATCGGTTAGGAATATCTGGATTATCAGTTTATTTACCAAGTATGCCTAGAGGGATTACTCGGGCTGCTAATGATATTATTTATGTGGAACTTGGTGGGGGTGGAACTCCAGTAATAGATGAAAAACTAGGTGAGTTTGGGTATGTAGGAGATAAGATAAACGGAAGTATGGGAGTTCCATCATCAGGTTCTAACTTAGATAGCTATGATTTTATAGATACTCCATTAATAGATTTTTGTAATCTTATAACGGGAGGTCGTAAGGCAACTGAAATCTTGATTAATCCAATGAATATTAATTCTAAGCCTGACAAAGAATAAGGCGTTATACACACTGCTTTAAAATAAACATTGCTTTGCTATAAAGATGCCGTCTCATAATTTGAGACGGTTTTTTATTTTATACTCACATGCAATAATTCCTTCGAAGAGTTAATGCTGCTTTTTGATGACAATAGGTCTTAAGGCAGACATGCCTGCATCAAACAGTTTGTAAATGATTTAGTATTTGTAGTGCTAATCTATAAACAGTGTATTCTACTTTAAGGAAGCCATTACTTAAATCAAAATACACCATTTTTTGGTTGATTGTATTACCATAAATTAACTATCCGTAAGTTTTTCGATTATTATATAACTTTTTATGTTGTTTTTATGGTTTTGTGTGGGGGAGGTAGTAAGTAGAACAGATTTAATTTTGCATTTAGGCTTTACCATTAAAATCTTAATTAAAGAACGTAAAGTTAATTTACATAAAGTAAGTATAATAATACTAGTTGTAGATTATCTAATATTCAGAATAATGAATTACAACATAAGTAAATTATTTGATTTTAATTAATAGAAAAGTAATTATACAGGGATTTAGAGCTAGTAAAATAAATTAATGATTGATGTTCCTATGATCATATTAACCCATAAAATTAGATTTTATCGTGAAAAAAAATACTTATAAAAAGCATAATTATTTTAAAATCATACTTTTTGTTTTCTTGTTTCTTATAACTTTTCAAATTAGGGCTGAATATCCTTTTTCTGAGAGGTTTAAAAACTCGACTGTTACAGGAATATTTTTTAATGGGACTCCCAAAGATTTTTTGACAGGAAGAGCTGGATATAATGCTGCTGACGGTTTGGGATATTTAAGATTAACTAGTAATCATAAATATCAAAGGGAGGTTTCTGGGTTAGATAGTTATATTTTTCCTTCTGTTTCAAGCCAAACAGGGCTTAAATTCATTAATAATGATTGTTTTCCTAACCAAGTATTGAATTTCATAGTGGATCCTATACCAGATTCTATTGTGACATCTGTAAATATTTGTAAAGGAGAAACAGGTTCGTTAACTGTAACACCAACATTATATGTAAATAAGGTGATGCCAGCTATAACACATACAACAATTAATGCAGTTGGAATAAAGGATAGTGGTGTTTCGGGAGCAAATGGTTTGCCTAAAGGAGTGTCTGCTGTCTGGGAAGAAGATAAAATTACAATTGTAGGTACTCCAATTGTTTCAGGTGTTTTTAATTATAAAATACCATTAATTGGAGATTGCGGGGATATTTATGCAGAAGGAAGAATAGTCGTGAATTCTTCACTAGATATTACTTTGATACCAGTAAGTATATGTAAGGGAGATAGTAAATCATTATCTGGATCAATTACAGCACGTTCAGTTACGACATTTATGGGTTTATGGAATACTGATGCGGGGCCTCGTGCTTTTGTACCGTTTGCAACAAAGGATGATATGTATACATGTAAATTTTCTGACAGAGGAAAAAACGTGTACACTGCAACAAAATTCACAGTAAGTGTTTCGGGAGTTTACAAATTTATAATGGAGGACAGATCTGATTACAACGGATCAGCATATATTTATACAGGAGATTTTACACCAGGCTACTGTGATAGAGGTGGGCAATGGATAGTAGGAGTTAGTAATCCAGATCGAACTTTAAATGAACCAGAATTTTCAGCAAATTTGGATCCTGGAGTTGAGTACACTTTGATATCTGTTTTGACTCCATATGTTGGAGACACTAACATGTGGGATTATAAATGGACAGTTGAACCTCCTAGAGGAGGAAAATTTCTTTTAGATCCTTTAATTTATTGGTATAAATCAAAAACGGGAGGAGATCCCATTGGTTCGGGGTCACCTTTTAATCCTGTCGGTGCAAAAGGCTCTGGTTTGGTAAATACAAATACACCCGGTACTACTACTTATTATGCATCTGATGTATCTGATAGAGATTCTCCTAGAGTTCCAGTTGATTTTGTAATTAAAGAAGATCCTATTGCAGGAGTTCCTAGTATAAAACCAACATTATATATAAATAAGGTGATGCCAGCTATAACTCATACAACAATTAATGCAGTTGGAATAAAGGATAGTGGTGTTTCGGGAGCAAATGGTTTGCCTAAAGGAGTGTCTGCTGTCTGTGAGGAAGATAAAATTACAATTGTAGGTACTCCAATTGTTTCAGGTGTTTTTAATTATAAAATACCATTAATTGGAGGTTGCGGGGATATTTATGCAGAAGGAACAATAATCGTGAACTATAGACGAAAAATTGATGTGGTACCAGTAAGTATGTGTAAGGGAGGTAGTGATTTATTATCCGCATCAACAACAGCACGTTCTGTTACGACATTTATGGGTTTATGGAATCTAGATACAGATCCCCGTGCTTTTGTACCGTCTGCAACAAAGGATGATATGTACACATGTAAATTTTATAACAGAGGAAGAAACCCGTACACTGCAACAAAATTTACAGTAAGTGTTTCGGGAGTTTACAAATTTATAATGGAAGACAGATCTAATTATAGTGGATCTGCATATATTTTTACAGGAGATTTTACACCAGGCTACTGTGATAGAGGTGGGCAATGGATAGTAGGAGTTAGTAATCCAGATCAAACTTTAAATGAACCAGAATTTTCAGCAAATTTGGATCCTGGAGTTGAGTACACTTTGATATCTGTTTTGACTCCACATGATGGAGAGACTAACGTGTGGGATTATAAATGGACAGTTGAACCTCCTACAGGAGGAGAATTTCTTTTAGATCCTTTAATTTATTGGTATAAATCAGAAACGGGAGGAGAGCACATTGGTTCGGGGCCATCTTTTAATCCTGTCGGTGTAAAAGGCTCTGGTTTGGTAAATACAAATACACCTGGTACTACTACTTATTATGTATCTGATGGAGATTCTCCTAGAACTCCAGTTGATTTTGTAATTAAAGAAGATGTTGTTGCTGGAGTAGCTAGTAGTAGACCTATTCTATGCGGAAATGATAAGTTGACTGATATAACACATACTACAATAGATGCTGTTGGTATAAAGAATGATGGTGATAATGGTGCAAATGGTTTGCCAGATGGAGTACAAGCTACTTGGGAGGCAAATACAATTACAATTTCAGGTAACCCAAGAGAGTTGGGAGTTTATAATTATAAAATCCCATTAATTGGTGGGTGTGGAAATGTCTTTGCAGAAGGAAGGATAACAATATCAGAAGTAAGCGGTAAATTACAGAATCAGGTCAATGTAAGCTGTAAAGGCGAAGCAACAGGA
>NZ_JAOZEV010000033.1 GCF_025847275.1 Flavobacterium frigoritolerans
CAGTATCTCCATCCTGTGAAAATAAAAATTCCTTAAATTCTCCACTACAATTATTAGTAACACGTACAATAGCCGTACGTGCGATAGCAGTAGCATTAGGATACATACTTATAGTAAATGCTCCTGTGTCTTTATTTGTAATATCGATAGTAGTAAAATCGCTACCTGTTATAATGGTATATGTATAGGGTGTTTGTCCAGTACAGGCTGGTTTTTCTACTGGTGTAAAAGGACCGTTTGTTCCACCCTCAGGAGGAAAAGGAGGCTTTGTAGGGGCTCCAGGTTTAAAACTAATATCGGCATTACCTATGCACATACTTACCCATTTTAGTGTATTCCAGTATTCTATACACTCATTATCAAGATTGTATACAGTAAGCCCTTTTGCTTTTGTATCACTGATAAAAGCAGGAGTTGTAAGGTTGTCTCTTTCTTCGGTAGTAAGCTGGGGCATACGTATACCTCCTTTAATTGTTGCTGTAGACAACTCCAGTAAAGAATAACTGGCAGGTTGAGTGACTGATCCTATAGTTGTCTGACCTGAAACAAACAACGGGAACAACACTAGTAAGTTAATTAAAAATTTTAATTTTAATTTTATTTCCATGATTACAATTTTTAACACGCTGAGCGTAATTAAATTATTTCTTGATCGTAAGCTTGTTAGCTAATAATCTATTTGTTTTTATATATTATTAAATGTGTTGTGATTTACAACTTCTATTGCTGAGCAATACTCAATAAGATACCTGATCCTAAGTGTTTTCACAAAGGGTACCTATTATTTCCTATTTTAATGTGGAAATTGAGAAACTAATCTGCCCGAATTAATTGTTCCTTATTTTGTATAGAGCAACGATAAATAAATTAATAAACTCTCCTTTCTAAACTTGTTTTTTTTCATTTTACTACCATTTTATATATTACTAATTATTCTTCTTCATTTATTCAAAAACTCACTTTACTGCAATAATCCTGTATCAAATAATTGAGCATATCTTCCTGTTATCTTGCCTTTTTCTATTACAAAATAAGTTGGTGTCATTATTACTCCATAAGGATAAAAAATATGGTTATTTGGGTCGTTTAATTTATATTTCCAGAGAAATTTTTTGGTATTTTCCTCCAATTCTTCTTTACTTGAATCTACTGAAACGGATACTATTTTTATTTTTTTTTCTATCAGTTTTTCAGATTGGTTTTGTAACGCTTCTATTTCATTCTTGCATAAATCACAATTACTATCGTAAAAAAACAGTAGTACTTTATCTTTAAATAATGAACTTAGTTTTGTTTTTTTATCTAATAAAAAATCGGGGGGTGTTTCTCCTATTTGTACTCCCCTGCTTTTTAAAAGAATAGCGAGATTACGAGTTGGAGATTTAAGCCTACCTGAATTATAACTATGCTGTACCAACTGATTTTTAATATATTCCCAACCGTACTGTTCACAAATATCAATAAGATTATTAGTAAATTCGTCTAGTACTTTTTCTTGTTTTATATTATCAAAAACATATAAGGCATCAATAATCAACTTATCATCATCTTTTATTCGGTTATTATACATTGCTACCCAATAGGAAAGCATTGTTTTCCAATAGGACGAATGATATAACACTAACATATCCTGATTTAAGAAGTCTGAACGTAGCTTTTCAATTTCTTCACCAGAAGCTCTTTCAAAAACTAAAATCCGTTTGAGATAATCAATTTCTTTTTTTAATTGAGAAGCATATAATTTGGGATTATCTGTTACTTCTTCTCCCAAAAGGTAGTCTTTAAAAAACTTATTTTCTTCTGATCCTGTAAACCGTGTTGTACGAGTATCTGGATAAGCAAAATCTGATGCTATGGAAAAGCTTTCGCTATTTAAAATCAGATCCATTTTTGAATCTTCGCCTATAACAAACGATGCCATACCTTGATACTCTTTAACAAAAGCAGGTAATTGTACTTTTGCATTTCCTTGTTTATCTAAACTACCTTTAGCAATGGTATCATTTTTTGTTCCTTTATACCCGATAAGCATATAATGCTCGGATGGAAAATGTTTTAATGAAATATTAATATCCTGCGCCCATAACTCTAAATTGCAAATCAAGAATAGCATTATCATTATTCCTCTTCTTATCATCTCTCTTCTCTTTATTACTTTTAACTTTAAAATTATTCTCATCTTCTTTTTTACTATCAATTATAAACACGTATCATTAAGTCAAAAAAAACGTTACAATGTTGTCCTGAATAAATCTCACAATAAGACGTAAAATTGCAAAGTTTACATCTTCTTACTTTGCAGCCTACTCCTACTCGCTCTTTACAATTAAATAACTACTGGTTTAAATTCATTATTTACAAAATCGCTCCAGTAATTGTTCTGCTCCCGGAAAATTTTTATTTTTTGATATTCCCAGATACTTACATCCTTTCGTTTTATCTTGAATTGCGATGTAACAAGTCCCTAAAACGTATTCTGTTTTTCCATCATTCAAACTAGCAGCATTTGATATTTTTGATAAATAATCGATTGCTTTCTTATATTGATCTAATTTAAAATAACAGATTCCTATATTCTGTATCACCAACTCATTTTTAGGATCTTCATTTAATGCTTTTTGATAATAGGTGATTGCCATATCAAACTTTTGCTCCTTTCCATATTCCTGTGCTTTTAGCAAATAATTATCTCTTAAAACATGTATCACATCTGATTTCCTTTCTAATAAAAGACTGTCTTTTGGAAATGCTGCCAAACCTTCATCAAGAAAAAAAAGCAATTTCTGGTGACTGAATCCTGATAATTGTAATGCTTTTGATGTACTAACCCAATTCTCAGGCATTTTTCGATATTTAGAAAATTGATTATGAATTTTTAACATCTCCAAAGTGTCTTTTTTTTCATTGGCTACAAAAAGAGCCGATAAATAAAAATCTTTATTTCTTGGTCTTTTATAAAAAGCTATTTTGGCATATTTATAGGCTTTATCAATATCTCCATTATTAAAAGCAATCTTTTGAATATACCAATCGGAATTACCTAAATATGGATTCAGTTTTTGTGCTAATTCAAAATAATGCAATGCTTCTTTGTATTTTTTTTCATAAAATAATGATACCCCAGCATACTCTACGAAAGGTTCGGAGTAGAAACTCAACGATGGATATGTTGGCAGGTTGGCAATAATCTCATTAGACTCTAATAAACGTCCTGTTTCTGGCAACATATCATTTACTCTATAAGCTGCCTGATATACCTTAAATTTATATTCTAATTGTGCTGCTTTAAATTGTGAAAACGCAAAATAAAGACACACAAGGCTGATGATAGTTATTGCTACTGGTACTATTTTAATTCCCGACACTGATCTTTCTGGCTCAGAAACCACGGCTTCTTCTCTTCCATTTACCAATGTTAGTGCCAATAAAAAGCAAAATCCCAATTGCACTGCTGGTATATATAATGGAAAATTTAACAATGCATCGAGTCCATAACCCGAAAGTAGCATTAAAGAAAATATAGCTGTCAGCTGTACTTCTTTCTCTTTAGATTGTAAAATTTTATTTACTGAAATCCATACAATAATAACAAATAGAGATAAATATACTAGTCCGTTAACTATTCCTGTTTCTGCCGTTATTTCCAGAAAATCATTATGTGCATTACTAGAAATATTTGAATCATCAATAAGCGTATTTTCATAAGACAAACTTTTAATCTTCCAATTTCCAATACCGACTCCCATCAATGGATTTTCAGCAATAATTTCACTTGCATTTTTCCAGAAATCTAATCGTAGTTTAGCTGATGAGTCTGTTGGATTATTGGTTAATTCTATTTGTCCTATTCTGCTCCCTACTGACTGATAACGTTCTGAATCTCCTACTTTTGCAAAAATCAGGTTTGATATAAAAAACGATATTATAACTGGGAAAATGATGCAAGCCATTTTTATAAATTCAACCTTTTTTATTGTGTTTATTTTACAATAAAAAACTAAAAAAACAATAAGCTGTAAGCCCAAACCTAAAAATGTAGCCCGAGATCCTGTTAAGAATATTATAATTACACTAAGAAATAAAGTTAAAATCAATATTGCTCTTTTCCAATTTGAAAAATGTATAATTCCTAAAATTAGAAAAGGGATTTTTATATTTAAACTAGCTGCAAGTATATTTATATTCCCTGAATTCCCTTTAATACCTGATAAATCTAATGTTTTTGAAAAATCATAAAGAATTAAAATGGACTGTATAAGGATGCTAATTCCAACAATAAAAGCAATTTTAAAAAGTAACTCAAATCGATTATAAAGTAGTATTGCCAAATTTAAAAAAACACAAAAAATAATTAACAATTTGCTAAAAGCCACTACTGCTAAAGAAGCATTGATAGCTGAAATTATTGATACTCCACAAAGGAATAAGAACGTAACATATGTTTTTAATACGGAACTGCCTCTATATATCAAAATCAGTCTTTGAGGTACTATTTTGGGGTTACAATACCAATAAATACCAATAACTATATTTACTAATACCAGATATACATATTGCGGACTGTATCTTTCGATTGTTTTAAATGATGGTAAAAATTCCATTAATAAATAAGCTACAATAAATAATAACACTATTAAATTAGAACTATCTTTTTCTCTATTCTGTAATCTAGTTTCCATATATAAATTTAGCTTTTAATTTTTATTTTTCAAGTTAAAACAACGAAGTGTTGTTTTTAAAATATTGATATCATGCAAGTTAAAAATTATTATTTTATGTAAATATTGTTTTTTGATGCTATAATTTGCAGTTTTTATTCTCTAACTGATACGAGCTATATTATATCCTATTAAAAACAGTAGAAGTCATAAACGGATATTTTACTTCTCCGTTTACAACTACTACAAACCAAAAAACTATTCAATTTTATTTATTCAATATTATAATAAATTCGGAACGTCTGTTTAGTTCATGCTCTTTTTCTGAGCACTTCACACCATTTGTACACTTGTTAATCAATCTAGTTTCTCCAAAACCTTCACCAGTAACTCTTTCTTTTGCAACCCCTGCTTTTACAATATACTCTACTGTAGCTGCTGCTCTTTGTTTTGATAAATGTAGATTGAATTCGTCTCTACCTCTACTGTCTGTATGTGAGTTTACTCGTAATGAAATATTTGGTCTAGCTAATAACAGTTCTACTATTTTATCCAGCTCTACTTTAGACGATTCTCTTATTTGAGAACCTTCATAGTCAAAATAAATAGGTTCAAGTTCTAACGTTTTAGTTAAATCGTCTCCTTCTTTCAGTACTACTCTTTTATTAGCAACGTTAACTTCCATTTCATTATACAAATCTGGCGATATCACTCTTTTTTCTAACTGCTGTAACATTGGTACTGATACTGTTTCCTCTATTAGCCCTACTTTTTTATATACTAATGTGTGTTTTTGATATGGCTCAAGTAAAATGGAATATTTCCCTTCGGTATCTGTTTGATAACTAGATATTTTATCAAATTCCGCATCAAAAACTTCAATAGTAACTCCAGCAATAGGAGCTCCTGTAATACTATCTTTTATTGCACCTGAAATAGTTGGCTTTATATTAAATGAAAAATCTACAGGACTTCTTTCTGTAAATCCATACAAATCATCATTTCCATCTCTATTTGACGAAAAATATCCTTTTTGAGTTTCTCTGTTTATTCCATAAGTAAAATCGTCATAAGCAGAGTTTACTCCGTCTCCCAAATTAACAACTTTATAAATACCTTCTTCATCTTTTACAGCTGCAAAAACATCTAATCCTCCTAATCCTGGATGTCCATCTGATGAAAAATACAATATCCCTGAAGCATCTATAAAAGGATATGTTTCTCTCCCTAATGTATTGATTTCATTGCCTAATGATCTTATTTCACTTACTCCATCTGCTTCTGTTATGCTCCCTACATATAAATCTGAATTGCCCATTTCGTTATTTCTGTCTGACACAAAATATAATTCTTTATCATCTGGACTTAAAGCGGGATGACCTGATGAAAATCCGTCACTATTTACAGGATATGGCAACTCTTCAACATTTTTCCATTGGTTATCAATATAATGTGCTTTATATATTTTTAAATAATTAATTCCTAATTTTTTACTTCTACCTAATTTACCCAACATATAATTACTGCCTGTAAAATACATGGTTTTACCATCTTTTGTTATCACTGGTGTACTGTGATGAAATTTTGAATTCACATCTCCTTTTAAAATTTTAGAATTAGTTAATCCTCCATCAGGAGTAATGGTTGCCATGTAAATCTTAAAGTACGATTGATTGTCCCAATTGTTTTTTTGTGTCAATACTGAACTTGAGTTTTTGGTTGTTGCATACAGTAGTTTGTCTTCACCTAAAAAAGCTACTCCAAATTCTGATGAAGGTGAATTAATTGCTACATTATTTAACACGTGACGCCCTGATTGTTCTTTTATTTTAGACATAAAGTTCTCTGGAAGCCAATTATCACTTATATCTTTTTTTCCTGTTTTTAAATAGTATTTTTTCAGGATAGTCGCTGCTTCAGAATATCTCTCTGCAGTTTTTAATGTTTGTGCATATCTAAAATAATATTCTGGCGCTATGTTCCCCCTAGTTTCCATTAACTTAGCGTACCATATTAGCGCTTCTGGATAATTGGAGTTATAATAATATGAATCTGCTAGTTTAGCATATACATTCGCTGATGCATTTCCTTTAGTTGCTATTCTTTTATATAATTTACTTGCTTCTGCAAATGCAAATTGATTGTAAGCTTCATTTGCTTTTTCTAATCTTTTATTCTGTATTTGCGCATAACTTTCATGCATTATAAAAGAGAAAAAGAAAACAAAAACTAGAGTTAATTTTCTATAAATCATGATTTATCAAATTAATTATTAAAAGAACCTAGGTGTTATCATTCTATATTTTGATTTAGGAAACAAGTCAAATCGCAAGAAAACTTCATGTGATCCTGAATTGTATTTGCCTAATTTTTGAGTATCAAAATCGTATGCATAACCAATATTTAAACCTTCTGAAATCTGAAATCCAGCCATAGCACTTATTGCTGCATCCCATCTGTAGGCTGCTCCCAATGTTAGCTTTTCGTCCAAAAGAAAGTTTGCTGACAAATCAACCGCAAGTGGGGATCCGCTTACTCCTTTTATCATCGCTGCAGGTTTAAATTTTACTGCATCTGATAGTTCAAATACGTAACCTCCCATTGCATAAAAATGTTTTTTTCTAGTAGCTACCGAAACTTTAACATCATCGTAGAATTCTGTTTCCAAAAACCTCGGTACTGATATTCCCGCATACCATTTATCTGAATGTAGATATGCTCCTGCTCCTATGTTTGGAGAAAACTTGCTTTCTACACCTGTAAGCATCATATCATTTCCTTCGTGAACGTTTAATTTAGTATAATCAACTTCCCAGAAATTCCCCACAGCACTAAGTCCAAGAGATAACTTCACATCTTCTGATAACTGAATCGGATAAGAATAGTTGACTGAGATAGCTGTTTCTTTTGTCGGCCCTATTTGATCATTAATAATAGATAGTCCTAACCCTTGCCCATTTATACTTACCGGAGTCTGAATAGAAAAACTTCCTGTTTTAGGCGCTCCGTCTAATCCAACCCATTGTGCTCTGTAAATTCCCAATATACTTGTGGTACCACTTGTTCCAGTATATCCTGGATTTATTGTCATGGTATTGTACATATACTGTGTATATTGAGCGTCCTGCTGCGCAAAAGATGGGGAAAAGCCGGCAAGCAAGAACAATACTATTATTATTTTTTTCATATCCCTTTTAATTTTTAAATACTGATTTGTCCAATAATTTTAATTTGTACACTTCTTATTTCAATTTTAAAATAATCTCCTTAAAAAGTTTTTAATTTGTGCCCGGACAATGGCATGTTCTACATGATCCAAGAATGAAAAGCAGTAGTATGGCAAATCCAAATAGAAACCGATATAAAATTAATGTGGCTGTGTTTTTCATATTCTAAATAATATATTTTATTAAATCCGATTCTTTTTTAGTTGCAAATTGTAAGTATTTACACTATATTTGCTGTTTGTATTTTTGGTAAACCAAATACAATTCATATTATTAATTAAAAAATTGTAATGATTTTAATTCGCATTATTTCTTTGTTAGAAATACAGATAGCCTACTTTTTCTCTAGTGATATCCTTACTTGTTTTATACCTGAGTATATAAAAATAGGTTCCTGTAGATAATTTTTCTCCCTTGCTAATAGTAGCTCTTCCTTCCGAAATTCCTTTAAACCAATTTCCATCTATACCATATCCTGAAGTTTCAAACACTTTAACTCCCCATCTGTTATAAATTTCTAAGGTATTGTCTGGGTAAATTGATAATCCTTCTATAAAAAAGAAATCGTTAATTCCGTCCTCATTTGGCGAAAAACCATTGTAAACAACAACATCTTCTTCTTTAGGCGGGAGTGCTTTATTTATCCTTGCTAGTGTAAAAACACCATCCTTAGTAATTTTAGCTGTTACTGTTTTATTATTACTATCTGTTGCTACATCATAAAACTTCCACTCTTTATCTGTTTCATCCCATCTTACAATTCCGATAGAAGTTTCATTTTCTGGGTTCTTAATAATTTCATCTGGTGTCGTATCCTCATGCCATGATAATGTTAATGCAAAATCAATAGCTTTATCTGTCGTATCAAATTTCCAATACTCTGCATTATTAATCAGTAGTATCTTATTTTGTTTTTTATTATGTGGATATTCATCATTTGAATTTTTTTTAAAATATTCACTTACATAATTTTTACCATCCTGACTACTTTGTCCAATCGCCATCGATCTATAATATCCTTCGTCACCCACGGGAAACTCAAACTCGTTTTTCCCTTTTTGCTCTGCATGCCCCAGCACAAAACTCTCATTACTTGCATTATCATGTGTAGCATTAGCTTCAAATACAATTTTTCCGTTGTAGTTAGAATTATCCACAATTCCGTAATAGAAATTAGAAGTCCCTCCCACACTTATATCCCCATCTAAAAGAAAAGCAGGTTGTGCTGACTTGTTTTCAAATCGTACATTATTTAGCTCACTTGGTAATGTCCCAGAAATATGCTGTGCACCTGTTGTTCCTTTAAAATGTACTAACCCTGTGTTTAATGATGGGGTAAATGTTACCATTCCATCATTATTAAAATTGGCATATACAAAAAACGCCCCATCATTAACAACATCGCCAGCAGGAATATTATTAAAATCTCCTACTGTCGAAAACTGTGTTCCAGGCATCATTACTAACTCTCCTGCATTTACTGTTTGTGCATTTAGTTTTCCAACTGCACATATTGCCAGTATAATTGTACTTATATAAATTTTGGTCATAACTTTTATTTTAAAATGTTATCTCAGAAGACAACGAGTTATATTCTTAATTTAAACGTTGAGTTATAAAAACACCTCAATTATTGCATTTACAAAAGAGGTGTTATTTACTTCTATCCCTTAATTATTTAAGGGATTAAATAATTAGGATCAATGTTTTCCTGAGCATATTTAATTGCCCAAGCCATTGCATTTCCATACATCATACTATTATAAACTGTAACACCTCCATTATAAGCTTTTGATTGAACAAGTCCTGCTCCGCTAATCTTGGCTGGCCAAGTAGTTGTTGATGTATTAGCAGCTGTACCTGCCATCCAGCCTGCATCTCCTATATACACATACCCTAAAGTATTATGTTTAAACGCAAATATTTTAGAAGCGCTACCATTTTGAGTTGATAAAGTAGTTACATTTTCAGGCAATCCTGTAACATAATATGAGTTATTTACATCACTACCTAAATGGAGCCCTCTTATGTTACCAAAAGGACCATCTAAAAGTGGGTCTGAAACATTTAATATTGGGTTTGTATATGTTGACCCTGATCCAGAAACTGAAACTGATGAATCACAAATTGTATTAATTAAGTTCGCAGCACCACTAGCATCATTTTCTTGAGAGTGAATTATTACTCCTTTTTTATTTTTTACAAAATCATTCAAGATTAAAATTGAAGCTGCATTTGGTGTGTAATTATAGCCAATCACTATTATATCAATATTGTTATTGATTAAATTTCTTAACCCAGAACCATCATTGTTCCCTCCATTAACAATCTCTAACTTTTGTATCTGCACCGTACCTGTAGGTCCAAAATTTGATCCTAAAGCTAATATTGCTTTTGCAGCCTGCACTGTAGTCGCAGTTCCTGGTTGATACATTCCTGTTCCTAATCCTAAAACTCTCATGGTGCGAAAAACAAATGATATACTTTTGTTACAAGTTGCTCCTCCATTGGTACTATTTGCAGTAATTGCATAAGTAAATGAACCTCCAGATGTTGGTACTCCATTTGCTGTCATTACTACATTTTGTGCTCCTGTTGTAACAAACGTTCCTGTTGCCGAGAAGCTGATTCCGTTTACAGTATTTGTATTTATTGTATATGCTCCCACATAACTCACATTAACAGGAACTGTCATTGTATTTGCTCCATTCATAGCTATACCTGGTGCATAAGTTCCACTTGTTGTAATTTCTGAACAATTTGTTGTATAAGTAGTAGGCTGTCCAGCAATAACAACTTTAAGCGCACATGTACCTACAATACCTGGAGTTCCAGACACTATCAAATCTGTTGTTCCTCCTGCAATTGGTTTTCCTAACCCCACAAGCGTTACATTTTGTTCTCCTAAAGTAGCTAAGTCTATTAACCCTGAAGTAAATGAAATGCCATTTGCAGTATTAGTCGTAATTGTTGTTTGTCCTGTTGCGGTAACATTAACTGGTAATGTTATTTTATTAGTAGAACTTAAAGCTACATCTTGCATATAGACTCCATTTTGTGTTGCAACAGCACAATCTATTGTATATCCTACTGGCGCTACAGTAAGTGGAATATTACTACATGAAGCTCCTACAAATGTTTCTGCATTTGATGATAGATTAAAACTATTTAATCCAGATGCTACAGGTGCTCCCGTTCCTAATAGTTCAACAGTCTGTAATCCAGTGGTAGTGAATTTTCCTGTTCCACTAAAAGAATAGCCATTTACAGTATTTGTACTCATACTCCAAAAGCCGATACTAGTAACATTTACATCAAGGGTTAACTTATTATCATTCGTAAGTGGAATCCCTATAAAGTAGTCCCCATGAGAACTAATACTGGCACAATTAATAGCAAAATCAACATTAGCTTTTTCTACAAAAATATATGGTGAACAAGGAGTTGTGATTCCATTTAATATAACACTAACTACATCACCATTATCACCTAATACATATCCCTTATTTGGCGTACCTGTTCCCGGGAGATTCAATATATATGAACCCGCACTTGGAAATGTCCCATTGGTATTAAAATAATATCCGTTTGTAGTCGATGCCGAAATAGTATAAGTCCCTGGCTGGGTAACAGTAACTGGAATAGTCATATAGTTTGCTGGTACCAGAGCTTCTCCTTCTTTATAGGTTCCGTTTGCAATTATTTGTGCACACTGAGCTGTTGCTATATTTGCTACAGCTGGGGGTGGTGTTCCACAAATACTCAACCATACACTCTGGATTACACTCCAATAATCAAAACAACCAGTAGTTGTATTAAATATAAATAATCCATCTGAAAGATTACCTACTGGAATAGCATTACGCTGTTTAGTAGTTAACCTTGAAATTAACATTCCTTTCGTATTACTTTCTAATTCTAAAATAGCTCCAGATCTAGCTTTGTCAGCCCCATCACTTACCGTTCCATCTTTTATTTTCGAGCTTTCTAGCTGTGCAAATGCAGAATAAAACCCAAATAAACAAAAGATAACTATAAAAATTATCTTTTGTATTTTATGTATTGATCTCTTCATATTAATAAATTTAAATAAGGAACCGCAATTATTAATTGCAGTTCCTTAAACATTTGATTAGTAATTATTTTTTTCTAAAATCAATTTTTCTAATTTTTCCAAACGCTCATTCATAACTTTTGAATTGGCTTTTAATTCCTGAATTTCATTGTTTTTTGCATCAAGCTGCTTGTCTTGTTCAATAACATGTAAATACAGTTCTTCCGTTTTTTCCAATAATTGTATTGATAATTCAGAAAGATTAAATGCATAACCTTCAGCTGTTTTCTCCAATTTAGTAATAGGTGTTATTCCTGGTAAATGCTTGTTTTTTCTGATATAAGCATCTACTTCAGATAGTGACTTAAATTTATACTCCGCTTTTATATCTGAGAAACCTTTAAAATAATCTTCAAACACATAATCGGCAAAATAACTGTTTACTGTAGTTATAGACCCTTTTACTCTTAACATTTCATTTGGTGCATCAGATTTTGTTTCATATCCAATTCCTACCCATCCTC
This sequence comes from Flavobacterium frigoritolerans, assembly GCF_025847275.1. GTDB lineage: Bacteria > Bacteroidota > Bacteroidia > Flavobacteriales > Flavobacteriaceae > Flavobacterium > Flavobacterium frigoritolerans. The sequence continues at coordinate 12,464 of NZ_JAOZEV010000033.1, forward strand.
CTGTATAAATATCTTCTTTATTTGAAGTTGCTCCTGTATTAGTAGTTGTACTAAACCAAGGCTCTTTTATTAATGGAGTTAAATCTAATGCATGAGGTGTTGTTACCTTTTCATCAGTATAATCTAAAGTACTGGTTGTTGTATTAACTTCAAGCTTTGTTAATGTTTCTGCATCACCAATTAGATCAACCATTTTGATTTTATTCTCAAAACCATCTTCATCTATATAATCAAGAGAATGTGCTGTACCATCATAACTAAGTGATGTTACTGTTTCTTTAATCTCGACTGGTGCATTTGTTGTCTCATTTACATATCTAGCTATTGTACGCGTCTCTATACCTGTTATTTGAGCTACAGGAGCTATTGATGTTATTGTTTCCTGAATTTCAACCGGCGCATTTGTCGTCTCGTTCGTATAAGTAGCAATTGTTCGTCCTGTTACAATAGGAGTTATTGCTGTTACTGTTTCAGCAGTTTTTATTGCTGCTGTTAAATCAACAACATTTCCTGTTACTCCATTTACTATAGTGCTTAACTCATTTTTATTTAATGTATTAGAAACCGTAGTTACTTTAGTAAGTACTTT
>NZ_JAOZEV010000034.1 GCF_025847275.1 Flavobacterium frigoritolerans
AACTGGAATGAGGGCTGTTTTTCAAGCAGGGTTCAATACCATTCCAAATAAAAAAGCCTTTAGACACCAGTGTTTAAAGGCTTTTTGTTTTTAAAAGTCGCTTTTTGGACTTTATCTGGCGGAGGAAGAGGGATTCGAACCCCCGGACCTGTTACAGTCAACAGTTTTCAAGACTGCCGCATTCGACCGCTCTGCCATTCCTCCAGTAAGACGCAATTATTTTCTCATTGCGGGTGCAAAGATAAAATGTTTTTTTGACTGTGGAAACTTTTTTGAGGTTATTTATTAAGATTGTTTAATTTTCTTAATTGTATGTCAATAGCACCTGAATTTGCCTTAATAAAATATTTTTTTTCAATTTGCCTAAAGACATTTAATGTGTCATGTCCAGTAATATATGTGCTATTATAGATAAATCCTGCCTTGCTAAAAATTATTTTTTCAAAATTTTCAACTTTACAATTATAAGGATTTTTTTTATTGCGTTTATATATGGATTTCTTGAATTTGACTAAAAGGTTACAGTATTATTAAATAATCTTTCGCACGGCTGAAGGCAACATTGATTATGAATAGTTTTAGAGTGATACTTAAAAATAGGTATTTATACGTATGAATCTAATTGCTAATTTATCATATTTTCGCATAGCACTAAGAACTAAAAATGTTTTTAAATAGCGTATAAATTTCAAAACTTGTTTGTTTTAATATATTTAGAAAAACAAAGATTATGGTTTTCCGTAAAAATAAAATAAAAAAATAGTCTAAATTCGTCACGTATTTAATTATCATTAGATGAACAAAATAGAAATTATTATAGACAAAGAACATAACGGAAAAGATGTCAGTCTATCCGGGTTGTCTGTCAATACTACAAATGCTCTTATTGAAATATTAAGTGCATTGCGAAACATTGCTGTTCATGAAGGAAAACCAGATATTAAAATAGGTCTTGTTGAAGGAAGTGCCTGTGCAGTTTTAGAAGGAGAGCAAGAAACCATGCAAGTTATTCACAGATCGATCATGAAGGTAGTAGATAATGATCCTAATCGTGATAATTTTTATGTGGATAATTTACAAGTTATTAAGGAGCAGATAAATGAGCGGGGCTTTGAAGTGAAGGTTAGATATCTTGATAACGGAAATCCAACTTCTTTAAGAGAAGCATTTAATGCTTCGTTTCGTAAGAAAAGAGTTCGTACCAATATTGAAAACAGTTTTAATATTGAATTTTTTTATGGAAAATTACAAAGCAACGGTGGTGACAATCCAAACTTTCACATTATTTCTGATTTTACAAAATATGTAATATCATGTACTGAAAAACAGGCGCAAACAGTAAATCAATTTTTATATAAAGAATTTAGATTTTCGGCGTGGTCGAAGATGGGGCCAAATAACAAAATGATTTATCAATATTGTGATATTTACGAATCAAATAAAAGAGATTTTTATAATGAATTTAAACGTTTCTTTTATGAATTAAAGAGATTAGAAGGCACTGCTGCAATTAAGAAGATACATTATAAATTAAAAGAGTTTTATTCAAATAATGAATTTGCGGAAGCTAGAAAATTTATACGCATTTTTCTAAATGATACAGTGGAAGTCAGTACACTAATGGCCATTTTAATTATCTCAAAAAGATTTAAAAATCATCCTGATTTGCAAGAGTTACTTGGACAAATAGAAGAATTGATTGTGAGTAAAACTAAAAAACCTGTATTGTAATGCCTTTAGAAAGAAATTATATTGAAGAAAACTTAACATTATTAACTGATTGCGATAATTCCGAAGATTTCGTTGCTATAGCAATTATGGTAAGAGATGGGGTAGGTTATCACTCTGGTTTAGTAATCTGTTTAAAAGAGCATTTTTATTTTTTCCACTATACCGGTAGGAAAGTTGAAATGCAGCTACTTGAAGAGCTTCCTGCAGACTTGTATATAAAAAAGTTAACAATTTTTGAACCGTCAAAAGTAGAGTATATAAAAGCATTCTGTGAAATTTTAGAAGAAGAAGCTCACCCTATTTATGGCTGGATATTTACAGATTCATTTTATACGGGAGATGGAACTTATTATTCAGAACAAGGTGTACCTGATATCACAACTTGTGTCGGCTTTTGTATAAATGTTATTCGTGGCGCTTTATATAATAATGAAGTTTACATAGCAACAGACGAATGGGATGATACTACGCTGGATGATTTGCAGCATAACTTTACAGAAAACATTACTGCTCAGCTAGCATTTTTAGGAGAAATTGATCCTGCTAGATTAGCAGTGATTACAGAAAGATCATTTAAACGAATTATGCCGTCTGAATTAACTAGTTCGGGTTTTTTTGAACAGCTGCCAATAAAAAAAAATAATATTGATCCAGTGAATCCTATCGTAACAGATATAATATTAGGAAGGCATATTGCGTCTTAATTTTTATAGAATTTTAATTTGAAGAAGGTCTGATTGTGAATATAGACTTTAATATTTTAAAAAAACAAATCAATAGGAAAAGAACTAAAATTTGAAGTAAAATTTATTATTAATAAAGATGGTGAAGCTTTTCTTGATCGATTCTATGCGATTTTAAGAGAAGTTAAAGATAATTTTAGTATAGTTGAACAATATGAAGTTCATCTAGATGAAAATGAGAGTTATAAAATTGTTTTTTAATAAAAGGAAATTACAAAAGGAGTCATTTAATGATACCAATGAAATTCCTTTGAACGGATAATGTGAATATACATTCTAATTATTAGAAATCAAACTATATGCCGGGTTTTATACCTATAAAGCAAACCAGTCACTTCAAAAAAATGTTTAATTTCTATTCAAAGACAACCTTACAAGGGTGCATTTTTACCTTTAAATTTGCAGCATACAGATTAGAAAAGTAAGTATAGATTTTGTTAATCGGACTGCGGAGTCAATTATTGTTGAATAATATATAGGTTAAATCGAAGTATAATGAAGTACAAAAGCAGTCTTTTTAAGACTGCTTTTTGTGTTAAGCTTCTTAGATTCAGTAATTACAACTTTTTATGGAATTATCAAATATCAATTTTTTCAAATAAAAACGATTCTGGGCTTGAAATCCAATCGATATTTTTTGCAAAATAAGTTACAGGATCGCATATTATTAAAGGAGTATATGATGGATCTGCCATCTTGTTAGCATCAATTAAATATAGATGATAATTTTTCGATTTAATTTTAGCAGTCTGGATTTCATTTGAAGACCAATGAAAGTGCGGTTTACCTTTAAAAGTTTTTACTTCAATAAAACGATCTAATGATTCGGAACTTGTATCATTAAATGAAATTATGTCGTAACCAGCACTAACATCCATGATGGATATTCGTTTAATTTTATTTAGGTCTTTTCTGATTGAAAGGCGTTTACACTCATAATTGACTACAAAAAGTTCTCCAGTTTCCCCAAGTAATTTTTGCTTCTCTAGCTTTCTTAAAAGTTCAGCTTCACTTATTTTCCTTTTTACTTTATTTTCACTAATAATATAGTTTACGAATAAATCACCTAGATAAAAATTACCATCGTTACTTTTTTCTAATATGCTAAGTGATAATAATAGATTACGGTAGCAAGCATGTTTGTATTTTATATTATATCGAGGTAATATATATTTGTCTATTTGACTGTCGTACTTTATTTCGTCAAGGGATATTATATTTTCTTCTATTAAAAAATTTAAAAGAGTTTTGGAAAACCAATTTCGATAACTGAGTAAGTCAAATTTCAAATGTTTTATTCCTAAATCACATAATTGAACACTATTATTTTGCAAATAAACTATATTTAGTTGTTCAAAAAGCAACAAAGCATAATCTATATTTAAATTTATTTTTCCTTTATTATGCAGACGTAAATTTGTAAGGGAATTAACAGAAGATACACCCTCGATCAGATTCTTCCAAATAAAATAAAGACCTTCTAAATCTGCAATTTCACTACAAGCTTCTATTTTTTCGTTTAACATAATCTACAATTATTGCTTTAATATCTGCATCTCCTTCATCTCCGATATTTTCAAATAATGGTATGGGAGCAGATTCGATTAGTGCAAGCATCCTTTCTTCTTTTACATGTAAACGGGTATTGATGGTCTCTTCAATAGTATCTTTTGAAAGTAAATAATAGTAATTCGTATTGACTCCTTCTGGTAATCCATATCTATGAATCCTATCTTTTGATTGGATGAAATGAGCACAATTAAAAGAACGTTCTATATATATAGCATTATGACAAACTTTATGTAGCGAAATCGACTCTGCAACAGCAAATGGATTTGCTATTATTACCTTAAAACTACTCTTTGTATTATGAAATTCATGTATTATTGCTTCACGTGTTAAAATATAATTTTCATCATCAGGGCTCATACCATCTGTTGCAACAGGAGTAGCGCCATATAATGTGCGACTTTCAATGCCTATAGAACTAAGATAGTTTTGAAGATGTTCAATCGTCTTGATAAAAATAGCCCAAATAATTACTTTACCATTTGCTTGGATTATTTGTTTAACTAACTCTCCACATTTTTCAAATTTTGATGGAATTTCGTTAGTGTAGTATCTCATAACATCATTCATAATATTTGAATCCTCGCTCGCAATTGTAGAAAAATCTTCGCCATTTTCTTCTTCAAATTTAATTAATGGATCACGCAGTAAGGCTGGATTAGAGGCTACCTGCTGAAGTCTTATCAATTTTGCTTTAACTAACGATGAATGTAAATTAGAGTGAGATTTATTGACTTCATCAACAAAACGTTTTTCAATAAAATCATATATACGTTGTTGTGATTCTTTCATTAGAATCAAGATCGGTGGATGTTCAATAGGTTCGGGGATATTTAAATCCTGCTTTTTTATACGTATATAAAAAGGGTCTATATTGGACATCAAATTTTGTATTCTACTATCATTCAAAGAGCTACTCATATCACGTAGTTGGCCAATATTGTATTTTGTAACGTTTCTCTTGGGCCAAATAAAATTGAAAAGATTATATAAATCTTCATAACCATTTGGAACAGGTGTACCAGTAAGAACTATTCTAGAGGAACACAAAGGAGCAAGTTCCATAATTGTTGAAGATATGATGCCGCCGTTTGTATTTTTAATTTTATGAGCCTCGTCAAGTACAACCATAACTTTGTAATTTGCTAAAAAATATTTTAAAGAATCTTTTACAGACAAAACAGAAGCATAGCTAATAAGAGTTATTTCAGCAGGAATTCCATAAAAATATTGTTTCTTGTTTTCAGAAGAAAGTGCACCGTTAATTCGCTTACTATCTGGTTTGTATCCAAAGCATTCTTGAAATTCGAGCTCCCAAGGTGCGAATGAACTTAGGGGGCCAATGATTATTATCTTATCAACCTTTTTAGGATTATCTGAATTTAGATTCTTTAGATAGGTATATGCACCGTAAACAATACTTGTTTTTCCCGCTCCAGGAACAGAAAAATTACAACCACTTTGAGAAAATGCTAAATGATAAGCTGATAATAGTTGAAGAGGATAGAGGCTTCTTTTTGGCAAATGATCAATTAATGCACTTGTGAATTCTTCGAAATCATCCTTTATGCAATTGTTAGCTTTGATATTATGTGCCTTTTCACTAAATTCCTCGAATTGAGATTCCCTTTCTAAGTATTGTTGAATATCAGAGCTAATTTGAGTATCATAAGTCACCTCTGCGCCAATATATTTAGCGGCGAGTCCTAAAAGTTCAGCGACACGTTCAATTGGCTCATCTGATTCAATAGAAAGAGAATCTGAGTCTGAAGTATAAATTAATTTAGTGCGTAGAAGCATTTTTGAACGTCTATTCCGCATTAGTTCCTGAACTGAACCAGTTACTAAATATTTTGAATTATTACATGATGATATCTTTAACTGCATAATTCTTGATTTAATACTTTTGAAATGTCTTCAGTGATTTTCGTTAAAATATTAATCTTTGTGAGTAATTCAGATTTTTTATTACTTTGGGATACACTATTAAGATCGATTGCAGCAAGTGCATTAATTGCTTTTTTGATTAATTCCTCTGGCTTTTCCTTAGATTTTTTATTTTCGATGATGTTTTTACTATCATTAAATGCAGACATTAATCCCTCGCGCATTTCATCCTTCCATTTCTTATCACGTTGATTTAGTAATCTATATATATCTGCTTCATTACCAGTTTTTTTTAAAACATCTTCGAGTTCTTCTTCTTCTTCACAATCTATAATTAAATCATTATATGCGCCTGCGAACGTATTCCAAGTTTCCTCGTCATTAAGAAAATTATGGTTAGAAGTTGAAGCAATTGCTCTAAAGTCAAATTCACCTTTTTCTTCAAGTCTGATAAAATCAAAACTAATATTTCTCAAATCAGTTTCAACTTCATCCAATTTATCTGTTTGAATCCAATTTATTTTTCCGCTTTGTACTTTCTTAATGGCTGTATTTAATTTTAAAAAATCATCCTCACATCCTCTTGGTAAACGTGTATAAATTCCAACATATCCATATGTTTCGAGATAATTATCGATAAGTTCCATGATATCCAAGTTTAGATTTACATCTTTTGCGGAATCAAATCCCATATATTCTGCAATTTGCTCCAATGTGAATTTTTTTACATGCATATCACGAGTATGTAAATATTTTTCTATAGGATTGTAATCAACCTTACTATCAGCTCCCATTTGAAATGATGTTTCTAAACGGAGTATTTCTTTTTCATCAGCATCTTCTGGAAGAATTCTTGCCAGAAAATAACAACATTTATCCTTTGTAGTTTGGTCATAATCTGACTCTTTCGCAATTCTTCTTAAAAGTGAAGCTCTTCTGTTACCATCTACAATTATACCGTCCATAGTAATAATTCCTGGCTCTAATTGTCCGTTCTCAGCTAAATCTTTTAATGTTTTTTTATTACGTGGTTCGTTTGAATCAAATAGGAATTTAGCAATTCTTTGGGAGTCCTTTTCATTATTTACGTCTAATGATCCGTATTCTCTTTTATATGACTTTACCAAACTACTAATTCGACCATTTTCAACATTATATGCAAGAAATTCTATCGGTATTTTATAAACATTAAATTCACGGATTTCTCCTTGATATTTCAATTTTGTACCTGTAGCTACAGGTTTTCCATTTTTAATTTCTTTAATCTTGATTTTTCTTTCTTGTGCGGTCATATTAGTTAATATTAAAGAATTCTTGAATAATAATTTTTAAACTGTCAATCGTTTTTAAATTAAGAAAAAAATCGCAGTCGCGATAAACTTTTTTAAAATCTGCATTTCTCGCAATCCATCCAGCTCCATCTAAAATATTTACAACTTTTGTGTTTTTATTTGCTTTTGCATCTTGAACAATGGGCCTGATTGTATCTTTGTAATATTCAGTTTGCTTTGAACTAGTTGTTAAATAGAAACTGGAATTTATAATGATTTGTTTGCCTTCAAAAGAAATTAAATTTAACTGTTTATTTAAAAAGCCTGGTATGTCCATCTTTTTATATTCTAAGCCAAATCCCGATACAATTTTTAATATTTTTTCATCAAGTTTTTTCTGATATAAATCACGGTATTTACTATTGTAATTAGTTGTGACTTTGTCTTTTATTAAATTTCTGATGTAATCATCATTATTCAATCTTTCAATTGTATTATTATCAATTCTAAAATCATAAAGAATAAATTGGGGTATAATAGCTGAGAATTTTGGGCTAACATAACCAGAGGAAAATAATTCGCAATATTCCTCCATCATACTTGGATTACTTATTAACTCGGTTCTAAGTTTTGAATTTGACCATTCGGATTCAAATGTGTATCCTTGATTTAGTCTAATCCAAGAAACGACTCTTTTAAATTTCTCGTTACTGATTCCTAAAAGCGTAATGATTTTATCTATTGAGTCTTTATCGCTTTTGATAAATAATTTTAAACCAGCCAAAGTGCCAATACCTCTAAGTTTTTCTTTTAAAAGTTTTACTTCAGATGTAAGGTAATTTTCAAAATAGGCTTCTATTGTACTGTCGCACAGAAACATTGTTGTGGTTTTAAGCGCTTCTTTATGAACTAATTTTTCCATACCTATTTCTTATTGATTGTAGATAATAATCTTTTTGCAACTTCTTTAACTACGGGAACACAAACTGAATTTCCTAATAAATCATAGCCTAATCTAATTGATTTAATATCTTTTTGAAATTCATCTAGGGAATAATCGCTAGGGTATCCAAATAATCCTAAACCTTCTTTAAGTGTGAGATTTCGTATACCGTTACCATCAACAACTCCAATTGCATTCATATCCATTGCTACTATTGTAGGCGCTTGATTGTAAATGTCCAAAAAGTGGCTAATAGGGAAGGATAATTTTCCAGTTACTATATTATAACCTTTTTGTAGTGTAGTATCCGGGATTCTTTCGGAATAAGAAGTTTCATTAATTACTGTAACAACTTTCTTTTTAGGATGTTCAAGAACAAGGTAGTTTTTATTGATAAGATCATCTAATAATTCCTGAAGATTTTCATTTGGGAAAAATGATTCAATTTGTTTTTTTGTCAGAGGCATTCCATCCATCCAGTCAATTCCAATTTCTGAAGCCCATGATTTACGTCTACGTTGTTTAAAAAGTAGATTTAATAATTCTTTTTGTTCAGATGAAACAGTTCCTTTATATTCAAAATCCCAACTATGGATATTCAAATTCCCTCCTCTTTTGTCTTTTAGAAATTTGCCATTTAAGTCCTCAGGGGCATAATGATATAATAGCTTTTGTGTAAATTTATTATTGAGACAAGGTTGTCCAAACTCTAAATAGTCTCTTACGATTGATTTAGGTTGTGGAGAAAAATCTAAATTTATTTCACCGTATTTTTTCTTACAACCAACAATAAAAACTCTCTTTCGAATTTGTGCAACCCCAAAATCTGATGCATCTAGCATTGCAAATTCTACATTAAAACCAAGTTTTTCCCTAAGAATATTGAGTATTACGGTTAACGTTCGTCCAATTTTATCAGATCGATCTTTTTTGTCATGAACTATTAAACCTTCTACATTTTCAAGTATAAAACCATCAATATTTTTAAAATGATATTCTAAAATACGTTCGATTTCGAAAAAAAGAGTACCTCTGGTTTCAGTGAATCCCCTTTGCTTGCCTGCATAGCTAAATGCTTGACATGGAAAGCCTCCAAGTAATATATTAAACTTAGGGATATCACTTTCTTTAATTTTTGTTATATCTCTTGGTGCAATGGTTTCATTTGAAAAGTTTTTGTTTAGCGCCTGTATAGCACTTTCTTTAATTTCTGACGTAAATACACATTCAGTTTGGTAACCTAATTCTTTTGCTGCCTGTTCAAATCCTAGTCTAATTCCACCAAGACCAGCAAACAAATCAATAAATTTATATTTTGGCATTTATTTTATAATGAATTTAAACCAAGTAATTATTTTAAAAGGTTTATTTAAAAATTTAATAGAAATTCTTCTTTAATTGCAATTTTAAAGCCCAAAAGGCAAAAAAAAATTATTGAGTAATCGACACTGTAATTCAGTTTTCCATTTTTGATTTTGGTAATAGTTATTATATTCAGTTGCGCTATTTTTGCAAGTTGTTCTTGATTGTAGATCTTTTTGTGTATCTCCCTAAGGATTTACCTTATTGATATAATTTAATAATAAATGATCTTTTGTAGGTAATAAATCGTTCATTTATGGGTGTATTAAATGATATAAACAGTTATTCAAAAATATAAAAAACAACTAGTTTATTTGCAATATATTGAATAAATTATAAACAAATTCGTTTAACTAGAGATGTTATTTAATTTTTCATTGTACTGTAAAAATAAATCAATTTTTTGCATTACTAGAACAATAACCAATAAGTGTTTAATATACTCGAACCCAAATTCTCCAACCCTTATCAAATACTTAACTTTTTCTCTTCAAAATATTGCTTTGCCACGATTCTGCTACGAAATTAAAAATGACTTTAATTTATTATTGAAAAAAAAAAACTATTGTCACAGGTTAAAAGAGTAGAATTTAAAATCAAAAGAAATAGTTTTTTTGATTTTTAATATATTAATTGTGTCTACAGTTCAGACATAATCTGTTTATATTTTAAAATGATGGTGGTACACGTAAATAAATTTGAAAATATATTTATATCTGAGCTAATTTAGTTTTAGTGTTTTTGTTTTTGTAAAAAAAACACCCTGCGCTATTTATTGTCAATGATGATACGATGGCGGATAAGGAAAATAATATAGTATTTATTGAAGCTGATTTACTCAACGAATAATCCCTACTCGTTGAGCAAACTCAACAGCAAGTTATTGTTTAAAGTAATCGTTCTTTAATATTGCTTTTTTGGGAGATTGGTTTTAGAATTAACGATACTATACTTCAAGACAAACGAGCGGAATACAAAAAAACAAATTGTGTCGGCATTGTCGGTACAATTGGAAAGTAAATACGGAAGAAACTTCGAAGAAAAAAACCTTCGGAGAATGATGCCGTTGGCTGAACAGTTTACAGACAAAGAAATTGTCGTGACATTGTCACGACAATTATGCTGGTCTCACTTCTTAGCAATAATAGCTATCAAAAATTTAAAAGCTAAACTATTTTATTCTAATCAAGTAAACGATCAGTTAATGAGTGTAAGCGATTTACGCAAGGAAACAGCAGCAAAAACTTTTGAACGTACAGAAATAGCAAACATACAGATACCAATTGTAGCAATTCCAGTATTATTATGACTCTTATTTGGGAGTTTTATTTATTTTTCTAATTGCGTCCGCACTGCGGACGCAATTAGAAATGTTTAGAAAGAATAGATTTATTATAGGTCATTGTTTCCGAGCTGAAACTTATATTCTTCACCTGCAAACAGAAAATCTCTGTCTAGCTGATATCTCTCAACAGTGTTGGGAGATTTGGATAATCTTTGTTTCGTAAAAAAAAAAACTAAAAGGAATATAATTTTTTTGTCCATGTCAATTGTGTCCGCAGTGCAGACACAATTTGAAATGTTTTGTAGGGTTTATTTCAGTTCTTTTATATGTCCAACAAATAGTCCTTTGATTTTTTGTTTTAAATTTGATCAAAGTTTTAAAAAAGGTTTCAAATTCAAGAACCCCTTTCTAAAAAATATCACTTAAATTTAGATTTCAGTTTTTCCATGTCTTCCATTATGTTCACATCCAGAACCTTTGCATAATGCTGGGTTTGTTTAGTGTTGGTATGTCCCATCATTGCCGAAACATTTTCCAGTCTTACTCCATTCCCTAAAGTGACAGTGGTGGCAAAAGTATGTCTGGCAACATACCAGGTAAGATGCTTGTCTATGTTACAGACGTCAGCAATTTCCTTAAGGTAGGCATTCATTTTCTGGTTGGAAATTTTCGGGATAAGACCTTTCTGCTGGTTCTTATATTTGGCAATAATTTTTTCAACTGTAGCCAATACCGGGACATTGGCTCTGATAGCAGTTTTTGCCCTACTGGTCATAATCCATAAGTTTCCATTTGAATCTTCAGATAAGTTTCTTTCTGTCAATTCCAAGGCATCGATAGGTGCATATCCTGTGTAGCAGCTGAAAAGAAATATGTCCTTAACCTTTTCTAGACGAGGCGTTGAAAAAAATTTATTCTCTATTGTGTTCAGCTCGTGCTGGGTTAGGAAAACAGCATCTTTTACACTCAGCCTGCCGTCATAAATGTTGAATGGTTTTTTTATGATTAAATCCATTTTAATGGCGTAATTGCAGGCAGTTTTATACATTTTCATATATTTTACTACTGAATTGTTTTTGATGCCTGTCTGCTCTTTAAAACTGCTCTCATACTTAAGATACTGCTCCAGTTTAAAGACAAATGAGCTTGATAGTTCAGATGCCGGCATATCTTCCTTTTTATAGTTGCTACTGATGAAATTTAAAAGTAGCTCTTTTGCTCTTTTATACTTCTGCAGAGAAGCCGGTGCGCGTTCTCCTGAGTTAACTCTTTTGGTAAAAAATAAGTTGTAAGTGTCCATAATCTCAATTATGGTTGGGCCTTCAGGCTGGTCGATTTTTACTTTTCCTGTGAGTTCAGCTTTTAATAATTCCAAGTCAACTTCAGGGTCAATCCTGAAGAGTTCAGTAAACTTTTTTTCAGCATTAAGCTGCGTAAGATCAAGAGAGCCTTTAATTACCTTCTCTTTTTCCGCCTTCAATGTATTTTTCAAGTGATTTGTCTGAATCCATCTTTCTTTCGAGATGAATTTTCCGGAGGCGATTGTAATTATTTTGTTTTTATAAGAAAGTCTTAGAATAATGGAGCTTTCTCCGTCTCGATTAACTCTGCCAGATTTTAGCAGAAAAATTGTTTTTAACATGTTATCTAGTTTTAAAATTAATAATCAAATTGAATTAAAAATTTTAAGAGAGCCCATTGACAGCAGGGAATTCCCAGGGAATTCTTTTGCTTTAGTGGTCCAATTTTGAGAAAAAAGATCTCAAAAAAAGTGGGTTACTA
>NZ_JAOZEV010000035.1 GCF_025847275.1 Flavobacterium frigoritolerans
TGATAAAAGAATCTTGCATTAGGGAGTAATTTTAAAATACAAATATCTAGATTTTAATATTTACCCACAACAATATGTATTGATCCAGAATATCCAAATCTAATAAGATAAAAAAATCGGAACAAGATTACTCCTGCCCCGATTTAATTTACTCATTTTTTATACTTCTGAAAAAATTTCAATCAGTACCAAATAAGATTTCTAAGCTATAGTATGTTTTTTTTCTGTAACAGTATTAGTAGTTTCAGTTGTTACACTGTCTACAAATCGCCATTCAGCTTCAGAACCAGATAATGTAAATTTAAGATATGTATATCCTCGCTTATGTAAATTTGCATATTCTAAATCATCTATCAACACTGTAAATGCCTGTGCTAATTCTATTGCCTTTTTAGGATCGGATGTAATTCCAAGATAAGCTTCCAATCCTGGCGATGAAACTGAACTGCAAGCTATTTCTGTACCTATAAAATTTCCTTGCATATTGGTAAGTTTACCCATCCAGGCATTATGAGTATCTCCGGCCAACACCACAACATTTTTTTCATGAAGTATGGCATAGAGCTGCTCTCTTTCTGTAAAATAACCATCCCAAGCATCCAGATTATATGGCAAAGTCGTCGTAACTCTCGCAATTTCCTGAACAGTTAAAGATGGATCACTTTGTTTATGTCTCATTTTAATAACGACAAGTTCAGAGATTGTATTAATAAGAGCCTGCATAGTCGCTGGCTGTGCACTTCCGAAATGATCTACTTCTGCTAAAATTTGATTCAAAAGCAGCAACAGCTCTGCAGGAATCATCATTTTTGTCATCAGAACCTGCTGGCCTAATACTTTCCATTTAGCAGTATCTGCATTAATCTGTGATCCCAGCCACGTCATTTGTTCGCTTCCAATTAATTTTCTGCTTGTACTTAACAGATCCGTTCTAAATTTTGTTTGGTCAAAATTTCCGCCATTATCAATATAATCAGAATAATTCATCTGCTTATCTCTTGCTATAACTCTAGTATCCATCATATAAAGCGAAAGAATATTACCAAAATTAAAACTTCTGTAAATTCTAAGATCTTTCCCTGTTTTAAGCGGAATATATTCGCTGTAGGCCTGAAAAGCCGACATTTTTCTCATCTGAAAATCTCCTTCCGAAGGATGATGATTTTCTGCACCGGATTTATAGGTGTCATTAGCAAACTCATGGTCATCCCAGACACATATAAAAGGTTTTTTCTGATGAAGAAGCTGAAGATTTTTATCTCCTCTATATTGTCTGTAACGCTCTCTGTAATCACTAAGGCTTATAATCTCCCTAGCTGGTTTATGTTCTCTACCCATCGGGTTGGTAAATGGATTTGTTCCATACTGTCCAGGCGCATATTCGTAAATATAATCTCCAAGATGAACCACTACATCGGCATCTGAAGAAGCAATCGCTCCATACACATTGAAAAGTCCTGCTGGAAAATTAGAACAGGAAACAACAGCCATTTTTATATCATTTACAATATCCGTTTTAGACGGCAGTGTACGTGTTTCTCCAGTAACAGTTACCTGTTTGGTTTTGACATTATAAAATCTATAATAATATTTTGTATTGGAGGTAATATTCTGAACATCTACCGCTATTGTAAAATCATTTATGGATGAAGCCCCTGCCTGCCCTTTTCTTGTTACTTCAGAAAATCCAGCATCCTTACTTAGCTCCCAGGTTATTTCAGCATCAGAACCTGCTGAATATCTTGTCCAGATAATCACTCCTGTTTCAGTCGGGTCAAAACTGGCTACTCCTGTCTCAAACCCTTCATTTTTCATTCCATCTGGCGCACTGCTGTTATCCGTTTTATCGTCGTCACTGCAGCTTTCAATAAGTGGGGCGATGAGAACTCCTCCAGCAACCAATAAAGAATTCCTAAGAAACCTTCTTCTGCTTAAATCATTGTTATTTTCCATAAAAATTTTTATATCAAAAAAACAATGTAATATTAAAACATAGGTTATGGCATTTTTAAAATTACCTTACATTAATATTAATAATTCATTTACTATAACAAATTATTGATCTATTAAAGATCTCTAAACTGGAACTTATTACTTTTTCTACAATATTAAAGTCTATACTGTTTTCAACTAATCAGAGGTAAATCTATTTTTGATTATTTTCAGGACAAATATTAATAGGACGCTTTACATCTTCAATTGATAACAGCTGCTCTCTAATTTAGTACAAAAGCTAGGATGATCTTTTCCTTTCTCCTATCTATTCTTGCATAAACATTCTAGTATTTAAAACAATACAGAAAAGCCTTTAGTGTATTTTATAAATAAATCGATTACAATCAGAATGATTATAAGTAAAACAAGAACCAATATATACGTAATTATTTGGGCTTTTTTATTGAATTCAAAAGTGGTAGGATTTATAAAACAATCCGCATATACATCCTGAGAAATTTTTATATGAGGACAAAATAAAGTAACACCCTGCAGAAAATGTCCAATTAGACAATATTTGTTTTTCGGGATATAAGTCAGCCCATTCTCAGGTTTAGTAAAATCAATGGGAATCCGTTTACCTTCCTTAAAACCGAAAATATATCCCGGAGAATATTTTGTTCCGATTTTTCTATCGATATCACTTACATAAGCTTCTGTGCTGTTTTCGAGCTGCTTGTATAAAACACTCTGAATAATGCCATTGTACTGGTGATGATGTATACCATAATGATCTACAGAAATAAGAATTATTTTTTTAAGTTTTTGACTCTTGTAATTCTTGTAAAGAGCCCAAATACCCCAAAAAAGTATGGGAAAGTATATCAGGTTGAAGACCATTTCGCTGGGAGATAAACGGCTATTATACTCTAACTGAATACTCAAAGGAAGTGCTATAAATAAACAAAGCATTGCAATACACAAAAGTCCGAACAATATGTACACAAAAATAGTAGCAGTTAAATTACGTTCTGAAGTTATTACAGGGAAATTTTCTTTGTTATAAATCACTATGCTTATTATTAAATAACTTATATAAATATTTTGTCGCCTCTGTAAAATTAAAACATAATAAATCAAAAAATAAAATCATAGTGCAAATTTTCTAGCTCTATGTGAAAAAATCTTAATTTTGAAATAATTAAAATTGAATTATAATTTCCAATTAAACAATTCGTATGTACTTTTTTTGTCTGTCAAAGTTTAGAAGTTTGGAGTTTAATCTTTCCAGCAAAATCATGGCAATACAGGTTTATAAAAAGAACAAACGTACGATATACGCGGGTTACAAGCTAAAAGTTCGAATCCTGCTCTACCCACAAAAACTAAATATTCTTTATAAGTATACCATTCTTACAATTATTTTTTTTCTATTGAAAACGCCCCACAAAAAAAATTAAATTAGAACTATTTATCATAAGATAATGATAGAGCATCTGATACAAATCGTCTATTACATTAAGTCTATTTCACAGATATTACACTCAAACTGGAGCGAAGTATTTTAAACCATACGGATATAGATTAATAATTAAACTTCATTAAAAATATCGGAATAATTTGGCTCATAACGTTTTTTTAATCGTTGTTTTGCTTTTTTCACAGCTTCTAATGTAACACCTAATAATTGGGCAGTTTCAATATTCTTTAATCCTATTTTTTGCAATAAAACGATTCGCAAATTTGCTTCTGTAAGATCAGGGAAATTTTCGATTAAATAATTGTAATAATCAGGCTGTTCCATTATGAAAACTGCTTTAAATCGCAACCAATTTTCTTTGGTCATTAAATGGGATTCTAAAAGTTCTTCTAAAGTTTTTCCCTTTACTTTTGATGCTAGTTTTGGAAGAGTTTTAAGTTTTTTAAATTCTTTTTCTAACTTTGTTAATTGGTCATTTTTTTCAGATAAATAGACTTGATAAGAACTTAAAGTAGCTTGCGTTTCATTGAGTTTTTTCTCCGATTTAATTTGTTCTAATTGAACAGATAGGATATTCTTGTCAAAGGCGATTCCTTGAAGTTTAAATTTTCGTTGATATATTACATAGATTAATATCAATATTATAAGCAATAAAAGACTTACTGTAATCCAAGCCCATTGCAACAGAGAAGCTCTCTCTAATTTAGTTTGTTCGATTATTAATTGCGATTTGATTCGCTCCTTTTGAACTTGTAAATTCAATCGATCTACAACAGTTTGTCCATCTGTTAAAGCAATTACTTTTTTTAAGGAATCTAATATTCTTCGAAGCTCTAATTCATTTACTGCATCTTTTTTTTGTATCGCAATTTCAAGTAATAATTCTACAATTTCATATTCAAAACTTGCGAGGTGAGCTTTGGTTCTAACATAATTTCTTGCCTCTTTAAGTACAATATCAGCATTATTGAAGTTTTTTTGCAATAAATAAAGTTTACCCAGTTCAATTTGGGCATACATGGTATTCCGATCACTATTGTTTTTTTTTGAAAGCGCAATGTCTTTCAGAAAAAGTGTCTTTGCCATTGCAAAATCATTTCGTAATACATAAATTTTAGCCAGTTCTCCTAAGGCTTTAGCATAACGAACTTCTTGTTTATTTTTTAATGCCAAATCACGGGTTTGTATAAAATATTGTTCGGCCTTATCTGGCTGTTTTTGCTTTAAAAAGGACATCCCTAAATTATTGAGTAATTCAGTATAATTTTCAGAATTAGGAGTACAGAATTGCAGTGCTTCTTTGAGGTATAACTCTTCTTGTTTATAATCTTCGATAAAGCCAAAGTAGTAGGCGTTTTTTTTTAGTACAATTTCAGCTTCCAATAAATCTCTTTTGGATTGAGCCTCTATTTTTTGAAAAGTCTCCAGAAAATAAGACAATGCTTTAATAGGATCACTGTATTTATAATAATAGAAACCAAAATGAGTTTGAGCCCAAATGATTAAGTCTTCGCGTTGTATGTTTTTTGCCAGTGTTATGGCTTTACGGTATAAAACCTCACTTTTATTGTTTTTAATATCAAGCTCTCTAGAGTATTTCTCAGCGAGTAAAACATTGTAAATAACTTCTAAAATCTGAGGGTCATCGTTAGCATATTTAAGTTTGAATTCCGAGATATTTAATTCTAAACAGTTTAAATCACAGTTCCGATAAGATCGAATAATTTTATTTAAAGATTCTTTAGTGGTATGTGCCTGAACTGATAAAATAAAGATCAATTGAAGACAAATAACAAAAAAAAAGCGCGACAGAATTAAAGACTTTTGCATTTATGTAGTGATTAAAAGTAGCTATTTAAAGATAATAACAAGCGCGTTTTCTAAAATAGATTACGTTAAGATCCCTGAAAAAGAGGGGAAATAAAAACCACGAAAATAAAATTATTTATTGGCATTTATCCTTTTTTACCCGTTTTCTATAATTTAAAAAACATAAAAATTTAAAAACAATCAAAATAAAATTTTTTATTTCAACCTAAAAAAATCACATCTTACTGGTTGTTATTTATTTATAATTAATATTTTTTAGAATACATCATCTAAATGTCCACCTATAATGTCCACCCCATATTTTTTTATCAAAATGTGAAGTAGTCTACTTTTGAATTCTTGCTAAGAATAAAATTTTATGTCTGACAAGAATTCTAATACTATTTCCATTACCTATGACTAAAAATTACTTTCTAATTTGGATATTACTATGCTGTTTTAGTTCTGCTATCGCGCAAAATTACGTGCCTTTAAAAATCGTTTCCGGTTTCAATGCAGACGTTATTGCCAATGGAGTTGGAGCTGTGTCAAGTTCTACAACACATACGTTTGACTTAACGACATTCAATCTTGTCAGTCGCGATTTTCTCTCCCAAGCTGGAAATTCCCCTTTGACATTTGGATTACCAGTAGATGGGCGAATCGTCGCAAGCAACGATTCTAATTTAATCTTTCAACTAAATCCATATTCACAAAACAATTCACTGCGTTTAACCGGTTGGGGAAGTACTGGTGATTTAGTTTTTGAAACACCCGAAAACGCAACTAGAATCGATATATTAACGGCGGCAGGTAATGCAGCAAGTTCAGCAGCTACTTTTTCAGGAGAAGTGCATTTTACCGATAATACAATACAAAGTTTTAACGGTTTGTATGCAGAAGATTGGTATTCATACGGGATACTGTCTCCTATAGTTACTTATGGAATTGGTCGAGTTAGAGTTTCAGATAATGTATTGGAAAAATTAAATGATTTTCCTCGATTACACGGTGCACAGATTAATATATCCGTAAATAATTATTACAAAAAAATCAGCAGCATCCGCGTGTTCAAAACAACCTCTACCACTGAGGTTTTACATATTATGGCTGTCACAGTTAAGAAGACACCAGATTGTTTTCAGCCAACCAACGTTCAAGTTAATAATATAGCTACTAATCAAGCTACGATCAGTTGGTCAGCTGCAATAGTAAGCCCTAATTTAGGTTACGAGTATGAAATTCGTACCTCAGGTCTACCGGGTAGTGGTTTATCGGGATTAGTAGCATCGGGCGCAGTTGCTGACAACACCATTTTAAAAGATATTACAAATCTATCGTCGAGTATAACATATTTTGTTTATGTGCGATCTAAGTGTACTACAACTTCTTTCTCAGATTGGAGTTTACCAAAGAGGTTTGAAACAAAGTGTTTGCCTCCAACAGTAACAGTAACCGGTAATTCAATTTGCAAGCCCGGTACGGTTAATTTGACAGCGACCACCACTAATGGAGTTTTGAAGTGGTATGACAGTCCAACGTCGCAAACTGTATTGGAAACTGGAGGGAGTTACACCACACCCGCTCTTACCGCTACCAAATCCTATTGGGTCGATGCGACATCTTCAAATTTTATCAATTTAGAAGGCGGTAAAAAATCGTTACATAGCAGTGCAAATGAGATTAACACTTTTAATAATTGGGGTATTGTCTTTGATTTAACTCATGATGTACATTTAAAGAGTACCGATGTTTTTGTCGCCGCACCTGGAACGCTTAATGTTGCTATTTATGATGGTTCAGGTACTGAGGTATCATCAACCGGTGACTTAACAGTAAGCGCATTAGGTGTAGTTACCCCAGTTACCATACCTTTAAACGTTCAATTAAAGGCAGGTACTGGTTATAGATTGCTGATTAAAGCCTTTAATGGAACTAAGTTATACAGAGATTCTTCGGTTTCTTTTCCATATAAAGACGTTTCTGAAATTTTAAGTGTCACTTCAGGTTTTTTCGATGGATATACCAAAAATTATTATTATTATTTTTATAATCTTGTCTTTGAAAAGGGATGTAAATCACCCCGACAAGAAGTGATAGCTACAGTATCAAATAGCCTGGCGCCTACAACAACATTACCGATACAGACTTTTTGTTTTGAGCAAGGAACCCAATTAAAAAACCTAAGTGTTAACGGCTCCAATATCAAATGGTACAATGCATCGACTGGAGGCAATCAATGGAGTGAAACTGCCCTAGTTACTAATGGTACTACCTATTATGCATCTCAAACTGTTAATGGATGTGAAAGTATTGATAGAACAGCAATTCAGGTAACAATTTACAATACCATTGAACCAACTGCATCTGATCAAACTTTCTGTATTGCAGAAAACAAAACCATAGCTGATTTAATAGCTACGGGAACTGCAATTAAATGGTATGATGTAGCAACTGGCGGAAGTTCACTGGCGACTTCAGAAATTTTAACCACTAAAACTTATTATGCCTCGCAAACACTAAATAATTGTGAGAGTAAGAGCAGAACTCCTGTTCAGGTAACAATTTACAATACCATTGAACCAACTGCATCTGATCAAGCTTTCTGTATTATAGAAAATAAAACCATAGCAGATTTAATAGCTACAGGAACTGCAATTAAATGGTACGATGTAACAACTGGCGGAATATCACTGGCGAATTCAGATATTTTAACCACTAAAACTTATTATGCTTCCCAAACACTGAATGGTTGTGAGAGTGTAAACAGAACTCCTGTTCAGGTAACAATTTACGATACCACTGAACCAACTGCATCTGATCAGGCTTTTTGTATTGCAGAAAATAAAACCATAGCTGATTTAATTGCTACGGGAACTGCAATTAAATGGTACGATGCAGCAACTAGCGGAAGTCCCCTAACAACTTCAGATATTTTAACCACTAAAACTTATTATGCCTCGCAAACACTAAATGATTGTGAGAGTAAGAGCAGAACTCCTGTTCAGGTAACAATTTACGATCTCGCTGTACCAACAGTACCTGACCAAGAATTTTGTGCCATTGAAAACAAAACTATAGGAGATATAGAAACAGCAGGAACAATTATAAAATGGTATGCAAATACAACAACAACCAACGAATTATCCTCAAGCACCAGACTAAACTCAGGAATTTATTATGCAGTAGCTCAATCAGGAAGTTGTAATAGCAATCGTATACCCGTCAATGTTACCATTAAAGATACTACAGTGCCAACGGGAGAAACCATTCAATATATGTGCGCAGAAAAAGAACACACAATAATAGACTTGCAAACAGATCAGGAAGAAATATTATGGTATGATTCAGCCATAGGAGGATTACCATTAAGCTCATCAGTAGTTTTAAAACATATGCAAAAATACTATGCTTCTTTTACAGGACAAGAATGTGAGAGCAATAATAGATTAGAAGTACAAATTGTAATACGAAGCTGTGATGTTATAATACATAATGGTATATCTGCAAATGGAGATGGTAAAAACGATTATTTCTCTATTGAGGGTATCAATATATTTTCTGATAATAAATTAGAAATTTTTAACAGATGGGGAAATCTTGTTTATGAGACAAAGCATTACGGACAAAATGATAATCTATTTAAAGGTTTTCCTAATACAGGGTCAAACTCAAAAGGAGGTTTATTACCTGAAGGAACTTATTACTATGTATTTCATTTTACCAATTTAGACAACCATCTTATTACCAAAACAGGTTTTTTACATCTCAACTACTAATGCAAAATATTAAATGTCACATGAATTTTAATTATATAACGTTTCTATTTATTTTCACCATATTCTCTGCAACAGCACAACAAAATGTTCAGTTTTCCGATTACAAACTCAATATATCTAGTTTCAATCCTGCTTTCGCTGGCTTTTATGATGGTAGTATTTTATTAATCCATAGAACTCAGTTTGCAGGTTTTTCTGGCGCTCCAGAGAGCAAAAATTTGAATGTAAATATTCCTCTTTCTATGAATATGGGAATGGGCTTAAACGTTATGAGTGAGAAATTAGGAGTTACAGAAGAGTTAACTATTACAGGAGACTATTCCTATACTCTATTTTTTGATGACCTCACAATGTTCACGTTTGGATTAAAGGGTGGATTTAGTTCATTAAATGTAGATTACTCAAGACTTGATCTACAAGATGATGGGGATCTTAATTTCGCAAATAATACCACTAATAAAATAGTCCCTCAAATAGGTATTGGATTCATGTTTAATACATCGAATTGGTTTATAGGTATTTCTACACCCAATTTTATTAAAGAAAGTTTTAATTCTACAATAGAGGGATTTACGGCAACTGCTCAACCACACCTTTATTTTACTACTGGCTATAAAACACAATTATCAGATGAATTGCTCTTCAAGCCTTCAATATTGGCAAAGTATGTAAATGCTGCTCCTCTTGCCATAGATTTTGCCCTTAATTTTGAACTAATGGAAAAATTTCGCTTTGGCACATCCTATCGTTGGGATAGTGCAGTAACAGCAATTGTGGGCGTCAATTTTCTTAAAGATTTTCAGGCAGGCTATGCATACGATCATAACTTAAATAGTTTAGGCAAGTTTGCACCAAGTTCGCATCAATTCTATCTAAAATATACATTCAAAGCAAATGAAAAACTTCGAAGAGAATGTGGTAGTTGCAGCTTTACGAATTCGACTAAGAATATTGGATTCTAATTTTTAACCAATGTACAGATAACTTGGATGTATCCCTTTTTTACCACAGATAATTAATGATGTTTTTTCTGAGAAATGTGGCACAACAAATTATAAATATTTAAAAAAGCAGTACATCCAAACAGATATAAATTATTTAGTTTGGATATAAGTTATTATTACATCCTTTTTAGAAAATATTAAACGGGCTTTTTGCAAGATTCAAAAAATTCATATGCTCTTTTCTCTACATAAGAATGCATCGAATTACGCATAGGAAAAGCACAGTGTCCTCCATATTTTGGAGTTTCTAGATAAACATAAGCACTATCTTTAGCTATAGCTCTGGGGTAACATCTTTCACCTAAAAATGGATCATCAAGTGAATTAATAATTAAAACTGGAGTAGTAATATTTTTAAGAGAAAATTCTGGAGAAACACGCTGATAATAATCATCTCGGCTCGCAAAACCATGAAGCGGTGCCGTAAAATACTGATCAACTTCATCAAAAGAAGAAATTTTATCAATCTGATCACGATTTATAAAATCAGGAAACTGTGCTGCCTTGTATTTTAGCTTTTTTTTAATATCAATTGTAAAATTCTTTAAGTAGATCTTATTAAAGCCTTGCTTAAGTATAGCAGCACTTGTCGCAATATGAGTTGGTACTGAAATCGATACCGCAGCCTTAATATGTTCATCAATTTTTGCCCAGCCCAAATAATTCAAAAGCTGAACACCTCCCATTGAATATCCAATCAAATAAATATCTTCAAATTCTTTTTGCAAAACAAACTGGACTACTTTATCAAGATCATCAACTGCACCATGATGATAAAGTCTCGGAAGTCGGTTCATTTCTCCTCCACAGCTGCGATTGTTCCATGCAAAAACTGAAAAACCCTTCTGCTGAAAATAAGCCGCACAACTATTATTGTATGTTCTACGTGAATCACCTTCCAAACCATGACATAAGATAACTGCTTTCTTAGAATCATTTAAAACAAAATCGATATTGATAAAATCTCCATCACTTAACTCATGTTTTTCTCTTGTATAGCCTGGAACTTCAAATTTTTTAAACAAAGCTGCATAAATAGTCGAAATATGTTTGTTGCGGTAAATAATAGACGGAAAATCATATCCTGATTGTTCAATTATTGGCATGCTAAAAAGTTTTTATGGTGCTTACTACAAATCTAAGAAATCAATCAACATCAAATTTAATACTGTCTTTTTATTTTACTTTTCAAAATCATTAATTAAAATAAATTTTACTTCATAAAATACAGTCTCTATAGTTAAAGAAAAAAAGTTGGCATTGAAAAAGAGATTCCAACTTTTGCGCTTGATCCAAAAAAGTTCCCATACGAAAAACTACGCCAAAAAAAAGCTTCAATTAGCGTTAGCGAATTGAAGCTTTTAGTACTCAGAGCGGGACTTGAACCCGCACGAACATTGCTGTTCACTGGATTTTAAGTCCAGCGTGTCTACCAATTTCACCATCCGAGCATTATTGTGGTACCTCCAGGGATCGAACCAGGGACACATGGATTTTCAGTCCATTGCTCTACCATCTGAGCTAAGGTACCTTAATTTTACTTATATATAATATATTAAGCAAAATATGAATAAAAAACCCTGTTTTTAAAAACAGGGTTTTA
>NZ_JAOZEV010000036.1 GCF_025847275.1 Flavobacterium frigoritolerans
ACACAAATATCTAGATTTTAATATTTACCCACAACAATATGTATTGATCCGCAATTATTTCTACAACTGTTGTTATTTAACAAGCTTTAATTGAATATTTTTTTTCAAAATGCTGTTTGTTAGACTGATTAAAAACTTTTTAACTTTGTATTTGAAAAATATAATCAGTCAAGAAAATGGAAAAAATCGAACACATTAATTATATTAAATCACCTATTGCTGATGTTTACAAAGCATTAGCAACACAAGCTGGCCTTGGTGCTGTTTGGACAGAAGAGTTGATTGTTAAATCAGAATTGGGCTTTATCAATGAGTTTAACTTCGGAGATAATGATAACACAAAAATGAAAGTGGTAGAATTGGTTCAAAACCAAAGAGTATTATGGGAATGCGTGGATTCTGACCCGGAGTGGGTAGGCACTAAAATTTCATTTGATTTGACAGAGAAGAACGGAGTAACATCAGTTGTCTTAAAGCATTTTGATTGGCGTGAGTTGACTGAATTTTACCGATGGTGCAATTATAATTGGGCTATGTTTTTGTTAAGTCTAAAAAGTTATTGCGAAGAAGGTGAAGGCACACCTTATCAAAAACGAAAGTTTTAGGATTCAGATATTAGAAACTTTTATTTTTAGCGTTTTTAATATCTGTATATGTAGCTAATATTTCAGAATAACTCCAATAAAAAGCTGTATTGATGTTGTATTTTGTGTCGTCTTCATCTAGAAATTCTAAATAATAGATATATGGTCTCCTGTTTGTTTGTTCTTTTAAGCTAATATCGATATTCTTAATCGTTAGTGTTTTCTCCCAGGGTGTATTATATCTTAAGCCTTTAAGAATTATGGTTTTGTTGTTTATTAGAATTTCATTTATAAAAATAATTGCTTTTTGATACTTTTTTATGATAGCATATAATGAAAGTAAAAGGCAACAACATCCTATAAGAAATACAACATAGATTGAGGTCATCGCCTTGCCATGATTTATGCCTATTTCGTAGCTACTGAAAGCTATAAGTATTCCGGCAAGACATAACAAGCCCAAATAAATTAAGATTATAAAAATATCTAATCGATCTATAAACGGTATATATGTCGTCTTGGATTTTATATTATTCATGTTTTATTAGTTAGTGATATTTATACGCAAAATTAATAGCGCTAGGTTTGTCATAAAAAAAATGCTCTCGATTAGGAGAGCATTTTATATATATAAATGTTGTTAAGCAACTTTTTTGATTAAATCAAACATAGGGCAACGACTACAACGCTTGTTTTCGCTCTTTTTGTATTTTTCACAACAAGAGGATTTACAATTTTCTGCACGTTTAAGTTTTTCAAGGATTTCTTTTTTCTTTTTCTTCTTCTTTTTATCCTTTTTCTTGTCCTTGTCTTTTACTTTATCTTTTCCCAATTTGTATTGAATTATAAAACTGGGACAAATATAAGTTATTTTTATATATTCTAAATAAACTTTAACTATTTAGGATTAATTGCTATAGAACTAGTTACTGTTAATTGTTGAATGTCTCTATCAAATAAGTATAAACCACCCTTGTCATCCCCAATTAAACTAATTTTATCTAGGATAGATTTAGCAGTAGCTTCCTCTTCAATTTGCTCAGCAACATACCATTGTAAGAAGTTATGAGTAGCATAATCTCTTTCAGAGAAAGTAATATGGACTAATTCGTTAATAGATTCAGAAACGAATAGTTCATGCTTGTATAGTTCTTCAAACATTTCTTTAAAAGTAGCGTAGCTCGTTTTTGGAGCTTTAAGGTCGGTAATTGTTGTTGCACCTCCACGTTCGTTAACATAACGAACTAGTTTTAACATATGTGCACGTTCCTCGTCAGATTGAGTGTACATAAATTCAGCAATACCTTCTAGACCATGAGCTTCAGCCCAGCAAGCCATTGATAAATAAGTTTGAGAAGATTCTGCTTCTATTCGAATTTGCTTGTTTAGCGCTGTTTCTATATTTTTTGATAACATAATCGTGAGTTTTTTGTAAAGTTAGAAAAAATAATCTAAACCCTTTTTTGAAACTCAAAAACAGGTGACATTTGGATTAATTCTCAATAAATTTAAGGTTTATCAACAGGGAAAGATTTCGAAAAAACAGCTTTGTTAATGATAGGATTTAGTGATTCTTCTGGGGGAAATCCGTCAGTAAATTTTCGCATGATATACTGTTTTGTAGCGTTGTCATAATAACCTAAAATATAGAAATTTTTAAATTTTAAGATATTAGGTAATGTTACTTTTCTGTTCTGATCTAAAAAATAGTTAATATTATCAAGGGCAAATGGTTGTTGCTCGAATTTGGTAAATTCATTATCCTGGTTCAATGTACTTTCAAAAAAAACAGTTTCAGAAGAGGTTTGAGTATAATCCGATGTAAATAATTCATCATTAATGGTATAATATACTTTTTCAATTCTTGGAATTCCTCCCAAAGTAACCAAAGTGTTTTGACTATTTTTGAAAACAGAGATACCTGCATCTAAATAAGAAAGGCGTTGTAAAAACTTGCTTGTATTTTTTAATTCCTTTGTCTTTTGATTCTCTCCTTGAATAAGTAAGGGAGAGCTTTTAAAACGAATTGTATCATTTTTCATGGCTTTATAGCTTTTTAGCGTTTCACCAGAATTGTAATCTTTTATATCAAATAAAAGCTCATTTTGAGTTGCATTAATTTGGTAAATTTTGTCGTTATATAAAAATGAGTTGCTTAATTTTCTCGGGTTATTTATAACAGATTGAGTGAAATTTTTCTCGCTAAGGTCATTAGTCTCAAGATTAATATCAAAGACCTGTGTTTTATTAGGGTTATGATCTAATGTTAAAAAAATATGATTATTAAGCATATAAATTTTGCTCTTTTTTGTGCTTTTGAATAAAGGATTGTACTCCTCTACCTCTATTTTTTCAATAGGATTTTCTATAATAACCTGATTAAAGGTTAAAGGTTGTGTTTTTCTGTTTTGGAAAGTATAGGCAGAAAAATCAAATGCTTTTTCCTCTACAATGCCATTTTTAAAAACATAAACAATTAATTCTGGTTGCGATATGTGTCTGGTAACAATGTAGAATAAATTATTCTTCTGAAATGTTGTTATTACAAACTGGCTCGAGATGGGAGAATTATAACGGAGCATTTTATAGGTTTTGCCCTCTAAATAATATTTAACAACCAAAATACTTTTATAATCGTCAGTAGCCCAATATAAAGTAGGGTTCCCATCTTCGCTAAAACTGTAACCTATTATGGAGTGATCCTCTAAGTTGGTACGAGGAACCGTAAATTCATTTTTTAAGAATAAAGCACTATTGTATTTTAAGATAGTGATGTTTTCTGTGTTTGTTGCAAAAACAAAAACATCATGTGTTATTGTGTTTTCAACATTTAGAATCATATTAGACTCATCGAATTTTTTAAAATCTAAAGGGTATGAATTCAATACCGTTTGACTTAATAGCACTGATTTATTGAATATAAGAAAGAAGAGTAACAGCTTTTTCATGTGTTTTTATCGATAATAGTCATCCCAAATTTATCTTTTTATTTTATTAATAAAAAATAAAGAGCTGCCAATGTGATGGCTGTAGGATTTGGATTAAAGATATAAAAAAAGCCTTAAAGAATAATTTCTTTAAGGACTTGATTTTTATAATGATCAAAGCTTTAAATACAATATATTAAAGTTAAAATATGATTTTAGCTATTCATTAATTCTTGAAAATAATCGACAAATTGACCTACATGCATAGCATCCATTAAACCGTGATGTACATGAACAGACATTGACATGCTGCGTTTTCCGGTTTCAGAAACCATCATTTTACCAAAAGAAACTTTCGGGCAGCTATCAGGAAAACTATAACTTCTGGCATGAGAAAGAGAAGTGAAATTTATCCAGGGAATTGCCGAAAAATGAATGACATTATCTTCATCAAAAGTTCGGGTAAAAAGGCCAGTTGTGTTTTGAATACGTTCGATTTCAGTTAATGCAATCTGTTCGAATATTTTAAAATCCGAATTGTATTCGATTAAAGAAAAACCAAAAGTACCATCTTCGCGACCAATTGTTGCCGAACCACCAATAGAATCATGTATTTGTATTTGATCGTCGGCGATTCGATATCTAAAAGGTTCAATAGTATTTATTGCGACTAATGTTTTATGTAGATAATAAATAAAAAATGAAGAATTTAATTTCTTGGCATTTGCATAAGCATTTGTACAATCAACATTAACAGTTACACCAAAAAAAGGTTCATCCATTTGCTTGAAAAACAGAAAGTGTTCCTTTCTGTTCCAATTTTCCAAATCCAAAAAAGTTTTCATTTATATTAATTTGTTTACGACTTCGGTTATTTTTTCAAAAGCGAAGAAGTTTTCGTGTTCTACTTTGTGATTAATTTTTTCATGTTCCCAAGTGGTATGAAACGGAATATGAACTGCATATCCTCCGATTCCTAAAACAGGTAAGATATCTGATTTCAAAGAATTTCCAATCATCAGGAATTCATCGGCATTGATATCCAAACGCTTTAATAGCTTTTCATAATCAATTTCCTGTTTGTCCGACATTACTTCGATATGGTGAAAATAATGTCCCAAGCCAGAACGATGTAATTTACTATGTTGGTCTTTTAAGTCGCCTTTTGTGGCAACAACCAATTTGTATTTACCATGAAGCGCTTGCAGGGTTTCTTCAACACCATCAAGTAAATCGATTGGTTTTTCGAGTAATTCTTTTCCGTATTCAATGATTTTTCCAATAACTTCTATAGAAATCGTATTATTCGAAATTTGTATAGCAGCTTCAATCATCGAAAGAATATATCCTTTAATACCGTAACCATATAAAGATAGATTCTGAATTTCGGTTTTAAATAATTCTTGTGATAATCCTTGATGCGAAATATAATCTTCCATCAAGACACAAAATTTTTGTTCCGTTTCTTGAAAATAAGGTTCGTTTACAAATAAAGTATCATCGGCATCAAATGCGATTACTTTTAGTTTTGATATTTTGTCTTTATGTAACATTTAATTTTTTGTTTAAAGTTTGAAGTTTTTTGCCACGAAATGATTGAAAAATAATCTGCTCAATCTGCGTGCAAAACTTAACAATGTTATTTAGAGAATATACGTTTCAACGAAATAGTTTTATCGTAAAAAGTAATTCTGATTCCGCATAGCAAAATGATTCCGCCGAAAATCATTTGTAAAGTTATTTTTTCTTCTATAAATAACCAAGCCAGTATTGAAGTTAGTACTGCCTGACTTAATAAACTTAAAGAAACTCTTGTGGCTCGCATATTTTGTGTGGCATAACTTAAGCAAAGCCAAGCACACAATTGACATATTACAGCCTGAAGCACCAATACAAACCAACCAGTATTAGAGAATCCTGTGAAAGGCTCATTCAGAAAATAACAAATAATTCCTAAGTAGATACTCGAAGCCAATAAGCTTATGGTCATAAAGGACAAAACATCAACCTCAGAAAGAACATTTTTGCTAACCAATAAATAAATAGAATATAAGATACCAGATAAAACAGCAAGAAGAAAAGCATTATCAAAACTTAGATTAATAAAAAAGCTAAACCCAACTAATGTAATCATTCCAAACAAGGCTACAGCTGTTCCGATCCAAAAATTGGTCGCGGGTTTTGTTTTTAAAAAGAAATAAGAACCAATACCAACCCAAAGCGGAGAAAGATTAGTTAATAAAGAAGCCTGAGTAGCGCTTGAATCCTGAATGGCAATATTCCAAACGGCAACATCCGATGCAAATAAAACACCACAAAGCGCTGCGAGAATTAAAAATTTAGTCTTCGGAAGTTTAAAGCTTTTTGTGATAAGTACATAAGGCAGAAGCAGACTTATGGCAAA
Source organism: Flavobacterium frigoritolerans (assembly GCF_025847275.1). Lineage (GTDB taxonomy): Bacteria > Bacteroidota > Bacteroidia > Flavobacteriales > Flavobacteriaceae > Flavobacterium > Flavobacterium frigoritolerans. Next base: position 5,916 of record NZ_JAOZEV010000036.1, read on the forward strand.
AGCCATTCTATAGAAAGCTGAAATTAACCCTGGAGTTAAACGCAGTTTTACTAATATTGGAAAAATCGATATGCAGAGTATTCCACAGATTAAAGCTAATCTAGGTTTTGTAATTTTCATTTTAATGTTTTTTGAGCTTATCCAATAAGTTGATTAAACTTTTAATTTTGCTTTTATGATACTATAATTTTATCAGGCAAAATTCGACAATTTAAAATTATTTTCGATGTTAAAAATCAATAATACAAAGCGCATGAATCAATAAAGAGGTTCATGCGTTTTGCATTACTGAACTTAAGTACTTATAACCGTATTACAGGCTTCTTGAATCTGTTTATCCGAAAAAGATTCAAGCGATTTTGCTAGCATTCGACTGGTTTTTATACAACCCATCATTTTAGTTCTTAGGTCGATGTTGTCACCAATTTCAGTTTCAAGAATACTCTCAAAAATCTCGGTTAAATATTCAGGTTGCTCTCTAAAATCCCCTTCAAGGCAAAGGGCGGAAAGGAACCTTGCCACGGATGGCATTACATCATGATGTGATGTGTTTTGATTTTCTTTTTGCATAATCGAAAATATTAAACGCACGAAACCCTCGCTTTAGATGTGCAAAAATACCCAGAAGGATAGATTTCCCGTGTTTCCGTAGGGACATCATGGCGAGGGTTCGCTTATGTTAACTTTAGTAAAGTTTCAGAATTATTTCTGAGGTATTTTTGCAAAGCAAACGTACACATTATAAGTCAATGAAACAATAAAAAAGTAAGAAATATCTTTGTTTTATGTTTGTGAAACCTTAGTTTACAGTTTCTCCGTTTGGAGCATCAGCATCAGGATTAATAAAAACCAGCTTTCCTTCAGCGTTTGTAGTCATCAAAATCATTCCTTGACTTTCAACACCACGTAAGGCTCTAGGAGCTAAGTTTGCTAAAACCGAAACACGTTTGCCAATAATTTCTTCAGGCGTAAAGCTTTCTGCGATTCCCGAAACAATCGTACGAACGTCAATTCCAGTATCTACCTTAAGAACTAAAAGTTTATTTGCTTTAGGCATTTTCTCAGCTTCAAGAATAGTTCCAACACGAATGTCCATTTTGGCAAAATCTTCAAACTGAATTAAGTCTTTTTGTGGTTCAGGTTGTTTGCTTTCGGCAAGATTAGCAGTTTTTGTAGCTTCCAATTTATCTATTTGTTTTTGTATTTCTTCGTCTTCAATTTTAGCAAAAAGTAATTCAGCTTCACCAATTTGGTGACCAGCAGGAATTAATTCTGAAATTTCAGAAACGTCATTCCATTTCAGTTTGCCATCATTTTTTAATATTCTTGATAATTTAGCAGCAGTAAAAGGTAAGAATGGTTCAGACAAAATGCTCAATGCAGCAGCAATTTGTAAAGCCACATACATTTGAGTTTTTACACGCTCAGGATTATCTTTCATCACTTTCCAAGGCTCTTCATCAGCAAGATATTTATTTCCTAAACGAGCAACATTCATTAATTCACCCAAAGCTTCACGAAATCTGTAACGTTCTACAGAACTAGAAATAACAGCAGGATATGCTTTTAATTCAGTTAAAGTAGCTTCGTCAATCTCGGTTAATTCATTAGGAGAAGGAATAAAACCATCGTAATATTTATTGGTCAAAACCACAACACGATTAATAAAGTTACCAAAAACGGCAACCAATTCGTTGTTGTTTCTAGCCTGAAAATCTTTCCAGGTAAAATCATTATCTTTAGTTTCAGGAGCATTTGCTGTAAGTGCATAACGCAAAACATCTTGTTTCTCAGGAAAATCTTCTAAATATTCGTGCAACCAAACTGCCCAATTTTTAGAAGTCGAAAGTTTATTACCTTCTAAATTCAAAAACTCATTAGCAGGAACATTATCAGGTAAAATATAACTACCTTCAGCTTTAAGCATTGCAGGGAAAATGATACAGTGAAAAACAATATTGTCTTTCCCAATAAAATGTACCAGTTTAGTGTCTTCGTCCTTCCAGTATGGTTCCCAATCTTTACCCTCACGAGCAGCCCATTCCTTAGTCGAAGAGATGTAACCAATAGGAGCATCAAACCAAACATATAATTTTTTTCCTTCAGCACCTTCCACCGGAACATCAATTCCCCAATCAAGGTCACGCGTTACAGCACGAGGTTCTAAACCACCATCAACCCATGATTTTACTTGACCATAAACATTAGGTTTCCAGTCGTTTTTATGTCCAACCAAAATCCATTCAGTCAAGAAATCAGTATATCTATCAAGAGGTAAGAACCAGTGTTTAGTCGATTTTAATATTGGAGTTTCGCCAGTAATAGTCGATTTAGGATTAATCAAATCAGTCGCATTAAGCGTCGATCCACATTTTTCGCACTGATCACCGTAAGCTTCTTCGTTACCACATTTCGGGCAAGTACCTACCACAAAACGATCTGCAAGAAACTGATTTGCTTTAGCATCATATAATTGTTCCGTTACTTCCTCGATAAAATCTCCCTTATCGTATAATTTTCTAAAAAATTCCGAAGCTGTATCATGATGAATTTTAGCCGAAGTTCTAGAGTAATTATTAAAAGAAATTCCGAAATCGATAAAAGATTTACGGATGATTCCATCATACTTATCAATAATTTCTTGAGGAGTAACTCCTTCTTTTTTAGCCTTCATCGAGATTGCCACACCATGTTCGTCACTTCCACATATAAATGCCACATCTTTTCCTTGCATACGCAAGTAGCGAGAATAAATGTCTGCAGGCACGTAAACGCCCGCAAGATGGCCAATATGAATAGGTCCGTTAGTATAAGGTAAAGCAGCAGTAATGGTATATCTCTTAGGATTTTGTAACATAAAATTGATTTTTATTTTTCAGATAAAGCAGCAGAAGAGCTGACTTTATACATTTTAATATGATAAATTCTGTGCAAAAATAAGCAATAGAATTGAGAGTTTTACTGTTTTTATTAGGAGCAATTTCCAGCTATCCACTTTATCTTTACTTGCCTAAAGAAGGCAAGTAAAGGATGCCGTTTCTATCTGGGCTAAAACGCACTATATTTAACAATGATAGAATCGATAATTTAGCTTATTTAGGCTAGGCAAAGTAGCGCTTAATTTCTACAAAGAGTCTCTGCAACGATGTTACTTAAGTAAAATAAAATCTATAAGAATGTTTTCTTGTATAGTAGTAAATGCAATGCAGCGTGAAATAGAAAAAGTAACGGAAGTACTTAGTAAATAGGACTATTATGTTTTTATTAAAGTGTTCAAAATAGTCTGAAAAAATATAAATAGGATTTATTTAGACTCAAAAAAATAGTATTACATTTACCTTTTAGTAATAAAAAACAGACAATGAAAAAAACAGCATTAGTACTATTATTTTTAAGTCAGATATTGACTTACGCTCAAACACAAAAGGCTATTTCTAGAGATTGGGCTTCTTTTAGTCAAACTCTGGATATACAAACAGCGACTAAGAAAAAATTTAAAGTTATTGCTTCGGTAAAAGTAGAAACAGATGAGCCATCGGCCTGGGCAGGTGTATGGGCTAGAACGGATACTAAAAACGAAGAAGATGGTTTTTTTGATAATATGAGAGATAGGCCTGTTAAGGATAAGGAATGGAAATCATATACAGTAGAAGGTACAATAGACTCGAATACAAAATCATTGAGCTTCGGAGGATTGTGTTTGTATAACGGAAAGTTTTATTTTGATAAGTTTGAATTGTTTTTAGAAAATGAAAAGGGCGTATTAGAACCAGTTAAGTTATTAAATTCAAGTTTTGAAACAGTCATAAAAAACGATGAAATTCCGAAATGGAATTCAGGTATACGTAAAGGGGAGGTGATAAAAGTCAAAGAATATAAAATCACATCAACCAAAGAAAGTACAGATGGTAATTATGGGGTATTGCTAGAAGGGAGTGGTATAAAACCAAGACTAGAAGCAAAAATTGGTAACGTCGAAGGAGCATCTCCGCAAATTGGCGCTATGATTTCGATGTTAGAAGATCTTAAAAGACGTGTTGAAAATACAGTAAAAAATATGAGCCAATATGAAATAGACTATTTGCACGATGCAGAAGCAAATAGAATAGGTTCATTAATTATGCACTTAGCAGCAGCAGAAGCGTATTACCAAGTTTTCACTTTTGAAAACAGAGGATTTAACGAAGAAGAAAAGAAAAAATGGAATGCAGCATTAAATTTAGATCAAGGAGGACGAGATGAATTTAAAGGACATGAAGTGCAATATTATTTAGATATATATAATGAAGTAAGAGCAAAAACCATAGCAGAGCTGAAGAAACGTGATGATACTTGGTTTGCCGAGGTGCAAAAGGAATACGATTGGACAAACCAATATTGTTGGTTTCATGTTATGGAACATCAATCAAGTCATTTAGGACAGATTCTATTTTTAAAGAAACGAATCCCACCACAAAAGCAATTGAACTTAGAGCAAAAGATAAAAAATTAAAACACTAAGATTGATCAAAAGCTTTTGCGAATCTTTGTGTGGCTTTTGCGCAACTCTGTGTAATAGCTTAGCACAATAACCTCATAAAGTAGAATTAGTTTAAACAGAGTCTTTGATTCATAAAAACACCAAGTCAATGCTAACTGTTCGAAAAATATTTTGCAATCTTTGAGCAAAAAAAAGAAAAGAACATTATGAGTAAGACTAAACTAATAATTAATAAAAACGGATCTATAAAGATAGAGGGTGATTTCGAAATAATGGATTCAGAAGGAACAGTATACGGATTGCAGGGAAGAGCAGCATTAGGGCTTTGTCGTTGTGGACTATCTGCAAACAAACCTTTTTGCGACGGTTCGCACCGTAACAACTTCGAACACGATTCAAAAGCATTCGATTTGCCACCAATGAAAACGAATTAAGAACTCGGTACTAATAAAAAGACAAGAAGCCTTCTCAATTTATGAGAAGGCTTCTTCTTTTATGTACCTATATATAAGGAGAGTTTTTCTCCTTATATATAGGAGTAATATTCGACTATACTATATAGGAATAGTTTTTTTAGGAGCTATTACCTGCTATTCGCTTCAATCTTGTCCTTTTTAAAGGAAAAAGGGCAAGGATTTCCGCTGCTATCAGGGCTAGGGAGTTTGAAATCTGTTCCATTAGCTAAATCTGCGAGAAACAAAAAGCGCGAAATCCAGAGAAAACAAGGGTAGAGGATGTTTCGCTACAGAAATTACCTATAAAATACAAAAACAAACAAGTTGTAAATGCACTGTTATCAATCTATTAAGAAAAGAATAAAAAATAAACACAAAAATGCACG
>NZ_JAOZEV010000037.1 GCF_025847275.1 Flavobacterium frigoritolerans
GAAAGCATGAAAGTGAAAAATGAAGATAAAGTATTAATAGGCGTTGGAGTGGTCGGAATCGGACTTGTAGGCTACTTGTATTGGGAAAAAAAGAAGGATGAAAAAGAGCAGGAATTTTTAACCGATATTCCAGAACCACCACCAGTAGTCCTAGATAGACCTACGAATTCCCTACCAAAGACAGGAGCAGTTTTAAATAAAAACAAAGTATTAGGCAAAGGAATCAAAGGGGTTGAAGTTAGAGAATTACAAAGATTGTTAGGTATTACTATCGATGGCAATTTTGGAGCAAATACCCTTACGGCTTTGCAAAGCAAAAAAGGAGTTTCAAAAATTAGCCTCAATGCCTATTTAAAAATGCCTACAAAAACTACATCGAAAGAAATTCCTACTGCGCTAGTTGCGCCAAGAAAAGGGCAAAAACTAATGGCAAATGCAAACAGCATTAGTCTTTTCAATGCTAAAAAGACAGCAAACGGTACGTATTTCAATACAGGAACAAAACCTTTTATGGGTGGTAGTTTTAATTATGGGGAGCATCTGGGTGTTTTTGTTGGTTCTAAAGTAGGCGGACAATATTTAATCAATCGCGATAACGTGTATTATTTTGTAAACGCCAATGCTGTAAAAGGATATTAAAATGGGAGCAACAGAAAAATTAATCATCGGTGCAGTAGCACTCACAGGATTTGTTTATTTCCTGACACAACCAAAAGTAACCCCTAGAAAAGTGATTTTATAATGAGTTTTATTTTAGACAACAGTAGCATTTTTTTTAATGCATTTGTACGATACGGTGTAAATACACCCATTAGGATAGCCCACTTTTTAGCGCAAGTATCGCATGAATCAGGCAATTTTACAAGGGTTGTAGAGAACCTGAATTATAGCCCGCAAGGGCTATTGTCCACCAGTCCGTTTAATTCTCGCCTGACATTAGCTGAAGCAAAGAAATACGGTAGAACCACCGAGTACAAAGCCAATCAACAAATGATAGCCAATATCGGTTATGCAAATAAAAATGGTAATGGTACTATTGCCAGTGGGGACGGATGGAAATATAGAGGGCGTGGTTTTATACAGCTAACAGGTAAGGGAACATACGAAGATTACAAAAAGTACTCGGGTCATGATGTAGTAAATAATCCCGATTTACTTTTTCAGACAGCCATTGCCGTGGATTGTGCCGCTTGGTTTTTTTCGGTGTATAAAAAATTAAATCCGCTCGCAGATGCTAATTTAATGACACAGATAACTCAAAAAGTGAACGGAAAAACCAACGGACTAGCCGACAGGGTTGCAAAGTTTAATTTCTACAAAGCCCAAAACATCAGTTTGGAGTTATTAAAAAAAAAAGCGAAACCCCTACCTAATTTTACTAGCATCACTAGCTACGCTTGGAATTGGCTTTCACCTTATAACCAAAAAAAACTAATATGAAAAATACAATCTTAAATCAAATCATAAGCGAACTCAAATACTATCAGGATTATTTTTTATTTCTAATAGTAGTACTGGCAGGGGTTTTTATGAAAATTTACCTAGCCATTCAAAAAGGAAAGAAGCCACGCCTTAGTTGGTTTTTAGCCGAAGCAGCTATCAGTTTTTTTGTTGCATTCTCCGTCTATGCTGTTTGCGACCAATATTTGAGTATCAACAAGATGTTTACCTATGTGATTTGCGCTTGGGGCGGTTCACTCTCCACCTTAATACATAGTGAAGTAGAAGCATTAATAAGCAGTTTTTTCGATGGATTAAAAGCCATGCTGAAGCTAAAAATAAAAAAATCATGAGTACGAGTACGAGTCCAGAGAATCCCATGAAGCTATTTTTAAAAGTAGTTTTATTTATAGCGTTTTATTTCGCTCTTTGTATCGCTTTACACGGTTGCAAAGCCAAACCAATTGAAAACACACACGAAGTTGAAACAGTTATAGCCAGTAAAAAGGATAGCATCAAAACAACTGTTATCAGTGAGTCTATAAACGATACTTTAAAAATACAACTCCCGAAAGTCCAAACGGCAAAGCCCGAATGTGACAGCATAGCCAAAGCAGAATTACAGCGAGTATTACAACTGCTGAATAGTCATAAAAAATCAGGAGATAACGAAGCAGGGATTTATTACGATAGTTTACGGAATCAAATTGTAGCATGGCAGAAAATAGCACAGACCAAAAATGTAAATACAGCTACAAACAAAGAGTATATCTACATCAAAGGCGATAAACAAATTAAATATGTTCCTGTAAAATATATTCCTCTTTGGGTTAAAATACTTGCCTCAATTGGTTTTGCAACAATGCTCTATATCTGCTATCGTATTTCGAGAATCTTTATTTAAAAAATCAAACAAATGAGTGTCAAAAAAATAGTTATTGGAGCAGGAATACTAGCCATTGCAGGATATTTTTATTTAGAGCAACGAGTGAAAAAGATAATCAAACAATTTGAGTTTGTCAAGATATATCCAGTAGCTTTTAAGAAATTGGATGCGAAGTGGAACGACGGAAAACCGTTTGTTACTTTCAATCTGGATTTGAAATTAGTAAATCCGACAGCACAGCATTTTAGCGCACAGCTTACGGCAGTAACCCTAAAGCGAATTTTGTTTTACGATAAAAAAAATATGCTTTTAGGATCGGCAAACGTGAATGTAAAAGCGATAAATATTGCGCCTAATTCCAGTACTATAATTCCGAATGTACCCGTTCAAATGGATTTGCAAACCGCCATAACTAACGTGCTTGGAGCTTTAAATGTCAGTAACTTTAATAGTAGCGATATTCGAATTGAAGTTATTGTAAGCATCTTGGGTACGGAACATAAAATTTCTTAAAATGACATTAGCACAAGAATTCAATAGCCTTAATGGGCTTATCGTGTCAAGAAAAACGCTTGAAGATTTGCTTATGAAAGCCGAAAAGGAAAAACATACCGTTGTTTCCAAGCGTGTTATAAAAGTACTGCAAGCCTTTGCCGATGATACTTTTCTAATTGAAATCAATAATTTAATAGAGCCTTACGGATTAAATGGAGTTGATGCAGAAATGCTATTACCTACGCTTGAGTATATTTCGGAGAACCATAACGACGGATTAAATGCCGTTTCTCCTGATGAGATTTACAACTACATCACGGATTTGATTATCAATACAATTAATAAAGTAGGGCATTTGCCTTGGCAAAAAGAATGGACAGGTTCGGGGGCTAGTAATTCAGTTATGAATTATGTTTCTAAAAAGGAGTACACAGGGGCAAACTTCATTTTGAATTTTGATATTAAGTTTGATGAAAACAAACAACCTTATTTAGTTCCTGCGGATTTTATACAGCCCTACTATTTAACCTTTAATCAAATTGAGGAAGCCAAAGTAAAGCTTAAAAAAGGCAGTAAAGCAAGGCGTGTGATTTATTATACGCTAATTCATGATTACCATAGTGAGCATTTGAAATTTAAAACCAACGACAATAAAAAGTTCGGGGATTTTGTGAAATCGAACTCACTTACAAAAGAGGATTTAAAAAAGAACCTAACCAAGTTCCCAGTTTTAAAATATTATAATGTATTTCGTGCCGATGATTGCGAGGGATTGAAATTTCCTGCTGTAAAAGAAAGAAAAATAACAAATCCGATAGCAGAAGCTCAGGCAATCATCGACGGATTTAAGACCCCGCCTAAATATACCAATATTGGTGATAGAGCCTATTACCGTCCAAGTACAGACGAGTTAAATATGCCAACTATCGAAGCTTTCACCAGTGAAGCCTTTTATTATTCTACTTTCTTTCATGAAGCAGTACACAGTACAGGAGCGGAGCATCGTTTGAATAGAGATATGACAGGAACGAGAAACGGTGGAGGGAGCGGAAATTATGCCTTTGAGGAATTAATTGCAGAACTCGGAGCGGTATTTCTTTGTAGCGAATCAGGAATATTATTCCATACCAAAGAAAATTCCGCTAAGTATTTAAAGAGTTGGAATAATCATTTAATAGATGAATTAAACGACGACAATCGTTTTTTCTTAAAAGCATCGGCACAGGCTCAAAAGGCAAGCAATCATATTTTAGGACGTGAAGTTGCAAACGCTGAAACTAAAGAAAAGGTAGAAGAAAAGACAATAGAAAAACCCATTATTGAACCAAGCCCGAAAGTAGGACCTGTTAAAAAGACAATTGCAAAGCCTATTGTAAAAAGAAAGGCAAAGCAAAAAATCAAACAACCTGATTTGTTCGGAGGACTCAGTGGAGCAGATAGAAGAAAGAAAGAATCTGTTATAAAAGAAACAATTGTAAAGGCAATCAAAGAAAAGGCAATCAAAGAAAAGGCAATCGTTTCAAAGCCCATTGCAAAGGAAAATGTAAACCGAAATTCTCTAGCCTATAAAATGGCAAACAAGCCTACCAAAGTAGATTACTTTAAAATTGAGAACAAAGACATTGCGGAGTTCTTAGGAGAAATTGAACATAAAGAAAAAGAAAGTATTGTAATCTCTCTTACTGGCGGTCAGGGTTCGATGAAAACTAGAATGTGTTTCCAGTTTATGAATGCCTTAGCGCAGAATTATAAAGTAGGTCATGCCAGTATCGAAGAGCATCCAGAGAGTAGTTTGTATTACAATAAAGCCGAAGAGTATTTAAACGCAAAGGCATTGCAAAACATCGAAGCCCCTGAGATTAAAAGTGTTTCTGATTTGGATAAACTCATCCGAAACAATGACATTATCATAATCGATAGTTTCTCTAAAATGCAGGAAATGCACAAAGGCTTTGAAGTGGATAAGGATTTAAGAAAGAAGTACGACGGAAAATTATTCATTGTTATTTTCCAACAAACTACAGATGGCAAAATGCGTGGCGGTAGTAAAAGTCAGTTTGATGCCGATGTAGTTCTCTTTACCGAAAAGAAAGCAGATTACAGGCAAAATTACATTTGGGCAGATAAGAACCGTTACCAAAATAAACCGCTCGACACTTTGAAATTCAATATTTTCAATAAAAAGTTGCAAGGGGACGAACCCGAAGCTGTGGCAGAACCACTAAGGACTAAAAAATTATCATTTACAGTAAATTAATAAAAAAAGTAGATTTTATTGAAAACCGGCAGCGCATTTCTCCAGGGAATTTCGGCTTAAAAATCTACAATTCAATAATCATCAATCAAAAAAATAATCAATCATGGCAGTAAAGAAAAAACCAACAGTAAAAGGCTTAAAGAAAGTATGTAGTAGTGTTATTAAAGGGACAGGGCTTAAATCCGATGGGACATTAAAGAAAGGATTCAAATACATTAAAGGCGGTAAAATCGTAAAAGTAAAAGCTGTTACAGCGAAAGCCAAACCAGTAAAAAAGAAAGTGGCTAAAAAGAAAACAGTAAAAAAGGCTTCAAAATCTAAAAAGTAAAAAAATGAGTGCTGCAAATCCCGATACAAGAATATTAAAGCTCGTCAAAGATAATAACGGCAATGTATTGTTAATGAAATTAGACGACACCTTAATTACTTCTTTTAATCCTGCTCAAAATCTTTTGAGAATTCCTGAAGCCCCAAACAAATTTAAAATTCAATCAAACGCTACATTTGGGGAAAATCCTTTAGTACTGGATTATACACAGGTTAATTGCAATGAATGTATTCCGATGATTAAAGCTAGAGATTTCAATGATTTTTTACTTGAATTATCTAAAAAGTTTTTCTTTTTTAAAAGCTCTGGTGATGGTGGTTCGGATGCTCCTAGTAATGGTAAATGCAGTTTGTATGGTGTCGTTAGACCTACGTTTGTTTATACTAAAAGTTTAACCACTAAAAATTCAAAGTTTATACGTTTAAAGAATGTTTATGGTGAACGTTGGGGATTTAAAATTCAATATGGCGGTTATTTAGAGGAATCTTTAGAACCGTACTTTAAGCCTTATTTTGGAGGAAGCGATTTGATTCCTGATACTGAAATGGGATTACAGGTAGAGTCTTTAATTTCTTTGGATGATATGTTTATTAGGCTCTTTATTAGTACACGTAGAGAAAATTTTGATGTGTATTTTATTGTCAATCCTGATAGTAATACTTTTACTCTTTTAAATGCTGATCCTACCTATTTTGTTTCTACTGCTGATTATCAAGATGATGCTATTAGAGATACTTTGACTGTTCGATCTTTAAAAGCTACCGAAGACCCGCTTAGTTTCTATGTTCGTTGGAAAAATGTTCCAGAATTAGAAGCAATGCCATCTTAAAACACTGTTAGCTTTGTTTTTATTGAAAAATGCCGTTGCTATTTGTAACGGCATTTTTTTTATCTTTGACTATGCCTTTTACTTCAGAACAAGTTGAGAAAATGAGAAGTATTTTTATGCATCTCGAACCCGCTACTCTTAGTAGTATCCAATTATATCAAAAGCCCCATGAACTTAGAGTACATTGTATTTTAGGTATTCGTAATAAGGGTAGCAAATGGATTTGTGTGTTTCATAATTTTGAAAATATAAAACCATATCAATTAAAAATTCTAGACAAACGAAAAAATGAAATTCCTTTTGAAGTTCATATAACTTATCCTGCTGAAAATATTACTAGAGTAGGATGGAAGACGGTTTGAAACTTTTGTTAATTAAATTTGATGCGTTTTTTTATATATTTCTACTGAAAAGAAGCAACAATCTGATATAGAAAAGTTTTGATTCTCTTTAGCTTTATTTGTGATTCCATTTTTATTAAGATTTTGAGCTATTTTATAAATGCTAAAAAAACATCTAAATAATAGTTAGTGTAAAAAGTATTGTTAAAATGGTTAAATATAATGAAAAATTTATATATTCGTCATATGTAAATCGGCTTAACTATTTGTTTTTAAGTTTATTGTGTGGAAATGATTATGAATTTTAAAGGCTATTTAAATATGAAAAAAATTATTTTAATCTTACTCTTTTTACCATTATTTACTTATGCCCAAGATGGCTACAGTTGGAATCAACAGAGACAGGCAGAGCAAAATAGACAAATCCAGCAGCTCCAGCAACAGCAAAGGCAACAACAGCAACAGCAACAGCAACAACAGCAGCAGCAGCAACTTCAACAACAGCAGCAACTTCAACAACAACAGCAACTTCAACAACAACAAATTGCTCTTGCTCAACAACAGCAACAACAACGTGCTGCAGAAAAAGCTCGTTTAGAAGCAGAGCAAGAAAGAATAAAGAAAGAACAAGAAAGAGTAAGGCAAGAACAAGAAAGATTAGAACAAGAAAAGCTTCGTTTAGCAGCAGAAAAAGAGAGGCAAAGACAAGAGTATTTAGTAAAGTTGGGGAATTATAGAGATAATGAAGTTCAAGTGCAATTTGATAAAATTATTAAGGAGCGTAATTTATCAATTCAAGCTAAGAAGGATATGGAGAAAATAAAGTCTGAGTTATTAGATAAGACTTGGTGGCGTCAACAAGACAACGTTTTATTAATTGGTGTTTTAGCTTCTCAAATAAACGCCTTTTCTAATTTTCTTTTAGATTTAATTGAAATGAACCTCCCTCCTAATCCAGTAGCGACATATTCACGTGAGATTCTTGACCAAACACTCAAGACAGGAGATTTTAATGCTCTTGTGGTTGCTCAAACAATTAGAGATGGTGTTATCGCTGACAAAATAACAGCAGGCTCAACTTTATTGCAATTGTCAAAGATATTTAAGGATTTTGGTCAAAGAATAGGTGAAAGTACAGAGCTACCTGAAAGCCAAAGAAGATTAAGGAATGAAATAAAATCTCAGATTCAAAGGATTGACCAAGAGATTAGAAGGTACGAAATTGAGATTCAAAAGCAAGACAATGCATTAAAAGCTAAGCAGACTTTATTAAACTCAATCAATGACTATTTGAGTGTAAATCGAAATTAAAAAAGTCTAAATTTTATTTTATATGTTCAGAATAATCATCAGGAAGCACTGCATCAATATCACGTAAATATTTCTCTAATGCACTCATTGTTGTATGTCCAGTAATCAACATTAATTTGCTTTTTGCTTCGTTTGGCGTGCTATTTTTAACCAATTCTTTATATAGCTTGGTTATAAAAGTATGTCTGAAACTATAAAGACCGTAATCTTTGCTTAGTTTCAAGCTATCCTTTACTTTTTTAAATCGATCCCCGAAATAACCACGTTTATCTGTTTCGTTGGTTGTCCACTCGAAGCCTATTCCTTTAGGAGTAAATAAAAAACTTTCTCCATCATACTTATCTAATTCAGGTAATTGATTTAATAGAATTTCAGGAATGATTTTGGTTTTTACAGGCTTGTTCTTAGCTCGAACATAAATAAGTCTATCTTTTATATTAATGTCCTTTATTCTTAATCTAACAACTTCAATTGGGCGCAAGTGATTAAGTGAAACAAATTGAATGAATAAAAGCAAAAGAGTGTCATTCTTTAGTAGATATTGTAATATGTCTTTCTCTTGTTCGGTGCTAAATGTTTTATTTCTCTCAGGAGTAGATTTTAAAACATTGATTTTTTTTATGAAATTGTCTGTAATTATATCATTGTCTTCGAGAGTTTGAAAGAACATGGATAGATTGGCTCTTGTGTTATTTCTGTTTTTTGGGCTTGTCGCAGTCAAAACATCATTTAAGAAACCAATTACAGCCTTTTTATTTACACTTGTAATGTATCTGTTTTCATAGCCATTTAACAGAAGCCACTTTTCAAATGATTTTACTCTAACTCTAAAATCACGGTAACTATTTTCTTTTAATGAATTTTTCTTTAGCTCTAATGTAAAAGTAATAGCATCGGGAATGTTGTATTTTTTTGATTCATCGACAGAAATAGAATCATCATAAGGATTATAACCATTTTCGAGAATCGTTTCGATTGCCTTAGCGAGAATTTTTATTGCTTCTTTACGTTCTTTAACAGTTTTGAATTGATTTACTCCCGAATAAATGGGAGTTTGTCTTTCTAGTTTTTCAGTTTCAGGATTTCGAAAGGAATAATAGACGTACCAGCGCTTTGATAAGTCGCCTTTAGCATCGTAAATACTTGGGGAAGAATATAGTTTCTTATAAGTCAAATCGTATGCGTTAGCGTATTCTTTAGTTAAGAGGTGTCGAATTTTTGACATAAAAAAAGCGGTTTTAAATTTCTTTAAAACCGCATAAAATCTATATTTTTAGCCTTTTAAGCTTCGTAGCGAGACCGAGATTTGAACTCGGGACCTCAGGGTTATGAATTTGAAACCCTATTTTTTCCCCTGTATTTATTGGCGTTTACAAAGCTTTTTTTTGTTAAAAAAATGTAAATCGTGTTCGTTTAAGTGTTCTTGAATTCTTGGATTAAAATGTGTTTTTTGTTAAAATTTTGTTTAAAATCTGAATTTTGATTATATGTGTAATTGCAGTTTGTTTTAGGTAAATGTCTCTGTTATAAGATTAATATGTTAAAACATAGCCATTTAACTAATATTTTTAATATGTTTTTTTTCGTCTTCACAATCGTGCAATTTTCTCTCTATAAACTCTATTTTTTCTTTATACAACACAATTATTTCCTGTAATTGTGTCTTACTGTCTTTTAGTATTTCATTTTGTTCTTCTAGTAGGTTCATTTTTTCTACTAAGTTTTTAGCATTTTCGACAGGAATTTCAATTCCTTTAAACATTTCACCTTTACCCGTTAGTAAAAAATCAGCTGAAATGTTATTGCATTTTGCATATAAAATATCTATGTCAAAAGTACCTCTTGAGTACCATGAAGCTAAAGTTTGCGGTTTTATTTCTAAAAATCTAGCAAAATCACTATCCTTTTTAAATGAATAGTAGTTTTTTAACTTATTTAAAATCAATGTTTTATCTAAATTCATAAAAAATAATTGTAAAATGTACTCAAAATTGTATTTTTGTATTCAAAATGTAATTACATTTACAGTATCAAAACGTTACTAGTGTGTTACTGATATTCGTAATAGACATACCCACGAAAGTAGTAAAAAACATGATGCAAAAGTTTTAAATCTTTTCATAAGAGCCTAATAAGTAAAAGTAATGCAAAACGAGTGCCAAGTTTTACGGAAATCCATAAGGACAGCAAAAGAAAACAGACGTTATCGTTTGCATCAAAAGATTGGTAAGGTGGGAGTTAGGTATAATCCTAATTTGAAAACCATTTATGTGCCTTTCAATGATGATTTACAAAATAAGGATATACTGGAATTGCAAAAGAATTTTAATTATCAAATACAACTAGAGATATGATTTCTAAAAAAGAAAAAAGGCTACTGATTGAAATATTAGGACGTCAATACACACCTAAAGTGATGCCTTATCTAAAAAAGAAGGGACTTAAAAACGAAAAAGGTAAGCCTTTCTATGTAGAGAGTATTCGTATGATTACTAATGGATTTCGCGAAAATGAACTTGTAGAATTAGCAATTATGCAATTGGTAAATAAAACCATACTAGAAAAAAAAGCAATGGCGCTTAAGCGTAAAAAGTTATCCAAAAAATAATTTTATATGAATCCAAAAGTATTATCAATGTTCCACAATGCTAAAATCTTTCTTTCCTCTGAGGAACTGAAAGAATTAGCCTTGTGTATTGATAAAGAATTTGGAAAAATAAAGGTCCAGAAAGAAAAAGAACCAATGCCCTTAGAAAACTGGACGCAAGAAAGTGTTACAGAATATCTATTGGCAACACATTTCAAGAAAAAAAGTAAAGCATAAAAATACCTCCAGCAAATGCTGAAAATTCCTAGACGCATTCGGGCGTATTACGC
>NZ_JAOZEV010000038.1 GCF_025847275.1 Flavobacterium frigoritolerans
GCTTTTAGAACTCAGTTTTACTCCCGAAGAAACACACCTGACTGATGCAGAAGTAAACCCAGTGCGTTTTTGCATACAAGTAAGCCGAAAAATAATAGACCCCAACGATTTTAGGAATAACTATTATGTTTTTGAAGCCGATCAATTGGTTGCAATGTCTTACCCAAACGCGAGCTTAGTAAGAAGCCCTGACATGAAAACCATAGGTATAAAAGCTACCAAACAAGATGAAACTCCTTTTACCAAAGAAGAAAAAATAGCCTTGCGAAAAAAACTCATCTGTTTTAACAACACAGCTTTAATTGTAGAAAAAGGTATTTTAACCGAAGAAGCTATCGAAAATTGTACTGTTCCTGTTGTTGTGGATTTTGAAATGGCTGAGGTTCAAACAAATAAAGCTTGTGAAAATTGTGATAAAGACATTACTCTTGATGAGATAGAAAAGATTTTTGGTATAATTACAAAGCAAAAAACTTTTAGACAAGATATCGTTAATTACATCAATGAATTTGCAAGACTTAGTAAGAAAAATGGAAAACCTATTCATTTAGATACTTGTTTAAGGAAGGCTCATTTTTTCGCACAGGTTGGAACAGAAACATTAGGGATAAATACTGATTGGATGGTTGAAACAGATTCAGTACGATATAATGTCGCAAATTGTAAAGCAGTTTTTGGGCAAAGAGCAAAAACTCTTGAAAAAGAAGGGGTATTGGATGACTATTGTAGAGATGACCCCCAAAAAAGATTATTAAACTATTTGTATGCTAGTGAGAATGGTTTTGGTAATGGGAACGGGAACGAAGCTAGTGGTGATGGCTATAAATTTAGAGGGAGAGGTTTAAAACAACTTACAGGGAGAGGTAATTATCTGGATATTACTAAGATATTAAAAGAAATTTTCCCTACTGAATACATAGATTTAGAATTAAACCCAGATAAAGTTAAAGAGTCTAAATATGCAGTATTGACAGCTTTAGCATATTGGGAAAAACATGAGATATGGAAAGTTGCAGATATTATAAAAAAATCTACAGATGAAAATATCAAAAAAATAAGAACTAAAGTAAATCCAGATCAAGCAGGATGGAAAGAATGTAAAATACATTTTGAAAAGGGTATAGAAGTATTTAAAGTTAATAAATGTCAACCTACTTCTGTTTCAGAAACTAAGAAAGATAATGGAAAGTGGAGGTTTCCAATAGATGATCCAATGTTGTGTATTTACTCACAAGGAGGACGATTCAAACCTTGGCATGGCTCATTTGGCGAAAAAATTAGAGATGGAAGCGTTAATCATTCAGGAAATGATTTATTAGCTATACCTGGCTCCCATGTATATGCTTGTGTGAGAAGCAAGGTACATAAAATATATACTTCTTCATCAATGGCAGGAAATGTAGTTGTACTAAAAGTTTTGGATGTGGAAACATTTAAAAGTTTGCGAAACGACAATTATCTCCCTAAATACAAAAAGGAGGGAGAAATTTTAGAGAATGAATTTGATCAAAATGCGACAATATATCTTACTTTTTGGCATTTAAGTAAGAATGATTTTTACAAAGAAGGTGATGAAGTAAAGTATAATGATGTAATTGGTTTGACCGGAATTTCAGGAAAGAATGGCAGTAATTTCACTACTAGAAATCCTCATTTGCATTTTGAAGTTTCAAATGTTGGATCTGCAGCTGGCTTAAAAGGAAAATGTAATCCATCGGTCTATTTTAAATTCAAAACAGAGGAAGAATTATCACAAAAAGAAATAGATTTTCAAAATGATTTAAAAGAAAAAGAATGGAAATAATGGGGTTTTTTAAAACAAAAAAGATGCTTTTTATTTGTTTAATGTATACAGTATTTTGTTGTAAAGGAGAAAATAATGATAATATCACGACATATAAAAGTAATACTAGTGTCATAATTGTTAATGAGTCATGTTTTGTTAAGCAAAAAATTTTTAATGAAAAAGATGATAAGGAATTAATCTACAAATATGAAAATGAAATTTATGAAATAAAGAGTAATAAGAAACAAGCTTATGATATAGTACTAAATGGTAAAAAATATTTATCAAATTTAAATTTAGAAAGTGCAAATATTAATTTTTATTATTATAAATGTATGGATAAAAAGGTCTTTTTAATTGAAGGAGATGATTATTACAGTTCTGTCTTTTTTGCATATCTATTTGAAAATGAAGTTCTATATTATTTAGGAAATTTCGATATTAATCAGCCAAACGTTGAAAATTCGGGTGTTTTAAAAAAAGATTTTAAAATTTTGGCTAATAAAGATCAGTTAACTATTGATTTGTTATTAAGAGATAAGTTTTTCAAAACATTCAATTTAAAACAGAAAAAGATTACACCTAAAGAAGTCTTTGATTCTAAAATAAATTTAAATGGACTTTGGAGATTAAACTGTGAGAATTCCTTAACTACATTTGATATTTCTAATAAAAGTGGTTATCTGTCATTATATTCAGATAATTTAATTTACATAAATGTGGAAATAATTTATATTGAAGATAAAATTGGAGAGTATTATATAAAATTTAAAAGTACAGAGTCACAACAAAGTTATAGTGGAGATAAAAAAAGTATTGATGATAGTGAGATATCTAAATCAGAAAATATAGGAAGGCTGGTTATTAAAAATGATGAACTTCTACTTTATTGGGAAGGTTTATACAATGATAAGACTAAAAAAAAGGACTTTGAACTGGACTTTGTTTTAATCAAAGAAAATGAAGGTGTAAATCCTGTAAAATTAATAAAATGTGAGTGATAAAATTAGGTGAAAACGGCATCATAACAGCATTGCAAAGCATTCAGGAATATCAAGAAAAAGTGGGCGACGACGGGCTTTAGAACTCAGTTTTACTCCCGAAGAAACACACCTAACTGATGCAGAAGTAAACCCAGTGCGTTTTTGCATACAAGTAAGCCGAAAAATAATAGACCCCAACGATTTTAGGAATAACTATTATGTTTTTGAAGCCGATCAATTGGTTGCAATGTCTTACCCAAACGCGAGCTTAGTAAGAAGCCCTGACATGAAAACCATAGGTATAAAAGCTACCAAACAAGATGAAACTCCTTTTACCAAAGAAGAAAAAATAGCCTTGCGAAAACAACTTATCTGTTTTAAAAACACAGCTTTGATTGTAGAAAAGAGTTTTTTAACCGAAGAAGCTATCGAAAATTGTACTGTTCCTGTCGTGGTGGATTTTGAAATGGCGGAGGTTGAGAAGGAAGAGAAAAATGGAATTTGTGAAGCTGAGGCGAGAGTTCGAGCTTTTATGAGGATGTTAAGAGTGAAAGAAGACACTGTAGGAGATGAAGGTTACGAAAAGAACGTTGGAGGGAAATCTTTCATCAAAGATTATAAAAAAGATTGGAGTACGCATCCTAAAGTTTCTATATATATCAAACGTATAAGAGATAGCTCTAATGCTGCTGGCGCATATCAGTTTATGGGAAAGACTTATGATGAAGTTATTAAAAATTACGGAAAAAGATATAAAATTACAGATTTTAGCAAAGAGGCTCAGGATAAAATGTGTTTAATATTAATGAAACATTACTACACACAAGATAGACCTAAGGAGTTTTATGATACTCAAAGTGAAAACAGAAAAGTATGGCGAAAAAGATTTAAAGGTCAACAAGGAGATATAATTCAATTTGTTATTGATAATGACATAAGAAGAGCAGCGTTGTTATCAAGTTTATGTTGGGCAAGCTTACCAGATTCTCCGTACGGACAACAGAGTGCTAAATATACTTTTGCCGATGTCAAAACTATATATGACAATTATTTAAAGGAGGAGCTTATCAATCCAAGTAATGAACTTTACCTAAAAAAAGGTTTTCTAAAAGAGTTTGGTTATGATTGCTGTACTGGACAATCTGATCTTGAAGTGGGTTCGTGTAACGAATGTAATCAGGACCACTATGACATAGCTAGACCTGAACATTGGGTGCATCAGAAACCAGAAGAATGTTGGCAAGCTAGTATTGAAATACTAGCAAATTATGGATTAAAAAATAATAGTGGATATTCACAAAATCGCATTATTATGGCAGATCAATCAGGAACTAAATTAATACCTAAAGAAACGCAAAAAGCATTGGATTATATTGACTCTCAATTAAAGATAGGGAAACCAGTGGTAGTTGGATTAGATGATAACTTACGAAAAGGAACTTATAATAGTCATAAAGCAACCGAACATTTTTTTGTACTAGTTGGAAAAGGATGTGAGGACGGAAAGCGTTATTATCGTTTTTTTGATGTTGGAGCCCGTTCAAGAGAATTGGGTACAGGTAAAAATAGTAGATTGTTCTTACTTGACAACGATTTGTTGCAAGGAAAAAGTGCGGGTGGATCACATACTTATACAATTACTGAAGTAAGGAAAAATAATTAAATCTTGAATTATGAAACACATATCAATGTTTCTTTGTTTTATTATATTATCATTTTCTATAATATCATGCAAAGAAAAAAAAAGAATTACAAATCTTAAAGAAAAAGAATTACAACTACCTGTTGGACATACTTTTTTCCGTGTTAATATAAATAATAAAGACACAATAATGTACAAGCCTTGCGATGCTAATATTCCGAAATATGTTTTATATAAAGATAGTATTTTCCATAATTGGGGTCAAGAAAATTACATGCTAAATATTGCTTCATCAATAATTAGAAACAATCAAATTAAATTAAAAACTACTTATAAATATAATGATGAAATTCCTGATGGAATAGATAGTACGATTACTTTTCAACAATTAAATAAAAAAATCTGGAGGATAAATGGTGAAATTTTTATAGATAGTTTATATGTTCATTCAATTAAATACATAAACCAACCATGTAAAGAATGTGATAATTGTGATGACAGCATAAAAAAAGAAGATATATCGGCTTTATTTACTATAAATAAGCAGTGGAGTAATAGTTGTGAACAAGGAGCCGATAAAAACAATATAATTTTTTATTCCCCTGATGAGATAGTTTTTGGGATAGGCTCAGTTAATTTTATTTGTGGTGCAACTTCTAAACAAATAAGCAGTAACACAATTGAAATATACTTAAAAGAATCAGAGAATGACTATGCACCAAATGGCGAAGTATATTCTAATAATAATGTGCCAGAGGAAATTGACTTTAATGACTGCTCGCTAACTTTGCCTATAGCAGAAGTTAAATTAACAAACGAAATTAATATAGAATTTAAATGGCTTGGTTTCTATGATACTAAGAAGAAAAAAAGAGTTTATCTCAAAAATCCGTTTACTAATAAGATCGAGAAAGAATCAATTGTTTTAAAAAAATGTGATGAATAAATTATTACTAATAGCAGTTTTACTCTTAATTTTAAGTTACAAGAATAATGATAAAATAACTAAAAGTAAACAATGTTTTCACTTACAGATTTTTATTTACAAGTAGTCTTGCATAGTCATGTTGGCCATGGTTCTGAACCAGACTATATTGTATTTGATAAATTATTGTTGTTCCAGATAATGGTATTGAGAGCAGTTTAGTAATAGAAATCCTAATGGAGATACAAAGCAAAAAATCATAGGGTATTTTCTACCCGAAGATTACACTGACAATCCTGCAAATGAATTTACTAAATCAGAATTAAATTTAGATCCAGTTCTCTTAAACAAAAGTAAGCTATTGGCTAAGAATGGATTTGTAAGTACCGAAACATAAAAAGTATAGTTAAATAAAAACAAAAATAACAATCAGTTTATATTTATTCTTGTCGATGATGCTTATAGCATGTCAAAACAAGAAAGAAAATTTAAATAAAAAAAGTAATCCCGATAATTCGCATAATAAATCAATAGTAGATAATAAATATATGGAGAAGATACTTATTGCTCAATTAAATGAAGGTCAAAGAAAATCTTTTGGGGAGATAGGGTTAGACATACCAATAAGTAATGGAAAAATTGAAATTTCAGATTTTGAGATAGCAGTTGAAATAGGGAAAAAAAAACTTATCTCGTTAGGATATAAATTTATTTCAACTGATAAATTTAATTTTAAAAGAAATATTTGGCAGAACAATAGATTTAAAATCAGATAAAAAATTTTTATATGTAAACTATTTTGATAAATGCGATAAAAACTTCAATTATTATCCCTATAACGGAACAGATTATAACGGTACTTATATTATTAAAAAGGAATGTTTTATTACAGATTTTTATTTTATACCTGAATTAATTGATTACCAAAAAGAGTTTCCCCAAGCAGTAAAAATTGAAAATAAAATTGTAGCAACAAGAAATGAAGGAGGAGAAATTATTAATACTAAATTATGGAAAGACATTCCGGATCTAGCAGCGCAACGAAAAAGGAATATCCAAACCCTTGTAGCTCGGAACATGTATTTGTTTAATGATAGCCGTGCTCATTTTAAATGGTTACTCTTAAATGACGAAGATTTTATG
>NZ_JAOZEV010000039.1 GCF_025847275.1 Flavobacterium frigoritolerans
CTTTTTTAAATCAGCATCTAAAAAAATACACGAATTAAGTAATTACTTGAAAACCAAAAAGTAAAAGAAGCTAAGTAACTAACCTCAAACTATTTATTTATGAACCTTAAAACTCTTACTTACATAAGAAACAAAGCACAATTACAGGAGCTTTTTATAAGCCAATTTACAGCAAATTATATCCGAAATGAAATAAACGAAATAATCACCGAAACAAGAAAATGTATTACTATCGGAACACGACTATTCGCTAAAAATATATCAACTTTTGAAGCAATTATTTTCATAGATAGAAATGGTGTACCAGATGGATTTATCCTCTCGGAAGAATTAAAAATCAAATTGCAGGAATATAGAGAGTCCATTGCAAAGAAAATGGTTTTACAAAAACAACATACAAATCAATAGTTATGATACATGATTTAAAAATTAATTATGAGCTCGCACAACTTCACTTCATTGGTAAAAAGAATTGGGAACTAAGAAAGAATGATAGAGATTTTAAAATTGGCGACACTATCCGATTTACAGTATTAGAATGGGAAAGTTCTTCAAACTGGAAATATGAAAGAACAATAACGAATGTTTTTGATGATACTAATTTAGGATTGCAAGAAGGATATGTAATATTATCAATAGAAAAAGAATTATGAAGTCAACAGCAAAGAAATCCGATAGCCCGACAAATGCTTTAATTAATCGTAACTTTATTATACGTGTACTAGAGAACCCAAGCGAAAACCTACTTAAAAATACAAAATTAACCTCTGCGAACAAGCTTTCTACCTATCTTAATGATGATGAAATGAAAATAAAGCTTTTTAACAAGATATTAGACGGTGGTAAAGATAAATACACCTTTCTAATAAGAAACCGCCTTAAAATCGATTTTCAGTCAAAATAACTTTAGGAGTAATTAAGTGATGTAAAATGCAGTCTTCAACGAATTAGTTTGAGGCTGCATTTTTTTTTAGCGATGTTTTAGTTGTAAGCTTTCATTTTTAATCTTCGTTTATGGTTTTTGGAACTTAATGATATCACTAAAACTGGGTATTTTGTAATATCACTAAAACTGGGTATTTTATTTATTGTTTGCATACAATATATTTACCGAATGAGGTTTGAGTGAATAATCTTATTATTTAATAAAAAAAACACATGAAAAAAAAAATAAAGTACAAAGTACAAATCTACATTGTTAAATTTTTAGTTCTTTTTGGCTTGGCTCTAACACTAAGCAATTGTCAGGTAGAAGAGGAGATTGATAAGAAAGAAAGCAACATCCAAACTGTAGGTATCAATGATGCAGTTTCTTTCCTAAAACAAAACCCTATTAATAGTTCAAAAACAGGTAAAAACACCCTTCTTTTACCTGATATAACGGCTATCTCACAGGAAAAAATTAAGAATAGTGATCAATTGTTAACGGTTATCCCTTTATCAACTAATAATAAAGAAGAGTATAGCAGGATTCTAATGTCAAGGATAAACGGTGTACTAAGAGTGGTCGTTTTTAGCATGTACTCAGATAAAGACAACGTGACAGAAAAATTTTCTGGTAAAATTATGATTCGCAATCTCAATGGTGATTTTTTAAATGGATTTCGTGTTGAGAATGGGATTTATGTCTCTCAATTTCAAATTCTAAAAACAGAAAAAAATATCACCAAAAGAGAAGGAGGAGAAGAGACTCCTTCAAATGGTGGGCAATTAAACGAAGTTCCAGTTAATAATCCCTATCGTAGACCTAATGCAGCAACTCCTTGGCTATATTTATATAATGATTTAGATGATTCGCGTGGTGGCTATGGTGACTATAGTTGGGATTCTGGAAGTGGCGGAGGCGGTGGTGAGGGTTTCACTCCTCCAAATACTGATGAAGCTGACCCTTGTGCTGAATTAAAAAAACAAAATACAAATCCAAATTTTAAATCCAAAATCGATGAGTTAAGCCAGAAAACAAATCTAAAAAAGGAAACTGGTTATATGCAAAGCAAGAACGGACCGCTCACGGCTCTTACTAATTTAAGTAATGATTCGATGAGACTCCCATACGATGCTAATACCGTTGGTTATATGCATACCCATCTTGATGATTATGATTCTGGAACCGTGGATGAAAATGGTAATACATTGATAAATCAGCCTATTAAAATGTTTTCTCCTGCCGATGTAGAATCTTTTATGATACTTTTGGTAAATGCTAATAAAAATGGTATTCCTTTATCAGATATTTATGGAACTATGATTTCTAGTAAAGGGAATTATAGCCTTCGATTTGAAGGGGCTTATAGCGATCTTAATCTAGGATTGAATTTTAAAGAATTAAATAAGGGATATGTGAAAATAATGAATGATAATATCTCAAAAGAACTTGGTTTTTTAAAATTCATGAAAGAAAATGGTATCACTGGTATTTCGTTGTTTAAAATAAATAATGATGGTAGTACTGCCCAGAAAACACTAGATGTTAAAGAGAAATTAACAACAACACCATGTCCATAACACTTAAAACAAATACAATGAAAAAGATAATTATTATAGCTATTCTGATTGTATGCAACTTGTCTTGCAAAGCACAATCCACTGTTCCAATAGAAAAGTTAGCAGAATACTTACGCGTAGAAGGCGGTATTCCTGAAAGTGTCACTTATTTAAAAGATGTAAATGGTATTCGAGATAAATATGTAGGTACTTGGAGAGGAAATTATAATGGCAAAAATTATGAATTAGTATTTTCAAAAGTTACTACTAAAACATCTCGTACTACTCAAGACGGATTAATAATGCGTTATTTAATTACAGATACGAGTGGTGCTGTTTTAGAAGATACCAGAACAGAGCCTGATGATAGCCCCTATACTGCTGAAAGTTCTTATTTCGACAAAACCTATTTTGTTTTGACTTATGAAGGACGTCAAACTCAGTGTGGACAAGGAGGACAATTATTTGTCCTGTCAACAAAAAACACAAACAATACCGCTATAGAACTGTTTCTTACTCCTAGACAAGATTTTATAATTGAACAAAATTGCCCTAATGGCGCAGCTCCACAATTATTTCCAAAAATCAAAATGACTTTAACTAAACAATAGACAAAGTTTGATTCCTAAGATTGGCAATCGAAATAAAAGCAGTGTTTTTTGAAATACTGCTTTTCTGTTTTACGGCTCTTCTTCTGAAGATGCCCCTTTAAGTTTAAAGATAAACTAACGACAAAACCATGTCCATAACACTTAAAGCAAATATGATGAAAAAGATAATTATTATAGGTTTTCTGATTGTATGCAACTTATCTTGTAAAGCACAATCGATTGTTCCAATAGAAAAGTTAGGGGAATACATGCGGGAAGAGAAAGATGTTCCTGAAAGTGTCACTTATTTAAAAGATGTAAATGGTATTCGAGATAAATATGTAGGTACTTGGAGGGGAACTTATAATGGAAGAAATTATGAAGTAACATTTACAAAAAAGGTGACAACATATGATGGTCTAACCGAAGACCGATTAGCAATGCGTTATTTAATTACAGATACAAGTGGTGCTGTTTTAGAAGATACCAGAGCTGAGTCTGATGATAGCCCCTATACTGCGAATAGTTATTATTTCGACAAAACCTATTTTGTTTTGACTTATGAAGGACGTCAAACTCAGTGTGGACAAGGAGGAGAATTATTTGTTCTGTCGACAAAAAACACAAATAATACCACCATAGAATTGTTTCTTACTCCTAGACAAGATTTTATACTTGATCAATATTGTCCCAATGGTCCAGCTCCACAATTATTTCCAAAAACCAAAATGACCTTAACCAAACAGTAGATAGCTTTAATTCTCAATTTTAGCAATCAAAATAAAAGCAGTGTTTTTTGAAATACTGCTTTTCTGTTTTAAGGCTCTTCTTCTGAAGATGCCTCTTTAAGTTTAAAGATACACTAACGACAACACTATGTCCATAACACTAAAAGCAAATATGATGAAAAAGATAATTATTATAGGTTTTCTGATTGTATGCAACTTATCTTGCAGAGCACAATCGATTGTTCCAATAGAAAAGTTAGGAGAATATATTCGAGAAGAGAAAGATGTCCCTGAAAGTGTAACTTATTTTAAAGATATGAATGGTATTCGAGATAAATATGTAGGTACTTGGAGAGGAACCAATAATGGTAAAAATTATGAATTGATATTTTCAAAAATTACGGATAAAATATCTCGCACTACTCAAGACGGATTAATAATGCGTTATTTAATTACAGATGCGAGCGGTGCTGTTTTAGAAGATACCAGAGCAGAGCCTGATGATAGCCCCTATACTGCGGAAAGTTCTTATTTCACAAAAAACTATTTTGTTCTAACTTATGGAGGGCGTCAATATCAGTGTGGACAAAGAGGAGAATTATTTGTTCTGTCGACAAAAAACACAAACAATACCGCCATCGAACTGTTTCTTATGCCTCGACAATGTTTTATAATGGAACAATATTGTCCCAATGGCGAAGCTCCACAATTATTTCCAAAAACTAAAATGACCTTAACCAAAATATAGATAACTTTAATTTTCAATTTTAGCAACCAAAACAAAAGCAGTATTTTTTGAAATACCACTTTTCTATTTTAAGATTCTTCCTCTGAAGATATCCCTATGGGGTGTAAGAGTTTTAATTTCACAAGTCAAAAAGGGTCTTTATGGCAATTAACATTGGTTAAAATTATTAGTTTTAAAATTGTGTTGTTAATTATAAAAGTCTCGAAATATTACATGTAATTGTAGTTAAATATAATGAATTATGATAAATGAAGTTCTAACCAATTTAACTTATTTGTTTTACCCAAGAGAAATATGTCCTTGGAATGAAAGCGAAAAATACTTACAATCTGAGGAGTATAAAAGATTGCAGTCTACAATAGATTTT
The DNA here is from genome assembly GCF_025847275.1 of Flavobacterium frigoritolerans. Classification (GTDB taxonomy): domain Bacteria; phylum Bacteroidota; class Bacteroidia; order Flavobacteriales; family Flavobacteriaceae; genus Flavobacterium; species Flavobacterium frigoritolerans. The sequence continues at coordinate 4,918 of NZ_JAOZEV010000039.1, forward strand.
TTTTACTCTGATAAAAATCAGAAGATACGAAATGTCATTAAAAAGGATTTTGAACTAGATTTGACTTTTAAAGATTTTGAAGATCACTCAAGACGAGAATCTCAAGACAGATGTTTTACATTTTTTCTTAATGTAATTGAAGATGGAGAATTACATTCAATTACACTATATTTAAGTTTTTTAAGTCCATATTATATAATTAGACATTTAGAGCATAAAAACAATCCTTTTTTTTCAAAATTAAGAATTGAAGAGTTAGAAAGTGAAAAGAAAGATCCTAGAAAGATAAAAGATTTAATTTTAGATTTAGAGACTATTGTTGAGAACAAACTATTGTATACGAAATTCCCTCAAGAAATGATGTCTACAATTATTAAGGATGTTAGTTTCCAAGATACATACTTGGGCTATTTTAAAATGTTTAATGCTTTTTTTAACAACACATATATAAATCAAGATAATGACTAGGAAATATTTATTTTTTTTGACAATCTGCCTTTTATTGCTAGTATATTTTTACTTTTCCGAATACTTTTATATAATTTGTTTATATGATACTTACTATTTCGTGAGTTATTTTTTCTTTGTTTTGCCAATTTTGACTATTGGCACTATTTTTTATTTTGTAAAAAGAAAAAAAATAAGAGTAAATTACGTAGAAGATAAAACAAAATCCCTGCAAAAAAGACATCAGCCAACATCGCATACATGGTGGATACAAATATAAAACCGCTTCATCGGATGGTTTTTATTCTTTAATAGTTTAGACACAAAGAAAAATTTAATTGACATTGGCAAAAAAATGCCCGCTTCTGCAAAGAAGCGGGTTTTTTTTTGCAAAGGCATTGCAAAACCTTTGCAAAGCTATTCAATAGTACAAAACCTACCGTTACCCTACCAAATCCTTAATCGCATCATTATATCATTCTAATATTTGTAAAG
>NZ_JAOZEV010000004.1 GCF_025847275.1 Flavobacterium frigoritolerans
GCACAAATATCTAGATTTTAATATTTACCCACAACAATATGTATTGATCCAAAAAAACTCTGACTTCATGTCTTGGATGTCTTTTTGAGAAACTATTTTAAATAACTCATTAAAAGAATCTCATATCTAAATTCACGAAATATAATGGCTAAGATGCCCTCTTGAATTAAAACAGAATAGGTATGTATTGATTAAAATACTTAAATCTTATCTTGATAGTAATGAGTTGTGGTAATTCTTGTAGGTATAGTTAAAAAGGTATTATTTAACACGGCTACTATTTCTTCTATAAAAATAGGAGAAGATATATACAATTAGTAGATATGGAGAGAAAATTAGAAAAAACATAAAAGCCTTAAGTGACCAACCAACTCCCAACATGTTTGTTTCTAATTCTTTTACTTTATCTAAATTTTCAATGGTTACATTTCTAAATCTTTCCATGTCATTCATTGCATCAAAATTATATCCATAATGAGAAAGTAGAAAATCATTTGAAAAGTTTACCCATCATCCTACAATTAAAATCAAAATAAATGTTGTTATGAGGGCAGTGAGTAGATATACGATGAAAATGTTTTTAGTATTTCGTTTATATATTTTATTTAATACCAGAATCGGTAAAGCGACTAAAGCTATTGTTGATATAAATGTTATTACTTTTATTATAATTTCCATGTGATGGCTATTTGTAGTTGTAGAAAAGAATTACTAAGTAATCTAATTTGGTTTATTGTAGTATCTAAATGTAAAGTTCTCCACGCATTGTTATAGCCGAAGATCCGCCAACTAAAATATCATTTTCTCTACTCATTACTTCAATTATTGAAGATTGATTTAATTTTACGCCTTGTAGAATCTTATATTCTGTATTGGGTTGTGTATACTTGTTTTTTGTCAAAAAACCGATTAGAGGCCCTGCAGCAGTTCCTGTAGCGGCATCTTCTTCTATTCCGATTATTGGGTTGAAAAATCGGGCTTCAACAATATTGTCCTGGTTTTTATCAGTAATAGTAAAACAATAAAAGCCTTCAAATTGATGCTCTTTTGAAATTTCGATTAGGAGTTTGCTATCTGGAGTACAGTCGTTGAGTAATTGGCTATTTCTAATAGGAACCATTACGTGTGCAACTTCTGTTTGAACTACCGTTGGAACTAACATATTAACTTCTAAATCCTCAATTTTTAAACCGAGTGCTATCGCTATCTTATAAGTAGGAATTTGATGTTTAACAACAGCTTGTTTTTGATGCATTTGTACAATTGGATATTGTGTCACAGAATCAAAACTTGCGGTTAATCGTATTGGTGAATGTTTCATAATTACAAAACGATTGTTTTCATCTTGTTCAGCGAATATTGGTAATTTTTTTAATAATGCACCACTAACAGCTCCTAATAAGTTGTGACCTGCTCCATCTATTTCAAAACCCATAGGTGTAAACGAACGAACATTAAGCGCTTTTTCTTTTGTAGAGTAATAAACAAAAGATGTTTCAGAGTATCCAAATTCCTTTGCAATATTTTGGTAAACTTCTAATTCTAAATCACCATCAGTAAAAACGACAGACAAAGGATTTCCTTTGTAACTTGTATTGGAAAACACATCCAAAACATAGTATTCTAATGCTATTCTTTCTTTCATATCTATCTTTTTAATGAGTTTTTGTCAAATAATCTATTGACTTTCATATTCGTCTAATTCTTTCCAACAAACTTCTATTTCGCGTTGAATTTGTTTTTCTAATTTTGGGACCTCATTTATAATCCAAAATTGACTTTCTTTAGACAAGTAGTATTCATTTTCATTAAGCTTAAAATTCATTGCTCCTATAATTAATGGAATCATGTCATTAACCTTCGATGTTCTATTTGCGAAATTTGGACCTATTAAGTATTTTAATATGTCTTTTTCGTATTCAGGTTTATAATATAGAATATGACTGACCATTGGAAAATAGAAATAAAAAAAACTATTTGTGTTAGAAGCATATTGAATTTTATTGAGTTCAGAAATTAAAATATCTGATTGTACATTGCTAGTTTCTAGACTCAATTCTTTTAGTAATTCATACGTTTTCTTTGCACTAGGTGCTATGTCTCCAAATTTTTTGAGATATGAAAAAGCTTTTTCAAATTGTGAATTGCGATTAATTTTTTCCTTATTCAATTATTATTTTTCAGTTTAGTATTTATTTAATGTTTTTTACGATCCATTTTGTTGAATTAATAGCTATTTACAAAGGTTATTTCTCGTAAGGTTTAAATTCTTCAATATCATGATATCCAAAAATTTCAATTTCTGGGTGTTCATTTATTAAAGTTCTGATTTTATCTAATGAGTTTAATCTTAACTCATTGTCTTCGGCTCTCATTCTGGCTAACTGGTTTACAGGATGCTTATTGTCGTTGAGTTCTATCCTCATATAATAAGCATCTGCAATATAAAATATCCATTTGCCTTCTTTTTTTAAAGCTACTCCACAATGTCCTAAGGTATGTCCAAAAAGTGGAATAAGGAAAATTTCTGTTTCGGCATTTGTAGCTACTTTTCTCGCTTCAAATCCGAACCAATTGTAATCGGATTTATTGTATGTCTTGATTGTTGGGTTATGGGATAATGGCGCTTTTAAATATCTTGGATTTCCTGAATTATAGCTTTCGTATTCTTCAATTCCCACATGAACTGTTGCATTAGGAAAGTCGGCAAGCCCACCAATATGATCATTATCCAAATGTGAAATAATGCAATCGGTAACTTTTTTAGGATCGAGGCCTAATTTTTCAATTTGTCTAATGGCGGTTTGATTTTCGTTAAAATTATAACCAACCATATTTATGAGGTCTTGTCCTATTCTTTCTAATGGTTTTTGGATGTCTAAAAGTCCAATGCCTGTATCTATTAAAATGAGTTTATCGTCCTCTTTAATTAGAAGGCAATGTCCGCAAACATTGTCATTTACTGGTGAAACAATTTTTACACAGTTTAAATGATATATTTTTTTCATGATTTTTTATTGTAGTATTAGTGGTGGATAGTCACTTAATGTAATTGTTTATTATATGATAACTTTTCTAGTTATGCTAAAATAGTGTTTTTTTAATTGGTTTATTATTCTCACAAATTTATGCTTTTTGTAAATATAAGTTGCGTGAGGGATAGTAGCGGATAGCCCGCAGCCTGACGAAGGAAGTGTGAGGACTTGCAGCGAATAGCCCGACCTGAAGTTTACGGAGGGACACGCCCGCAAAAATATTCGCATTCAGTTTCTTATATTTGTAAACGCAAATTTAAGAAAAGTAAATCATGGCAAAAGGACCTGAGAAAAACACCAAAAACAAGGCTTTACATACCAAATTGCTAAACCGGAAAAAGTCTAAACTTCAGGAGGAGAAAAAGGAAAAAGCATTACGTTTAAAAGCTTTAGTTGCAAAAATGAATCAGAAAGGGAATAGTAACGAATTGGATACTAAATAAATCCTATTGTATTTTTTTTGCTAGAATGAACACTTAACAATCTCTAAGTATAGAAGTTAATAAGATTGATGATGTTAAGGTGTGTTTAGTGTTTAAAAATGAAAAAATTATCAAAATATATAATTTAATTTCTGTTTAGTAGTTAAAAAAATATATTTTAGCGGTTAAATTAACTTAACCCAATCAGATGAAAATTTTAAAAAAAATTACCTTTTTTGCTTTTGCTATTTTTGCTTTAACAATGTCTTTCTCATGTAGTAACAATGACTCTTCTGACGAGGATGAGATTGAAACGACAGAAAATTTCATTAAATTTAAATATAAAGGAGCTTCTTATTCTTTTGATCCTGGATTAGTGACTTCGGATGCAATGAACTTAATGGGCTTTCAAGGTATTGATGATACATATAAAAGTGTTTCGTTATGGATGCCTTTAAACGCTACAGCAGGAAGTCATCCTATTGTTTATGATTTACAAAGTCTCAATACAACTTATCAAGTAGAATTTAAATTTTTACCTGAAATCGGTAATGCTAAAGTAACATCAGGAACCATTACTATTACTGCTATTGATAGTAAAAAAATTCAAGGAACATTTAATTTTTCTGGGACAAATGAAGGAACAGCATTTACTGTAACTGATGGTAGTTTTAATTTCTATAGATTTTAAATAATTAAATAAATAAATTTTAACCGTAGTGAGTATAAGCTTACTGCGGTTTTTATATATAAATACTTTCTGATCTTTATATTTTGATGTAGTTTTTGTAAAGGAACCTTAATAAATTGATACAATTTGTGATTAAAATAAAAAGCGTTTCTTTTCTCCATTTTTTACCCGAAATTTGCACCAAACTTTTTAAACATAAAGGATATGGAATTTGGTAGAATAATAATTTCTGAAACGGCAATGAATAGTGAAAATCTTCAAGATGTGATTCACTCAAATATTTCGGTAATTAACTTAATGCGCGAAGAAAAAATTGATGATGACCTGATTCATGAAGATGCTTTAATGAGTTATTATTTAGATTATTATGCCGCACAATATACAGAAGGGAATTTTGCTCAATTTGTATATAATTCGAGTTGGAATACGGAATTAAATGAATTAATAGAAGAAGGTTTGGCATTACTTGGTGCCGAAAAACATTTGGAGCTATTTCAACAACAAAGCAAAAAAGTAAAATTAATGAGTAGTGTAAAACTCAATAAATTCTTGAAAGGTAAACTAGAAGGTGTGAACCCAATAAGAGATTTGCTTAACAATGATACTTTTTACGAAATAGATGAAAATCTTGTTACCCTGAATGCTAATTTTTTAAAATCACATCCAGATTTAGAAGTTCTTTCAGTAGATGATATGTTTGCTGCTTTGGAGGAGTTTGTGGGGCATGAGATTAAAAGGGCTTAAGGAAAGTTCTGAGAAGCAAAGACTCAAAGGTTTGGGTTTGTGTGAAATGAAGTTTGTGAGAGGAGAGATGAAAGAAGAAAGAAGAAAGAAGAAAGAGGGATTTGGGAATAATGATGTTATAAAGTAATAAGAACTATATTAGGGATAAACGATATGATACTTTGATTATATTTGTCTATATTTAATTAAACTTTTGCGTCTCTTTGTGTGGTCTTAGCGCAACTTTGCGAAATAGCTTTGGCACAATGTTATGTAATAATTTCTTCTTACAAATAAGAATTTACCTTTAGCTACAAACTTTGTCTAATTCTTAGCAAACATTTCCTTAAATTTGCTTCCTTAATATATAAAAATACAATAGTTACAAAATTTAAGCTATGTTACAAATCGCATTTATTAGAGAGAATCAGGAAAAAGTAATCGCAGCTTTGGCAAAACGAAATATCGATGCCAAAAGCGCTGTTGAAGAAGTGGTGCAACTAGATGAAAAACGTCGTTCAACTCAAGTTGAGTTAGATAACATTTTGTCTGAATCTAATAAATTATCCAAAGATATTGGCGAATTGATGAAGGCGGGCGAAAAATCTAAAGCTGCAATCTTAAAAGAAAAAACAGTTGTATTAAAAGAGAAAAGTAAAGACTTAGCTGATAAAGCTGAAGTTTTGGCACATGAATTAACTCAAAAGCTATATACATTACCAAATCTTCCAGCTGATATTGTACCAGCAGGAAAAACTCCAGAAGAGAATTTGAATGTTTTCGAAGAAGGTGAAATTCCAGTGTTGCATGAAGGTGCACAACCGCATTGGGATTTGGTAAAGAAATATGATATTATCGATTTTGAGCTAGGTGTAAAAATTGCTGGAGCTGGATTTCCTGTTTACAAAGGAAAAGGAGCCAGATTACAACGTGCCTTAATCAATTATTTTTTAGATAAAAATACTGCTGCTGGATATAATGAAGTACAAGTGCCGCATTTGGTAAATGAAGCTTCAGGTTATGGAACAGGTCAATTGCCAGACAAAGAAGGGCAAATGTATCACTCGACGATTGATGATTTATATTTAATCCCAACTGCCGAAGTTCCTGTAACGAATTTATTTCGTGATGTTATTTTAAGTGAAAGTGAATTACCAGTTTTATATACTGCCTATACACCTTGTTTCCGTCGTGAAGCAGGTTCTTATGGGGCGCACGTACGTGGGTTAAATCGTTTACACCAATTTGACAAAGTCGAAATTGTACGTGTTGAACATCCAGATAATTCATATAAAGCGCTTGATGGAATGGTGGAGCATGTGAAAAATATTCTGCAAGAATTAAAATTACCATACCGAATTTTACGTCTGTGTGGCGGCGACATGGGTTTTACAGCAGCATTAACATATGATTTTGAAGTTTTTTCTACAGCGCAAGATCGTTGGTTAGAAATTAGTTCAGTATCTAATTTTGAAACTTTTCAGGCAAATCGTTTGAAATTACGTTTTAAAGATAAAGATGGAAAGAATCAATTGGCTCATACGTTAAACGGAAGTTCATTGGCATTACCAAGAGTTCTTGCTGGAATTCTTGAAAACTACCAAACGCCAGAAGGAATCGTAATTCCAGAAGTATTACGTCCATACTGTGGGTTTGATATTATAGATTAATATTTAGTATTCAGTTATAGTATTTAGTACCAGTTGCAGTTTTTAGTTTCCAGATGGTGACCGAAAACTGTGACTGAATACTGTTACTGCGATTACATACTACAAATAAAAACGAAGATGAAAAAGCTCTTTCTATTTATTACTTTATCATTCTCGCTATTTGCGTTAGCCCAAAATGAGCAATTAGCGCAATATTATTATGATAAAGGTGATTTTGAAAAAGCAAAAATCAGTTATCAGGAGTTGTTGGATAATAATCCTTCGAATACACAATATTTTTATAGAGCAATTGACTGCTATCAGCAATTACAGCAGTTTGATGTAGCTGATAAAATTATCCAAAACCGTTTTAATAAGTACAAACAAGGTACTATTTTAATAGAATTGGGGTATAATTTTCAATTGCAAAAAAATGATGCTAAAGCCAAAACTTACTACGATCAGGCTTTAGATAAGATTTTGACCAACCCTAATGAAGTTTTTGGAATTGCCAATTCTTTTGAGAAAAAAGTATTATTAGAATATGCTCTAAAAGCGTATCAGCAAGCAACCAAAATTCAACCTAGTTTTAATTTTAATTTTCAGATTGGTTTGTTGTACGGGCAAATGGGTAAGACTGATATGATGATTGAAACATTGTTGACAGAGTCGTATACCAATCAGCAAAACACACCACTTATTCAGAGTCAGTTATCGAGATTTATGGCTGATGAAGCCGATACAACATTTAATGATGCATTGCGAAAATCCCTTATTTTAAGGACTCAAAAAGAACAAGATGTTTTTTGGAATCGTTATTTGAGTTGGTTTTATGTGCAACGAAAAGAATTTGGAAAAGCTTTTATTCAGGAAAAAGCGATTTATAAACGTGATCCCGAATCGCTTTCAAGCATTGTTAATTTGGCTCAGTTTGCTATTGATGATGACGATCCAGAAGCTGCGCAAGAGATTTTAGCTTTCGTTTTAGAGAATACAAAAGACTTGGATTTACTTGTACAGGCAAATACCTATTTGTATAAAATAAAAATCGATAAGGCTACTGAAAAAGAATATCCAACAATTAACACGGAGCTTCAAGGACTGCTAACAACTTATGGTGTAAGTCCTTTTACTTTATCTTTGCAATTAATTCAAGCTCATTTTTTGGCTTTTGATTTAAAAAAATCGGAGGAAGCTAAAGCGATTGTGAAAAAAGCACTCGAATTGCAACTTAATGGCTATCAACAAGCACAAGCTAAAATGGAATTAGCGGATATTTTGCTTTTTGAAGAAAAATTTAATCAGGCGTTATTGTATTACTCACAAATAGAATTGGACTTGAAAAATGATGTTATGGCACATGAAGCAAGTTTAAAAGCGGCCAAAACAAGCTATTTTAAAACTGATTTTGTTTGGGCTTTAAAACAGTTTAAAGAGCTTAAATCAGCTAGTACGCAGTTAATTGCAAATGATGCCTTAGAGTATTTTTTATTGATAAATGATAATACGGTTGCCGATTCTACACAAACGGCTTTGAAGCAATTTGCTAAGGCGGACTACCTTATATTTCAAAATAGAAACCAAGATGCAATAGTACAATTTCAAAATATATTAAAAACTTTTAAAGGACAAGAAATAGAAGCCGTAACTTTGCTGCGATTAGGACAGATTTACGAAGATTTAGGCGATTATAATTCGGCGATAAGCCAATATCAATTGATTATCGATCAGCATAGTGACGGAATTTATATTGATGAAGCTTTGTTCTTTTCGGCAGAGATTTATAATAAGAAATTACAGGATTTTGAAAAGGCAAAGGCCTTATACGAAAAAGTAATTTTTAATCATCAGGACAGTATTTATTTTGTAGATGCCAGAAAGAGATATAGGGAATTAAGAGGCGATACTAATTTATAGCTAAGTTTAATTGGTTATTCGTTTAACCAATTAATCGAAAAAACGATTAAACAGATAAAAATGATTATTTACAACATTACTACAAACATACATGAAAGTGTGCATGACCAATGGTTAAATTGGATGCAACAAAAACATATTCCTGAAATTTTAGCAACAGGAAAATTTTCATCGGCAAGAATCGTAAAAGTTTTAGTAGATGAAGAAATGGGGGGAACTACTTACTCTGTTCAATATGTAACCGATAGTAAGGAAACCTTAGAAAAATATTATCTTGAAGATGAACCCGCTTTTAGTCAGGAAGCATTGCGATTATTTGCAGATAAGATGCTTTCTTTTAGAACAGAATTAGAGTTTATCTCAGAGCATTAATTAATACGGTATTCAATTTTTAGATGGATCGATATTTCGAAAAATCTAATAATCTGAAAATATAAAAATGGAAATTAGATTTCAAACAAAAGAAGAAAGTAATAAACAACAACAATAAGATTTCTTGAAGTTGTCTAAAACCGAAAGGCTATATAGTTTTTTTCGTTTGATGGAGCGTGTGAGCAAGTTTCCTGTTAAGAATAAAGATAATTTTCGGATTGTTATAAAATCAAAGTAGGATGTTAAAATTGTGGGATCAAAAGATTGACTAGTTCCGTAACCTATTTTAGGGAAATAAAATTTTTGATGAAGCTTACAATGACAGTGAGGAAGTAACTGTAAATGACAAAACATTTTTAAGATGGAATGTTCTGTCTTTAGAAGATTTGATTATAAGTAAAATTAAAGCCAATAGAGCTAAGGATTTGCTAAATATTCAGTAACTTCTAGAAATTAATAAAAAATAGATTATTTGATATTTGGGTGGATTGATATTTCGAAAAACTCAATAATCTAACAATCTGATAATCTAAAACAAATGGAAAAAGTAAAAGCCAAAAAACATCTCGGACAGCATTTTCTGAAAGATGAAAGCATCGCTAAGGCAATCGCAGATACGTTAAGTTTAAAAGGATATGAAGAGGTTCTGGAAATTGGACCAGGAATGGGTGTGCTAACAAAATATTTGTTAGAAAAGCCAATCAATACCTATGTTATCGAAATTGATACTGAATCGGTAACTTATCTAGATGAGAATTATCCAAAATTAAAAGGTAAAATTATTTCAAAGGATTTTTTGAAGTATGATATAAATGAAGTTTTTGAAAAGAAACAATTTGCTATAATTGGTAATTTTCCGTACAATATTTCGACTCAAATTGTTTTTAAAACATTAGAATATCGCGATCAGATTCCGGAGTTTTCGGGAATGTTTCAAAAAGAGGTAGCGCAACGTATTTGTGAAAAGAAAGGGTCAAAAGCTTACGGAATACTTTCGGTTTTAGCACAGGCTTTTTATGATACTGAGTATTTGTTTACAGTAGATGAGAATGTATTTATTCCGCCTCCCAAAGTAAAATCGGGTGTTATGAAAATGACCCGAAAAGAAGATTACAGTTTGCCTTGTGGCGAAAAGTTATTCTTTACAGTTGTAAAAACAGCTTTCCAACAGCGTAGAAAAACGTTACGTAACAGTTTGAAAACATTAAATTTATCAGACAAGTTAAGAGAAGACACTATCTTTGATTTGCGTCCGGAACAACTAAACGTGGCAGAATTTATAGCATTAACTCAGAAAATAGAAGCCGATGGAGTTTAAAATCAGCAAAGGTCTAATACAAGAATTAGAAAGTCTCATTCAAAGTAAAAACGACAAGCAATTGGAAGTTTTATTGAATGATATTCACCATGCTGATATTGCCGAAATCCTGGATGAATTGGATTTTGATAAAGCAACTTACATATTTAAAGTATTAGATAGCGAAAAAACCGCCGAAATTCTTCTAGAGTTAGAAGATGATTTGCGTGAAAATATATTAAGCAGGCTTTCGCCAAAAGAGATTGCCGAGGAGCTTGATGAATTAGAAACAAATGATGCTGCCGATATTATTGGTGAATTATCGAAAGATAGAAAAGCCGAAGTAATATCTGAGCTTCAGGACGTAGAACATGCCAAGGGCATTGTCGATTTATTACGTTACGCCGAGAATACTGCAGGAGGAATCATGCACAAAGAGTTAGTAAAAGTCAATGAAAATTGGAATGTACTTACTTGTGTGAAAGAAATGCGAATTCAGGCAGAGAATATTTCAAGAGTGCATTCTATTTATGTAGTTGATGATGAAGATAGATTAAAAGGACGTTTGTCGCTTAAAGATTTATTAACTACTTCTACACGAACTCCAGTTAGTGAAGTTTATATTAAAAAATTACATTATGTAGATGTAGAAACTCCTGATGTTGAAGTAGGACGTATCATGGAAAAATATGACTTAGAGGCAATTCCTGTTGTAGATGAACTGGGACGCTTGGTAGGTCGCATTACAATTGATGATGTTATTGATGTCATAAGAGATGAAATAGAAAAAAGAGACACAGAGGACATTCAGAAATTTGGGGGTTTGGAAGCGCTTGAATTACCGTATGTAGAAACGACTCTTTTTGAAATGGTCAAAAAAAGAGCTACCTGGCTGGTGGTTTTGTTTATTGGAGAAATGTTTACTGCATCTGCAATGGGCTTTTTTGAAGGAGAAATAGAGAAAGCTGTAGTTTTAGCATTATTTGTCCCCTTGATTATTTCTAGTGGAGGTAATTCGGGTTCACAAGCTGCAACACTTATTATTCGTGCCATGGCGTTAAAAGAATTAACGCTAAAAGACTGGTGGTATGTAATGAAAAAAGAAATCGCATCAGGATTTTTATTGGGTTCTATATTAGGAATTGTAGGCTTTGTAAGAATTATGATATGGCAAAAAACAGGATTGTATGAATATGGAATCCATTGGTTTTTTGTTGCACTAACTGTTTCTTTTTCATTATTATTTATTGTGTTATGGGGAACGCTTTCGGGTTCTATGATACCATTTATGTTAAAGAAACTTAAACTAGATCCAGCAACTTCATCGGCGCCATTTGTAGCAACATTAGTCGATGTAACAGGATTAGTTATTTATTTTACAATTGCATCCATATTATTAAAAGGCAGGTTATTATAAAAAATAAGGCATAAAACTAAATATAATTAACCACTATATTTTATGCTTTTAGAGTCTTTTTAAGACTCAAACTATTAAACCAAAAACAACCAAAAAACTATAAATTACGACTAGAATGAAAGTACACATAATAGGAGGAGGAAACCTTGGGGTTTCTATAGCCTTAGGAATTGCAAAATTTTCAAAGAACAATCAGGTTACGATTACCAGAAGAAATACAGCTAGTATTTTGTATTTACAAGAATTAGACATTACAGTTTCATCTGATAATAAACACAAAATACAAGAAGCAGATCTTATTATTTTGACTATAAAACCCTATCAGGTTGATACGGTTTTGGCCGAAATTCTACCTGTAATTTCTAACAAAACAATAGCTTCGGCAGTAAGTGGTTTAGCGATAGATGTACTTCAGGATAAAACCAATCAAGAGCATCATGTGGTTCGAATCATGCCCAATATTGCAGCGCAATTTGGAGAATCGGCTACATGTATTTCATTTAGCGAAAAAGATAAAGCACAAGCGTTACCAGTTGTAACTTTATTTGAGGATTTAGGTACAGCACCAATTATTGACGAAAAATTAATGGATGCTGCAACTGTTTTAGGAGCTTGTGGTACAGCGTATGCATTACGATATATTCGTGCTTCGATGCAAGCGGGTATCGAAATAGGATTTGATTCTCAAACAGCATTAGCAATAGCGGCGCAAACTGTAAAAGGAGCTGCTAAAATGTTACTTGAAGAAAAAGTACATCCAGAACAGTTAATAGATAGAGTGACTACGCCACAAGGCTGTACAATCGTTGGTTTGAATGAAATGGAACACAACGGCTTTAGTTCATCACTAATAAAAGGAATTAAAACTTCTTTAAAACAAATTAAGGGATAATTTTAAAATAAGACTTATAAAAAAAGGACTTTCGGTTTAAACTGAAAGTCCTTTTTTGTTTTAAGTATGTTTGATTTTTTTCTTTGAAAGAGAAAATTTTAAGTAGATGAAACCTAATAGTCCTGCCATAAAAGAAGCAAGTAAAATAGCTATTTTAGAAAAAGTAATTACTTCGGGTTCATTAAAAGCTAGTAAGGTTATAAAAATAGACATCGTGAACCCAATTCCTCCTAGCATTCCTGCACCTATAACATACGACCACTTAAGCTCTTTTGGTAATGTGCAGACTCCTAATGTAACACCTAAGAAAGTAAATAGAGCTATTCCTAATGGTTTTCCAACTACTAAACCTAGAATGATTCCTAATGTATTAGGATGACTTAAACCTTCGTGCCAGTCAGAGTTAATGGCAATACAAGTATTGGCCAATGCAAATAGTGGTAAGATAAAAAATGCAACAGGTTTGTGTAAAAAGTGCTGTAGTTTATAAGAAGAAGTTTTCTTACCTCCATCTCCAAACGGAATTACAAAAGCTAATAAAACACCTGTTATAGTGGCGTGAACTCCAGAATTAAGCATAAAATACCACATGATAACTCCACCTATTAAATAAATAAAGAGATTGTGAATTTTCATTCGGTTAAAAATAAATAATACGCCTAAAACAGCAAAAGCAAGAGCTAGATTTAGAAAAGATATACTTGTAGTATAAAATAATGCAATAACTATAATAGCGCCTAAATCGTCGATTACAGCAAGAGCAGTAAGAAAGACTTTAAGAGAAGAAGGTACTTTATTTCCTAAAAGAGATAAAATTCCAATTGCGAAAGCAATGTCGGTAGCCATAGGAATTCCTGCTCCGTTTTGAGTAGCAGTTCCAAAATTCAATAATAAAAATATTCCAGCAGGAATTAGCATTCCACCTAAAGCGCCAAAAATGGGTAAAGAAGCATTTTTTATACTGGTTAATTCACCTTGATAAATTTCGCGTTCTAATTCTAATCCTATTAAAAGAAAAAAGATGGTCATCAAACCATCATTTATCCAATGTGTTATTGAATGATGTCCAATGTTGGTTTCCCAAAAAGCAATATAATCAGTTTGGAATATTGAGTTGGCTAGAAAAAGAGAAAGAATAGTTACGAAAAGTAAGAGGAGCCCTCCAGATTTTTCACTTTGAAAAAAGGCCTTAAATGTTTTTGTTAATTTCATTTTTTGGAATAAGGTTGAAAATGCATTATTTTCAAAGTTAAAAAAATATAACCAATAAAACAGGAAATATTGGTTTTTAGAGGAGTTTTAGTATTGGCAATTTAGTAGATAAACGGTATAACCCATATTTTTTTTGTTACTTTGTTAGTCTAATTTAAGTTATAATTTCATGCCAATTAAAGTTTTACATATCGATAGCAATCATCCCATTCTTTGGAAACAATTAGAAGAAGCAGGATTTGAAAATCATGCTGATTTTACTTCAACTAAAGAAGAAATTGAAGCAAAAATTCAGGATTATCAAGGAATTGTAATTAGAAGTCGTTTTAAGATTGATAAACAATTTATAGATAAAGCAACAAATTTAAAATTTATAGCACGAGTTGGAGCAGGACTAGAAAGCATCGATTGCGATTATGCGCTCTCTAAAGATATTGAACTCATTGCTGCTCCTGAAGGAAACCGTAATGCAGTTGCCGAACATACATTAGGAATGATTCTTTCTCTTTTTAATAAACTGAATCTTGCCGATAGCGAAATACGTTCGGGACAATGGAATAGAGAAAGTAACCGTGGTCATGAACTTGATGGGAAAACAGTAGGGATTATTGGTTACGGGAATATGGGTAAAGCATTTGCGAAAAAATTAAGAGGTTTTGATGTAGAGGTTTTGTGCTATGACATTAAGGATAATGTTGGGGATGAAAATGCTAAACAAGTTTCGCTAAAAGTACTTCAAGAGAAAACTGATGTGTTGAGTTTACATATTCCGTGGACTCCAGAAACGGATAAGATGGTAGATGCAAAATTTATCAACGCATTCAAAAAACCAATATGGATCATTAATACTTCAAGAGGTAAAAATATTGTTACTGCTGATTTGGTAGCGGCAATGGAATCAGGGAAAGTACTTGGAGCTGGTTTGGATGTTTTGGAATATGAGAAATTATCTTTTGAAACACTTTTTCAGGATAAAAATACACCAGAAGCCTTTCAGTATTTATTAGATGGAAGAAAAGTGATTTTAACTCCACATATTGCGGGTTGGACATTTGAAAGTCATGAACGATTAGCGCAAGTAATTGTCGATAAAATTAAAGCGGTTTGTTTGTAGATAACACACTTGGTGAGTTTTGTTTTTCGAATTTAATAACGAGTTTTTTCTTGTAAATACTCTAGTAATAATTAGCTTTATTTGTTAATTTTTAATAATATTGCTCCTGATTTTTAGAAAGAATTAATCTAAATAGTTTTTTTTAAATCAAGGAGTAACCGAAAATTCAAAGAGTAGGAATTAACAAAATCAATAATAAAAAAATGGAATTAGAAAAAACATCAAATAATTTTAATGACCCAATCCCTGTATTTAAAGTTGATCCAATTATGGTATTACTTTTCGGAATTTTGACTTGTGGATTATATTTAATTTATTGGAATATAAAAGTAGCAGAGGTTTTTAATGCAGTTTCGGAGAAAGAGGTTATATCACAGCCTATTGCAATTTTTGCAGGTTGTTGTATGCCAGTTAATATTTATTTTTATTATCTAGCAGGAAAAGACGCATTACCTAAGGTTTATGAAAAAACTGGTGAGCTTCAAAAAGACCAATCGACTTTATTAATTCTTTTAGGGTTATTTTTCCCTATCGCGGCAGCAATGATTGTACAAGGTGATATCAACAGATTATACAAATAATAGCAGAGCAAAACGTAAAATTTACGGAATTATCGGTGCAGTAATTACACTGATAATTCCGTTTTTTTTAATGCTAAATAATCACAATGATCATTTAGAAACGGATCAGTCATTTTGTCCTTTTAAGATGCTCACAGGTTTTCCTTGTCCTGGGTGCGGAATTACTAAATCATTGGTTTATTTTTATCAGGGAGATTTATATAAGTCAATTAGTTATCATATTTTAGGACCTTTTGTGATTGCCTTTTGTTGGGTGACTATTATCGTATTGGTAACGGAATTAATTACTAAAAAAGAATATTTCACTGGACTTTTATACAACAGAAAGTTAGCATATAGATTGGCTTTTTTTCTAGCAGTTTATCATTTTGTAAGAATCATATTTTTCATAAAAAACAATTCTTTTGATGATATATTGCATCAATCAATTTGGTTTTAAGGCATAAAAAAATCCCGTTTCATAAATTTATGAAACGGGATTTTATTTTATATAATAATTCGAAATTAATCGTCTTTCTCAGCTAATTTTCTTTCCAATTCTATTTGGAATTCTTCGATAACCGGTTTCATAGTACTCTCTGGAATATCGGCAATACGAATGTACATTAAACCATCGATAGCATTGTTAAATAACGGATCGACATTAAAAGCTACAACACGCGCATTTTGCTTGATGTATTTTTTAATTAGAACTGGCAAACGTAAATTCCCTGGTTCTAATTCGTCGATTATTTTATCAAATTTATTTAAATCTGATTCGGCTTCATCAAAAATAAAGTCTTTATCAGCATCTTTCAGTTTTACTTTATATGCTTTTTTCGGATGAATGTATTGAGCAATATAAGGATCGTAATAATTTGATTTCATAAACTCAATCATCAATGATTTAGAGAAATCAGAGAATTGATTGCTTATACTTACACCACCAAGCAAATATTTATGCTCAGGATAACGTAATGTTGTATGAATGATTCCTTTCCATAATAAGAAAAGAGGCATTGGTTTTTGTTGGTATTCTTTAATGATAAATGCACGCCCCATTTCGATAGATTTATGCATCATATCATGAAGTTCTGGTTCGAATCTAAAAAGGTCATTTAGGTAAAAACCATCCATTCCGTATTTAGGGTAAATCTCAGAACCTAATCCCATGCGGTAAGCTCCTGATATTTTTTTTGCATCATCATCCCATAAAAACATATGGTGGTAATATTGATCGTATTTATCAATATCAATAGGTTCATTTGTTCCTTCGCCAACTTCACGGAAAGTAATTTCGCGTAAGCGGCCAATTTCATGTAGAATGTTCGGAATGTTTTTGGCAGAAGCAAAAAACACTTCGTAATTTTTACTTTGTAATAATCTGCAATCAGTACTTCTTAAAGCTTCTACTTCGGCATTTATCTTGTTCTCATTTGCAGGAGTAACAATTTCCTTAGGGCTTCTAGGGATTTTTAAGTTAGCAGTATCTAGCAATTTATGTTCCTTTTCAAAAGGATTTGCTAGCATGTATGTTTTCTTTCTTAAAAACTCAGAGTATTCTTCAAATGATTCAATTTCATTTTGTTCATTAACCGAAATAGGTTTACCTACACGTACCTTAATTACACGATCTTTTTGAGTAAGTAACTCCGATGGTAATTTTGCTGTACGTAAAGTGTCATCTATCTTAGAAAGCCAATAGAATAATTTACTGTTTTTGGCATGAAAATAAATAGGAACAACCGGAACTTTGGCTTTTCGGATTAATTTAATCGCGCCTTCTTCCCAAGGTTTATCCACTACTAGTTTTCCATCTTTATAAGTAGAAACTTCACCTGCTGGAAAAATACCCAAAGGTTTTCCATCACTTAAATGACGGAATGTTTCCTTAATTCCAACCACGCTAGATTTAGCATCCTTATGATTTTCAAAAGGATTTACAGGCATGATATACTTTTTAAGAGGAACGATGCGGTGTAATAGGAAATTGGCAATGATTTTAAAATTAGGCTCTCTTTCAAGCATTAATTTTAGCAATAAAATGCCATCAATACCACCTAGTGGATGGTTTGAAATAGTAATATAAGCACCATCTTTAGGTAATCGTTTTAAGTCTTCTTCAGGAATCTCGAATTTGATTTGTAAATCATCCAAAACCCCGTTCAAGAAAGCAACATCTTCTAGATGTTTGTTTCTATCGTAAACCTTATTCAAGGTAGATATCTTTAGCACCTTCATAAGGACCCAACCAGAGAAAGTACCTAGAACCCCGTACTTGTCAACATTTATTGCCTTGGCAACTTCTTTCGCGGTAACTAAACCCATGTACAATTTGTTTTTTAGAGCAGGAAACAAAGATAACAAAAAACTCTACTTTTCCTTATTTCTTATTCAAACTTTCCGCTTTTTTATTACATTTGAAATACATAAAACAAAATTGTAATGAAAATTATTTCTTATAACGTAAACGGAATTCGTGCTGCAATTTCAAAAGGATTTATCGATTGGTTGCAACATGCAAACCCGGATGTTATTTGTCTTCAGGAGATTAAAGCCACAGAAGAACAAATTCCTGTAGACGATATTACCAATGCAGGTTACCCATATCAGTATTACTATCCAGCTACAAAAAAGGGATATAGCGGTGTAGCTATTCTTTCAAAAATAAAACCAAATAACGTAGTGTACGGAACTGGAATTCAGCACATGGATTATGAAGGAAGAAACCTTCGGGTAGATTTTGATAGTTGCTCAGTAATGAGTTTATATCTTCCATCGGGAACAAATATCCAGCGATTAGACCATAAATTTATGTTCATGGATGACTTTCAGAGTTATATCAATGAGCTTAGAAAAATAATACCCAATCTTATCATTTGTGGAGACTATAATATTTGTCACGAAGCAATAGATATTCATGATCCGGTTCGTAATAAAACCGTTTCAGGATTTTTGCCAGCTGAACGAGCTTGGTTAGATGGTTTCATGAAAACAGGATTTATAGATAGTTTCCGCCATTTTAACAAAGAACCTCATAATTATTCTTGGTGGAGTTACCGCGCAGGAGCAAGAGGAAACAACAAAGGATGGAGAATCGATTATAATTTAGTTAGCGACACTTTACAGCACAAACTAAAACGAGCTGTTATATTACCAGATGCAGTACATTCAGATCATTGTCCGGTTTTAGTCGAAATTGAAGATTAATGGTACCATTATTGTTAGCTACATCCAGATTTTAAGCTTATATTGCCATTTTAATAAGATTTACTTTGCTTATGCACTGCTTTGTACTGATAATTAGAAAAGAATAAGAATATCTCAAATAATAAACACCACAATTAAAATGATTAAAAAAGTCTCAATCGGATTATTGATATTAGCGCTTACAACATCGTGTGTATCCAAAAAAATATACAATGACTTAGAAACTAAATTTACCGATTTAAAAAAAGAAAACCGTTCGATCTCTGATGAAAATGCCGAATTGCTTAAAGCAAAAAATCAATTGGAGTTAGATCGCGATGGATTAAATAAAAGCCTTAGTGCAACCAAAGCAGAGCTAGAAAAGCAAAAAGCCGATTATGCTGCTGCACAAAACAAACTAAAAGTTTTACAAGACTCCTATAATGCACTAGAGAAAAATAGTGACGAAGCCTTAAAAAACAACATGAATAAAAATCGTGAGTTACTAGAGCAGTTAGAGG
The DNA here is from genome assembly GCF_025847275.1 of Flavobacterium frigoritolerans. Taxonomy (GTDB): domain Bacteria; phylum Bacteroidota; class Bacteroidia; order Flavobacteriales; family Flavobacteriaceae; genus Flavobacterium; species Flavobacterium frigoritolerans. The sequence goes on from NZ_JAOZEV010000004.1 coordinate 19,012, forward strand.
CAAAAGGAAAAGCATTAGCTGCTGAACAAGCACGTTTAGATAAAACAGCTAAACGATTAGATGAACTTGAGGCTATGATAGCTGCTAAAGAAGCTGCTATGAAAAAGCTAAAAGAAACGCTTTCGAAAGCACTGAACGGTTTTGAAGGAAAGGGATTAACTGTAGAGCAAAAGAATGGGAAAGTATATGTTTCAATGGAAAACAAATTACTTTTTAATTCAGGAAGCTGGTCTGTAGGTACCGAAGGTAAAAAAGCGGTAGTAGAATTAGGAAAAGTATTAGGAGATAATCCAGATCTTTCGGTACTTATCGAAGGGCATACAGATGATGATCCATATATAGGTTCAGGAGTAATTACAAACAACTGGGATTTATCTACCAAAAGAGCAACAGCAATTGTAGCTATTTTGAGTGAGAATAGTAAGATCAACAAACAAAAACTAACGGCAGCAGGTCGTGGAGAATTCTCTCCATTGGCAAGCAATGCAACTCCTGAAGGTAAAGCTAAAAACCGTAGAATCGAAATCATTTTAACGCCAAGATTAGATGAAATCGCAGATATGTTGAATAGCATTAATTAAGTTGCTAAGGAACTGAGGTTCTATGGTACAAAGAGACAAAGGTTCAGAGTTTATACTCTGGACCTTTTTTGTTTTCTGGCTTTTCTGCAAGTTCTTTTTCTGACCTTGTAGGTATTAAGTTTATACTTGCGATTATGAAACTTGATTTTGTTTTATAGCATATTTACTCCATTTTATCTTCAAAGGATAAAATTAACTGGAAGAGTTGCACAGAGATTCGCAAAGTTTTTGCTCAATTTTGTCATTTCGAAGAATGAGAAATCTCCGTAAGAAATTCCATAATCTTTGTTGAGCTACTAACTAAGATTTCTCCTGCCTCGAAATGACAATTTTATGATAATTCGGATATGGTTTAAACAGATTTCAAAAATCTATTTAATCATTGTAATCTGTGGAAAGAAACAAAACAAGCTTTCTTCCAAACAAGGCTATAACATAAAAAGCTTTAGAGTTTTTTAACTTTGAACCTTTTTCTTTTGAAAATTTGCTTTGTACCTTTGAAGCTTATTCGTAAAAACTTAGAATCTTAGCAACTCAGTATCTTAGAACCTTAAAGAAAAATGAAATACACTACAATTCCCAATACCGATATTAAAGTAAGTAAAATAAACCTTGGTACGATGACTTTTGGTCAACAAAACACCGAAGCCGAAGGACATGCTCAAATGGATTACGCGCTAGAACATGGCGTTAATTTTTTTGATACTGCTGAGATGTATTCTATTCCTGCAAGTAAAGAAACTTACGGAAGCACAGAGAAAATTATAGGAACTTGGTTTAAAAAATCAGGAAAAAGAGAAGACGTTGTTTTAGCAACTAAAATCGCTGGACCAAATGATAACTTTGGTTATATGCGCGAGAAAATAGATTTCTCACCAGCAAGTTTAAAATATGCTTTAGACAATAGTCTGCAAAGATTACAAACAGATTATGTAGATATATATCAGTTGCATTGGCCAGAGCGTAAAACAAATTGTTTTGGACAACGTGGTCTTAAAATTCAAGACGATGCTTGGGAAGATAATATCCACGAAGTTTTACAAACGATGGAAGGTTTTATAAAAGAAGGGAAGATTAAACACGTTGGACTTTCTAATGAAAACCCTTGGGGAATTATGCGTTTTCTAGAAGAGAACAAATACAATAATTTGCCTCGTATTAAAACAATCCAGAATCCATATTCATTATTAAATCGTCTTTTTGAGAATGCTTCTGTTGAGGTTTGTATGCGCGAAAATGTTGGTTTATTAGCGTATTCGCCAATGGCATTTGGGGTACTATCAGGTAAATTTTTATCTGGAGAAAAACATCCAAACTCAAGACTTAATTTGTTTCCACAATATACGAGATATAGCAGCGAACAAAGTACCAAAGCTGCGCGTATGTATCAGGAAATCGCTAATAAACACAGTTTGAATTTTGCTCAAATGTCTTTAGCTTTTGTTAATCAGCAACCATTTGTAACGAGTACTATTATCGGAGCAACTACAATGGAACAATTAAAAGAAAATATAGATTCTATTAATCTTACATTATCAGACGAAGTTATTGCCGAAATCAATGCAGTTCACGCTATAATCCCTGATCCAGCACCGTAGTTAAGTTTTTAGTTTCAGTCTCGGTTTTCAGCTCCAGTAGCTATTATCTTTGTGAGCTTTGCGTAACTCTTTGCGAGCTTTGCGGTTAATTTATCTGCCACAGATTAAAAAGATTAAAAGGATTTTTTAATCCGCGTTATCCGCGTTCCATATTAAAGCATCACAAAACGAGATGATAAAATAAAAATCCCGATACACGTTAAACATGTATCGGGATTTATTTTTAAAAGGTTTTTATAAATTCAATATCTGATCTTTAGGATATCTTACTTTATAGCTAATTCTGAATTTCTTGATTTCATTAGGCTTCATTTGCAATTGCCAAGTCAAGATTCCAGTTTCAGAATTTACTTTTGCGCTATCACTTTGTAATAACTCAACTTCGATTTCTTTATTGGTACTCAAAGGATATTGATCTTTTAATAAAAGTTCAACAGCTTCTTTTTTGTTGTTTCTTACAGTGATATCATAGGTAAAAGTTTGTTCTTTTTTAGTCGATAAAAACTTAGTTCCCGATTTGTCGGCTACTTTTTCACGTTTTATAGATACTTTCTTATCACGCCCCATACTCAAGTTTAGTGTATCGCTAGTTTGGTTTGGCTCGATAAATGTTTTACCTACATACATTCCTTCAAAGATGATATTGGCTTCACCTCTCAATAAATTGTATTTGCTATAATCTGCAATTTCAGCAAGAAGGAAAGCTTCGTTTTCTACTCTTGGTGCAGCATAATATTTATACGATGCAGGCAATTTTATTTCTTTTAGAGAAACACTATGTACTTTTCCGTTAGATAAAATATCATAAGGAATATCAATATCAAAAGATACATTAAGTTGGTTTTCTTCTACTGTTGTGTAATTAGAAACAGATGATTTTACCATTTTTTTTGTTACTGGAGCTGTGACAACTACTTCTCGTAATGTATTATCCTCAGCAACTCTTCCCTGTAACTGATTCATTTTATTTTTTTGAGGAGCATAACCCATTTGAACAATTTCATTATTGTTTCTCAAAAACCATGAACTTAATATTGGCGCTTGATTGTTTTGGTTAGGATAACCGCTTGATAAAGTAAGCTTTACTTTTTTCCAATCGATCCCCGTGTTTTGGATTACCTGAGCTTTGTACATCATATTAATAGGTGAGGTAACACTTTCGGCACGTAGGTCATAAAAAGGAGTCCAGGTAGCATTATTTGTTAAGTACGAAATATCCAATGGCACAGCCCCAGCAACTTCATTCATAACCTGAACGATTAGTTTTCCAGATGAGGTTTTCTCTTCTTTACTCGTGTCAACTTCAAGTTTGTTATTTAGTTTTTGAAGCGTTTCATTAAGCTTTTGTTGTTTCTCTGAAAGCGTATTAATAGTATTGGCAATTTCTAGTTGTTTGTTTTTATAATAGTCCACCATCTTCATTAATTCAGTTACATTTAAACCTGAATTCACTCCCGAAATTTGTTGGTTTTTATCTAAAAGCTGAATCGTTTTTGTTTCAGAATTTATCGTGTTATTAACTTTCTGAAGTTCTTTCTGAACCAAAACAATACTATCTCTTACTCTTTTTAATGCTGGAGATTTAGTATCAACTTCATATTCTGAGATATAATTATTGGTAAACTGAACTGAAAGAACGGTTACTGTTGAGGGAGTTCCTATTTGTATTGAACTTTCGTTTAGGTCCACAGCTACATTTTTTATTACAATTTCGCTTGTTCCTAGAGGTAGGTTCGCGTTTGCAGTTTGTGAAATTTCGGCAGCATTAAAATATACTGTTGCGGCTTTTACTTTTGCTGTTGTAAAGATTGGTTTCTGCGCAAACGCAATTGTGCCAATCAATAATAAAACGGAGGTTATTATTTTTTTTATCATGGGATTATAATTTTAAAATATTTATTTAGTCTAATATAGATTACAAATAACGAAAATTTGAATGGGTTTTTAGTGATAGATAACAAGAATGATTTTCTTTTTAGAGTTGTCAATTATTTTTTCAATTACACCATAAAATTTTTCATTAACCATTGGGCAACCTTGACTGTTGCAAATAGGATTTTTTTGTTCTTCAAATGGGACGTCCCAATATTTATGTAAAACGATATTTCGATCAAAGGCATTACTATTAGATTTGTCTAAGCCATATAATTTGTAAGCTTTACCAAACGTACCATTATAAGAATTACCAATTGCATATTTCCCTAATGAGGTGCTATAGGAATTTTTTATATTACTAAACTTTAGCTTTCCTGGAATTCCAGTTTCCGAACCCGAACCATGACCTACTAAACCCTGATCAAGCAGCTTGTTATTTTTTAAATCATATATAAAAAAACGATTTTTGCAAGATGCAATTCTCATATCGATAAAAAAACCAACTTCAGTATTGTATTTAGAAGATGTATTTACAAACTTTTTAATCTCGTTTATCTGGCTTGCTAGTTTTTCTTTTGAAGAAAGTTTTGAATTGGGTAATTGTAGGTTCTCTTCTTTATGTATGCATTTAAAACTAACACAAAATACTCCTATAAAAATTAAAAAGAGGGCGCTCTTTTTCATGTTCTTAACTAATTTATTTTTCACACTTTATTTATTTTTCAACAGTATATCCTTTAACTTTTGCAAAAGCAACAATCGATGTATTAATGGCATTACCCAAATCATCTTGTTTCTTTGTTTTTTTCGCTTCAGTATCTATATATTCTTGACGTTTTTTGGCAAGTTCGCCAATTTCCTTTTGAATATTTTCTCTTTCTTTGGTTTTTTGTGCAACAATTACCTTTAATTCAGCAGTAGATTTATTACGGAGTTCAGCAGGTAATTCTTCTTTTTTAATTTTTGAAATAGCAGTAGCATCATCTTTTACTTTATCGACCAAGTCCCAACTATCGTTTTTATAAACAGCTTTGGATTTACTTACAGCACGTTCGGCATAATTTGATGCAGAAACTTTCTGAGCGTTTTTATCTTGCATTTCCTGATTCATTTTTTTCTCAGAGCCTTTTGAACCATAACCAATGTAAGTTTTATTGATTTTTTCGTTACATTTTGTAATTTCAACATCATAAGGAGTTACTATATAACGTACTGTTTGATTGGAATCGATATTAAAATATTTGCCTTTTCCGTAATCGGCACCATCTTTCCATAGTTCATTTATGCCTTGAGTTTTATCTCCGCAATAAATAGTATTTACATAAATGTCATTCTTTAAAGCATTACTAATAGCTTCTTTATAATTAATTCCACCCTGATTAAATTCTTCGTTTCCTGCAATATAAATTAGCTTCATATTGTTGTTGTCTTTTGCCCATTTTAATTGCTTGGTTGCATCTTGTATTACAGCTCCACAGTATTCGTTACCACCATTGGTACTTAGAGAAAACAGTTTTTCTGAAATCAAATCTAAATCTGTCGAAAGTGGTGCTATTTGTCGGATATAATTCGATTGCTTAGACAAACCGTCATTACCATATTCGTATAAAGCAATTTCGATATCGGGTGTTTTTCCATCATATTTTAAAGTCGTTAAAGTGTTTACAATATTCCAAAGTCTGGATTTTGCCTGATCAATTAAACCATCCATACTACTAGAAGTATCTAATAATAATGCAACTTGTATTTTGGTCTTTTCCGCTGTTATCGGTTTTTCAGTTTTAGTATTCTTTTTTGGATTTGCAGTAGTATAATTGCTATTTGCAAAAGAGAATGTAGTTGCTAAAAGCGCTGAGATAAAGATTGATGTTTTCATGATTTCTTATGTTTAAGATTGTGATTATAGACCAAACTTATAAACTTAAAGAGTTCGTTTTTTGCATAAATGGTGAAACGGTATTTTCACTTGGTGAAACGAGTTGTAGACAGAATATAAAATACTTTACTTTACAGTATTGTTTTTAAAGAGTCTAAGGCACTAAGTTTCTGAGTTACTAAGTATGTTATTTACAGCTTTCCAGTTATTTAACCTTTCTTAGGATATTGTTTTAAACACATAGAAACATAGACTTTATACTCTTAAAAAAGGCGTTTCACTTAATTTTAAATACACATAGCCTAGTTATGTGAATAGAAATGTATTTCTTTTTTGCGTTCTTTTTCACGTTCTTTTTCACATATGAAATCTATGTTTCTATGTGTTAAATAAAAATGATATGAATTATACCAATGCTTTAACTATTAGCACATCAGAATTTTTAAAAAAAGTAAAATGAGATTAGTATCTGTGTTTATCGTTTTCTTATTTACATTGTTGTTACTTCCTTTTGGAGTAACAGCACAGGATTCTCTTGCTAAGAAAAAAGCAGTGCCGGTTTCTAAAATGAGTAAAGTATCTAAAGAATTGCAAAAATCGTTGGATATAAATGATGAAACACAAATAGGTCAGAATTATGAACGCTTAGCTAATGAGTTCCTTAATAAAGGAGATAATGCAAAAGCCGAAGAATATTATAAAAAAGCATTAGCAAGTTATACCAAACAAAATCTTGCCGAAGATAAAATACGTGTAACAAGAAGTATTGCCAAAGTACAGGAAAGCCAGAAAAAGTTTGTATCGGCAATTAAAAATTATGAAGCTGCAGGAGCCATTGCAGCGGATAAAAATGAAGAAAAAATAAATAGTAATGATGCTAATCGTCTGCGAACACAAGCAAGCCCCGTTACGCAAGCAGAATATGTAGATTCGAATATTGAGTTACTTAAAAGAGATAATAAAATTGATGAGGTTGCAGCTGCATACGTTCAGAAAGCAGAGAATTCTTTGCAGCAAAAAAACAAAGTGATTGCAATCGAAAGTTATACTAAGGCACTCGCTTACGCAAAAGATAAGCCGGAAGAGGTTATTAAAATCAAAAATGAAATTGCCAAAGTATATGCTTCTGATAATCAGTTTGAGAAAGCAATTGGCATTAACGAAAGACTTTTGGCAGAAGCCAAAACCAAAAAAGATTATACTACCCAAATAAAGCAATTGCAATCTTTAGCAAAACTTTATTTTAAAAAAGAAGAACCTAAAAAAGCTGTTGTATCACTTAAGGAAGCATATGACTTAGCCTCTAAAAGCGGAAACTCTACTGAGGCAAAGAAAAGCTTGTCTGCTTTAATTCAGTATTACAAAACGAAAGGAGATGATAAAGAAAGTATTGCTTTATATGAGCAGTTTTTTCAGAATTTTGATAAGTTAATTGAATCGGATACAACGCTTATCGATGCTAAAACATTTCAAGTTACTGAGGATAAAATACGTCAGTTAGAAAAAGAAAAGACATTAAAAGATGAATTGATTACAAAGAAAAATACGTTTAATTATTTTCTTCTAGGATCAATAGTACTGCTCTTATTGTTGTTCTTATTTATTGTGAAAGCATTGTACTCGATAAAAACCAAAAACAAAGAAATTGCGTTACAGTCTTTGCGAAGAGAAATGAACCCGCATTTTATCTTTAACAGTTTGAACAGTGTGAATCAATTTATTTCTGAAAATAAAGAATTGGAAGCCAATAAATACCTGACTTCTTATTCTAACTTAATGCGAAATATGATGGAGAATTCGAATAAGGATTTCATCACATTAGATAAAGAAATTGAGCAACTTAAAAAATATTTAGATTTAGAACATTTGAGGTTTCAGGACAAATTTGATTTTAAAATTAGTGTTGATGATGCTTTAGATACAGAAACAGTCCTAATTCCTAATATGATTATACAGCCACATCTGGAAAATGCGATTTGGCATGGATTGCGTTATCTCGATAAAAAAGGATTTCTGAATCTTAATTTTGAGTTTGTAGCAGAGAAAGTTGTAGTGATTATAGAAGACGATGGGATTGGTTTAACTAAAAGCCGTGAACTTAAAACAAATAATCAAAAAGCACATGAATCCCGAGGATTAAGTAATACTAAGGAACGAATAGGTTTGCTGAACGAATTGTATAAAAAGAATATTTCTTTCGAAATTATCGAAAAAGGGATGCCCAAGACAGGTACTATTGTTCGAATTGTTTTTCCGTTAATAGATAAATTATGATGACTTTTCAAAAGATAAAAAGTGTAATTGTTGAAGATGAACTTGCTGCTCGAGAAGTACTTAAGAATTATTTGAGTAAATATTGTCCGCAGGTAGAAGTTATTGGCGAAGCACAGAACATAAAAGAAGCTGTTCCGTTACTGCATGAGTTACAGCCACAATTAGTCTTTCTGGATGTCGAAATGCCTTTTGGAAATGCTTTTGATGTTTTGGAGGCTTGCAAGGATTTACATTTTGAAACTATTTTTGTTACTGCTTTTTCCGAATATTCATTAAAAGCGTTAAACCAAAGTGCAGCTTATTATTTGCTAAAACCAATAAGTATCGAAGAGTTGATTGTTGCAGTAAACAAAGTACAGCATCAGGTTATGAATCATGAAATTTTTAACAGAAACAAAATTATTGTTGAAAATTTCCATGAAACAAAACCAGAGAAACAACAAGTTATTTTGCCAACGTTAGAAGGATTTGAGGTGGTGAAAATGGAAAAAATTGTTCGCTTAAAAGGAAACGGAAACTTTACCGACTTATATTTGAATGACGGAAGTAAAAAAATGGTTTGTCGGTTTTTAAAACACTTTTCTGAAATTTTACCCTTACCATTTATAAGAGTTCATAAATCACATATCATTAATATGAATTGTGTAAAATCATATAACAAAGGAGGAATTATTATGCTAAACGATGGGGCTGAGATCGAAGTTTCTCCAACGTATAAAGAAGATTTTCTGAAGAATTTTAAGTAAATATTACATAAAGATACTCACTAATAAAATGCTTAAACCAACTAAGCTAATATCCTTCAATATACCCATAATAATTACTTTTAAATGATTCGATAGTACTAACAAACTATTTAATCTTTTTGCCTAATGATGCATCTAAAGATATATACGTCGATTGGCGTTCCGATTTTATCGTATCTAAATAGTTAATATTTTTGCCGTTGACAGTAGCCTTTAAACTATATCTTACAATAATCTTACGTCCTAGAAAACCGAGAGGATTAGAAAGCTTCAAACTATCCTTAATAAAGTATACATTTGTAAATTTATACTCAATAGTATCATTTAATAAAAGAATCATATCATCATTAATAGGTTTATTATTTACAAATTTTGGAGTAATTATCAACGCATAAGATGGAATGGGACTCCTTTCAGTTCCATTATCTATTTCTTTTGTAACCTCAAAAAGTGAATCCGCAGTAATTATTTTTTTAAAACTTGTATTTTTATCATAATAATATAATTTAGCTTTAACATTACTACTCAAGATTCCTTTTGCATTGGCTTTAATATTTGTCTCCCAATTTTTTATACAAATAAAATCATAGATCTGTTCATCTTCTTCATATGTATTACAAGAAGACAATAATAAGAATATTGAACAATACTTAATAAAGTTCGATATAGCCATAATAATTTGATTTAAATGATTATAAAGAAATTCTTTGATTATTTCTTTATAATCTTCCCAATTTTGGTTGGAATATTAAAACTAAGAGGAGTTTTTGTATTATCTAATTTATGGCTGTTGATGATTAATGATTTAATATTATTCATCACAAGCCATTTTCCTGGACCAGATTTTCCTGAAATAGTATCTAATTTATCTTGAATATTTGTTATCTTAAATTCCAAACTATCATCAATGATCAATTTTATATCATAATTAATATGACCCTCGTAAGGAATAATAGGTGTAAATACTCTTTGATTAAATTTTGATTCTGTTTTTTCGCAACCTCCAATCTCGAAATTTGTATTACGATCAATTAATTTTTTAAAATTGGTTTTTTTTACATACCTCTCAAAAACAACCTTTTTGGGACATATAGATGAATTCCATTCCTTTATATGAATATCACTAAAAGAATCGTCAATTTTTTTATACTCTGTATTTATACAACTTGAAAAAAAAACTAATAGAAAAAAACTAATATACTTCAATATACCCATAATAATTACTTTTAAATGATTCAATAGAGATTCTTTGTTTTTTGTAAATAAGTGGTCTTTTGTACTTATTGTCTTCATTTCCTTCTTCATCTTTTTGACTTACTGGATCAAATCCCCAAGTATAAATACGGAAACCAACAAATTTACTATCTCCAACCTCTAAAAAATTCAATCCACCTTCGTAAACCACCCAATGTACATTTGTTGTTAAAGCTTTGGGATTATAACCAGCTTTATCCTCAATCATATCGCTGTCTATCATCATTAGGATAGTATGTCCTTGTTTGTACTTTCGGTCAATGATTTTAAGGTGCATAATATCCATGTCGCCAATAGCATCGTTTAATTTTCCGGACATTCCTTTTTTATTTGCAATTTGAAGCATACCTAAATCAATTGCTTCTGCACTACTAAAACCTGCAACTTCTTTGCACATTCTGGTTAGCATTTCTGGCCAATTTACTCCTTTTAACATATCAATATTGCCATTTTCAAAACCATTGTACACAAAATAATCGTTTAAACTTTCTTTGCTGCGGGTTGTTGCAAGAACTATCCAATCTATTTCTGGCATTTTTAATGCCATGTAGTTGTCATAACTTGTATTAACATCATACATGCTTAAAGCTTTTTCATGAGGTTTAAGTATATAACTACCAATTGCATATTCTCCTGTTCTAAACAATTCTTTGGCAAGTTTCTCATATCCTTTTGGGTCACGTTTTGCCATCGCATAATACAAGGCTGCCATACCACAAAGCGAAGTTTGTGCTTGATTAATCTTCCAAGGATCATTAACACGGTTTTTTATTTGCTCATGAACAACCATTCTATCAAAAAATCTAAACCTATTGTGTTTCCAAACTTTAAGTTCTCCTTCGTTTTCAGCATCTTTTATGTAAGCTCTAAGATACACAAAACGACCGCACATGTCTTTTTCGTTAAGCGTAAATTTTAGCGTGTCGCCTGTTACCGAAAGTTTTTTCTCAATCCACTTGTTTTCAGATAAGTTATGGAATCTGTACATCCAGTTTATAGACGATTTGTTTTCGGGAACTCCTTCGGTATAATCGGTTACTTTAAACTCGTAGGTTTCCCCATAAAGCATTCCTTGCTGATGTTTTGTTCTTGTACCATCATTAGCAGAACCTAAATCAAGAGTTGTAACACATTCTATAGTTTTTACTCTGGTTTCTTTTTCTTCTTTTTTAGGTACGTAATAAACAGGTTCACTTGGCGGAATCCAAGATTTATTCCAGTATTTTACTATTTCTGCTCCATAATCCTGAATTGCAGGGGAGATGGTTAAAACAATTTGCATGCTTTCTGTTTCATCGGTATTAAATACTTCTGAATATTCGATCAAATAGGCATCACTAAATTTATACTTTCTTATCGGAATATCTTCATCGCCTTTTTTATAAAAGTGTACTTCACCTTTTTCCATTCGGTCCGTTTGTTTTTCAATGTCTTTTGTCATATTATGCCAAAAGACATCATCGTTTTCTTGCGATACAAAACTTAAAGTAAGAAAGCCTCCTTCGACATCACTGGTTGGTGAGCCATCTGCTCTCGTACTTCTATAATAATTGGTGTTTATCCATAGTAATTCTCGCTCTTCTCCTAAAATAAATAATTTAGCTGTGGTCATAAATTCACACATTTACATTTCGATAAATATATGTAAATAATTACAAATAAATATTTTTATCAAATAAAGAGTAAGATAAATACTCTTTTAATTATGTTTTGGAACTATAGAATACTATCCTGATACTTATGAAATGCGACAAAGAATAGCTATAGAAAAGCAGGAATTAGCTTCTAAAGCGCGTAATAAACTTCATGAAAAAGGATGAGATTTTTATTCAAATTATATTCTGTAGCAATGGGTTCTAAAGATCAAATTCATCATCAATAGACATTGAATCTACTGGTACAGCCGTAGAATCGGGAGCTTTTATTCGCAATAATGAACGAGCATGACCCGAAATGTAAACAGGTAATCTGTTAATAGTATCCTCAGGTGTTAGAACACCACGGCGTAACATAAGATTACTAAGGAATTTTTGATTCCTGATAGCATAATCTTTTAAATTACCCTGATCGTTAAATTGGTATGTGAATTTTCTTGGACTGGGAATAATTGTAGCCAAAAATAAACATTCATCTAAGCTTAAATCGGCTGGGCTTTTTTGGAAATAAAAACGACTTGCTTCCCCAATTCCATATACATTTGGTCCCCATTCGATAATATTGAAATATACTTCGAGCATACGTTGTTTGCTTACAACGCGATTATTTTCGAGGATATAAACTAATAAAATTTCTTCGAGTTTACGAGATAGCGTTTTTTCTCTGGTAAGGAAAACATTTTTTACCAGTTGCATGCTAATTGTACTTGCGCCACGAGAAAATTTCTTGGTTCGGATATTTTTTAAAATCGATTGCTTGAAAGCTTCATTAATAAAACCGCGATGTGAGAAGAACGATGGATCCTCTGTAGTTAATACGCTTTTTTGAAGATACGGAGAAATTTGCTCAATAGGAGTGTAATTTGGGTTTCCAGAACCTACTAAAATGGGTCTCTGTAATACATTTTTTATAATGGCACGATATACAAATTCACTATTTAATTTGTTGAGGTTTGCTTGGCCATACTTAGTAATTACAAGATTTTCTTTGTTTAGTTTACTATCAAAAACTAAACTGTTTGGTTTGTTTTTGTTGAACTTGAAATCGAGTTTGTAATCAAAATTACCTGTAGCTTCCATGCCTTGAAAATTAGTAAATAAACCATCTGGCAACGAGACAATAAAATCTTGTGCTTTCATTTTAGGAATAGCAACTTTTAAGGTATAAATAGTATCCGATTTGGTATTATAAGATACGTAAGGGTGGAGTTTTATTTTGTTTAATTGAACTGTTGAGGTGCTATCTATTGAGATAAAATCAGAGCCTAATAAGAAACGATAATCAAAACGAGCATTTTTTATGATTACATCTTTGCTGGCAATCTTTGCATGGTTAATTTTTAAATTGGTTATAGAAGAATATCCATCGATGTGAAGTTCACTTCCACTTTTTTTAATATTTTCAATATTCAATCGGATAGAATCGAAGCTTGCCAACATATTAAAACGATCATCTATGTAGGGTACTCGAATTGCCCCTGTATCGAGATTAAAAAATCTAATGTCTGCTTTTTTGTTTCTTGGATCAGCAAAGCCTTTTATGTTCCAACGCTGGTCGAATGTTTTAGTTTGAACATGTAAATTAGTTTCAAGTTCTTTATCGACCAAGACCAGCTTGTTTATTGCGATTTGTGCTTTTTTACCATTGTCATCAATCCTAAAGGTTAAATTTTCCAACTTCATATCAGTTGGAACAAGATTTAATAGTTTTGATATAATTCGGTATGCATACGTTGCGTATTCTCTTTTTTCATTTTTAGATGTACTGGTACTGTCTTTCTTTAAGAAAGCATCGAAGTTCTTGATGTTTCCTTTTTTTACCAATTGTATATATCCTTTGTCGATTTTTAAAGTTCCAATTTGAATGTCACCCACTAATAAATGTGACAAACTAATGCTCGTCTCTATATTATGAATGTTGCAAAGCGTATCGGCGTTTTTTGGAACTAGTATTACATTGGATAGTTTTATGCCTGAAATTCCATCAAATGAAGCTGTTTTAACTGAAAACGTACTGTTATATTCGTTGTTCATTTTATCTGATACTTTTGCAATGGCTTTATGCAAAAGAGCATCTCGAAAGAAATAAGCACCAACTAGTACTACAATAAATAGGATGACTACAATTTTAAGAGCCAATACTATTTTTTGTTTTTTTGTTTTCATATAAATTCTTTGATGTATTTAAGTTTATCCAAAAAGAATACTGGCTACGTCTTCGATTTTGGCAACAAGTTCAATTTTGATTCCTGTATTCTTTAACGCAATTTTATTGTATTTAGATACAAAAATAGTCGAAAATCCTAATTTTTCTGCTTCTTGTATGCGTTGATCTACTCGATTAACAGGGCGAATTTCACCAGATAGGCCAACTTCTCCAGCAAAACAGAAGCCTTTGGTTACAGGAATATCTTCATTTGAAGATAAAATAGCAGCTACAACGGCAAGGTCTATTGCGGGATCATCTACAGAAATTCCTCCTGTAACGTTTAGGAAAACATCTTTAGCTCCCAAGCGAAATCCAGCTCTTTTTTCTAAAACGGCCAAGATCATATTTAATCTTTTGGCGTTATATCCTGTTGTGCTTCGTTGAGGTGTTCCGTAAACGGCCGTACTTACCAAGGATTGTATTTCGATCATTAACGGACGCATTCCTTCAAGTGTTGAAGCAATTGCTGTTCCTGATAATTCTTCGTCTTTGTGTGAAATTAATATTTCGGAGGGGTTAGAAACTTCTCTTAGACCGCTTCCTAGCATTTCGTAAATACCTAGTTCAGCAGTCGATCCAAAACGGTTTTTTAGTGATCGTAAAATACGATATACATGATTTCTATCTCCTTCAAATTGTAAAACAGTATCGACCATGTGCTCCAGTATCTTCGGACCTGCGATGTTTCCGTCTTTGGTAATATGACCAATTAGAATTACAGGGATATTGGTTTCTTTGGCAAATTTGATTAATTCGGCTGTAGTTTCTCTAATTTGAGAAATACTTCCAGCAGTTGATTCGATATAATCGGTATGAAGCGTTTGGATAGAATCTATGATTACTATCTCAGGTTGAATGGCTTCAATTTGTTTAAAGATATTTTGGGTTTTGGTTTCGGTAAGAATATAGCAATTGTCACCATTTGGCGTAATTCTTTCAGCGCGCATTTTTATTTGTTTCTGGCTTTCTTCACCCGAAACGTATAGGGTTTTATAAGGCAATTGTAATGAGACCTGAAGCAAAAGTGTACTTTTCCCAATTCCAGGTTCTCCCCCTAAAAGGGTTAGAGATCCTGGTACAATACCGCCACCAAGAACCCTGTTTAATTCGCCATCGGTAGTGTCCATACGAACCTCTTGCGTAGAATCGATTTCGTTTATTCTTAAAGGACGAGGTGCTTTACCAGTTGGAGTAGGTTCGCTTTTCCAAGCAACTTTTTCTTGCTTCTGGATAATTTCCTCGGCTATAGTATTCCATTCTTTGCAAGAATTGCATTGTCCTTGCCACTTAGAATATTGGGCGCCACAATTTTGGCAAAAAAATGTTGTTTTAACTTTTGACATTATTTCTTTTTGATAAGATCATTCATTTCATCTATTTTGTCGTACATCAAATCTTTGTTCAATCTGCCAATAGGCTCCATTTGTGAAGCGTTTTGGTATTTTTTAGAAGCTCTTTTTGCATCTCCCATTTTTTCGTACATCAATCCTAGTTCGTATTCACCTAACATTGCTTTAGGATAACTGGTATTGGCAATTTCTGCTAATATGCCTAATTCATCGTAAGCATTATTTTTTAAAATAGCAGTCTCTATAGCTATGTAGTCATTCATTCGAACAGGCATTTCAACACCTAACGTTTTTGTAATTATATCGTATTTGTTTCTTAGGTAATCAACATAATCAGATTTAAGAATAGCTATTTTGTCATTGTATTCGGTTAAATTTATAGGCTTGTAAGCTTCGAAAATTTGATTTAAAGCGTTAGGTATTGCATATAAAACAGCCGAATAATAGGTCGTATTTTTAAATAAATCGTATTTGTAATTAATTAAAGGATTGTTAGCTATTTTAATATTTTGATCTAATTTTTGGATTGGTTCTTTAGTTTTTTTGATATCTCCATCTGCAACAGATAGATAATAAAATAAAGGTGTTTTTAATTTAGCAAATTTTTCAGGAACACGAACTTCCATTTGAGTTGCCAGCTCTGGACTCATAGATATGTATGCATTAAATAATGGGACTTCTTTATATAAGAAAAAGTTTAAATAGCCAGCAGTTACTCCGTGACCTGCAATAATTCTGAATGGTGCAGTACGGTAATTTTTTTCAATTTTAGGAATTACTTCACCTGCAACAAATTCAAAAAACTTAGCTCCTTTTTCAAATGGTAATCCATTGATTGCGTCAAAGGTTGAATCATCTTCACGTTCATCATTTTTGTTTTGATGAATAGCTACGATAATTGTTTCTGGCAAATCATCCCAATAAACTCCATATTTTAGAGCACCACTAAATGGGTCAAGAAGATATTCTCCATCAAATAAATAAAGTACTGGATATTTTCGGGTTTTATTAGTTTCATAAGAAGCAGGTAACTCAATAGTTATTGTTCTTGCTTCTCCTAATGGTGTTGAGTTAATTGTTTCTGTTTTTCTTTGAGAAAAAGCTGTAATAGAAATGAATAATAATAGTAGGTAAACTTTTTTCATAATTTGGGATTTCTGAAATTTTAAGATTATCAAAATAGAGTAGCAATATAGTACTTTATTTTTTTTATTGAATTACAAATTGATAATGCTATAGCAATTTGGTTGGCTTATAGATGCAAAATTGCCCTTTTTACAAAATTTAACTTTGAAAAAGGGCAGTTTTTATATGTTTAGAAACAGATTTATGTCAAGGAATTATCATTTTCATTTGGGAAAATGATCCATGGTTTGAAGGTTTTGGCTTCTTCAAATTCTAATGTTGCATAAGAAATAATGATGATGATATCATCTTTTTGTACTTTTCTTGCAGCAGGACCATTAAGGGTTATTTCGCCCGAATTCCGTTCTCCTTTAATGGCGTACGTTTCAAAACGTTCTCCATTATTAATGTTGACAATTGCTACTTTTTCGCCTTCAATTATGTTTGAGGCATCTAGTAAGGCTTCGTCAATAGTAATGCTGCCAATATAATTAAGATCGGCTCCAGTTACTTTAACGCGGTGTATTTTTGATTTTACTACTTGAATTTGCATGTTACAAAAGTAAATTAATTTAATGAAATAGTATCAATCAACCTAATAGAATTAACAAATACTGCTATAAATGCGCGGTAATTTTTGTCTTTATTTTTATGATCTATAGGTAATAATGTTGATTCATCAGCAATTACGAAATATTCTAGTTCAAATTTGGTGTTGTTTTTGAAAGAGTTTTCTACAAATTCAATTGTTTCTTCAGGGCTTTTTGTCTGAAAAATTTCTTTTACTTCAGTTAGAATTTTATAGATCATGGCTGCTTCTTGACGTTCTTCAGGTGTCAGGCGTTCGTTTCTAGAGCTCATTGCCAATTGGTTTGGTTCTCTAAAAATTGGACAGCCAACAACATTTACTGGGAGATGGTTTTTTTCGACCATTTTCTTTACAATCTGTAGTTGTTGGAAATCTTTTTCTCCAAAATAGGCATTTGTGGGAGTGATAATCTCGAACAAACGCTTTACAATTGTACCTACACCATTAAAATGTCCGGGTCTAAATTTTCCTTCCATCTGATTTTCTAGTCCATCGAAATCAAATGATTGAGAAACGGTATGGCCTTCATAGATATCTTCGACAGTTGGAGCATATAAGATTATTTTATCACTTAAAGTGCGCATTTTTCTTACATCTTCCTCTAGAGTTCGGGGGTATTTTGCTAAATCTTCTTGGTTGTTAAACTGTGTTGGATTTACAAAAATACTTACAACTGTATCATCATTTTCGTTCAATGATCGTTGCATTAAAGCCAGGTGGCCTTGGTGTAAAGCGCCCATGGTTGGTACGAAACCAACACTCGAATTTTCGGTTTTAATAGTTTTCAAATAAGCTATTAAAGCAACTTTACCGTAGAAAATATGCATGGTGGTATTATTAAAATTTAGTGCAAACATAATATATTAGTTAATAACTGCATAAATTTTTGTAATTTTGCATCGTTTTTATTACCAAAAATTAAGCAAATTACTATTATGAAAGATAAGAGGATATTGTATGTATCATCTGAAGTTGTGCCTTATTTAGCTGAAAATGAGGTTTCTTTAATGTCTTATGATGTGCCCAAAATGATTAATGATCAGGGCGGACAAATAAGAATTTTCATGCCAAGATATGGAAATATCAATGAAAGAAGACACCAGTTACACGAAGTTATCAGGCTTTCTGGAATGAATTTGGTAGTGAATGACTTAGATATGCCATTGATTATTAAGGTAGCATCTATTCCTAAGGAAAGAATTCAGGTTTATTTTATAGACAACGATGAGTATTTTAAAAGGAAAGCCACTTTTACGGATGAAGAAGGTGTAATGTATCCAGATAATGACGAAAGAGCAATCTTTTTTGCTAAAGGAGTTGTGGAGACAGTTAAGAAATTAAACTGGGTTCCAGATATAATACATGTACATGGATGGATGGCTGCAATGCTGCCAATCTATATGAAGCATTATTATAAACATGAAGCTTTATTCTCTGATACAAAAATTGTTACTTCTGTTTATACGCAATCGTTTGATGAGACACTAGATCCAGAAATGATTAAGAAGGTAAAATTTGATGGGGTTCCACATGAAGCTGTTTCAGATTTAGAAATTCCGAATTATGAAAATATTTTAAAAGCGAGTATTCTTCATTCAGATGGGGTAATAATAGCCTCAAATAATCTGTCTTCAAGTTTAACAAAATTTATAGAATCTTCAGGAAAACCTTTTTTACCTTTCGTCCCAAAAGATGCATTCGCAGAGGCGTATACAAATTTTTATAAAAACGAGGTTCTTTAAAATTTAACTTTTTTATTACACATGTATAATACTTCTTTTTTTAGAAAAATACTTTTAGTAGCAAGCGTTGTTTTTTTATATTCTTGCGATAAGGATTTTAATGTTATTGGCGATGATTTAATTGGTGATAATCATTTTAATTTAGCAACGTATAGTTCAGATGTAGTGGCTTATAATCAGAAAATTAAGCCGATACAATCAAACAATTTAACTTCAAATCAATTGGGGATTTATGTTAATTCTGCATTTGGTACTACTGTAGCTAGTTTCGCTACGCAGTTAAGTTTGGCAGTAGTTAATCCTACAATAGGAGCAGATCCAGTTATTCAAAGTGTTGAGCTTGAGGTTCCGTATTATAGTCATGTAGATAAAGTTAATACTGATGGTACTCGTGTATATAAGTTAGACTCGATTTATGGTCCAGCAACAGGTGAAATGAAACTTAGTGTTTATCAGTCAGGGTATTATATGGCTGATTTGGATCCGAATAGTAACTTTGCAAATTCACAACTTTTTTTTACGGATCAAAATTCTACTTTTGACACTGCCAAAGTTGGGACGCGTTTGAATACTGGTGTAGAAGGTCAAAACGATAAGTTTACTTTTAGTGCGGCAGAAATAGTTGAGACAACTAAAGATGATGCAGGTAAAGAAACTACTGTAAGAAGAGCGCCAGCAATGAAACTGACGTTGGATAAAGGTGTTTTTCAAAAGGAGATACTTGATGCGACAGGTAAGTTGACAACAAATGATGTTTTTAAAAATCATTTTAAAGGATTGTACTTTAAAGTAGAAAGTAATGGAGAAGTTGGTAGTTTAGCTAATGTTGATTTTAGACAAGGAAAGATTACTATAAAATATAAAGCAAAAACAGAGATAACAACAGATGCTCCTGAAACAATGGAGGATAAAACTCTTATTCTTAATTTAACAGGTAATACGGTAAATTTATTACAGGAAGTTAATGTTAATTCAGCTTATAATACTGCAATAACGACTCCAAAAGCAACTGGCGACGAGAAGTTGTATTTAAAAGGAGGAGAGGGTTCAATGGCTATATTAGAGCTTTTTAAGCCTGGGGAATTAGAAGAAATAAGAAGTAAAGGCTGGTTGATTAACGAAGCTAATTTGATTTTTCATGTTGATTCTGATGCTATGAAAGGAGTGCCTTATGATGAAAATAAAGTTCCTTCTGAGCCAAACAGAATTTATTTGTATGATTTTAATAATAATCGACCAATTATTGATTATTATAATGATGGAACTCCAAGTGCTACGACTGATGCGAAAAAAATCAAACAGGTTTTTAATGGTATATTAAACGTTGACCCTGTTACTAAAAGAGGTTCTACTTATAAAATCAGAATTACAAATCATGTTAGGAATTTGATTAAACATGCAGATTCAACTAATGTGAAGATGGGAATTGTAGTTACTGAGGATATAAATATTGTTGCTTCTAATAAATTAAAAGGGACAGATATAAAAACGGTAAAAGGAGATCCTTTTACTAAAGCACCAAGAGCATCGGTAATGAATCCTTTAGGAACGATTCTTTACGGAACAAATACTCCGGATGAAAGTAAGAGATTGAAACTTCAGATTTACTACACGAAACCAAATTAATTAAATATATATGTGTGGAATTGTTGGATATATTGGATATAGAGAGGCGTATCCTATAGTAATAAAAGGACTAAAACGACTCGAATACAGAGGTTATGATAGTGCTGGAGTTATGTTATATGACGGAGAAGCAATTAAACTTTGTAAAACAAAAGGTAAAGTTTCGGATCTTGAAGTTAAAGCTAAAGAAGGCTTTACTACAAACGGAACAATAGGAATAGGACATACGCGTTGGGCAACACATGGTGTTCCTAATGACGTGAATTCACATCCCCATTTATCTAATTCTGGAGATTTGGCGATAATACATAATGGTATTATTGAAAACTATGCTCCACTTAAAGAAGAATTAAAAAAAAGAGGATATGTTTTTCATTCTGATACTGATACTGAAGTATTGGTAAATTTGATTGAAGAAGTTCAGAAAAAAGAAAAGCTTAAACTAGGTAAGGCAGTACAAGTTGCATTAAATCAAGTTGTAGGGGCTTATGCTATTGCAGTATTTGATAGAAAAAATCCAAATGAAATTGTAGCTGCCAGATTAGGTAGTCCATTGGCAATTGGAGTAGGTGAAGGAGAGTACTTTATTGCATCTGATGCTTCGCCTTTTATTGAATATACTTCAAATGCAGTTTACCTAGAAGATGGAGAAATGGCAAACATTAGATTGCATAAGCCTATCAAAATCAGAAAGATTAAAGACGATTCATTAGTTGATCCTTATATTCAGGAACTTCAAATGAATTTAGAGCAAATTGAAAAAGGTGGTTATGAGCATTTCATGCTTAAGGAAATATATGAGCAGCCTAGTGTTATAAAAGATACTTATAGAGGAAGACTTCATGCAAATGAAGGAATTGTTCAGCTAGCTGGTGTTGAAGATAATTTAGAAAAATTTCTTAATGCCGACAGAATAATTATCGTTGCTTGTGGTACATCATGGCATGCAGGTTTGGTTGCAGAATATATCTTTGAGGAATTTGCCCGAATTCCAGTAGAGGTTGAATATGCTTCAGAATTTAGATACCGTAATCCTATTATCAATAAAACAGATGTAGTTATAGCAATTTCTCAATCAGGAGAGACTGCAGATACTATGGCTGCTATTAAATTGGCAAAAGAGCATGGAGCATTTGTGTTTGGTGTATGTAATGTTGTAGGTTCTTCTATTTCTAGAGAGACTCATGCAGGTGCTTATACACATGCAGGCCCAGAGATTGGAGTAGCTTCTACAAAAGCATTTACAACTCAAATTACTGTATTAACAATGATTGCTTTGCGTTTAGCAAAAGCAAAAGGAACATTGTCTAGTCCAGATTTTCATAGATACTTGCAAGAGCTTGAACTTATCCCAGATAAGGTAAAAGAAGTTTTGGAAACAAATGATGTTGCCAAAGAAATTGCAGGAGTATTTAAGGATTCTCCAAATTGTTTATACTTAGGAAGAGGTTATAATTTTCCTGTAGCACTTGAAGGGGCTTTGAAGCTTAAAGAAATCTCATATATTCATGCCGAAGGGTATCCTGCAGCAGAAATGAAGCATGGACCAATTGCTTTAATAGATGAGCATATGCCAGTAATAGTAATTGCGCCTAAGCAAGGACATTACGATAAAATTGTAAGTAATATTCAGGAAATAAAATCCAGAAGTGGAAAAATTATTGCAGTAGTAACCAAGGGAGATACACAAGTACGTGAATTAGCAGACTATGTGATTGAAATACCTGAAACTTCAGATGCATTATCACCGTTAATTACTACAATTCCATTGCAGCTTTTATCTTATCATATAGCAGTTATGAGAGGTTGTAATGTTGACCAACCAAGAAACTTGGCGAAGTCAGTTACTGTAGAATAAAAAACGAATAAAAACATAAGTATTTGAAAAAGCGAGATTTACATCTCGCTTTTTTTATAACAAAAAATTAAGAAATTCATTTTTGTAGAATATTCATTTTTTTCTTCAAAATAATATGTATGCATAGTATATTTCAATGAGTTAGGGAGGAATAGTTGTCAAAAGTTCAAAAAACACGAATGTGTAATATGTATTTTTGTTGCTAAAAAGTTAAGGAAAATTAATTTTTTTTAACCTTTTTTTAGTAATATCAAAAATATTTGTACTTTGGTAACATAAACCATCTAAAACTAACCAAATGAGAATGTATTTACTTATTCTATCATTGTTCTTTTGCGGGGTATCCTTTGCGCAGAGTACAATTTCAGGTTCCGTTACCGATAATAAAAAAGAAGCAATTCCCGGAGCTAATATTAATGTTGTGGGTGAGGCCAGTAGTACTTCTACTGATTTCGACGGTTCATTTATTTTAAAGTCATCCAAAAGTGTACCGTTAACAATTAGGATTACGGCAGTTGGATATGAGACTAAAACTGTCAATGTTACTTCAGCAAACCAAAAAGTCAATGTATCGTTGGTTGAGGAGAGAACAATGTTAAATGAGATTGTTGTTTCGGCTTCGAGAACTCCAGAAAGAGTAATTGAATCACCAGTTACAATTGAAAGAATGGGTATTCAGGAAATAAGAAACACTACGGCTCCATCTTTTTATGAAGGTTTGGAGAATCTAAAAGAAGTTGTTTTTAATACCAGTAGTATTTCGTTTAAATCGGTAAATACGAGAGGTTTTGCAACTGTTGCTAATACTCGTTTTATGCAATTAGTTGATGGTATGGATAATTCATCTCCAGCATTGAACTTTGTGTTAGGAAACTTAATTGGTCTGAATGATTTAGATGTGGCAAGTGTAGAGCTTTTGCCAGGAGCATCATCTGCACTTTATGGAGCTAATGCGTTTAATGGTATTTTGTTTATGAACAGCAAAAGCCCGTTTACAAACCAAGGTGTTAGTACTTATTTTAAATACGGACAAACTTCACAAGATGTAGCGGGAACAAATGATTATGTAGATTTTGGTTTTAGAGCGGCTACTGCATTTAGTAAGCATTTTGCAATAAAAGCAAATTTTAATTTCATCAGAGCAACGGAGTGGATTGCAGATGATCAAAGAAGTTTGACAGGAGGTTCTATCGGACATGCTAATAATCAAAACTATGATGGGTTAAATATTTATGGAGACGAGGTTACTACTTTTCTTCCAAATGTAGGACAGGTAAGTAGAACGGGATATCATGAAAAAGATTTGAATAATAATAAATCAGAAAGTGTAAAGGCTGATTTCGCAATGCATCTTAAGCCTTGGGAAAGTGAAACTGAGATTATATTCCAATACAAATTAGGTATAGGTAGTACTATTTATCAAGGAGCAAACAGATATTCTTTGAAGAACTTTTTCATGGGCCAAACTAAATTGGAGGTAAAAGGAAAGAACTTTTTCGCAAGGGTTTATATGACAAATGAAGATGCTGGAGATTCTTATGATATGCGTTTTGCAGGTTGGAACGTAAATAGAGCAGCTAAATCAGATACGAACTGGTTTACAGATTATGCTAAATCTTTTCAATTGTCTTCTGCGGTATTGGGGCTTAATGCAAATGACGCTGCTAAATATGCTAGAACTTTTGCAGATTATAATATTTCACCAGGTTTAGGCTTGGCACCAAATATTGATCCAGCTAATCCTAGTGCTCCAAGATCAGCACGATTTGAACCAGGTTCTCCGCAATTTGCAAGTGCGTTTGCAGATGTAATAGATAATCCAAATCTAAAAGAGGGAGCAAAGTTTATAGATCATTCTAAGTTGTATCATTCTGATGTAAATTACAATTTTAAAGATCTTATTGATTTTGCTGAAGTTCAAGTAGGAGGTTCTTGGAGAGAGTATGTAATGAACTCTGAAGGGACAATTTTTACAGATTATGATGGTCCGTTAAGGTATAAAGAATATGGAGCATATACACAGCTTGCTAAAAAATGGATGGATGATAGATTAAAATTTACAGGATCTATTCGTTATGACAAAAGCCAAAACTTTAAAGGAAATGTATCGCCTAGGATAGCATTTGTTTATTCTGCAGGAGCGACAAAAGTGCATAATTTTAGAGTTTCATACCAAACAGGTTTTAGAAATCCAACAACTCAGGATCAATATATCGGTCTAGATTTAGGTCCGTTTGCATTAATTGGTTCAGCGGCAGAAAATTTAGATCGTTTTACAGAAGTTAGAGAAGTGAGTTTAGCAGGTCAGGCAGCGGGTAATCCAGCTACAGTGACAATGAATGGTCATAAAGCTTATGAAAATGCATATACAGTAGCTTCTGTGCAGGCGTTTGGAGCTACCGGAAATCCAGCAAATCTTGAAGTGGCGAATATTGGATTGGTAAAACCAGAAGAAGTGCAAGCTTTTGAAGTTGGATATCGTTCGGTAGTAAGAGATTTTTCAATTGATGTTAATGCATATTATAATATTTATGATAATTTCATGAATACAGCCCGAGTGATTAGTCCGTATTACGGAACTGTAGGGACAGATGTTACTAATCCAGCAGTGCAACAAAGTTATCAGGCACTAGCATTTGGTGACAGAAGAGTTTATCAAGTTTATACTAATACAACTGCGCAAATATCTTCTTTTGGAGTTGGGGTTGGGTTGTCTAAAAAAGTATACAAAGATTTTGAAGTAGGAGTGAATTATAATTATTCACAATTTAATTTTGATCAGTCAAAAGATCCAGGATTTGTTGCTGGATTTAATACTCCAAAACATAGAATTAAAGGTTCGTTAGGGAATTCTAAATTATTTAAAAATTTTGGATTTAATATGAACGTAAGATGGAATACGGAGTATTTATGGGAGGCATCTTTTGCTGACGGAATGGTTCCGGAAAATACAGTGTTTGATGCTCAGATAAACTATGGAATTCCTAAATTAAAATCGGTTATCAAAATTGGAGCTACAAATATTTTTGGAAAAGATTATATTCAGGTAATAGGGGCAGGTTTAATAGGGCAACAATGGTTTGCTTCATGGACAATTAACCCATAAATAAATTATAAGTATATAGTTTATTGTATTTCTTATTAAATTTTAAGAAGTGTGGAAAAATGAATATTAATGTAAAAAAAATACAAATCATGATAAAAAATTTTAAATGGCTATTATTGGTTTCATTGGCCTTTGTAGCATGTAATAACGATGATGAAGATACAACGCCGGCAGAGGTTCCGATAACGCCTGGTTCGGCTGTTTTTACAAAATATGTTGCATTAGGAGATTCATTTGCGGCAGGATATAGTGATGGGGCTTTATTTGCAAAAGGACAACAAGGTTCTTATGCGAATATATTGTCTCAGCAGTTTGCTCTTGCAGGAGGAGGTGCCTTTACAACGCCATTAATGCTTGATAATATAGGAGGGTTTTCTTCAGGTGGGACACAGGTTGCTGGATTTCCAACAAGGTTAGTTTTTAATCCACTTACAAGTTCGCCGGTTAATGTGCCTGGGGTTTCTGGGACATCAATAACGGCTCATTTAACGGGTTCATTTGGTAATTTAGGAATTCCGGGAGCAAAGAGTTTTCATCTTATGGCGGCAGGTTATGGTAATGTTGCAGGTGTTCCTTCGGGAGCTGCAAATCCGTATTTTGCCCGTATTGCAAGTTCGGCAACAACAACAATCTTGGCAGATGCAGTAGCTCAAAAACCTACTTTTTTCTCTTTATTTATAGGAGGAAACGATGTTTTAGGTTATGCAACATCAGGAGGGATAGGGAAAAATCAAACAGGGAATCCTAATCCAGCTACTTATGGTAGTAATGATATTACGGATCCTACTGTGTTTGCAAATGTATACACGGCTTTGATTACGGGTTTAACGGCAGGAGGTGCTAAAGGGGTAGTAGCAAATTTACCTTACGTAAATGCATTGCCTTATTTTACAACTGTTCCTTATAATCCAGCTGCATTAACGGCTCCTTTGGCGGCACAGTTAAATTCTGGATACGCTGTTTATAATGGTGGTTTGCAGCAGATGGTTACTAATAAATTACTGAGTGAAGCTGAAGCAGCTCGTCGTACAATAAAATTTGCTGCAGGAAATAATGCGGTTGTAATTGTAGATAGTTATTTGACTGATCTTAGTGCATACGGACTACCGTCTTACAGACAAGCTACAAAAGAAGATTTCTTGGTTTTGATTTCCAGAACATTTATAGGCACTACTGTTGGTGGAGATCCAACAAAAGTAAATGGTTTGTCGGTGCCTCTGGCAGATAATTGGGTGTTGTCAAAAGATGAAGTAAAAGAAGTGAGTACGGCAACAGATGCTTATAATGTAACAATTGAAGCTATTGCTAAGGAAAAAGGATTAGCTTTTGTGAATACAAGAACAGTTATGGCTCAGTTGTCTAACGGAGGGGTTAATTTTGGTGGTTTTAATATGACATCCGCTTATGTAACCGGAGGGGCATTTTCGCTAGACGGGGTTCATCCAAGTGCAAGAGGGTACGGATTAATTGCTAATATCTTTATAGATGCGATTAATGTAAAATATGGTTCCACATTGCGACATGTTGATTTGGGAATTTATCCAATTCAATATCCAGCAAATTTATAACAAAGCCAATTTTTTTTAGTAGGAAAGCCACCCGTTTTTGTAATGTGGTGGTTTTTTTTTATTGGGCTGAAAAGATGGTCTTTTATGCAATCAATGTACTTATTTTTATTAAGTGTAAAAATTATAGTATTTTTCTAAAAAAAAGTTATTGATTTTATATTTTAAAAATTATCTTTGCGCACTGAAAAAAGAGGTATTTTCGTTAAACCTAAATAGCTATTTAATAAACACATACAGTAATGTCAAAAGTAATAGGAAAAGTTGCCCAAATCATTGGACCAGTAGTTGACGTCGTTTTCAACGGTAAAGATGTTGAACTTCCAAAAATTTATGATTCATTAGAAATCACTAAAAAAGACGGAACATTGTTAGTTCTTGAAGTACAATCTCACATCGGAGAAAATACAGTTCGTACAATATCAATGGACTCAACAGATGGTTTGAGCCGTGGATATGAAGTAGTTGGAACTGGAAATCCAATCCAAATGCCAATCGGTCCAGACGTATATGGTCGATTATTTAATGTAATTGGAGATGCAATTGATGGTTTAGGGAACTTGCCAAAAACAGGAGAGAATGGATTGTCTATTCACAGACAAGCACCAAGATTCGAAGATTTATCAACTTCATCTGAAGTATTGTTCACAGGTATTAAAGTAATCGATTTGATTGAGCCTTACTCAAAAGGGGGTAAAATTGGATTGTTTGGTGGTGCTGGTGTTGGAAAAACAGTATTAATTCAGGAGTTGATTAACAATATCGCAAAAGGTCACGGTGGACTTTCAGTATTCGCAGGAGTAGGAGAAAGAACACGTGAAGGAAATGACTTACTTCGTGAGATGTTAGAGTCAGGAATTATAAAATACGGTGATGATTTCATGCACTCTATGGAAAATGGAGGATGGGATTTATCTAAAGTAGATATGCCAGGAATGAGAGAGTCTAAAGCTACTTTCGTTTTCGGACAAATGAATGAGCCTCCTGGAGCTCGTGCACGTGTGGCACTTTCAGGATTATCTATCGCTGAGTATTTCCGTGATGGAGCAGGAACAGATCAAGGTAAAGACGTATTGTTTTTCGTTGATAACATCTTCCGTTTTACACAAGCAGGTTCAGAGGTTTCGGCTCTTTTAGGTCGTATGCCATCTGCGGTAGGATACCAACCAACATTAGCAACAGAAATGGGTGCGATGCAGGAACGTATTACATCTACAAACAAAGGTTCGATTACATCTGTACAAGCGGTTTACGTACCTGCGGATGATTTAACTGACCCGGCGCCAGCAACAACTTTTGCTCACTTAGATGCAACAACAGTATTGTCTCGTAAAATTGCTGAGTTAGGTATTTATCCAGCAGTAGATCCATTGGATTCTACTTCTAGAATTTTGACTCCTCAAATCTTAGGTGATGAGCACTATGACTGTGCACAAAGAGTAAAAGAAATTCTTCAAAAATACAAACAATTACAAGATATCATCGCGATTCTAGGTATGGAAGAGTTATCAGAAGAAGATAAATTATCTGTATCAAGAGCACGTCGTGTACAACGTTTCTTATCTCAACCTTTCCACGTAGCGGAGCAATTTACAGGTATTCCTGGAGTATTGGTTGATATTAAAGATACTATCAAAGGATTTAACATGATTATCGATGGTGAGTTAGATCATCTTCCAGAAGCAGCTTTCAACCTTAAAGGTTCTATTCAAGATGCAATCGAAGCTGGAGAGAAAATGTTAGCAGAAGCTTAATCTAGTTTTCAGTATTGGGTCGCAGTATTTTGCTGAGGCTATTAACTGAAACTGTAAACTAAAAGAAAATGACTTTAGAAATAGTATCACCAGAAGCAAAATTATTTTCAGGAAATGTGACTTCGGTTACTTTGCCAGGAGTTGATGGAAGCTTTCAAATATTGAATCATCACGCTCCTATTGTTTCTATTTTAGAAAAAGGGACTATTAAAATTGTAGCGCCAAGCTTCAATTTTTCTAAAGAAGTAGCGGGTAAATTCACGAAAGTAAATGACCAAACTTATACTTTAGATATTGTGTCAGGTACTATCGAGATGAAAGACAATAAGATAATTGTTTTAGCTGACTAAGACAATTCAGAATAAAGTTAAAAAAGCCAGACATATGTCTGGCTTTTTTATTGTTAAGAACTGCCATTGTAAAATTTATGGTTTTAATTTTAATCTCAGTATTTTAGTTAATGAAAATTCAATTAGACTAAAATATAATTAAGCTTGATATTGCTTGAATTTATTTTTGGCGGCTATAATATGAAATTCTGATAGCTTTAGGGACAGCGCTAAAAAAATATAATAGGTAATGAATTCAGGCTTAATTTTATAACTTTGCTTTATGAAATTACCAGAAAGTCTTATTCAAAAATTAGTTGTACGAAAGCAAAACAATGCACTTAGACAATTGCCGGATGTTAATGCATCAATTGATTTTACTTCCAACGATTATATTGGGTTTTCAAAATCTGGGATAATTTTTAATAAAACACACCAATATTTACTCGATACCAAAAATATACAAAATGGAGCAACAGGTTCAAGATTAATTTCGGGTAACCATTCTTTGTATAAAATTGCAGAAACTTTTATAGCGCAGTTTCATGAGTCAGAATCGGCTTTAATCTTTAATTCGGGTTACGATGCCAATGTTGGTTTTTTTAGTGCTATACCGCAGCGCAATGATGTTATTTTGTATGATGAGCTAAGTCATGCTTCTATTCGTGACGGAATTTTAATGTCGAATGCTAAAACGTATAAATTTAATCATAATGACTTTGAAGATTTAGAACGACTTATAGTAAAACACCAAAATTCAATTATTTATATTGTTACCGAAAGTGTTTTTTCTATGGATGGAGATTGTCCAAATCTAGAGGAATTGGTACTATTATCCGAAAAATATAAGTGCTACCTTGTAATCGATGAAGCTCATGCATTAGGAGTTTTTGGAGAGAAAGGCGAAGGATTGTTACAGTTTTTAGGATTGCATAATAGAGTTTTTGCCAGAATTATGACTTTTGGTAAGGGTTTAGGATGTCATGGTGCAGCAGTTCTTGGTACTCAAGAATTAAAAGAATATCTCGTTAATTTTGCAAGAAGTTTTATTTACACAACAGGATTGTCTCCACATTCAGTTGCTACTATTTTTATTGCTTATCAGCAGTTGGAGATAGAGAAAGAAACTATCGAAATACTACGCCAGAATATTGTTTACTTCAATCAGCAAAAAAAACTTCTTGGATTACAACCTATGTTTGTTAGAAGTAAATCAACAATTCAATCAGCAATTATTCCGGGTAATGAAAATGTAAAGGCTGTTGCTCAAAAATTGCAAGAAAAAGGATTCGATGTAAAAGCAATTTTGTCTCCAACAGTTCCAGAAGGGCAGGAACGATTGCGTTTTTGTATTCATAATTATAATTCGGAAAAGGAAATAAATCAGGCTTTAGAATTGTTAAGAGACTACGTGTTTTAATATTGTTCTACAATCAATCACAAAGTTGATTTTGTGAATCTCTGTGTTTTTTTTCACGCATATCTTTTTGAAATTAAGAATTTTTAAAAAAATATACTCCCTAAACTATTGCATTTTCTCACTTTCTTTAAAAAGGTTTAAAAATTTTGTAACGTTTTGATGATTCGATTACTTACGAGTCGTAATCAAAAAATCACAATTATGAAAACCACATCAACTTCAAAAAGCGAAAATATTTTCAACTTCGTATTTATCTTTTTAACTTCTTTAGGATTGGGATATACTTTAGTAAACCAATTTCTTTTAAATAAGCCTAAAACAGAATTACTTGTCGTAATGATCTGCTTATTTGTTATTTCGATAGCTTCTTGGCAGCGAAGAAAAATGGGAAAATTGTAAATAACGAGTTTTAATCATCAATCAAAATCAATCAAAATCATCAATCAAAATCAATCAATCAATCAAAATCAATCAATCAATCAAAATCAATCAATCAAAATCAATCAAAATCAATCAAAATGAAAAATTTATTTAAATCACTAGCAGTAGCAATCGCAATTATTTTTTGTGCAACAATACAAGCACAGGATAAATCTCCTAAACTTGAGAATAGTCTTTTATGGGAAGTTTCAGGAAAAGGATTAAGTAAGCCATCTTATTTGTATGGAACTATTCACATGATTTGTGGAGCAGATTATTTTCTTTCTGAAAAAACAAAGAAAGCATTTGAGGCTTCAGACAAATTAGTTTTAGAAGTTAATTTATCTGATCCAAATGAAATAACAGACATGCAACAATTAGCAATGGGTAAAGAACCTCTCGATAAAAAATTAACAGCTTTACAATTATCGACGTTGGAAGAAATTTTGAAAAAAAGTACTGGGATGAATGTTCAACAAGTAAATAAGTATAGTTTATCTTCTGTGATGAGTTTGATTTTTATGAAAACGTATCCATGTACAGATCTCAAAGTTTATGAGTTTGAATTTATAGAACTGGCAAAAAAAAGAAATTTTGAAGTGGCTGGTTTAGAAACTATTAAATCTCAATTTGAAACCCTTGATGACGCTTATACAAATGATGAAATGATTTCAATGTTGGTAGAATCTGTTAAGGATGGTTCTACTCCTTTAGTAGATGATTACAAAACAGAGAATATTGAAGCTCTTTATAAGAGAACAACTGGCGATAAGTTTATGAATGAAAAAACAAGGATTGCAATGTTAGATAAAAGAAATAGTAATTGGGTAAACCAAATACCTGAATTAATGAAAAAGCAATCTATATTTATAGCAGTTGGAGCTGCTCATCTGGCTGGAGAACAAGGAGTGATTAATTTGTTAAGAATGGCAGGATATAAAGTAAAACCAGTAATGAAATAGAAATATTTTGAAAGAGAAAGAACTAGAATTTTTAAATCGGATCGAAAGGCATAAAGGGATTTTATATAAAGTTTCTAAAATGTACATGGATAATTATGATGATCAACAAGATTTGTTTCAGGAGATTGTTTGTCAACTTTGGAAATCACATGATTCTTTTAGAAACGAAAGTCAGTTTTCAACATGGATGTATCGCGTAGCAGTTAATACGGCTATCATTTTTCTTAAGAAAGAAAAACGAAAAGTAGATAGATACGAAATTGCGTCAGAAAATATTAAAGAGGAAGAAACAGATTCGCATATAAAAGAAAGTCAGATTGATCATTTTTATAAAGCAGTTCAGAAACTCGAAAAGATTGATAAAGCGATTATATTTTATCAGTTAGAAGGCTTTTCGCATAAAGAAATAGGTGAAAACCTTGGGATTTCTGAGGGAAATGCAAGAGTGAAATTAAATAGAGCAAAAGAAAAATTAAAAGAAATAATTAAAAATCAAGGATATGGATTTTAACGATATACAAAACGCATGGAATAATGAAAAGGCTGAAAATGTCATTCTTCCAGATAATTTAGAAAAAATTGAATCGGCAAATACGCCTTTGGATAAAATTAGAAAAAACCTTAAAAAAGAACTTCTTTATCAGTCTATTTCTGTGATTTTTATAGGATTTGTGCCTTATTTATATGCTTTCCCAGAAAAATGGATTGCGCCATTTTATTTGTTTTTCAGCATATTTGTTGCAGTTTGTGTGTATTATTTAGTAAAGCTGTATTTGTTTTATAAAAGATTAAACAAGATTACTTTAAGTACAAAAGACAGTTTGTATGAAACCTATTTTGATATTAGGTTAAATATGGAATTATACAAAACTTTTGGGTTTGCTTTAACTCCGTTTATGGTTTTGTTTTTAATTGGGTTTTTATATGACAAATTTTCAAAACAATCAGGATTTCAGTTAAATGATTTTAGCAATCCTCAATTAATTAGTGTGTTTACGGTAGTAACTTTTTCTATTCTGTTTATGGGATTGGCACTGGAGTGGTGGGTATATTATTTTTATGGCAAATACGCTAAAGAAATCAAAAAGGTTATAGATCAATTAAAAGAAGAATAATCAAAAACAATAAACCCATCGTAATGATGGGTTTTGTTTTTATTGGTATTTTTGTACGCAATAAAAACAAGGGAATGAAACTATTTATTACAGGTATTTCTACCGATGTTGGTAAAACAATTGCTTCGGCTATTATCGTAGAAGCATTAGAAGCAGATTATTGGAAACCAATTCAGGCAGGAGATTTAGATAACTCAGATACAGGAAAAGTTCAGTCAAAAATTTCGAATAAAAAATCTCAATTTCATAAAAATTCATATGCATTAAATACGCCTGCAAGCCCTCATTTGGCAGCCGAAATTGATGGAATTACTATTGATTTGAATGAGATAACTGAACCAAAGACTGATAATCATTTGGTTATTGAAGGAGCAGGAGGAGTTTTTGTACCATTAAATAATAAAGAATTTGTAATTGATTTAATTCAACCAAATTATAAAGTTATAGTGGTTTCTAGGCATTATTTAGGAAGTATCAACCATACAGTGCTAACAATTGAAGCCTTGAAGAGCCGAAAATTAAATATTGCAGGAATTATTTTTAGCGGAAGCGAAAATAAATCTTCTGAAGCAATTATTTTAAATAGTACAGGGGTTAAATGTATTGGGCGAATTGATGAAGAACCTTATTTTGACCAAAATGTAATTCGCGAATACGCCGATTTATTTCGAGAGAATCTTTTAGAATTGTAAAATGTTTTTTGTGGAAAGTAAAATACATTCCACATCTTGCAGAATACATTTTACAAAAAACACAGTTTACTTTTTACAAATAAACATTTCACACAAAATGACATTATCAGAAAAAGACAGCCAATATCTTTGGCATCCTTATACACAACATAAAACTGCTGCAGTACCAATTGCTATTTCTCGAGGAGAAGGTGCATTACTTTGGGACGAAAACAATAAAGAATATATAGATGCAATTGCCTCTTGGTGGGTAAACCCTTTTGGACACAGTAATCGGTTTATTGCCGATGCGATCTACAAACAGTTAACTACGCTGGAACACGTTTTGTTTGGGGGATTTACGCATGAACCAGCAATTGTTCTTGCTGAAAGATTAATTGAAATTTTACCTAAAAATCAACAGAAAATTTTCTTTTCTGATAATGGTTCTACAGCGGTAGAAGTAGCAATAAAAGTTGCTTTGCAATATTTCTTTAACAAAGGAGAAAAACGAACTACGATTATTGCTTTTGAAAATGCTTTTCATGGAGATACATTTGCGGCAATGGCTGCAAGCGGAATTTCATTTTATACACAGGCTTTTCAAGGAATGTTTATAGATGTAGTTCGAATTCCAGCTCCAGTAAAAGGACAAGAGCAGGAGAGTTTTGATGCATTAAAAAGAGTAATAGAAGAGAAGAATTGTGCAGGATTTATTTTTGAACCCTTAGTTCAGGGAGCAGCGGGAATGGTTATGCATGAGCCAGAAGCACTAGAAACTTTAATTAAGATTTGTGCAGCAAATAATGTTCTTACAATTGCCGATGAAGTGATGACAGGTTTTGGTAAAACTGGTAAAACATTTGCAATGGATTATGTGAATGAAAAACCAGATATGATGTGTCTTTCGAAAGCATTAACAGGAGGGACAATCCCGATGGCAATTACAACTTTTACTCAAGATGTTTTTGATGCTTTTTATGATGATGATATTAATAAGGCATTGTTTCATGGGCACACTTTTACAGCTAATCCTACAGGATGCGCTGCAGCTTTGGCAAGTATTGATTTGTTGCAAACTCAAGAAATGCAAGACAATATCGTGCGTGTAAATAAAAGACATCTTAATTTTCAGAATAAAATAAAAAATCACCCAAGAGTTGTTACAACCAGAGTGTTAGGAGTTATTTTTGCATTAGAAATAAAATCTGATTCAGAAGAAAGCTATTATGGATCGATGAGAAATAAACTTTATAATTTCTTTATTGATAAAGGAGTTATTCTAAGGCCAGTTGGGAATATAGTTTACATTTTGCCACCATATATTATTAATGATGAGCAACTTGATAAAGTGTATTCAATTATAGAAGAAGCTATAGAGATGGTATAATTAATTTTAGACCATTAGATTAGTTAGACTTGTTGGATTTAATAAAATCTTAAAACACTGCAAACTTTGCGTATCTCGAGAGTTATCGGGATTGCAACTTTTTCGGTTAATAAAATAATAACATTGAATAAAAAAATCGCGATTACCGCATTTTCTTCTATTTCGCCTTTAGGAAACAATCCAAAAGACGTTTGGGAGAATTATTTGAGTAATAAACATTGTTTTACTTTGCAACAATTGGACAAACAAGAAACTCCAGTTGCTGCACTTAATGCTGATTCTAAACAAATTATAGATCAGGTTCGTAATTCGGATATTAAATATAAATTTCTTGACAATAGTGTTTTGTTTGCTTTAGCGGCATCACGAGAGGCAATAAAAAATTCCGGATGGGATTCAGAGGCAGTTTTTGGAATTAATATTGGTTCTTCTCGTGGAGCAACCGATTTATTCGAAAAGCATTATCAAGAATATTTAGAAACTGGAAAAGCCCAAACATTGGCTTCGCCAACAACCACATTAGGAAATATATCGTCTTGGATAGCGCATGATTTACAGAGTTCTGGCCCAGAAATCTCACATTCGATTACATGCTCTACAGCGTTACATGCTTTGTTAAATGGTGTAGCATGGATAAGAGCAGGAATGGTCGATAAGTTTTTGGTAGGTGGTAGTGAAGCTCCGTTGACCGATTTTACGATTGCACAAATGCGCGCTTTAAAAATTTATTCCCGAGTAGATTTAAATACCGACAAATGGCCTAATCTGGCTTTTGATTTAGATAAAACTCAAAATACGATGGTTTTGGGCGAGGGAGCAGCAGTTTGTTGTCTTGAAGCTGGAGAGAAAGAAAATGCCATTGCTTACGTTACAGGAGTAGGATATGCTACAGAAGTTTTGGAGCATAATATATCTATTTCGGCAGAAGCAACTTGTTTTCAAAAATCAATGAAAATGGCTTTAAAAGAAATAAGCCCAGAAGATGTAGATGTAATTGTAATGCATGCGCCAGGAACAATAAAAGGTGATTTAACAGAATATAGAGCAATCCAAAAGATATTTGCTCCGATAGCAGGGACTAAGCTTCCGCTGCTTACTACCAATAAATGGAAGATTGGACATACTTTTGGAGCTTCGGGAATACTGAGTGTAGAAATGGCAATCTTAATGATGCAACACAATACGTTTATTGGAGTTCCTTTTGCAGAAGAGCAACAACAAACGAAACCTATAAAAAAGATTTTAATTAATGCAGTAGGTTTTGGAGGAAATGCAGTGAGTATTTTAATAGAAAAAGCATAAAAAAAGAGGCTATCATTTTTAGATAGCCTCTTTTTTTTAATCAATAGTAAGATGGGGGTTTAGAATTTCGGCTAATTGATTTAACCAATATAACCCGTGGTCTAATTCTTTTGTATGGTGTTCTAATGTTTCATTTTTTCTAATTAAGGTCAATGCGATTACGTAGTTTAGGTTGCGAATTATTTTAGCCATAGATTCAGGCGGGACGTCCTTATTAAAAAATTCGATAAGCTTTTCAGGGTCGTAGCTTGTAGCGGGTGTGTTTTTTGCATTCATAATTGTGATGATTTTAGAATATAAAAACCCTTGTACGTTAGCGGTTCTAATGCTCATCACAGCATTTGTCGAGCGTTTCCACTTCGACCCACATAATACAAGGGCAATCTTTTAGTTTCTAAGGTGATGATTTTAGAAGTTGCAAATATAAGAAAACCCGTGCAATCAACACAGGTTTTCTTATCTATCAAAAATAATTTAGGCTAATCACTTCCTGCCTATTCGTTTATGTTTCCAGTTTTTAGCATTCATAAATAATTTTGAATAGCTCTTGTAAGCTAACTAAAAAGAGATTATTTGTGTTTATAGATAGCCTCAATTTTTTTCTTGATTTCAAATCACAGATATCTTATCATCTACTGAAACTACTGATTTGCAGTTGTGTATTATTTTTAAAACATGCTACTTCGGTATATTTTTGCAGTCTTATTAAAACAGACCGCAATGATTATTAAAAACCATACAATAGTACTAGAAGATACCAGTCCTGCCGAAATGGCAAGGTTCAGGCAAATTATGATTGGTATTTGGCGACAGCAAATAGAAGACGATAAAAATACCGCTGAAATGGAGAAGTATATTAAAAATTCTCAGATAAGTACCTCTGTTAATTTCATACCAGTATTCCAAGTCATAGAATGTATTAAAAGTAAGATTAACAATGTTTATCCTAATACTTCTTTTAGTCAATTTATTGGTAGTACAAGAATGAGTACACCCGAAAAATTAGGAAGCATAATTTATAACGACAGCCAAGGAGCTCAAAAAAAAGGAGGAGTACATTTAGAGTGGAATGACTTTAATGGGATAAATTTAATAACATTTAGTCCTTCTATTGAAATTGGAAAATACCACACCGATTTTACGCTGACTATTTTTGACCATGACTTAAAGAAGATTGCCTTTAAATTTACGGTTCGTGATTTTGATCTTTACATCACTCTTTTTGGTTTGCTGGGAGTCGCAATTACCAGCGATGCTCAAGTGATTATTGATTTGTATCTTAAAAAAATAAAAGAAGCCAAGTCTGATCCTAACAAATTAGATGTTATTTATGAATCACTTCCCAGCACATTATTTGGAAAAATGAATGATCAGGAATTGTATAAACATCTTGACCTTATTTTAAAAAATATATCTATTTTAGAAGCAATAGGAACACCTACAGAATTGGATACAAACGAAGATAAAGCCGTTTTACACATTCTTTATGCTATAAAAAACAGAGAACATTTATACACTACACTCCGTGATACGGATTTATTACATAGAATATACAATAAGCTTGATGGTGAAGAAGTACAAGATTTACTGCGTTTTTTAACTCGTCTGGTAGGCGATTTTGATAAGACAAAACCAACAGACATTGTGTACTTTGACAACGCCTATTATTTATTTAGAGATGTACATGTAAAAACCAATTGGTCAGGAGGAAAAATTTATGTAGACAATTATAAAGATAAAACCGAATTAGTAGGAGCTCCTAGAGCAGCACTTAATCCAAAAGAACTCGATAGAATGTACCCTCCAGGGGTTCAGGAAATATACCTTCCTCAATATTTTATTTTTAGCAAACCCTTTAATCCATTAGCAAAATTAAATTTCGGAACCAAATTAGGAGATTTAGGTGAGCAAATAGGCGACGAAAACACGTTTGTCATAGCCTTAAAACTCCACAATATGGCTACTAAACAATCAAACTGGGATTGGTTTGATATTGCTACAGATTTCCTCAGTTTAGTATCTGCTTTTGGTGCCTTGCGTATCGTGTTGGCAAAAGGAGCATCTCTGACTGCAAGAGCACTTGCGGGAGTTGTTTTGGCAAAAGATGTTGCTCATTATGTAATGTTAAGTAATGGCACTTTAGAAAACTGGCACAAAAACGGTTATGGCTGGCTAGCCAATCTCTGGATTGCTTTTAGTGTAACAGTAGATCTTGCTTCTTTTGGATTACCTAATTTATCCCGAATCGCCAAAGAAGGAAACGCCGCGGCCGAAATTGCAAAAACTGCTGAAGATGCTAAAGAAATAAGACGAGTAGCTAATGAAGCAAACAGACTTGTAGAAGCAGAAACAGGTAAAGATGTTTCTAAGATGAGTGAGAAAGAGTTTGAGGATCTTTTTGATTATTTAGCAAATTGGGATGGTAAACCAGTAAGTAGAAGAGGTTATTTAGGGGCTAAAAAATTATCAAAAAAAGAAATAAATGTATATATTCGGAAAATAAATAAAATGTCGAATGGAAAATCAAAACTAATGGTAGTTCCAAAAGGACATGAAATTTTACAAGGTAATAAAGCAGGCTTTCACCCGTTTTCTGGTACATTATATGTTGAAAAAGGCGCAACAGAATTTGAAATTTTCCATGAATTTAAGCATTTTGAAGAATTTAAAAAAATTGGATTAGATGAATATCTAAAAGGTGCAGTTGACATTAGTGGCAACTATGTATTAGATGCTATTAGAACTTATAAGCGTGAAAAATATGTATTTGATGAAATTATGAAAAATAAAAGTAAGTTTAATAAAGCACAGATAGAAAGGGCTCAAGAATATATGGAGGAAATAATTACTGCATGTAGAGCATATAACATTGATGTAACAAAAATAAAATAAAAGTATGAATGCAAAAGAACAGGTAATTGAAAACTTAAAAAATTGGCTTAATAAGACAAGCATAATTTCATACGAGGAACGTATTGCTTTCAATTGTTGGGACAAAGAATTAAAAAAAATAAGAGATGGAAAAACAAAAGAAGTTTATGTGGTATCATTTAAAACAAAAAGCACTAATGTAGAATATAATGAAAATGGCGAAATTACTTCATTTTTCGAAGGAATGTACTGTTTTGCTTATTTTGATGCAGAAACACTAGAGTTGCTTTATATAAGTAAAAAAGCAGGATATATAGAAGTGGATGGTTCTTACTAATCAATCTAAGTATTTAATTTTCTTCTATTGGAGACTGTTTAAAAAGCCGCAGTCCTTTCTGAGAATCATATATTTGAAAAAATGTCAGATAGAGGTATCCGAAAACAAAAAGAGGCTATTTATTATAATAGCCTCTTTTTGTTTTATTACAAAATTATCTTTTTTGTAATTATTGAATTGTCTTCCGTTTTAATTTTGACAATTACAATTTGATCTGGAACCTGCAACTCTCCGGTACTAAATGTGGTATTATTTATAGTATCTTTTTTATATATAATCTTTCCTAGTATATCATAGATCATAATAGAATTGATGTTTTTGTCATTTGAGGAAACCTGAATTTGCTTATTTTGGTTGTAAACTATGATTCCGTTTTCTGCCAATATTGGTTTGTCGATTCCTAATGTTTTTTGAGTAAAACGTAAAGAAAATCGATCATTAAAAGTTCCTGATTCAGATTTAAAAGAATAGCGAGAATCTTTTAAGTTGGTTGTAATGTTGGTTGTTTTATCAGTCAAGAACACTTTTTCATTACGGAAAAAACCATCCATACTTTCGATGCCAATAGTATATTCGCCAGCAGCATCAGTAATAATTCCTAAAGGGATAACCTCATTTTCATCAAAAGGTAAAGCACGGCCTTGGATCACTAAATTTTCATTATTTAAAATAGAATAAATTGCGGTTCCTGCTGAATAGGATGGACCATCATAAGCTTCATCTAAATCATTTGTGGCACCAGTTATGTATCCCAAAAGGGTTTCATTGTAAAGGCCGTCATCATTTTTTAGGTTTAACCAAACTCTGTTTTTTTCAATAGTTGTTATGGTTTTTTCCTCAGTTTTTGAAGCTCTAGAAAATTCATTGTTTTTAGAGTTCAATTTAACTCTCATGGCATTATTATAGGTTAATTTGCCTGACTTTTTAGCCTGTACAAAGAAACTTTGGCCACTAGCAATATTACCTGTCATTTTTTCGCCTCCGCAGGTAGAACAGTATGCAGTATCTCCAGAACTAGTTGCTCCAGTGGCATTGTATGAAATGTAATCAGATGGACTATAGTTATATTGTCCATTTGGACCAACTACAGAGCTTATTCGTGTATTATGTGTCCAGAAATAAAAAGTTCCTTTTATCAGTGCTTTGTTTTGCTCATAAAATAAGTCGGCACTTATTGCTGATGGATATGGATTTCCTATTAGATTGGTTGTATAATCACCAATAGTAAATACATCTACATTTGTAATGCCGTTGTTTGGTTTTCCAATAAAATTAGCAGTGTATGGTAATTTAATGTCTAGATTGCTGTTATAAGGGGCTCTTACAATGTAACCATATCCAGGTTTCATTTCTAATGAACCACTACTATTAAGTTCCCATCCTTTGTCTGTGCTATAGCTATAATATCTATTTCCTGTAGAATTTGGCGATAACATTTTTAATGTAAATTTTGAGTCGGTTGTCAAGGGCGATGACCAATAAGTGTAATCCGTTGAGTACATTGCTTTTGTTATTCTTTCCATCTCAAACGAACCCATAGATCCAGTATATGATGCATTGTCGTTTGTTTGAACTAGTGCTCCTGCATTTTTTATAATTAAAGAACCATCATTAACAATGTTATTATTTACAATCAAGGTTTCGCCTTCATTGATTGTAACTTGTATTTTTGATTTTATAATTAATTTATTTACGTTAGCTAGTATTTCGTAAGATTCTAGAAGTCTTGTTTTACTATCATAGTTCCCTTCAATAATAACATCAGTATTGGCACTTGGATAACCATTTTTCCAACGTTTGCCAGTCCAGATTACTGTTTTGATAAGAGGTTCTTTTACAAGTACAGTTACTGTAGCCGAAGAATAACTTTTTTTGTTATTAATTGTATATGTAAAAGAAGTTGTTCCTGTAAAATTTGGAGCAGGTGTGAAAGTAGCCTCCTTAGTGCTACTAATAATTACTGTTCCCTCTGAGCTTGATGGTTGTTTTGTAATAACAATATTTTGCAAAGGTTCTAGTCCAACTATGTCATTTTTTAAAATTGGAATATCAATAGCTTGATTCATTTCTGTGGTTGCAGAGTCATTGTTTGCTATTATTGTGCTAATGTTTTTTACATAACCATTTATTGAGGCTCCAGTTTTTATATGAAAATTATTATTACTATTATATGCATAAACTCTTATGTATACTGTTTCATTAGGCGCTATAGGGTTTATGTCATTTGAAAAAGAAGGATTTACAGTAGTCCATGATGTACTACTAGTTGTTTGTGGGATTAAAGTTTTAACATCAGTAATAAAATTAATATCTTTTGAATAGCGAATTTCAAATCTTTCATTATTACCGCCTTGGCTTCTATAAGAAAAACTAAATGTACTTAATTCAATTTCATGATCTTTATCTGGAGCTATTTTAAACAAGGCATATTTCATGAGATTAATATTGCCTTCGTTTTCTTGTGGAGTTGGCCATTTTCCAAATAGAAAGAAAGCATCACTCCAATTCGTATACTCTACTTTCATATTGTTACCTTTAGTAGTAATTGGATATGGGACAACATTATTGTTGACAATTGGAGTCAATTGATCAGAGTTAGTAGCGTCCCATATAGCTAGGCTTTCAGCTTTTGTTTCATTAACAGTTATGAAAACTGTGGCTGTTGAAGAACCTGTTGCGTTTGAAATAGTATAAGTAAACGAAGTTTTACCTGTAAAACCTATTGTTGGGTTGAAAGTAAAGGTTAAGTCTTTATTGATTAATACTGTTCCACCATTTAAACTAGGCAGAGAATTTATTACAATCTTATTTATTTCGCTTGATCCTTTAACATCATTTTTAGTAATTGGTAAGTTTACTGCCAAATTTTTAGAAGTGGATTCATAATCATTAATTGCAAGTATTTTATTGGTATCAAAATTTGAAGTACTACCTGTAATTGTTGGTCCTAAATTATTACTATTAGAACCTATTTTTAGGTGAAAATTATTATTACTGTTATAAACATATAGCCTTATGTAAACAATTTGATTAGGTAGTACTGGATTTATTTCATCAGAAAAGGTTGGATTGATAGTAGTCCAAGAGTTGCTGCTTGTTGTTTCTGAAATCAAAGTTTTCACACCAGTTTTGAAATTAATATCCTTTGAAT
Source organism: Flavobacterium frigoritolerans (assembly GCF_025847275.1). Lineage (GTDB taxonomy): Bacteria > Bacteroidota > Bacteroidia > Flavobacteriales > Flavobacteriaceae > Flavobacterium > Flavobacterium frigoritolerans. The sequence continues at coordinate 61,762 of NZ_JAOZEV010000004.1, forward strand.
AATGGATTTGGAATTTCTCCTTAGAACCTCCTCCTTGACTTCTATAAGTAATATTAAAAGTGTTTAAATCAATTTTATGATTTGGTTTTGATGTTATAGTAAATTGTATATACTTTTCAGGATCATAACTTCCTTTGTTTTGTTGAGGTGTTGGCCAATTTCCTATTTGAAAGAAGACATTTTCTCCTGAATTATTTATAGGCGCTGAGGCTAGATTTACTCCACCATACGCTGTAATTTTGGTTGGATCGACAGCAGGATTAATAACTCCAGGATAGGTTTGTGGACTAACTCCATTATTTCCATTCCATTTTACTAAATCAACAATTTGTCCAAATCCAAAAAAAGGTAATAATAAAAAATAAAGTATAAATTTTCTCATATAAGTAGGCTAGATTTTTTGTGCTTTTTTAGGTGCATTTTTTTTTAAACGCGCAAAAGTACACCTACTTACAAGGTGAAAATGTTAACAGGATTTAAATTTTCAAAGTTTTCGACAAAGTGTTTAAAAACTCGACAAAGAGCAACTAAAGTTAGTTTTTTGGCGCTTTTACTTACAATTAATTTGCTTAATTTAAGCGCAAATCACTAGTAAATGATGCTATATGGATTAGGAATTGAGTTTTTAGAAATGATCTGTATTTAAGAAATCGATTGAATTATTTGTAGATAATTTTATTAGATATAATTTGTAGAATATATATAAGCTAAGTCTAGATTTAGCCAATATTAAAAATGGGTATCGTTTTTCTATAAAGTAGAAAATTATTTTGCTTCGGCTTCCAGTTCTTTTACCTTTTCATATACCATATTACTTTCATAGCCTCGGCGTAGTATATAATCGCAAAATTTCTTGCGTTTTTTAAGCTGATTATTTTCATGTATGCCATCCCAACATTTTTGAGTTAACTTTTCAAATGTCTCTATATATTCTTCAGCACTAATTCCGGCAAGAGCAAGATTAATATTGGTAGAAGTAATATGGCGTGCTTTGAGTTCGTTTACGATTCTTATTTTTCCCCATTGCTTTATTCTATGTTTTCCTTGGGCGAAACTACAGGCAAAGCGGGTTTCATTAAGAAAATTGTCTGTAATAAGTTGTACAACAATAGAGTCTATCTCGTCTGAAGTCATTTTTAAGCTATATAATTTAGATACAACTTCATCATGACAGCGCTCTTGATAAGCACAAAAATGCTCTAATTTTTGTAAAGCTTCTTTGGGAGTACAATCTGATTTCATACAGGCTATCGTAGTTTTAATATTGAATAAAAAACAAATGTAAAGCTTTAATTTTTTTTCAGAAGATTGTTTCGTTTAGAAAGTTTGCTTTAGAAAGTATCCAAATGAAAAAAGAATAAATAAAAATCTGATTAAGATATATGTTATTGTGATCGATAATCCAAATTACATGTTATTATTCATTTATGTGTTAAATAGTTATCAATAATTCAATTTCGCTCTCTGTAATGTATAATAATATGAATAATATTATAACTGATTTCAATTTATTTTCATTAAATTTAATAATGTATTTTATAATTGTCTTTGCCCCAGGATGTTATGGAATTTTTATTTTCCTTTAGAGAAAAGGACATGTTATTAATTAATTTCTTCAATTAGTACTGTCGTCTTTTTAATACCACTCATAAACATCACAAAGAATTAGTTGATTTTTTTATCATTAAACCTACTATTATGAGACTAAAATTATCTTTGTTTTTCTGTTTTATTAGTATTTATTCATGGTCACAGACCACAGACATGTTTACAACAAGTGGTACATTTACCGTTCCTGCTGGTGTTACTAGTATTACCGGTAAGGCTTGGGGTGGAGGTGGATCTGGAGGTGGAGCCAGCGGTGCTGGTTTACTTGTAGGAAGAGGTGCTGCCGGAGGAGGAGGAGGAGCTTATGTAAGCTCTGTACTTGCAGTTACTCCCGGAGCAGCTTTGAGTGTGGTTGTTGCAGGTCAGACATTCGGTACAACAGGAGCAAATGGTACAGCAGGAGGGAATTCTACAATTACAGGTTTTGAAGCTTCATTTTTGGCAGCCGGAGGATCAGGAGGAGGTGCTAATAATACAGGAACTGCCCCAGGTGCGACAGCAGGTGGTACAGTTGCAGCGTCAGCAGGAACAACCAGGATAGCTGGTGTTGCAGGAGGTGCAGGTAATTCAGCATTATTATCATTAGGTCTTTTCTCAGGAGCTGGAGGAGCGGGCGGAAATTCGGGAGGTGCCGGAGGAGTTGCTAATTCAAGTTTGATTTTGGGAACCGCGCCGGGAAATATAGGTACTGCCCCTGGTGGAGGTGGAGGTGGAGCAATAAATTCTGCATTAGGGGTAGCTCAAATTGGAGGTACAGGAGGAGCAGGTGAAATATCGATTACTTATACTTGTCCAACTTATAATATTACAGGTACTAGCGCAACAAATGTGTGCTTGTCTGTAGGTACTACATCTACAGTAACATTAACCTCAAGTGCATTATCATTACCTGTTGGTAATTACGTCGTTACTTATAATAGGAGTAGTCCTAGTGCTACTGGACTAACTGCAAATATGACGGTTAGTACAGCTGGAACAGGAGGCTTTACAGCTGTAGGGTTAACGACAGCGGGATCTAGTACTATAACAGTTACTGCGCTTACATCAGGGGCTTGTTCGTCTAATCCTACTACTAATAATACAGCTACTATAACAGTAAGTGCTTTGCCAACAATAACATTAGCAGCCTCTGCAGTTACAGTTTGTTCTAGTTCAAGTGCTCAAAATACCACATTAAGTTATAGTGCAACAACAAATACTCCTACATCTTACAGCATTGTTTGGAATGCATCGCCAGCAAATACTTTTGTGGCAGTTACTAATGCTGTTTTGGGAGCAAGTCCTATTACTATTGCCGTTCCTGCAGGTACTGCAGTAGGAACTTATACTGGTACATTAACGGTAAATAATGCCGCAGGTTGTGTTAGTAGTTCAGGCTCAAGTTTTTCAGTAACTGTAAATCCTCTGCCAACTATAACCTTATCAGCAACCACAGCAAGCGTTTGTTTTAATACAAGTGCCCAAAATACAACTTTAGCTTATAGTGCAACTTCAGGAACTCCAACTACCTATAGTATTGTTTGGAATGTTTCACCTAGTAATACTTTTTCAGCGGTTACAAACGCGTCATTATCAGCAAGTCCCATTACAATTGCTGTTCCTGCGGGTACAGTAGGAGGTACTTATACGGGTACGTTGACAGTTAAAAATGCAAATGGATGTGTTAGTTCTGGTACAAGTTTTACCGTTACAGTAAATGATTTACCAACGATAACCCTATCAGCAGCTACCGCAAGCGTTTGTTTTAATACAAGTGCCCAAAATACAACTTTAGCTTATAGTGCAACTTCAGGAACTCCAACTACCTACAGTATTGTTTGGAATGTTTCACCTAGTAATACTTTTGCAGCGGTTACAAACGCATCATTATCAGCAAGCCCTATTGCAATTGCTGTTCCTGCGGGTACAGTAGGAGGTACTTATACGGGTACATTGACAGTTAAAAATGCAAATGGATGTGTTAGTTCTGGTACAAGTTTTACCGTTACAGTAAATGATTTACCAACGATAACCCTATCAGCAGCTACCGCAAGTGTTTGTTTTAATGCGAACGCCCAAAATACAACCTTAGCTTATAGTGCAACTTCAGGAACTCCAACTACCTATAGTATTGTTTGGAATGTTTCACCTAGCAATACTTTTGCAGCGGTTACAAACGTGTCATTATCAGCAAGTCCCATTACAATTGCTGTTCCTGCAGGTACAGTAGGAGGTACTTATACGGGTACGTTGACAGTTAAAAATGCAAATGGATGTGTTAGTTCTGGTACAAGTTTTACCGTTACAGTAAATGATTTACCAACAATAACCCTATCAGCAACCACAGCAAGCGTTTGTTTTAATACAAGTGTTCAAAATACAACTTTAGCTTATAGTGCAACTTCAGGAACTCCAACTACCTACAGTATTGTTTGGAATGTTTCACCTAGCAATACTTTTGCAGCTGTTACAAACGCATCATTATCAGCAAGTCCCATTACAATTATCGTTCCTGCGGGTACAGTAGGAGGTACTTATACGGGTACATTGACAGTTAAAAATGCAAATGGATGTGTTAGTTCTGGTACAAGTTTTACCGTTATAGTAAATGATTTACCAACAATAGCCTTATCAGCAACCACAGCAAGCGTTTGTTTTAATACAAGTGTTCAAAATACAACTTTAGCTTATAGTGCAACTTCAGGAACTCCAACTACCTACAGTATTGTTTGGAATGTTTCACCTAGCAATACTTTTGCAGCTGTTACAAACGCATCATTATCAGCAAGCCCTATTGCAATTGCTGTTCCTGCGGGTACAGTAGGAGGTACTTATACAGGTACATTGACAGTTAAAAATGCAAATGGATGTGTTAGTACAGGATCAATTTTTACCGTAACTGTTAATGCTTTACCAACAATTACTACAACTGGAACAATGATAAGTGTTTGTACGAGTGCTGGCTCACAAAATGCAACATTAATCTATACTGCAACTACAGGAACTCCTTCAGGATATAGCATTGACTGGAATGCAACGGCAAATACTAATTTATTAGCAGATCAACTTAATACTTCTTTTGCTTTCTCACCAACAGGAGGTAGTTTAAATACGATAGTAGTTCCTGCAAATGTTGTAGCAGGAACTTACTCCGGCATAATGACAATTACGAATGCGAACTGTAATACAACGCAGGCGGTGTCTATAACGATTAATGCTACACCAACAGCTCCAACAATAGGATTGGTTACACCTCCAACTTGTACCGTTCCTTTTGGAAGTGTTCCTCTAAGTGGTCTCCCTTCTGGTAATTGGACAATAGTAACTAATCCGGTTACTGTTACTACATCGGGTTCTGGTTCGAGTGCAGTTATTACAAATCTTGCGCCAAATAGCTATACTTTTACTGTAAGTAATTCAGTAACAGGTTGTACTTCTTCAGCTTCACTACCGGCTACTGTTGCAAGCTTAGTTACCAATTATTGGAATGGTTCAGGATGGACAAGTGGTACTCCAAATATAAATCAGAATATTGTTTTTTCAGGAAATTTCACTTCTTCAACTGGGACAGCTGGAGATATAAATGGATGTTCTTGTCAGGTAAATTCAGGGATTAAAGTTGTATTTGACTCAGGCGCCACATTGTCTATTATAAATGCTGTTAATGTTAACACGAATGCAGGAACTAGTCTGACTTTTAAGAATAATGCTAGTTTATTACAAACGAATAATGTTTCTAATTCAGGGAATATTATTTACAACCGTACAACGACAGCAATGAACGCGTTAGATTATACGTATTGGTCTTCTCCAGTATCTGGACAGAAGTTTAATTTACTATCACCAAATTCAGATCCCAATAAGTTGTATTCATACAATAACGGATGGGTAGCCGAGTCGGCAACTAATGCTATGACAGTTGGTAAAGGATATCTTATTAGAGTTCCAAAGGCAGGTACATGGCCAAATGGGGAAATAGTTAGCTATCCTTACTCCCAGTCTGTTTCGTTTACTGGGACTCCAAATAATGGAAACATAACAGGTCAGACAGTTACAGTGTTAGATGAGCCTTATTTAATTGGTAATCCATATCCTTCGGCAATGGATGCAAAAGCTTTTCTAACAGCAAATAATCTTGTTCTAGAAGGGACATTGTATTTATGGACACATAATACACCCATTGCAGATAATGGAAATTTAGGTTTTCTTTATACTGCAAATGATTATGCTGTTTATAATTTTACAGGAGGAACAGGAACTTCAGCAGCAATAAATCCTGGAGTTAATAATTCAGTACCCTCAGGTCAAATTGCTTCAGGGCAGTCCTTTTTTGCTAAAAGTATAGCCTCAAGCGGAACTATTGTTTTTAATAATAACATGAGGATAGCAGGAAATAATACTCAGTTTTTCAGACCTGCAAAAGATGCTTTTGTAGGAGAAGGTCGTATATGGCTAAATCTAACAAATACGAATGGTTTTTTTAAGCAAGTACTTATCGGATATGTTGACGGAGCTACAAATGAGTATGATAACAAATATGATGGAGTCAAATTTGATGTGGAACAAATGGCAGATTTCTATAGTATAGCTTCAGATAAAAAATTTATAATTCAAGGACGCGCGTTGCCTTTTGATGTTAGTGATACAGTACCGTTGGGGTATAGTTCAGCAATTATTGGTAATTATACTATTGCAATCGACCATTCAGATGGGTTGTTGGCAAATCAAGAGGTATATCTCGAAGATAAAGTAACTAATACGATACACAATTTGTATAATGGAGGATATACATTTGCTACAAAAGATGGAGTTTTTGAGGATAGATTTGTATTTAGATATACCAATAAAACTTTAGGAACTGATGAATTTAATACTTCTAAAAATTTGATATTTGTTGCTGTTGAAAATAAAGAAATTAAAATTAGTGCACCTGATCAAACTATAGATAAGGTATTTATATACGATATGTCGGGTAAATTGATATATAAAAAAGAAGCTGTTGGCAATCCTGAATTAGTAATAGAATATTTAAAATCAAGTAATCAGGTTTTAGTGGTGAAAGTAATTTTAGATAATAAACTTATTGAAACAAAGAAAGTGATTTACTAAATGCATCCCGTTTAGATTTTTAAAACCATTTGCTGAAAAGCAAATGGTTTTTTGTTTTAAAAAATCTTTAAGAGTGTGATATAAATTTATTTTTCTCATTTTTAAGTATTGTTTATTTAATAGATGTGTTTTTGATACAAAATAATAAGTTTTTACTTCATAAATAAATATAATGTTGTTAAAGTTGTGTACTTAAACGAGTATTTAAGTAAAATAACGAAAATGTATTATCCAAAAAAAAAAATCTTGTAAGAGGTTTTTTTTTGTGCTTTATTTGGTGTGAAATTGTTAAAATTAACAATTTTTTACATTTAATTAACTGTTATTCATTTGGTTGTGAATTTGCAACAATCTCTAAACGGATGCTGGAAGACTAGATAAAAAATCATTTGCAAATAAAAACCTACAACACATTGGGTTTATTTTTTGGAATGCAATTAAAACTGAAAATAAAAAAATAAGAGATACTGATTTACTGAATGTTATTGAAAAATATTAAGTAATGAATTATTAAAATAAGATTGCTAATAACGAGTCAATGAAATGATTGACAAAAAAATATCATACCAAAACAAATCTATAATTCTATGAATAGAAAACTACTATTAAGTGTTGCCCTATTTTTTACTTTTTTAATTAATTACGGACAATGTGTTAATTATCCAGCTTCTGGAACATCGCAATCAGGAGCAGAGCAGTTCTTTTGTGTTGATAATAATACCCAAACTGTTACTCGATCAACTTTTAAAGCAATGCAGTATGTTAGTGTTAATGTTGTTAAGGGATTTAAGTATACTTTTTCAGTACCGAATATTTGGAACACAGTAGGGAATGATGTTGAATATTTGGGATTATTTAATGATGTAGGAAATGGGTTTTTAGCTCAAAATAATTCAACAAATGGGGCCAGTGTATCGTGGGAAGCGACATTCTCTGGAAAAATAAGAGTTTTGTTATTAAGAGGTAACAGTTGTTCAACTGCAACGGACAGTGCATCAACCACCCTTACGCTAACTTTGAACTCTATCGGCAACAACTTTGATTCTCCAGATGCGGAAGGCTTAAACACATGGAGAGGGCATATTTATAATTATGCTGGTGGAGGTGCCCCAGGAAATTTTCCGTCACCATCAACACTACCAACAAATGTAAATCCTTTTTTTAATGCAGATTATGTAGGGTATTATGATGTTACTTCAGAGGCAATAAATGCAAATTTCACGGGTAATGCAATTTGTTTTCCAGTATTTTCAAATGGAAATAAACGTGCAGAAATTTATACAGAAACTTTTGCCGTTCGTTATCGGATGAATTCAAAAAAAGCAGCGGGATGTTATTTGGCTACTTTTACAGGAGATGACGGAGTTCGGTTGTATGTTGATGGTGTAAATGTTTTTGATGAATGGAAGGAACAGTCAGGGCTTACTTATAATAGTGTTATGATTTATTTGTCTGGCGATAGTCATCTTGTACTCGATTATTATGAAAATGAAGGAGGTAATCAGGTTAGTTTTAGTTTAACCCCTTTTGATAATAATACAAATAAAATTACTGCACCTGCAACGACAACTGTATGTGGGGGAATAACTCCAGGAGCTATTGTTGGATCTAATTATTCGTATAATGGAGCAACAGTTAATCCTACGATTAAGTTTCAATGGCAATATTCATCATCAGCTACTGGTCCATGGACAGATGCAACAACGGGAGTAGGATTTACCTCAAGAGATTATACACCAGCAGCAATTACTGAGTCAACAATAAATACAACCTTTTACAGACGTAGAGTGTCTCCAATTTCAAGTTCAGCATGTTATAGTGATAGTACACCTATTTCTATTACAACAAATCCTAAAGCTGTAGTTAAAGACATGACAGCTTCATCTTGTAGCGGATTTGTATTTACTGTTATTCCAGCGGATGGTATCAATGGGGTTGTGCCAGCTGGAACCATGTATAGTTGGCCAGTTCCAACTACTCCTACTCCAAGCAATGTAAATGGACGTGCGTCTAGTGGGAGTAATCAGACAAGTATAACAGGAACATTAACATTAACGAACGGAACCACAACACCACAAAACGTTACGTATACAGTTACAGCAACAAAAGGAAGTTGTACAAGTACGTTTAAAGTAACTGTTACTGTATATCCTGCAAGTATTGCGGGTACAATTTCTGGTGGTACTGCAATTTGTGCAGGGACAAATAGTACCCTTTTAACTTTAAGTGGAAATAGAGGAAATGTTCTTAGATGGGAATCTTCTACAGATAATTTTACTTCGGTAATTACGCCTATCATAAATACAAATACAACATATACAGCAGAAGACTTAAACACAACAACTTCTTATCGTGCAATAGTACAAAGTGGAAATTGTTCTGTTGTTACTTCTGCGATTGAAACAATAACAATTAAAAATCCAATAGCTACTGGCGTTACAATTTGTCAAGGAGGTTCAGGTTCTCTTACAGCATCAGGCTCTTGTACACCTGCTGTTCAAACGCCAATCACGGCCTCAGGGACAGGAGGAACATCAAGTTCTTCTGGTTATGGAGGTTCAGGTAATAAGGATATAGTTATAAATTTCCCAGTATTACCAGCTGGAGCAGTGGTTGTTAGTACAAATGTTACGATAAGTTTTAATACAAATGGTAATTCGTATTTGAAAGAATTACGTGTCAGAGCAACACCTCCTGCGACAGTCGGAGGAATACAAGATGACATAGCTCCAGGGGGTAATCTTACTTGGGGTAATCTTACAAACGAAGCTTTAGGAATATGGGGGACTGGAAATCCTGCGGGTAATTGGACATTTGCATTTAGAGAAACTGTTGTAGATTACGCAAATCCAGATGCAAACATAACAGATATTACAATTAGGGTTAATTATACTTTACCAGGAACATTAGATTGGTATACAGCTGTATCCGGAGGTACAAAAATAGGTTCTGGGTCTTCATTTAGCCCCGTTGGCAAAGCTAATTCAGGGTTGTTAGATACCAATACGGCAGGTACATTTCCATACTATGTAGCCTGTTCTAATGATGCAAATTGTAGAACACGTGTTGAATATGTTATAAATCCACTGCCAACAACTCCAACAGTAGGAGCAGTTACTCATCCTACATGTATTGTCACTACAGGAAGTATAGCTTTGAGTGGGTTGTTAGTTGGAGGTACTCTAAAACAAACTGGTTTTGTTAATAAAGATTATTCAATTACAGCATCGTCAATGACGATTCCGCTGCTAGCATCAGGAACCTATCAGTTTGCAGTAGATAATGGTACATGTACCTCGACGGTAACAGCTGGAATAACAATTAAGCCACAACCAGAAGTGGCGACTTATAGAACAATTGGAGGATGGAGTTCTACACCTACAATCGAAAAGAGTATTATTTTTGCAAACAATTATAATTCAGGAATTGGAACTGTAGGTAATCTAGAAGGCTGTTCTTGCACAGTAAATTCAGGAGTTAATGTTATAATAAATTCAGGAGCTACCCTAACTATTACCAATTCAGTTGAGGTTAATACAGCTTTAAATACAAGCTTAACATTTGAAAATAATGCAAGTTTAGTTCAAACTACAAATGCAACTAATAAAGGAGACATTATTTACAAACGTATTTCTAGTAAAATGAAAGCGTTGGATTATACCTATTGGTCATCCCCAGTTTTAGGGCAAAAACTTAATGGATTGTCGCCAAATTCAGATCCGAATAAATTTTATTTTTACAATAATGGCTGGCAAGCACTAGGAGCATCTAATCCGATGGTTGTTGGAAAAGGATATATTATCAGAGTTCCTAAAGCGGGAACCTGGCCAGGAGAAACCGTTAGTTACCCTTATGCACAGCCAGTAGCTTTTAAAGGAGTTCCAAATAACGGAATCATTCAGGGAGAGACTATTACAGCAGGAAATGTTTATTTAGTGGGGAATCCCTATCCTTCTGCTATTGATGCAGATAAATTTATATTGGATGTAACGAATAATGCAATTACAAAAGGGACTCTTTATTTTTGGACACACAATACAGCCATTGAAGATAAAGGTTCTCAGGGATTTGTATATACATCAGATGATTATGCTTCTTATAATATTACAGGAGGTACAGTTACAAAAATAGCAGCAACTACAACAGGAAATAAAGACCTTCCAACAGGTAAGATAGCGGCAGGACAATCTTTTATGCTTGAGAGTAGAGGAGCAGGAACAATTGCTTTTAATAACGGAATGCGAGTAGCAGGAGAAAACAGTCAGTTTTTTAGACCAAGTAAAACGGCTAAAGCATCTGGTATTGAGAAAAACCGTGTATGGCTAAATTTAATCAACGCTAAGGGAGCTTTCAAGCAAATTTTAGTGGGTTATATTGAAGGAGCTACTAATGGTGAGGATAATAATTTTGATGGTGCATCATTTAATTTAAATAGTTTTATTGATTTTTATAGTATCAATGATGAAAAAAATTATAGCATTCAAGGACGTGCTTTGCCATTTACAGACAGTGATCAAGTTCCATTGGGTTATAGTTCAACAATAAAGGGTGATTTTACTATCGAAATAGATAATGCAGATGGGTCGTTGTCAAGTCAGGTGATATATCTGGAAGATAAGACAGTAGGGACAATACATAATTTGACTCAAGCAGGTTATACATTTAAGACAGCAATAGGAACTTTTGATGATCGATTTGTGTTGCGATACACTAATAAAACATTAGGTACGGGAGAGTTTGAAACAGCAGAAAATGCAATTTTAGTATCAGTAGCAAATAAAGAAATTAGAATCAATGCAATTAGTCAAACAATAGATAAGGTATTTATTTATGATGTAACGGGTAAATTAATTTACAAGAAAGACAAAGTAGAAAATCCTAAATTGGTTATTGAGAATTTAAAATCAAGCGATCAGGTTTTGTTGGTAAAAGTTGTTCTTGATAATAAGCATACCCAAACAAAGAAAATTATTTTCTAATATATAATAGCAATTTATTTTAAAACCATTTGTAGAAAGGCAAATGGGTTTTTGTTTTTAGAGGTTATGTTTAATCAATAATGAATGTTCCAAAAGAAAGCTAAGCATAAAAAAAATCCTCATTAAAATTAATTAATGAGGATTTTATATGTTTTAGAATAAGATTATTTCGATTTACCCGAAGCCTCTAAGTTTCTTTCGATAGCATGTCCAGGTCTTGACCATTTTGGTTTTTCACCAAGAGGAGCGTATTGAGAATTTTCTGCTTCTACAGTTTCTGGTTGAGAAATTTTAGTAAAAGGCTTTTGAGGAATCAATCCTAATAAATCAAACATTTTCATGTCTTCGTGTACATCAGGATTTGGAGTTGTAAGTAATTTATCTCCTGCAAAGATTGAGTTCGCCCCAGCAAAAAAGCACATTGCTTGTCCTTCGCGACTCATATTAGTTCTTCCTGCAGATAAACGTACTTGAGTTTCAGGCATGATGATTCTGGTTGTAGCAACCATACGAATCATTTCCCAAATTTCAACAGGTTTTTCTTCTTCCATCGGAGTTCCTTCTACAGCAACCAATGCATTAATTGGCACTGATTCTGGTTGAGGGTTTAAGGTAGAAAGTGCTACTAGCATTCCAGCACGGTCTTCAATACTTTCTCCCATACCTATAATTCCTCCGCTACAAACAGTAACATTGGTTTTACGAACATTCTCGATAGTTTGTAAGCGATCTTCGAAACCACGTGTCGAAATAACCTCTTTATAATATTCTTCAGATGTATCTAAGTTATGGTTATATGCATATAAACCAGCTTCGGCCAAACGTTGTGCTTGGTTTTCAGTTATCATACCAAGGGTACAACATACTTCCATATCTAGCTTGTTAATAGTACGAACCATTTCTAGAACTTGGTCAAATTCAGGTCCATCTTTTACGTTTCTCCAGGCAGCTCCCATACAAACACGAGATGAACCACTAGATTTAGCACGTAAAGCTTGAGCTTTTACTTGGCTAACAGACATTAAATCATTTCCTTCTACTCCAGTATGATAACGGGCAGCTTGAGGGCAGTAGCCACAATCTTCTGGACAACCACCAGTTTTGATAGATAGCAAAGTAGATACCTGAACTACATTTGGATCATGATTTACTCTGTGAATTGATGCTGCCTCGTAAAGCAAATCCATCATCGGTTTATTATATATAGCGATAATCTCGTCTTTCGTCCAATTGTGTTTTGTACTGTTCATCTATGCGATTTTTTGATGCTCCAAAAGTAGTTAAATTGTTCTAATGAATCAATGCACTATTTCGTAAAATAAATTACAGTATTTAAAATTCAGTCTGTTAAAAGTTTTTGCAATTATATTTCAAGACACAAATTTTAGATGCATGTTGGCAAGCATATTCAAAAAACAATAATTTATTCTTTTGAAATTCTTCTATTTATTGAGAAATATTCTTTTTAATTGCCTGTTTAAAATTTAAATATTAAAATTTTTATGAGGTTATTTAATGATAGATGAGGTTGATTTTATGAGAATAATTAGATAAATTTTAAACAGGGTTTAAATGGTTTTAAAATTAATCAGCTGCATATTTATGGTTCCAATACAGCATTAATAGCATGGTTACAACTACTGAAGATGCAATACCTTCAAATAATAGACAGATACAATAAGTAGGTACAGAAGGATTGCCGCCAAACATGAAAGTTGCTGATAAAGTTTTTACATAAGCATCTCCGCCTTTGGCATAACTGTAAATAAGTAGTCCGAGGATACTAAGACAAACACCAATTACAGATGTTGTCATGGCAGAAATAGCATTAGAAACAGCATTGTTTTCTCCCTCAGCAAGATTCATCTTAATAGTTCTGTTTACTCCATAAACCACAAAAGCTACGTTTAATGCACGTAAATAAAGTATATGAGCAAGACCTAAAACATTCATTAATAAAAAATAAACACCAATACCCAGGAATATAAGAATTCCGTTGTACAATTCTTTTGAAAGTTTCATAACGATTATTTTTAAGAAGTTAATAGTATTTGGTTGATAAACAGTGTAGTGCTTATCAAATTTACTAAAAAAATCGCTATGTTGTCATTATGAACAGCAGAAAAAAATAAGGTAGTTATAATTTATTTATAAAATCTAAAGTTGTTTTTTTGTCGTTCTCTAATTGTTCTTTTAAGAGAGTAATAGAATCAAATTTCTGTTCTTCACGAACATATTGTAACAAAGAAACCGTGATTTCTAAATCGTAAATGTCCTCATCAAAATTTAAGAAATGAATTTCAATAGATTGAGTTTGACCGCCTACAGTTGGGTTAAAGCCTATATTCATCATTCCGTAAACCAGTTTTCCATTGATAGTTGATTTTACAATATAAACTCCATTCTTTGGAATTAATTTGTATTCTTCTTCAATTTTAAGATTAGCAGTTGGAAAACCAATAGTTCTACCCAGTTGTTTTCCTTTTGCAACAGTACCAGTCAAGAAATAGTCATAACCTAAATATTCGTTGGCAAGATTCATGTCACCTTCAGTTAATGCATTTCTTATTTTTGTAGAACTTACAGATACATCTTTTATTTCCTGTGCAGAAATCTGCTCTACTTCAAAACCATATTGTTCACCAAATGCAATTAAATCATTAATGTCAGCTGTTCGATTTCTGCCAAAACGATGATCGTGACCAATGATTATTTTTTGAATATGAAATTGATCTACTAAAATAGAGCTTACAAATTCTTCGGCAGTTAATCTCGAAAAACTTTCGTTAAAAGGATGAATAACAAGATTTTCTATCCCAGTGTTTTCTAAAAGTTTTGTTTTTTCAGCAATAGTATTCAGTAATTTTATTTCTGACTTTTCCTGTAAAACCATTCTAGGATGCGGAAAAAAAGTAAGAACTAAACTCTCGTATTTTCCATCTTGGGTATTTTGAGTAATCTTTTCAAGTATTTTTTTATGACCAATATGAACACCATCAAAGGTGCCAAGAGTTAATATTGTTTTCTTGGTAGACCGGAAATCGTTTATAGAATGAAAGAGCTTCAAAGCAAATAGTTTAAGATGTTGCAAATTTATACTATCTATTTTAAATCTAATACTAAGGAGAATTGAAATTTTATAAAGTTGGCAATCATTTTATGAAAATACCTTGATTTAACGGTTTTATATAATTACTTAACGATTAAATCCGATTATTATCTTTAATTAAATTAATTTTGAACTTTAAATATTTCTCAAGATGAAAAAAACTATACTTCTTTTGTTAATTATCATTGGTTCAGCACAAATTCAGGCACAAAGTAATGAAATGTGGAAAAAAGTTAGTCAAAGTACAACTTCAATTACTGAGAGAGGCAGTGTAGATACTTATGATAGAGAGAAGACTATTTATCAACTTGATGAAGCTTTTTTAAAAGAAAAACTCTCTAGTACGTTACTGAAAACAGATAAAAAAAATACAGTCGAAATTACTATTCCTAATATGGATGGAGCTTTTGAAAAATATACTGTTTGGGAATCATCTAATTTTGATCCACAATTACAAGCTAAATATCCAGAGATAAGAGCTTATGAAGGAGTAAGTATTAAAGATAAAAAAGCAAGAATCCATTTTAGCGTTTCTCCCAAAGGAATTCAAACAATGGTTTTAAGACCAGATAATGCATCTGAATTTATTGAGTCAGTTGATGCAAGTACAAATGAATATATTTTGTTTAGTGCGAAAAACAGAGGAAATGGAAGTTTGCCATTAACATGTAATACAAAAGAGGTAGCACTAAATCAAGATCTAAAAGATAAAACAGCTAAAATAACAGCGAATAATAAAGTGTTTAAAACATTGCGATTAGCATTGTCTTGTACAGGTGAATATGCTGCCTTTTATGGTGGTACAAAAGCAAATGCATTAGAGGGAATGAATGCTACAATGACAAGAGTTAATGGAGTCTTTAATAAAGATTTGGCTTTAAAATTAGTTGTAATCGCTAATAATGATGCTGTCATTTATACAAATGCAGCAACAGATCCTTATTCAGATGCCTCAGTAGGAGCTGAGGGAGCTTGGAATCAAGAAGTTCAAAATACCTTAACAAACGTTATAGGTGAAAACGCATATGATATTGGTCATTTATTTGGTGCGTCAGGAGGTGGTGGAGATGCAGGATGTATCGGTTGTGTTTGTGAAGACTCAGTCAAAGGTAGAGGGTATACTTCTCCATCAGATAGAAAACCACAAGGAGATACTTTTGATATTGATTTTGTATCTCACGAAATGGGGCATCAATTAGGGGCAAACCATACTTTTTCTTATAATATAGAAGGGAGAGGGGTAAATGTCGAGCCAGGAAGTGGTTCTACAATTATGGGATATGCTGGAGTAATAATAATAGACGACTATAATATTCAAGATAATTCAGATGATTATTTTGCCTATGCAAGCATTTTACAGATTCAAAATAATTTGGCTAGAAAATCATGTGCAGTAGATCAGGCTTTAACAAATAGTCCTCCTGTAATTAATGCAGGGGCAGATTATACAATTCCATTTAAGACTGCTTTTGTTTTAAAAGGTACAGGATCAGATGTCGTTGGTAATTCGGTTACCTATTGTTGGGAACAAAATGATTCGGCAATATCAACGTCAGGAAGTGCTAGTGTTGCTAAACCAGATAAGCTCAATGGACCTTTGTTCAGATCGCTACCTCCTTCACGTACACCAATCCGATATATGCCAGATTTAAATATTGTTCTTTCTGGAAATTTAAGAAGTACTTGGGAATCAGTTCCGTCAATAGCCAGAACATTGCACTTTACACTAACTGGTCGTGATAATGCAGCTTTAGGAACAGCACAAACAAATACAGATGAAATGATTGTAAATGTAAGAGCAGACATAGGGCCATTTGTAGTAACATCTCAAAGTAAAGACGATATCGGATGGCTACATGGAACTAGCCAAATGATTACTTGGGATGTAGCAAAGACCAATACTTTGGGAGGATCTGCAAACGTAAATATAAAACTTTCTACTGATGGAGGTTTGACATTTCCGATTGTCTTAGTAGCAAATACACCCAATGATGGTTCACAAACGATAAAAGTTCCAGAAGATATAACAGCAACAAATTGTAGAATTTTAATAGAGCCTACGGAGAATATTTATTATGCAGTAAACAGTAAATCATTTGCAATTGGATATAAAGTAGAGTCTTTGTGTACAATGTATCCTCTTAATGCAGGATTTGCAATTCCTAATGCATTAGCATATACATCTAGAACGATAGCAGTTCCAGCAGATTCCGGAATTGTTTCGGATGTAAATGTTTTTGTTGGATTAACGCATACAAGATTTGCAGATGTTGAAATGCAACTAGTAAATCCACAAGGAACAACAGTGCGGTTATTCAATAAAAATTGTGGAGATGCGTCAGGAAATTTGTTGCTAAAATATGATGATTTGGGAGGCGCTCAAGATTGCTCAATAGCAATTTTGCAAACTATAACTCCTAAAGATTTATTAAGTGCTTTTAATAATCAAGATGCACAAGGAATCTGGACATTCAAAGTAAGAGATGCCTACGTAGGGAGAGATGGTAAATTAGATTCTGCTTCTATAGAAATTTGCACAAAAAAATATACTTTGCAAACAGAAATTGTTGTCGAAATAATAGATCTTACCGTTTTTCCAATTCCAAATAAAGGAGATTTTGATATTGCTTTTAAAAGTGAATCAAATGAAGGAGTTAGGGTTTTTATATATAATGATTTAGGAAAAGAGGTATATCATAATTCATTTGAAAGTATGGTAAACTTTAAAGAGCATATTCAGTTAAAAAATCATGTAACCCCAGGAGTTTATTTCATGGCTGTATATGACGGGGATAGAAAAATGGTAAAAAAGATAGTTTTCGAATAAGAAAAGTATAATTTACTCTCTTGAGTACAACCATTTTTAACACGGAAGAATCATTTTTTTTATTTAAAAATAGGTGTTTCAGTTATTTATAATATATAAGTAACTGAAGACAATTTGTTGTAGTATAATTGTTTAAAATAAAAAGGGCGCATTATATCGTTTTCACTACAATAGGTCTATTTATAACTATTTTTATTTTTACAACTACAAATTTTGAATAAAAAGCCTGAATTTATGTTTTAATACATTTCTCAAATTAAATTAATTACACCTTTTACCTTACTAAAATATATAATTTTGTAATTATTAACCTATATTTGTAGCGATTAGGATACAATAAAGAAGTGAAATTATGACATCAGCCAAATTATTTATTTTAGGAGAAGAGCGAGAATTACTTTGGATAAACACCAATTATTATAGGAGTTCGAGAATTGATGGTTCACCAACTAGTGATGTGGAAGGAGGCTTTATTTCGCTAAGTTTTGTATCTCAAGAAAATGACGATGTCTTTTGGCATAATATGACAAAGACTGTTGAAAAAGAAACGGACAGAATGGAAAAAGGAGAAGTACACTTTTATAACAAAGGAGATAAGGATATTCCAATAAGAAAATTTAAATTTAGTGATGCGTATTTGATAGAGTATTCAGAAGTATTTAATACTGATGAAACAGAAAGCATGCACATTGTTTTAACCATATCTCCTGCAATTCAGGATTATGGAGCAGAACTAGTAAAGCACTGGCACGTATCTTGGATTTCGCCAAGTGAACCTAGTTATTATCAACAAAAAGAAGAAGTTATTGATAATACAGGGGGAATTATTAATATGTACTGGACGTATGGAGATACTAAACTATCAGATAAATCTAGATTTTATGTAGATATGAATTTGGTAGTAAAGACTAAAAACTACAACGAAGGAGAAAGTATTATCGTGAACATAAAGTGTGAAGGTGGGCACCCCATAACCGATAGACTGAATGAATTACGTCTTACTGGAATGGTTGGAAAAGATGGTATCGTAATTTTTGAAAAGGTTTTAAAAGACTATACTCTAAATCTTTTAGGAGAAGATAATTAAGATATGGAGTAGGATAAAAAAGAATCTAACCTAGATATAAAAAATTATGGATTTTGAAAAAATAATTCCAATTGAGTTAATGCAAGCAATTATTGTAGCTGAGTGCGGTAGTGTTCAGGCAAGCCCAATAACTGTAAAAAGGCCAAGGTGGGAAGATGTTTATGAAGGTTATCCTAAAAACGCAACAAATACGGATGATTTATCAGGCCCAGATTTTTATAAAATACTATTTGGTAATAGATATGATTTAAGTACTAACTTACTCGATGAGAAAATTCATTTATACAACGGATGTGCAGGAAAAGTATCAACAGCTTTAACTTTAGCAAAATTTCCAATTAAAAAAATCAATGGGATTGGAATTGATTTTATAGCTAGTGAAGGCGATATGAAAGGGAAAGGCTTTATAAGTACTGCTAGTAAAATGAAAAAATGGTTAGATGTAATCTGGAAAAAAGATGGGGATTTTCATATTGAGAATCCAAAATCAATTGACGAATTGTATGATTTGGTAGGTGAAAAAAAAGGTATTTATTTGATGTTGGCCATAAACCAAAATAATTTTGGAGCATCTGGGCATGTCACTTTGTGGACAGGAGAAAAAAGCACCAAATGGGTATTTGGAGGTCATCATTATGAAGCTTCAGCTAAGTCTATGTATTTTTGGGAATTAAAATAAATAAATATGAAAAAAATAATATTATTACTTATTTTATTTAGTATAAAAACAACAGCACAAACTTCGGTCTTAATAGATAAAACTTTTATTAGGCTGAAAAATGATAAAAAATCATTTGAACAATTTGTTTTTTATGGTTATTGTAATTGTACTGATAAGTTTTTATATACAAGTACTTATAAAGATAATTATATTACATCATTTAATCATTTAGAACCATTTCCAAGGTTATTTGAAAGTGATGGCATAAAGATGTTTTTAGACAATTACCAAAAATTAAAAAATAAATATTTTGAGAATATTCAAGAAAAATATTATAATGGCTATGTAATTATAACCAAATGTAATGAGACTTATAATGTTAAAAATAAAGATTTGAGAAAAATATACAACAATCTTATTTCTGATAAAAATATACAAAAAGAATGGATAGATGATTATATGAAGGATTACTTAGATAGTTATTTTATAAAAATTCAAACAGAATAAAATTCAAAAATAATTATTTTGTGTATTTCTAAATATATGTATTAGTTAAGTCCAGTTATTGGGAATGTTTATTTTTCTTACTCAAAAGATATTTTCTTTAGATTGGAGACAATAAAAGTGTTATCGAAGACGATGATTAAGTTGATTATGGTGGAATGATTTAGGAAAAGAGGTATGTCATAATTCATTTGAAAGTATGGTAAACTTTAAAGAGCATATTCAGTTAAAAAATCATGTAACCCCAGGAGTTTATTTCATGGCTGTATATGACGGGGATAGAAAAATGGTAAAAAAGATAGTTTTCGAATAGCTTAAGAATGTGCCATTGCCATACAAACGATGCTAATTTTGGCTCCAGGAATTTTTAGTAATGCACGGGAGCAAGCTTCTAGTGTAGCTCCAGTTGTAATTACATCATCAATAAGTAAAAAATGCTTGTTATGTTCGGTATCTGTAAAGGAAACATCAAATATTTCTGAAAGACCTTCGGATCTTCCCAGAAGATTTTTTTTAGATTGAGTTTTAGAATATCTGGTTCTGATTAAGACAGAGTCATTGTAATCAATGTTTAAACCTTCTGAAAGAGCAAGCCCAAAAGTAGTTACTTGATTATAGCCCCTTTCGTTGAATTTTTTTCGATGTAACGGAACAGGAATTACTATATCAAAAGGCAGAGCTAATTCTAATTCTTTTAAATCTTCGATATACCATTGCCCAAGCATAGTGCCTATATTTTGGTGTCCTTTGTATTTTAAATTATGAATGAGTTCCTGTACAATTCCTTTTTTATTGAAATAAAGAAAAGCAGAAACATGTTCGACTTCAATTTTTCCATAAAATTTTTTAAAAGCTTCATTTTTTGGATTTAAATAATATTGGGTCAGAGGCATTTCATGTCTGCAAATCGTGCAAATAATAATTTCATTTGCCATTAAAAAAGAGTGGCATCCAGCACACGCTTTTGGGAAAAACAGGTTAATAATGTAATTAAACACAAATAGAAAGAATTTAGTTACAAAAATAAAGAAATTGAAGCTTCAATCTTTGCAATTTTTCTTTTTTTTACAAGTACTTTTTATATTTTTGCATTACTATGGCAAAACAAGACGATTTATTTAAGAATGTAGTTTCGCACGCAAAAGAGTACGGATTTATTTTTCCGTCAAGCGAAATATACGATGGTTTAAGTGCAGTATATGATTACGCGCAAAACGGAGTAGAATTAAAGAAAAATATTCGTGAATATTGGTGGAAATCAATGGTTCAGATGAATGAGAATATTGTAGGTTTAGATGCCGCAATATTAATGCATCCAACAACTTGGAAAGCTTCAGGCCACGTTGATGCCTTTAATGATCCATTAATAGATAATAAAGATTCTAAAAAAAGATATAGAGCAGATGTTCTAGTAGAAGATTACGCTGAAAAACTAAATCTAAAAGCTAAAAAAGAAATCGAAAAAGCGAGTGCTCGTTTTGGAGATGCATTCAATGAGCAGGAATTTGTAACTACAAATGCCAGAGTAATTGAATATTTGGCAAAAGAAAAAGAAATCAGAGAACGTCTAGGACGCTCTTTAGGTAATGGAGATTTAGAAGATGTTAAAGCTTTAATCGAAGAACTAGAAATCGCAGATCCAGAAACTGGATCTAGAAACTGGACCGATGTAAAGCAATTCAACTTAATGTTTGGTACAAAACTGGGAGCTTCAGCAGATTCAGCGATGGATTTGTATTTGCGTCCAGAAACAGCTCAAGGTATTTTTGTTAATTTCTTGAATGTACAAAAGTCTGGGCGAATGAAAGTTCCTTTTGGAATTGCACAAACAGGAAAAGCGTTTAGAAATGAAATTGTTGCAAGACAGTTTATTTTCCGTATGCGTGAATTCGAACAAATGGAAATGCAATTTTTTGTACGTCCAGGAGAAGAAATGCAATGGTATGAGCACTGGAAAACAACACGTTTAAACTGGCATTTATCTTTAGGGTTAGGAAAAGAAAATTATCGTTTTCATGATCACGAAAAGTTAGCACATTATGCTAATGCAGCTGCGGATATAGAGTTTAATTTCCCTTTTGGATTTAAAGAATTAGAAGGAATACACTCTCGTACTGATTTTGATTTAAAAGCACACGAACAATTCTCTGGTAGAAAATTACAATATTTTGATACTGAATTAAATCAAAATTATGTTCCTTATGTAGTCGAAACTTCAGTAGGATTAGACAGAATGTTCTTAGCAGTTTTTGCTACTTCATTAAAAGAAGAAGAACTTGAGGATGGTTCTACAAGAACAGTTTTGAAATTACCAGCAGTTTTAGCTCCAACAAAAGCAGCAGTTTTACCATTGGTAAAGAAAGATGGATTACCTGATATCTCTAAAAAAATCATTGAAGATTTAAAATGGGATTTCAACGTTACTTATGATGAAAAAGATGCTGTAGGAAGACGTTACAGAAGACAAGATGCCTTAGGAACTCCTTTTTGTATTACAGTAGATCATCAAACTATCGAAGATCAAACAGTAACAATTCGTCATAGAGATACAATGAAGCAAGATCGTGTTGCTATAGCCGATTTGAGATCGATTATAGAAAACGAAGTTTCGATGAAAAACTGGTTGATGAAAATGTAATTATATTACATATTTTTCACGCAGTTATTTGTTTTCTAATTAGTTATATATGAAAAGCTTCTCATTTGAGAAGCTTTTTATGTTTAGAATATTTTTGTTTTTCTAATGCATAAATAAGAATAATATATTTTGCTAGATTTTATTTTATGCATTTCATCGGATATATTTGCATTTCATCCTTATGTGTTAACATTTGTTTAAAATGTATTAACAATGAAATGTTTGAAAAAGGGAAATATGTAATTTTAATTGCTTAATTAAAACTAAAAATAAGATTTTGTTATTTAAATTCTAATGAAAGGAATAAATTTGAACATAATTATCAGTACGCTTACTATTAAATAATACCACTAATAAACAAAAGCATTGAAAAATTATTTATACATTATTATTGATGATGATCAAGAAAGTGTTTTGAAAACAAAGGAAGTAGCCGATAGTTTTTCAGAACTAATTTTTGTTGCTAGTGCAAATACATATAAACAAGGATTAAATTTAGTTTTAGAGCACAATCCGAACCTTATATTTCTTGAAATTGATCCCGATGATAAAACAAGTAATCTCTCGTTGGTGTTTATTAATGAACTGTATCATTATTTACGGATAGTACCTAAAATCATTATAACGACAACCAAAAAAGATTTTGCGTTTGATGCAATTAAGTATGGAGTAATGGATTATTTGCTAAAACCACTAAAACGGACAGATTTACTTAAAACTATTTTAAAACTGGATTTGCCTAATCATGAAGTGAACTTAATTAGCAATGAAACAGTGTCAGATTTTAAAGGAACCCTTAAGGGCGATGCGATAGAATTGCAAAAAAATAATCAAGGTTTAGTGTTATGTGTTAAATCGTATGGAGATTATCGTTATATCCAAGCAAAAGATATTACCTATATTCAAGCAGATAATAATTCTACCGATATTTATTTAAACACAGGTGAAATGATAACTGCTTTTAAAACATTAAAGTACTTTGAAGCTATTTTATTACACCCGTTCATACGCATACATAACAGTTACATCATTAACAGAAACCACATAGCAAGAATACATACTGGAAACTCAGTATGTTACATAAAAAACTCTACAAAAAAACTGCCATTTTCTAAAACTTATAAAAGAAATGTAGAGATAATAATTGCCGAATTTGCAAACGGAAACTATATAGAAGTCTAGCAACTAAGTATTTACACGTATTTGACCTACGTACACTATCATTTGATAGCATTCCACCATATATGCCTTTTTATTGAATTGAAAAGGGGGTAACAGTACTAATTTTACACCATGATTTAGCAATAAGCGGTCATTAAAAACGTAAAAAAACACTAACAATAAAATCCCCAAATCATGAAAAAGTCATTCACAACAATCGCATTATTTTCTTTAGTATTAGTAGCAACTTCTTTTACTACACCAGAAATAGTAAACAGTAATATAGATCCTATTGATGGTGGAGTATCTGTAGGAGGAGGAAGAAAGCAAGATATCTATGCACAATTATCGTCAACTACTAGCTACACACAACCTATTGATGGTGGAGTATCTGTAGGAGGAGGAAGAAAACAAGATATTTATAGAGCACAATTATCATCAACAGCTAACTACAATCAACCTATTGATGGTGGTGTTTCAGTTGGAGGAGGAAGAAAACAAGACTAGAATAAAAAATTATATTTAGGATTCAGGCTATCAATTTTTTGATAGCCTTTTTTTGTATGGATAGTTTTACTATTTTTGGTAAAACTCAAAAATACTATTGAAAAATAACTACCATATATTATTGTTATTATTTGTTGTCTTATTTGGGTGTACCAAGAAAAAAATGGTGGACAATAATCTGAATTCTTCCACAGATAGCCTGCCAGTTTATTTATCATTGGCCAATGATGTTAATTTGCCATTTAAGGATAAACAAGATTATAACAAAAAAGCATTTGCCATAATTATAAATCAGAAAGACGATTCACTTAATAAAGTAAATTTATTTAAAGTGGCTAATCGGTATTATAATATGAGTGATTGGTTAGCGTATAAAGAGACTTCAAGACTAATTTTGGAACGGTCAAAAAATAGCCATGATTCAATTCATATGGCAAAAGCCTATACATATTTAGGAGATTATTATGGTTTTAAAACAGTTTCGGACAGTGCTTTTATGAATTATTTTAAGGCCGAAAAATTATATCTTCGAATAGATGATAAATACAATCTAGCAAAAACTTTTTTAAGTAAGGCAAACTTACAATTTAACGTAGGAGATCTTTTTGAGAGCGAAATAACGGTTTTTAAAGCTTTGCGAATTTTAAAACAACAAAAAAACGTAAGCAATTTACTGTATGATTCATATAATCTTTTAGGAGTAATATATAATGAACAAGAAGAGTTTAATAAAGCACTAGAATTTCATAACAAAGCTTTAAGTACACTTGGAGATAGATCAATTGCCTCAGATCTTCAGCTAAAAGCTACTTCACTTAATAATATAGGATTTGTTTATTTAAGTACATATAATTACAAACTCGCAAAACAATCTTTTCAAAAAGGATTGGAACAAAAAAACTTATTTAAAGAAAAAACGGCATTATATGCCATGTTATTAGATAATCTAGCCTATTCTAAATTCAAATTAAGAGAATCTAATGGGCTTCCGGGGCAATTTTATCAGGCATTAAAGATAAGGGATAGTTTAAATCTGACATCGGGAATAATACTAAATAAAATGCATCTATCGGAGTATTTTTTTAATAAGAATGATACTTTAAAAGCAATACAATATTCTAAAGAAGCGCTTAGCTTATCTCGGAATTCAAATAGGTTGAGGAACATCTTAGATGCTCTAAGACAAATAGCTCTTGTAGATCCAGGAAAAGCATCGCTTTATTCAAAAGAATATATTCAGATAAATGAAAAACTACAAAAGGAAGAAAGAAAGATGGGAGAGAAATTCTCTCGAATAGAATATGAAACAAATGAAATAAAAGATGAAAATACGAGTTTAAATATACAAAACAGAACTTTGATATATGTTTTTAGTATATGTACTTTATTAGGACTCTTCTTTTATGTTTATTTGACTCAAAAAGCCAAAAACAGAGAGTTACTTTTTAAACAACAACAGCAGATTGCTAATGAAGATATTTATAACCTGATGATTTCGCAGCAAAATGCAATTGAAGCGATAAGGATTAAAGAGAAGAAAAAGGTAGCTCAGGATTTACATGATGGAATTTTGGGCAGAATGTTTGGAGTTAGGATAAGTTTAGATAGCTTGGATAAAATTGATGATGTGACAGCTGCAGTGAAGCGAAAAAAATATTTGTTGGATTTAAGAGAGATTGAACAAGATATTCGTGAAATTTCACATGATTTAAACAAAGAGAAATCGGAACTGATTAATAATTTTGTTGCAATTGTAGATAAGTTATTGGAGAATCAAAAAGCTACTTTTGACACAAAATTAATTTCAAGTATCGATTCGAGTATTCGATGGGATTTGGTGAGTAACTCTATTAAAATAAATTTATACAGAATTATTCAGGAAGCATTGCAAAACTGTAATAAATATGCACATGCAAAAACAATAAAAATAGAACTCAAAAACGAGGTGAATCATTTGTTTTTATTAATAAGTGACGATGGTGTAGGGTTTAATGTGCATAGAACAAAAAAAGGAATTGGGTTGCAAAATATTTTTTATCGAACTAAAGAATGTGATGGGACTGTTGATATAAAATCTAATAAAGTAGATGGAACAATTATAGTAATTAAAATTCCAATTGATCAAAAAATTAACCTACAGAACGATGACAATTGATAAAAATCTTGAAGAAATAACCAAAAACAACATACTAATAGTAGATGATCACCCTTTTATAATTGAAGGGTATAAAAATGCAATTACGAGATATAAACCTAAAGAGTATGATTTCTTAATCACTCAGGCCAAAGATTGTAAGTCAGGCTATGAAATTATCACAGACCCAGCAACAGCAAGTTTTGATATTGCATTTTTAGATATCAGCATGCCAGCTTATGAAGAAAAGGAAATATATTCAGGAGAAGATTTAGCTAAGCTAATTATGGAGCATATGCCCAATTGCAAAATAATTCTGCTGACTATGTATACTGAGCTACTTAAGATAAAAACAATTATTAGAACAATAAAGCCTAAAGGATTAATCATAAAAAATGACTTAACATTTGATGAACTGCTTTTTGCTTTTGATAAAGTAATGAAAAACAATACTTATTATAGTCAGTCGGTTATAGAAATGTTAGAAAAATCACCAAAAGACTCAATAGAGATTGATCAGATTGATGAGCAAATTCTTTTTCATTTGTCTAAAGGAACCAAAACAGATGAAATTCCACATTATATTCCTATATCTTTAAAAGCAGCGATAAGAAGAATAGATAATTTGAAAGGATTACTAAACGTAAATGAAGGAACAGGGGATGATTTGGTTAAGCAAGCCAGGATTAAGGGACTTTTGTAAAGAAACTATTTTAATAAAAATAAAAAAGACATCTTAAGAGATGTCTTTTTTATATATGTGAGAATTATTCGCTTAAAGCATCCCATCCACGGGCTTTTAAAGCAATCTTTGTATTAGCACGTGTTACTAGGTGAATACCTTCACTTTCTTGCGTCATATGACCAATAATTGAGAAGTTTGGGTTTGCTTTTATTTTTTCAAAATCTTCCATAGCGATAGTAAAAAGCAATTCATAATCTTCTCCACCATTTATTGCCACAGTAGTGCTATCGATATTAAACTCTTCGCAAACACTTATAAATTGAGGGTCTAGAGGTAATTTGTCTTCGTATAAATTACAGCCCACTTTAGATTGTTTACATAAATGAATAATTTCAGAAGACAACCCGTCTGAAATATCAATCATAGAGGTTGGCTTAATCTCAAGGGCATGCAATAAAGTACGAATGTCTTTACGAGCTTCAGGTTTTAATTGGCGCTCAATTAAATAGGTATAAGCGTCTAAATCGGGTTGAGAATTTGGGTTTACCTGAAAAACTTGCTTTTCTCTTTCTAAAACTTGTAATCCCATGTAGGCAGCTCCAATGTCACCAGTAACAACCAATAAATCGGTTTGTTTGGCACCATTTCTATACACAATTTCATTTTCATCGGCTTCACCAATAGCAGTAATGCTAATAATCAATCCTTTTTGAGATGAGGTAGTATCACCACCAATTACATCTACATTATATTCTTTGGCAGCATGTGTAATACCTGCAAATAACTCTTCTAGGGCTTCTAAAGGAAAACGATTAGAAACAGCTACAGAAACAGTTATCTGTGTTGGCTTGGCATTCATAGCACAAATGTCAGAGATGTTTACTACGACAGCTTTGTAGCCTAAATGCTTTAAAGGCATATAAGCCAAATCAAAATGTACGCCTTCGATTAATAAATCGGTAGAAACAACTACTTTTTTGTCTTTAAAATCTAGTACGGCTGCATCATCGCCAATACTTTTTAAAGTAGATTCCTGAGTAACATCAAAGTTTCGTGTTAAGTGCTCAATTAGTCCAAATTCGCCTAATTGTGCTATGCTGGTACGTTGTGGGTTTTTATCTTCAATCATTTTGTTGAGGTACTAAATTTCTAAGTTGCAAAGGTACAAAGTTGTAAAGGTTTTGTCTAATTAAAAAGGAGCCCATTTATTAAGGATGCTTGTTTTAGATAAAACGTGCTTTATTTTTCAATTTTTTATTTAAAAGCAAAGATGTGTTTTGTTTTTGTATTACGTATTCTGTTGAAATATAAAGATATACGATTTTTTTTAGAAATGTTTTCAAAAAATAAAATTACTACTGACAAACAGTTGTCACCGGCTCAATTTACTTTTGAAGTAATAAAAAAATCAAACCTTTAAAATTATGAAAACACTAGCAGCACAAGTTATTACTCCAGAAGATTTATTAAAACATTGGCAAGGACATCGTACATTGACACGTCACGTAATTGAATCGTTTCCTGAAAAAGATTTTTTTGAATTTTCTATCGGAGGGATGCGTACTTTTTCTCAATTAGCCGATGAACTTTTGGCTATAGCGGCACCAGCCCTAAAAAGTATTGTTGAAAGAGAGAGTCAACCTTTTAAAGAAGGAGAAGAAAAATTAATTTTTAAAGCACAATATCTTGAAAAATGGGATGAATCTACAGCAGAGATTAATCAGAATTGGGAGAAATTAACCATTGAAGATTTTAACGAAACCTTTAATTTGTTTGGACAATATGAGTTTCCAATCGTTCAGAATATTTTATATTTTATCGATAATGAAGTACATCACAGAGGTCAAGGATACGTTTATTTACGAGCTTTGGGTATTGAGCCTCCTTTTTTCTGGGAAAGATAAAATGATTAAAACTCCTAAAATAAGATGAAACTTGTTTTAGGAGTTTTTTTATAGGAGTCTATTTTTATTTTTTTCTAACAATTCTAAAACCCGAAGTTTTAATCGCTCAGGTTCAATTATTGTGGCATAATCACCAAACATTAAAAACCAACGAGAAAAACCTTCTTCGATATCGCGTGACATAAAGGTCATTTCGATTTGACTTTCTACTTCTCTTTCAGAAATAAAACCATGGTATTTTCGTTCGTGCGATAGATATCCTGCTATCTTTTTCTCGACAAGAATACGCACTTTGGTAGTTGGGATAGTTTCATTTTTATTCAGATAAGTTTCAAGAGAATCATGTTCTATTGTGAAATTTTTTTCTGTTTTCTTTATTCCATGTACGCGATCAGTTCGAAACTGTCGGTAGTCACTACGTAAATGGCAGTATCCTATAACATACCAATTGTTGTTATCATGAAAGACACCAACTGGTTCAATATCTCTTTCTATAATTTCATCTGAATTTAGAGCCTTATAAAAAAGAATAGTTTGCTTTTTCTCTGCAATACCCTCAAAAAGTACTGCAAGAGTATTAGGTGATTTATCATTAAAAAGTTTTTCTGCAGATTGCATCAAAACACTTGACTCAATTGTAGATACCCAATCTTTATCGTCGTTTTTAAGAACGGCTTTTAATTTATACATAGCCGAAGCATAATGGTTGCCTAATGCCGTATCTGTAAATTTTTGCATCAATTTTTCGGCAGCAATAAAACTACTAGCTTCTTCTCGGGTAAACATTACCGGAGGCAAGCGATAGCCTTCCATTAAAGCATAACCAACTCCTGCTTCACTATAAATCGGGACTCCAGAAGCTTCAAGAGTACGAATGTCGCGATAAATTGTTCTTAGACTTACTTCAAAGCGATTGGCTAATTCCTGCGCTTTTACAATTTTTTTAGATTGTAACTGGATAAGAATAGCTACAATACGGTCAAATCGTTTGGGAGTTTCGTCGAGCATTTTTTTCTTTTGAGTTTTTATAGGTACAGAGGTTCAAAGATACAAAGGTTTCGTTTTTATTGCTTTAAATTATAAAACAGTTATGCTAAAAAGCCCAATAACTTTCGTTATTGGGCTTTTTTATATTCTGTACCTTATTTTCTAAAAACCTAAAGTAGATTTCTAAAGGATTATTAGAATTTATAAAGCAAACCAAATTTAGGTTGTGCAAAAATATTATTAAACAAGTTGATGTTTAACTGAAAACTACTAGTTGATGGTCCATTTTCAGGATTTGCATTATTGTACGTTAAGATGTCAGCAAGAGCAAATGTAGCAGCCCATTTCTTGGTAAAGAAATAGTTTAGCCCTACTGTTAGGTTTGCCTTAATTCCATTTGTTGTGTCTTCTACATTTAGTACTTCAGTTTTAACATGACTGTATCCTAATCCTGCTTCTCCATATACTTTAAGACGTCTAGAATCCAATTCTAAGAAATAATATCTGGCAAATGCTCCAACACCAAATCCATTGTTTTTTGTTTCTGAAGGAGTTCCTTTGTTTGTTGTAGATCCAGATACATCCATGTCTAACCCGATAGCTATATTGTCGGCAATAAGATATCCAAATTGAGGGTTTACGGCAAATGAGTTTGAATTATCTTTTACAGTGTTCACCGATATACCTCCCTCAATAAACATGCTTCCTTTTTCGAACCGTACTCCTTTAGCAGTACTAACTTCTTCATCTACTTCTTTCTGTTGTGCGTTTGCAAAGCAAAATGTAAATAATGCCACAAGTGCTGTAATTTTTGTTTTCATAATGATTGCTTTTAAGTTGTTAAGTAAAGTATGATTATCTAATCATTATGTAAAAATAAACAAAAACTTACAAATAATACGTTAATAAAGTAAGATTGTTTGAGATTTTTAAAAATAACGTATTGATGTATAGTGAATTAGTTTTGTTTTGTTGGTTGAAATGGTTTTTAAAAAGAATGCATAAAAAAACCTGATAATGAAAATTATCAGGTTCTTTCTATATTCGATTTCTTTTATTTTCTAAAATAAAAAACTAGTCATTCAATTTCAAAACAGCCATAAATGCTTCTTGAGGAATCTCTACGTTTCCTACCTGACGCATACGTTTTTTACCTTTTTTCTGTTTTTCAAGAAGTTTACGCTTACGCGAAATATCACCACCGTAACATTTTGCAGTAACGTCTTTACGTAACGCTTTTATAGTTTCACGAGAAATTACTTTTACTCCAATTGCAGCTTGAATCGGAATATCAAATTGCTGACGTGGAATTAATTCTTTTAGTTTTTCACACATTTTTTTACCAATGTGGTACGCATTATCAACGTGAATTAAAGAAGATAAAGCATCAACAATTGTAGCATTTAATAAAATATCCACTTTTACTAAGCTTGAAGTTCGCATTCCAATTGGAGCGTAATCAAACGAAGCATATCCTTTTGAAACCGTTTTAAGACGATCATAAAAATCAAATACAATTTCAGCAAGAGGCATATCAAAAGTTAACTCCACTCTTTCGGTAGTTAAATACGTTTGGTTAGTAATTAAACCACGTTTTTCAATACACAATGACATAACATTTCCTACGAAATCAGATTTGGTGATAATTGTAGCCTTAATGTATGGCTCCTCTACGTGATCTAATTTTGATGGTTCAGGTAAATCAGAAGGATTGTTTACCACAAATCCTACAGTAGGTTCTTTTTTGGTGTAAGCCAAGTAAGAAACGTTAGGTACGGTAGTAATTACAGTCATGTTGAACTCACGTTCTAATCTTTCCTGAATAATCTCCATGTGTAGCATTCCTAAGAATCCACAACGGAAACCAAATCCTAAAGCAGCCGAACTTTCAGGTAAAAAAACCAATGAAGCATCGTTCAATTGTAATTTTTCCATAGAGTTACGTAACTCCTCATAGTCTTCAGTATCTACAGGATAAATACCAGCAAATACCATTGGTTTTACGTCTTCAAAACCAGTAATCATATTGGTTGTTGGGTTTTTAGCATCAGTTAAGGTATCCCCAACTTTTACTTCTTTGGCTTCTTTAATACCTGAAATTAAATAACCAACATCACCAGCAGAAATAACATTTTTAGGAACCTGATTCAATTTTAGAGTTCCAATCTCATCAGCAAAATATTCATTGCCTGTAGCCATGAACTTAATTTTTTGCCCTTTTTTTATCTGTCCGTTTTTCACACGGAAAATAACTTCAATTCCGCGGAATGGATTGTAATGTGAATCAAAAATCAAAGCTTGTAATGGCTCATCTACATTTCCTTTTGGAGGAGGAATTCTTTCGATAATTGCAGCCAAAATATTTTCGACACCTAAACCAGTTTTACCTGAGGCATGAATAATTTCTTCTAGTTTACATCCTAATAAATCCACGATATCATCGCTAACTTCTTCTGGATTTGCACTTGGTAAATCGACTTTGTTCAAAATTGGAATAATTTCTAAGTCGTTTTCTAGTGCTAAATATAAATTTGATATTGTTTGAGCTTGTATACTTTGAGCAGCATCAACAATTAATAACGCCCCTTCGCAGGCCGCAATTGATCTTGAAACTTCGTATGAAAAGTCAACGTGTCCCGGAGTGTCAATTAAATTTAAGATATACTCTTCTCCTTTATAAGTATATTCCATTTGGATCGCGTGACTTTTTATGGTAATTCCACGTTCGCGTTCCAAGTCCATATTGTCTAGCAATTGAGCCTTTTCTTCACGAGCAGTAACGGTTTGTGTAGCGCCAAGCAAACGGTCAGCAAGTGTACTTTTACCGTGATCAATGTGTGCAATAATGCAAAAGTTACGTATCTTTTTCATTGTTTATTATGTCAATTCTCTATGCGAGTTTAAGTGTTTTTTTGTTGTGAATCTAAGATGTAGCAGAGCCATAACACCTCTTCATTAATCCGCAAAGATAATGCAAAGTTTTGGATTGTAGAATCTAGATGTATTATTGTTGAAGCTTTAAGAAATAAAAGATGGATTTGGCTGTTTTTTACACACTTGTGTGCTTAATCTAGAATATAAAGTGATATAAAAAGCAAGCTTTGTGTGTAAGAAAAAGACTTTTATTTAGTTGACTCAGATTCTTTTTCGGTACTGCTTTTCTTTAAAGTATCGTACCAGTTTTCAATAGAAGGATATACAAAAGCGGCGACTTTTTTAACAGGGTTATAGAATATCGATTTATCGAGTGTTTCTTGTTTAGCAAATGTATGGTTGAAGTTTATTTTTTCAAAAAGAGCAATAAAAATGCTCAGAATTAAGATTGTTTTCAAAACTCTGAAAAAACCTCCACCGAGTTTATTAGCCCATCCCAGGAAAGCAAAATCAGCAATTCCGGTAAGAATTTTTGCTAAGAAATAAACGGCAATCACCACTAAAATAAAAGTAAGGATAAAAGCTGTAATCTGAATTGTATTTGGGTTCCATGAAACATGTTTCATGATAATTTCTTTCATTAAAGACGAAAATTTAATTGCTAAATAAATCCCTAATAATAAAGAAATAAAAGAAGCTACCTCTACAAAAAGCCCATTTTTAATACCTTGGTATAAACCGTATGCAAATAAAACACCCAAAATCATATCGAAAAAACTCATATTCCTGTTTTTGTTTAATAAAGGCGCAAATATAAAAGAATTATCTGTTTTTTCAGGTTCAGAGACGCAAAGGTTCAGAGGCTTAAAATGTTGATGTTTTTGATTTTTCGGGATCAATAGACAAAAGCATTGTCTTAAATGATCCTTATTTATAGCGTTAAATCTATGAATCTATACGTTTAATTTTTTAAGGTGTTTGAATTTGAAGTCCGTATCTTTGCAAACTAAATTTTATGACTTTTGAATTTATAATTCATTAATTCATAATCAACAATATAAATATGTCAAGAGACACACAACTTAAAGAACGCTGGGAACAGCTTGTAAATATACTTTCCGATCAATTTTCACAAGGAGAAAACTTAGATTTAGATTCCATAATTTATTTAATTGGAGTACAGGAATTAGGTAAATTACATCGTGAATTTAAAAAAGATGAAAAATTAAACCTCATGCATATTGCCATTTGCAGGTTATTAGAGCCTTATGGTTTTTATGAATTTGAGTTTTTTGACGAGGAAGGCTGGCCACATTACAAAGTAAAAGAAGAATTGCCACCATTAAAAGCAGGCGAACAATCGGTTTTAATGAAAGAAGCAATTGTAAATTATTTTTTAGAAAGAAAACTTATAGAGTAGTTTTTAGTCGCAGTCGCAGTTTTCAGAATTTACTTGATTGAAAACTGCGACTGCGACTGTTTACTTTCAACTAAAATTACTAAATTTGTATTCTCAATTATGGAATGAAAATGATAGACAAGATAAAAGAATATATTGGGGAAGCTCAAGCTTTTTCAACAGAAAATAAGGAAGAATTAGAAGCATTCCGCATTAAATTTCTTGGAAAAAAAGGTGTTTTAAACGATTTTTTTGCCGAATTTAAAACTGTACCAAATGACCAGAAAAAGGAATTTGGACAAGTTATAAACGCTTTAAAAACAGCAGCTGAAGATAAAGTAAAAGCTATTGTTGAAGCTTTAGAAAGTAAAGAAGAAATTAAAGGTATTTACGGAGATTTAACCCGTGCTGCTGAACCAATCATTATTGGCTCTCGCCACCCGATATCAATTGTAAAAAACCAAATTATTGATATTTTTGCAAACATTGGTTTTAACGTTTCTGAAGGTCCGGAAATCGAAGATGATTGGCATAATTTTACCGCATTAAACCTTCCGGAATACCATCCGGCACGTGATATGCAGGATACATTTTTCATACAAACAAACCCAGATGTATTGTTGCGTACGCATACTTCATCAGTTCAGGTACGTTATATGGAAAATCATAAACCGCCAATTCGTACTATTTCTCCAGGACGTGTTTTTCGTAACGAAGCAATTTCGTCACGTTCACACTGTATCTTTCATCAGGTAGAAGGATTGTACATTGATAAAGATGTTTCTTTTGCTGATCTAAAACAAACGTTACTTTATTTTACTAAAGAAATGTTCGGGAAATCAAAAATACGTTTACGTCCGTCATATTTTCCGTTTACAGAGCCAAGTGCTGAAATTGATATTTATTGGGGACTAAAAACAGAAACCGATTATCGTATTACCAAAGGAACAGGTTGGTTGGAAATTGGAGGATGTGGAATGGTTGATCCAAACGTATTGAAAAATTGTGATATAAATCCAGAAGAATACAATGGTTTTGCATTTGGAATGGGAGTAGAGCGTATCGCGATGTTGTTATATCAAATCGGTGATATTCGTATGTTTTACGAAAATGACGTTCGTTTCTTAGAGCAATTCAAATCAAATATATAATTTAAGTTGAAAGTCATAAAGTCGGAAGTTTCAAAGTATGGAATTTTCGACTTTATGATTTTATAAGTTTAGACTAATATGAAAAAGGATATAATTATTCCAGAAGTAGAAAATGTATTTCTGGCAGTTGTTCAGGAATGGAGCGACGATTTTATGGAGAAAGTATGGTATGCTTATCTTATAAATGATAGTGATTTTGATATTGATAGTGTAATGGTGGTTTCAAAAGCTTTTGGAACAATCGATGGTGAAATGAAAAAAACATCACTTTTACGTCATGCTTTTGTTGAAGTACCTGCAGTTTCAGTTGTAAAAATAGAAATGGTAGAAAAAAGCCTATTGGTTTTAAACAATGAATTTATGGTTACTTTTTTCATAGGAAATACGCTGTATGACAAGAAATTTATTTTCAAAGCGCATTCGATCCATGAAGATTTTTCTGAAGAAGTGCCTATCTTATTTGTAGATGGTGTTATGGTGAAGTAGATCATCTTAGTTCTCAGTTGTAGTTTTTAGTTTCAGTAAAGAAGTAAAGAGAAAATAAAGAATATAGAAGAAAGAGTTAAGACGAAATAGATGTCTTGACTCTTTTTTTTATGCTTAAAAAAAATACTTGTCAATTTTTCGGTTGCTGGGGGTATAACGTCTAAAGTATTTTTGTGATAGATAATTGCGATATACTATGACAACAAGATTTGAAGAATTCAGAAAATTACATTTAGGTGAAACACCACTATTACTTGGAAATGTGTGGAATGTGCAGACAGCTTTGCAATATGAAAAATTAGGATTCAAGGCTATTGGTACTTCGAGTGCTGCAGTTGCAAGTGATTTGGGTTATGAAGATGGAGAAGATATGCCATTTGAAGATTATTTTTTTATAATTAAAAGAATAGCAGTTTCGACAACGCTTCCTTTAACGGTCGATTTGGAAGCAGGATACGGAAATACAGCCGAAGCAATAATTGCAACTATGGTACGATTGCATGAAGTAGGCGTTGTAGGGATTAATATTGAGGACTCAGTAATAAATAACTCCCAACGTACAATAGAAGATGTAGAACGGTTTACAATCAAACTAAAAGCGATTGTTGATGGTCTTGAAAAAAGAAATATCACAATGTTTATAAATGTTCGTTGTGATGTATTTCTTTTAGATTTGCCAAATGCATTAGATGAAGCCAAACATAGAATAAAACAATATCAAACGGCTAATATAGATGGCGTTTTTCTTCCTTGTATTACAAATCCGGATGATACAAAAGCGATAATAGATACAATAGATGTTCCTCTTAATGTTATGTGTATGCCGAATCTTCCTAATTTTGAAACATTAAAAGCATTAGGAGTTAAACGCATTAGTATGGGTAATTTTATACACACATTCCTTAATAAACAGTTGGAAAAGGTTACAAAGGAGATAATTGAAAAAAATAGTTTCATCCCAATTTTCTAAAGATATAATTATGAAACTCACAGATGATATAATGTATCAGGCAGCAGTAAATAAAAACACTTCGTTTGAAGGCGTTTTTTTTACTGCAGTAAAAACCACAGGGATTTTCTGTAGACCTACGTGTACTGCAAGAAAACCAAAAAGAGAAAATGTAGAATTTTTCAGATCCTCAAAAGAGGCTATTTTAAAAGGATACAGACCATGTAAAGTTTGTTTTCCGTTAGAGAAATACAATGAAACACCCGATTTTATAAAAGAAATTCTAAGAGAATTATCGGAGAATCCTTCTCTTAAATTTAAAGATTATGATTTGGTTAAACGAGGGATTGAGCCAAGTAAAATGAGACGATGGTTTTTAAAAAATCATGGAATTACATTTCAAGCCTATCAAAGAATGTTTCGTATTAATAGTGCTTTCAAAAAAATAAAAGAAGGAGAAAGTGTTACAGCCACAGCCTTTGATGCAGGATATGAATCGCTGAGTGGGTTTAATGATACTTTTAAATCCGTGTTTGGAGTTTCACCTAAGAATAGTAAGACACAGAATTTGATTGATATCAAGAGGATAGAAACGTCTTTGGGTACGATGTATGCTTGTGCTGTAAAGGAAGGAATTTGTCTGCTTGAATTTACAGATAGGAAAATGCTAGAAACAGAATTAAAAGCTTTAGCAAAAATGCTGAATGCAACTATTATTCAAGGAGAGAATGAGCATTTTAATGTGTTAGAAAGTCAATTAAAAGAATACTTTGATGGAGAAAGAAAAAATTTTACCGTTCCGATTTTTTCACCAGGTTCTGATTTCCAGAATCGAGTATGGACGGCTTTAAAAGCAATTCCTTACGGAGCTGTAAAGTCATATAAAGAACAATCTATTATAATTGATAAACCAGAAGCGGTTAGGGCTGTTGCAAACGCAAACGGGATGAATAGAATTTCTATCCTCATTCCTTGTCATCGAGTTATAGGCTCGAATGGAGAATTGACAGGTTATGGTGGCGGTTTATGGAGAAAAAAATGGCTCCTTGAAATGGAAGGGGAAAATAAATAGTATTCAGTCGCAGTTTTAAGTTGTAGTTTGCTATAAATACATATAGAGTATCTACTATATTATAAAAACAAAAAGAGAGTCAAGGTTAATTTATTTCCTCTTGACTCTCTTTTTTATGTCCTTTATTTTTACTCTACTTTTTACTGAAACTGTCACTGTAAACTGAAAACTAATCTAATACATCAGTTAATTTCTTGAAAACAGTTTTAGCATCTTTACCTTCATATAGAATACTGTACACAGCATCTATAATAGGTGTTTTTGCACCATAACCTTGGTTTAGTTTGTAAGCGCTTTTGGTTGCATAATAGCCTTCAGAAACCATACTCATTTCCATCATAGCACTTTTTACAGTATATCCTTTACCAATCATATTTCCGAACATTCTGTTTCTTGAAAAAACAGAATAACCCGTAACCAATAAATCGCCTAAGTAAGCCGAGTCATTAATGTTACGTTTCATTTTATGCACTTTTTTGATGAATTTTTTCATCTCGCGAATTGCATTACTCATTATAACCGATTGGAAATTATCGCCATAGCCTAAGCCATGTGCAATTCCAGCAGCTATTGCATAAATGTTTTTAAGCATTGCAGCATATTCAGTACCAATAATATCATCAGAAATTTTGGCTTTAATATAGTTTCCAGATAGGTTTTTAGCAACGACACTGGCTTTGTTAGGATCACCACATGCAATTGTTAAGTAGGATAATCTTTCAAGCGCAACTTCTTCAGCATGACATGGACCAGTAATAACACCAATGTTATAATATGGAATGTCGTAT
Source organism: Flavobacterium frigoritolerans (assembly GCF_025847275.1). GTDB lineage: Bacteria > Bacteroidota > Bacteroidia > Flavobacteriales > Flavobacteriaceae > Flavobacterium > Flavobacterium frigoritolerans. Next base: position 100,360 of record NZ_JAOZEV010000004.1, read on the forward strand.
TTTATATGAAAATGTTCACCAACAATTAAGCTTGTTTCTGGAACAATACCTTTAATAGCAGAGAAGACAATCTTATTTTCTAACGAAACTGTTAGTTTTTCTAGCTCAGCATGTAAGAATGCCGACGGAATAGCAAAAATAATATAATCTGCATATTCAACCGCTTCATTTATATTATTGGTAAGCTTTAGTTTTTGAGTATCAAATTCTACCGAACTTAAGTAATTCGGGTTGTGTTTGTATTTATTAATGTGTTCGATAGCAGCGTCATTACGCATATACCACGAAATTTCAGAAAGATTTACGCATAGCATTTTTGCAATGGCGGTCGCCCAGCTTCCACCACCGATAACTGCAAATTTTAAATTTTCGCTCATTTAATTATTAATTTTCATCAAAAGTACTTAATAATGCAGTAATAACACAAAAAAGCGCCCAATTAATGTACTGATTTTGGTATCAATAATAAAAAACAACTTTTTTTTACAATACATACAATAAGTTTTTGATTCTTGCGTTGTAGTAGTTTATGAATTAGAATTTTAGTTAAATGAATTTACAAATTGAGTTAGTTAGTTTTGTTTTAGTATTGTAAAAAGGCGTCCTTAATAAGTTTTAAGAACGCCTTTTTTTAGTTTTCAGTAAAATACTGCGACTGCGACTAGTAGCTCATTTCTACAATCGATTTCACTTTATCTAAAGTAACCAATTGGTTTTCTCCTAAACCTTTCCAACCTCTTTCCTCAAAACGATTTACGATAAAATCGGCTGTTTTATCATAATCATCAGTATATTGAGATAGTTTAGTATCCATTCCCATAGTATGGAAAAAAGCTACAGTTTGGTTAATAGCTTCTTTTGCTACTTCATCATCAGAACCAGTTAGGTTAAAAATACGTCTTCCGTATTGTGCTAGTTTTCCTTTTTTAGTTTCAAACATTACATGATATAAACTAGGTCCAACAATTGCCAACGTTCTTGCGTGGTCAATACCGTATAGAGCAGTTAATTCATGACCAATCATATGAGTTGCCCAATCGCTCGGTACCCCTTTTTGAATTAATCCGTTTAACGCCATAGTACAGCTCCACATAAAGTTTGAAGCCAGCGTATAATCAGTAGGGTTTTCAACTACTTTTGGACCAACTTCTATTAACGTTTGTAAAATACCTTCGGCAATCCTGTCTTGTAAATATCCTTCATGAGGATACGTTAAATATTGCTCCATTACGTGCGTATAAGCATCTACAACACCATTTTGTAATTGTCTTTTTGGTAAAGAAGCAATAACAGTTGGATCGCAAATAGAGAATTTAGGAAACAAGGCGCTTCCACCAAAAGCTAATTTTTCCTGAGTAGCTTCGATAGTTACTACAGCACCCGAATTCATTTCGCTTCCTGTTGCAGGCAAAGTTAAAACCGTCCCAAATGGCACTGCATTTTCTTTAATCAATAAACGTTTTTGAAGAATATCAATCGGATTTCCTTCAAAATTAACTGCTGCCGAAATAAATTTCACACCATCAATTACAGATCCACCACCAACAGCTAGAATAAAATCGATTTTTTCGGCTTTAATAACTGCAACAGCTTTCATCAACGTTTCAAAATGAGGATTTGGTTCAATTCCGCCAAATTCCACAATATCAAAACCTTTTAAGTTGTTGATTACTTGTTCGTGAATTCCGTTTTTAAAGATGCTTCCACCTCCGTAAGCCAATAATATTTTTGCTCCTTGAGGAACAAGATCCTTTAGTTTCTCAATTTGTCCTTTTCCGAAAATTAAATTTGTCGGATTGTATAATTCAAAGTTTAGCATTTTTTTTTAGAGTTTCTAAGATACTAAGGCACTAAGGTTCTAAGTTTTTTTGATCCTGGCAACTTGATATCTTTTTATTAATATTTATTGTGACACTAAGTTTTTAAGCTTTCTTAAAGATATTCCAATCTTAGCAACTCAGAACCTTAGTGGCTTAGAATCTTATTTAGTTAATTTTTGTAATAATTTTTCAGCAACCAATTTAGATGATGCGGGATTTTGACCAGTAATTAATAAACCATCTTCCACTGCGTATGGTTCCCAGTTTGGTCCTTTAGAATAAATTGCGCCATCTTTTTGTAAGGCATCTTCAAGTAAAAAAGGCACTATTTTGGTTAATCCAACAGCTTCTTCTTCAGCATTAGAAAATCCGGTAACTTTTTTCCCTTTTACCAAGAACTCGCCATTTACCTTAACGTCTTTAAGAACGCCCGGAGCATGACAAACAAAACTTACAGGTTTATTCTGAGTATAAAATGCAGAAATTAACGCTGCTGAATTTTTGTCTTCGGCAAGATCCCATAAAGGACCGTGTCCACCTGGATAAAATACAGCGTCATAATCGGCAGGATTTACATCTGATAATTTAATAGTATGTTTTAATTTTTCTAATAAAACTTTATCAGCATCAAATCGTTTAGTGTCTTCAGTTGCCGATGCTGGGTCAGCACTTTTTGGGTCAATTGGTGGCTGTCCTCCAAGTGGTGTTGCTATAGTTATTTCAACTCCTTTATCTGCAAGCGCATAATAAGGCGCAGCAAGTTCTTCTGTCCAGAATCCAGTTTTTTCGCCTGTGTTACCCAACTTATCATGGCTGGTAACAACAAATAATACTTTTTTCATATGTTTTTTATTTACTTTTTGTGCGGTAGTTTTTGCACAGTTTATAGTTAATGCGATAATAACAAATAGAGCGATTTTCTTCATGTTGAATTTTATTTGATACAAAATTAGAGCAATTAAGGTATTAGTAAAAATAAAATAAATTATGTTTGTGATAAATATATTTATATCATGGTCAATCTAGAATGGTACAGAACGTTTAAATCGGTATATAAAAATGGCAATTTTTCTTTGGCAGCCAAAGAGCTCTTTATTAGTCAACCTGCAGTAAGTCAACAAATATCAATGTTAGAAGCTCATGTGGGATATAAACTATTTAACAGAAAATCTAAAGGAGTCGAACCAACGGATTACGCTAAGTTACTTAATAATCTTATTATCGATGCTCTTGATCGCCTCGAAAATGTTGAGAATGGATTTCGTGCAAAAGCATCCGATGCAAATCGATTAATTTCTGTTGGCATTTCTAAAAATCTATTTGCTAGTTTAGGAAGTATTCTAATTCCTAAATTCGATTTTATAGATTTTAGTTTCCATGATAATGATACACTTTTTGAGTTAGTAGATACTAAGAAACTTGATTTTGCAATTATTACCAAGCAGTTTGATACGTTTGATACTATTCATGAAATTGTTGGAAAAATTAAATTGGTTATGGTTTCATCCCCAGAACTTGAAACGAATGAATTTAAGTTAAAACTAAAAACTAAAAATTTATCAGAAATAGAGCAATGGCTTAATGAGCAAAAATGGTATAGTCATGATGCGCGGATTCCACATATTAAATTATTTTGGTTAAATGTCTTTAATAAAAAAAGGCCATCGATGGTAGCCAATTATATTATTCCTAATGAAAGTGAAATGCTAAGAGTACTTTCTAAAAACAACGGAATTGGGATAACATGGAATTGCAATGCAAAAGAATTGATTCAGGAAAATAAGCTTAAATTATTATGGGATAGTAAAGAAATGCCAAGTATAGATGTTTTCTTGTTGTCTGGAAAAAATAGTAATCTGAGTCCGATTTTTGAAACCATTGCTGGAGAGTTAAAGCAAGTTTTAAAATGATTAATTTATTAATGTTTAATCCGTTTGATGTAAATTTCTAACACATAGAATCATAGATTGCAAAGCTTAAAAAAGACATTTCACTCAAAATAAATCACATAGGACTATGTGAAAAAATTATAATTTTTTAAAAACACCTTAAGTTTTAATTTCAAATCTATGTTTCTATGCGTTAAATATCATTTTTACGAATTAAATGCAAGAAGCTAATGTTTATAGTTTAATAAGATTGCTAAGACTTAATGAACACAAATACTCATTATATTTGTGTAAATTTTACGCATTAGAGTTATGATAGAAAATCAAAATATTAGAGTTGCTGTCGATGCGATTGTTTTTGGATACCAAAACAATCAATTATATGTACTTTTAATTCAGCAAAAATTTGGATCTACAGAATCGTACTGGGCTTTGCCAGGCGGTTTAGTACAAAATGATGAATCATTGCAGGAAGCAGTAAAACGGGAGTTAAAAGAGGAAACTAATATTACGGTGAATCACTTTGAGCAATTATTTACTTTCGGCGATGATGTCTTTAGAGATCCCAGAAACAGAGTTATTTCTGTAGCGTATTTTGCGTTAGTAGATCCTTCTAAGCTAAAAGTGAAGGCCGATTCTGATGCAGATAATGCGCAATGGTTTAAAGTGGATGCTATTCCAGTTTTGGCTTTTGACCATAATTTGATTCTAAAAAAAGCAATTGAGCGTTTAAAAGCAAAACTTACTTACGAACCAATTGGGTTTGATTTATTGCCAGAAGAGTTTCTGTTTTCTGAACTAGAGAATTTGTATTGTACAATTTTAGAGAAAGAAATTGATAGAAGAAATTTTAGAAAAAAGATTTTAAGCTACGGGATTATTCAAGAAACAGATAATTTTTCTTCTAATAAAACAGGGAGACCTGCCAAATTATTTAAGTTTAATCAGCAGAAATACAATGCTTTATTGAAAGAAGGATTTCACTTTGAAATAAAGTTTGCGTAATTTTTACACAAAATAATTGTCGAACAAAATATTAAATGTATATTTGCGTATAATTAACGCAAACTAAAAAAATTATGATACTTAATTTAGACCCAAATTTTAGACCATTTCCAGGACAAAAAGAAATAGATTTTAAAAGTTTCATTTTTTCAGGAGGAGAGCCACATATCAAGATTAATCCTGATTTTGATGTCAATCAAAAAATAACAATTACACATAGATTAAATTCATTCAATGATTTTGGATTATTGTGTTTAGCTGTTGATGCCTTAAGAAGGATGGACGTAAAAGTTATTGATTTGTTTATTCCATATTTTCCAGCAGCAAGACAAGATCGTGTCATGATAAAAGGGGAGCCATTATCTGTAAAAGTATATGCAGATATTATTAATGCAATGCAATTGAACAAAGTGTTTGTTTTTGATGCACATTCTGAAGTTACACCAGCTTTGGTAAATAATTGTGAAGTGATTCCTAATCATACTTTTATTGCTACAGTTATTAAAACAATAGGAAGTAATGTAAAATTAATTTCTCCAGACGGAGGAGCTTTGAAAAAAATTTACAAAGTTTCTGAATTTTTAGGTGGAGTAGATGTTGTTGAATGTAGCAAAAGCCGTGATGTAAAAACAGGAAGATTGTCTGGATTTAAAGTATATGAAGATGACTTAAAAGGAATTGATTGTCTTATTGTAGATGATATATGCGATGGTGGAGGAACTTTTGTAGGTCTAGCGGAAGAATTAAAAAAGAAAAATGCTGGTAAATTATATTTAGCGGTAAGCCACGGAATTTTCAACAAAGGTTTTGAGGTTTTAGATTGTTTTGATAAAATATTCACAACAAACTCTTTCAAAGATTTTGAAGGCGAAAGTGTTGAAGTGATAAAATTAAGCGAATTGATATGAAGTATAGTATAGAAAAACTGATAGTAGAAAATCAAGATAATAAATATCTCTTTTTCTGGGGACATCAACCAAATAAAGACGGAAGTATTTCTAAAACTTGTTTCAGTCAGTGGTGGCTAAGTTCATTTGAAGTTGATAATGTGACTTATAAAACGGCAGAACATTGGATGATGGCGAAGAAAGCAGAATTGTTTAACGATAAAGAGGTTTTAGCAAAAATAATTAAAGCCAATTCTCCTGCTGAAGTTAAAAAGTTAGGTAGAGAAGTTAAAAATTATGACGATGCCGTTTGGTTAGCAAACCGATATGAAATTGTGAAACAAGGAAATTATCATAAATTCAGCCAAAATAAAGATTTAAAAGAATTTCTAATCAATACGAAGGATAGAGTTTTAGTAGAAGCTAGTCCAGTTGACCCAATCTGGGGAATAGGAATGGCAAGTGATCATAAAGATGCTCTAAATCCTGAGAAATGGAGAGGACTAAATCTTTTAGGATTTGCTTTGATGGAAGTTAGGGATGAATTAAAGTAAAATATTATCTCATAGAAATTATGAATGAAAAAACAGCAAAAAGCATTAGCAAATTCCTGAGTTTAGTACTCAGACATTCGCCAGAAACCATAAATTTAAAACTAGATGAAAATGGTTGGGCAGATGTAGAAGAATTGATTACAAAATGTTCGAAAAATGGAAATACATTAGATTCAGAACTTCTGGATTATGTAGTAGAAAATAACGATAAAAAAAGATTTGCTTTTAATGAGGATAAAACTAAAATAAGAGCAAGCCAAGGACATTCAATTTCGGTTGACTTAAAACTAGATGAAGCAGAACCTTCGGAGTTTTTGTATCACGGAACAGTTGGAAAGTTTATGGAAAGCATCAAAAAAGAAGGACTTCAGAAAATGAGCCGTCAACACGTACATCTTAGCCAAGATAGAGAAACAGCTATTAAGGTGGGCGGAAGAAGAGGAGCTCCTCAAATTTTAAGCGTTAGAAGTGGTGCTATGCACAGAGACGGATTTAAATTTTATTTGTCTGAAAATAATGTTTGGTTAACAGATGCCGTTCCAGCAAAATATATTGAGTTTTAATAATAAACAGAATTAAAGCAATTCAAATTAATAAGTAAAAATAGCGGTTATGATATTAGAAGCAGCAATTGGCGATGCATATGGTGCAGGTTTTGAATTTCGAGATTTGGATTTTATTACTCAAAACAACAATTTAACGGAGTATCATAAACACGGACTTTATACTGAAATTTATAAAAGATATACAGATGATACTCAAATGGCAATCGCAATTTCAGAATTGTTATTAGAAGATAATAATTGGAATGAGATTAAAGTTGCAGATAAGTTTGTCGAAGTATTTCACAGAGATAAAAGAAGAGGATATTCAGACAGGGTTTATAATGCTTTAGACGCCAGTAAAAATGGATCTGATTTTATTAAAATAATCAATAATGGAAGTAATGGAAACGGTTCTGCAATGCGAGCATATTCTATTGGTTATTTAAGAGATATTAATCAATTAAAGGAGTTTTGCGAAATTCAGGCAAAAACTTCTCATCATACGATTGAAGGTATCAGTTGTGCGAAGCGTATTGCTTTGGCTGTTCATTATTTTAAATATAATTTAGGAGATGGATCGACTTTGATACCATTTTTAAATGAAACGCTCAAGGAAAATGAAACCTACAAGATTACTTCTCCAATCGATATGCACGGATATCCGACAACACAATCGGTTATTAAAATTGTTTCAGAGGCCACTTCTATGAGTGATTGCTTAAAAACAAGTATAGGTTATGGCGGAGATACAGATACTGTTGCTGCTTTATGTATGGCAATTTTAAGTCATAAAGAAAATTGTGATAAAGTGTTGCCAGGATTTTTGTATGAAGGTTTAGAGAATGATAAATTCGGGAAAGATTTTCTAATCAAATTGGATTTAGAGTTGAATAATAAATTTAAATAACAATCAAGAAGCTCACGTAATTCTATAAGTATCATGAAAAGAACTTTAGTTATTGGGGATATTCACGGAGGTTTAAAAGCTTTGGTTCAATTATTAGAAAGAGTTGAGGTTAAAGAAAATGACCGCCTTATTTTTTTAGGAGATTATGTTGATGGTTGGAGTGAATCTGCAGCATTAATTGATTTTCTTATCGAATTGAATAAAACACATAGTTGTATATTTATTAAAGGGAATCATGATATTTGGTGTCAGGAATGGTTGCAATCAGGAAAGCCAAATACTATTTGGTTGAAACACGGAGGAACAGCGACTATAAAAAGCTGTGAAGATTATAGTTCTGAGAAAATAGCGGAGCATTTGTTCTTTTTCGAAAGCATGAAAGATTATTATATCGATGAGCAAAATCGATTGTTTATTCACGCAGGATTTTCATCCATGCATGGTCCGGAAAAAGAACATTATTCGAGTAATTATTCTTGGGACAGAACATTATGGGAAATGGCTTTGACGATGGATTCTCGTATAAAAAAAGACTCCCTTTCCTATCCCAAAAGATTATTGCTTTACGAAGAAATATACATAGGGCATACACCAACATTAAATTACAATATCGAAGTTCCTATGCAAGGTTGTAATGTTTGGAATATTGATACAGGAGCTGCTTTTCTAGGAAAATTATCCTGTATAGATGTTGATACAAAAACAGTTTGGCAAAGTGATATAGTTCAGGGATTATATCCGAACGAAAAAGGAAGAAATTAAATGTATAAATTAAAATAATAAACCATGAACCCATTATTATTAACAGATGGTTATAAAGTTGACCACAGAAGACAATATCCAACAGGAACAACATTAGTATATTCTAATTGGACACCAAGAAAATCTAGAATTGAAGGAGTTGATGAGGTAGTATTTTTCGGATTGCAATATTTTATCAAAAAGTATATCATTCAGGATTTTGATTTATACTTTTTTAAACAGCCAAAAGATGAGGTTGTGAAAAAATATGCAAGAAGAATTAATAACTATTTAGGAGAAAACTTAGTTGGAACTAAACATATTGAAGATTTACATGACTTAGGATATATTCCGATGGTTTTTAAAGCATTGCCAGAGGGGGCAAGTGTTCCTGTTCGTGTGCCTATGTTTACAATGTACAATACACTTCCAGAATTCTTCTGGTTAACAAATTATTTCGAAACATTGCTTTCGGCAGTAGTTTGGTTGCCTTGTAATTCTGCAACAATTGCTAAAGAGTATAGAAAAGTACTTGATAAATACGCACAAGAAACTTCATCTGTTCCAGAATTTGTAGATTGGCAAGGACATGATTTCTCTATGAGAGGAATGGGTGGGATAGAAGCAGCAGTGACATCTTCGGCAGGACATTTATTAAGTTTTGCTGGTTCTGATACTATTCCTGCAATTGATTTTCTAGAGGAGTATTACAATGCCAATTCAGATGTTGAGCTTGTTGCTGGTTCAGTAGCAGCAACCGAGCATTCTGTAATGTGCATGGGAACGACTGAAGGAGAATATGATACTTTTAAAAGATTGATTTGTGAAGTGTATCCTAAAGGAATTGTTTCTATAGTTGCAGATACTTGGGATTTGTGGAAGGTATTAACGGATTACTTACCTCGATTAAAAGAAGAAATTATTTCAAGAGAAGGAAAAGTAGTGATTAGACCTGATAGCGGAGATCCTGTTGATATTATTTGCGGTAACCCAAATGGGAAAACAGAAGAAGAAAAGAAAGGTGTTATTGAGTTAATCTGGGATGTTTTTGGAGGAACCACAAATAGTAAAGGATATAAAGAATTAGTGCCGCAAATTGGAGCAATATATGGTGATAGTATAACTGTAGCCAGAGCAACTCAAATTTGTGAAAGATTAAAAGCCAAAGGTTTTGCTTCTACAAATGTGGTTTTAGGAATTGGTTCATTTACGTATCAATACAATACCAGAGATACTTTTGGTTTTGCAATGAAAGCTACTTATGGCGAAGTAAACGGAGAAGGAAGAGCTATCTTTAAAGATCCGATTACTGATGACGGAACTAAGAAATCTGCTAAAGGATTAATGAAGATTGATTTAGTAGATGGTGTATATCAATTAACCGATAATGTTTCTTGGGAAGAAGAGCGCAAAGGAGAGTTAAAAGAAGTCTTTAGAGATGGTAAATTATTAATCGACCACTCATTAACAGAGATTAGAAATAACGTAAAAAAAGAAGAGCTTGCTATAAGCTAACTAATAAAGGAAAAGCCTAAATGAAATTAACATTTAGGCTTTTTTGATATAATACGAAATAAGACTCGTTGTGTATAATTGTTTTTAACGCATATAAACATAGCTTTTGTACTCTAGAAAAAACAGGCATTTCACTTATTTTAAATACACAGAGCTAGCTATGTGAGAGAAATGTATTTCTTTTCGTTTTATTTTTAATGCATAATGTCTATGTTTCTATGCGTTAAATAAAGTTTTATAAAGAGTTACTATAATTACTTTTTGTAAAAATTATTATGGTCAATGTATTCCCAAACTTTTTCGGGTAATAGTGGTTGAATATTTTTTCCTTCTTTAATATTGTTACGAATAAAAGTAGAAGATATTTCTACAATAGGTGCATCAATTAAATGAATTTTAGGATGGTTTTTTAGTTCTAAGTTTTCTACTTCAGATGAAATTCGAGGATAAACATAAATATCATAATTTTGAAGAATCACTTCGTAGTTTTTCCATTTATGAAGGGTTTTTAAGTTGTCTTCGCCCATAATCAATGAAAATTCATGATTAGGGTATCTTTCTTGTAAATGAACTAATGTATTTACAGTATAATTTGGTTGAGAGAGTTTAAACTCAATATCCGAAGGTTTTAACTTTTCAAAACTATCTGTAGCTAAATGAACCATTTGCAAACGATGATAATCATCTAGCAAAGTGTCTTTCTTTTTAAGAGGGTTATGAGGTGTAACTACCATCCAAACCTGATCCAAATCGGCATGTTCTGCCATGTGATTGGCAATGATTAGATGCCCAACATGTATGGGATTGAAAGTTCCGAAATAAAGACCAATTTTCATAAAAAAGGTAATTTTTGTTTGATAGATTAAATAGCTTTAACTACATCAGTATTTACAGGATGAGGTAGTTTATCTTTTTTACTTTCAAATTGTTCTAAAAATATTAGCTGTAAAGCTTAAAAACGACTCTTTTTACTAATGAAGTTGTCTATTGAGAACTTACCACTTCCTGTTACAAAAAGGAGTAAATAAAATAATAGATATAAAATCCCCATTTCTTTAGCATTGATTGGGTCTGCGCCATGAATAACAAATACAGCAACTAACATTGTTATTATTAAAGGTATCGAAGCTAATCTTGTGCCTAATCCTATTGCAATAAGAAATGAACATATAACTTCGGCAAAGACAACAAGACCTAAAGAGAGCGTGCTCCCTACTCCTAGAGGATCAGGAAATTGAATTTCGCCTCCTGCTAAAAGTTTATTTAACTTTAGTAAACCATGAAAAATCATCAATGTTGCAATTGATAATCGGATTATAAGAATGATAAAATCTACGTTATTTTCGCTTCTTTTTACTTGAAATAATCTATTCATAATAGTACTTTTATTTTAAAATAATTTGGGTTTTATGTTGCTTTTTAGAGCGTAGAAAAGCTATTTTTTATTAATGAATTCTTTTACCAATTGGTACGCTTCTTCTTTGGCAGTATCTAAATCGTAATTTTTGATAATCTTGTCAAATTGAGGAGCAGTTGCTAATTCTACAGATGCTTTTGCAATACGCATATTGATTTTGTCTTCACTCTCGGTAGAACGTTTTTTTAAACGAATTTTTAGTTCATCTATACTTGGAGGTTTTACAAAAACCGCAAGAGTTTCTTCTGGAAATTTATGTTTAATACGTAATCCTCCAGAAACATCAATATCAAAAATTACATTTTTCCCTAATGCCCAAATACGTTCGATTTCACTTTTTAAAGTTCCGTAAAAATTATCACGGTAAACTTCTTCCCATTCTAGGAAATCTTCGGCTTTAATGTGTTTTTTAAACTCTTCTAAGGAAATAAAATAATAATCAGTTCCATGAACTTCTTCTCCGCGAGGTTCGCGGGAAGCTGCCGAAATAGAAAATTCTAAGTTTAAATCTTCTTTACTTAATAAATGTCTAACGATGGTTGTTTTTCCTGAACCGGAAGGTGCTGAGAATACGATTAATTTCCCTTTTTTCATTACTTATGCTTTTGGCTTTAAGCGTTATGCTTTAAGCTTATATTTATTATATCTTTTCTGGTTTTTAGTTTTTACAAAACATTCAAAACCTGCTCTTTAATTTTTTCTAATTCATCTTTCATCATCACGACCAATTTTTGCATTTGAGCATGATTTGATTTTGATCCCATGGTATTAATTTCACGACCCATTTCCTGAGTGATAAAACCTAACTTTCTACCATTGGCTTCAGTGCCGTTAATAGTCTCTAAGAAATAATCAAGGTGATTGGTTAAACGTACTTTTTCTTCAGTTATATCTAGTTTTTCAAGATAATAGATAAGCTCTTGTTCAAAACGATTTTCATCAACATTTACTTTGAGTTCCGAAATTGCAGTTTGTAAACGATCTTTGATTGCTTGAACACGTTCTGGATCCAGTGCTAGGGCATCTGTCATATGCTGACGGATATTAGTTATTCTTAACTGGAATTCTTTTTCAAGAGATTCACCTTCATCTTTTCTGAAGGTTAAGATGTTTTGTAATGCTTCTTCAATTACAGTTTGAATTTGCTCCCAATCATTTTCGTCAATTTCATCGCGTTCCGTTTTTAATGTGTCAGGCATACGAATAGCCATTTTCATCAATTCAGTTTCATCTGCTTCAGGATAAACTTCTTTTAATTGGCTGATATAAATTCTCACGATAGGAACATTTACTTTCGTAGATGTTTGTTCAGAAGTACTTTCGATAAAAATAGAAAAATCGACTTTACCTCTTTCTAGTTTCAATGCAATCTGATTGCGTAAACCCAACTCCATTTCTCTGTAAAGTGAAGGCATTCTAACATTGAGGTCTAGGCCTTTACTGTTTAACGATTTTACTTCTACAGTAATTTTTTTTGTTGGTAATTGCAAAGAAGCTTTGCCGAACCCTGTCATGGATTGTATCATATAATTGGATATAAAGGGGCAAAGATAATGAAATATTTGCTGTAATGCTGTTGAAGGTTATTTGGTTAAAACCTTCATTACCTGTAAGATGTTTTGTTGCGAGTTGCCAATGTATATTTTTTCATCAATAATAAAGACAGGACGACTCAAAAAAGTATAATGTTCTAGTATGTATTTTTTGAAATCGGCTTCAGTCAATGATTTGTTTTTTAAATCCATTGATTTATACAATTGTGCTTTTTTGCTAAACAGGGCTTCGTAGCTGCCAGAAAGACGGTACATTTCTTCAAGTTCAGTTTCAGTAATTGGATTTTGCTTGATGTCATGAAATACCAAATCTATATCTTTAGGTAGTCCTTTTATTATTTTGCGACAAGTATCGCAAGAGGCGAGGTAGTATATTTTATTCATAGTGTCGAAATTTTGAGTACAAAGAAAACCCTTTTAATATTCAAAATGTTTATTTTTATAAAAAAACAAAATCATGAATCAAACATTTGAAACAATCAGAGTCAGTAGAAAATTGACATCACAATTCTTAGAGAATTATTCATTAGAGCAATTAAACAAAATTCCAGAGGGTTTTAATAATAATATAATTTGGAATATTGCACATGTTATTGTTACGCAGCAACTTTTAGTATATAAATTGTCGGGATTGCCAATGATGGTTTCAGATGAGTTAGTAGATAAATATAGAAAAGGGACTAAGCCCGATGGTGCTATATCGCAAACAGAACTTGATGAAATTAAATCATTGCTCTTTGAAACTATAAATCAAACAGAAGCAGATTATAATGCTAAAGTGTTTAAGTCATACAATGAATTAACGACAAGTCTTGGTTTTACTCTTAACGATATCGAAGATGCGTTACCTTTTAATAACTATCATGAAGCGCTTCACGTTGGAATTATGATGAGTATTCAGAAATTTATTTAATTTTTTCTATTGTTTCAATCGTTACTTTCATTGCGCCAGCACCTTTGTTTTTGGTTATGTCCATAAATGCACGTTTAGATAAATCTATTTCACGTGTTTTTACAAATGGACCTCTGTCAGTGATTTCTACGATTACAAATTTTCCGTTGGCCTCGTTTGTAACTTTTACTTTAGTACCAAACGGAAGCTTTTTGTGAGCAGCAGTATATTTATTGTTGTTGAAACGGCTTCCGTTTGCAGTTTTTCGACCATTAAAACGGTCTGAGTAATAAGAAGCGTGAGCAGATTTTTTGTAAATTTTTAATTTGGAATTTTTATCTATTGTTATAGAGTCTTTTTCTGTATTAGTAGGAGAGGCAACAGTTTTATTTTTTGGGTTTTTTAAAGTATCCTGAATTACTTTAAGGTTTACTGGTTTGGTTTGACTGTTTATATATGAAAAACCACAGCTTAAAAAAGTAATGATTAGGATAGAAAGTATGATAGTTGTTTTATTACTCATAAATTTTATTTTTAAGATGGATATACTTACACAAATAATATGCCGAAATTAAAAAAAGCCCTGTAATTAGGGCTTTGTTTGTGTTTTTAGAACCATAAATTCCATGGTAATCTACTTAAAATCAGTAGTAATCCTAAACCGTAAAAAATTGAAAATGTTTTGAATTTAGATTCACTTGTGATCAAGTTTTTATGTTTTGACCAGCCAACAGTTATCAAAATGATAGCTATAATATTAATTAATGGGTGTTCTAATGAAGTAAGTCTAAGTTCTGCGTTTGACATTTGTCCGAAAGCTGCTTTACCAAGAGGAGAAACAAAATAAAGAAACAATCCGATTAATAATTGGGTATGAGTCGCAATCAGGGCAAAAAGACCAATCTTACGATCAGTAGATGTAAAATCTTTTTTTGAAACAAAACCAATAATGGCATTTATAACAGCAACTAATAAAAGGATTAAGACAATATAAGCCCATCCAGAGTGAAATTTTTGTATGAAATCGTACATAGAACTAAGTTTTTTAAACAAATATAAACAAAATTATGGCATAAAAAAACGGCATTAAGCTAAAAGCCAATGCCGTTTTTGATAATTATTTTGATTCTAAATATTAGAAATTATAACTTAATGTAAAGTTCCAAGTTCTTCCGAAACCAAAGAATACTTGGTTGCTTGTTGCAACACCATTATATGTTCTTCCAGCTGAAGCATAAGTAGCTCCATCTTTTCCATTAATGAAATCGTCAGCAAAAGTATTTGTTCTAGATTCAGCAATGTAAATTTTGTCTAAAACGTTGTTTACGTTTAATCTAAAGTTCATTGATTTGTCTTTATCTCTACCTAAAAGCATTTTGTATGAGAAACCTGCATCCATTATTCCGTAAGAAGGTAATTCTAAAGCTCCTTTGTTGTTTGGAGAAGTAAAATCTACTGGGCTTAATCCTGCGTACAATTTGTCATTAAAATTGTAGTTTGCATCTAATGTTACTCTTGTTAGTACTTCGTAAGATGCACCTAAAGAAGCTGTTATTTGTGCGGCATCACCAACTTTTACTTTGTCCATGTAAACTGTAGTCCCTGTGAACTCTGGAATTGGAGTATTGTCTGCTTGTAAATAAGCATTTACAGTTGCATTTCCTTTGTATTCCCAAATTCCGTAAGAGAACATTGCATTAACTTTTAATTTTTCAGTCAAATTTGAACTTCCTTCAAATTCAATTCCTGAGTGAACTTCATTAAGACCTACGTATTCTGTATAAGTAGTATTTGAAGGGTATTGAACACTAGTTGGAAGAGCTTTACCTTTTAAGTATCTATCGTTCCAAGTTGTGTTGTAAACGTTTACAGTAGCATTGAAGAAACGAGAGCGGAATCCGTATCCAGCTTCAAAGCCAATGATTTTTTCGTTAGTAAGGTTAGGGTTTACTGTAGATTTGTTATTTGGGTAAACAGCGTTAAAAAACGGTTGTTTTGAGTAGTAACCTGCATTTACATACACATTGCTTTTTTCGTTGATGTTGTAGTTAGCTCCACCTTTTACGTTACCACCTATTATGTTTTTGTAATCTGTAGAAGCTAATTTAGGATCTACAGCAGGATTGTATAAGAAGTTGTCTTCTCTTTTGTATCCTTGTTGAGAGATTGCTCCCTGAACAAATGCAGTTAAGTTATCTTTAGAATACTCAAGTTGAGTAAAAGCTCCATACCATCTTACATTTCCAGTACTGTTGAATGAGATTTTTTCGTAGTCTACTTTTTTGAAAACATTCCATTGAACGTCTGTAGAGTACTCAGTTGTAAGGTGTCTACCTCCTGGTTGTAAGCTTTTGATTGATGTATCGTAAAATTCACCTCCACCTAGTAGGTCAGTTAATACAGTATAGTGGTATCCTTTGTAAGTTCTAGCATCAACTCCAAAATCTAAAGTTAATGTGTTGCTTAATTTTTTGTTCAAATTAATTACAGCACCAAACCAGTCATGTGAGTTGATAGATGCAGTTTGTGAGATTCCTGAAGTTCCTGAACTTGCAGCAGCAGGAGTGTTTGCACTTGATCCAGAAGAAAACGTGTTTTGGTAAACTTTACTACCATCAGGAAGTGTAACTTGAGCTCTAGTTTGAGGTCCAGTAAAGCCATCGATGAAAACTGGTTTTCCAGAGTTGTAAGCTACAATTTTATCGTAATCTACTAATCCATTAGCAGTTCTGAATGCTGTTGCATCACTGTAAACTTTTCCTCTAATACCACCTGAAGCACTTGCTCCAGCTCCACGACCCATTGAAGCATAAAATACACTAGAAAGTTTTGTAGTTTCGTTTATTTTGTAATCCCAGTTGATAGAAGCAATTGGTTTGTGGTAGTAATTTTTTTTAATATTGTACGTTTCTCCATCTAAATATCCTGCATCTGCATTATATCTTGTATTTGGATTGTCAACAGAACCGTATTTTTGGTAAGTTTCAATTGATATGTTTGAAGATCTCTGGTTGTGCCATTGTGGTGCACCAGTTAGAGTAAATTGGAAATCATGTTTGTTGTCTTTTGTAGAATATCCTAAAGCTACATAATAATTTGTACCTTCAAATTCTGTTCCTTTTACATATCCGTCTCCACGAGTTTGAGCCAATAAAATAGAAGCAGAAAGACCATTGTCTAATTTTCCAGTATTGTAAGAACCTTGTAATTTTAAATAATTTGCATTACCAAATCCTGAAGAAAATGA
This sequence comes from Flavobacterium frigoritolerans, assembly GCF_025847275.1. Lineage (GTDB taxonomy): Bacteria > Bacteroidota > Bacteroidia > Flavobacteriales > Flavobacteriaceae > Flavobacterium > Flavobacterium frigoritolerans. The sequence goes on from NZ_JAOZEV010000004.1 coordinate 117,332, forward strand.
TCCACCTTCTTTCATGTCAGAAGATTTAGTTACAATGTTTATTGTACCTCCTACAGAAGATACAGCAAGTTTAGATGAACCTAAACCTCTTTGTACTTGCATCGCTGAAGTTACATCTGCAAGTCCAGCCCAGTTACTCCAGTAAACAGTTCCACCTTCCATGTCGTTAATTGGCATACCGTTTACCATTACAGCAATGTTCTTTTGGTCAAATCCACGAATGTTAATTCTTGAATCACCATATCCACCACCACCTTTTGTAGTGTAAACTGAAGGTGTATTTCTTAAGATTTCAGGAAATTCCTGAGTTCCTAATTTTGCTTGAATTTCTGAAGCTTTTATAGTAGAAACAGCAACAGGAGTTTTTCTGTCCTTAGCAATATCAACTATAGAACTTTTTACAACAATCTCATCTAATTGGTTAGAGTTTGAAGTTAAAATGATAGTACCTAAATTAACAGTTCCTCCTTTAGAAACAGAAAATTTAACGGTTTTTGAATCGTAACCTAAGTAAGAAATAACTACTTCTCCAGATGCTACTGAAGTTGTAATAGTAAATTTACCATCAAAATCGCTAGAACCAGCATCTGTTGATCCTTTAACAACAGCATTAGCTCCTGGTAAAGAATTTGAACCATCAGTAATAGTACCAGTGATTTTTCCTTGAGAAAATACGGTTGAAACTATCATGAACAATAGTCCTGTGAGTAACCAATTTTTCATTGTCTTCATTTGTTATTTAGTTAATTGTTTTTGGCAAAATTATAACAAATTAATCGGATTATGTTATCAAAACGTTAAGAAAATTATGTTTTGCGTAATCTCTTGAGTATTAAAGCAGTTTTATTGATTTATAATAAGAAAATTAATGTTTTTTTGAATTTTTGACCTGATTATTTGTTAAAATGCTAATGTGATGAGGCCGGAAATTGAGAGCTGGTGTTAAATTTAGATGAACAGAATATACTGAGGGTTAGTATTATAAGAAAAAGCTTATTGATTACATATGAATCAATAAGCTTTTGTGTATTGTGTGCTATAATGTTTCTAGTGTTTACTTATTTTTCAAGAAATGATTTAATAAAAAAGAAGTAGAGCTATCGTGATTCTTCACTGTTTTTGTATTGATTTCATCAAGTATAGAATTAGCTAATTGCTTTCCTAATTCTACTCCCCATTGATCAAAACTGAATATATTCCATATAACTCCTTGAACAAATATTTTGTGTTCATACAAGGCAATTAATGAGCCTAAAGATTTTGGAGTTAGTTTTTGGATCAATATTGTATTTGTGGGTTTGTTACCTGTAAATACTTTAAAAGGTAATAAAAAAGCTGCTTTGTCTGCTGGAATGCCTTGTTTGTCAAATTCGGCTTGAACTTGTGCTTCGGTTTTTCCGTGTAATAAAGCTTCAGTTTGTGCAAAGAAGTTTGACATCAATTTATCATGATGGTCTTCATTGCCGTATAATGGTTTTATGTATCCAATAAAATCTGTTGGAATTATTTTTGTTCCTTGGTGTATCAATTGGAAAAAAGCATGTTGCGAGTTTGTCCCTGGCTCTCCCCAAATGATAGTTCCAGTTTGGTAGTTCACTGGTTTTCCATCACGACCAACACTTTTTCCGTTACTTTCCATTGTTGCTTGCTGCAAATAAGGAGCCAATTTTTGTAAATATTGTGTGTAAGGAATTAAAGCTTCACTTTCGGCTCCGAAAAAATTATTGTACCAAACACTCAATAGGGCTAGTACAACTGGGATATTTTGATCAAATTCAGCCGATTTGAAATGTTCGTCCATTTCATAAGCGCCATTTAATAATTCATCGTAATTATCAAATCCAACAGCTAAGCTAATACTTAAGCCAACTGCGCTCCATAGAGAAAAACGTCCTCCAACCCAATCCCACATTGGAAAAATGTTATCAGGATTAATTCCGAATTCGGTAACTTTTTCAATATTAGTTGATACAGCAACAAAATGTTTAGCAATATCTTCCTGATTAGCCGATTTTAAGAACCACTCTTTTATCGTTTCAGAATTGGTTAGCGTTTCTTGAGTAGTAAATGTTTTAGAAACAATTACAAATAATGTTGTCTCAGGGTTTAGTTTTTTGATAATCTCATTAACGTGATCGCCATCTACATTTGAAACAAAATGTGTTGTTAAATGGTTTTTGTAAAACTGTAAAGCTTCAACAGCCATCACAGGGCCTAAATCAGATCCACCAATACCAATATTTACAATATCAGTAAAAGCTTTTCCTGTGTAACCTTTTCTTTCTCCAGAAATTACTTCGTGGCTAAATTTTTTGATTTTGTTTTTTACTTCGTAAACTTCAGGAATCACATTTTGTCCATCTGCTTTTATTACTGCCGATTCTTTGGCACGTAAAGCAGTATGTAAAACAGCTCTGTTTTCGGTTTTATTAATGATTTCTCCACTAAAATATTGAGAGATAGCATCTTTTAATCCAATTGAATTTGCTAATTCTAATAAAAGAGAGATAGTATTCTGACTGATGTTATTTTTAGAATAATCTAATAAAAAGTCATTCCATTGTAAGTTGAATTTTTCAACACGAGTATCATCTTGTTGAAATAATTCTTGTATCGTAGTTTCGCGAATTGCGTTATAGTGGTTTTGTAGATTTTTCCACGCTTCAGTCCCAGTTGGGTTTGTTGTGTTTAAAGCCATTTTTTTGTTTGAATTGAAAATTTGGTTATTAAACAACAAAAATACTGAAATTAGTTTTTAATAGAGTAGCGCTTCACAATTATATAACAATTAGTTACGAAAACGATTTATATGTTTGTTAGTCTTGAATTCTTGCCGTTATTATGATAGCACCAGCATTTTCTTTTTCATTATATATTATGCGACTACTATTCTTGTTTAAAAATTCTAAATTTAAAATATCAGATTTTTTAAGAGGTAATAATATAGTATCTTGTTTTTTGTTGTATTCGAAAGGGACTCCATTTATTACAATTAAAGGAGATTTATCAATTTTATTTTCTTTAAATGCATGGTTGATTGATCCTGAAATAAAATACTTATTTACCTCTATGTCATTTAAAATAAAAGTATGTGGATTAGAACAGCCTAATATTACTATAGACGAAAGTACTAACAAAATTTGTTTCATTAATTAATTTATGGTTTCGTAAAATGTTGTTTTTTAAGTAAAAGCTTTTACCAAATTTTCCACCAAGGCTTCTTGTTAACTTCAATTGTTTTCTTGTCCATATTGATTTCTATTCTTTTTGGTGATTCCATTTTAATTTTAGAATCATCAAAAAACATTTCACCATTATCATTCATTCCGATTGGAGATTTTGTTCTTTCTTTCCAGTTTTTAGTTTGTAGTTCTGGAATTAACAGGCTGTTTTTTTTGTTAATGAACTTATCTCGTGCTTTTTCGGTGATTTCTTCTTCCAGATTTGAAGATGAATTTTTAAAGAGTGTTAGTGAATTGTCAGGAATATTTAAAAGGAAAATTTGAGTTTTGTCTTCGGTTGTCTGAATGTCTAATACTTTAAAATAAGAAATAGAATCTAATAGAAAGTGCCCGATTTTTGCAGAATCGGGATTGAATATTGATAAGTCTTTTGCGTGAGCGCTTGCTATTAGATATCTGAAATTTCCTGAAATCCCTCCGCCTAAAGAACTCATATCCGTAAACCCTTTTTCCTGAATTATTTGACCAACTTTATAGTTTGAAATTAAGTAGTCGGGCAACTCAGTGTCTCTGTAAAATAGTTTTAAACCTGAAAAAGTTTCATTGTAAATAGATTTAAGACGAGAATTTTTCATTGTTTCCTATTTTTAAATGATGGACTTTAATAAAAACTATAAATTCCCAATGCTATCTAGTTCTCTCTTTAGAGGTTCTATTTGGTTCAGGAAACGTTCTCTATTTCTGCCAGTCAACGATTCTCCTGTCGGTAGGTTTAGTTTTAAAGCATCTACTTGTACGCCGTTTTTCCAGAAGCGATAACAAACATGAGGTCCAGTTGCTAAACCAGTACTTCCTACTAGTCCAATAGTCTGGCCTTGTGTAACACGCTGCCCACGTTTTACCAATATTCGGGACATATGTAGATATTGGGTAGAGTAAGTGCCGTTGTGTTTTACTTTAACAAAATTTCCATTCCCAGCAGTATAACCTGTAGTTTCTACAATTCCGGCAGCCGTTGTAGATATTGGAGTTCCTGTAGGAGCTGCATAATCGGTTCCTTTGTGTGCTTTCCAAGTATGTTGTACAGGATGAAACCTATTGCTAGTAAATCTAGATGTGATTCGGCTGAATTTTATTGGTGTTTTTAGGAAGAGGTTTTTAAGTGTTTTTCCTTGATCATCGTAATATTCTATTTTTCCAGATGTAGTGTCTTGTTCAAAGGGGAAGGCGTAAACGATTTTTCCTTTGTATTCAAAGAAAGCGGCTTCTAGTTCTTCTACACCATCATAAATAGAATCATTAATGAAGCGTTCTTTAAAAATTAAGGCATAGCGGTCTCCTTTTTTTAATTTAAAGAAGTCAATAGACCAAGCAAATATTTTAGTAATTCGGCTTGCAAGTGCAGCTTCGACACTTTCGTTTCCTAAAGTTTCTGATAAAGAGCTTTTTAATACCCCGCCTATTATTTTTCGTTTAAGAGTAACGGGTTTTATTTTTCTGTATGCTTTTGCAATGCTATCTCGTAAATCAATTACATAATAAGTTAGTGCATCGGGTTGGTATATAAAAACTTGTAGATCGTTTGTTTTATTCTTTGATCTAAGTAGTGTGTATGGTTTGTGGTATCGAATGTTTCTAACGTTAAACGAGTCTTTAATTTGTTCTACAATAGTATAGACTTGTTTGTTGCCAATGTTTTGTCCTTGTAGTATAGTTCCAAAGGTTTGACCTTTTTCTATAGTGTCGTTAACTACATTGTAGTCAGCATAATTAAATCCAAATTCAATTTTTGGTGGTTTTGGTTTGGTAATTTTAGTTTCAATTTTATCCGTTGTTTTATTACATGATATTATTAAAAATAATAGTATTATAATTGCTGATACTTGTTTCAAACTCTTCCTTTTTTATTAATTAAACTTCTTTTTCATTTCCCCAGTTAGCTAACTCCTCTGGGTTCCATAATTCAGGGAAAAATATCCTGCGTTGGTATTTAGGATGCATGTATTTTTGCCAATCGCTTCCGCCGGTTGCTTCTCCATTTCCTTTTCCGCTTTCAAGAATGTATTTTCTAGCAGTGTTTAAATGTTGCATTACCCATGTAATATTTACGGTATGGTCATAATGGCGCATTGCTTGAATTAATGCTGGGTTTTTTTGGTCTTCTTCAGGTAGTTGTTTGAATTTTTGCCAAATATTTTTGGTCTTGTATTCTTTCATTTGTGTTAGAAATTGAGATTTGTATTTTTTCTCAAATTCTTGAAGTAAATAAGATTTCTGACCAGTTTGATAATCTTTTCCTGCAGCTTGCCAGTATAGATGCTCAAAGCTAGTTTCTAGATCAGTATTGGCGTCAAAGCGGTCTTTGTATCTGCGGTCTGTTAAATTGATTACATCTGTCGAAGAGAATTCGACTAATCGATATTGTGCACTCTGAAAACCACTTGCAGGAGTTAAAGTATTTCTAAATTTCATATACTGCTCGACTTCCATGCCATTTTCCATAATGCTAAATGAGTTGGTTAGCATGTCAAAATATCGTGTAATTCTAGAAAGGCGTTCGCTGAAAAAATCGGTTTGAATGTTTTCTACTTCCGAAATTTGTTCAATCTCCCAAAGAATCATTTTGAAAATTAATTCATTTACCTGATGATACATGATAAATACCATTTCGTCAGGGAGTGTTGTTCTTTGTATTTGTAGGTTTAAAAGGGCGTCAGTTTGAATGTAGTCCCAATATGTAATAGGTTTTGACCAAAGCAGACCTTCTAATTGTACATCTGTTTTTTGGTTAATAGCATGGTATTTTTTATCGATTTCTTTTAAAATCGATTCTGAATTATCAGTGATATTCATTATTTTTTTACTTTAAGTGGATTTTTTAATCCTTTGAATGCATCCAAATCGGCTTTTAATGAGCCAACAGCAAGTTCTGCTTTTATTCGAACAGGTAATTTGTTGTTGTCATCTGATATCCATAGTGTTACGCTTTCTTTTTCTTTAAAAACTCGCCCCGATTGTACTAATGGTTTAAAAATCATTGTTGGAACGGTTCCAAATTTAGTTGTAATATCCTCACGACCTACGAATTTTAACTTAAATTTTGTTGTTTCGTTGTCAAAAAACATGTCAATAGTTATTGAGTCACCTGATTTTAGTTTGTCTATATTAGGATGATTCCTCAAATAATAAAAAGAGGATATGATGTCTTGTACGTTTTTACTAACGGAGACTGTTTTTTCTGTTTTGTGTTTGTAGTCTTTTACTAAAACTCGCCCATCTTGACCAAAAAAGCCTTCTTGATTTTTGGTATAGCCACCTTCGTTTATTTTTCGTACAAATTGATATGGGTTCCCAGTTTCTTTGTCAAAGTAGCTTTCGTATAAATCATCTACTTTGAAGAAAAATCTAGACATGCCAGTAGTGTATCCCTTGCCTACTGCGTGGAATACTTTTTTGTTGTTCACTGTGGCTTCTTTTACTTCGAGAGTTGCATATCCCGCATTTATAATGCCATAATGTATTCTAAATTTGAACCATTCACCCACATCGAATGCGTCTTCTTTTTGAGTATCGAAGCTAAGTGTGAGGATTACGAATATGGAGAGGATTAGTTTTTTCATAAGTTTCTTTGACAATTTATAAAAATAAATGCAAATTCTATTCCAAATGTATTAAAACAAAAAAACTCAGTCAAGGAATGACTGAGTTTTTATGCTATTAACTAACCAAAAAACTATAAATTATGAAATTTATATCAATTTAGGAAGGAAACCACCCCCTCCTGTTTTGCGAGTGCAAAGATAGATATAAACTCCTTAAAAATAACAGCAAAAAAGTCAGTTTAACATAACATTTGTAAAAAAAGCATCAGTTTAAAGAGAATTTTTTCGTATAATGCATAAAAAAAGCCTTTTTATAGAGTTCCTCGCAATTCTTGCTCTCTTTCAATTGACTCAAAAAGGGCTTTGAAGTTCCCTGCACCGAATCCTTTAGCACCCATTCTCTGAATTATTTCAAAAAATAGGGTAGGACGGTCTTGAACTGGCTTTGTAAATATTTGTAATAAGTATCCATCTTCGTCGGCATCGACCATAATGGCTAGTTTTTCAATTTCATTGATATCTTCTTTCATCATATCCATATGAACACCTAATCTTTCAGGAATTGCTTGGTAATATGTGTGCGGTGGAGCAGATAAAAATTCAACACCACGTGCTTTTAATTGTGATACCGTTTTTATGATATCATCGGTCGCAATGGCAATATGTTGAATTCCTGGTCCTCCATAGAAATCTAAATATTCTTCTATTTGAGATTTTTTCTTTCCTTCGGCTGGTTCATTGATTGGGAATTTAATTCTTCCATTTCCGTTAGACATTACTTTACTCATCAAAGCAGAATATTCTGTAGTAATTTGTTTGTCATCAAATGATAAGAAATTCACGAATCCCATAACGTCTTCGTAGAATTTTACCCAAGTATTCATTTCGTTCCAACCTACATTTCCTACCATATGGTCAATGTATTTTAATCCTGTTGGTTCTGGATTATAGTCGGATTTCCATTCTTTGTAACCTGGTAAGAATATACCATTGTAGTTTTTTCTTTCTACAAAAATATGGACAGTCTCTCCGTAAGTGTAAATTCCTGAACGAACTACTTCTCCAAATTCATCTTTTTCGACAGTTGGTTCCATAAATGAACGAGCACCACGTTTCATGGTTTCTTCATAAGCGCTTCTTGCATCTTCAACCCAAAGAGCAGCAACTTTTACACCATCACCATGTTTTTTAAGATGTTCATGAATAGGAGAGTCTTGTGTTAATGGAGTGGTTAAAACAATTCTGATTTTGTCTTGTTTTAATACATATGATGCTTTGTCTCTTACTCCTGTTTCTAAGCCTGCATAGGCTAATGATTGATAACCAAAAGCTGTTTTGTAATAGTGTGCTGATTGTTTTGCATTTCCTACGTAGAATTCTACATAATCTGTTCCTAATAATGGAAGGAAGTCTTGTGCTCCTTCAAATATTTTTTCTAATCCGTATTCTACTGATTTTACGTTTTTCATATTGAGATAATTTGTAAATGAGATAATGAGATAATTCTTAAAATGGATATAATTAAAAATAATTTTCTAATTGACACATTCTTTAATTCTCTAATTTTCTAATTTTTGATGTTGATATTATTTTGTTTAAAATTTTTAAAATTTCAGACAAGTCATTTAATAAATTAATACAGTTTGGATAATCTTTATGAGCTTCACATAAGAATAGCCAATATTTAGTTTCGTCAGCTTCTTTGATTGCAATTTTTTAATTTATGAATAAAATCTGCTTTACTTTCTGCATTTTGAGATTCTTTCGAATTTGCTCCAATAGATGTTCCGCTTTTTAATAATTGATTCGCAATAACAAACCTCTTTTGTTCTTGTAATTGATTTGTATAGTCAATTATTTTTAGTGCAAAATTGAATGTTTTTATTAAAAGTGCATTGTCTTTGTGTTTTTCGTTGAAAGACATTTTTTTAATTTGATAATTAGAGAATATGCTAATAATATTGTAGGTTTAAAATTACAAATTAAATTGTCAAATTTTCTAATTGCCACATTAATTACTCCGTCCAGGATTTGTAATACTGTCCATCATCAAGTCCCATAGCTTCTTCTGTAACCATAAGAGGCCTGAAAGTATCAACCATTACGGCTAATTCATGCGTTTCTTTATGACCAATACTACGTTCCATTGCTCCTGGTGCAGGACCATGAGGGATTCCTTTAGGGTGTAAAGTGATATGACCTTGTTCAATGTTGTTGCGGCTCATAAAATCACCATCTACATAATATAACACTTCATCAGAATCGATATTACTATGATTATATGGAGCTGGAATTGCTTTTGGATGATAATCGTAAAGCCTTGGACAGAAGGAGCAAACAACAAAAGTTGCTGTCTCAAAAGTTTGATGTACTGGTGGTGGTTGATGTACGCGCCCAGTTATAGGCTCAAAATTATGAATTGAGAAGCCGTATGGGAAATTGTAACCGTCCCAGCCCACAACATCAAAAGGGTGTGTGGCATAAACAACTTCATGTATCATGCCTTCTTTTTTGATTTTAATTAAAAAATCACCTTTTTCGTCGTGTGTTTCCAATTCATTTGGCAATATAAAATCACGCTCGCAAAATGGAGAATGTTCTAAGTGTTGACCTGATTGATTTTTGTAACGTTTAGGTGTGTAAAATGGGGAATAGGATTCTACATAAAAAAGACGATTATCTTCCGTTTCGAATTCTATTTGGTAAATAATACCTCTAGGAATAATTAAGTAATCGCCATATTCAAAAGGGATATTTCCTAACATGGTTCTTAGTTTTCCTTTTCCTTTGTGGATGAAAAGCATTTCATCGGCATCGGCATTTTTATAGAAATACTTTGTTAGTGATTCTTTTGGGGCTGCTAATCCTATAATACAATCTTTATTGACTAACATTGCTTTTCGGCTATCTAGAAAGTCATTTTCTGGTTTTAATTCAAAACCTTTAAAAAGTAATGATTTTATGTTTTTCCCGATTGCAATTTTTGGTTCAACAGAGTAAGAATTTAAAATTTCTTTAACTTGAGTTGGTCTGTGAACATGATAAGATAATGATGAGTGTCCGTGGAAGCCTTCGGTTCCAAATAACTGTTCATAATAAAGTCCGCCTTTTGGTTTTTCGAACTGGGTGTGTCTTTTTTGAGGAAAACTTCCTAATTTATGATATAATGGCATGGCTTTTCAATTAGATAACTTGTAAATTAGATAATTAGAAAATGTGAATTGTATGAACAGATAATTAGTTTATTTTCTAATTGACCAATTACCCCAATTCGAAACCATTACTCAGGATTTCTCTTAATGAGGAATTGAAGATAATCTAATAAACCTGTCCATTTTGTTTTCATTATAACAAATGTCGTATTTTTTTTTAATTAAAATTACATATTATATTATTTATAACATAAAAAATCTTCAAAAATTTAAATTAAAATACAAATCCTATTTTAAACCAAGTGTAGCCTTTTGAGTTTTCGGGCGACCAAGAATATTTTACTTCTATAGGGCCTAACATTGTTTCTAAACCATAACCTATCGCATAACCTGTATATTTTGGTACCGATACCCATTCGACACCCTCGAAAATGTTGTTTCCAAGGTTTGCGAAGTTGGCAGCAAAATTAACGTGATTTTTTTTGAATATTTCGTAATCAAAAGTTGCTTCGGCTTTTATAAAGCTATTTCCTGCAGCACTTAGAAAGTCATATCCGTAGAAATAATTGAAATTATCTATTTTATGGTAGCCATAACCTCCTAAGACATAATTAAAAAATGGTACGCTTGTCTGCCCAAAAGTTAGTCCTGCATTGGCTTTAAAAAGGACAGTAGCTTTATTGAATACGGTTTCTGCGAAACCAATTTCGGCTTTTGCGGTAGAGAAAGGTTCAAATGCTTTTGTATAATTTGAAGAAAATAAATAGGATTGAATATTACCTGAAAAACCCCATCCAGATCTAGGAAAATCTTTATTGTCGAAAGTGTCGTAATTCATATACCCGAATAAACTAAAATAACTGCTTTTATCTATATCTGAGTTGTCTATATTGGATGATAATGTCTTAGGGTTTATTTTTAAATATTTATATTCGATTCCACCACCAATTAGGAACTTTTGAACAAAAATAGTTTGAAAATATGCTTGATTGTTAATGTCAATAAAATCAACGTTAACTAAATTAGGATCAGGATTAACACTAAGAGGATTGCTTAGCGCATTTGTTATGTTTCGGTTAAATTGGGTAAATCTTGATTTAAATCCAAAACTTATATTGAACCCATTTTCAATATAATAGTCAAAATTATATCTAAAATTATCTCCTAAAATGATATCCAATGAAGTAATGTCGTTTTTAAAGAGAGTTTTTTTATGTGTAAGATTTACTAAAATTGCACTTTTATAAAGTCCATCATAATGTAAGCCAAGTTTTAAATAAGTTTGCGTTGGGTTTTCTTTTAGTGTTAAGTTTAAGTTGTCATTGTTATTATTTGCATCCAATGAATATGAAATTGCACTAAAGTTTTGAGTAGCATTAATGTTGTTTATCCCTTTTATAAGATCAGGATAGGTGATTTTTGAGCCAGATTTAAAACGTAGTTTACTCGTAATATATTCGTTTGTATAATTATCTAAGTGGTTACAATTTATATTTTCGATTTGTAATGTATCTGATGCTACTTTTAATTCGGGCTTTTTATAATAGCCTTGTTTTTCGACCAATGCTTTGATCTTTTCATAAACGGCAAAAGTAGCGTCTTCTCCTCTACGAATGATTTTTTCTCCTTTGTCAAATGAGATTACGCCATATTCTTTAATATCGGGTTTGATATAAATATCGGTATTTTTTACTTTTCTCTTCATCTTGTCGATAGATTGAAGATTGGTAATTTGTACCAATATACGAGTGGCATCTTTAAGCTTGTGTCGGTCTAGTAAATCGTCTTGTACATCGACGCCTATGATTATATCTGCACCTAAATTCCGAACTTCTTTTATGGGATAGTTATTTACAACTCCACCATCTACCAGAAGTTTTCCATCTATTTCTATAGGAGAAAACAAGGAAGGGAAAGCTGCACTTGCAATCATGGCTTGAGCCAAATTACCTTTGTTTAGCAATACTTCTTCACCAGTTTCGATGTTGGTAGCAATACACAAAAAAGGAGTCGGTAATTGATTGAAATCTCGAATATGTCTTACGTTTCGAGTAAGGCTACTTAACAAATTATAGTTGTACATCCCTTTAGAAAGGGCCTCGGGAATACCAATTTTAAAATTACTAAATGGTAAAATTACTGCGTATAATTCATCATTATTTTTTTCATAAAAATTTTTGGATGATCTCGGGATATAATCATTTATTAAATCATCGAAGTTTGTTCTTTTAAAAATTGAATCAATCTGAGAGGCATTGTATCCTGATGCGTAAAGACCACCAATTATAGATCCCATACTCGTACCACCTATATAATCAATTTTTACTCCAGCTTCTTCCAGAACTTTTAATACCCCGATGTGTGCAAATCCTTTGGCACCTCCGCCGCTTAATACCAATCCTATTTTTGGTCTATAGGATTCATCGTTATTTATTTTTTTTATGGTGTCTTGTGCAAATGTGTTCTGAGTGAAACTTAATGCTATTAAAATAACGAATGGTTTTATGCCCCAGATGGAAATGAAAAACTGCGAGTGTATAAAAGCTATTTTTTCTTGTAGAAAAAGAGCGACCCAAGAAGCTCCTTTTTTTACAATAGAAAAAAAGCTTTTTAATCGAGTATTTGTAATGGACAGCTGGATGAGGCTCATAGAAATAGCTGGTTTGTTTTGTAAAAGTCGGAAATATTATTGGACTTTATATGTCAAATTTATTTTAATAACATTATTTCTTTAATAATATTAGGTTTTTGTTTTTGTCGAATTTCCAAACATCAGTATGCCATCGTGCACCTCCTCGACAACTAGATTGGATTGTTTTCTTCTTCTTGTTTATTTGTATATCGCAAAACTCGTCGCATTCTGAACCGAAGTTTCGAGGCATTTTCAATTGTTTAAATTGACTGTTTGTAGGGTCGTAGATAAAGAGTTGAAATATTGTATAAACTCCCATTCCGTCGTCTAAATGGTAAGTAGCAAAATCTTGGTAACCATCAAAATTGTAATCTTCAATTGCAAAGTGCATTTCTCTGCCTGAGATAGATGTTTCGATGCTGTCTATAACTTGGATTTTATTATTCTTAGAGGTGGTGATTTCTAATTTCTCGAAATCATTAACGGCCTTTATTTTTATTTGTGTACCGTCTTTTTGATTAATTTCAATATTTTTTTGGCTATAACTTTGGTATGAAAATAATAGGAGGATGTTTAAAAGTACTATTCTCATAGGTTATTCGGGGTTATTGCTATTGTAAAATGTTGTTATTTTTTTTGCTTTGGATGGGCCTACAACATCTGATATCTCTTTTTCGGATGCCAATTTTAATCGTTTGACACTTTTAAAATGTTGTATTAGTGTTAGCATGGTTTTTTCGCCTATTCCGGGAATACTTTCTATAGACGAATTTAATGCTGCTTTGCTACGTTTGTCACGGTGAAATGTGATTCCGAATCGGTGTGCTTCATTTCGCAACTGTTGTATTATTTTTAATGTCTCGGATCTTTTGTCTAGATATAACGGAATTGAATCTCCAGGGTAAAAGAGTTCTTCAAGACGTTTTGCAATACCTATTATTGTAATTTTACCACGCAATCCGAGTTCATCTATACTTTTTAAAGCCGCTGATAACTGTCCTTTTCCTCCGTCAATAATTATTAATTGCGGTAATGGTTCGTTTTCATCTAATAATCTTTTATAACGACGATAAACTATCTCTGTCATAGATGCAAAATCATCTGGACCTTCGACAGTTTTTACATTAAAGTGGCGGTAATCTTTTTTGCTTGGTTTCCCATCTTTAAAAACTACACAGGCAGCGACAGGATTTGTTCCTTGTATGTTGGAGTTATCAAAACATTCTATATGGCGCGGTTCAACAGGCAGACGTAAATCTTTTTGCATTTGTGCCATAATACGTTTGGTATGACGGTCTGGATCTACAATTTGTAATTGCTTGAGTTGCTCGATTCGATAAAATTTAGCATTCCTAATGGATAAATCTAGTATTTGTTTTTTATCGCCAAGTTGTGGAACAGTAACTTTAATGTTTTCGCCCAAATCGACTTCAAAAGGCACTATTATTTCTTTGGAAAGTAATTGAAATCGTTCACGAAGTTCAATTATAGCCAGTTCGAGTAATTCGGCATCGGTTTCGTCTAGTTTTTTCTTAATCTCTAAAGTATGTGAACGAATAATCGAGCCATGTGAAATTTGAAGAAAATTGACATATGCGGCACTTTCATCTGATATTATTGAAAATACATCAATGTTGGTGATTTTCGGATTTATAATAGTTGATCGTGATTGATAATTTTCGAGAACTTCTATTTTTTCTTTTATTTTTTGAGCTTCTTCAAAACGTAAATCTTGTGCCAATTGGACCATGAGACGTTTAAAATCCTTCATGCTTTCTTTGAAGTTTCCTTTTAGGATTTCGCGAATTGCATCGACTTGTTTTTGGTAATCCTCTAATGTTTCTAATCCTTCACATGGACCTTTACAATTTCCAATATGAAACTCTAAACATACTTTGAATTTTCCGCTATTGATATTAGATTGACTCAAGTCGTAATTGCAGGTTCTAAGCGGATAAAGCTCTTTAATAAGATCCAGAATTGTATGAACGGTCTTAAAACTGGTATAAGGACCGAAATATTCTGAACCATCTTTGACCATTCTGCGTGTAGAAAATATACGAGAAAAAGGTTCTTTTTTTATACAAATCCAAGGATAGCTTTTATCATCGCGCAACAATACATTGTAGCGTGGCTGTAAGGTTTTTATAAGATTGTTTTCTAATAAAAGCGCATCGGTTTCGGTAGGAACAACGATGTGTTTTATAGTTACAATTTTCTTTACCAAAACATTGGTCTTAGCAGTGTCATGAATTTTATTAAAGTAAGATGAAACTCTTTTCTTTAAATTTTTGGCTTTGCCTACATATAATATTTTTCCATCTTTATCATAATATTGATATACGCCAGGATTATCTGGTAAAGTCTGAATTTGGAGATCGAGAGGAGTGTACATACAACAAATTTAAACTTTTGAGTTTAAATTTTATAATTCTTTTGAGTTTCTTCCAAAAAAAGAGCCCGTTTTTTATTAAAAAAGGGCTCTTTTTTTTATTGGAATTTTTATTTAATTGTAAAGTATTCGGTTTGTAGTAAATGCGTTCTTTCATCAAATGAGAAGTCTACATATTTTGCATCATCTTTTTTAATAGAAACCTCTAAACTGCTTCTTCCTATTTCTTTTTTATCGGCATCAAAAGCTTTTAAAACTAGTTTTCCTTTAAAATCATTTTTAGCAATTAAATAAATAGTTACTTTTTTCTGCTTATCGGTATCTGCTCCGTATATTTTTTCGGCTTTGCATTCTTCAAAGTTTGCTTTAAAAGTTGATTCAGAAATTACTTTAGAAGTGTTGATGCTTTCGCTCACTCCTGAATTTATTCCTTTTATCACATCTCCAATCCCTTTAGAGGCACTTTTGGCAGCTTCTTTTCCCTGTTCCTGGAGTGCTTTTCCTGCGCCTTCTATTAATTTTGATTTTACAGCTATTGCTTCGTTTCCGTCAGCTTCAGCTTCTTTCATTTTTTCTTCTTTACTCATGCAGGAAACCAGTAGGATTAATGCGCCAAATAAAACTGCTATTTTTTTCATTTTAAATTTTGGTGTGGTTAGTTGGTTAAGAATATAAGTGTTAAAGTCAAAGATATAAAATTAAAATATAATTTCTATATTTAGCTTTTATTATTGAATATGAGAAATAGTAAACCATTGGTGATTTTTGGGGAATCCATTTTACCAGGTGAAAGTAAAACCATTAATGTCGAAATTGCCCGACTGCACACTACAACCAAATTAAATATTCCTGTTATTGTAAGACGTTCGAAAATTGAAGGTCCTGTGGTACTTTTTTCGGCAGGAATTCATGGTGATGAAATTAATGGCGTAGAAATTGTCCGTCAGATAATTAGCAAGAGAATTAATCGTCCGCAAAAAGGAACTATCATTTGTATTCCGGTTATAAACATGTACGGTTTTGTAAATAAAGCACGAGAATTTCCTGATGGGCGCGATTTAAATCGAGTTTTTCCAGGAAGTAAAAAAGGATCTTTGGCAAGCCGCTTTGCATATCACATAGTTACTGATGTTTTGCCAATTGTTGATTATGCTGTCGATTTTCATGCTGGTGGTGCAAGCCGTTTTAATGCGCCACAAATTAGACTTTCTGAAAACAATCCTGATTTAAAAACTCTCGCCGATGTTTTTAGCGCACCTTTTACGTTGTATTCTAAAAATATTTCGGGTTCGTTTAGAAGTATTAGTGAAAAATTAAAGGTAAAAATGTTGCTTTTTGAAGGCGGAAAGTCATTAGATATTAATCATGAGATTGCTAATATTGGTATTGATGGCGTTAAGCGTTTATTGGCTCATTTGAGAATGTTAGATGCAACTCATGTTGTCGAAGCTCCAGAGAAACCTTCTATTTACATTGAAAAATCAGTATGGTTGCGGGCTAAATGCTCGGGATTGCTACATGACTATGATTCAATTGGCAAGTTTGTTAAAAAAGGTGCTATTTTAGCAATTATTACCGATCCATTTGGTAAGTTTGAAAGAAAGGTAAAAGCACCGCATGATGGTTATATTATAAATGCAAACCATTCGCCAATTGTGTACGAAGGTGATGCTATTTATCATATGTCCAAAAACAATTTAGAGGAAGATGACAACTAAGAAAGAATTGCGTTTACAAAAAAAAGGGTTAAGAAAACAGCTTACAGAAACTGATATTGATGAATTGAGTTTGGTTATTGCCAATAAAGTGCTTTTATTACCAATTTGGGAGAAAACGTATTTTCATGTTTTTCTACCGATTGTAGAACATAAAGAAGTAAATACTGAATTTATCTTGCATTTGCTTGCTGGAAAGGATAAAGAAATTGTGATTTCTAAAAGTGATTTTGAAACTAGAGAAATGACTCATTTTTTACTTACAGATAATACCAGAATTAAAAAAAACGAATATAATATTCCTGAACCTGTAGATGGTCTGGAAGTTCCATCAAGTAAGATTGATGTTGTTTTTGTTCCTCTTTTGGCCTTTGACACTTTTGGGAATAGAGTAGGATATGGGAAAGGATTCTACGATAAGTTTTTATCTGAATGTAAACCAGAAACAATTAAAATAGGGTTGTCTTTCTTTGAGGCTGAAACCGAAATCACTGATGTTTTTGAAGGGGATATAAAATTGGATTATTGCATTACGCCTGAAAAGGTTTATAAGTTCTAATCTCTCAGTTTGGAGTTTTACCGCAAAGATTCGCAAAGAAATTAGATTTAGTTTATGCTGAATTAAGGTTCGCAAAGTTTCTCAGTTTGGCTTTTTACCGCAAAGTTCGCAAAGAAATTAGATTTGGTTTGTGGTGAATTAAGGTTCGCTAAGTTTCTTGGTTTGGGCTTTTTACCGCGAAGATTCGCAAAGAAATTAGATTTGGTTTGTGGTGAATTAAGGTTCGCAAAGTTTCTCGGTTTGGAGTTTTACCGCAAAGTTCGCAAAGAAATTAGATTTAGTTTATGCTGAATTAAGGTTCGCAAAGTTTCTTGGTTTGGGCTTTTTACCGCTAAATTCGCAAAGAAATTAGATTTGGTTTGTGGTGAATTAAGGTTCGCAAGTTTCTCAGTTTGGAGTTTTACCGCAAAGATTCACAAAGAAATTAGATTTAGTTTATGCTGAATTAAGGTTCGCAAAGTTTAAAATTATAAGCAAAAAAATAAGACTCATGAAGAGTCTTATTTTTGAAAATCTTATATTTTCTTATTTAGTTAAAAACTATTTTACCTCTTTAACAGCCGAGGATTCTATCCAGCCTTCAGTTCCATCGGTTAATTCTATTTTTTTCCAGTTTTGTAATGACTGTTTCACATATACTTTTGCTCCTTCATGAAGTGTAAAAATAGGGGAGCCAGCTTTTTGAGGTTCGCTACGTACTTCGGCAATTTCTGAAAATACTATAGCAGGTCTTTCATTATCAAAATGACTTTTTTCTAAAAATCCTGATGTTAAGCTTACAAGTAAAGCAAGCAATATTAAAAACATCCCGATAAAGTAAACTCTTTTGGCACGGGTGCGTTGGGAGAAATAATATCCAATAAAGCAAAGTAAGAATGCTGAAGCTATCCCTACAGAAATCCATGCCCAAGTATTGTAATGATATATTCCGGTAAAGTTTCGGATTAGTTTTGCAAAACCAACTTTAGGAACTTCTTTTATTTCGTCGATAGTTAGTTTCTTGGCAAATTTTAAATTGTTTAAAGCCTCTGGGTGATTAGGGTTTAATGCCAAAGCTTTTTCATAATTGTATATCGCTGGAGCTACTTTGTTTAGTTTGTAATAGCAATTACCTAAATTATAATATAATTCAGCGGATTGTTTTTTATCAACTTTTATAACGTTTTCATACTCTTGTGCTGCTTGTTCGTATTTAGATTCTTGGTACAAAGCATTTCCTTTATCAAAGCTATTTTGAGCAAAGAAAATTTGGGATAATAATAAGAATAGGTATAAAAGAATATTTTTCATTTTATTGACATGTAATAAGAGTTTCAATTTTTTGAACTTCAATTCAGTATGAACTAAATTTCTTAGCGGCTTTGCGGTTAGAAACCATATTAAACAATTTGTTTTTCTAATTCTGAAATTATTGTTACTGCTTTATCAAAATCTTGCTGTATAGAAGCACTAGATGCTGGTGCATATCGTGCAAACTCACAGTTCTCTGTTAAGTTAATGAAATTCTGAACTGATTCTGAATTTGCGTTTCTTGATAATAAGATCTCTTTGATATTATCCTTGCTCATTTCTGAAGTTTCAATATGTAATTTAGCTTTCAAGAAATTGTGCATTGCTTTTTCAAGCGCAATATAAAATGCTTCTTTATTATTGATTTGTTTTTTAGCTTGTGATAAATATTTTTTAGCTAGTTTGTTATTCATTCTAATTCTGTTTCCAGTGATATCACCATCAAGAGCTTCTTTTTTCTTCTTAGCCAAAACAATAATTGGTAAAATCAGGAATGGTAAAAACAATAATGCATAATATAAATTAGAACCATAAAAATCATCTTTTATGACTGAGGTGAAATTGCTTTTAAGTTTAATGTACTTGAATTGTTCGTTAGCCGATACTTTGTTTTTTGCAGTAGGACCTGATGCTACATTAGCGTCTGATGGAGTTGGACCATCAAGAACATTCACCATTATTTCTGGAGAAGTAATTGTTTTGTAGCTTCCTGTATTTAAATCAAAATACGAGAATTGCATTGGTTTTATAGCATAATTCCCTTTGTATTGTGGGATAATCGTATAGGTATCAGAAACTTTTCCTGACATACCGCTAAGGGTTGTATTTACTTTTTCATCATGTACGGGGTCATACATTTCCAAGGCATTTGGCACAACAGGTTTAGGTAAGGTAAACAATTTCATGTTTCCACTACCAGCAGCACTAACAACTAACTCTAGACTTTCTCCATTTTTTAAAGTTGTTTTGGACGGAGTTACTTTAAAATCAAATCGACCAACAGCACCTGAAAAGCCTTCTGGTTTGTTTGTTTCAGGAAGTGCTTTTACGTAAATTGTTTTTGAACCAGCAGATACGCGTTTATTGCCTTCTGTGATTACTACCTGACCAAACATATTTCTTCGGTTGGTAGGTAATTGTACATCAATGTCTAAGGATAGAGGTTCAATTACTAATTTTCCTGATTTTTGAGGATATAATACCGTTTTTCTAAGTACAACATAGCGATATCTTTCTCCTTTAAACATGGCTTCCTCTGCTACAAGTTGTTTTATATCGATGTTCTGACTCCAAAAATCATTATATTTTGGTTTGTTTAATTCTCTCCAACTTGTAATACCGATATTATGGCTAAAATATAATTTATAAACCACTGTAATTGGTTCATTTATATAGGGTGTCGTTTTAGAAATATCTGCAACTAAATACAAATTATCATCTGCAGATATCTGTTGTGGGTCATTAGGATCTCTTTCCTGTGCCACAGCTGCTGTGACATTTATTTTTATCGGTGAAGTTTTGTAAATCTGACCGTTATATTCTATTGCAGCTTGTCTTATGACAAGGCTTCCTTTTTGGTTTGGTAATAAAAAATAAGAATAGACTTTTTCAAATGAACTTCTTCCATTGATCCATGACTGACTTACTTGTTGGCTTGGTCCCGCCACAATTCGAAAACCATCAAATGAAGGCTGAACAAAGTTATCGCCATCAACGTTCATAATGAAGTCAATTCGAAGTCTTTCGTTTAGACCAAGCGTAGTTTTGCTTACTCTGGCTTCAAATTGAACTTGAGCCATAAGCCCTTGGAAACTTAATAGTAATAGAATTAAATATCTTTTCATTACCTGTATTTCAGTTTTTGTTTAACTGTTTAATTGTTTATTTGTTGAATCGCTTTTGATCGTTTATATGCTTAATCGGGTTTATTTAAATTATTTATCTATCAAATAAACAGTTAAACTAATAGACGATTAACCTTAAAAATTACCAGTCTTTTTCAGTCTTCTTAGGAGCTCCTTTTACTTTTTGAGCATTTACTTTATCTTGAATTTTCTTTTCCTCATTATTTACAGCATCTAGAAGATTTTGTAAACGTTCTTTTGATATACCGCCTGGAGCTGGTTTTGGTTCCCCTTTATTGTCTTCTTTTTTAGGGTCTCCTTTGTCATCCTTTCCATCTTTTTTATCCTTATTAGGATCGCCCTTATCATCTTTTTTATCTTTGTCCTTATCTCCTTTGTCGTCCTTTTTATCTTTATCGCCGTCTTTCTTGTCGTCTTTTTTATCCTTGTCCTTGTCTTTCTTTTTGTCCTTGTTTTTATCTTCTTTAGGAGGATTTTCTTTTAGCATTTTCTTTGCCAATGCATAGTTGTAACGGGTTTCATCGTCTGAAGGATTGTTACGTAATGCATTTTTGTAGGCTTCGACTGCTTGTCCATAATCTTTCTCTTTCATGAAAACATTTCCAAGGTTATGAAACGCTTTGTGTTTTTGAGATGGTGTTTTGGCATTTTTTATAGCTTTTGCGTAGGCAAATTTAGCTTCGCTCGCTTGGTTTTGCTTATAAATAGCATTACCTAAGTTATAAGGTGCAACGGTGCGGTTTGGAAATTTAGATTGCGAAATTCTATAATTAGCTTCGGCATCTACAAATTTATTCTGTGTATATTCTTCATTAGCTTTTGGCAACGCTTTATCCTTTTCTTGAGCCGAAATGGTCAAAGAAAGCGTCAATAAAATATATAGAAGTAAATTTCTCATTCTAATTTTTTTGTTTTTTTGTTTCAAACGATACTAACTATCTTGAAACAATTATTTTTTCTCGTTAAATAAATTCAGCTCTTTTATCCAATTTGTTTTTCTTTCTAGTAGGAATAGATCAATGAACAATAAAACAAAAGCAATGCCAATAAACCACTGAAATTGTGATTGAAAATCAGCCATTTGTGTAGCTTCGAATTCTGTTTTTTGGATATTGTCTAAAGCATTTTTAACATAATCTAAGACCTCTTTGGTATTACCGCCATAAACATAGCCCCCTTTGGTTGCTTTTGCAATAGCTTTTAAGCCTTCTTGATTTAGTTTTGTTATAACTATTTCGTTATTATTATCTCTTTGAAAGCTATCAACAACACCATTTTTTTTCAACGGGATGGTAGCTCCTTTCTCAGTTCCAACACCAATAGTAATGATTTTCATTCCTAGTTTATTGGCTTCTTCGGCTGCGGCTTCGGCTCCTTCAGAATGATCTTCACCATCAGAAATCAAAATCAATAATTTACTTGTCTTACTTTTTTCGTCAAAATAAGTTGCCGATAGTTTTATAGCTTCGTCAAGGGATGTTCCTTGCGATGAAACCATACCTGGACTCATACTTTGCAAGAACATTTTGGCAACGCTATAATCCGTGGTAATTGGTAAAACTGGGAATGCGCTTCCTGCATAGGCTACTATTCCGATTCTATCATTTCCTAATTGGTTAACAATTTGCGAAACTAGTTGTTTACTTTTTTCTAAACGGCTTGGAGCTACATCTTCTGCAAGCATACTCTTAGAGACATCTACTGCAAACACAATATCGATTCCTTCTCGTTTTACGGTTTCCATTTTTGTTCCAATTTTCGGATTAACCAATCCTAAAATCAATGTAGCTAAAGCTAAAAGAATTACTCCCAACTTTAAAAATGGTTTAAAAACAGAATGTTCAGGAGTTAGTTTTTTTACTAATTCTAAATCTCCAAATTCGCGTTGCTTTTTTCTTTTCCAATACATATTGAAAAAGAAAATGCAAGCCAAAATCGGAAGCAATATAAGAAGGTATAAATATTTTTTTTCGTCTAATTCCATTTTTTAATTCTAGTTTTCAGTTTCTAGTTTCAGCTCCCAGTTATATACTGTGACTGCAACTGAATACTGAAATATTATATAAAGCTTCTGTAAACAGTATTTCGTAATCCAACTTCCAATAATAACAATAAACCTGCTAATATTACAAAAGGGCGGAATTTTTCATCGTAATCATAAAATTTTAGTTCTTCAATTTCGGTTGTTTCCAGCTTATTAATTTCATTGTAGATAGAGGCAAGTTTTTCGTTACTTGTAGCTCTAAAATATTTACCTCCTGTTTTGTTTGCAATAGTTTTCATCATTTGCTCATCAATTTCTACCTTCATCATTCTAAATAAAAATTGACCATTAGGGGCAATTGCGTATGGAAATTCAGCCATTCCGTTGGTTCCAATTCCAATTGTATATACTTTGATTCCGTATTGTTTAGCTATATCTGCTGCGGTATCAGGTTCGATAAATCCAGCATTATTAACACCATCGGTCATTAATATAATTACCTTACTTTTGGCTTTGCTGTCTTTAAGTCTGTTTACGGCAGTTGCTAATCCCATTCCTATTCCAGTTCCATCAACTAAAACATTATCGTATTTTATGCTTTTAATGGCCTCAAGGATAATTGCTTTGTCGCTTGTTACAGGTATTTTTGTATAAGCTTCAGATGCATATAAAACGATCCCAATTCTATCATTTGGTCTCTCAACCACAAATTCGGATGCCAACTTTTTAAGTGCTTGCATACGATCTGGTTTTAAATCTCTCGCAAGCATACTTCCTGAAACGTCTATTGCCATAACAATATCTATTCCCTTTGTGGTTTTCGTTTTGTTGCTCACATCTACAGTTCGGGGTCTTGCAAGTGCAATTATCAAAGAGCTTAATGCTAAAATTCTAAATACGCCTAAGAAAGGTTTTAGTTTTGCTAATAATGATTCAGAAGATTTAAAACCTTGCAATGAACTCATTTTTAATGTTGCCGATTGCTGATTTCTTTTCCAAAATAACCAAGCAATTGCAATGGGAATCAAAAGAAACAACCAGAAAAACTCAGGGTTTAAAAAAGTTATTTTATCCATTAATTAGTTGCTTTTTTTAGTTCTACAGAGTTTAATATGCGGTCTGCAATATCATTTGCATAAGTATCTCCTTCTTCGTGAAAAATCATTATTTGTTGTAATCCGCCTTCTTGGCTAAATAAAAGAATCTCATAATACATTTTGGTACTTGACTTCGTACCTTCGTCTATACTAGAAAAAGTTCCATATCCCTTAATTCCACGAATTCCTTCTTTAGTTTCAAAATCTTCTTCTTTTACAATCATATTTCGAGCTCCTTGTGCTTCGATAGTTTTGATGGTAACTTCTAATGATTTTGATAAATCAATTTGAGTTTCTTGTTTGTATTTTAAAGTAGAAATCATCAATGAGAAATTATCAACCAAGCTTCCATATCCAAAAGACTGCATTTCTTTAATTAGTGCTAAACCTTCTTTAGGTAAGGTTTTGGTTAAATCCATTCGTTTTAAAACCTTAGGAGTTTCTATTAAAATTCCAGGATTTCCGTAATCACTTTTTACCCATTCTCCTTCTAGTAATTCTTTAGATGGATGTCCGATGATGTTATCTTTTACATAAGTAAAACCTTTTGTAGCGATAAAATATCCTGTAACAGCAATAACCAAAAATAAAACTGTTGCTACAGATAACGCGATACGTTTGTTACGTTTCTTTAGTAATTGAAGTTTTATTTGTTTTTGTCTTTGGGCTTCATTTAATAAAGTATCTTCTTCAACGGCTACTTCCACAGGAATTGCACTGTCAAGAGTAAGGATTACCTTTTGTATTTTATTTCGGTCTTCGGTAATTTCAAAATCTAATGGTTTAGATTTTGCAAATTTCACTAAATCGGCTTGTTTTAATACGCGTTCTAAGTTCTCGACAGTTTCTGGCGTTAGTGTCATTTTCTTTTTTAAGGAAGCGGCTCTAATACCTTGAATTAATTCAGAAGTAGTGCTTTCCATTGCAGGAATTTCTATTGCTTCTTCGATATAATTTCTAGCAATATCCGTCAATTCACTGTAATAAGCTTTGACTTCGCCTTTTTGCCAAAGTTCTTTTTTCTCCAATGTATTAAGCAAACTAGTCGCTTTCTCGATAGGAGTTTTATAAATTTCTTCTTCTATTTTTTTCTGTTGTCTTTTTTTGATCAACCAATATACCAAAGCACCAATTCCTAAAATTAAAACAAGAGCCAAAAGGTATTTCCACCAATCTCCAATTCCGTCTTGAACTTTGGTTATATCTTTAATGTCATACATTTTTTGTTGTAATGTATCTACTTTTACATTAGCAACTTCTACTCGAATAGAATCGGATAGATAAGGCTTTTTATCGATAAGAATTTGAATACTAGGAATAGTATATTTTCCAGAATCAAATTGAGTTAAACCATATTTTTTAATCAATTCATAACGGTCATCTTTTTTGACAGTATCAATTGGATACGATTTAATTACCTCAAGAGGACCTATGTTTTTAAGTTTAGGAAAAACAACTTTCGATTTAGAATCGACAGAAGTTTTAATTGTTAACTTAAACTCAGCTCCAATTTTATTTTTAGTAGTATCTATGCTAGTCTCAATTTGTTTTTGTTGCCCAAAAACAGTTGCCGATAGCAAGAATAAAAATATGTAAAGTTTTAATTTCATTTGATTTTTTAAATTTCAGATTTTAGTCTAAAATGAATGCTTAAAAGGGCATATGAATGACTCTGATTTGCTTCGCTAGTTCGCTAGCGCTCGTGTAAACGGATTTTATTTTTTACTTTTTTCTTCAAATTCTGTTTGAAATCTAAATTTTCTAACAATCTAAGAAGTCTAATTCTGTTATCTTGATTTAAAATAGCCTAATAATTTGGTTACATAACTTTCATCGACACGAGTGTTTACAACACCAGCTCCCGATTTACTAAAAGTTTCTTTAAAATAAGCTACTTTGCTATGATAGTGCTTTTCGTAATTTGCTCGTATTGATTTTGAGTTAGTATTGATTAATTGCGTTTTGCCAGTTTCGGCATCAAGCATAGAAACCATTCCGAGATTAGGTATTTTTTCTTCTCGAATATCATATACTCTAATACCAGTAATATCATGTTTTTTGGATGCGATTTTCAATGTATGCTCATAATCATCTGACATGAAATCGGAGATTACAAAAACGATTGCTTTCTTTTTTTGTGTACCCGATAAAAACTTTAATGCCTGAGCGACGTCAGTTTTATGACTTTTAGGTTCAAATTCAATTAATTCACGGATGATGCGTAATACGTGAGATCTTCCTTTTTTAGGGGGAATATACAATTCGATTATGTCCGAAAATAAAATCAACCCTATTTTGTCATTATTTTGGGTTGCAGAGAAAGCCATTGTTGCAGCAATTTCGGTAACAATATCTTTTTTGAACTGACTTTTTGAACCGAAATTCTCAGAGCCCGAAATATCTACCATAAGAACCATGGTAAGTTCGCGTTCTTCTTCAAAAACTTTTACATGAGCTTCATTATAACGTGCTGTTACATTCCAATCAATAGCACGTATATCATCACCATATTGGTATTGACGCACTTCGCTAAAAGTCATTCCTCGTCCTTTAAATGAAGAATGATATTCTCCCGAAAAGATATGATTGCTCAATCTTTTGGTCTTTATTTCTATTTTACGTACTTTTTTTAATAGGTCTTTTGTATCCATTTTATTTGTTTAAAGTTTAAAAGTTTCAGGTTTCAGGTTAGCTATCCCAACGTGAAACTTGAAACGTTAAACAAATTTTTAAGGTACTTCAATTTCGTTTACAATTTTATTGATGATGTCTACAGAAGTTATGTTTTCTGCTTCTGCTTCGTAAGTAATACCTACTCTATGGCGTAATACATCATGTACAACTGCACGAACATCTTCTGGTATTACATACCCACGACGTTTAATAAAAGCGTAACATTTAGCGGCATTGGCTAAGTTGATACTTCCACGTGGAGATGCTCCAAAACTGATGAGTGGCTTTAAGTCAGCTAATTTATATTTTTCAGGGTAACGTGTTGCGAAAATAATATCTAGAATGTATTTTTCTATTTTTTCATCCATATAAACCTCACGAACAGCTTCTTGTGCACGTAAAATTTGATCTACAGAAACAACAGCATTTACTTTTTCGTAACTTCCTTTTAAATTCTGGCGAATTACTAAGCGTTCTTCATCCATTTTAGGATAGTCAATTACAGTTTTAAGCATAAAACGATCGACTTGCGCTTCTGGAAGTTGGTATGTTCCTTCTTGTTCAACTGGGTTTTGAGTTGCTAGTACTAAAAACGGACGATCTAGTTTAAAAGTAGTATCACCAATAGTTACTTGTTTTTCTTGCATCGCCTCCAAAAGTGCTGATTGCACTTTGGCAGGAGCACGGTTAATTTCATCGGCAAGGACGAAATTAGCGAAAATTGGTCCTTTCTTGATAGAAAATTCATTTGCCTTAATGTTGTAAATCATCGTACCAACAACATCGGCAGGTAATAAGTCAGGTGTAAATTGAATACGGCTGAACGAACCTTGCACTGCTTGTGACAGCGTATTTATCGCAAGTGTCTTAGCTAATCCAGGAACTCCTTCTAATAAAATATGACCTTGACCTAGAAGTCCGATTAATAAACGTTCGACCATATGTTTCTGACCCACAATAACTTTGTTCATTTCCATTGTGAGAAGGTCTATAAAAGCACTTTCTCTTTCAATTTTTTCATTGATCGCTCTAATGTCTAAAGTCGTTGTATTTTCTTCCATATAAATATTTTTAAAACCTTGAATTTAATGCCTTACTTTTGAGAGTGCAAATTGAATATTTTTTGAGAAGTAAGATGTTAAAGAATGGTTAAAACTTCAGGCAAAGATCTAATTTTAAGGACGAATTGTGATTCTATTTTTATATTTTTAAGAACTTTGATGATTATGCTTTAGAAAGCAAGATTTATTACTACAAATAATGTTATATTACCATGAGCAAAACACTATTATCGCCTATAATTGTGGGCACTATGAATTGGGGAGTTTGGGATAAAAATCTAACTCCAAAAGAAATGGAAAACCTTATCCAAATTTGTTTAGAGAACAAAATAACCACCTTTGATCATGCTGATATTTACGGTTCATATACCACCGAAGCTGATTTTGGAAAAGCATTCGCAGCAAGTAAGATTTCAAGAGAGAAATTGCAACTGATTTCTAAGTGTGGAATTCAGATGATTGCCGAAAACAGAAAAAATACAATTAAGCATTACGACTATTCGAAAGAATACATCATTTGGTCTGTAGAAAATTCTTTAAAGAAGCTAAAAACAGATTATTTAGATGTGTTTTTATTGCATAGACCTAGTCCCTTAATGCAAGCTGATGAAATTGCCGAAGCTGTCGAAAAACTTAGAACGGAAGGGAAAATTATTGATTTTGGATTGTCAAATTTCACAACTTCACAGACAGAATTAATTCGCCAAAAAATTGATGTTAGTTATAATCAAGTACAATTTTCGGCTACAAATTATGAGCCAATGGTAGATGGTAGTTTTGATTATATGCAAATGCACGGAATTCGACCAATGTCATGGAACCCGCTGGGAACGATTTTTAGAGAAGACGATAAAAAAACACGAAGATTAAAGAAATTATTAGCAACTTTAGTTTCCAAATATAGTTTAGGTTCTGATACTATTTTGCTAAGTTGGATCTTAAGACATCCTGCAAAAGTTATTCCGATAGCTGGAACGGTAAACGTAGCGAGAATTCAATCTTTAATGAAAGCAGTAGAATTAGAATTAGAAAAAGAAGACTGGTTTGCTATTTGGACAGAAAGTATGGGAGATGATGTGCCTTAAATTTTAGTTTGCACTATTTGATTTCCAGATGTTATAAATTAAAAATAAACACATAGAGATATAGTTTCTAGAAATGAAATTAATATTTCTGTGTGTTAAAAATAAAAGAGAATGAAAAAAACAGCTTTGATAACGGGTGCTACAAGCGGTATAGGTAAAGCTACAGCGCAAATATTGGCAAAAAATAATTACAAAGTTATTCTTTGCGGTAGAAGACAAGACCGATTATCAGAATTAGAGAGCGAACTTTCGGAATATACGGAAGTACATACGTTAGCATTTGATGTTCGTGATAAAGAAGCTGTTTTAGAGCGTATTGACTCCTTGCCAGAAACATTTTCTGTTATCGATGTTCTTATCAATAATGCAGGAAATGCACATGGATTGGATCCAATTCAAACAGGTGATTTAGACGATTGGGATGCTATGATTGATATAAATGTAAAAGGGCTTCTGTATGTTTCTAAAGCGATTATACCGCGAATGACCGAAAGGAAGTCGGGGCATATTATTAATATAGGTTCAACAGCTGCCAAAGAAGTTTATCCTAACGGAAATGTATATTGTGGTACAAAACATGCTGTTGATGCGATTAGTCAAGGTATGCGAATTGATCTAAATCCATTCGGAATTAGAGTAGGTGCAATTCATCCGGGAATGGTTGAGACTGAATTTAGTGAAGTGCGTTTTAAAGGCGATACAGATAGAGCTTCAAGTATTTATAAAGGATTTACTCCTTTGCAAGCAGAAGATATTGCTGATATTATTCATTTTGTGGTTTCAAGACCTTATCATGTAAATATTGCTGATTTGGTTGTTATGAGCACTGCTCAAGCTTCATCAACAATAGTTAAAAGAGATTAATTATTTAGACTTCTTAGATTAATAAGAATCTTTAAAAGAGATGATTTAAATGAATGAGGTTTTAATAATTATACTAATAGGAATTAAAGTGTTGTTATTTATTATGTAGTTATTCGATATAGAAATCCAATAATCAATTATCCAACAGTCTAAGAAGTCTAAAAATTTAAGCTAGTCTAACAATCTAAAAATAATGATAAATAAGCGTCTTTTAATAAAAAATCTGCTCGCGCATAATGATGAGAGTAGTTTTTATGATAAAAAAAGGCAATTAAATTTGCATTCCCGTGAAGGGAAAGCAAAGTTTTTAAAACATATTTGTGCGTTATCTAATTCTAATCCAACTAATAATTCTTATATAGTTGTAGGGGTTGAAGATCAGGACAATGAAATTGTAGGAGATGATTTTTTTGACGATAGTCGAATTCAGAATCTGGTCAATGCTTTTCTTGAAAATCCACCAAAAATTCAATATGAAAATGTACCTTTTCCTAATCTCCCAAAAGATAAAGTGATAGGATTGGTTACAATTAAACCCAAAAGCAAAATATCATATTTCAAAAAAGGAATTCATACTATTATTGCGAATAGCGTTTTTGTTAGGCGAGGAAGTAATTCGGTTCCAGTTGAAGAAAGAGAAGTTGAGAAAAATTATCAGAATACCGAAACAGTAATCGGGATCGAAAATAATTCACGTAATAGTATAGAGTATACACTAGATGGTGTAATCGATTTTATGAATTTTCGACATAAGGATATGTCGCCAAAGTATAAAGTTTTTAAGGAATTATTTGTGATTTGTTGGGCAGGAGTTCCAAATAAATCTCGTGATAAAACATTTTTATCTCGGGTGGATATCGAACTAATAAATGAGCAAATTAAGTTGTTCTATTCGGCTCAGGATGTAGTCACGATTACTTATAATGAGGATACTTTTACTATTCTCGAATATGTTCCGTTAGGATTAAATGACAAAACAAGTTATTATCCGTTGGAACAACAAACAATTCATTTTTTTGATAATGGCTATTATAAAATTGATAGAGAAATTCTTTTTCAGCCACCAGAATTTAACAGAAAAATGCTATTTCATATATACAATTCCAATATTGCATTACTTGGCAAATTACAAAAAGGACTTGTTTTATCTAATCGGGAAATGATAGATTTAGAGAATTTACCTTCTACTTTTATGATTTGCTACCTCAATGGTTTTGAAGATGCCAAACAAAAATTAATTGATGCCAAGCTTCTTTTAAAACCTTTTACACAAGTGTATTTATCTTTTAAAGAAGCTTTACGAATCTTACGAAAGATGAAATATGATGTTCAGTGAGAAAGGTACTAAGGTTTTCCTCGTAGGAGGATAGCGCTGTCTTTCGCAAAGATTTTCCGTAGAGACATACACATACTGCTGTGCGTCTTTATTAGAGGTTCTAAGGTTGAATTGCCTCCAGTTCTAGCTGGAGGAGATAATTAAGATTGTTTTGGCTTTAGCCAAATTATTTTCGCTTTTGTGTTCAAGTATTATTTATAAACTAAATAGGTATTGACTTTGTCATAAGGTAATAGTAATTCTTTTGGGCCATCTGCATACGAAGCAACTTCATAGGAGTTGTAATAAAGTAATAATCCTTCTTTTGTATAAAAAATATTTAACGGCAAATTAAATTTTTCATTTTCAAACATTAAACCTGTTGCATTGATACTTCCTGTAGCAGGGACTTTATATTTTGCTCTGAATTGTTTTTCTGCAAAGGCTTTAAAATCTTTTTCGTTTACAAATAATTGGTTGTTTGTAATTGTTTTTCCTGTTTTAGGATTAAACAATAAAGAGCGGTATCCTTGATAACCATGAGCGCCTCCAGTAAAGGTATAATGATTGATTTTTATGTTTAAGATGCTATCTGACTGGTATTCTACATTGCCCTCAATTTTGGCTTCCCAACCGAATTTATCGTCACGGAATTTCTTATGCATTTCTTCATAAGAATCAATAAAAGAAGTTGTTAAGTTGTTGTAATCAGTTGATTCAAATGGTTTTTCTCCAAAATAAATGATTTCTTTTAGAACAGAAAATACTTTTTTATTGATGCTATCTGCTACAATTGGAGCATTTTGAGCAATCGGTATTTTTATGCTAATTTGTGGGCAATTGCTTTTACAAGGTAAAGTTGATTTTTTTTCAAACGTTTGTTCTTTGAACGAAAGTTCTCTAGTACAACTTGTTAAAATAAAAAGGGTTACGAATAAAAAAGTATAATGTCTCATCTTTAAAATGTTAATTAATTACAAAGGTATTAACTTGTATCTTGATTAAAATAAATTAAAGGGTAAATTTGTAAAACATTTTAGAGTTACAAAAATATAAAGATATGAAATTCAATACAAAAGTTATACATGGTGGACAGCATCATGATCCAAGCACAGGAGCTGTAATGCCTCCAGTGTATCAAACATCGACATTTATTCAAACAAGTCCAGGACAGCCTCTTGGAGATTATGAATATAGTAGAGCGTCAAATCCTACTAGATCAGCTCTTGAAAACGCATTGGCTAGTATTGAAAATGGAACACGTGGATTGGCTTTTTCATCAGGATTAGCGGCAACTGATTGTGTTTTGCGTTCGTTTAAAGCTGGTGATGAAATCATTGCTATGGATGATTTATACGGAGGGACTTATCGTATGTTTACTCGTATTTATAAAGATTCAGGAATAAAGTTCCATTTTGTAGATATGAACGATATCGCAAAATTTAAATCTTTAATAAACGAAAACACAAAGTTGGTTTGGGTAGAAACACCAACGAATCCGTTGATGAAGTTGGCAGATATTCAGGAAATTGCCAAAATTACTAAAGAAAAGAAAATACTATTTGCAGTAGATAATACTTTTGCAACACCATATTTACAAAAGCCTCTTGATTTAGGAGCAGATATTGTAATGCACTCTGCAACCAAATATTTAGGAGGACATTCGGATGTTATTGCAGGAGCTTTAATTGTAAAAGATGAAGCATTAGGAGAGCAATTACATTTTCAGCAATTTGCTACAGGAGCAACTCTTGGTCCAATGGATAGTTTCTTAGTTTTGAGAGGGATTAAAACGCTTCATTTACGTGTACAAAGACATTGCGAAAATGGAGAAAAAGTGGTTGAGTTTTTAAATAATCACCCTAAAATAGCAACAGTTTATTATCCAGGTTTGCCTAATCATCCATTTCATGAAATTGCTAAAAAGCAAATGAAAGCTTTTGGAGGAATGGTTTCTTTTACTTTTGTTTCAGGTAAAAAAGAAGATTCAATTACTTTCTTAGAAAAATTGAAAGTGTTTACTCTTGCAGAATCTTTAGGTGGAGTAGAATCTTTAGCAAATCACCCCGCTTTAATGACTCACGCTTCAATCCCAGCGGATAAGAGAAAAGAAGTAGGGATTACTGATGATTTAGTTCGACTAAGTGTTGGTATCGAGGATGCAGAAGATTTAATTGCCGATTTGAAACAAGCTTTAGAATAATAAAAATCGTGTACAAATATAAAAACCCCAGCATTTTAATAAATTGTTGGGGTTTTGTTTTATATAGCAAGTTTTAAAAATCCAGATAATATACATATCCAAAATTAAACCAGATTTGATTGTCGTTGGATTTGTTTTCTTTATAAATATTCTTGTTGGGGTTTAATCCGTCAATCCAATCAGAGTTGTAATACTGGAATCTTGCCTCGAATAATAAATCATGTAAAGGAGCTAATTTATAATGTACCCCAGCCCCATAGGTAACAGACAGAACCGTTCCGCTTTGGCTAGAAAATCCATATTGATGCCCATCTGAAGGAGTTAAGTATTTGGGAAAAGTAGTTGCAGTATTGCCTAAAGGGCCTAATGTTGAACTTACTTTGGTATTGTAATAGCTAAATTGAGCACCTATACTTACATAAGGACTAAATCCACCAACGGTATTTTCATATGCATGTATTCTCATGAATGGAGAATATTCTAATTGAAAACCAATATTGGCCAAGGTTGATTTTCCGCTCATGGCCTTAAGTTGTTTAACGCCAATGCTCTTAGGGTTGCCATCTACAGTTGCTCCGAAATGCTCTAAATTAGTTTTGTTGAATGAAATTTCAGAACGAACTTTAAAGTGTTCATTGAAATAATTTTCGCGTCTAGAATTGTATGAGAAGTTTAAAAAATGAACAAGACCGATACCGAAACCTGTGTTTCCGGCATTAGTTGAAAAATCATCTCGTTGTCCATAATCAGATTTGAATGAAATAGGTCCAGCGATAATGCCGATTTCATGTGCTAGTCTAGATTGCGCGTTTGAATTGTGTGAAAATATAAACGAAATTAATAATGATATTATTGTGTTTTTGAACATTAGGTTTAATTTTCTTATCCAGACAAAGATATGAATATCTCTAACAAATCTTAAAATTTTGTGAAAAAAGATAATTAGTAAGGAGTATGACTTTTTGGCTTTAATACTATAACGTTTTCGTGTAAGACATTGCGTTAAAAATATGTATTTTAAAAAATTGGTATTAATAATATAATTCTACTCATAAATTGTGAAATATTAAGCCCAATTTCTTTATTAGGCGTATATTTGTGCAAAATAACAAAAGAAGACTTTTATGTGACTTTTTTGTTATTTGGTTGAGTAAATAATATGATTAATTTATTTGATAATTTTTTATAAAATGAAACAAAAAATAAATGAATTTATGGCTCTTGTAGAGTCAAAAAATCCAAATGAACCTGAATTCATTCAAGCAGTTAGAGAATTTGCTGAAACAGTAATTCCATTCATTGCTGAACAAAAAAAATACGACGGTAAGAACTTGCTTCTTAGAATTGCAGAACCAGAGCGTTCTATAATCTTTAGAGTGCCATGGGTTGATGATAAAGGAGAAATTATAGTTAATAGAGGATTTAGAATTCAGATGAATTCAGCAATCGGACCATATAAAGGAGGAATTAGATTTCACCATACAGTAAATTTATCAGTTTTAAAATTTTTGGCTTTTGAACAAGTTTTCAAAAATAGTTTAACTACACTTCCTATGGGAGGTGGAAAAGGTGGTTCTGATTTTGATCCTGAAGGAAAATCTGATGGAGAAATCATGCGTTTCTGTCAATCATTCATGACTGAATTATGCCGTCATATCGGACCAGACCTAGACGTTCCTGCTGGAGATATTGGAGTTGGAGCCAGAGAAATAGGATACTTATTTGGTCAATACAAAAGAATCAAGAATGAATTTACAGGAGTTTTAACTGGTAAAGGAATTGCTTACGGTGGTTCGTTAATCAGACCAGAAGCCACTGGATATGGTGTTGTATATTTTACAGACCAAATGTTACGTACTATCGGGCATGAGATTAAAGGAAAAAGAGTTGCGATTTCTGGTTTCGGAAACGTTGCTTGGGGTGTAGCCTTAAAAATAAATGAATTAGGAGGGAAGTTGGTAACAATTTCTGGTCCTGATGGATACATTTATGATGAAGACGGAATCTCTGGAGAGAAAATCGAGCATATGGTAGAAATGAGAGCAAGTGGAAATAACAGAGCAGAAATGTATGTTAAGAAATATCCAAATGCTCAATTCCATAAAGGAAAAAGCCCATGGGAAGTAAAAGTGGATATCGCTATTCCTTGTGCTACTCAAAATGAATTGAACGAAGAAGATGCTAAAAAATTAATTGCAAATGGCGTTTTATGTGTTACAGAAGCAGCAAATATGCCATGTACACTTGATGCAATAAAACAATTTGTAGGTAAGAAAGTTCTTTTTGCTCCAGGAAAAGCTGCAAATGCTGGTGGAGTTGCTGCATCTGGATTAGAGATGACACAAAATTCAATTCGTTTGAACTGGACTAGTGAAGAAGTAGATCTTAGACTAAAAGACATAATGGTAGGAATTCACAACCAATGTAAGAAATACGGAGTTGGTGCTGATGGTTATGTAAATTATGTAAAAGGAGCAAATATTGCTGGATTTGTAAAAGTAGCAGATGCTATGCTTGCTCAAGGAGTAGTATAGTTTTTTAAAATACAATTAAAGTGCCTCCATTCGAATTTTCGAATCGGAGGCATTTTTTATTTATATAAGAACGAAATTCAAATACTTTCGTTTGTATTATATTTGTGGAACCAATTGTATAGGTATAAATAATGGAAAAAAAGTTTCTTTACGTTTTGTTTTTATTGCTCATGCAATTTGGTTTCGCGCAAAACAAATTATTATGGCAAGGTTATTTTTCTTATAACCAAATAAAAGATGTCTCAGATTCACCTGTAGCAATTTATGCAGCAACAGATAACGCATTGTTTTCTAAAAATACTGCGACAAATATTTTAAAGACTGTAAATACTGTTGATGGTCTTTCGGGGCAAACAATCTCGTCTTTATATCATAGTGAGTTATTTCGTAAAACACTTATTGGATATGAAAATGGATTGATGACAGTTATTAATGAAGCTGATGGAAGTATCGTAAAAGTAGTCGATATCATTAATAAGCAACTTCCAGCCAATCTTAAAAAAATTAATCATTTTGTAGAACACGACGGAATAGTTTATGTTTCGTGTGATTTTGGAATTGTTCAGTTTAATTTGAAAACATTACAATTTGGAGACACTTATTTTATTGGAGATAATGGAGCGCAGATTAATGTAAGGCAAGCTACAATTTATAACGGATTTATTTATGCGGCTACCAATAGCGGTATTAGGAGAGCTAGTATCAGAAATGCTAATTTAGTAGATTATAATCAATGGACTGTTGTAACTGGAGGAGATTGGTCAAGTGTTCAAACAAACGATACAAAACTTATAGCAATCAATACGTCAGGTTATATTAATAATTATGATTCAGTTTCAGGTGCTTTTGTTGGTTTTACGTCACTTCCAGAAGTAGCGAAGGATATGAGAGCTAAAAATCATAATTTATTTATAACTACACGAAGTGCAGTTTATATATATGACAATCAGATGATTTTGCTACGCCAAATAAAAAATAGTGATGTGGCAACAACAATGCTAAGCTTTACTTGTGCAACAGTTGTAGGTGATAATATATACATAGGTACAGATGAAAATGGACTTTATGTTTCTAAGCTTTCAGGTGCTTCGGGTTTTGAAAACATGATGCCAATAGGACCATCAAGAAATAATATTTTTGCTATCAATGTTACACCAAGTGTACTTTGGGCTGTTTATGGAAATTATGATGTTTTCTATAATCCATATCCTTTAGATAGTTATGGAGTTAGTAAATTCAATACAACAGGATGGTTGAATATACCATACGAAAAAGTGCTTCAGGCTAAATCAATGACAAGAGTTATTGTTAATCCTAATAATGAGAATCAAGTATATGCAAGTTCGTTTTTTTCAGGATTATTGAAAATAGAAAATGATATTCCTTCAGTTTTATACAATCAATCGAATAGTGGATTGGAAACTCTTACATTTCTAGGGCCTGGTTATATAGATGTTAGAATAAATGGAACTGCTTTTGATAAATTAGGAAACTTATGGGTAACCAATAGTTTGATTAAAAACGGACTAAAGGTTTTAAGAACCAATGGGCAGTGGCAAACTTTTCCTATTAGTACTGCACTTATTAAAGCAGAAGACGCAAGTTTTGGGAGCATGACTATTGATAAAAACAGTACAAAATGGGTTGGTACAAATAGAGATGGTGTAATTGCGTTTAACGAAAGTACAAATACAGTTAAAAAAATCACGCAAGGTTTAGATACAGGTAATTTACCCACACCAGATGCAAGGGTGGTTGCAGTTGATGCTAAAGATCAGCTTTGGATCGGTACAACAAAAGGGCTTCGTGTTTTGAGTAATGTAAATAACTTTCGTACAGAAAATCAATTAAAAGCCAATCCGATAATTATAATGGATGATGGTTTGGCTCAGGAATTACTTTATGAACAATTTATTACTGCAATTGTCGTTGATGGAGCAAATAATAAATGGATTGGAACTGTAGATTCAGGAGTATTTTTAGTCTCACCAAACGGACAGGAAACCAAATATCATTTTACTATAAATAATTCGCCATTGCCAAGTAACCAAATCAATGATATTGGTATAAACAGTACTACAGGAGAAGTTTATATAGCAACAAACAAAGGAATGATTTCGTTTAAAGGAATTGCAACCCAAGCCAATGAAGATTTGAATAATGTATATGTATATCCAAATCCTGTACGTCCCGAATTTTCTGGAACTGTAAAAATTGCAGGATTACTTGATAAAGCCAATATTAAAATTACGGATATAGAAGGTAATTTGGTGTATGAAACAACTTCAGAAGGAGGAACAATCGAATGGGATACAACAGCTTTTGGGAAATATAAAGTAGCTTCTGGCGTATACATGATTATTATTTCGGCACAAGACGGAGGAGAAACCAAAGTTAAGAAAGTGATGATTATACGGTAGTTTTCAGTATCAGTAATCAGTGCAAAACATTTAGTTCTAAAAATTTAAGAAAGTTCAATAGTCTAACAATCTAATAACCCATTTTGCAAGTAAAAACCAAAGTAATTGTCATTTCGGCTATAAAATTCCAAGAAAAAAGCTTGATTGCCAAGTGTTTTACACTTTCGCATGGATTGAAAACTTATTTTGTTAGAGATGCTTTTTCAACTCGTAAATCCAGTCAGAAAATTGCCTATTTTCAGCCGTTAACTATTCTTGAGATTGAAGCCGTACATAAAAATAAAGGCACGTTAGAAAACTTCAAGGAGATAAAAATTGGAACACCTTTCCAAACCATTCACACTGACATTGTAAAAAGTACAATTGTAATGTTCTTATCTGAGATTTTGCATTACTCTATTCAGGAAGAAGAAAAGAATGAATCGCTTTTTATTTTCTTAGAAACAGCTTTGTTTTGGTTAGACCAACATGATGAAATCACCAATTTTCATCTGATCTTGATGTTAGAAATTACTAAGTACTTAGGTTTTTACCCCGACGTTTCGGATACCGATCTGCCGTTTTTTGAAATGAATGAAGGTGTTTTTACTCTTTTTCACGGACTAAGTGCGTTAACAGAACATGAAACTAATTTATTTAAGAAGCTCATTGACTTAAAGTTTGATAACGATCAAAAAGTATTTCATGTTATTGAACGACAACTCCTTTTGAAAATCTTGATAGACTATTATAGTTTTCATTTAGACGGTTTTAAAAGACCTAAATCACTAGAGGTTTTGAAAGAAATATTTTCTTAAAAACCGAATCCTATTTTTATATATTTGCGCTGTTATTTTTATAAAATTTTGAAGTTTTCAATCTTTTATAATTAATTTCAAGAACATTATTTATTCTTAACTATAAAATTTTAAAAAACCAAACATGAAGAAAATTACTTTTTCGATTATTCTACTTTTATTAGTGAGTATTTCGGCTTTTTCCCAAAGGAAATATGACGAAATAATCAAAACAGAAAACACTGTACAGGATATGGTACAGAATGAAATTACAGGAATTGTAGTTTTTAAAGAAGGTGGAACTGTAAAAGGTTTGGACCCGGAAACTAAACAAATCGTTTGGACGTTGACCAAAGATGATTTTGGATCAACTTCAGCGGGTGATATCCTGGCTGATCCTGATTTTGGAAAACTTTTTAAAGAAAAAAGCGACTTATCAAGTGTTGCTGGAAGCCCTTATGTAGAAGCTTATATCAATAGTAAATATATTATTATTAATACAGATAGTGGTAAAGTGGTTTATAATTCTTCAAAAGAATCTTTTTGGGTAATGCAATCAGATTTTATTCCTGAAACAGATGAGTATTTGCTTACTTTGAAAAAAGACGGAGATATGGCAATTGCTTTATTGGATATGAAAACGGGAGAGTTAAAATGGAATACTACTGTAGATAAAGCAAAATCATTATTTAGTTTCTCATTAAAAGAGTCTGCAAATACCAATAAAGCTACAGTACATGGATCAGTAATTTATTATTTATTGTACGGGAAATTGTATTCATTTGACAGAAATTCAGGAAAATTAAACTGGAAAGCCGAAGAGGATTATTCAAGATTCTTTTTGACTCAAAATGATAAAAATATTGTAGTAGTAAACAGTAAAGGTTTGTTTGCAGCCAAAGAATATTTAAATGTTTTGAATACAGAAAATGGAAAAAGCATCTGGAAAGAATCTATTAAAACAAAACGTGTTGTTTATTTAGAAGATTGGGGTACAAAATTATTAATTGCTCATTATAGTGGGTTTAACTTTTTTGACCTAAAGACAGGAGAAAAAGTTTGGAAAAAAGACGCTCGTGGAGATGGTTTGAAAAGAGTAATTCCTATCGATGAGGATTTCTTATATGTTGCAGAGAATGAAATGATGTTGATTAACAAAGACGGAGAAAAACTTTGGAAAAAATTCATTGAAATTTCAGACGACAAAGAAGATCCAATTTATTATTTAGGAAAAGTAGGTGAAAAAGTAATGTACCTTACAGGAACTTACGGAAACATGGTTGATTATAAAACCGGAGTTAAACTTTGGAAACGTAATATCGGTTTTGATAAAAATCGTCCGGTTTTACCAACTTATGACGAAGCTACAAATTCGTACTTAGTATATAATGACGAAAAGTTATACAAATTTGATCCAAGTATTAAGGATAAACCAGAGCCTTTTGCTAAAGTAAACATCAAAAAAGAAAAAGAATTAAACAGTATCGAATTATTCCCTTGGGGTGTAGTGCTTTCAGGACCAGTTGAGGTAATGGGAGTTAATATGGATGGAACTATAAAATACCACCTTACTTATACACAGCCTGGTGAAGGAACAAGACGTTTACTTAAAAGTGCTGCAATTGCGGGAAGTATTGGTTTATCAGTTGGTTCAGCAGTAAGTGCTATACAAGCTTCTGAGTTAACAATGACTTATCGTGATTCTAGCGGGAATATGAGATCTACTGTTATTAAAGAAGAAGATAAATCAAAAATGAATCAGGCTAAGAATATGGCAGGGGCTTCAGCGGCTCTAGGTATTGTAGCGGCTAAATTTAATTCTCGTTTTAATGCAATGAAACAAAATAAAGATTTTTCTTATATTTTTGCAAAAGCAGATAATGGAGAAAAAGTTTTAGTAAAAGTTAGTAAAGTAAATGGGGTAGAAGTTGATAAAATTATTTTCAATAACACAAAACCGGTTTATGAAGTAGATCCTGCGACACAAAACATTTTTTATGTGTCTGATAAATCTATTCAAATTTTTAATAAGAAATAAAAACCTTAAAGCCATCAGGATTTACTTCTGATGGCTTTTTTTTTGCCTATGAAAAAAATATTACTCTTAGTTGCTTTGCTTGTAATTGGTTCAATTCAGGCACAAGAAAAAATAAGTTCAAAAAAAAAGAAATTTTACATACCTGTAATTAAATATTCAGAATTTCCTGTTCTTGATAATGCGTTAACGCAAACTACTTTTTATCAAATGGATAAACAGTTAATACAAGAAGAACCTATATTGAAGAAACATTACTTTAATATAGAAGGGTTTATAAAAGATCCTGCAAACGGAAAACTGAAAATTTATTTAACTGTTGAACTGCCACAATATAAAGCAACAAAAATCGACAGTACATTTGATAAAGAGAAGAATGGCTGGATGTTTCAGGCTTTTTCTAATTATAGTGTAAAGATAAAAATGGAAGCGAAATGTGCTGATAAACTTCTATTAACCCAAGATTTTAATACTGTAGAATCGTATTTACTTGCATTTGGGTCTAAAAAAGACAATTTGCGAGCTGCTATAGAAATAAATAACAAAAAAATAGAAGAAGCAGAGAAAGACGGGAATTTTACTGTTGCAGAATTAGGATTAGACAGAGTGATTTACAGTTCTGTTGAAAGCATACAAAGATATCTTAATTACAAATTAAGGTACAAAACAGGCGAGGATAAAATAAAGTTTGAATTTGTAACTTCTAAAGGACATTCTGAATACAATCAGATACTGGCATTTGAGAACGAAATTACAGCTCAAATGGCAAAAGTAACACTGGAAAAAGGTTTAGATGAGAAATTACTAACGCCACATTTGCAATATCTTGAAAGTTTATTGGTTAAATACCCGCCTTCACCCGCTAATGAAAACATACGATTTATTGTAACAAACAATTTAGCTGAAACTTATTTTTTACTTGAAAATAAAGAAAAAACTTTAATGTATGCTAATTTACTTATTGAGAATGACAAGCAGGATTCAAGAGGAGCTTCGATCGTTAAAAGCGTAAATAATGCCTATTTTGCTGATAAAAAAATAAGAAGTCACACGACTCGTTTTGCAGATCTTAAAAAATTAGGCCTTAAAATTGCCGAAGAAAAAGAAGAGAAAAGATTAGCATTTTTTGAAAAAATAGAGCAACAAGACGCGGCATGGGAAATCGAAAAATTGAACCGCGAAACATATTTAGAAAAAGCTAAAATGCAAAGATTTAATTTGCTTGATTCTATACCGTATCAGTTAAACGCTAATTTATTGGCCAAAGTTGTGGATAATTTAGGAGGAAGTCAGGCTTTGAAAAAAATAGAGAAAGCACATTTCTTTTCTAAACTTTCTATAGAAGGAAATAATATACCTCAAACAGAAGAAAAATGGGCAACGACGTCAAATTATCTTCTGAAGAAAAAAATGCCTGAAACCTATTATGAAATTGTGAATGGAGCCGAAGCATGGAGTCATGATGATCGTGAAAGAGGTGTCAATGCAAAATGGGCAAAATTATCAACTTACGATTATAGTAATTTGGCTAAGAATGTTGATTTGATCAATTTCCTAACAGATTTAAGGCTTGATTTATGGAATAATTTTGAAGTTTTACAAGATGAAATGTACGAAGGAAGATTGTGTTATCATTTGAATTATTTCGAAAAAACATTAAGTACAGGAAACAGAACAATTCCTAAAACAGATTATCATGTTTTTATTGACAAAGAGAACTTTAATATAGTTTCAACAGAAAAAACAGAATTTGATAACGGGAATAAAAGCTTTTTTGAAAGAAGACTTTATGGTGATTATCGTCCAGTAGCAGCATTGAATTCAGGAAAAATCCCTTATAAGATTAACTATGAAATCGAAGATTTTAATGGAGAAACCCTTTATCAGGAAGTTCGCGAAAAAGTAGAAATAAATCCGGTTTTTGGAAATAGAATTTTCATGAAAGAAGTTTATTTCGGAGGATTTAAATAGACTTCAATTATTGTACAGAAAAAGAACTAGAATTGATTGGTTTTCGGGATTATTGACTCAAAATTTTGAGATTAATACCAGAAACTAATCAATTCTTTTGTTTTTGTATCCATTATCTCAACAAATGTTTGTGAAATTTGAATAAAGTGATGGACAATAATTCAAAATTCCTTACTTTCGCACCTCGTTTAAGAAAAGAATAAAATGAGCACAAAATTTACTGAATACAAAGGACTTGACTTGCCAACAGTAGCGTCAGAAGTACTTGATTTTTGGAAGAAAGAAAATATATTTGAAAAGAGCGTAACTACTCGCGAAGGTGCTGAACCTTACGTGTTTTTTGAGGGTCCGCCTTCAGCAAACGGGTTGCCAGGAATTCACCACGTAATGGCACGTGCTATTAAAGATATTTTTTGCAGATATAAAACTC
This sequence comes from Flavobacterium frigoritolerans, assembly GCF_025847275.1. Lineage (GTDB taxonomy): Bacteria > Bacteroidota > Bacteroidia > Flavobacteriales > Flavobacteriaceae > Flavobacterium > Flavobacterium frigoritolerans. The sequence goes on from NZ_JAOZEV010000004.1 coordinate 160,169, forward strand.
AAAAAGGTTTTCAGGTAAAAAGAAAAGCGGGTTGGGATACACACGGATTACCTGTAGAATTAGGTACCGAAAAAGAACTAGGAATTACAAAAGAAGATATTGGTAAAACAATTTCTATCGAAGAATATAACGAAGCGTGTAAAAAAACCGTGATGCGTTATACTGACGTATGGAATGATTTGACCGAAAAAATGGGATATTGGGTAGATATGGAAGATCCATATGTAACTTATAAGCCAAAGTACATGGAGTCAGTTTGGTGGCTTTTAAAACAAATCTATGATAAAGGTTTGATGTACAAAGGATATACAATACAGCCATATTCTCCAAAAGCAGGAACAGGATTATCTTCGCATGAAGTAAACCAGCCAGGAAGCTATAGAGATGTTACTGATACAACTGTTGTAGCTCAGTTTAAAGCAACTAATGAAACATTGCCAAGTTTTCTTCAAGGATTTGGAGACATTCATATTTTGGCTTGGACGACAACTCCTTGGACATTACCAAGTAATACTGCATTAACCGTTGGTCCAAAAATCGATTATGTTTTAGTTAAAACTTTCAATCAATATACATTTGAACCTATCAATGTAATATTAGCTAAGAATTTAGTTGGAAAACAATTCAGTAAAGGATTTTTTGAAAGTAATGAAGTTGCCGATTTTGAAAATTTTAAGCAAGGAGATAAAAAGATTCCATATCAAATCTTAACCGAATCAAAAGGTTTAGATTTAGTAGGTATTCGTTACGAACAATTGTTGCCTTTTGTTTTACCATACCAAAACCCAGAGAATGCTTTTAGAGTAATCTCAGGAGATTTTGTAACTACAGAGGACGGAACAGGAATTGTGCATACTGCACCTACATTTGGAGCAGATGATGCTAAAGTAGCGAAAGAAGCTAAGCCAGAAGTGCCGCCAATGTTAGTGTTGGACGAAAATGGAAATCCAGTTCCTTTAGTAGATTTACAAGGGAAATTTACTTCACATGTGGGTGAATATGCTGGTAAATATGTAAAAAATGAATATTATGACGAAGGTACAGCACCAGAACGTTCTGTAGATGTTGAAATAGCTATTCGTCTTAAAGAAGAAAATAAAGCATTTAAGGTTGAGAAATACGTTCACAGTTATCCACATAGCTGGAGAACAGATGAGCCTCTATTGTACTATCCTCTTGATTCATGGTTTATAAAAATCACCGATGTTAGAGATAAAATGTTTGACCTTAACGAAACAATCAACTGGAAGCCAAAAGCAACAGGAGAAGGTCGTTTTGGGAATTGGTTAAAAAATGCCAATGATTGGAATTTATCACGTTCTCGTTATTGGGGAATACCATTGCCAATATGGAGAACAGAAGATAAACAAGAAGAAGTTCTTATTGGCTCGGTAGAAGAATTATACAATGAAATCGAAAAATCTATAGCTGCTGGTTTTCAAAAAGAAAACCCATTTAAAGGTTTTGAAATCGGCAATATGAGCGAAAGCAATTACGATTTAATCGATTTACATAAAAACATAGTAGATAAAATCACTTTGGTTTCTCCATCTGGAAAGCCAATGGAGCGTGAAGCTGATTTAATTGATGTTTGGTTTGATTCTGGAGCGATGCCTTATGCGCAATGGCATTATCCTTTCGAAAATAAAGATAAAATAGATGGGAATAAAGATTTTCCAGCCGATTTTATTGCCGAAGGAGTAGATCAAACACGTGGATGGTTTTATACACTACATGCAATCGGAACATTGGTTTTTGATAAAGTAGCCTATAAAAATGTTGTTTCAAACGGATTGGTTTTGGATAAAAATGGACAAAAAATGTCTAAACGTTTGGGTAATGCAACAGATCCATTTAAAACATTAGAAGAGTTTGGTCCAGATGCAACGCGTTGGTATATGATTTCGAATGCAAATCCTTGGGATAATTTGAAATTTGATATAGAAGGAATTGCTGAGGTTCGTCGTAAGTTCTTTGGAACATTATACAATACCTATTCATTCTTTTCATTGTATGCAAACATCGATGGATTTAAATATGCTGAAGCAGAAATTCCGTTAAACGAAAGACCAGAAATTGATCAATGGATTATTTCTGAGTTAAATACGCTTATCAAAGAGGTTGATGGTTTTTATGCTGATTATGAACCAACAAGAGCTGCTCGTGCAATTTCAGACTTTGTACAAGAGAATTTAAGCAATTGGTACGTTCGTTTGTGTCGTCGTCGTTTTTGGAAAGGAGAGTACGCACAGGATAAAATAGCGGCATATCAGACACTTTATACGTGTTTGTTAACAATAAGTAAACTAAGTGCTCCGATTGCTCCATTCTTTATGGATAAGCTTTACAGAGATTTAACAACTTCAACGCAGTCAGAAAATTACGACAGTGTACATTTGGCAGAGTTTCCAAAATACGTTGAAAACTTTGTTAATAAAACGTTAGAGAGTAAAATGCAGAAAGCACAAACTATCTCATCACTGGTTTTGTCACTTCGTAAGAAAGAGATGATTAAGGTACGTCAACCATTGCAAAAGGTAATGATACCGGTACTTGATGATAATCAACGTAGTGAAATTGAGGCAGTTTCAGAGCTGGTAAAAGCAGAGGTTAATGTGAAAGAAATCGTTCTTTTGGATGATGCTTCGGGGATTTTAGTAAAGCAAATCAAGCCTAATTTTAAGGCGTTAGGACCACGATTCGGAAAGGATATGGGGTTGATTTCCAAAGAGATACAGTCTTTTACTGCGCAACAAATCAGTCAGTTAGACAAGGAAGGTTCATTAGATATTGTTATTGCAGGAAATAGTGTAACTTTATCATTAGAAGATGTCGAAATAACGTCACAAGATATCGAAGGTTGGTTGGTTGCAAATTCAAACGGAATAACAGTTGCGCTTGATATTACAATCACGGAAGAATTGAAAAATGAGGGTATCGCAAGGGAATTGGTAAATAGAATTCAAAATATCCGTAAAGATTCTGGATTCGAAGTAACAGACAAAATAAAGGTACAAATAAAAAGAAATGGTATATTAGAAAATGCTATTCTTATAAACGAAGACTATATTAAGTCTGAGACATTAACAGATAGCTTGGTTTTCTTAGACGAATTAGAAAGCGGCATAGAAATTGAGTTTGATGATATAAAAACAATGATATTAATTTCAAAATAAATATAAGATGGTAGATGAAATTACAAGATACTCTGACGCTGATCTAGCGGAATTCAAAGAGATCATTTTGGGTAAAATACAAAAAGCGCAAGCTGATTTAGACTTGATTAAAAGTGCTTACATGAATGATTTAAATAATGGTACAGATGATACATCGCCAACATTTAAAGCGTTTGAAGAAGGAAGCGAAACGATGTCCAAAGAAGCAAACTCACAGTTAGCTATCAGACAAGAAAAATTTATTCGAGATTTAAAGAATGCGCTATTCCGTGTAGAAAATAAAACATACGGTGTGTGCAAAGTAACAGGGAAATTAATCGGGAAAGAAAGATTAAAAATTGTACCTCATGCTACAATGAGTATTGAAGCTAAAAATTTGCAACGATAATTTTTAAATATAATTAAAACGCTCCTAATTAAGGGGCGTTTTTTTTGTTTAATGTTTGTGGATAGGTGTTTAGGCTTGTAGTGAATCTTTTGAAAGAATTTAATTCTAATTACAAAAGTTAAGTCTAAATTGAGTCCTTATTTTTTTGTGAGAAGAAGAAAGAAGTAAGTTGATTTGAAATATAAGATGTATTTTTTAATTAGAACTACCCTGATTATTGATAGTTCTAATTAAAATAATAAGATAAACTAAGCTAAGTTTTTCTCTAGCTCTAATTTGTGTTTTCTTAAAACAGCTCTTGTCATTCCTAAATTTGCTTTGGTTGAATCTGCAGCAAGGTAGATCATGAATTTTTTGTTTGGAGAAATATCGATAATGTGAATTTGATTAGAAAGTGTAATCAAAATATCTTCGATGTCCTGGTTTAGATTTAAAGCTTTTACGGCACTCAATTTTGCTTTTACAACTTCGAGATTATAAGCAGCTGCCAGTTCAGGGTCAAAGCCTGGGTCTATTGTTAAGTTTCCAAAGCTTAATCCTGATTCAATTTCGGTTACAGCTACAGCTATAAAGCCATTTACGTTGGTTTTCATTTCATTTAAAAACACATTTAAGAAGTCATTACTCATAATTTTCGGGGGTTTATTGGTTATTAATTATTTTAAAAGGCTGATGCCGCTAAGTTTAGTAGATAATTCATCAATATTTCGTAAAAACAATCCGAGGTTGCTTCCGTCACTAGAGAAAACAATAACACTGTGAGAATTGTTTATTTTGTTCATTACTGCAACACCGCCATCGGTAGTTTTAAGGTATAATTGTTTTAAAGAACCTTTCGCTAAGTCGGTTAGGAATTTGTCGCTCATAGATAAGATAGCATCGCTCATTGCAGCAACACTATCGCTATAATCTAAGTGTAGGGAGGTTATTAATTTTCCTTTTGCACCCGATATTAGGGCTGATGATGATTTCGTCTGAATTAAAAACTCATTTAGGATAATTGTGATTTCATTCATTGTGTGGGGTTTTGGGAAGTTGTTAAAAAATAATTGATTAAGCTAATTTAATTAAAAATATATAACTTTTTCATGTATTATCTCGTTAATTTATTTAACAAATAAAAAACTTTTGCGTATTATTGTAAGTAAATATGAAAATCAAGTAATTTTTAATTTAATATAAAACGTTATGGCTAAAGTGTTGAAATTTAGAGATGTGAAGTCCGATGTTGATAATAGAATGAAGGATTTTGAAAAGATAAGGATTAAGCTAAATGTTGCTCGTGCAAAAAGTACACAGAGCAATAGTATTAAATCCGGAGAAGGTAAAAAGGAAACGAAAGGATTGTTTGATTCAATCTCTAGCTTTTTTTATGAAGGGTCAAAACCAGTTAGATATAATGGAGGGAAATAAAGAACATTTTGTTACGAAATAATTAACGCTCCCTTGGGAGCGTTTTTTTTGATTTAATTGTTACTTTTGCGCCAATAAAAAATTATAAAATGTCACTACGAAAAGCGTATTTACTTATTTTCATTATTTTACTTATTGATCAGGTTTCTAAAATTTACATTAAAACAAACTTTGTTTTAAGTGAAGAAGTAGAAGTTTTTAAATGGTTTAAGATTCTTTTTATTGAAAATGAAGGAATGGCTTGGGGAACAAAAATACCTGGGGAATACGGGAAATTGATTTTGACAGTGTTTAGGATTTTTGCTGTTTTTGGTATTGCATACTGGTTATATGATTCTATAAAAAAACAAAGTTCGACGTATTTAATAGTTGCTATTTCTTTAATTATGGCTGGAGCAGCAGGGAATATCATAGACTCAGTTTTTTATGGAGTAATTTTCGATGATAGTTATAATAACCTAGCTACATTGTTTGCTCCGGAACATTACGGGACATTGTTTCATGGTAAAGTGGTTGATATGTTGTATTTTCCTATTTGGGAAGGAAATTTACCAACTTGGTTGCCAATATGGGGCGGAGAATCATTTAAATTTTTTAATGCAATCTTTAATTTTGCCGATATGGCAATTTCTACAGGAGTTGGTATCTTAATTGTTTTCAATAAAAAAGCATTTAACAAGCACTAACAATTTTACTTCATAGAATTTTAGTTTTTCACGACCGATAATTCTCGGGATGTTTTACTTTTACAGTATAAAAGAACTAAAAAATGCAAAGACCCTCCTTTTCTATATATGACGCATCTGCGGGTTCTGGAAAAACATATACTTTAGTTAAGGAATATCTTAAAATTATTCTTTCAGCTCCCAAAAATGATGCATATCGTAATATTCTAGCGATCACATTTACCAATAAGGCGGTGCATGAAATGAAAAGCCGTATTGTGGGTAGTTTGTCGGAATTTGCGAAAGAAGAGCCATCTGCAAAAGCGATTGATTTGATGCAGGACTTAGCTCGAGAAACGGGGCTTTCGATTATTGAATTAAAAACTAAATCACAGAATATCATCAAGCATATTATCCATAATTATGCGGCTTTTGATATTTCTACAATCGATAAATTTACACATAAAGTTATTCGTGCTTTTGCACATGATTTAAACTTGCCAATGACTTTTGAGGTAACTCTGGATACCGAAAATTTACTTATAGAGGCAGTTGATGCTATTATTGCTCAAGCAGGTCAAGATGAAACGTTAACCAAGTTGTTGATTGATTTTACGATGGAAAAAACCGACGATGATAAAAGTTGGGATGTTTCTCGTGAAATTCTAGAAACTGGAAGGTTGATCTTAAATGAGAATAATCGAAATGAGATTACGCATTTTCATGATAAATCAATTGGAGAGTTTGTTGAAATAAAAAAGAAACTGACGGTTTTGTGTAAGGATCTGGAAGAAGAGAATGCTGCTTTTGCCACAAATGCACTTTCGTTAATTGAGAAAAATGGAATTGATTTAAAATCTTTTTCAAGAGGAACATTTCCAAATCATCTAGAAAGTATTAGAGATGGGAAATTTAACCCCAAGAATAAAACATTTCATGAGTTTGATGATATTGCGATAAATAAAACGGCCAAAGACAGAGCTTTAATAGAGAATATCATTCCTGAATTACTTCAGATTCTGGATAAGGTTTACAAGAATTTTGAGAAACGAGATTTTTATAAAGCATTTCTTAAAAATATCACACCACTCTCGTTGTTGAATACGGTGAGTAACGAGCTAGAGAAGATTCAAAAAGAGCAAAATGTTTTGTCTATTTCTGAGTTTAACGCAATTATTCATCGCGAAATCCAGAATCAACCAGCGCCTTTTATTTATGAGCGTTTGGGAGAAAAATACCGTCATTTTTTTATTGATGAGTTTCAGGATACTTCCGAAATGCAATGGCAGAATTTGATTCCGCTAATAGACAATGCGCTTTCTGGTCAAGATGATTTTGGGGTTAAGGGTACTCTGATGATTGTTGGAGATCCAAAACAATCAATCTATCGTTGGAGAGGAGGAAAAGCGGAGCAGTTTATTGAGTTAAGTAAAGATTTAAATCCGTTTAATAATCCAGATAAAACAATAACACATTTAGATACTAATTACCGTAGTTATAGTGAGGTTATTGAATTTAATAATGGCTTTTTTAAATTAATTTCTTCAGAATTTGAAAATGTTGATTATAAAGATTTGTATGAAAATCATAGTTATCAAAAAACTAATGACAAGAAAGGTGGTTATGTAAATATTTCATTTCTTCCAGTAGTAGATAAAAGTGATCAGATCGAGGATGATACAGTACTGGAGAAAACAGATCTGTATGTATTGGCGACTTTAAATACAATCCAAAAGGTATTACGTGAGGGATTTGAGTATAAAGACATTGTTGTTCTGACTCGCAAAAGGAGTCAGGGTATCGCTGTTGCAAATTATTTAACAGAGCAGAATATTCCGTTATTGTCTTCGGAGACATTGATGATTCAGAATGCAACAGAAGTTCGATTGATTGTTCATTTATTAAAATATTTGAATAATAATGCTGATTTAGAAGCAAAAGCTAATTTTTTGCACTTTTTGGCTAAGAATACAGATGTTAAAATGCCAATCCATGATTTTATAGCCGAAGGAATGGCAGAAAGAAATGAAATTGCTTTTGAAAAATGGTTAGAGAAATTTGATGTTTTACTTTCATTTGAAAGCATTCGAAAAAAATCACTTTATGAAGCTGTTGAGACTATCATCTCAAAATTTGTGCGCCCAGAGTATAATAACGCTTATGTGCAATATTTTCTTGATATAGTTTTGGAGCGTGATATTCGGAATCAAGCAGGTATTTCAGATTTTTTAAGTTATTGGGATAAGAATGCAGAAAAATTCAGTATTCCGTCTCCAGAAGGGAATAATGCTGTTCGTATCATGACTATTCATAAATCGAAAGGATTAGAGTTTCCTGTTGTTATTATGCCTTTTGCAGAAGAAGATTATAGTCGGAAACCAAAAGATAAGTTGTGGTTGAATGCTGAAGAAGAAGATTTTGGATTGCCAAAAGTATTAATAGATAACAGTAGTGCTGTGGCGGGATTTGGTGAAGATGCTGCTGTTGTTTTTAATTTAAAGAAACAAGAAGAATTACTTGATAATGTAAATGTTTTGTATGTTGCATTGACTCGTGCAGAAGAGCAATTATATGTAATTTCTCAAGAAATAAAACCTAGAAAGGATGGTGATTTTCCTGGTAATATGGCCTCTTTTTTTATAAAATATTTAATTGATTTAGGAGTTTATGATGAAAATAAGTTGGAATACGAGTTCGGAAATCCGACTAAGTTGTCTTCAGGAGATAAACATTCTTCGTCTACCAAAACAATTCCGCTAGTTTCTGAGGTTTTAAATCCGAAAAGTATTAAAATTGCCCAACGCGAAGCTTTAATGTGGGGAACACATCAACAAGAGGCTATATCTTATGGTAATGTAATTCATGAAATATTGGCTTTTGTAAAATATAAACCAGATATTGATTTGGCAGTTGTAAAAGCATTAGAGGATGGCTTGATTACTTTTGATCAAAAAGATATTGTTTTAAAGACGATTCAGGAAATTGTAAATCATCCAGAAATCAGTGTTTGTTTTGAAAGTGGCAATAGGGTTTTAAATGAAGAAACTATAATTCAAAAAGAAGGAAAAGTATTAAAACCAGATAGAGTGGTTATTACACCTGATAGAGAGGCTTATCTTTTGGATTATAAAACAGGTTTAAGTAATCCAAAATACAAACAACAAGTAGAAGAATATCAGTTTGCTATTGAGAATATGGGCTTTAAAGTGTTAAAAAAGGCCTTGGTGTATATAGGAACCGATATCGATGTAGTAAATTTGTGAAAAAATTAGTCAGGTGTTAAAAATTAAACTTGTCTAACTTGTTAAAAATTAACATATTAAAAAAAAATAAAAATGTACGGAAAAATTAAAGAGCATTTGCAGAATGAATTGCAAACTATTGAAGAAAACGGAATTTTTAAAACGGAAAGAATAATAACTTCTGCTCAGGATGCTGAAATAACAATTTCTACAGGTGAGAAAGTTTTGAATTTTTGTGCTAATAATTATTTAGGATTGTCTTCGCATCCAGAAGTTGTTCAGGCAGCAAAAGATGCAATGGATACACATGGTTTTGGAATGTCGTCCGTGCGTTTTATATGTGGAACACAAGATATTCATAAAACATTAGAGAAAAAGATTGCTGATTTTTATGGAACAGAAGATACAATTTTATATGCTGCAGCCTTTGATGCTAATGGAGGTGTTTTTGAGCCTTTATTAGGGGAGAGTGATGCAATTATTTCAGATAGTTTAAATCATGCTTCGATTATTGATGGAGTTCGCTTGTGTAAAGCAGCTCGTTATCGTTATGAGAATAGTAATATGGAGGATTTAGAACAACAGCTAATAAAAGCTAATGAAGCTGGAGCTCGTTTTAAATTAATTGTTACCGATGGAGTATTCTCTATGGATGGGCTTGTAGCTCCATTGGATAAAATTTGTGACTTGGCAGATAAATATGATGCTATGGTTATGGTTGATGAATGTCATGCAGCTGGATTTATTGGAGCAACAGGAAAAGGAACTCTTGAGGCAAAAGGAGTGATGGGTAGAGTTGATATTATTACAGGAACTCTTGGTAAAGCTTTAGGCGGTGCTATGGGAGGATATACTACAGCTAAAAAAGAAATTGTAGAATTATTGCGTCAGAGATCAAGACCGTATTTATTTTCAAATTCATTGGCACCAGCAATTGTAGGTGCTTCTATTAAAGTATTTGAACTTCTTGAAAAAGATACAGTATTAAGAGATAGATTAGAGTGGAATACTAATTATTTTAAAGAAGGCTTAAAGAAAGCGGGATTTGATATAATAGATGGAGATTCGGCTATCGTTCCTGTTATGTTATATGATGCGAAATTATCGCAAAATATGGCAAATGAACTTTTAAAGGAGGGTATTTATGTAATAGGATTCTTCTTTCCAGTAGTTCCCAAAGAAAAAGCAAGGATAAGAGTACAATTGTCTGCGGCGCATACAAAGGAGCATCTAGACAGAGCTTTAGAGGCATTTGTTAAGGTAGGTAAAATGTTAAAAGTTGTATAATTCCCACTTTTTGCATTTCTTATTGCTTTTTTTTAACATTTCATTTTGTAGTTAAAAATTTACGCATTACTTTTGTCTATAATTAACTAAATTGTAATTAAATAAATTAAGTATGAAACATCTTAACAAACTTTTAGTTGCTGTGATGATGGTGATGGGGTTAGGTTCTCACGCACAAGACAGTAACAATCCATGGGCTATCTCTTTTGGAGTTAATGCCGTTGACACTAAAACAAGTGCTGGTGGAGGACATAACTGGGCAGATCAACACTTTTCTCAGGCTTTCGCAGCAAAAGACAACTGGAATGTTCTTCCTTCTGTATCTTACATTAGTGTATCTAGATACGTTGGTAGTAATTTTTCTGTAGGATTACAAGGTTCTGTGAATAAAATTGATAAATACGTGAAATTTGACCCAACTGCTCCTGGTCATGATTCTCGTGGTTATGTAGTTTCTAATCCTGGAGATTTAATGTATTATGGTATTGATGCTACTCTTAGATATAGCTTCATGTCTTTAATCAATTCTAAAGTAATCGATCCTTCGTTAAGCGTTGGTGGAGGTTATACTTTCTTCGGAGATAGCAGTTTTGGTACTGTTAATCCAGGTGCAGGTTTAACTTTTTGGTTCACTGAATCAATTGGTTTATCTTTAGCTACTACTTACAAAAAATCTTTTGGAGATAGAGAAGATAAATTTGGTACGCCAGATGCTCCATCTCATTTCCAACATTCAGCTGGTCTTACTTTCAAATTTGGAGGTAAAGATACTGACGGAGATGGTATCTACGATAAAGATGATGCTTGTCCAGAAGTTGCTGGTTTAAAACAATTCAACGGATGTCCTGATACTGACGGTGATGGTATCGTTGATGCAAGTGATGCTTGTCCTACTGAATTTGGTTTAGCTGCTTTAAACGGTTGTCCAGATAGAGACGGTGATGGTGTTGCTGATAAAGATGATGCTTGTCCAGATACATTTGGTTTAGCTGCTTTAAAAGGTTGTCCTGATACTGATGGAGACGGAATTGCTGATAAAGATGACAAATGTCCTACTGTAGCAGGTCCTAAAGAAAACGGTGGATGTCCTTGGCCAGACGCTGATAAAGATGGTGTTCTTGACAAAGATGATGATTGTCCTACTGTAGCTGGTCCAGCTAGTAACAGAGGTTGTCCAGAAGTAACTACAGCTGTATTAGATGATCTTAAAGTTCAAGCTAGAGCGGTATTCTTTGACACTGGAAAAGCTACTTTCAAAAAAGGTGATGCTGCTACTCCAGCTAGATTAGATGCTATTAGAGAAATTCTTAAAGCTTATCCAAATGCTAAATTTAGCATAGAAGGACATACTGATAGTACAGGTTCTGCTAAAATTAACAACAAACTATCTGAAGATAGAGCTAATGCTGTAATGAACGCATTAATCGAAAGAGGTGTTAATCCAGAAAACTTAGTTGCTAAAGGATTCGGTTCATCTCAACCAGTAGCAAGTAACAAAACTGCTAAAGGTAGAGCTGAAAACAGAAGAACTGAAATCAAACACATAGGTTCTAAATACGAAGGTAAATTGTAATTTACTTTTCTAAATAATTTTAAAAAGCCATTCTTAATTGAATGGCTTTTTTTATTTTTATACAATGACAGAGATTTATTTTTTAGACAATATTGCAAAGGTTATAATTGAAGGCTATTCAGGCAAATTGGCTGAGACGACAATTGTCTTGCCAAATAAGAGAGCTAAAATTTTTCTTGTCGAGGCTTTAAAAAAACAAATTCAGAATACAGTTATTAGTCCTAAGATAATTAGTATAGAAGACTTTATTCAAGATATAGCTTCTGTGCGTTCAATTGATTCGATAGAATTGTTGTTTGAGTTTTATGAAGTGTACTTATCAATTACAGAAAAGAAACATCAACAGTCTTTTGAATTGTTTGCTAACTGGGCTAAAACACTATTGCAGGATTTTAATGAGATTGACAGGTACTTGCTAGATCCATCACATGTTCTTTCTTATCTTAAAGATATTGAGGATATCAAAAAATGGGGGATTGAGGTTGAAAATAAAACACAATTATTAGAAAATTATATTGATTTTTGGAAGTTGCTTCCTAATTATTACGAATCTTTATATAATCATTTGTTGAATAAGCAAATTGGTTATCAAGGATTAATTTATAGAGAAGCTGTAAACAATATAAATCACTTTACTAATTCAGTTCCAGATCAACATTTTGTTTTTGCTGGATTTAATGCTTTAAATGCCGCTGAAGAAAAAATTATTCAACATTTAATTGCCTCTGATCAGGCTAAAATATATTGGGATATTGATAGGGTATTCTTAAATGATCCTTATCATGATGCAGGATTGTTTGTTAGACGTTTTAAACAAGATTGGAAACATTATAAAGCAAATTCTTTTGAGTGGATATTTGATGATTTTTCCCAGTCTAAAAACATACAAGTTATTGGAACTCCAAAAACAATTGGTCAAGCCAAAATAACGGGCAGTATTATTGAAGAAATTATCACTAATAACCCAGGTTCATCACTGGATAAAGTAGCTGTAGTGTTAGGTGATGAAAATATGCTAGTTCCGCTTTTATATGCTTTACCATCTACAGTTGGTGCTTTAAATATTACGATGGGATATTCAAGTAAAAATAATCCAACTCAAATTTTAATTGCCAAATTGTTTAAAATGCATACTAATGCATTGTCTAGAAATAGTACATCTTACGTTTTTTATTACAAAGATGTTTTAGATATTTTGACACATCCTTTGGTAGAGCCTTATGCAAATGTAAAAGAGCTGGTAAAAAAGATAAATCAAAATAATTATACATTCATCGCACATTCTAAAATTATTGAACTTAATGAGAGTCCTTCGGATTTGTTTTTATTGCTTTTTCAAAAATGGGATTCAGGTTCTGTTGTTGTTCTAAATAATATTTCGGCGCTTTTACTTGTGATAAAAGAGAATTTAAGTAATGATAGTGAAGAAGATAAAATTGCTAAAACGTTTGTCTTTGCCATTTTTAAGGTAATCAATAAGTTGATTAATTATTATTTACAGCATCAGCATATTGATAAGATAGAAACACTTTATGCCATTTATAAACAAGTTATTGAGGTGGCTGAAGTTTCGTTTGAAGGAGAGCCTCTTAATGGTTTGCAGATAATGGGAGTTTTAGAGAGCCGCGTTTTGGACTTTGATACTGTAATTGTGACTTCTATGAATGAAGGTAAATTTCCGGCAGGAAAATCTATGAACTCGTTTATTCCTTATGACGTGAAACGTGAATTAGGTTTACCAACGTTTAAAGAAAAAGATGCTATTTATACGTTTCATTTCTATCATTTATTGCAACGAGCCAAGAATATTTACTTGCTTTATAATACCGAAAGTGAAGGGCTAGATGCAGGAGAAAGAAGCCGTTTTATAACGCAGCTAGAGGTCGAAAAACAGCCAAAACATAATTTGACCCATGAAATTTATAATGCAGTTTTGCCAGAAACAGCATATGAGCCAATGGTTATTCCGAAATCTGAAGCTGTAATGAAGCGATTGAAGGAAATTGCAATTGCAGGGTTTTCGCCATCAGCATTAACGAGTTATATTAGAAATCCGATTCAGTTTTATTTTCAAAAAATATTACGAATTCGTGAGGTCGAAGAAGTCGAAGAGAATATAGCTTTAAATACATTAGGAACAATCATCCATGAAACATTAAAGGCGCTTTATGAACCTTTTATTGGGAAATTTATCTCTGAAAATGATATTTTAAATTGTTTTAAATTATTAGATAATGAAGTATTAAAGCAGTTTAAGGTAGTTTATAAAGAAGGTGAGATTAAAAAAGGGCGTAATCTTTTGGCTTTTGAAGTAGCGAAACGTAATGTTTCTAATTTCTTAAAAGTAGAATTAGAGTGTATTAAAGAAGGTGATGCAATTAAAATTCTTGCAATAGAAGAAACTTTTGAAAGAACATTAACACACCCAAGTTTGCCTTTCCCGGTTTTAATAAAAGGAAATGTAGATAGAATTGAACAACGTAACGGAATTATTCGGATTATTGATTACAAAACGGGTAAAGTAGATAAAGCCAATGTTGTTCTTAAGAATTGGGATGGGCTTGTAACAGATATAAAAAATGATAAAATTATTCAGGTTTTAGCATATGCTTTTATGTATGAAAACAATGCAAAAGGATTGCCTATTGAAGCTGGAATTATATCCTTTAAGAATTTGAAATCAGGATTTTTGCCTTTTGGGTTTAAAGAAGAAAAAGATGTAAATTCTATTATTAATAGTGAGATAATGAAGGATTATCTGGAGCAAATAGTGTTGCTTTTGAATGAAATTCTGAATATTGAAATAGCTTTTGAGGAAAAGATATTGTAGTACTTTTAAAAAGGATTTATCAAAAGGGGCGGTTTTGATAAAAGCTCTTGTTTGTAAATAATTTTAGCTAAATATTTTTTTAAAAAAACCTTTTTTAGCCTGTTCTTGTTTGTGATCTCCTAAAGTGATATTTCCGTTTACAAAGCGGAATCTTCTAAATTTCATTAATTTAACGTTTAAATCAAAGCGTAATTCATCAGTTGTTTTCATAGAACTTAATTTTTTGCAAATTTAGATAAAAAACTTATATAATGATTTGGTAATGAGTTTTATCTGAAATCCAAAATTGTTATTTCGCTTTTTTATACTGTGATGTCTTTTTTGTGAGATTATTAGTTGTTTTTACTGTTATTTGTTGGTTTAAATAATTTATTATTGCCAAAAGATTAAAGTATAAACAATGGGCTGTCAAGGCAATATGATTAACTTTTATTTAACAAGTGTTTAGTTTAGGACTCTTTTAAATTAAAATAACTTTGGCGCTTCAAAAAAACAAAGAGATATGCAAGGAAGTATTGATTTAAACACGTTGGTGACTGAAACGGGAGCCGAGTCTGGATTAATTTTTAGTATAGACGGTATTTTAATCGAATCGGTTAATCTGGAATACGATGGAAATGTTGCTGCAATGATTGGTATGATTTTAAAAATGTGTTTAGAAATGTCGGAAGATATCAATATTGGAGGGCTTAAACAAATTATGATTAAAAATGATGGAGGGATTGTTGTTGCAAACAAAGACCAAGATGATAACTGTGTTGCTTTGCTTTCAAAAGATGTAAGTAAAATGGGGCTTTTACTTCGTAGGATGGAAACTATACATAATAACTAAATTTAAATATAAATATATGTCAGATTTTTTACAAAACTTTCAAAATGATTTGAAAGAGAATATCTCGGGATTCATTGCTGTATCTGTAACAGAAGTTGAGACAGGGATGTCATATTCTTCACTTTCTTTAGATCCGAATTTTGATCCTGAATTAGCTTCTGCTTATAACTTAGAAGTTGTTAAAGCTAAAATGAAAGCAATTAATGCTTTAGGTCTGAATGAGAAAATCAATGACATATTAATTACTCTAACCAATCAGTTGCATATAATAGACGTTTCTGAAGATGGGAAATATTTTATTTATTTAGCAGTAGATTCATCTAGAGCTAACTTAGGTATGACAAGAGCGGTTTTGGCTAAATTCAAAAAAGATATAGTTTCTAAATTATAGATTTTATTTTTACTTATAAAAAAAGCTATTTCATTTTTTTGAAATAGCTTTTTTTGTTGTTTTATATCTTATTGAAAAAATCCAATAAAATTGCAGTTAATTCTGTTTCGTTTTCGATAGAACTCATGTGTCCATCAGGGAAAGTTATAAGAGATACATTTGTGTTTTCTATTTGCTGAATACTTTCTTCGTAGTTTAAAACAGGGTCTTTTTCTCCTAAAATTAATAACTTCGGGAAAAGATTTGTATGTAAAATAATTCCTTTGTCTTTTCTGATTTTCATTCCCTCTAATGAGGCTATTATTCCCTGAAGTGGAGTTTTCAAGGCTTCTTCCTTTACGAGTTCTATATTCGCAGCAAGTCTTTCTCGGTTGTTTTCGCTAAATAAATTGCCTATGGCTAAACTGATAAAAGCAGTATAGTTTTGTTTAACTGCCTTGATTGCTCTAGTTCGGTTTAGTTTTCGTTCAGTATTATCAGGTTTAGATGTAGAATTTAATAAAACTAAGCCTTGTACCTTTTCGGGATATAATTCGGCAAAAGCCAAAGCGACATAACCACCCATAGAGTGTCCTGTAAAAACAGCCTTCTTGATCTCAAGATGAGTTAAGACTTCATTTACCACATCGGCATTATCCTCCATAGTATGGATGTAACCTAGAGGTTCTGTTTTTCCGTGACCTAATAAATCAATAGTAACAACACGGTAATTCTTAGAGAATGCATCAACATAATGATTCCACATGGTTTTGTTTTCTAAGAAACCATGAAGGAAAACGATAGTTGTACCTTTTCCTGTGTCTGAATAAGAAATGTTGGTGTTTTTGAAGAGGATATTTTTCAATGAGATTAATTTAATGTTGCAAAAATAGTAGATTGTTATGTATGGAAAAGCAAAACGGCTAACATTTCTGAAAGCCGTTTATTTTTATTATAAAATGAACTGAATTAAACGTTCATCAAGCTTTCTATTTCATCTGCTTCAATAGGAATATTACGCATTAAATTAAATGGCTCCCCAGTTTCCTGAATCACAACATTGTCTTCTATACGAATACCAAAACCTTCAGCAGGAATGTAAATTCCAGGTTCAACAGTAAAAACCATATTGGCTTTCATTGGTTCGTGAAGCAATCCGTAATCATGCGTATCTAGTCCCATGTGGTGAGAAGTTCCGTGCATGAAGTATTTTTTATAGGCTGGCCAGTCTGGGTTTTCATTTTGTACATCGGCTTTGTCTATTAGTTTTAAATCTAATAATTCCGAAGTCATTATTTTTCCAACCTCTACATGATATTGTTTCCAGAGTGTTCCAGGAG
Source organism: Flavobacterium frigoritolerans (assembly GCF_025847275.1). Lineage (GTDB taxonomy): Bacteria > Bacteroidota > Bacteroidia > Flavobacteriales > Flavobacteriaceae > Flavobacterium > Flavobacterium frigoritolerans. The sequence continues at coordinate 177,285 of NZ_JAOZEV010000004.1, forward strand.
TAAGCATTTTTGTAGCTTCATTTTTTACACGTAAAACAGCATTGTAAACTGCTTTTTGACGAGCGGTATATGTACCCGATACAGGAATTGTACGAGACATATCGCTAGAATAATTAGCATATTCGGCAGCAACATCCAGCAGGATTAAATCTCCAGCTTTACATTGTTGGTTGTTTTCGATATAATGTAAAACATTTGCATTATTTCCAGAAGCAATAATCGGAGTGTAAGCAAAACCTTTAGAGCGATTACGAATAAATTCGTGGATAAGCTCGGCTTCGATTTCGTATTCGGTTACATTTGGTTTTACAAAAGATAATAATCTTCTAAAACCTTTCTCGGTAATGTTACAAGCTTGTTGAATCAAATCGATTTCTTCGCTTTCTTTTACCGAACGAATGCGTTGTAATATTGGGTTACTTTTGGCAACCTGATGTGCAGGATATCTTTCTTTCCACCATTTTACAAAACGAGCTTCACGAGTTTCAGTTTCAACAGTTGCACGATAATGCTCATTAGTATTAATGTACATTGTATCGGCATAAGTCATCATTTCGTTTAAGACTTTTTCAAAATCCTGTAACCAATAAACGGTTTTGATTCCCGAAACTTCAAAGGCACGTTGTTTGGTTAGTTTTTCACCTTCCCAAACAGCAATATGGTCATTGGTTTCTTTTAAAAATAAAATCTCACGTTGATTTTCGTAAGGAGCATCAGGAAAAAGCAACAAAATGCTTTCTTCTTGATCTACACCACTTAAGTAAAAAATATCTCTATGTTGAGCAAAAGGTAATGTACTATCGGCGCTGACTGGGTAAATATCATTTGAATTAAAAACCGCTACACTATTAGGCTTCATTTGAGCCATGAATTTTTCGCGATTTTTTATAAAAAGAGAGCTATTTATTTGATGATATTTCATATTAATTTGGTTTTATACTTTGAATACTCAAAAATACTAATTTTAGAAATACTAAAAAGGATTGGTTTATTAAAATTTTCTTATTTGTTTGGGAATTTTTCCTCTCGCTTTTTCTCTCGCAGATTTAGGAGATTTGGCAGATTTTTTTTGAAGCCTTAGTAGCTTAGGTACTCAGAACCTTAGAGCCTTAATAATGGCGGGTCCCTTTGAGTCGGGATTTCGGCTATATCTTTTATTCCGCTATCGCTTCATAAAAGGATACCGCCTCAAATGAAATTCACTGAACTCCAATTAAAATAAAATAATGTGAAGTAATCCCTCACGCGAATCTTGGTTTGATGAGAAATTCATTATTTATAAAAAAAAGATTGCTGATTCTGATATTTTGTATATTGCTTTCTATTATAATTAAAAAAAAATGGAAAAAATTAATGATTCAATTTTAAAGGGTTTACAAGAAAAGGAAAAGGAAGTTAAAGAAGCGGTTATTCAAGATTTAGAAGAATCGCAAAATGAAACTTACTTAGCTTTTTATAATTTATGGAAGAATCAGATTAGGAAAGATAATATTAATTTGATGTTTGAAGAGTTAAAGTTGAATACTGATAAATACTGGTTAGCTGATAAATACAATAATGATATTGAAAAAAGTTTCAATATGATTTATTTCGAACATGGAGGTTTGTATGGCGGAGAATTAGAAGCTTTTGCGATTGATTTTAATTATTCAAATAACGAATTACCAGAATTTAAAATCATGGACGATAGATTGGAATATTTAGAGAATATTTCTTGTTTGCCAGCTTTTATTTCGCCTACTTTATATCATTTAACAGAAAACATACAAGGAGAAGAAGATAATTTTGATGATTTTCTTGATGTAAATAATATTTATGAACTATTTGAAGCTACAGCATTAGTAGAAATAAATAAATTGTTTGAAAAGGCAAATGAGGAAAATATTTTCGAAAAACTTAATTTTAAAAAGCCGTTTTATTTTGCTGTTGGAGAACATGATGCAGGAGCGCCAAAATTAATTTATGTTGTTGAGTAAAATCTACAAATCACCAATTTATTAAAAAATGACAATCAAAGAAGCAAATTCATACGACCATGAGATCCTCACAGAAATCACTAAAAAGTCAAAAGCATTTTGGGGATATTCAGGTGAGCAAATTGAAGTTTGGTCTGAATTTTTAACGGTTTCTAAAGAATATATCGAAACTAATCCTGTTTATAATTTAATAGTTGAAGATAAAATTATCGGATATTATTCCTTCTTCCACGAAAGTGAAAATACTATAAAGCTAGATAACTTGTTTGTTTTTCCTGAATTTATCGGGAAAGGTTTTGGGAAAGTATTACTGAATGATTTTCTGAATAGATTAAAGGATATTGGCGTTCAAAAAGTAGTTCTAAACTCAGAACCAAATGCCGAAGCTTTTTATACAAAATTCGGATTTGTGAAAATTGGTCAAATAGAAACTTCGATTAAAGATAGATTTTTACCCATAATGGAATTGAATCTTGAAGGAAAATGATTGATTTTTTTGAGTTTTTTGTTAGAAATGACAATATTGCGCATAAAAAAACCGAAGCTTAATAAAACTTCGGTTTTTCTATAAATATATCTTTCGCAAAAATTATTTCTCGCTCAATAACTTCTCTAAAAGGGCAACTTTTTCTTTTTCAGCCTGAACCAATCGTTCATAAAGTTTTTCATTCTTATCAAAAGCTTCAAGAAGTTTATCTAATGGATTAAAAGTACAGTGGTTATTTTTTATAGAAGAAGAATCATTATGATAAGTATTTCCAATAATATTAAAAACAGCTTCTTCAGAAAAGTTTTTTATTACTTCGGAAGGAACTCCCAAAGCTTCGGCAATTGCTTTTAGTTTTTCGTCATCAACACTTTCGCTTCCTTCAATATTAGAAATAGATTGTTGGCTTACCCCAATTGCAAAAGCAAGTGCTTCTTGTTTCATATTCCTAAGCTCTCTGATTCGGCTAATGTTTCTTCCGATATGTCTAGGTTTTGTTTCTGTGCTCATAGTTCAAAGATATTTAAAATTCTTTTACCTTTTTGGTTTTGGTAGAAAACAAGTCCTCGTTTGTGAGATACATTTTGTAATTTGTTTTCAGGATTGTAAAAATACAATTTTTCTGATTATTATTGATTTTGATAGTAGAATTGCGTAATCTTGACATAGTAAATCCGAAGTAATTCGGCTTAATAAAGAATAAAATGAATAAGTTAGGTTTTGAATTAATTACGATTAAAGAAGTTAAAATAGAATATCCTTTTTTAGTAGAGCGTGAAGGCTTTGATTATTTTGAAGAATGGGAAGATCAGGATTTCTTTCTTGTGGCAAATGGGAACGTGAATTTTGAAGGTAATTTTTATTTAGATCTTTATGAGGATAAAGAGAAAAAATGGCTTACGAATATACTAAATCTGTCATTAAAAGAAATTGATACCAGAAGAATCGAAGGAATTTTAATAAACGGAGATTTCTCTATAAACGGAACAATTATAAATGCCGAAGGAGATTATGGTCCTTATATCTATATTAATGGGGATGTTGCTTGCCAGAGTATGTTATTAGGTGGTTCTTATGTTGAGATAAAAGGCAATGTTAAGGCAAAGGAAGTTGTAATGACTTCTTATAATCATGGTAATTTTAAATGTGAAGGTCTTATAGAAGCTCCAGTATTTATAGTCGAAGATCATTATACAATATTTGCTGAGCGTAAAAATGATTTGTTTTATTACAATGATAAGACTGACGATTTTGATGCTAAAAACGAATGCGAATATGATGAAGTTTCTGGTGAGGATATTATCTCAGCTGAATTGCGAAAACATCTTGATAATCCGTTAATAGAAACTTTCGAAGAATTAAAACGGGAACTAGAATTTGGAGAATTGATTTTAAAACAAAATAATCCTCCAGCTAAAAATTACGAATATTGGCACAAAAGAGTATTGTTAAATTATAGAGATCTTAAATTGGTTCCTAAAGAATTTAAAACCGAGGAACTTTGTAACCTGGCATTAAATAGTAGCTATCATGCTTTGCCATTTATTGATGAGAACTTAATAACTGTTGAATTCTGCGATAAATTAGTTGGCAAAGATGGTTTTGCAATTCAAGTTATTCCGGATGAATTTATAACAAAAGAACTTTGTTTTAAAGCCGCTGAAAGTGGAACAATGTTAAGGTTAATTCCAGAAGAATATTATTCTGAAGAATTGATTCTGTTAGTTTTTAAGAAAGGAAAACATCAACCGGATATTAATGATGTTCCTTCTGAGTTTATTACCGAAAGTTTGCTCGAAGAATATGTAAAAATAGGAAAAGGTTTGTGGCTTGATAAGGCTTGTAAAGAAAATGAAATGGATAAATTATCTATTCTAAAAAAAGTAGTTGATTCGGGAATCGAATATTTGGATACTGTTTTAGGAAATCATTTTAGTAAAGAAATAGTTGATTATGCTTTTTCTATTTATGGTAGTAAAAACAAAGAGGAATGGAATAAATATGTTCAAAAACACAATGTTAAATTTGAGCGTTTGGGTTTAAAATATTAGTTGTAATTATATTAAATAGATTGAAAAAATATTTAAAATATCTGATTTATCTCTTTCTGGCTTTTGTCGTGATTGCAGGTGATGGTGCTTTAGATTTTCAATCAAAATTATACAGAGCAGCATAAGAGAGATTGATGATTAGTTTATGTGTAAAATCTTTGTCGAAATTTAAAACTTTGACAAAGATTCTTTATGGCTAATTGAGGTTTTAATCACTAAATTTAAATAAGCTACTATTTTTTTTACAAGAATAGCTTTGTTAATCAGTTGATTGTGAATTATGTAGTTTAATAGTTAAAATTGATTTTATTTTGCTTTTAAAAAATTAATTTTAATGCTAAATGTTAAATTTTTTTTAATAGTTTTGGGCAAATTCCTACACAAGGGCTAATCTTACTTATGGACAGAAAAACCAAATTTTTTAAAACTGTATTATTACTTCAATTTGTTCTCGTTCTTTTGCTTGGTGCTTTGAGTTTAATGAATTTTAGAAAACAAAAGCTCCTTAATATCAGAGGTCTTCATCCATACGAATTTAATTATGGATATGCTGTTCCCTTAATTTTATTTGTTGTTTGTCTCGTTATTTTAATTCCCTATTTATTTTTAAAACAACAAGATGTTGTAGAAGATGAAGCTGGTATGCAGAAGAAAATTCGTCAGCAAAATTTTTGGAAATTTGCGTTTTATTGTAATGTTTTCTTTGTAGTGATCATTACAATCTTTACAATAGCAATTTCTCGTAAAGATCCATTTATTATAGATCAGGCTATTGCTTTCTATGGTTTAGTTTTTTTGAGATCTCTACTTGTTATTATATTGAGTTTAGTAACTGCTTCGTTTTTGTTGTCAGCAGGAATTTATTGGAAAACAAATAAAACAATGGGAGTTGTTATTCTCTTATTTGGTTTTTTAATTATTTGTATTTCATTGGTTTATGAAGCTGCTTTTGCATCTATGTTTATGAGAAACTCTGAAGTTTATATTAATAGAAGAGATGAAAAAGGGCTTTCGTCAGATGCTGCTCAAGTATCAGAAGATTATGTAGAAGAAAGTGAAGAAATAGATACGGAAGTGGTAAAGTCTAAATTGATCTCGTCTTGGAATTCTTTAATTCAGGATTGGGGAGGACTTGAAGGTAAGTATGATTTTTATGATGTTAGAATTTTGATTGGCAGAAGCCTAGATGATCATATTACTGAAAACGACTATTATTATGTGGTTCAATATATTGATAATTTAAGAGAACGTCCTGATGAACTTTATTCAGGATTCGAAAATTACAGATCGGTTATTTATAGTATTATTTCGCCAGAAACGTATCGCATTGCTAATTTTGATAAAATTGTAGATGGTTTATTGTTGACCTACGAAGATATAGGTGCAGAGAATCAAAAATTAGATGAAATTTATAAAAGCATGAATGTTTCTTATGATACTCCCAGACCTAATATGGAACAATATTATTCGGAATTTGAGAAACATTTCTCTTCAGAAACTATCCGAAAACTTCAGGATTATAAGTTTTCTAATGGCGCTAAGTTTCAGGATTCTGATCTAATATGGTTTTACAGTTTTTGGGCCAGAAGAAATCATGAAGGGAATATAGAAGAGATTGCTATAATTTTAAATGAAATAAAAGAATATTACAACCAAAACCAAAGCAAAGAATGATAAAATCGTATAAAATAATTATAATAACTCAGTTTATAATGTTACTGATTTTTAGTTTTGGGTTTTACAGGGTAGAAAATGATAGTGATATTCCATTAATTCCAGCAGTTCAGCTAATGTTAATTGGTTTTTCGCCTTTAATTTTATTGGGAATTTCGATTATAATCCAGAAAATGATAGTTGCTGTTATTCATTCAGATTCGGCAAACAATGAAACAAATAAGGAAGTACCAAATGATGAGTTTTGGAAGGTTTCTTTTCGTGTCAGTGTAATTTTTGGTGCTCTAACTTTTTTTTTATCTATTCTTGCTGTCGTTTTAAAGTTAAAAGTTGGAGTTGTTAACTATGATTATGTAAATAGGTTTTTTGTTTCTTTAGGGATTTTAATTATTTCCAGTTTAGTTGTAAGTCTTTTTTTAAGAATAAAAGAGTCAGTTAGTGAAATAACAAAACTTCTGGGTTATTTAATGCTCTTTATTTCAATAATTATTTTTACAGTTTGCTTATATATATCTATAGTAAACGTACTAACAATACGGTCTTATGGAGGTGAAAATGTAGTAGAATCTTTAAATTATGTTCCAGAAACAGAGGAGGTTTCTGTTTCTGAGGAGGTTGAAAGTGAAGGTGAGGAAGTAGAATCTGATTATTATGGTTTTAGTGGAATGAGTTTTCCAGAAATAAAAACAAACGAATATTTTAAAGATTTATTCGGTGACCAAAAGTACGATGATGCCAAAATTCAAGATCTTACTAGGCTCTTTTTGTCAAGTTTTTTAGTATTAGAAAAAGATCAGTCTTTTACAAGTATTCGAATTGCTATTGAAAGAGGTTTTGCGTATGATGAAGAAATGAAGGTAATTGATAATAAAATAAGGAGGAATCCTGAGGCGATTAAAGAAAGTTTCGATAGTTATAGCCCTTTTCTTTATGCTTTTGTATCTGATAAAATTTATTTTGAAACAAATTTAAATCTAATTGTAGATGCTCTAATAAAGAGTCATGATGATATTTATGAAGCTGAAAATCCCGAACAAGTTTTGGGTGAAATCTATAAGACAATGATTTTTGGCTCTAAAAAAGAGTTTCCTGAATATTATTATAAAGAGATAAATTCGTATGCTTCAGAAAATGTTTTGAACTTAATAAAGAAAAATGCTGAAACAAATTCAGACGGGGATAATAGCGCTGTAGATTATAGTTCGCAACTTAATACTGTTTGGATTTATAGTTTTTGGGCAAGACGATTTAAGGAGAAAAATAGTGATGTTGTATTTGAAATTTTAAAAGAAGTAAGGGAGCATTATGGAGCCAATTAAGAGATTGGCTATAAAAAAAAACCGAAACATTGAACTGCCCCCAAAAAGTTAGAAACTATTTGGGGGCAGTCTACATTAAGCTTCGGTTTTATATTTATTGGAGTTTATTAATCAATCCATTTGTAGTAACGTGCTCCAATTAAATTTGGTATTTCTTTTTCTATTCGGTCTAAAATCCACTCGTTTTTAGGGGTTCTGATGCTTTGTTTTTGTTCCTTTTTGTGAAGTCTTTCGTAAGTATTAAAATCGATTTCTACACTTTTGGTTAGGTTTTCAAAGAGTTTAATTTGGCTTAAAGCCGATTGCCATTCGGGCTGAATTGTTCCTTCGAAAACTTTTGATTTAGATCCGCTTCCATAAGCAAGAAATCCGAATTTGGTTCCTGATATTTCTTTTTTAGTGTCATAAAAATGAGCCAAAGTAGATAATAATCCCATAAAAATAGAGCCTGTATATAGATTGCCTATTAATGATGAAGCAAGCTCAGCAGGTTGTAATTTTTCGCTTATAAATGCTTTGTATGCTTCGGATTTACTTATTTCTTTTAGCTTGTTTTGGTATTCTGATGTTGATTCCTCTCCTGAAATAATTTTGGATTCACTGTCTAAAGCGTAAATCTCTGATAACATTCTACGTCCTTGAAAAGAGTAGGGAAGATGCATAATAATGCTATTCCAGTTTTCGTATAAAGTTTCGGTAGTGTTCTTTAGTTTTTTGAATGAAAAGTATGCGTTGCGAGTACGATCCATATAACACTGATTAGAATATTGTCCGTCAAAAACAGGTTGGTCTTTATGAATTTCAATTTCAGTTTCTAAATTATCAAACCAAGAATCGTTGTTTTTATTTTTTGTAATTGTTTCTTTTGAGAGACTTCTGTAAGGTTTAAAAAAGTCAAAAACTCCTTTTGTACTTGTTGCCCAATTTTCATCAAAAGCAATAATTCTAGGGTTTGAAGTTACTAACATTGCTAATGCTCCCGCACCTTGGGTATATTCTCCCGTTGAATTTAAATCATATTTAGCAAAATCAGTCGTAACCACTATTGCCTTTTTTGTTGGGTTTAGTTTAATAAAATCAATACAGTTTTGTAAAGCATCAACTCCTCCGATACAAGCAAAAGTAAAATCGACAACATCACATTCAGACAAAGTATCTTCGCCAAATTTTTGCTCCATTAATGCAATCAAAAAAGAGCTAATAGGTTTTGAATTATCTATTGCACTTTCGGTTCCTACATAAATTCGGCTTATTTCATTTAGGTTTATTTGATTTTCGGTAATTAGTTTTGTTAGCGCATTTGCACCAAAAACTACTGTATCTTGATAAGTATCTGGAAGGGTCATTTTGATTAAACCCAAGCCTTTTTCTAATTTTTCGGGTTCGATATTTCTGGCTGTAGCCAAAGTTTTTATGGGCAAATGTATGTTGGCTACATCAAAAGAAATAGCATCAATTCCTGTTTTCATTCTGGTTTTTTTGAGGCGATAAAGGTAAAATTAAGCTTTCAGACTTTGGTTATTTTAAATAGATAAAATTCGGGTTTAGGACACTTTTGAGGAAAATAAATTAAAAAGCTGAAAAAAATAGCAATTTGGTAATTACATAAAAAGCAAGAATTATGTATGTCGAAATTCTTTTGAAACTTATTTTGTTGTTTTTAAATTAATTGCAAAGAAGTCTGCGAAAACTCTTTAAACTCATTATAAATAAGAGCGAAATGGTTGTAGTTCATTAGTATTTAAGTTATTTTTGTATAATTTTTTAAAACAAACTATTAAACACTTATGGCACAATCTGCACTATTGAATGCTTCCATCTTAAAGAAAGTGGCTATGGCTCTTTCGGGAATATTCTTAATCACGTTTTTAGCGCTGCATGTTTCTTTAAATTTTATTTCTATAATTAGTGAAGAGGTTTTTAATCAGGCTTCTCACTTTATGGGGTATAATCCGCTGATTCAATATGTAATGCAGCCAGTTTTGGCAATCGGAGTAATTTTCCATTTTGTAATGGGATTTATACTGACTCTTCAAAATAGCGCTGCAAGACCAATTGCTTATGCAAAATACAATGGAGCAGCAAATGCTTCTTGGACTTCTAGAAATATGATTATTTCTGGATTGGTTATTTTGGCATTCTTAGGATTACATTTTTATGATTTTTGGATTCCAGAGGTCGCATACAAATATGTAGCAGGTACTGCACCCGACGCTACAAGATATTACGGAGAATTGGTTCATAAGTTTCATGACCCAATCCGTACAGGATTATATTGTATTTCTTTTGTGTTATTAGGATTTCACCTATGGCACGGATTCAGTTCTTCTCTTCAATCTATGGGAATGAACAACAAGTACTCTAGATCTTTAAGTAGATTCGGTTATGGATTTGCGGTAGTAGTACCAGCACTTTTCGTGATAATCGCATTATTTCATCATTTCAATAATTAATATAAATTATAATGGCATTAGATTCAAAAATTCCACACGGCCCAATATCGGACAAATGGACAGATTATAAAGATCATATTAATTTAGTAAACCCTGCTAACAAACGTAACTTAGATGTTATTGTTGTTGGAACTGGTTTAGCCGGAGGTTCTGCAGCAGCGACTCTTGCTGAATTAGGGTATAACGTAAAAGCATTTTGTTTTCAGGATTCACCACGTCGTGCGCACTCAATTGCAGCACAAGGGGGAATTAATGCAGCAAAAAACTATCAAGGAGATGGAGATTCAGTTTTCCGTTTGTTTTATGATACAGTAAAAGGGGGTGACTACCGTGCGCGTGAAGCAAACGTTCATCGTCTTGCTGAAGTTTCGGCTAATATTATCGACCAATGTGTGGCTCAAGGAGTTCCATTGGCTCGTGAATATGGTGGTCTATTGGATAATCGTTCTTTTGGAGGAACTTTGGTTTCTAGAACTTTTTATGCAAAAGGACAAACCGGACAACAATTATTATTAGGAGCATATTCTGCAATGAACCGTCAAATCGGTCGTGGAAAAATCAAAATGTATAACCGTCACGAAATGCTAGATTTAGTTATTGTGAACGGTAAAGCAAGAGGTATTATTGCTCGTAACTTAATTACAGGAGAAATCGAAAGACATTCAGCTCATGCTGTTGTTATTGGTTCAGGTGGTTACGGAAACGTATTCTTCTTGTCGACAAATGCGATGGGAAGTAATGCTACTGCAGCTTGGAAAATTCACAAAAAAGGAGCGTTTTTTGCAAACCCTTGTTACACACAAATTCACCCAACATGTATTCCAGTTTCTGGAGATCACCAGTCAAAATTGACTTTGATGTCTGAATCTTTACGTAATGATGGTCGTATTTGGGTGCCTGCAAAATTAGAAGATGCAAAAGCGATCCGTGAAGGAAAGAAAAAACCAACAGATTTATCTGAAGAAGAAAGAGATTATTACTTAGAAAGAAGATATCCTTCATTTGGAAATTTAGTTCCTCGTGACGTTGCATCTCGTGCTGCTAAAGAGCGTTGTGATGCAGGTTTTGGAGTAAATAAAACAGGTGAAGCAGTTTACCTTGATTTTGCTGCAGCAATACAGCGTTATGGTAAAGAACAAGCTTATATTAAAGGTTTGGATGCCAACGATAAGAATCTAGTTATTAAATTAGGTACTGAAGTTGTAGAAAATAAATACGGAAACTTATTCCAAATGTATTTAAAAATCGTTGATGAAAATCCATACGTAACACCAATGATGATTTATCCTGCAGTTCACTACACAATGGGTGGAACTTGGGTTGATTATAATTTAATGACTACAATTCCAGGATGTTTCTCTATCGGTGAGTCTAACTTCTCTGATCACGGAGCAAACAGATTGGGAGCTTCTGCATTAATGCAAGGTTTAGCAGATGGATATTTTGTATTACCATACACTATCGGAGATTATTTATCACCAGATATTAAGATGGGAGAAATTTCTACAGACTTACCAGAATTCGTAGAAGCTGAGAAAGCTGTAAAAGACCAGATCGAAAAATTCCTTAACAATAACGGTACACATTCTGTTGACCATTTCCATAAGAAATTAGGGAAAATTATGTGGGACAAAGTTGGTATGGCTCGTAATGCTAAAGGATTAAATGAAGCTATTGTAGAAATTGCCGCTTTACGTGAAGAATTTTACAGAGATGTAAAAGTACCAGGAAAAGCGAATGAGTTTAATCAAGAATTAGAGAAAGCGACACGTGTTGCCGATTTCTTGGAGCTAGGTGAATTGTTTGCGAAAGATGCTTTACACAGAAATGAATCTTGTGGAGGTCACTTCCGTGAAGAATACCAATCTGCAGATGGAGAAGCACAACGTGATGATGAAAACTTTGCTTATGTAGCAGCTTGGGAGTACAAAGGGAAACCTAGCGATGCAGTATTGCATAAAGAAGAATTAGTTTTCGATAATATTAAATTGGTAACTCGTAGTTATAAATAGCAATTAGTTAAAAGACAAAAGTCTCAAAGTTAAATGACTGAATGTTAATTGACTTTCGACTTTCGACTTTATGACTTTCAAACTAAAAAAGTATGAAACTTACATTAAAAATATGGCGTCAGAAAAACGCTGAAGATAAAGGAGCAATCGTAGATTACCCAATCGACGGTATTGAACCAGATATGTCTTTCCTTGAAATGCTAGATGTTCTTAACGAGCAATTAATAAATAAAGGAGAAGAGCCAGTTGCATTTGATCACGATTGTCGCGAAGGAATTTGCGGAATGTGTTCATTATTTATTAACGGTGAGGCGCATGGACCAGATAGAGGTGTAACAACTTGTCAATTGCACATGCGTATGTTTAAAGATGGAGATACGATTTTTATCGAGCCATTTAGAGCAAAAGCTTTCCCTGTAATTAAGGATTTAGTTGTTGACAGAAGTTCTTTTGATAGAATTCAACATGCAGGAGGATTTATCTCTGTAAATACTTCAGGAAATACAATTGATGCAAATACAATTCCGATTAACAAACACGATGCAGATATGGCTTTTGATGCAGCTACATGTATTGGTTGTGGAGCTTGTGTTGCAACTTGTAAAAACTCATCAGCAATGTTATTCGTTTCTGCTAAAGTATCTCAATATGCTTTGTTGCCACAAGGTCGTATCGAAGCTACAGATCGTGTTTTAAACATGGTTCATCAAATGGATGCTGAAGGTTTTGGTAACTGTACCAATACTGGAGCTTGTGAAGTAGAATGTCCTAAAGGAATTTCTCTTGAAAATATTGCACGTATGAACCGTGAGTATTTATCTGCAAGTTTAAAAGGATAATCTGAAATAAAATTCAATTTAGTTTTTATAAAAAACGCATCCATTAGATTGGATGCGTTTTTTTGTTTATAATAAACATTTAAGTTTTAAGTTCTCTAAATTAATCTTAATGTTGCTCTTGAATTGCTATTCGTAATACAATTGCGAAGCGCTTATTTCTTGTTTTTCTTTGCCTTCTTGTCGGATAAAGCACTGTAAGGTTGAGCTTCCCGATGCGTCAAAATAACTAATGTTTATTTTATGAAATCCTTTTTCGAGTTTTGCTGCTCCGAAAGCCTCATTAATCCAATGTCTTCCGTCGTTATCAACAATAAGTTGGTTATCGATAAATAATTTGGCTCCGTCATCTACAATAGTAGAAAATTCATATTGTGCTGTTTCGGGAATGTAAATATACCCTTCAAACTTTAAGCCCATATATAGGTTCTCCTTTGATTTGTATTTCTTCATTTCTATTACGCCTTCATGTATTCCGGATTTTACAAATTTTATGGTGTCGAGTTCAAGTGTTTGTTGCACAAGTTTATTTGTATAAGAATATTTTAAGCCATTTTTTGTTGGTTTAAGCGTTAGTGCAGGTTGGGTTTCTGAATTTTTAACAGAAATTGTGGTAATAGAACTTCTTCTTCCACTTGGGCTTATCTGGACTACTTTTATATTTCTAAATTCTCCTTTTGGGATGTAAACAGTAACAGGTTTTTTGTAATTGCTGGCAGTTTCATCTGGATTGTAACCGTCGATGGTATAGAAAATTTGTCCATTTTTAATTGTGGGTTGCATCTCCAGTATATATTTGGAAGCTATAACTGCGGTATCTTGAATTCCAAACGGAGCAGGGACTTTGTATAGTCTTTTTTGAGATTCTAATTTTTCTATATGATGCGGAAATCTTTTTAGCATTAAATTAGGGTAATTTTTATTCTTTGTTTCTGTCCAAGCGATTTCTGCAAACGGAAACAATCGAGGATAAAGCATATAGTTGAGCTTTGCTGGGCTTGTTATGTATTCTGACCAGATATTAGCCTGAACGCCATAGATGTATTTTTGTTGTTCTATGGTTAAACTATCTACTGGAGTTGGGTTGTAGTTATATACTTCGTGTACAGTGGTTAAACGCCCAACGGATAGTGGTTCTTGCAATGAATATCCTTGATTATGATCGAAATAAACATAATCTTCAGGTGTCATAATTACTTTATGCTTTTCTTTAGCAGCTGCAATACCGCCAGATTCTCCTCTCCACGACATTACTGTGGCATTAGGCGCAAGGCCTCCTTCTAGAATTTCATCCCATCCAAAAATCTGTCTCCCATTTGCGTTAAGATATTTTTCCATGCGTTTTATAAAATAACTTTGTAACTCATGCTCATTTTTTAATCCTAGTTCTTTTATTCTTCTTTGGCAATTCGGACATTTTTCCCATCTTGATTTTGGGCATTCGTCTCCGCCAATATGGATGTATTCGCTAGGGAAAAGTGCCATTACTTCTTTTAAAACATCTTCAAGGAAAGTAAATGTTTCTTCTTTGCCTGCGCAAAATACATCTTCAAAAACTCCCCAAGATTCAATTACTTTTAGGTCTGATGAAGAGAAACAGGCTAAATTTGGATAAGCAGCCACGGCAGCAGATGCATGTCCTGGCATTTCAATTTCTGGAATGATGTTTATAAAATGTTCTTCGGCAAATTTTACAACATCTTTAATTTCTTCTTGTGTATAATAGCCTTCGTAGGGAATATTGTCAAAAAATCTTGGAAATCTTTCGAACTTATTTCCAACAAGGGTTTGTGCTCTTTTTGATCCAATTTCGGTTAGCTTCGGGTATTTTTTTATTTCAATTCTCCAGCCTTGATCATCGGTTAAATGCCAATGAAAGTTGTTTAGTTTGTAATATGACATTTGGGCAATGAAATCCTTAATAACTGCTGTTGAAAAAAAGTGACGACAAACATCAAGATGTAAACCTCTGTATTGATATCGGGGTTGATCTATGATTTCAACGGTTGGTAGTTTTATCTGAGAATTAACGGTTGAATTATTTGGTAGGAGCTGCAGTAAACTTTGTACAGCATAAAATAAACCTTGTTCTTGACCCGTAACAAAAATCCCTTTCGGAGTAATATTTATTTTATAGGCTTCTTTGTTTGTTTTTGTTGAAGCTGGTTCAGTTGTAAATTGAACTAGAATGTCTGCTTTCTTTTTTGGAGCGTTTTTGTTTATAACAGATTCAAAAATCTGAGCTGTTTTAAGTTCTTTAGGAGTGTATTTGTTGTTCTTAAAAACAATTTTTATTTGTCCTTTTATAGTGATGCTGTCACCAGTTTCTTTGTAGGAATTTGGCGCCGGGATAATGGTAGTATTGTTTAAAGTCTCTTGGGCATTGCCTAAAAAGCAACATAGTATTAAAATAAATAAGAGTTTTTTTTTCATGTTTGGGTTTTGATTGGTTAAAAACAAATTTAAAGTTTATAATAGTATGAGTTGTTTTTTGTGCAAAAAAATTGCATTATGTGTTTTTGTGTTTAATGTGTTGTTAATGATAATGTTGTGTTATTTGTTTGCTCTATTTTTATTTTAGTTAGCAATATTATTGCATTATTTGCTTATTTTTGTTCTAATAAAAAGAATCTTATGAATGATAATGAATTGGTGAATTACACCAAGGAAGAAAGAAAAGCTCATATTTTAAAAGAGATTAATTTGCATACCCGAGTGAGTTTTGATACTCTTTCAAATCAGTTGTTTGTTTCAGAAGATACCATACGAAGAGATATAAATGAACTTGAATCGGAGTCATTATTGATAAAAGTAAAGGGTGGAGCAATGACAAAGGCTTATCACCATTCGTCGGTTAGTCAAACTTATGCGGGTGAGGCTAAACAAATAATTGGAAAAAAAACTGTTGGATTGCTTCATGACGGGATGGTTTTACTTCTTGGTGGAGGAACTACGATTAGGGAGTTTATCCGGTTAATTCCAAATGATTTAAATCTTACAATTTTTACTGTAACTGTTTTGTCTGCAGTTGAGCTTTTGGATAAACCCAATGTCAAAGCTATAATGATTGGAGGAAGTATTTCTCCTTATAGTCAAATGTGTGTCAGTGGTGATGTATATCATCAGTTATCAAGTATTAAAGTTGATTTATTAATTCTAGGTACAAATGCTTTAGATATCGAGGGTGGTTTTTCAGATTCAGATTGGGATACTGTTCAAGTAAAGAAAGCAATGATTCAATCTGCTCGAAAAACTGCTATACTTACTATATCCGAAAAATTGGATACTGTACTTAAGATGAAAATTGCCAGCCTATCCGAAGTTGATTTTGTAATTACTGAGGTTGATCCAGATCATGAAAAACTTCAATCGTATAAGCAGGCAGTTCCAAGTTTGACATTTGTTTAATGCCAATTTTTCATTAAGAAGTTTATCCAATTTTGATGGAATATTTTTTTTAAATCTTCCTCAGAGTAACCATGGCTTCTAAAGACGAAAACTAATTTTTGTAAATCTGCTATGGTGTCTAAATCATATGGCGTTTGTTCTGTTCCAAATGCACCATCGAGATCTGAACCTATGCCAATGTGATTTGCATTTCCTGCTAACTGGCATATGTGATCCATATGCTTAAAAACAGTTTCTAAGTTGCATTGCATATCAATTGGGGTAGAAACGCCTCTTTGCCAATTGGAAACTAACATCCAGGCATCTAAGGCGCCTCCTATTATTGATCCCCTATTGATAAGTTCTTTAATTTGATCATCGCTATATTGTCTGTTATGATTTACTAAGCTTCTGCAATTATTATGACTTGCCCAAATTGGACCGCTAAAATTTTCTAATGCTTGCCAAAATGCATCATCACATAAATGAGTTGCATCCAGGATAATATTTAAGCGTTCCATTTCTTTAAGTAATTCGATTCCTTTTGCTCCCATTTTTCCGGTTGAATCGGTTCCGTTGGCATAACGGCCTGGTCCATAATGTGCTGGTCCGATAGCTCTTAATCCATAGTTGTATGCTTTTTCGACATATGATATATCAATAATTGAATCTGCACCTTCTAAACTTAAGATGTATCCAATAGGTTTTTTATCATTTGGCGTGCCATCGTTCCACAATTCAATTTGTTTTTGAAGGGATTTCTTATCGGTTATTGCAACCATTTCGCCTTCTTCTTCCATGCATTTGTACCATGCAACTTGCGCCTGAGTTTGTGCCCAAGCTTGTTGTGGAGAGTTCCAGCCCGGAATTACACTGTCTGGTTTTACAAATCGTGCTATTTGAGTTGCTACCACAATACCAATGTTTCCTTTTCTTAAATCAGGAAACGATACAGTAGCTTTTTCTCTATCAGGTTTGTCATTCATTCCTTTTTCTAAATGGCGTAAGGTGGTTACATCATTTCTTAAATCTCTGTTCCATTCCATAGCATTCATGCTTAGGTCTAGGTGTGCATCAAATATGAACATAGCGTTGCAGTGTTTTATTTTTAAATACTTATTTTTTTATTACGCGCAAGGACATCCCATTGTGTGTAAATGTCATGCTGAGTGTTTATGACTTGAACTGTTTCGTATAGAGCACAAGTTGGGCAAATATGATAGGGAATAGCATAAATGGTGTCTCCTATATTGTATGGTTTGTTTCCTGTATTTTCTAATACTAGGTGTTCTTCTGAATGAGATATTGGAATTAATTTGTCATCGTTTAAAATAGTGAGACGTTTGTCTATCGAATTTTCGGATGCTACAGATTTATATCCAATATCGATGCATAAAGTGTTTGTTGTGGGTTTAGAAATGACTGTTCCAACTAAAACGGCTGCAGGTTTGAAATTTTGTTCGGGCAAATTAGTTTGATAATTAATATCCCAGAATACAAATGTACCAGGGCTGCATTCGACATTTTCTTGATTGCTATAAAAAGGGAATGTATTAGAACCTCCAGCAACAATCTTTAATTTGTAATCTAGCTTTTGTTCTAGTGTAGAAAGTTTATTGGTTATTTGAGCAAATGTATCTGATGCTTCTTTAGTTCGTTGTTCATTCGTGCCTTTTAAATGACCGTCATAGATATGTAATCCTAAAAATTTTATATTGGGTAAATTGATCATTTTGTAGATTAAATGATCCCAATCGCTTTTGTAGTTTATGCCAGTTCGATCCATTCCAGCATTTATGTCAAGATAAATGTTTAGTGTTATGTTGTTTTTTTTACCCAATTCAGATAATTCGTTTGCTGTGTCTAAATTATCAACGATGGTTGAGAAAATAAGATTTGGATATTTTTGTAGTAAAGTAATCCAGCGTTGTTGCTTTAATTTGGTGGGTTGATAGGCTAATAATATATCAGAAATATTGTGGATTGCACATAATTCTGCCTCTGCAATAGTTGCACATTTAACCTTGTCTATCTGGTATGTTTTATACAGATCGAGAATTTCTCCTAATTTATGTGTTTTTATATGGGGTCTTAATTTTTGAATATCACCTCTGACCGATTCAATTAAATGTTCGATGTTATATTGAATGCGGTCGATATAAAGTGCTAAAAAGGGAGTGTCAATATGTGTTTCTGGATTTATTTCCCACCAATTACTTTTCATGTCTTTTATTTTTTAGATTTTTCAACTATTGAGATTAGGTTTTTAAAAACTTCATATGATTTGTTATAATCCAATTGTAATAAAATTTCTTTTGAAAACAAATGAGAGCCAATGCCTACGCAAACTGCACCTGTTTTAAACCAGGATTTTAGATTGTTTTCTTCTAATGTTACACCACCACTTGGCATTAGTTTTAAATTAGGAAAAGGTGCTTTTATTGCCTTTATATAATTTGGTCCTCCTATCATATCGGCAGGAAAAAGTTTTACAATTTCGGCTCCTAATTTGTTTGCGTGAATGATTTCGTTTAATGTAGCTGCGCCAGGAATCCAGTATAAATTATTCTTAAAACAATAGTTGCCTATTTCTGGATCGGTATGTGGGCATATAATGCAATCAGCGCCTAGTTTATGATACCCTTCGGCATCGTTTAGAGTTAAAATTGATCCTACAGCTAACTTAATATTTAGATTATTTGTGTTTCTAAAATTTACCATTTGAGCAAAAACTTCTTTTGCATCTGGTGAACGTGCTGCAAATTCGATGATTTTGATTCCCGAATCTGAAGCAGATTGTAGTATTATTTCGGCAGTTTTAATCCCAATTTGTGTAACCAAAGGGAGTACTCCTTGCGTTTTTAAAATATTGTACATCTCGTAATTATGTTTTACCTATTAATTCTGTTGCTTGAGCCGTTCTTGATAAAATGATTTATTTCTTCGGATGTAGTTATGGCAAAATCGCCTACTATGCTTTGTTTTATAACACCACAAGCCGTTGCCCAATTGATGCATTCTTGTCCGGATAGATCATTCTTAAGGCTATAGAGTAGTCCTGCGGTGAAAGCATCCCCTGACCCGATTTGATCAGTTACCAGATGTATTAAATATGACTTTGATTCGTAAAATTCACCCTCATGTAATAACATGCCGGAATACAAATGTGTTTGACCTTCTGATTTTCTGAAACTCATAGCAAGTGTCTTTAAGTATGGCATTTTCTTTTTTAGTAACTCGTAAGTTTTTAGAAACCGATTTGAATCGGAATCATTCTTATCTGTTTTAATGCCAAAATATATTTCCGTTGAATCTAAATCGGCAATAGTAATTGTACTGTAATAAAGCAGTTCTGGCATAATTTCCGAAGGGTTTTTTCCATATTGCCATAGTTTGGTACGAAAGTTAAAATCTGACGATATTGTTATGCCTTTGCGATGAGCCGATATTATCGCTTTTTTGCATACTAAACTGGCTTCGTTTGAAACTCCTGGGCTAATACCAGACCAATGAAAATGTGTTGTGTCTTTAAGTACCTCATCCCAATTAATTTCATTTTCACTGATCGTTGCAAATGCGGAATTGTTTCGATCATAAATTACTTGCGATTGTCTTATTTGGTTGCCAGATTCAATAAAATATAAACCAATTCTATCTCCTCCGTAGATGCAGTTTGTAGTATCTACTTTGTATTTATGGAGCTCGTTTAATGCAAGTTGAGATAAGTCGTTGTTGGGTAAACGAGTAACGTAATTGGTATTTATGCCTAACTGTGAAAGTAATACACAAACATTTGCTTCGGCTCCACCTATATGAACCTGCATTTCTTTGGCTTGTGTAAATCGGTTACCATGAGCAACACCCATCCGCAATAATAATTCACCAAATGTTGTAATTTTTGTTTGTGAAGATTTCGTTTTCATTTTTTATAAAAAGTATTTAAATTTGGGTTGTTAAGAGCATATTTTTTATCTCATCGAAAGAAAAACCTTTTTCCGATGTGGGGTTCAATTGCTTTTAATATAATTCAAAAATAGCTTCAACTTCTACAGGGATATTATCGGGTAATGATCCCATTCCTACAGCACTCCTTACCCCGATTCCGTTTTCTTGTCCCCATATTTCAGCAAATAATTCACTACAGCCATTAATTACATAAGGATGTCTTAAGAAATCGGAGCTGCAATTAACCATTCCGAGTACTTTAATGACTCTTTTTACTGCGTTAAGACTATCAAAATTAGTAACAATGGTAGATAACATTGTTAATCCTACTTGTCTTGCTGCCAGCTTTCCTTTCTCAATATCCATGTCATCTCCAATTCGCCCTATAATTAATGATTTGTCATCTCTTACTGGTCCGTGTCCAGATAAGTATAAGTATTTACCATCTATTAAAAATGGTTTGTATATTCCAAGAGGCATAGGCGCTGGGGGTAACGTTAGGTTAAGCGTTTCAAATTTTTCTTGTGGTAATAAGTTCATGATAATTAGTGTATAAAAATGTTTAATATAAAAATAAAAAGAATTCCAAGGACAGATACAAATGATTCCATCACTGTCCATGATTTAATTGTGTCTTTCATGCTAGTCCCAAAGTATTCTTTGAACATCCAGAATCCAGGGTCGTTTACATGTGAGCACATGAGACTGCCTGCACCTATTGAAAGAACCAGTAAGTTTGGATCAAGTCCTTGTAATTTTAATAATGGTAATAGAACGCCCGCGGTCATTAAACCAGCAGCTGTAGCTGAGCCAACACAAATTCGTATTAATGCAGCAATTAGCCAGGCTAATAAATAAGGATGGATGTCTATTTTTATTAATGAATCAACAATAGTATGGCTAACGCCACTTACCATCATTATTTCTTTTAAGCTTCCGGCTCCGCCAATTATAAGTATTATTAGGGCAACGTCTTTAATGGCTACTGCATATTCATCCATGATTGTTTTCATGTTTTTACCTGTACGAAAGCCTAATGTGTAAGTGCAAATTACTAATGAAATAAGCATGATAATACTAGGCTCTCCTATTGTTTGACATAGTAAGGTTACTTGTTCATTTTTCCAAATTAATGGTAGTAATGAGGTAATTGTTAAACCGAAAACAGGGAAAAGCGAAGAGGCTATACTAGTAAAAAAACTAGGTTTTTTAGTTAAATTCAGAGGTTCTTCAGTTGGAACTACTGTGTTCTTGTCATCGGATTTAATATTCTTAAGTGTGTTTGAGAATAGTAGGCCAGCAATAAGAATAGTTGGTATAGAAACAATGATGCCGTAAGTTAAAACCAGACCGATATCTGCATTTAATATATTACTTAACGCCATTGGCGAAGGATGCGGGGGCAAGAAGCCATGTGCTACCGAAAGAGATGCAAGCATTGGAATAGCTATGTATACTTTGGGTAATTTAAATTGATTGGCTACAGAAAAAATTAAGGGAACCAAAAGTATAAAGCCTACGCTGTAAAATAGAGGAATACCAACTATAAAGCCTGTAATCATTAAGCCTAGACGAACATATTTTTCCCCTGTCCATTGCATTACTGTTTTTGCAATTACAGATGCTGCGCCAGAAGTGACGGTAAGTTTACCAATACAGGTTCCAAAAATAATGATTAAGGAAATTGATCCGAGCATATCGCCCAGTCCTTTTTGAACTGTTCCGGTTAATGTTGTTATTGGCAGACCTAATGCGAGGCCTGCCAATAAAGATGTTATGATAAAGGCAATGAATGGATTGATTTTGAACCATGTTATTTGTAGCACTAAAAAAATAATGCATGCCGAAAGAATTAAAATGCTCATTTAATTTATTTATTGTTACTATTTATCCCACCACATTCTTGTTGTAAATGTATCGCTGCCTTGGCGTTTAACAGCTTCTGCTAAGTTAGAAGAATTAACAGAATATTCGGCAGTTGGATACTTGAAACGTCTTGGTATTGTGCCGTTTGTCACATTTCCTGGGAAGTTTACAGGGGTTAAAATTGGATAGCCAGTTCTTCTCCAGTTTGCATAAACTTCTTGCTCGTCTACAAATAAAGCAATCCAGAATTGGGTGTGTATTTGATTCATTTTTTGATCAAACGTTCCTCCTGATAAATATGGATTCGCAGTTAAATAAGGAGCTGCATCAGTTATGGTGTACGCAATACCATAAATTCCAGCATTTAGAAAAGAAGCTTTTACGGCTTTTTCATATAAACTTTGATCTGACTCTCCTGTGTACCATCCTCTAAGTGCGGCTTCAGCTAGATATAAATTAGTCTCGGCATTACTGAGTATAACAAGAGGAGAATCGACTTTGAGAACAGTGTTTTGGTTAGGTTCAGAGTAAGTGGCTTGCTCTATTGGTGACGGAGCTATTTTAAGTCCATTTGGGAAACCTTTTTGTATTGCTAAACTTGAGTTTTGTACAGTACCTTGCCAAACACCAGCGTATATGCTAATCCTTGGGTCATTTGTTGTTTTTAATACATCAATAAAGGTTTTGCTAAGTTTTCCGCCTTCATTATTTTTTTGCCCATAAGATGCTTTTGCATAGTCAAGACTTATGGGGTCTAAAGCAGAAGGATTACGATTTATATCGTTTGGTCCGTCGGTATATTTCATTATTGCATTATCACCAGTATTCAGGATTACTCCGCCAGCAATTGCTCTGTTTACCCAAGTTTTAGAAAGTGCAGGGTCAACTTTGGATAATCTCATTCCTAAACGCAGCATTAATGAATAGGAGAATTTTTTCCATTTGTTAATATCGCCGTTGTATATTAAATCAGCTCCCCCAAAGCTTGGTTTGGAATCGTCTAATGCTAATGCTGCTTCATCCAGTTCTTTTAGTAGGTCTTTGTATATAAATTCCTGACTATCATATTTAGGTAAAAAGAGTAAGTCTGAATTTGCTTTTGCCGCTTCAGAATATGGTACGTCTCCGTATAAATCTGTAATTCGGTGAAATAAATAGGCTCTCCAGATTCTTGCAATATTTAATTTGTTACTGTTGTTTGAATCACCTTTTAGCGCGTTTATTACAATTGTTACTTCATTTATTGAATTTGGATATATTCTGGCAAAAAAAGCAGAGTAGTAAACTTCGTTGTCAAGATATTTGTCTCCAGCTCCTGATGCTTCTTTGTAGGTCGAATAATGTTGCATCATTTGGCCACATTCAATAATTGAAGTGAAAAAATAATTATTGTTCAAACCGTCAAGCTGAGATCTGCTAAATATAAAATTTGGAGTAGCTTTATCTACTGCATTTGGATTTGTATTGATTTCCTCAAAATCTTTGGTACAGGCTGTTATGCTTAATAAAAGGATACCTGTAACACATAGGGTTGTTATTTTTTTCATGCCTTTTAATTTTTATATTTTAACATTTAAACTTAAACCGAAACTTCTGGTTCTGGGTACGCCAAATTGTTCTATACCTTGAGCATTACCAGCGCTAAAAACTGATTCGGGATCAACGTTTGGGGTTTTCTTATAAAGAATGAATAGATTTCGGGCAACAAATGAAATGGATGCGCTTTGAATTACTGATAGCCCTTTTATTTTGTTAATAGGTAATTGGTATCCAATAATTACTTGTCTTAATTTTACGAAACTGGCATCATAAATAAATTCGGATGTTATGTTTTTTAATCCATCGTAATAAGTTCTTAAGTTTTCGGGAGCAATAACCATATCTACTGTTGCTCCATTTTTATCTACACCTTTTATAGGCAACCCATCTTCACGTCCTTCCAAAGTAAGTTTTGTTAATCCCATACGTGTGCCATATAAATCGGTGCCAGAGTATAGGCTACCTCCAAATTTAGCGTCTATCAAAAAGCTAAATGTTATTGCTTTGTATCTAAATTCATTACTAATTCCTGCTCCCCAAGGATGTACGCCCTGACCTAGTTCTTCAAGAGGGCCTCTTTCAATAGTTGCTGAACCGCCACTAACATTATAAACAGTATTTCCATTTGAGTCTTTAAGGGGTTTATATCCTTTTATTATACTATAAGGTCTGTTGACATCGCTTGAAATAATTGCATAATTGTTTACTGAAGAAGCCATTGTTATGGAGGTTAATTGATCGGTTAGTGCTTCAACGGTGTTTTTGTTGTATGATCCGTTGAAAGTAACATCCCAAGAGAAGTTTTCAGAACTCATGATTTTTCCATTGATTAAAAGCTCTACGCCTTCATTTCTCATTCTTCCAAGATTTAATAAAGAAGAAGTTGCGCCAGATGCATTAGAAATCGTAGTTTCTACAATGTCATTGGTAGTTGCGCGGTTATACCATGCAAAATCAATATTCATGCGATTGTTTAAAAAACCTAAGTCAGTACCTAATTCGAATGTTGTCGATGTTAGAGGGCTTAGCGTTGGGCTGGGTACTCTTGAGCTAGTTGGACCTTGGAGCTGCTGTCCGTTATGTCCGCCTTGAATCATAGAGTAAGACGGATTCAATGCATACGGGTCTGGAGTAGCTCCACCTACTTGTGCCCAAGAGGCTCGTAATTTTGCAAATGAAATCCAGCTAGGCATAGTTAATATATCTGAAACTATTAAACTTGATCCAATAGAAGGATAGAAAACCGTGTTGTTCTCTTTAGATAGTGTAGAGAACCAATCCTGACGTCCTGTGAAGTTTAAAAAGAATACATTTTTATAATCTAAATCTATTGCACCGTAAACGGAGTTGGTTTTTGTTTTTCCATAAGGATACGTATAGTTTACCGTTTTTAAGTTTGTTAGAGAGTAAAAGTCATCTAGAACAAATCCTGTTCCATCTACTCTTACTTCATCTCTTAATGTAGTTCTTGAATTAACTCCTACTAATGAGCTTAGTGAAATTCCTCTATAGATGTTTTTCTTGGTATAATTAAGTATTGCTTCAGAATTAATATTAGATAATATCATTTTTGAACCCTGAACATAACCATCAGGTGTGTTTAGGGATGTTTTAGGGATGTATCCGAAGAATTCATAGTTTGTGTAATCTTGACCTATGCGCCCTTGTAAAAACAAATCAGGAGTGAAATTCAATTTTAGATTTGCCATTCCTACAAAACGATTTTTAGTGTCGTTGTTTTTAATTCTATTGACTACAAATTGAGGATTTGTGGCAACAGGTACTGGATTCCAAGCTACTTCTTTCCCGTTTTGATCATATCCAGGTGCTAAATTTCGAATATCTACTGTATTTGCAATTAAATAAGTTCCCCAGTTTGGATTTGCTTCAGCGTCAGATAGTGTTGGTCTGTTATTTGATTTTTCTAGATTGTATTGAGTTACAACATCAAATTTTAGCCAATCGGTTAAGTTTACATTGCTTGCTAAATTAATCGTTTTACGATTAAAGTCAGCGTTAGGTACAATGCTTTCGCTATTCATATTTGAGAATGAGAGACGACCAGTGGCTTTTTCAGAACCTCCAGATAATGCAATGGAGTTTATATAAGTGACTCCTGGTCTGTAGAAATTTTTAATATTATTTTTTTGTGGGCTATATGGTCTTTTTACCCCGTCAAATTGAATTACATCTGTTCCGTCCATTTTTGCTCCCCATGACCAGCGGCCAGTAGCTATGGCTTCATTTTGGGTTAATGGTTTCTTACCGGCATCTCCAGCTCCGTATTCGTATTGCCAATCTGGAATAACAGCTGGTGTTTCTAGTGTAAATGATGTGTTGTAGTCTATCCCGATACCTTTTTGAGCGGAGCCTCTTTTGGTTTGAATTAAGATTACTCCATTGGCAGCATTAGCGCCATATAAAGCCGCAGCGGTTCCTCCTTTAAGAACAGTTATAGACTTAATGTCGTCTGGATTTATTAATGCGGTTCCATCTCCTCTGTCAACATTTAATTTCGGAGAACCTGGGGCATTCCCGATTCCGGGTAGATTAAGTTGCGTATTGTCTATAGGTAAGTCATTTACAACATACATAGGTTGGTTGTTTCCGTTTAAAGAGCCATTTCCTCGTATTACAACTCTAGTCGAGCCATTTGGTCCTGTTGCTGTGCTGCTAACATTTACTCCAGCAATTTTACCGACCAAAGCATTAGAGATATTAGCTTCTTTTGCTTTATTAAACTCAGATCCTTTTAGTTCGGTTACTGCATAGGTTAGCGATTTGCTTACTTTTTTAACGCCTAATGCAGTGACAAAAACTTGTTCTAAAACATTTTCAGATGGTTTTAAGCTTATGAATAATGGAGACTTTCCATTTATTTTTGATTCGACAGTTTCATAGCCCATATAACTGACAATAATAGAATTTTCATTTTCTGGTAGGCTTAGTTTAAAGTTCCCATCTTCATCAGTAATTGTGGCTATTTTATTGTTGTTTTTTGCATATATGGATGCTCCGGCAATGGGCATTCCATCATCTTGGCCAATTACTTTGCCTGTAATCTCGATTTGATTGATGCTTTGTTCTATAAAATGCTTTTTTATTGCAAACACATGAGCATTTCCTGAAAAAATAATTCCTCCAATAAAAGTTAGAGATAATAGTTTTGTTTTCATAATTAACTGATTTACATGAGTTTAATTTGTTCTTTGGTTTTTGTTAGTAATCAAATATAAATAATTAATCATTATGATTCGCAATATTTTTGCATAAATATTGCAAAAATATTGCAATATTTTTTTGTTTAATGTTTTTTTATTCCCAAAAGAGTGATGTTTGTTGAGGTGGCTGGCTTTGGAAAAGAAACTATTATAGACTAAAATCGGAATCATTTTCAGTGTAAAATCAATATAATTATTGAAGGGTGAGTGTTTTTTTGTGTTTTTGTATTGTTTTTATTACTGTTATGTTTGTGTTAAACAGAATAAGATAGGTATAATCTTTCTTAATTGTAGTTTTTAGTTAAAGCTAAAAAACGTAATTACTGTAAGTCGGGTAGTTTTGCAGTAAATTGGGGTAATTAAAATTTAGTGAATAGAAGGAGTCTTTGTTGTTAAATACTATAAAGTAAAAAATATGATTTAAGAAAAACGCAACTTTTATATGATGAATTCGTTTTCTAATAAGTGAATTGCAGCCTTTGTTTGTTTTAGAAAAAAGCATAGGAAATAAATAGTTCTTGTGAATTATGTGTTATTATTGAATTGAAATAGTATGTTGGTTCTATCTTTAACTGTAGCGATTTTACGTTTTAAAATTATAGTGCCATCCGCAATTCAAAATAAATTGCGAACGACACTATTTCTTTGTGGTATTAAGGGGGGGCAATATTTGATTTATTATGACTTATAAATTAGTCAACATCCCACCAAACTTTAGCAAGCCAATTATTGTTGTTGTATTTTGCACTTGCGGCTAGAAAGTTTGCTTTGTTACTAGTGGATTCCTCTGCAGGATAAGGCAACCTTTTTGGTATAACTCCACCTGTGCTTGATCCATTATTCGTTATCTTAATTAAAACTGGAAAATCAGTTCTTCTGTAATTGCTATACGCTTCCATTCCGTTTAGAAAGAATGTAAGCCATTGTTGTGTTGCAATTTCTTCTAGTTCTTTTCCTCGAGTAAGGCTTTTTGTAGCTAAAAATGCTGCAACTGCATTGTTGTCGATAATGCTAGCGTCCTTAAAAATTGACCATTGTCTGATTCCTGCTTCGATTCCTTTTTTGTAAAGATCATCTACATTGCCAGTGTATAATCCTCTAAAAGAAGCTTCTGCTAGAAGTAGCATTGATTCTGAATAGGTGAGATGTAAGTAAGGTGCGTTATTCTCGTATAAATAAGGTTTAATAGTTGCTAAGTCAAGGATTCCTCCTGGACCTGGATGTCTCCCGCTAGAATTGTTAGGATTTAGTCCTACATAGTTTCCGCTTGCATTAGGTGAAAACCATATTTTTTTTCTAGGGTCATCTCCTAATGTGTTTATTAAAAGTGAAGTTGGGTAGTCTTCGACGGCTCCATTTCCTTTTAGGGCATGAGACATTCCGTTCCCATTGTTTAGGGCTCCTGCTGTTTCTGCTGGAGAGGAATCATGTTTCATATAGCAATTGTCTTCATTGCTGGTAAATATCCCATTGGTAACGGCTTTTTGAATTTGTTCTTTTGCTAATGCGGGATCTACTTTCGAAATTCGCATAGCACAACGTAGTCTTAATGAGTTTATCATTTTTTTCCATTTAGACACATCGCCTGCATAAAAAAGGTCTCCTTTTATTGGATCAGACCCAGTTTGTATTTGATTTTGAGCTTCGTCCAAAAGTTTAAAAAAGTCTGTATAGATGTCTTTTTGACTGTCATATTTTGGATAGAAAATTTTCTGGTAGTAGCCTAATCCAGCTTCTGAATAAGGTACATCTCCGTATAAGTCTGTTAAACGTTGAAAAACCATAACTTTTAAAGTTTTTGCGACGCCATTTAAGTTGGTGTATTCTGATTTTCCGTTTGTTCTTTCAAGAACATCTACCAAATTACGGACAATCCCGCCTCCATAGTTTGAGTTCCAGAGTGCTGATTGATAATCAACGTTTGAGGCGTAATAAGCACCAAAAGTGGATGTTGGCCATGATCCGCTAAGGTGTTGAATGAAACCTTCTCCGTAGATGAGGTTAGCCCTCCATTGTTCAAACCATCCGCCAGATAAGGCTGCTTGTACTCCAGTTAATTGTATAGAGGGGTTAATGGTTACGAAAGCTTCAGGATTGGTATTTGTTTCTCTAAATGTTTCGTCATCGGCACAATTAATTGTGGTAAGTAGTAAAATTGCACCTAACACATATTTGGGTACTTGTATTATGTATTTTTTCATTTTGCTAAAATTTGATTGTTAGAATGATAATTGTAAGTTAAAACCATAAGATCTTCTATATGGTAAAGATCCGTATTCAAAACCTTGTCCGTTACCACTTGTATAAGTAGATTCAGGGTCTATATTTGGTACTTTTGAGTAAATAGTCCACAAGTTTCTTGCGATAACTGAAAATTTAAATCTGTCGAATCCTGTTCCTTTTAGCCATTTTTTAGGGAATTCATAACCTAAAGAGGCTTCTCTTAGTTTTACATAAGAGGCATCATAAATGAAAGGCTCTGCAGTGGTATCTTCTCCATATAGGCTTCTCCAATACGTTTGAGGGTTTACTGGCGTAGTATTATTTTCGTATCCAGTTATATTACCATTGCTGTCTTTGATTTGTTTAACACCTTCTACTATAAGTCCTGCTCCTGGCGCTAATAGTAAGATCTCTCCTGGTGTTTTTCCGGCGGCTAATTGTTGAGCTACCCAGCCGTTAAATTCTTCTCTTCCTTCTAGAGTCGCATTTGTTAACCCAGTTGAAGAAGCATAAGCGTTAGTCATAGAATACATTTTACCTCCAAATTTCATGTCTATATTTGCGCTTAGGCTAATTCCTTTGTATGAAAATTCATTGGTAACTCCGCCAATCCAGTCTGGGGCTACTCGTCCTAAGTTTTCTAATGTTTGTGTTAGTACAGGAAGTCCATTTGCTCCTATGATAACTTTTCCGTCTGGAGATCTTTCGAATTTTTTACCATAGATTTCCGTGGAGCTTTCTCCTACTTTTGCAATAATTTGTGCACCTGCCCATCTTGCGTTAGATACTATTTGTATGTCTGTAGTACCTGTTAATTCTAATACAGTATTTTTGTTTTTAGCAAAGTTGAAAGTTAGATCCCAGTTAAAACCATTTTCATTTCTGAAAATTCCTGCTTTTATCAAAGCTTCTATACCTTTGTTCTCTACAGTTCCTGCATTTGCATTAGCGCCTAAGAAACCAGATGTTTGGGATGTGCTTAATTGAATCAGTTGGTCTTTGGTTTTTGTGTAGTAATAAGAAAAGTCTATCTCTATTCGGTTTTTAAAGAATCCTAAATCGATCCCTGCTTCATAGCTAGTTGTAAATTCTGGCTTTAGTGTATTGTTTGGAATGACATTGCCTGAAACTGAACCGATAGGGTTTCCTAATAAAGGTCTTCCTTGTATATTATAGGTAAGGGCTGTTGCATAAGGTGTTTCTAATGCTTTTGCAGTTCCTGCCCAAGAAGCTCTTATTTTTCCAAATGTTAGTATGTCGTTCTTTATGTTTAAACCATCAGTGAAGATGAAGCTTGAGGAAATAGAAGGGTAGAAAAATGAATAGTTGTTATTGTAATCAGAACTAGCAGCAGAAGCAAGTGTTGAGTTCCAGTCATTACGGCCTGTGAAGTCTAAAAACAAATAATTTTTATAATTAGCTCTTAAGTAAGAATATAAGGAGCGTACTAGTATTTCGTCATTAGTTTTAGGATTTAATACGCTTGAAGTAAAATTAGACTGCTTATTTTGACCTTCAGAAATCATATTGGTAAGGTTGCTTCCAGTGGTAATTCTTTGAGAATTTCGTTGGTTGGCACCTACTCCTAGGGATATATTAAAATCACCTATTGATTTTTGAGCATTTAATAATGCTTCGGTATTGTATTCTTGAAATGTAATGTCATTGTTGTTTAACGATCCAGTTTGTCTCCCGGGCCATGTTGTTCCAGCGTTAACAAAATCAAATGATTTAAAGTTAAATCTATCGATTCCAGCTCTACCTGTAGCGGTTAACCAATCTGTAATAGCATAACTTGCGCTGAAGCTACCTAAGATTCTATTTTTTTCTGTTTCGTTTTTGTTTTCATTTATTACAAAATAAGGGTTTAATCGGTAGGGATTTGTGTTCCATAGGTAATACTTACCGTTTTCATCTTCGTAATTTTTTAACCAAGCTTGGTCAAAATTTGGTGCTAGTCCGGCTACAGATAAGCCAAGATTACTAGCGTCATCTCCTAAAGAAGGTCTATTGTTAGTGTCTTCTACGATATAGCTAAACTTAGCATCTATTGTTAATTTCTTTATTTGAGAGTTTACGCCTAATGAGAATGTATTTCTTTTAAAATCATTTTTAGGTATAACATCAGTAGCATTTAGATTGGAATAGTTTACTCGGTAAGTTGTGTTCTCACCACCACCAGAAATGCTTAAACTGTTGTTTGTGGTTACTCCTGTTCTAAAAAAGTCTTTTATGTTGTTTTTTATATGTTGATACGGTTTGTCAGAGCCGTCAAAAATTCTTATCATGACATCTGGAGATCCAAATTTTGGTCCCCATGCATTTGTTGTTGCATTTCGAACACCGTTTGGGTCATTAGGATTTGGTAACTGCCCATCTGATCCTGAACCATATTGTGTTTGATAGTCTTTGTATTTTGTGCTAACTTGATCAAAAGTTGTTGTACTATTCCAGTCAGCTCTCAAAGAATTTTTCTTTCCTTTTTTTGTTGTAATAACAATAACACCATTGGCACCACGTTCTCCGTAAAGTGCGCTGGCAGCTCCTCCTTTTAGTACAGAAATATTTTCAATATCATCCATGTTTAGACTTGATAATCCATCTCCATTGTCTGTTCCTTCGGCCCATTTCCCTGCTTTTGGATCGGTGATTCCAGCTAATCCTGTGTTCCCTAAGGTAACTCCATCTACAATATATAGAGGTTGGTTGTCTCCACTTACAGATCGGTTTCCTCTAATGACAATACGAGAACTACCTCCTATACCAGCTGCAGTTTGAGAAATGTTAACTCCTGCAACTTTTCCGTATAATGATTGAGCAATACTCAATGTTGGGTTAGCGGCTAGTTCTTTTCCTTTTATGTCTTGAAAAGAATAACCAAGTTCTTTTCTTTCTCTTTTTATTCCTAAAGCGGTAACTACTACCCCAGAAAGTGCAGTTGCAGCAGCTTCTTTTAATTGTATGTTAATTGTGTTGGAGTCACCTATGAGTACATTTTGTGTTTCTAGTCCTAAAAAAGATACAGTAAGTGTTTTTCCTTTTTGTACTTCTATAGAAAATTTACCATCAAAGTCGGTAGTTACGCCTCTTTTTTCGTCTTTTACAGCTATTGAGGCTCCTGGTAGCGAAATACCATTAGAGTCGGTGACAGTTCCTTTGACTGTCTTTACTTGTGCTAGGGTAATTTGCACAGTAAATAAAAACATAATCATTAAAATAGTTTGTTTCATTGTATTGGTTTTTTGTTAGTGTATTATAAATTATTGGTTGTTATATTCTATAATTCTGCCTAGTAGAATCAATGGGTTTTCTGGTTGATTCTTTTTAGGAGTTCTTGCTATTGATTTTGATCTTAGCTTTAATAAAAACAGATTATGACAATAAGTTTAGTCATGTGGTTTTTATTTTTTATTGCAAATTAATTTGCAATATTTTGGAGTAGTGTCGACTCTAGAAGACTCTTAGAGGGTATTTTTTTTTCATGATTAAGGTGGTTTTAAGTTTTTATAGGTTTTTAATTAATTGCCAAATATATAATTAATTCTTATCCGTTGAAATTTTTTTGCATAAATATTGCAATATTTTTGCAATATTTTTTTAGATAATGTTTTTTTATTCGAAAAAGATTGATGTTTACTGAGTTTGGCAGTTTTTTTAAAAGGAGTAGTTTTAAGTTGGGGCTTAATGAAAATGATTTATCGAAAAATAATATATTTACAATATGAAAATAGCACTAATTCAATCTGTTCTTCATTGGGAAAACCCTGAGAGAAATCGAAATCATTTCGAGCAAAAAATTAATGAAATTAACGAAGTAGTTGATTTGGTAGTGCTTCCTGAAATGTTCTCTACAGGATTTACTATGAATCCTTCTCAGGTAGCTGAAACTATGCGTGGGGAAACTGTTTTGTGGATGATATCATTAGCTAAAGCTAAAAAAATAGCAATTACCGGAAGTTTGGTAATTGAAGAGGATGGTAAATTTTATAACAGATTGTTGTTTGTTTTTCCTTCAGGAGAATTACAACATTATGATAAGCGCCATTTGTTTACCCTTGCAGGTGAAGATAAAGTTTATACCAAAGGAACGCGAAAATTAATTGTAGATTATTTAGGCTGGAAGATTTGCCCGCTTATTTGTTATGATCTTAGGTTTCCTGTTTTTTCTAGAAATACAGAGACTTATGATTTGGTTTTGTATGTGGCCAATTGGCCTAAAATACGGACTAACGCGTGGGATACATTGCTAAAAGCACGTGCTATCGAAAATGTATGTTATTCGATAGGAGTTAATAGAGTAGGTCTAGATTATCATCAATTTGAACACATTGGACATTCACAAGCTATCGATTTCTTGGGAGAATATTTAATTAAGCCTCAGGAAACAGAAGGTGTTTTTATTGTTGAATTAGACAAGGAAAAAATGTATGAAACAAGAAAAAAACTAGATTTTTTAAATGATAAGGATGATTTTATAATCGAAGGATTATAATTTATTTCTTTTTATCAGTTTTCTTTTTTTCAGGTTCAGGAGTGTAGGGAATGCTCAGGTCAAAAACTTGTTCAACATCCCAATTGGCTCTAACATCAACTTCTTTTGAAAAATAAATCACCTCTTCGGCGTATTTCTTTTCTAAGAAATTTCCTGGATCGTATTGTTTGTTTTTATTGTCATCGTAAATTGCACGAAGAGTAAATAATGTAGGTTCCAAAAGATTGAATTCTATTTTTGTGTTACCTTCAGTGTATTCGCTGGCAAGAACTTTTTCGCCCTTTTTATCTGTTAATTCTATGATTACAGGAAAGCGTTTTACGTTTTGTAAATTAAGGGTTAAGTTCCCGTAGTCAGCAGTAGCTCTAGTGGTTAGATTATATTTTAGAGTATCGTTTGTCTTTTCATAAAAATCAGTTAAAGCACCAGGCAAAAGAGTGAATTCATATTTTTCAGAAGGCTCTTTCTTAAAGTCTAAAAACAGTTGTTGATTAAAATCATCGTATTCAGTTTTGAAAGGAACAGCAACAGAATCCTTATTTATTAATTTTATTTTCGATTCATCAAAATGTACTAGGGGAGTTGCACTTTCTAATGTAAATCGATCTCTAAAGTGTATAGTTCCGTTTTGTAGTGCACTTATACGTAAAGTGTCTTTCTTCTGATCTTTTACTTTAAAGGAGTAATTCTTTTTGTAGTTTTCTTTGCTGATTTCCATCGATAGAGAATCGGCTTTTAGCGGTTTATACCATACCTGAAGTGAATCTTTTTTAGGAAATTGGGTAACAATTGTAGGTAAAACTTCTCCGTTGTTTTTTAAGACTATTTTAGGTCTTGAGTTTTTGAAGTCTTGTTTTCCATCATATCCTACAACTAGTCTATTTCCAGAAACTTGAGCAGGTTTATGTGTTTTTAAAGGGAGTACTTCTTTAAATAATTCTAATTCATAAATGGTATCATTAGGTATGGTAATAGGGTGTTTTATGAATCCTATTTTATCATCCTTAGGGTTGAATTTGTTGTTGCTTCCTTTGTCCTTTAGAGCCACCAAAAGATATTTTCCAGCTTTTAGATTCTCTAGTCTAAACGTTTTTAAACTATCTAATGTATTGGTGATGTATCTTGGGTTTTCTTTATAAACAACCGAGTCTTTATAAGTGTCGTTTATTTCATAGAGCATTACAGATACAAATGAATCAGCTTGTTTGTCATAAGCGTCTTTTATTTTTCCGCCTAGAGCTAAGGAATCTATATACGTTCCAGTAGAGAAAATGTACTTAAATTGGTTGTACGGATTACCTTCATTGTTATCAGTAATGCTTTGTCCAAAATTAAAGCTATAAGTAGTATTGGGTTGTAAGGTGTCGTTTATTTTTATAGTAATGTATTTACTTGCCGTAGTTGGAGTTATAAGAGGCTCGTGTTTCATTGGCGGCGAAATAATCAATTGCTTATTTGCATTTTTTAATTTCACATACTCATCAAATGTCAATTTTATGGTATTACCTTTAAATTCTGTACTAAAATTTTTAGGAACACTAGATAATAAAACTGGTGCAAGGGTATCTTTTAACCCGCCAGTTATGCTTCCGCGTTTGGCACAACTCGCCATCAATAAGGTTAATAAAAAGAAAATATATTTTGAGTTGCTCTTCAACATAACGGGTTTGGATTTTGAAACCACAAAATAACAATTATATTTGCTTTAATCGAAATTTTTTATCGAATTATTAGGAGTTGTTGTTTTGATGAAAAATATGAAGAGCCTCGCTTTGTTTAGAAAAACAGTTCTACATTTTCTTTAATAAAATAAAATGTATTCTTACATTTGACAGTAAATTTAATTTAGAATATTTTGAAACTTCGCGTTATTTTTGGGGTCTTATTTTTGTTATTAATTTCATGTAATAAGCAAGAGAAACCAGTTGCCGCTTTTTATTATTGGAAAACTATTTTTAAATTGTCTGCAGAAGAAAAGCAGGCTTTGGAGCAAAATAATATCAATAAAATTTATATTCGATATTTTGATATTGATTTACATCCAAAAACACAAGAGCCATTTCCACTGAGCCCAGTTCATTTTGAAAATAAAACAGAAAACTTAACGATAGTTCCAGTGGTGTACATCAAAAACAAAGTGATGTTAAAAAAAGGAATTGATGTTGAAGATTTGGCGAAAAAAACATTTGATTTTATCGAGTTAATAAATAATAAAAACGGAATTTCTTGTCAGGAAATCCAAATCGATTGTGATTGGACATTGGCAAGTAAAACAAATTATTTGAAATTTATAGAATCTTTCAAGAAGATATCCCATAAAAAACTTTCAGCTACGATACGATTACATCAGATAAAATATTTTGAAAAAACTAAAATTCCAAATGTCGATTCAGGTGTTTTAATGTATTATAATATGGGAACAATTGCGCCTGATTCTCTTAATTCTATTTATGATAGAAGAATTGCGCAACGATACATAAAAAGTTTAAAGAAATATCGCTTGCCGCTTGATTTTGCTTTGCCAATTTATTCTTGGGCAGTACATATTCGAGAGCATAAAGTAATAGGATTAAAAAGTAAAATAGATATAAAAGAAATACAAAAGGATACTAATTTTGTACAAAGTCAAAAAATATACTTCACTGTAAAGTACTCCAATTATAAAAAAGGCACTTTTTATAAACAAGGAGATATTTTAAAAGTAGAAGCGATATCTAAGGATGATTTGCTAGAAATGGCTTCCGATTTAGAGGAGAATACAGCTCAATATCCTAAAGAGATTATTTTTTACGACTTAGATGAATTCAATTTAAAAAATTATGAAAAAAATATTTTTAAACAAGTTCTTTCTTGTTTCTAGTGGTGTTTTATTGTTTGCTTACGGTGTAATTTATGCTTGTGGAGGCGGTGATGATTGGGGGATGGGGTATAGTTCTAATTTTACTCCTGAAACTTTTGTTGAGAAATCGTATCGACCATTATTTTTATCGGGAGAGGTTTTTTACGGGATTGGTTTTGATACCGAACATAATTCCCGATTTAATGATGATATTAAATCAGATTGGAATGCCTACTTAAAAACGAAAGTTGATACTGCTACAGTAAGTCATTTTTTAATTGGAGATAATACGTCAAGATATTCGTATGATAAAGATAAGGATACAGGGTATAAGAAAGAAATTGAGCAGCTTCATGTTTTTTTTAAAACTAAAAAACAAAATCAGGCTTCTCTAAAATGGGGTAAGAAAATAAATTTGAAAGATGATAAAGCCAAGGCCTTTATTGAGTTTTTATATTTGGCGCAAAAAATAGAGGCAGTTTCGGTTGGGGAAAATTATTGGAGTTATGAACCTGTTGTGGCTAAAACTTTTGATGATTTGAAAATGATTCAATCTATCGAAAATGTATACAATACTATATCAGATCCGTTTTTGAAAAACAGGTATTGGTTTCTTACTATGAAAGCTTATTTTTATAGTAGTAACAAACAAAAAGCAATTACGTTTTTTAATAAAACAGAAGCGGTAGTTCCTAAAAATGTACTGTATTATCGTGCGTTATCTTATGTGGCGGGAATAAATTACCAACAAGGCAAATATTCGACATCTAATTATTTATATGCGCAAGTATTTGATAAATGTCCTGAAATGAGAGTCGTTACAGCTTATAGTTTTCGTCCGGAAAATGAAACAGATTGGAATAAATCTTTGTCAATGGCCAAAAATAATAGAGAAAAAGCAGCACTTTGGGCAATTCACGGGTATTATAAAGACGAAATGCAAGCGATTGATAAAATTTATCAATTAGATCCTAAAAATGAGCATTTGAATTATTTGCTTACAAGATTGGTTAATCAACAAGAACAAGGGATTAATAATTCATTTGAGTTGGCTAAAGTTAATTCTGAAGGTTCTACGGATTATAGTGCGCCTGCAATAAAACAGACGGTAGCAGAAAATAAAGAAACAAATAAAAGTAAAATTAATGCAAAAGCATTTGATTTAGTTTCGAAAATTGCAGTAACAGGAAATACAGAGAAGCCTTATTTATGGAATACTGCTTTAGGGTATTTGCAAACACTAAAAGGAGAGTTTGCTAAAGCAGATGAAAATTTTGCGAAAGCCGAAAAAACTATGCCTAAAACGGAGTTGGCTAATAATCAACTTAGATTGCTTCGTTTTGTAAATAATATGAGTAAAATTGATAAGTTAAATTCTAAAAATGAGAAAACGATTCTCAAGGATTTAAATTGGTTGTATCAAGAACTTCCAAAGCAAAAAGTAGGCGATTTTCGTTATGAAAATGCTTCTAGTTGGAGCAGAATGTACTTGATGACACTTTATAAAGAACAGAAAGATTATGTAATGGCAGAATTGTTTGCAAATACTTCAGCTTATAGTTATTGGGGTGCAGGAAATTCTTTTTATGATGTCGAAAAGAATTTGTTAGGGATGAAAGCATTTTTGGCTAAGCCAAATAAAACTGAAATAGAAAAAATAGGCTTTAGTATTTATAATTTGAATTTAAATAATATTAATAATTTCCAGGCAATACAGGCAACATATCAAAATAAAATACCTGAAGCAATTGCTTTTATGCAACAAACAGATACATTACAAAACGCGGTTTTTTACGGAAATCCATTTAATGGAAGTATAAAAGATTGTCATGATTGTGACCATGCGGCATATCAAAAAAAGAAATATTCTCAAATAGAATTTTTAACGACTATAAAAACGATGCAAGATAAACTTGCTAAAAATGAAGATGTATATACAAATAGCTTGTTGCTAGGAAATGCATTTTATAATATTACCCATTTTGGAAACGGGAGAAGTTTTTATGAAATCGGAATTGTAGGGTATGGTTCAAGTCCATATTCATTTAGGGATTCTATGAAAAAAATGATTACAAATTGTTCATTGCCTAAAATGTATTACCAAAAAGCATTAGAAGCAGCTACAACAAAAGAGCAAAAAGCAAAATGTGTTTATATGTTGGCAAAATGCGAGCGAAATGAATATTATAATAAAAAGTATAATTCGGTAACAAATTGGTGGACTGCAGATCAGGAT
The DNA here is from genome assembly GCF_025847275.1 of Flavobacterium frigoritolerans. Lineage (GTDB taxonomy): Bacteria > Bacteroidota > Bacteroidia > Flavobacteriales > Flavobacteriaceae > Flavobacterium > Flavobacterium frigoritolerans. The sequence continues at coordinate 215,841 of NZ_JAOZEV010000004.1, forward strand.
AAGATAAATTTCTTGGCATGGAATAATTTTAAAATATTGAAAAAAGATTATTCGGACACTAAATATTATCAAGATGTTATTGCTGAATGTGGTTATTTTAATACCTATGTTAATCAGTAATTAAGATGATGAATAAAATAGAACATATAGGAATTGCAGTTAAAGATTTAGAAGTTTCGAATCTTTTGTTCGAAAAGCTTTTTGGGGTTCCGGCTTATAAATCGGAAGCGGTGGAAAGCGAAGGAGTGATAACTTCATTTTTTCAAAACGGACCAAATAAAATAGAGCTTCTTGCGGCGACTAGCCCAGGAAGTCCTATCGCTAAATTTCTTGATAAAAAAGGAGAAGGGATTCACCATATAGCATTTGATGTAACGGATATCATCGAAGAAGTGGAACGTTTAAAAAGCGAAGGTTTTGTGGTTTTAAACGAAATTCCCAAAAAAGGTGCCGATAATAAACTCGTTGTTTTCTTGCATCCTAAAAGTACAAATGGAGTTTTGATAGAGTTATGTCAGGAAATTAAATAATTTCGAGTATTTAATGAGTGAATTAGATGCTTAAAAATCAGATAGTTTTGATTTTTGTAAAATTAATTATGAAAATAACGTAAAAATCATGCTTAAATATTTGCTACAAATGAAAAATAGTGGTAATATTGCAACCTCAAAACCGGTCCTATAGCTCAGCTGGTTAGAGCACCTGACTCATAATCAGGTGGTCCCTGGTTCGAGCCCAGGTGGGACCACAGTTTAAATAAAAAAAGCCTTTACAGCAATGTAGAGGCTTTTTTTTGTGGTTTTTTAATTGGATCCATTATTATTTAATAAGGTTGGGATTTCTGTTTTATGTTTTTGATGACTGTATGTAAGATTTTATATATATTAACAATTAATTTTTTAATATTGATTGTTGATTAATTTTAGTGATATTCAGTTGGTTGTGATTGTTTTTGCAGGCTTTTTATTAAGCTTTTTTTGATAGTAGTATTGTAGCTTTCTTTAAAAATGATACATTTGTTTACTGATTCTGTTTGGTATTTATAGTTCACGGAATTTAGTTTTAAAAATAAATTCCCGTTTTATTGCATTTAATTTTAAAGGATTAAAATTTATATGAAAATTATTTCACAAAGGTTTCTAATAATTATGTTGGTTTTGCTGGGTTCGGTTAGTGCTTTTGCAGCTCCTGTTCCTCCTGCGCCTCCTGTCCGACAAGGTGTGGGTATTCCGCCGCCGCCAGGTGATCCGCCATTGCCTATTGATGAAAATCTTGTGTTTTTGCTTATTGCAGCATTATCATTTGGGATATATAGGATATATGAATATAGATTAAAACAAAAAACTCCAGCGTAAACTGGAGTTTTTTGTTTTTAAGGCTGCTTTTTTTAGTTGTTCTTGTATAATCTGGATACGTACTTGCCAATTACATCAAATTCTAGATTTATTTTAGTTCCAATTTTGAAATTGTTAAAATTAGTGTTTTCAAATGTGTACGGAATTATTGATACGCTAAATTGATTTTTTTTGGAATTTACAACTGTTAGACTAACTCCATTTACGGTAATTGATCCTTTTTCGATTGTAATGTTGTTTAATTTCTCATCATACTCGAAAGTATAATTCCAGCTGCCATTAGCTTCTTCAATGGTAATGCAGTTTCCTGTTTGGTCTACGTGGCCTTGAACAATATGGCCATCAAGGCGATCGCTTAATTTCATTCCTCTTTCAAGGTTGATGATGTCGCCAACTTTCCAGTCGCCGATATTTGTTTTTTGTATGGTTTCGGCTATGGCGGTAACGGTGTAGAGTGAATCTTGTGTATTTACAACAGTTAAGCAAATGCCATTGTGGGAGACGCTTTGGTCTATTTTGAGTTCATTTGTAATAGAAGAATCTACAGTTATGTGAATATTATCTCTGTCTTTTCTTATTTCGACTACATTGCCAAGGGTTTCTATGATTCCTGTAAACATTTCTTATTTTATTTTACTAAATTTGCACATCAAAATTAGTAATAAATAACCTGTGGTCATGATAAAAAATGCAGAAAATATAATCGTCGGAATTTCAATTGGAGATTTAAACGGTATTGGAAGCGAAGTTGTTCTTAAAACATTCGAAGATTCTCGAATGCTAGAGCTGTGTACCCCAGTTATTTTTGCAAATGTAAAAATACTATCTTTCATAAAAAAGAATTTCACATCATCAGTAATGTTGCATGGGATTGACAAATTAGACCAGATTGTACCAGGTAAGATTAATGTTTACAATCTTTGGAGAGAGGGAATAGATATTAATTTGGGAACAAATAATGATAAAGTAGGAGAGTATGCTATAAAATCGTTTGTAGCTGCAACAAAGGCTTTAAAAGAAGGAATTGTAGATGTTTTGGTGACAGCTCCTATTAATAAATATAATATTCAATCGGAAACATTTAAATTTCCAGGACATACTGATTATTTAGATCAAGAGCTGGAAGGAAATGCTTTGATGATGATGGTTCAGGATAATTTAAGAGTTGGTTTGCTAACAGATCATATCCCACTAAGCGAAGTGGCGTCACATCTTACGGAAGAATTAATAGAGCGAAAAATCCAAACGATTAAACAGTCACTAATTCAGGATTTTAGTATAAATAAACCAAAAATTGCAGTTTTAGGATTAAATCCACATTGTGGAGATGGTGGTGTAATTGGAAAAGAAGATGATGCGATTTTAAAACCAGTTTTAAAGAAAATATTTGATAAAGGAACATTGGTTTTTGGGCCTTTTCCGGCAGATGGCTTTTTTGGAAGTGGTCAATATGAAAAATATGATGCTATTGTGGCCACCTATCATGATCAAGGATTGATTCCTTTTAAGACGTTGTCTTTTGGTAAAGGAGTTAATTATACTGCGGGTTTAAATAAGGTAAGAACTTCGCCGGATCACGGTACAGCGTATGATATTGCTGGAAAAGATATTGCAGATTATAATTCATTTAAGGAGGCTGTTTATTTAGCAATAGACATATTTCGTTCTCGTAATCAATATGAGGAGATTAGTAAAAAACCTCTTAAAATAAAAGAAAAACAGTTATAAACAAAAAAAGGTGAATAAGATTATTAGTTTTACAATAATTTTATATCTTTGCACCCCGATTCAGAGTTCTGTGACCCAGAATATGAATTAGGAAAAATGATGTTGAAATGAGCAAGACAAAAGAATATTTAATTCCATTCGCAGGATTAAAGTTAGGTAAACACCATTTTGAGTATCAAATAAGTAATGTGTTCTTTGAGAGCTTTGATTATGAAGAATTTCAAAATTCAGATATCAAAGTAAATGTAGTTTTAGAGAAGAAAAGCAACATGTTAGAGTTGGGTTTCAAGCACAAAGGTACTGTGAATGTACCATGTGACTTAACAAGCGAAGATTTTGACTTACCTTTAAAAGGTAATATGAAGTTGATCGTTCGTTTTGGAGAAGCTTTTAATAATGACAATGAAGAACTGCTTATTCTGCCTTATGGTGAATTTGAAATAGATATTGCACAATATATCTATGAAATGATTGCACTTTCGGTACCTCTAAAAAGGATTCATCCAGGAATTAAAGATGGAAGTTTAAAGACAGAAGCTTTAGATAAACTGAATGAATTGACTATAAAAGAACAAAAAGAAGAGAGTACAAAAGAAGAAGATATTGACCCTCGTTGGGACAAATTAAAGAAACTATTAACGGATAAATAATATAGTAAAATGGCACATCCTAAGAGAAAAATCTCGAAAACAAGAAGAGATAAGAGAAGAACACATTATAAAGCTACTGTAGCTCAAATCGCTACATGTCCTATCACTGGAGAAGCACATTTATACCACAGAGCTTACTGGCATGAAGGGAAAATGTACTACAGAGGGCAAGTTGTTATAGATAAATCTGTAGCTGTTGCTTAATACATTTTTGTAAATGATATTAGAACTCTCACTATGTGAGAGTTTTTTTTGTTGGTTATAATTTTCGTTATTTAAGAAAATTAAGACAATACGTTTAGAATTTTTTTTGTAATTTTCAAGTCTTTTAAAAATTTTTCAAATATCAGTATTTGGAAGGAAATAATTGAATATAATGAATACAATCACAGCCGCAATAACCGCTGTTGGAGCTTATGTTCCAGACTTTGTACTTTCAAACAAAGTCTTAGAAACCATGGTAGATACCAATGATGAATGGATTACTACCCGCACCGGAATAAAAGAAAGAAGAATTCTTAAAGATACTGATAAAGGAACCTCATTCCTTGCTATAAAAGCAGCACAAGATTTAATAGCCAAAGCTAATATTGATCCTTTGGAGATTGATATGATAATAATGGCAACAGCTACAGCAGATATGCCAGTAGCTTCTACAGGAGTTTATGTTGCAACACAAATTGGAGCAACAAATGCTTTTGCATACGATTTACAAGCAGCATGTTCTAGCTTCCTTTACGGAATGTCTACAGCAGCAGCGTATATTCAGTCAGGTAGATACAAAAAAGTATTACTAATAGGAGCGGATAAAATGTCTTCGATAGTAGATTATACAGACAGATCTACTTGTATTATTTTTGGAGATGGCGCAGGAGCAGTATTATTTGAACCTAATTATGAAGGTTTAGGATTGCAAGATGAATATTTGAGAAGTGACGGAGTTGGTCGTGATTTTTTGAAAATACCAGCAGGAGGATCTTTAATTCCTACTACTTTAGAAACAGTTCAAGAAAACAGACACAATATTATACAAGACGGGAAAACTGTTTTTAAATATGCTGTTACCAATATGGCTGATGCAAGCGAATTAATTCTTAAGAGAAATAATTTAACAAATCAAGATGTAAATTGGTTAGTTCCACATCAGGCAAACAAACGTATCATTGATGCTACTGCAAGCAGAATGGATTTAGAAGACTCAAAAGTATTAATGAATATCGAAAGATATGGTAATACAACATCAGCTACATTACCTTTAGTACTTAGCGATTTTGAGCATTTGTTCAAAAAAGGAGATAACATTATTTTTGCCGCTTTTGGAGGTGGATTCACTTGGGGATCTATATACTTAAAATGGGCTTACGATAAAAAATAAATTTAAACTAAAAACGAATATTATGGATTTAAAAGAAATTCAAAACCTAATCAAATTTGTAGCAAATTCGGGAGTTGCTGAAGTAAAGTTGGAGATGGATGATGTTAAAATCACCATTAGAACAACATTAGAAGGTAATGTAACTGAAACCACGTATGTTCAACAATTGCCAGCTCAAGCAACATTGCCACAAGCTGTAGTGCCTCAGCAAGCTGTTCCAGTAGTAACAACTACAGAAGCTCCTGCTGCAGCAGAAAACTCTAATTTAATTACTATAAAATCACCAATTATTGGAACTTTTTATAGAAAACCTTCACCAGACAAACCAGCTTTTGCTGAAGTAGGTTCAACAATTGCTAAAGGAGATGTTCTTTGTGTTATTGAAGCAATGAAATTATTTAATGAAATTGAATCTGAAGTTTCTGGTAAAATTGTTAAGATTTTAGTAGATGATATGTCTCCAGTTGAGTTTGATCAACCATTGTTTTTAGTAGATCCATCATAAAAAATTAGATTTTAGATTTTAGATTTTAGAAATTTTCTATAATCTAATAATCATACGATCTAATTATCTAATTATCTAATTTTAAGAAGATGTTTAAAAAAATATTAATTGCGAATAGAGGAGAAATTGCACTTCGTGTAATTCGTACATGTAAGGAAATGGGGATTAAGACTGTTGCAGTTTACTCAACAGCTGATGCTGAAAGCTTACATGTTAAATTTGCAGATGAAGCAGTTTGTATAGGTCCTCCTCCGAGTAACTTATCGTATTTGAAAATGTCAAATATTATTGCTGCTGCCGAAATTACAAATGCAGATGCAATACATCCGGGATACGGATTTCTTTCTGAGAATTCAAAGTTTTCTAAAATATGTCAGGAACACGGAATCAAATTTATTGGTGCTGCCCCTGAAATGATTGATAGAATGGGTGATAAAGCTTCTGCCAAAGCAACAATGAAAGAAGCAGGAGTTCCTTGTGTACCAGGTTCAGACGGATTATTAGAATCATTTGAACAAACACAAAAATTAGCCGAAGAATTCGGTTACCCAGTAATGCTTAAAGCTACTGCTGGTGGTGGTGGAAAAGGAATGAGAGCTGTTTGGAAAGCTGAAGAGCTTCAAAAAGCTTGGGATAGTGCACGTCAGGAATCATTAGCTGCTTTTGGTAATGACGGAATGTATCTTGAAAAATTAATTGAAGAGCCTCGCCATATCGAAATTCAAATTGTAGGTGATTCTTACGGTAAAGCATGTCATCTTTCAGAAAGAGATTGTTCTGTGCAACGTCGTCATCAAAAATTAACTGAAGAAACTCCTTCGCCATTCATGACAGATGAATTGCGTGAAAAAATGGGTGAAGCTGCTGTAAAAGCTGCTGAATTTATTAAGTATGAGGGAGCAGGAACAGTAGAATTTTTGGTTGATAAACACAGAAACTTCTATTTCATGGAAATGAATACGCGTATTCAGGTAGAGCACCCTATTACAGAACAAGTTATTGATTATGACTTGATTCGTGAACAAATTATGGTTGCAGCTGGAATTCCAATTTCTGGAAAAAATTATTTACCACAATTACATGCTATAGAATGTCGTATTAATGCTGAAGATCCATATAATGATTTTCGCCCTTCACCAGGAAAAATTACTACGCTTCATATGCCAGGAGGTCACGGTGTACGTTTAGATACGCACGTGTATTCTGGTTATAGTATTCCGCCAAATTATGATTCAATGATTGCTAAATTAATTACTACTGCACAATCTCGTGAAGAAGCAATTAGCAAGATGAGAAGAGCTTTGGATGAATTTGTAATCGAAGGAGTTAAAACAACAATTCCTTTTCACAGACAATTAATGGATGATCCACGTTATATTGCAGGAGATTATACGACTGCTTTTATGGATACATTTAAAATGAAAGAACTGGAATAGATTATTACATATCGTATTGAAAAGCCTCACAGTAATGTGAGGCTTTTTTTGTTTATATAATTTTTTGAAATCAATTTATGTGTATTTTTTATACACTTTTTACCCATTTTACCCACTTTACAATTAGTAGTAGTTTTATGTTTTTTAATTTATTTTCTTGATAATCAGTACTTTGTGTTGTTTTTGGTTTTGCGGCATAATAATTTCTTTATCTGAAGTGTAAAAACAATACAAATAATTTAAAATCTATTATTATGAAAAAGTTAATCTTATCAGCCGCAATCGTATTAGGAAGTTTGTCTTCATTTGCAACAGTTTTACCAACTTCAGTTATAGATGTTAAAACTACATCAGTTCAAGAAGAATATACTGAAATTAAAATCGAAGAATTACCAGCAGCAATTCCAGCAGCTTTGAAAAAAGCGTATCCAGATGCAGTACTTAATAAAGCATATGTGAATGCGAATAAAGAGTATAAGTTAGATGTAACTGTAGGAGATAAAGTAGGAAGTCTTTTTGCAGATGCAACAGGAAACTGGATTAAAAAATAATTCCATTTAGAAAATCAAAAATAAATTAAAAACATATAAAAATATATCATTATGAAAAAGTTAATCTTATCAGCAGCAATCGTATTAGGAAGTTTATCTTCATTCGCAACAACTTTACCAACTTCAGTTGTTGATGTTAAAACTACATCAGTTCAAGAAGAATACACTGAAATTAAAATTGAAGAATTACCAGCAGCTATTCCAGAAGCTTTGAAAAAAGCATATCCAGATGCTGTACTTAATAAAGCATACGTAAATGCTAACAAAGAGTATAAGTTAGATGTAACTGTAGGAGATAAAGTAGGAAGTCTTTTTGCAGATGCAACAGGAAACTGGATTAAAAAATAATTCGATTTAGAAGTTTAAAAACATTAAATTTAGTATCATGAAAAAGTTAATCTTATCCGCAGCAATTGTATTAGGAGGTTTTTCAGCTAATGCTACAACTGTAGCTATTGCAGAACAGACTGTCAAAGTAATTAGTATTCAGGATGAATACGTAGAGATTAGTGCAGATGCACTTCCTGCAGAAGTAAAAGCTACTCTTGATAAATCTTTTCCAGATTCGAAACTTGAAAAAGCTTATAAAAACGAAAAAAATGTATATAAATTAGAAATCGTTCATGGCGATAAAAAATATACTATTTTCTCTGACGCATTAGGAAATCTGATCAAAAAATAATTGATCATAAACCAAACGAGTTAAATTTAAACATATCATTATGAAAAAAGTAATCTTATCCGCAGCAATTGTTTTAGGGAGCTTGTCAATTTATGCAGCAACTCTAACAGTTACAGAGCCAGTAATTAAAGTTGCAATAGTGCAAGACGGCTACACTGAAATTAGTGGAGACACAGTGCCGGTGGCAGTAAAAACAGCTTTGCAGAAGGCTTATCCGGATGTGAAACTTGATAAGGCATATGTAAATGAAAAGAAAGAATACAAATTAGAAATCTCAGTTGGTGACCAAAAGGCTACTGTGTATTCAGATGTCAATGGCAATTGGATAAAAATATAATTTAGGTAGATTAGTTTAGGTTTTTTTTTAAAAAGAGATTGCATTTGCAATCTCTTTTTTTTTGCAAAATTTTGTGAAAATACAATTAATTTAGTCTTATTTTAGCATGAAAAGTCCAAACACTAATGCCAAAGATTTTATTAATAGAAGATGATATTTCGTTTTGTAAATTATTAGATAAATTTCTAACAAAAAAAGCATACACAGTTGTGACTGCTTTTTCTGCAACCGAAGCTCGAAATATAATTAAGGATGAATCTTTCGATCTTATTATTACAGACTTAAGACTTCCAGATTCAGATGGAATAGGGTTGATGACTGAATTTAAAAAAATATATCCTGAAATTCCAGTTATTTTAATGACAGGATATTCAGATGTAAATACTGCTGTGAAGGCTATAAAAAATGGTGCTGCAGATTATATTTCGAAACCATTTAATCCAGAAGAAGTTTTATTAGTAATTTCAAATGCTTTACAAAATTCAGTTATAGTTCCAGAAAAAGAACAGAAAGTAAAGTCTCAAAAAAAATCAAACGAATTTGAGTTTGTAAAAGGAATTTCTAAAGCTTCAAAGAAATTAGCTGAACATATTAAGCTTGTTAGTCCAACCAATATGTCAGTTTTAATAATTGGGGAAAGCGGTACAGGAAAAGAAATCATAGCCAAGAGCATTCATGAACAAAGCCCTAGAAAAGGAAATAATTTTATAGCTGTAGATTGTGGTGCTATACCCAAAGAATTAGCAGCTAGTGAGTTCTTCGGGCATTTAAAAGGCTCTTTTACAGGAGCGATTACTGATAAAATAGGCTATTTTGAAGCTGCAAATGGAGGAACTGTATTTTTAGACGAGATAGGAAATCTTTCTTACGAAAATCAAATCCAACTGTTGAGAGCTTTGCAAGAACGAAAGATAAAACCTGTTGGGAGTAATAAAGAAATCGATGTTGATATTCGTATTGTAACAGCAACCAACGAAGATTTGAGAGAAGCAGTGCAAAAAGGAGATTTTAGGGAAGATCTATACCATCGAATAAATGAGTTTTCTATTCATTCGCCTTCATTGATTGAAAGGGAAGAAGATTTAATGATTTTTGCAGATTTCTTTCTTGAAAAAGCCAATGAGCAATTAAACAAAAATATTATTGGTTTTTCGGATGAAGTAGTTGCAGTTTTTCAAAAATACAGATGGCCAGGAAATTTAAGAGAACTTCAAAATTGTGTCAAGAGAGCAACACTATTGTCACAAGGAGATTTTATAGAAACGAGTGTATTACCACTAGAATTCTTTCAGACCCAAAAGCAGGTTCCAAATGATTTTTCATTGTCTGAAAATGAAAAAGAAGCTATTATTCATGCTTTATCAAAGGCTAAAAACAACAAGTCTGAAGCTGCAAAAATGCTGAAGATCACTCGAAAAACTTTATATAATAAGTTAAAACAATATAATATAGATTAAGTTGTTTCTTTTTCGAGCGTCTGGAGTAGTGAATTGATTTTAGTTTTTAATTCATTAAAAATTGTCTCTAAATCAGTATCAGCATATTTATTTTGTTCTAAATCACCTAGAATCTTACTGATTTCAGAAGCATTGATTTGCTTGAACATTGGAGAAATTCGGTGTGCAATAGCACTAATTTCGATAGTATCTTTACTCTCAATACTCTTCTCTAAAACTACTAAGTTTTCTTTTGTTGTTGTTATAAATGTCTTAAGGACTTCTTGAAGAGCCTCTTTGTCATTAGTTAAAAATGATTTTAAAGAATCAAGAGAAAATCCTTTCTCTAAACTAGCGTTATTGATGTTGTTGTCTTCAGGCTCAATTTCATACGAACTATCAAATAACGAAAGTATCGTTTTGAGTAAGGTTTTAGGTGAATAAGGTTTTTTTACAACAGTTGTAAAGCCAGCATCCATATAAACGTCCAAATCTAAATCATCTCTTCCTGTTAAGGCAATTATAGGTTGGTTATGATATTGAGAGTTAGTTGTTTCTTTTAATTTTTCTAAAAATTGAAATCCATCAATTTCCGGCATTTGAATGTCGGTTATGATAAAGTCAAAAGGGGTGTTCTCTATAGTTTTTAAGGCGTCATTGGCATTATTAAAAGCCAAAACGGTGTAATTGTGCTGTCTTAAAACTTCAGAAGTTAAGCCCAGTAAATTAGTATCGTCATCTAGTACAATTGCAGTTTTAGATGAAACTAAAGGAGCGGTGTGATTTTCTCGGTTTGTTGTTTCTTCTAATTCAGATTTTGGATTGGTATCGAAAACTAACGGAAGTTGAATTTCAAAAGTACTACCTTTTCTAAAAACACTTTTTAGATGTAAATCTCCACCTAAAAGAGTCGCTATTTTTTTTGATATGGCAAGACCTAAACCAGTTCCTCCATATTTTTTTTCAATATTTTCATTAGCTTGAGCAAATTCTTCGAATATTAGGTTTTGATTTTTTTTCTCAATTCCAATACCAGAATCTTCTACTTTTATAAGAACAAAATCTCCATTATCATTAATTGTAGCATCGATTTTTATAAAACCTTTTTCGGTAAATTTATAAGCATTACCAATAATATTGCTCAAAATTTGTTTCAGTCGAAAAGAATCTCCAATTACTCTTTGGTTTAATTTTTCGTCAGCATGAATGATAAGTTCTATGTCTTTTTGATTGTAAACAGATTGAATACTTTTGGCAACCTCAGTTATGATTTCAGGAAGTAAGAAAGGTTTCTTTTCGATTGTAATTTTTCCAGCTTCGATTTGAGAGAAATCAAGTAAATCCTGTACCAATTGTGATATGTATTCGGATGAATTTTTAATATTCTTGATAAAATACGATTGCTTTGTATTTATGTCAGAATTATCTAAGAGTTCTGTGTAGCCCACAATTGTGCTCAATGGAGTTTTTAGATCATGACTTACTGTAGAAATGAGCTGTTCACGGCTTTTTAAAAGATTTCTAGTCTTGAAATTAGCAATTTCTAATTGTTTCTTATAAAGTTGTGTCTTGGAAAAATCACTCGCAATAAGGATAGAAAAAAAGATAGTAAGTAACAAGCCTACAATAGCTGCCCCAGTAACAATCTGATTAATTTTTTTTAATGATTTTTCTTTATCAGTATTGTATTTAATGGAGTTTATTATAATTTCTCGCTCAATTATGCGTAATACTTTCCGAAGTTGTTCAGAAATTAAAATTTCATTTTTCAGTAATTTGTTCTCCTGATAATTGAGAGATTCCTTTTTCTTTTCTGTTTCTCTTTTTACAGAACTTAATAATTTTTTGGAAGTAGATAAGATAGAGTCAGATGCTTTTTTGCTTAAAGTATTTGTGCTATCATCTGGAATGTTTTGATTTAGATAATCAACATACTTTTGGAGAACATTACGCTGATAAGTTCCTAATTTATCAGGGTTTTTTGCAAAATCTTCAAGTTGCAATTTACGTAATGAAAATTCGAGTTTAGTTAATTCATCAATGGCATTATTTACTGTAACTTCATCATTAGCTTTACTTTTGATAGATTTTAATTGTCGAATGTTTTTAGTCTTTTCAGCCAATAAATAATTTACACTATCCAATAAAACAATTTGTGATTGGGTAGTAACTATTTTTTTTAAAGAATCAATTCGAATTCGTAAGGAATCAGATTCTTTGATGTAGTGTTCGAAATCGGTTTCAGAATTGGATTGAATTGTTTTTCGAGCCAGGCTTTCCGTTTTATATACATTTGAAAATAGCTGACTAACTTTTAATATTTTAGTTTTTTCAAAAGCGATTTTACTTTCTATATTAGAGTAAATAACGTTTTCCGAATATAAAACCCAACCCACACTAATTACAAGCGAAGCTAATGCGATGTAACTTATAAAAACTTTAAGCGGAATGTAACTGTTTTTACTCTCCATAGATTGTAATTGTAGGGATTTTGTTTTTTATATTATCGCAATTTATTTAAAATTTTCTGATTAAGACTTATAAATCACAATCAATATGTTATATGATTTTAATTATAAAACACAAAAAAGCCACAGGTACATATTTAATGTCTGTGGCTTTTATATAAAATTATTTTAAACTAATTTAATTGTTTTGGTCTCTTATTCAAGAGCAATTTGATTAAAGAGTTTCTTCTAACCATTTAAAGAATTCACCTTGCCAAACTTGGGCATTCTGTGGTTTTAAAACCCAGTGATTTTCTTCAGGGAAATACAATAATCTACTTTTTATTCCGCGCAATTGAGCAGCTTGAAATGCTTCCTGAGATTGACCAATTGGTACACGGAAATCTTTTCCACCTTGAATAATCAAGATTGGTTTGTTCCATTTATCAACGTAGTTTATTGGGTTAAATGTAGTATATGCTTTTTGAGCAATTGCATTATTTTTATCCCAGTAAGGACCACCAAAATCCCAGTTGTTAAAGAAAACTTCTTCAGTAGTTCCAAACATACTTTGTGTGTTGAAAACACCATCATGAGCAATAAAAGTTTTGAAACGGTTGTTGTGATTTCCTGCTAAAAAGAAAGCCGAATAACCGCCGTAGCTTGCACCTACACAACCTAAACGTGTTTTGTCAACATAGTTTTCTTTAGCAACATCGTCAATAGCTGATAAGTAATCATCCATAACCTGTCCGCCCCAATCTTTACTAATTTGTTCGTTCCATTTTACTCCATGACCAGGCATTCCGCGACGGTTAGGTGCTACAACTATATAGCCTTTAGCAGCCATTAATGAGAAATTCCAACGGTAAGAATAGGATTGTGTTAAAGCAGATTGTGGTCCACCTTGGCAATATAAAAGTGTTGGATATTTTTTTGAAGCATCAAAATTTGGAGGTAAGATTACCCAAACTAACATTTTTTTGCCATCGGTTGTAGTAACATAACGTCTTTCAGTTTTGCTTAAAGTAAGTTTTTCGTAGGTATCAGTATTAACATCTGATAATTGCTTCCAAGTATTCTTTTTAAAGTTAAAAGAGAAAATTTCGTTAGCATGATTCATGTCTGATCTGGTAACAATGATGTTGTCATCTGCAAAACCAACTAAATCATTAACATCATAATTACCATTTGTAATTTGGCGAACATTTATAGCAATCTTAGTTAATCCAGGGAAGTTCACTTCAAAAAGTTGTTTTGTACCATCAATTGGCGCTACAAAAAATACTTTTTTACCATCTTTACTCCACATAAAACTATTTACGGTTCCATCCCAATTAGCAGTTAGATTCATCTTCATGCCTTTAAAATCAACAACAATGTCGTTTTTATCAGCTTCATAGCCATCACGTTTCATTTGCAGCCAAGTTAAATTTCCTGCTGGTGAAAATTGTGGAGCCATATCATAACCTAAATTACCTTCGGTTCTATTTATTGTCTTACCAGTTTCAAGGTTGTATTCGTAAATATCAGTATTAGTAGAAATTGCATATTGTGTTCCAGCTTTTTTCTTGCTTACATACAAAATGCTTTTACTATCAGGTGACCAGATATAGTCTTCGTCTCCACCAAAAGGTTTTTGAGGACTGTTGAAATTTTCTCCTTTTAAAAGATCAATTCCAGTAGCACCATCTTTATTCTCTTTGTAAAAAACATGATTGAATTTACCTTCATTCCAAGTGTCCCAATGACGGTAATCTAAACCATCGTAGATTTGAGCATCAGATTTATTCAGGTTAGGGTAAAAATCTTTTCCTAATACTTTGTCAATTTTTACTTCTTCATTGTACACTAAAAATTTCCCGTCTGGAGAAATATTTTTATCAGTTAAAACTGTTTTTATATCTGAAACTTCAGTTGCTTTTCCACCATTTACAGCTAGTGTATAATATTTTGATTGCGAATTGTTTTCGGCAATTGATGGTGTTGTAACCTTATAAACAACGTTTTTTCCATCTTTTGAAAGTCCAAGTGGAGTAACTCGTCCTAACTTCCATAATAATTCGGGTGACATTACATTTTGTGCCATGGTGCTTAAACTCATCATTACTAAGGTTGTAAATAGTGCTTTTTTCATAGATTTAAACTTAATTTTTAAGGTTCTAAAAGTACAAAAATTATTCTAGCAACCCGACGGTAATACAATAGGTATTCTCTTAAATAAAAGATAAAGGGCAATTGAAGATTTGAATAATTAGTTTAATCATATAAGTAATATGTGTTTGTTTTAAGTTTTATTTGAGCAATTTTGTTATATGAATTTGTGTTTTTTAAATGTTTGAATAAAAGGCTTAATCTGTAAAAGTCTTCTTATTGTAAATACTCAAAAAAACACTATTTTTATAAAAAATATCAAATGGAATTAAGTTATTGGGAACTTAAAAATTGGTTTACTAATGTAGACTTTACTATTGTTGGTAGTGGAATTGTAGGCTTGCATGCAGGATTACGCTTACGCGAAAAATTTCCCAAAGCAAAAATTCTGATTCTCGAAAGAGGAATGTTACCCCAGGGAGCAAGTACAAAAAATGCTGGTTTTGCTTGTTTTGGAAGCCTGTCGGAAATAGTTGATGACTTAAAATCGCATACCGAAGAAGATGTAATCAAGCTTATAGAAAAACGTTGGAAAGGATTGCAATTATTACGTAAACGATTGGGAGATCATGCAATCGATTTTAAACCTTATGGAGGATATGAATTATTTTTAAAAGAAGATGAAAAAGGATATAATGAATGTTCGAGTAAATTACCTTTTGTAAATGAAATCCTTAAGCCTTTTTTTAAGACAGATGTTTTTGCTAAAGAACTAGATTGTTTTGAGTTTAAGGGCATTCATGAGTATTTGGTTTTTAATCCTTTTGAAGGACAATTAGATACTGGTAATATGATGCAAGCATTGTTGAAAGAGGCAATTGAAGCTAATATATTGATTTTGAATCAGCAAACTGTTACTTCCTATTTTGATAAAGGAAATCTTGTTGAGGTTGCGTTAGGAGATTTTATCTTCACTACAAATAAAATTCTTTTTGCGACTAATGGGTTTGCAAATAAGCTTACAGATGTAGCAGTGAAGCCAGCAAGAGCTCAGGTTCTTATTACTGAACCGATTCATGATTTAGAAATTAAAGGCACATTTCACTTAGATAGAGGATATTATTATTTTAGAAATGTGGGTGATAGAATTTTATTAGGTGGTGGTCGAAATCTGGATTTTGAAACAGAAACAACAACCGAATTTGGACATACAGAAATAATACAAAATAAATTGGAAGATTTATTGAAAAATGTAATTTTACCAAATCAAAAAATAGAGATTGCTCACCGATGGAGTGGAATAATGGGAGTAGGAGATAGTAAAAACCCAATTGTAACCCAATTATCTGAAAACGTATATTGTGGCGTTCGATTAGGAGGAATGGGAGTAGCAATAGGTAGTTTAATAGGAACAGAATTAGCAGATTTAATATAATGGCGACTAAAAAAGCAGCACCAAAAAAAACAACAACAAGTAAAGCAAAACCAACTTCTAAAAAGAGTAATAGGTCGTTTGGCAGTAAAATAATCCGTTTTTTTTGCAAATTACTTTTGTGGTTCTTTGGAGTTTCAATATTTTTTGTGGTGCTTTTTAAATTTGTTCCTGTCCCTTTTACGCCTTTAATGGTAATTCGTGGTATTGAAAATAAAATAGCAGGCAAAGAGAATTATTTTAGTCACGATTGGGAGCCAATTGAGAATATATCCATGAATTTACAAAAAGCAGTTATTGCTAGTGAAGACGGAACTTTCTTGAAACACAATGGTTTTGACTTTAAGGCATTACAAAAAGCATATAAAAGTAATGAACGCGGTAGAAGAATAAGAGGAGGAAGTACCATATCGCAACAAACTGCCAAAAATGTTTTTTTATGGCAAGGAAAAAGTTATTTCCGTAAAGGACTTGAAGCTTATTTTACAGTCATGATCGAATTAGTTTGGGGAAAAGAACGTATTATGGAAGTATATCTTAATAGCATCGAAATGGGAGATGGAGTTTATGGAGCCGAGGCTGCAGCGCAACATTGGTACCGCAAGAGCGCAAAAAGTCTTACACCTATACAAGCTGCTGGAATTGCTGCTATCTTGCCAAATCCACGTAAATTTAAAGCAACTGGATCTTCAAGCTACATTAATAAAAGGAAAAATAAGATTGTAAAAGTGATGCGCAGCGTTGGTAAAATTGATTATGAATGATACCAAAAAAAGCATTAAGCATCATCTTGATTTTTATTGTAACTTTTGGTTTTGCTCAAAGCAGAACTCAAGAGATAGGTCTTGTTACAGATAATGATTTGTATACATCATCTAAAAATGATAAGTATTATACAAATGGGCTGGAGCTTTTTTATAGATTTTTATCTGAAAACAATAATGAAAAAGTAAATAAAAAAATCACTGAATTTCGATTAGGGCAGTATATTTATAACCCGCATACTATAAACGCTGATGACATTGCTTTAAACGATAGACCATTTGCAGGCTATCTTTTTGCAGGAGTAGGTCGAAATACCTTTTATCAAAATGAGTCTGTATTAAAGGTTGATTTTCAATTGGGTTTTGTTGGTAAAAACTCATTTGGGAAAGAGATGCAAGAGCAATTTCATAATTTTTTCCAATATAGAGCAGTTCATGGATGGCAACATCAGATTCAAAATGCTTTAGCAATTCAAACTCATTTTTTATATTCTGCCAAGTTGTTTCCAAAGGCAAATTACAACTATATAGATTTTAATTTTCAATCAGAAGCTAATCTGGGGACTATTTTTACAGGAATAAAAGCAGGGTGGATGACAAGGATTGGTTTTAAAAAACTACTACCAATTTATGATTCCAATCTTCATGGAGCCTCAATGAATGCTAATCCAGCATTGAAACAAAGCGAATTTTATTTTTATGCAATTCCTAGTATTAATTGTCAAGTGTATGACGCTACAATTCAAGGAAGTTTGTTTAATGATAATAGCCCAGTAACATATAATTTAATTCCGCTTCGTTTTAATGCCGAAGCAGGCTTGAAATACAGAAAGAACAGTCTTAATTTATCTTATGCATTTGTTTACAGAAGTAAAGAATTAAAACATAAAGATAATATGGGATATTTTTATGGTTCAATACAAGTATCGTATTTGTTGAAATAGGATGTTATTTTTAAAGTATATAATTAATTTAGATTAGACTTTGTTCTGTAAAATAGTATCAAAACGACCTTAAACAGAATTTAACAAAACTCTAAACCAAAAAAGCCATTCTAACAATTCAGAATGGCTTTTTTGATTTTATTTCAAATATAAATCTTATTTCTCCTTTAATAATTTCTCTAAGTATTCCACTTTTTCTTTTTCAGCCTGAACCAAACGTTCGTAAAGCTCAACTACTTTATCAAGAGGATTAAAGTTACAGATAGAACCATTAGCAAAGTGTCCAAAATTTCCATGACTATCTGTAAAAGTATTAAAATAGTTAATCATATTTTCTTCTGAAAAATTTGTTATTGCTTCGGTAGTTATACCAAGGGCATTTGCAATTTCTAAAAGTTTTTCGTCATCAATCGTTTCACTTCCTTCAATATTAGAAATAGATTGTTGACTTATGCCCATTGCCAGAGCAAGTGCTTCTTGTTTCATTCCTTTTAGCTCTCTGATTCGGCCGATATTTCTGCCAATATGTTTTGGTTTTGTTGCTGTGCTCATAATTCAAAGGTATTTAAAATTCTTTTACAAAATAGTTTTTAGTAAAAAGAGGTTGCTTCGATACAATATAATTTTTGATACAAGTATTGTAAGATGAAAGTAGTTTCTTTTTATTATTTTGCCAAATATATCAGGATTATTTAATTGTCGTTTTGTAAAAGCAATAAAAAAAACCGCAATCGCAATTTAAAATTGGATTACGGTTTAACATTTGTTTTTCTTTTATTAAACACTTTTTATGGTGTTTATATTTCCACTTACTAATTCAGAAATATATTTAAAATATGTAATATTTTATTCGAAAAACAAATATTTTTCATTTGTGGTTTTCATAGGATTCTATTGAATCAAGTTGGTTAGTTGGTATAATCTTAATGTTGCTATTATCTCTTTAAATAAACTTTTTGTTATAATATAAAGTGTACTGATTGACTTGTAAACTTTAATAAAAATCAAAATTAGGTATTTTTTCTTATATTAAAAAGTAAAAAGTTATTAATTTGTAAGTTTATGATTATTTTTTACGCAATCATGTGTTGTTGTTTGTGCTTTTATGTTTTTGTTGTTTATGGGAGATATTATTTAAACTCAAAAAGTAATGTGATTTTGTGAATAAACTTACGTTTAGGGAGAATGGGGTTAAGTCGGAGGCAATAAGAGTTTTTTGTCATAAAAATACCCCTTGTAAAAACTGATTTACAAGGGGTATTGTTTTATTGTGTGGAGAATATCGGATTCGAACCGATCACCTCTTGCCTGCCAGGCAAGCACTCTAGCCAAATGAGCTAATCCCCCAATTCGATAGCAAATAAAGTCATTTAATTGGCAAAAAGCAAATTTCAAAAGGCATCACCTTAAAATAGTTGCCAAAATTGTAACTTTACATTCAAAACTAATTTTTATGAGTTCAGAAAATCAATACGGTTCACTTCATACCATAATTCAAAATAATATAGCAACAGTTGAGTTTGGTCATCCGGCAAGTAATTCTTTTCCTAGAACATTGCTTAATAAACTAACTGCCGAAATCGATAATTTGAGCAAAAATGATGCGGTTACGGTTATTATTTTAAGAAGTGAGGGAAATGGTGCTTTTTGTGCAGGAGCTTCTTTTGATGAGCTTCTGGCAGTTGAAAATGAAGAGCAAGGAGCTGAATTTTTTTCAGGATTTGCGCATCTTATCAATGCAATGAGAAATTGTTCTAAAATAATTGTCGGACGTATTCATGGTAAATCTGTTGGAGGAGGAGTTGGTATTGCAGCAGCTTGCGATTATGCTTTTGCTACACAAGAAAGTGCAGTAAAACTCTCAGAACTTGCTATCGGAATTGGACCATTTGTTATAGAACCAGCAGTTTCTAAAAAGATTGGAAAAACAGCTATGACTGAGTTAACTCTTGCTGCCCATGAATGGAAATCGGCAACTTGGGCAAATCATAAAGGGCTTTTTGCAAAAGTGCTTGAAAATGAAGTCGAATTAGACGAAGAATTATCTCATTTTGCATTAAGATTGGCAGGTTACAATCCAGAAGCATTAGGGGAGATGAAGAAAATTATTTGGCAAGGCACTGAAAATTGGGGTTCATTACTTTTGGAACGTGCTCAGATTTCGGGAAAATTAGTGTTGTCTGATTTTACAAAATCAGCGCTATTACAATTTAAAAAATAATTAATATGAATGTTATTTTATTCTTTCAGCAAATAGATGTTGCAGAGAAAATGAAGACCGCTCCTGATGGTAGTTATCAAATAGGAGTAGTGATAGGTTCGTTTGTTCCATTTGTTATTTTGGTTGGAGTTGCGTACTGGATGTATAACCGAGCTAAAAAAAGAGACCAAAACGGTTTTTAATTTAGTAAATTTGCAACCTAAAATACAACTCGATGAGTAATATCAGAATTACAAAACAATTTAGTTTCGAAACAGGACATGCACTTTATGGTTATGATGGAAAGTGTAAAAATGTTCACGGACATAGTTATAAACTATCAGTAACAGTTATTGGTTCGCCAATTACAGACCGCGATAATGTAAAGCACGGAATGGTAATCGATTTTTCGGATCTAAAGAAAATTGTAAAAGAAGAAATCGTAGATCAGTTTGATCATGCTACGGTTTTTAATGAAACAACACCGCATATAGAATTGGCAAATGAACTAAAAAATCGTGGACACCATGTGATTTTAGTTGATTATCAGCCAACAAGTGAGAATATGGTTGTCGATTTTTCAGAAAGAATTATCAAAAGATTACCAACAAACATTTCTCTTTTTTCTTTAAAACTTCAAGAAACTGAATCATCATTTGCAGAATGGTATGCAAGCGATAATTTGTAATCGAAATATATTTTCATGCAATTACCCAATAATAAAAAAGTTTATTTTGCTTCCGATCAACATTTTGGAGCACCTACACCCGAATTAAGTTTTCCCAGAGAACAAAAATTTGTTGCGTGGCTCGATGAGGTAAAAAAAGATGCTGAGGCAATTTTTTTATTAGGTGATTTATTCGATTTTTGGTTCGAATATAAAACGGTTGTCCCAAAAGGATTTATTCGTGTTTTGGGTAAATTGGCAGAAATTCGCGATAGCGGGATTCCGGTATATTTCTTTGTAGGAAATCATGATTTATGGATGAATGATTATTTTGAAACAGAACTTAATATTCCTGTCTATCATGATAATAAAGAATTTACTTTTGGAGGAAAAACATTCCTGATCGGTCATGGAGACGGAAAAGGTCCTGGAGATAAAGGGTATAAAAGAATGAAAAAAGTCTTTACAAACCCATTCTCGAAATGGATTTTCAGATGGCTTCATCCAGATGTTGGTGTGAAATTAGCACAATATTTATCAGTAAAAAATAAATTGATTTCTGGAGCCGAAGATGTGAAATTTTTAGGTGAAGAAAATGAATGGTTGGTATTATATGCCAAGCGTAAATTAGAAACTAAACATTATAATTACTTTGTTTTTGGCCACCGTCATTTACCTATGATTCTTCCTGTAGGTGAGGATTCTAATTATGTGAATCTTGGTGACTGGATAGGATATTTTACCTACGGAGTTTTTGATGGAGAAACTTTTGAACTTAAAGAATTTGGAAAATAATCTGTTAGAGAAAAACAGTTAGACTCACAATCTTATTTAATAGTACAATAAAAATGTTAGCTATGTAAGTTATGCAACTCCCTTATTTTTAAAACATTTAAAAATAAGGGAGTTGTATTAATTTAAACCAACTCCATAGACATATTCTTCTAGCTGAATTTTAAATAAAGAGCCTTTTACCAAATCTTCAATCGCTTTTAATTCGTCCATAGAAACGGCCAAATCTATTTGAGTGCAAGGAGTTTTTAATAAAAATTTATGGCATTTATTTTTTAAGGCGCATTCGTCGCAACAAGCATTTGTCATTAAGCTGTCCTCAATTAAATCATCAAAATCTTTTAATTCGGATACAGAAAAGTAAAATCCAGTTTCTTTAAATATCAATTGTATTTTATCAAATAGAGTTTCATTATGGCTCTTCCAATAAAAAGAAATTCCGAAGTCGTTATGATATATTTGTTCTATTTCTCTCATGATCATCAATTATAGAAACAAATATAATTATTATTTATATCAATTCTAAATAAAAAAATCATAAAATAGGTTAATTTTTGTTAACGACAGAGGTAACCTAAATTTAGACTAGCTTATCTACATGAATCTTTATGTGAACTTAGTTTGCTTATAGGGTTTAATGAAGTCAAATTTTGAGCTTTAGCCAGTTTAGTTATGGTATTTTGTTTTCCAACAATACTTTATTTATTAGTTCATATTTTGATGGTCTTCCATGTCTTTTTGTAAATCTAGGTTTCTAAAAGTTGGTGACTTTATTCCAAAGCCTAAAACAGTTAAAAGTGTCATGCTTCCTCCAAAAACAACCGAAGTAACAGTTCCCATAAGACGGGCGGTTAAACCACTTTCAAAAGCGCCAAGTTCATTAGAAGAACCTACAAACATAGAGTTTACAGCAGCAACACGACCACGCATATGATCTGGAGTTTTAAGTTGTAGAATGGTTTGACGTATAACGACTGAGATTCCATCGGCTACACCACTTAAAAATAAAGCAGCAACCGAAAGCCAGAAAATAGTAGATATACCAAATGTAATTATACAAAGTCCGAAAATAAAAATTGCAGCCAAAAGTTTCATTCCTGCTTTTTTATATAAAGGAACATAGGCAGAAATTAGCATAGTGATAAAAGCACCTACTGCAGGAGCAGCTCGTAATATACCAAAACCTTCGGGGCCAACTTTTAAAATATCTTGAGCAAATATGGGTAACAAAGCTACAGCTCCACCAAAAAGAACGGCTACCATATCAAGGGACAATACACCTAAGATAGTTTTGTTATTAAATACAAACTTGATTCCTTCTTTTAAACTTTCCATAACTGGCTCCCCAATTTTTGGATTCAAAATAGGTTTTTTGCTAATTTGTGATAGTGCGATTAATGCAAAAAGTGAACAGGCAAAAACGGAACACATAGACCAATGAACACCGATGTAGTTAATTGAAAATCCTGCAATAGCCGGACCCAAAACAGAACCTACTTGCCAAACCGAACTGCTCCAAGTAGCAGCGTTAGGGTATAATTTTTTAGGTACAATTAAGGATAAGAGAGAGAAAATTGTTGGACCTAAAAATGCTCTTACTAATCCACCTAAGAAAACCAAAAAATAAATAGAGTATAAAATGGCGTCTTTAGAAAAACCACTTACTATTTTTGGCCATGTTAGTAAAAATAAGCCAAAACTAATAACCGAAAAGCCCAGAATACATTTTACTAGTAGCCCTTTTTTTTCCTTTTGATCTACAATATGACCAGCAAATAAAGCCATCGAAACAGCTGGAATTACTTCCATTAAACCGATAATTCCTAACGAAAGTGGATTTTTGGTTAAGCTATATACTTCCCATTCGATAACGATAAATTGCATAGACCAGGCAAAAACCATGGCAAAACGCAATAGTAAAAAAACATTAAATTCTCTATAACGCAGCGCAGCGTATGGGTCGTTTTTTTTGATTTTATCTGTCATCTTACTGAATGTCTTTTAACATTAATTGAGTAGAAATAGTGCCATTCCATTCATTTTCTGAGATGCAATAAGCGGCTTGAAATGATTTTTGATGCGTTACAAGGTCTAGTTTTTTTCCTAAACCAAATCCTATTGCCGAAATTCCTTCGGAGTTGTTTTGCTTTACAAAAAGTTTAAGATGGTCTTCATCTGCTCCCATCGCTTTTGCATAACCTGTATCTTTTATGTTTTTTGTCATAAAAACAGGAGTCATGTTGAGAGGGCCAAAAGGTTCGAACTGTTTTAAAATCCGAATTAGCTTTGGCGTAATATCTGTAAAATTAATCTCGGCATCAATTTCGATTTCGGGAGTTAACATTTCGGGTAGGATCGTTTTTTCTACCTGTTTTTCAAAGGCTTCTTTAAACGTTGGATAATTTTCTTCTTTTAGAGTCATTCCTGCTGCATACATATGTCCTCCAAATTGTTCCAAATGTTCAGCACAGGCATCGAGAGCATTATATACATCAAAACCTTTTACAGAACGAGCAGAAGCAGCGTATTTATCACCACTTTTTGTAAAAACAAGCGTTGGTCGGTAATACGTTTCTATTAATCTAGAAGCTACAATACCTATGACTCCTTTATGCCAATCCTCCTGAAAAACTACAGTTGAAAATCGATTCTGTTCTTGATTTTTTTCTATTTGCTGAAAGGCTTCTTTAGTGATTTGTTTGTCCAGATCTTTACGATCAGCATTGTATTTTTCTATTTCGGATGCAAATTGTTGCGCTTGTTCAAAGTTGAATTCAGTCAACAATTCTACAGCATGATTACCATGTTTAATACGGCCAGCTGCGTTAATTCGTGGAGCTATAATAAAAACGACATCGGTAATGTCAAGTGATTTTTTCTTTACTTGGTGAACCAAAGCTTTGATTCCAGGTCTTGGATTACTATTGATAACTTGTAAGCCATAATAGGCTAAAACTCTATTTTCGCCAGTCATGGGTACAATATCTGCAGCAATTGCAGTTGCAACTAAATCTAAGTAAGGAAATAAATCATGAATAGTTTCATTGCGATTAGTTCCTAAAGCCTGAATTAATTTAAAACCTACACCACAACCACATAACTCATCATAAGGATAAAAACAATCCTCTCTTTTTGGGTCTAAAACTGCAACTGCATCAGGAAGAGTATCTCCAGGGCGGTGGTGATCACAAATAATGAAATCGATATTTCGTTCTTTTGCGTAAGCGACATGGTCAATAGATTTTATACCACAATCTAGCGCAATAATGAGTGAAAATCCATTATCATCGGCAAAATCAATTCCCATAAACGAAACTCCGTATCCTTCGGCGTAACGATCCGGAATATAGGTTGCTACATTTGGATAATATGATTTTAAATAAGAAGAAACTAAGGAAACAGCAGTTGTACCATCGACATCATAATCTCCAAAAACGAGGATGTTTTCCTGATTAGCAATTGCTTTCTCTATTCGGGAAACAGCTTTGTCCATATCTTTCATCAGATAGGGATCATGGAGATGTTCTAACGACGGACGGAAAAAATTTTTAGCATCATCAAAAGTTTCAATTCCGCGTTGGATTAAAAGTGTTGCAACAAAGTTTTCTACATTTAGTGCTTGTGCTAAATGGTTGATTTTATCTTCAGAAGGTTTTTCTTTTAATGTCCAGCGCATTTAGATTTCAGATTTTAGGTGTTGATTTTATATTTGTCAAAGTTTTGAGCCAAGAGTGAAAGGAATTTCATAAAAGTTCAAGTTTAAAGCAGGTTTTACACAAACTTGTCATTTCGACGAAGGAGAAATCTCCACGAGTAGCTCGACAATTTAAGAAAAAAACTGTGAGTTAGTTTCTTACGAAGATTTCTCCTTCGTCGAAATGACAAGTTTGGGACTGTTTTGTGTAAAACTAAAGTTTCTTTCAGTCTTGGTTTTGAACTTTGACAAAGATTATGAATGAGAATATTGTAAA
The DNA here is from genome assembly GCF_025847275.1 of Flavobacterium frigoritolerans. Taxonomy (GTDB): domain Bacteria; phylum Bacteroidota; class Bacteroidia; order Flavobacteriales; family Flavobacteriaceae; genus Flavobacterium; species Flavobacterium frigoritolerans. The sequence continues at coordinate 241,207 of NZ_JAOZEV010000004.1, forward strand.
CTTTGTCAAATCGAGCGGAGTCGAGATTCTTTATTTAACTAGAGCAGTTTCGACTCCGCTCAATCTGACAAAAGTAAATACCTGTTTTTTTATTTCAATTCCAAAGCAGTTCCTTCAAACTTAATTCCGTTCCAACCAGTGTTTATGAAATTACGTATGTTCTGATGATTGGTTCCGTTTGGATCTCCAAGAACTTCTTCGAAGTAATAAGCACCAAAGCAAGCTAAGGTTTCTTGTACAGACAGATTTTGTAATTGTGCGAAAGCAAATAGTTTACAAGAACCTGAGTTTTCACCTGCAGCATTGTGTTGCGTTCCGTTTTGGAAAGCAGCTGGAGTAAATGTGTAGTTTTCTTCGATTACTGCAATAGTTTCAGGAAAAGTTATTTCGGTTGGAGTTTGTTTTAGTTTTTCTAAAAAGGCTTGTATACTCATATTATGTTGTATTAATATCTTTAAAATGATCTTAATTGTCTGTTCGAGCGGAGTCGAGAACCAATTGCTGCATCTCGACTTTGCTCGATGTGACAAAATGGTATTTGAACTAACATCGTGTTAATTTTCTTCTTCTTCTTCTGTATCCTTAGAAAATTTACTTTTCTTAGGTTCTTTTATTATTGTTTTTCCAGCAACTACTACGACAATTTCTCCGCGTGGTGCTGTTTTTTCAAAATGAGCTACTACTTCTTTAGCAGTTCCGCGAACATTTTCTTCATGTAGTTTTGATAATTCTCTGCACACGCAAACTTGTCTATCTTCGCCAAAATAAATGATAAATTCAGCCAGTGTTTTTACTAATTTATGTGGAGAAACATACAAAATCATGGTTCTGGTTTCTTCGGCAAGAGCCAAATAACGAGTTTGTCTTCCTTTTTTATCAGGCAAGAAGCCTTCAAAAACAAACTTATCATTTGGTAATCCGCTATTTACCAATGCAGGAACAAAAGCCGTTGCGCCTGGTAAACATTCTACTTCGATTTTATTTTCGACACAAGCACGAGTAAGCAAAAAACCAGGATCGGATATTGCAGGAGTTCCCGCATCCGAAATTAAGGCAATGGTTTCTCCAGCTTTTAATCTTGCAATTAAATTTTCGGTAGTTTTATGTTCGTTATGCATGTGATGGCTGTACATATGGGTACCGATCTCAAAATGTTTTAAGAGTTTGCCACTTGTACGAGTATCTTCGGCTAAAATTAAATCTACTTCTTTAAGAATGCGAATGGCTCGAAAAGTCATGTCTTCTAGGTTGCCAATAGGCGTGGGAACGATATATAATTTAGACATATTTTTTTTTAATATTTAAATACAGATTGCAGGAATTAGCACGAATGATTAGAATGTTAAAAATTTCGTGAAAATAAATTAGTGTGAATCTGTGAAATTCGTGTTTATGAGAATTTTTTCTCGATAATACCTACGAAACGTTCTGCATATTCGTCTTTTCCTTCCCAGTTGTTATAATCTGGTTTTACCATGCTTTCAAGAAATTCATTGGCTTCACCAAAACTATCAAATGTGATTAATTGATTTAAAACACGATTATAGTCTTCGGGACTATTTCCAAAAAGATGTTTTGTAAATGCAATACGGTCATTAAGATCAATATGAAATCCCTTAGAAAGTTTTTCGTTTAAAGAAACAGGTTTAGGTTCTTCTAAAACTGCTGTTGTGGCTACTATCTCTTTCTTTTTTTCTTTAAATTCTGTTGGAGCAGGCGGAGTTGGAGCAGGAGATACTGCTTCAAAACTATCTACTTTTACAAATTGTGCATTGCTATAATCGATCCCCATTAAATCTTCGAACGAAATATGAACAACATCTGATTTTTCTGGAGTTTCGTCTTTTACTTCTGGAGTAAAATCAAATGAAGGAATGAAATTTGCAATTGGAGTTTCTGCTTCTTCAATTTTTTCTTCTTTAACAGATTCTTCAATAGATTTTTCAACGGCTATTGGTTCAGGAGCTTCTACGACAACTTCTTCAATAATTTCTTCTGTTTTACTTTCGACTGTTTCTTTTAAAAAGGGCTCAGGAATCTCTTCTGTAGATTCTGGGATTTCTGCAATAACCTCTTCTTCTATAATCTCTTCAATTTTGCTTTCGATTACTTCATTAACTACTGGTTCAGGAATCTCTTCGATAGGAGTTTCTAGAACTTCATTTACAATGATTTCTTCTTTTGCAATTGGTTCTTCAATTATAATAACTTTTTCAGATTGAATTACTTCTTCTTTTTCAAATGCAGTTTCAATTGTAGCATCTATCTGACCGCGACCAATAGTTGGTTTAGTATCTTCAAAATTCTCATCAATAAATTTTAAAACGGCTAATTTTTCATATAATTTCTGCGTTTCAAGATATAATTGATTGATATCGGACTTATTTTTAAGTTTTAAAATTCGATGTGCAATGCTGATTAAATCGGCTTCCAATTTTTTTTTCATAACGTTTGAAAATTATAATGAGTTAGGCATGTTTATTAATGTGTATTCTTTTGAATGAAATCAAAAAATGAAAGAAACATTGTGCAATATTCTTTTTATTTATTTAAATATTTGCTCTTGAATCTTCGATTTGATAAAAATTTTCTACTTTTGAAAAAACGTAAAAGCATTGAATTTTTATGTTGATTTATTACTTGTACAAAGTAATGAAAACTATTCATTTTTAAAGGTAGAAAAATACAAAATGTTTCTCGAAAATACAGTAAATCACAAAGAACAATTTGGTTGGATTGAAGTTATTTGTGGGTCAATGTTTTCGGGTAAAACCGAAGAGTTAATCCGCAGATTAAAACGTGCTCAATTTGCCAAACAAAAAATCGAAATTTTTAAACCTGCTATTGATACCCGCTATCATGACGAAATGGTTGTGTCGCATGACGCAAACGAAATTCGTTCAACACCGGTTCCTGCAGCAGCCAATATTGCTATTCTTGCACAAGGCTGTGATGTTATTGGTATTGATGAAGCTCAGTTTTTTGACGATGAAATTATTACAGTCTGTAATGACCTTGCTAATCAAGGAATTCGTGTAATAGTTGCAGGATTAGATATGGATTTTAAAGGAAACCCGTTTGGTCCGATGCCAGGACTTATGGCAACTGCCGAATATGTGACCAAAGTGCATGCGGTTTGTACAAGAACAGGAAATCTTGCTAATTATAGCTTTCGTAAGACAGATAATGATAAATTGGTCATGTTGGGTGAAACCGAAGAATATGAGCCATTAAGTCGTGCAGCATATTATAATGCAATGAAAAAAAATCAGGAAAAATAAGATTGTTTTTTTTGATATTCTGAATAATGTTTTAAACTAAAAGAGGCAATGCAAGAAAAAGAGAGTAAAAGAAAACAGAATATTTGGTTATTAGTTACAATTGGTATTGCAGTTGTTTTGGTGGGCTTCTTTCAATTTTATTTTTATGAAAGTGCCGCTGAAGTAAAAACAGAAGTAAAAGAATTGGTAGGTAAGTATAATAAAAATTGCCCTTTAACAATTCAAGAAGGAATTCGTTTAGACAGTGTAAGTTTACATGAGGAAAAAGTTGTTCAATATAATCTAACATTGCTAAATGTGGAAAAAGAAACAGCTGATGTTGCGGTTATACATGAAGAAATTGAAAAAAGTTTGTTGAGTACAGCCAAAGCAAATTCAGGGCTTGAAGTTTTTAGGGAAAATGATTTCACATTGGTTTATAGTTATAATGACAAAAAGAAAGCGTTTTTGTTTAAAGTTACAATTCTGCCAAGTCAGTATAAATAAGTAATTTTTATATAAGAAAAAACCCGACAGGTTCTTGAAACTTGTCGGGTTTTTTTATGTTTTTAAAATATAAATAATTACATTTTCTTACGCATTCTCGCTACAGGAATATCAAGTTGCTCACGGTATTTTGCAATAGTTCTTCTGGCAATAGGATATCCTTTTTCCTTTAGAATTTCGGCAAGTTGATCATCTGGAAGCGGTTTCTTTTTATCTTCTTCTTCAATTGTATTTTGTAAAATTTTCTTGATTTCCAAAGTCGATACATCTTCACCCTGATCATTCTTCATCGCTTCCGAAAAGAATTCTTTTATCAGTTTTGTTCCATAGGGAGTTTCTACATATTTGCTGTTGGCAACACGCGAAATAGTCGAAATATCTAACCCAACCATATCGGCGATATCCTTAAGAATCATCGGTTTTAGCTTGGTTTCATCACCATCTAGAAAATATTCTTCCTGATAATGCATTATTGCATTCATGGTTACGTATAATGTTTCCTGACGTTGGCGAATAGCATCTATAAACCATTTAGCAGAATCCAGTTTTTGTTTTATAAATTGTACTGCATCTTTTTGTGCTGTCGATTTATCTCTGGAATCTTTATAGGTCTGCATCATTTCCTGATAATCTTTGGAAACATGTAGTGATGGGGCGTTTCTTCCGTTTAAGGTTAATTCAAGCTCGCCATCAACAATACGGATCGCAAAATCGGGAACTACATTCTCAGTAACTTTATTGTTTCCTGTAAATGCGCCTCCTGGCTTTGGGTTTAATCGTTCTATTTCATGAACTGCTTTTTTAAGCTGTTCATTCGAAACATTGTATTTCTGTAACAGTTTATCGTAATGCTTTTTGGTAAAAGCATCAAATTGATTTTCGATAATATCGATTGCCAATTCTACATACTCTGTTGGAGTTCTGTGTTTTAATTGTAGTAATAAACATTCCTGTAAATCACGTGCTCCAACACCTGAAGGCTCTAGTTCGTGTATTACATGCAACATTTTTTCAACCGTTGCTTCATCGGTATAAATACCTTGCGTAAAAGCCATATCATCTACAATGTCTGGAATACTTCTTCGTATGTATCCCATATCATCGATGCTTCCTACAAGGAATTCGGCTATTTCACGCTCTTCATCATTTAAGATAAAAGTATTTAACTGATTGATTAAATCTTGATGGAAGCTAACTGGTGATGCAAATGGAGTTTCACGCTCTTGATCATCATCACTATAGTTATTCGCCTGAGTTTTGTAATCTGGAGTATCGTCGTCGCTTAAATATTCGTCAATGTTAATATCATCTGCTTCGATTCTGTCTGATTCTGCGTCATCATAATCATCATATTCTTCATTCGCAAATTCATCCGCTTCGTACTCTTCTTCTTTTCCGGCTTCTAAAGCTGGATTTTCGTTCATTTCTTCTAATAAACGCTGTTCAAATGCTTGCGTAGGCAATTGAATTAACTTCATCAGCTGAATTTGCTGTGGAGATAATTTTTGAGATAATTTTAAATTTAAAAATTGCTTTAGCATAAAAAAGTGACTAAGTTACTAAGGCACTAAGGCGCTGAGTATCTTTATTATTGACGAATTAAATTCGAATTAAAATTATTTTTTCATTTCAGTTTTAAAAACTTAGAACCTTAGTACCTCAGTGACTGAGTGTCTTATGTTAAAATTCTGCATTTCCAGGAGTTCTTGGGAAAGGAATTACGTCACGTATGTTTGTCATTCCGGTTACAAACAATACCAAACGCTCAAAGCCTAAACCAAAACCTGAGTGTGTTGCCGAACCAAATCTTCTAGTATCTAAATACCATGATAATTCTTCTTCGTCGATTTCTAAGGCTTTCATTTTTTCGATTAAAACGTCATAGCGCTCTTCTCTTTCAGAACCTCCTACGATTTCTCCAATTCCAGGGAAAAGGATATCCATTGCACGAACTGTTTCTCTTCCTGGTTCAGTGTTGTCATTCAAACGCATGTAAAACGCTTTAATGTTTGCTGGGTAATCAAATAAAATTACTGGACATTTAAAGTGTTTTTCAACTAAATAACGTTCGTGTTCTGATTGTAAATCAGCTCCCCATTCGTTGATGATGTATTGGAATTTTTTCTTTTTATTAGGAGTTGAATCTCTCAAAATATCTATTGCTTCAGTATAAGAAACACGTTTGAAATTGTTTTCTAATACGAAGTTTAATTTCTCTAATAAAGCCATTTCGCTTCTTTCTGCCTGAGGTTTTGATTTTTCTTCGTCTAGTAATCTAGTTTCTAAAAATTTCAAATCATCCTGACATTTGTCTAATGCATATTTAATTACGTACTGAATAAAATCTTCAGCCAAATCCATATTGTCATCCAAATCATTAAAAGCAACTTCTGGCTCAATCATCCAAAACTCAGCCAAATGGCGAGAAGTATTTGAGTTTTCTGCTCTAAAAGTTGGTCCAAAAGTATAAATCTGGCCTAAAGCCATTGCATAAGTTTCTCCTTCTAGTTGTCCAGAAACCGTTAAGTTTGTTTCTTTTTCGAAAAAATCTTCTTTATAATTTACTTTTCCATCTTCTGTTCTTGGTGTGTTGTCAAAAGGCAAAGCGGTAACTTTAAACATTTCTCCAGCACCTTCAGCATCAGAACCAGTGATGATTGGTGTGTTTACATATACAAAACCTTTTTCTTGAAAATAGCTATGTACAGCATATGATAATACTGAACGAACACGCATTATTGCTCCAAACATATTGGTACGTACACGCAAATGTGCATTTTCACGTAAGAAGTCTAAGCTTGGTTTATTTTTTGGCTGTATCGGAAATTTTTCAGCATCTGAATCTCCTAATATTTCTAGTTTTGAAACCTGAATTTCAACATTCTGACCAGCACCTTTACTTTCTATCAAAGTTCCAGTTACTGAAACCGCAGCACCAGTAGTAACTCTTCTTAAAGTTTCATCTGGTGTATTCTCAAAATCAACAACACATTGTATATTATTAATGGTAGATCCGTCATTAAGTGCAATAAATTGATTGTTTCTAAATGTTCTCACCCAACCTTTTGCATTTACTTCCTGAAGCGTCTTTGTACCGTTTAGTAAGTCTTTAACTTTAGTATGTTTCATTTTAAGTATAAAATTGATATTAAAAATTGTCTTTCAATCGAATTGCAAATATAATCGAAATGTTTGTAAATGCCATAAGGAGTCAATTGTAATTAGAAAATGTGTCGATTTGGTATTTGGTTAATTAGAAAAAGGGAAATGTGTCAATGAGTAAATGTATCAATTTTATAAGGTTTCTTTTAATCTTGTATATATGATTAATTTTTGTTGCTATCTAGCTTATAAGATACTGTACCGTTATGCTAAGAGGTTTTTAATTGTATAACATAGTAAAAACAAAAACCTCAATAGATTTAAAAATCTATCGAGGTTTTATAAAATTAGTTCATCGAGCAATTATCTCATTTTCTAATTGGCACATTTTATCATTAGTTTCTTCTTCCTCCCATATAAATTGAGACATAATATAATAAAGTTGCAATTGAGCCAATAGCAGCCACTACATAAGTTCGGGCAGCCCATTTCAATGCATCTTTTGCACCAGCTTGTTCTTGTTGTGTAAGCATTCTTTTGTTTTCTAGCCAAGCAAGAGCACGATTACTTGCATCATATTCTACAGGCAAAGTCACAATCGAAAATATTGTTGTTGCTGCAAAAATGATAATTCCAATTAGTAATAATTGTGGAAAGCTACGAAGCATTAGGATACCTGCAAGCAAGATCCATTGCATATAAGTCGAAGCAACACTTACAATTGGCACTAATTTAGAACGCATTGTTAACCATTGGTAACCTACGGCATGTTGTACAGCGTGTCCACATTCGTGTGCGGCAACGGCAGCTGCAGCAGCATTGCGTTGGTTGTAAACGGCTTCACTTAAATTTACTGTTTTATCTACTGGATTATAATGGTCTGTTAACTGACCTGGTGTCGAAATTACTCTTACATCACGGATACCATTATCAGCAAGCATTTTTTCGGCAATCTCAGCACCAGTCATTCCGTTTTGTAATTGCAATTTAGAATATAGTTCGAATTTACTCTTCAGTCTTGAACTAACTAACCAGCTAAATAACATAATCGCTCCAGCAAGAATTAAATAACTCATTCCCATATCTTTTTGTTTTTTAGTTTATTGTTTAAAGTTACTAGATAAATAGCAATTTCTGAACCAAATTAAAAAAATGTCATTTTGTCATTTTTAAAATAAAAAAATCCAAATTCCAACATGCATTGGAATTTGGATTTTAAATATTGCATAATTAATTTTAACACATAGAAACATAAGTTTTGCACTCTCAGAAAAGGTGTTTCACTTGTTTTAAATGCACACAGTCAGCTATGTGAAAGAAATATATTTCTTTTTTTGCTCTTTTTTACACATAAAAGCTATGTTTCTATGTGTTAAATGAAATTTAAATGAATTATACCCAACGGGTTAATGTGCGTATTACCCAACTAAATTAATGATTTTTCCAGGAACGATAATTACTTTGTTTGGTGTTTTACCATCCAATTGTCTTAACGTTCTTTCATCTTTCATAATGATTTCTTCGATTTGCTCTTTGGTTAAATCTAAAGGCAATTCGATTGTGAAACGCATTTTTCCGTTAAATGAAACTGGGTATTCTTTACTGCTTTCTACCAAATGTTTAGGCTCGAAAGTAGGGAAAGCAACAGTTGCAATAGATGTTGTATGACCTAATAACGACCATAATTCTTCTGCGATATGTGGTGCATAAGGCGAAATTACAATTGCTAAAGGCTCAAGTATAGCACGAGAATGACAGTTTTGTGTAGATAATTCGTTTACACAAATCATAAACTGAGAAACCGATGTGTTAAAAGAGAAACTCTCAACATCTTCTACCACTTTTTTAATGGTTTTATGCAATGATTTTAAGTTGTCTTTTGTTGGCTCATCATTGGTAATAATTAAACCGTTATCATCAAAATACAAACGACATAATTTTTTCAAGAAACCAAATACTCCCGAAATTCCAGCAGTATTCCAAGGTTTAGCTTGCTCTAATGGTCCTAAGAACATTTCGTATAAACGTAAGGTATCAGCACCATATTCATTACAAATATCATCTGGTGTAACTACATTATAATATGATTTCGACATTTTTTCGACCTCACGACCTACAATGTATTTACCGTTCTCCTCAGTAATGAATTCTGCATTTTGGAAATCATCTCTCCAAGCTTTAAATTTTTCAATATCTAATTCATCAGAAGAATTTACTATTGAAACATCAGCATGAATAGCATTAGTGGTAATGTTAAATAAAGACATGTCTTCCTTTTTTAAATTACTTAATTTAGAACTTAAATTAGGAAACTCAATAATTAAGTGTTTTTTAACTTCATCAAAACTTTTTGAGATAACAATTTCGTCAATAATTTTTCTAAAATTATTTACATCATTATATTTTGCTGTAATAAAAAATGTTGGAATTTTTAATGACAGTCCCGTTAATCTTATATCTAAACTTTCAATATAGAAAAAAGGTGTAATTCTATAAACAAATGCACTAGTTCCCAAAATCATTCCCTGATTAATCAGTTTTTTGAATGGCTCTTCAGTTGGAGCAAAACCTTTGTCTTTTAGGAATTTATTCCAAAAACGAGAATATAATAAATGCCCAGTTGCATGTTCGCTTCCTCCAATATATAAATCAACACTTTCCCAATATGCTAATGCTTCTTTGCTTGCAAATTCGTTTTCGTTATGTGCATCCATATAACGCATCCAGTACCAAGAACTTCCTGCCCAACCCGGCATAGTATTCAATTCTAATGGAAATATAGTTTTATGGTCAATCAACTGTGTACTAACAACTAAACACTGTACACTGTCCCAAGCCCAAACAGTTGCATTTCCTAAAGGAGGCAATCCGTCTTCGGTTGGTAAATATTTTTCTACTTCAGGTAAAATAATTGGTAAATGTTGCGCTGCAATCATTTGTGGCAATCCATTTACATAATATACAGGGAAAGGTTCTCCCCAATAACGCTGACGTGAAAATACTGCATCACGCAAACGGTAATTGGTTTTTCCTGTTCCTTGATTTAGTTTTTCTAATTCTGCTATCGCTTTTTGAGTTGCCTCTTTGTAATTTAATCCGTTTAAGAAATCAGAATTTGCAATTTCAACATTGTCTTTTGAGCCGTAAGCAGCTTCAGAAATATCAACATTGGCAAAAATATTCTTGATTTCTGGCATTCCGTTTTGACCTTTAAAGAAATTGGCAAAAGCATAATCTCTTTCGTCTCCACAAGGAACCGCCATTACTGCACCTGTTCCGTATCCTGCCAAAACATAATCGCCAATCCAAACCGGAATTGGTTCTTTTGTAAAAGGATGTTCTGCATAAGCACCTGTAAATACTCCCGAAATAGTTTTTACGTCGGCCATACGCTCACGCTCAGAACGTTTTGCCGTTTTTTCGATATAGGCTTCAATCGCTGCTTTTTGTTCTGGAGTTGTAATCTCAGCAACCAAAGGATGTTCTGGAGCCAATGTCATAAACGTAACTCCAAAAATAGTATCAGGACGTGTCGTAAATACTTCGATAACAGAGTCTAAAGTCGAAGGTCCAAAGTCAGAAAGTGTAGCTTCACTTTCGACATTCGACTTTTGACTTTTGACATGAAATTTAACTAGTGCTCCAACCGATTTTCCAATCCAATTTCTTTGTGATTCTTTTATAGATTCACTCCAGTCGATATCGTTAAGACCTTGTAACAAACGTTCTGCATAAGCAGATATACGCATGCTCCATTGTGTCATCTTTTTACGAATTACAGGATAGCCTCCACGCTCAGAAACTCCGTTTACGATTTCGTCATTTGCTAAAACAGTTCCTAAACCAGGACACCAGTTTACTTCGGTTTCTGCTAAATAGGTTAATCTGTATTGTAATAGTATTTTTTGTTGCTCATCAGACGAGAATGATGTCCATTCGCTTGACGAAAAACTTGCTATATTATCATCGCAAACTGCATTTACAGTTGCATTTCCTTCTTTTTCAAAAACAGAAACCAAAGTCGAAATGTCTTCGGCTTTATCAGCATCTTTATTGTACCAAGAATTAAACAATTGGATAAAAATCCATTGTGTATGCTTGTAATAATCAGGATTCGAAGTACGAACTTCTCTGTCCCAATCAAATGAGAATCCTATTTTATCTAATTGTTTTCTGTATCCAGCAATTTGCTTTCCTTCTTTATCAACACCACCATCAATATTTACGCGAGTAGTATCTTCTGGACGTTGACCTGTTTGTATCGCATATTGCTCTGCAGGCAATCCGAAGCTATCGTAACCCATTGGATGCAAAACATTAAAACCTTGATGTCTTTTAAAACGAGAATACACATCTGAAGCAATATAACCTAGCGGATGCCCTACGTGTAAGCCTGCTCCAGATGGATAAGGAAACATATCTAGTACGTAATGTTTCGGCTTTTCGGAATTGTTTTCGGCTGCAAAAGTTTTATTGTCTGCCCAATATTTTTGCCATTTGGCGTCTATTTCAATCGGATTGTATTTCATTCTGTAAGGTTCAAAGGTTCAGAGTGACAAAGATTTTAAGGTTTTATCACTGAATTATAAGTTCGCAAATTTACGTTTATTGTGCATTGTACCAAAGTAATTTTTTAAGATATAAGTTTAATGATAAAAATCAGTATTTAAAAAAGTCTGAACACTTAAATTTGTGTTTTGCAGATAGAAATGATTTTTTTAATTTTTTAACATTTAGGCAATTGAAAGAATAATTTTACTTAAAATTTGAGTATTTTAGAGGCGTTTTTAAAAGATAAATGGGAGATAATAAAAAATATTCTATCGAGGTTAGACTTTGGATTGAAGAAGCCGAAGGTCCTTTTTTAGGTATTGGCAAAATTTGGTTATTAGAGAATATAAGAAAGACAGGCTCTATAACTAATGCTGCTAAAGAAATGAAAATGGCTTACAGGCAAGCCTGGCAATTGGTTGAAGAGATGAACCAGCGTGCCGAATCACCTTTGGTAGAAAAACTCTTGGGAGGAAAAGGTGGCGGAGGGGCACGATTGACAGAAGCTGGTGAAACTGCAATTACAGTATTTTATGAAATCGAAAGAAGAATTAAAGATTTTGCTCAAAAAGAAGTTCAAAATTTAAAGTTCTAAATTTTTTTAATAATCAGTGTTCATTTTAAAACATACTGAAAAAATTGACTAATAATAGCATTGAGGCTAATTGTTCTTAACAGATAGAGACATAGCTTTTATAAGTTAAAAAAAACAGGCGTTCCACTTATTTAAAATTCACATAGCGATCTATGTGTTGAATGTTTTTAGAAATTATACAAAACGGATTAATTGTAATCCAAAATAAAAACGCTAATCATCAGTATTCTTTTAAAAACATACTGAAAAATTATTGAAAATTATGAAGCTAAAAATTATAACGTTTCTATTATTTCCGCTCATTGGTTTATGCCAACAAAATAATTCGGTTGCAACCGATTCAGTAAAATCTTCTAATATGTTTATGCTTGGAGAAGTTATTATAAAAAATAATAAAAGCAAGGATACATTAAAAAGGGTGACGACAAAAAAAATGGAGTCGCAAAATAAAATGGATGTTTCGCAGGCATTAAATATGCTTCCGGGTGTGAGTTTAACGGCTTCGGGACCAAGAAATGAATCTATGGTTTCGATTCGTGGGTTTGATTTAAGACAAGTTCCAGTTTATATGGACGGTATTCCGGTTTATGTTCCTTATGATGGTTATGTAGATTTAGCTCGATTTACCACTTTTGACCTTGCTGCTATTGATGTTTCTAAAGGATTTTCATCAGTGCTTTATGGTCCAAATTCGCTTGGAGGTGCTATTAATCTTATCTCCAGAAAACCTTCGAGAATATTAGAATATGATGGTTCGCTAGGCATGATTAATTCAAACGGTTATAAAGGGAATATTAATATTGGTTCTAATCTGGGTAAATTTTATGTTCAGGGTGGCTATTCGTATTTGCATCGCGATTCATTTAGAATGTCATCTAATTATGTTCCTTCTAAAAACGAAGATGGAGGCGAAAGAGGTAATTCCTATCGTACGGATCAGAAAATTAGCTTTAAAGTAGGGTGGATTCCAACCGAAAAAAGCGAATATGCAATAGGGTATATTAATCAGCAAGGCAAGAAAGGAAATCCTGTTTATGCGGGAGATGATGTACTTAATTCGCTTTATGCAAAACCTCGCTATTGGCAATGGCCTAATTGGGATAAGGAGAGTTATTATTTTATCTCTAATTCAAATTTTGACGATAAGAACAGTTTTAAAACCAGAATATACTACGATAAATTTAAAAATAGGTTGAATAGTTATGATGATGATACCTATTCTGCCCAAACAAAACCGTATGCTTTTCAGAGTAATTATAACGATTATACGTATGGAGGAAATCTGGAATATGATACACAAATAATCCCTAAAAATAACCTTAAGATTGCATTTCATTTTAAAGAAGATGTGCATCGGGAAAATAACCTTGGCGAACCGGTACGTAATTTTGTAGATAATACTGTATTGATTGGGATTGAAGATGTTTATAAAATTTCAAGCAAGTTTACTTTGGTTCCCGGAGTGAGTTACAACATCAGGAAAAACAAAGAAGCGGAAGATTATAATAGCACGACAAAAGTAATTTCTGATTATCCAACGGCAGATGCAAGTGATGCCTTTAATGCGCAAATAGGATTTTTTTATCAACCAAATGAGAATCAAAAATTTGGAGCCACCGTTTCGCAGAAAACACGTTTTGCAACTATAAAAGATAGATACTCGTACCGAATGGGAACGGCAATTCCTAATCCTGACTTGAAGCCAGAAAAAGCGGTGAACTATGAAATAAATTATACAGCAAATCTTTTTAATAAAATAACTTTTCAAACAGCTGTATTCTATAGTTCGCTTACCGATGCGATTTTAAATGTAAGCAATGTTGCGCCGGGGAAATCGCAAATGCAAAACTTTGGTGAAGCCGAATACATGGGGATTGAAGCGCAACTGAATTATTTGCTTTTGCAGAATTTATCTTTTAATGTTAATTATACTTATATCGAAAGAAATAACTTAACGGATCCTACTATTCATTTTACCGATGTGCCAAATACTAAAGTTATGGGAACGGTAGAATATCAGCCAATAAAACGATTGAGATTAATCGCTAACTCTGAGTTTAATTCGTCTAGAATTAGCACTAGTTATGGCACGAGAGTTCCTGATTATACACTTTTAAATTTGTATGGTTCAGGTAAAATGGCTAAAAATTTCAGTATCGATGCTGGAGTAAATAACATATTTGATAAGAACTACAGCCTTGTGGAAGGATATCCTGAAGAAGGGCGTAATTTTTTTGTGACACTTCGTTTTTTTAATAACTAAATCAAAAATAATTTTATATGAAAACTCAAAATTACATTCTCATTTTTTTAATTGCATTTTCATGCACGATGTGTAATTCTTCTAAAAAAGAAAAAGCAGATGCCGTTTCAACTGAAAAAGTTTCAGAAACAGATAATGATAAACATCCCGTTCTTACACCAGCAGATAGTTTGAAATTGGTAAATCATCAAATTGAAGTAAAGGGAGAGGTTGAATTTCCGTTGCAATTAACTGTAGATTCGTTACGCAAAATGAAAGTGGCAACGATTACTGATTTTAAAGTAGTTTGCCAGAGTGGGGAAGTTAAAAAAGATGATAAAACGTGTAAAGGAGTTTTGCTAAAAGATATTTTGGAGAAAGCTAAAATTAAACAAAGCGGACATAAAGACCGTAATTTTTATATTGTAGCTAGAGCTTCAGATGGCTATATGGCAACGTTTTCGTGGGCAGAAATTTTTAATAACCCAACAGGAGAAAATGCGTATGTTCTTTTTGAAGAAAATGGTAAACCAGTAAAAAACGGAGAAATGATTACGATTTGTAAAAATGATATAAAAACAGGTCCACGCCATGTTTCTTGGCTTAAAAGTATCGAAGTTTATAAAGTGAAATAGGTTGAAAATAGGTTCAAAGATACAAAGTAGTAAAGGTTCAGAATTTTAACTGCTTTTTGAAGATCTAACCGCAAAGTGCGCTAAATTTTTGCTTACAGGACTTTATATAGACATAAAGCTTTGCGAACTTTGTGTCTATATAAAACCACACATTTAAAAAAAACTTTGCGCACTTTGCGGTTAAATCAACTTTTTATTCAATGTCTAATGTATAATTATAGTATAAAAGTTCGTTATTAGCTGTAAATAATGAAATTCTTTATTATTTTTACCACATAATTTAAGCAAACTATGAGTTCTAACTTTGATAAATTTCAAAAACGCAGGTTAATTTCCTCTTATTTTTCGGTAGTATTAAGTGTATTTCTGGTCTTATTCCTTTTGGGAGTACTAGGATTATTTATTATTAATTCTAAAAAACTAGCGGATGATTTTAAAGAAAAAATCGCAATGACGGTTTTCTTTAAGAACGAGGCCAATGATAGTATCATAAAGGCATTTAATGCCGAATTAAAAAGAGCTCCTTTTGCAAGATCATTTGTTTATGTTACCAAAGAAGAAGCTGCTAAGCAACATACAGATATTATTGGCGAAGATTTCTTGACGTTTTTAGGAGAAAACCCATTATTGAATTCTTATGATATTCACCTAAAAGCCGATTATGTAGTTAAAGATAGTATTGCTAAAATAGAAAACCGCTTACGCAAAAACACAATGATTTCGGATATTGTTTACGATAAACAATTGGTGAATCTGGTTAATGATAACATCAAAAAAGTAAGTATGTGGATTTTAATTGTGAGTGGATTTTTAACTGTAATAGCAGTATTACTTATCAATAGTTCATTACGATTATCAATACATTCAAATCGATTCATCATTAAAACAATGCAAATGGTAGGTGCTACAAAATCATTTATTCGTAAGCCATTTGTAATGCGAAGTATAAAATTGGGATTAATAGGCGCTGGTTTGGCAATTGTTGCTTTAATCGGACTTTTAATATACGTAGATACTAATTTCCCAGGACTAGGGATAATGGAAGATAAGGCATTAATCGGATTGGTCTTATTGACAGTTTTAGGAATTGGAGTTTTAATAACTTGGTTAAGTACGCATTTTGCAACACAACGTTTCTTGAATTTAAGAACTGACGATTTATATTAATAAAAATATATTTGCCTTCGACTTTGGTTAGGTGACAAAAAAATAAAAATGGAAAATAAAGAAGAACAAAATAAAAAGGAATTCCTTTTTGATAAAGTAAATTATAAAATTTTATTGATCGGAATTGGGGTAATTGGATTAGGCTTTATCCTGATGGCAGGCGGTGGAAGTAATGATCCAAATGTTTTTAATGAAGCTATCTTTAATTTTAGACGTATTCGTTTGGCTCCAACTACTGTTTTGATAGGTTTTGGAATTACAATTTATGCTATTCTTAAAAACCCTAAAACAGAACGTTAGATTGTTATAAAATTAGATTGTTAGATCCATGCGTTGGGTGTAATTATTGAAAAATCAAACAAACTAGTATATTAAAATCTAAAATTAATGAATACTTTACAAGCTATTGTTTTAGCCATTATTGAAGGAATTACAGAGTTTTTACCTGTTTCTTCAACTGGGCACATGATTATTGCTTCATCATTTTTTGGAATTGCCCATGATGATTTTACAAAGCTTTTTACAATTGTAATTCAGTTAGGAGCTATCCTTTCGGTAGTAGTTTTATATTTCAAACGATTCTTTCAGACGCTTGATTTTTACTTTAAATTATTGGTTGCATTTATACCAGCAGTTGTCTTAGGGTTATTGCTAAGTGATTTTATAGATGGTTTATTAGAAAATCCAGTTACAGTTGCAATTTCACTATTAATAGGAGGGCTTATTTTATTAAAAGTTGATGAGTGGTTTAATAAACCAAATGCAGCCGAAACTTCACAAGAAATAACATATTCACAAGCTTTTAAAATTGGATTGTTCCAGTGTTTGGCAATGATTCCAGGAGTTTCAAGAAGTGGAGCGAGTATAGTAGGGGGAATGTCGCAAAAATTGACAAGAACTACAGCAGCAGAGTTTTCATTCTTTTTGGCAGTTCCTACGATGTTTGGAGCTACCGCTAAAAAATGCTACGATTACTATAAAGCAGGATTCGAATTATCACACGATCAGGTTAATTTATTAATCATAGGCAATATTGTAGCTTTTATAGTAGCACTTTTGGCAATTAAAACTTTTATTGGATTCTTGACTAAAAACGGATTCAAAGTATTTGGATATTACCGAATTATTGCAGGGATAGTATTGTTGTTAATACATTTCTTTATTCATCCACTTACCATTATATAATGATTACTCCCGAAGATTTTTTAAACGGACAAGTTTTACTGATAGACAAACCTTTGAACTGGAGTTCTTTTCAGGCAGTGAATAAATTAAAGTATGCACTTATAAATAAGTTAGGGCTTCCTAAGAAATTTAAAATTGGTCATGCAGGAACATTAGATCCTTTGGCAACTGGATTATTACTTGTTTGTACAGGTAAGTTTACCAAAAGAATTACAGAGTTGCAAGGTCAGGCAAAAGAATATACGGGTACTTTTTTCATTGGTGCAACAACGCCTTCTTATGATTTAGAAACCGAAATCGATCAAACTTTTCCAACAGAACATATCGATACTGCATTGATTCATGAAACGGTGAAGCAATTTTTGGGCGAAATAGATCAAAAACCACCAATATATTCGGCTATAAAAAAAGATGGGGTTCGTTTGTATGAACATGCACGTGCTGGGGAGACTATCGAAATTGCAAGTCGAAAAACTACAATCCACGAATTTGAGATTACGAGAATAGCACTTCCGGAAATCGATTTTAGAGTAGTTTGCAGCAAAGGAACTTATATTCGTTCACTTGCCTTTGATTTTGGAAAAGCAATGAATTCAGGCTCGCATTTAACAGCTTTAAGAAGAACCAAAATTGGGGATTACGATGTAAAAAATGCAATTGATGTTACTTTATTTGAAGCTTCTTTAGGGTTGAACAAAGAATAAACTATTTCAAAAGAAATTTGTTTTAAATTTTTTAGTTTAACGTTACTAATATGAAAATCAAAAAAAAACAATTCCGATAATCTTGCGATACCTGGTAAACCAATGTCTCAAAAAAAATTTGCTTCAATGATTAAAGAAGCAGAAGGCGGAGTTTTTTATTCATTAGAAGAGTCTAAAAAACATTTTCAAGAATGGAAATCCCAAAGAAATAAGTAGTTATTTCTTTTTGTTGATCTTCCTTCAATTTATGAATATGGAACCGAAACTTTTGGTTTAAAACTTGCAGATTATTTTATTGAAGAAATATATTCTTATTTAGGTAATTTATCTAAAGATTACTTACTTCGTCCAGAATGCCATCATCTTAAAACTAAAACCAAGAAATATCGTAATGTTATCTTAGGTTCTTATCTAATTATTTATCGTATAAGACCTAATAGCATTGAAGTTTTAAGAGCTTTTCATGGAAGTCGTTCTCCTAAGACTATTGGGAAAATTAGAAAAATTACTATTGATTAAGTTGATATGAAATTTAAAACTCATAAATAAGTTATCTGTGGAAATTAAAGGTAAAAAAAAAGCACATTACATAATAGTAATGTGCTAATATCTCATTCTAGAGTATTGTTGTTCCATACTGTGCTTTTGGAGTTAATAATGAGATATATTTTTTCCTCCAAATAAAAATGTCGAAAAAAAATCGTAAAACCTTTCAAATAACTTTTTCATAATAGGGTATTTTTAAATTGTTAGACATTAAATAAACACCGATAAAAAAAGTAAGTAATAGAAATGGGATTCTTGTTACAAGGTACGAATTTTTTAGTTAAAAACAAATATTTCGAAAGCACTAATCATTCTTGTTCAGTTAGTTAGCTGTTTTGTGATTCATGAGGGGTTTGTTATAACGATTACAATCAATTGTGTTTAACAACTTTCCATTATTTCCATGATCTCGTTTTGAGTCGAAATTCCTTTATCGTGTAAATACCACAATTGTAAATTTGTTTTGATAGTTTCATCAAAAGCTCCAAATTCTTTTTTATAGTTATTGACTAATTCACTTGCACCTTTTGGACGAGGCCCCCAATCAGCAATAACTTCAAGTTTCTCTTTGTCAATTATAATTAATTTTGGGATTGCTTTTCCTCCATTAGTCAAGAATAAATTCATTAAATCAGGATTCTCATCACGAAGTACAATTTTTAGCTCAATCTTGTCATTAGATGCTGCTGCCATTTTATAAATAATGGGTAATAATTGTGCAGCGTCACCACACCAACCTTCAGAAATAAGAAGCCAGATATAATTTCTACGAACGTTTTGTAGCTTAGAAATCGTTGTTTCTGTAATTTTTATTGTTTTTTCTAACCGATTCATTCGAGTTTCATTCAAGCTGCTATAATGTGTCAGATCTTCAGATTGTTCGAGTCCTGTTGATTTTCCTTCAGCTAATAAATCAGTAACTAATTTTCTGTATTCGGTGTATGAATAGCTGTTGGACAGGGCATTGGTGATGCTTTTTTGCATAAATTTATTTTTTTATGTGGAATACAAATTTACAGATTTAAAAGAAATAGATACTGATTTTTGTCATATTGCATCCTAAATGTATTATTTAAATTGGGCTTTTTAGGTAAAAATTAGAAGATAAATTAATTTTTTTAAAACACTATTTTTAAAAATGAGAATATGTCTATATTTGCACAAACCAACGCAACATAGAAATGAAATACAAAAGAATTCTTCTTAAATTAAGTGGAGAAGCCTTGATGGGAGATTTACAATACGGAATTGACCCAAAAAGATTGGACGAATATGCTGAAGAAATTAAGCAAATTCATGCAAAGGGAGTAGAAATTGCCATTGTAATTGGAGGAGGAAATATTTTTAGAGGAGTTTCTGGGGTAAGTTCAGGAATGGATAGAGTACAGGGTGATTATATGGGAATGCTTGCTACCGTAATTAACGGAATGGCATTACAAGGAGCTTTGGAAAATAAAGGAATGTTAACACGTTTGCAAACGGCTCTAAAAATCGAATCAATTGCAGAACCTTATATTAAAAGAAGAGCAGTACGTCATCTTGAGAAAAACAGAATTGTAATTTTTGGTGCAGGTACAGGAAACCCTTATTTTACAACAGATACTGCAGCAGTTTTAAGAGGTATCGAAATTAATGCAGATGTTATCTTAAAAGGAACACGTGTAGATGGTGTTTATGATTCTGACCCAGAGAAAAACGCAGCCGCTGTAAAATTTGATTTTATCTCTTTTGAAGATGTACTTAAAAAAGGATTAAATGTAATGGATACTACAGCTTTTACATTAAGCCAGGAAAATAAATTACCAATTGTGGTTTTTGATATGAATAAAATCGGAAATTTATTGAAAATTTGCGAAGGTGAAAATATCGGAACTGTAGTAAATATATAGTATTCAGTTGCGGTTTAAAGTCGTAATTATTGACTTGAACTGATAACTGAGATTGAAAACTGAAAACTTAAAAATATGACTGAAGAAATCGAATTTATCTTAGATAGCACTAAAGAATCAATGGCAAATTCTATTGCGCATTTAGAAAAAGAATTTCTAAATATTCGTGCAGGAAAAGCATCTCCAGCAATGCTAGGAAGTGTTTTTGTAGATTATTATGGTTCAGCAACACCACTTTCGCAAGTAGCAAAAATTAGTGTTCCTGATGCAAGAACAATTACTTTGCAGCCTTTTGAAAAAAATATGTTGCAAACAATTGAGAAAGCAATTATGATAGCCAACATTGGTTTTAATCCAATGAATAATGGAGATTTGATTATTATAAGCGTTCCGCCATTAACTGAAGAGCGTCGTAGAGATTTAGCAAAACAAGCAAAATCAGAGGCAGAAGATGCTAAAATTGGTGTGAGAAACGTTCGTAAAGATGCTAACACTGATATTAAAAAATTAGAAAAAGAAGGAACTTCAGAAGATTTTTGCAAAAGCGCAGAAGAAGAAGTACAAAACCTAACCAACAGTTATATTAAAAAAATTGATGAATTATTAGCTAATAAAGAAGCTGAAATTATGAAGGTTTAATATTTTGTAACGATTAAAGAATCCGTCTTGTTAATTTTTATGCGAGACGGATTTTTTTATGCTTACTTTTGTGATATCAAAGCCTAATCTGTAATATTGTTTTCTGTATGAAGTTATTGTGTTTCTTAGTATTGTTTTTCACGCTTTCTATACAAGCGCAATTTCAGATAAACGGAATTGTAACAGAAAAAGGTACAAATAAGCCACTTCCTTTTGCAACAATCATTGCCGATGACGGGATGAATACTATTTCTGATGTTGATGGAAAATTTATACTCGAATCAACTTCTAGTATCGAGCATTTTACAGTTTCTTATATTGGCTATACCTCAGTTGTAATATATACCTCGGCTAGTAAAAAGTTTTATAAAGTAGGTTTAGTAGAATCTACAGCAGCTTTACAAGAAGTTGTTATCCCAAACGAAAATCCTGCTCTTGCGATTATAAGAAAAACAATTGAGAGCAAGAGTAAAAATAATCCGCAAAAAAAGCTAACCAGTTTTGAATACAAAACGTACAATAAATTAATTGTAACAGCTAATCCAGATTCGATAAACTCAAAACTAGATTCTATTTTTATACAAGAAGCTATAGGTCGTAGATTTGTTAAAATTGATTCGGCTAATTATAAATTCAAAGAGATTACTAATAAACAACATTTGTTTCAAACAGAAAAAGTATCACAATATCAATTTGGGAATAATAAACTAAAAGAAACTATTTTAGGAACAAAAATGGCAGGTTTCAAACAGCCCATTTATGAAGTTATAGCTCTTAACTTGCAATCTATTTCTATATACGACTCGAATTATGAACTTTTTGAAACGAAGTATAATAGCCCAATTGCAAAAGATGCTTTAAAAGATTACAACTACAAGTTACTCGATACAGTTTTGATAAAAGGTAGAGAAACCTATATGGTTTATTTTAAAAACCGAATGAAGAAATCAGAATTAGGCTTAGAAGGGGTTCTTTATATTGATCAGGACAGTTATGCTATTGCAAAAGCAATAATGCGAATTAAAGGCGTACTTGATATTAGTGGAATACATGAGTTTGATTATATTCCTGAACAGAAAATATGGTTTCCAAGGGGTTCTACTTTCAAAATAGTAAAAGGTAAGAATGATGATGATATTAAGATTCTTGGTGGAACAATTCAGTTTGATGGAGACGCAGAGCAGGAAGAAGATATACATAGAAAAAAAGAAGCTTCGGATTATACTTATCTAGTATCTGAGAGTAATAATTTTGATGTGCATTATAATACACCAATAGAAATAAAAAATCCATCTCTATATATTGAAATTAAAGATGATGCTATTAAAAAACCAGAAAGTTTTTGGAATAAATATCGAAAAGATAGTTTAGATATACGCTCTCAAAAAACGTATATGTTGCTGGATAGTATTTCTTTGAAGAAGAGAATTGAAAGTAAAATTAGATTTGGAAGAAAAATTATTAATGGTTATCTGCCAATAAGTGTAGTCGATTTAGATTTAAGAAAATTATTTAGCTATAATAATTACGAAGGATTTAGATTTGGTCTAGGAGGTGTCACTAATGAGCTTTTTTCAAAAAAATATAAGATTGGTGGTTATGCTGGATATGGAACCAAAGATGGCGGTTTTAAGTATAACTTAGATTTATCTACCCGAGTAGAACGATTTTCGAATACATGGGTAGGAGGATCCTATACCAATGATGTGAGAGAGATTGCGAGTACTGTTTTTGCAGTTGATAAAAGGGTATTTAAGCTGTATGATCCTAGACCTATAAATATTAGTACTTTTTATAAGTATGTTAGCTGGACAGGATATTTAGGGACGCGAATCGTCCCGAAAACAGAAAGTATTTTTGAAGTTTCACGTTCCTTAATAGAACCCAAATTTGATTATGCTTACAATTTAAACGGAAGATTGTATACTAATTATGTTATGACTACAGCAATGCTTTCATTAGCTTGGAATCCTTTTAGTGCTTATATGCAAACACCCAACGGGCGAATTGAGATTGAAAAAAGATTTCCAAAGTTTACGATACAATACACACAATCATTACCTAATGTAGCGGAAAATGATTTTAATTTCTCTAAAATAGATTTTAAAACTGAATATGAAAAAAAATATCTAAACGGACAAAAAACAAGTTTGCTTTTGCAGGGAGGATATGCAATGGGAGATGTACCGATTACACATTTGTATAATACTTCACCAAATAATATTACCAAAGAAACAATGATTCAGAGGATAACATTTGCAGGTAGAAATAGTTTTGAAACAATGTTTTTTAATGAATTCTTTTCAAGTAAATATGCAATTTTTCAGGTTAAGCATGGTTTTAACCGATTTAAAATAATCAAAAAAGTAAGACCATCTTTAGTATTGGTTTCGCGGATGGCATGGGGAAATATGGAAAATCCAGAGCAACACGTCGGGATTGATTATAAGACATTAAATAAAGGGTTCTTTGAATCTGGTGTAGAAATAAATCAGATTTTCAGTGGATTAGGATTAAGCGGATTCTATCGCTATGGGCCAAACCAGTTACCGAGATTTGAAGATAATATAGCCGTTAAATTGAGTTTTGTACTTGATTTAGGTATTTAAAGAAAAAATCCCATCTGCTGTAGTAGATGGGATTTTTAAATTTATTATGGTTTAAGAATTAAAACCGATGGCGTATTATTAAGCCATGTACTTTGCGATTCAATTAGTTTTTTCCAGCTGTCTAAACTAATAATCATTAAATCCTGATTCTCTAAAAACTCTTTTTTAATAATTCTATCGTGCATTAGCATGATATGGTTAGGGGCAATTTGTTCGATAGATCGGATAGATTCCTGCATTTCACGATTGTTCTTTAATTCACCACTTGCATCTAAAATGGTAATTTGTGAACCATTGTTGTTAATTAATTTTTTAGCATATTCGATAAGGAAAGCATCTTCTTTGCTAAAAATAGGTATGAAAACCTGATTTATTTCTTCTAGTTCCTTATCAATAAAAATCCCAACAGGCATTTTACTTTTTGTAATAACATGTCTTGTTCTTTCGTCAAAAGGAGAGTTTTCGAATAGACCTTCCTTTCCTGTAAATTTATCGATTAAACGGTCTGGATTTACGATTCTAGTTGTGAATCCAAGGATCTTACCTAATAAAGTTCCGTCGAAAATAGATTGTCCTAAACTAACCAATAATAAGTCGTATTCGCCTTGATTTGCTGTTTCGGTTATATCGCCATCAATATCATTGGATAATTTAAAAATACTAACCATGTTTTGATTTAAAATTTCAGATTCAGAAATAACAGGTAAAAGCATCTCTCTTTCGTAATCCTTTACTTCAAACGGATGCAGCTCTGAGCTTAATGATAAATGCATTGCAGTTACAATGGTATTGTCAGGTTGTTTTTTAGTCAGGCTATTTGCAATTCGTAATAATGTTTTTCCTTTCTCGGGAGTATCAAATGAAAATAGAATTTTGTATTTGCTTTTGTTGCCTATTTCTTCTGGGATGATTGTTTTTTTATCTTTAAAAATGAAATTGATAAAATCTAGAGCAGGCCCAGTCATAAAGGTGGTAACTAATGCCATAATTACCATCATGGTAAAAATCTCGGTAGATAAAACACCTAAATCGTATCCTATATTTAAAACAACCAATTCCATTAAACCACGAGTATTCATTAAGGCACCTATGGCGAGACTATCTTTCCAGTTTTGTCCCACAAATTTGGCTGCAAGGGCGCTTCCAAAGAATTTACCAATTACTGCTACTGCAATAATTACTCCAGTGACTTTCCATAAATACGGATCGTTTAGCAAACCAATTTGGGTACGTAATCCTGTAAAAACAAAGAATAAAGGAAGCAAAAGTATAACAGATACATCTTCTACCTTTTCGATGAAAATATTACGGAATTTGTTGTTTGCAGGCATAATTGCTCCTGCTAAAAAAGCACCAAATAAAGCATGGATTCCTATTAACTCTGAAGCATAAGAAGAAAACAAAAGTGTTAAAAAGAAAATGGCAACAACAGGTTTGTTTAAGCTTTCGCGAGTTGAATTTAAGTCACCTACACGTTTTAAAAATGGGCGAACTATTTTAAGCATGATAATTACATACACTATTGCTAATCCGATTACATATAATGAACTAGTAAAAGAGCCTGCTTTTACAATAGCAATTACTACAGCCAGAATACACCAAGCGGTAATATCATCTGCAGCAGCACAAGTTATGGCAATAGTTCCGAGTTTAGTTTTTTGTAAACCTCGTTCCTGAACAATTCGAGCTAAAACAGGGAATGCAGTGATACTCATAGCAATACCCATAAATAGTCCAAAAGAAGAAAATTCAACTCCTATAGGGGCAAAAGTATGATAAATGAAATAAGCTAAAGTTAGTCCTAATGCAAACGGAATTACGATGCTGGCATGACTAATTACAACAGACTCATGGGCTTTATTTTTAAGAACTTTTAAGTCCAGTTCCATACCAATTACGAACATAAAAAGAATTAAACCAATCTGACTTAAGAACTGTAAGTTTCCTAGAGATTCTTTTGGAAATAAGGTAGCCGAAAATTCTGGAAAATACATTCCGATAAGCGATGGCCCTAAAACAATACCAGCAACCATTTCTCCTATTACAGATGGTTGACCAATTTTTCTGAAAACCCATCCGAAGAAACGTGCTACTAAAATAATTGTAATAATTTGAGCAAGTAAGATAGCAAGCGGATGTTGCAGGTTTTCAATCATTGCTGAAAGAAAGTCATTCCAATGGCTATTCGCTGTTTTTTTTACAACGATATCTCTTCCTATTTCTAATGATTTTCCCTTTGAGATTACCAAATAAATTAAAGCAGAAAATCCACCAATAATTATGAGATAAAATAATGAGTTTTTGATGTTTTTCATATCACGTCATTTTGATTTATTGTGCAAATATGAGAAGTGACTTTTAAGGAAAAAAGAAAATCGTAAGCTAATTCTAATTAGATGTAATAAGATGGGGAAATTTTGTAATAAGTTATATTTTTACCTTAAGCAAAAAGTCAGATCGGTATGTTTCACTCAACGAAAGGGTAATGTTTTTTCCGTTTTTTCTTTGATGATGCAGTACAATTTCATTGTGATTGAAAAATTGAATAGCACTCATTGCAATGATTTCCTTTTTATTTACCCGACAAAAATGAGTGTCTGGTAATTGTTTTAATAACGAATCAAAGTTAATGTTTTTTAAGATGAGTAAGCTCCCGTCTGTAAGAAGTACGGTTTTGTCGCGACTATCTGTTGTAGCTGTTTTTATGTATTGAATTTGATTAAAATACAATAAGGTTTTTCCTTTATTTGTATTTAAATGCATGAAGTTTTTGACAGCTTTGGGTTTGTTGAATTGCTCAAGCGCTTTGAAAACAGCTTTTTCTAAACGTTCTAATTTTACAGGTTTTGTAATATAATCTACAGCATCAATATTAAACGCTTCAGCAGCATATTCTTTGTAAGCGGTACAAAAAACAACTAATTTTCCGTCAAGTAAGCTGGCTAAATTCAATCCGTCAATTCCAGGCATTTCGATGTCAGATATCAATAAATCGAAATCTAGATTTGGAATTTCAGACAATAATTTTTCGGGATTATTAAACGCTTTTACAATCTCTAATGCTGGAATTTGCTCACATAGCATTTTTAGATAAGTTAATCCGGGTAACTCATCATCCAGTAATAAGCATTTGAGTTTTGTATTCAAGTAGATTAATTTTTAAATGAGCAATGTAAGTATCGTTCTCTACAAATTTATCAAGTTTGAATTGATTTTTATAGATAATTTTTAATCGTTGTTCTAATGTAGTATTTCCTATGCCGCTTCGCTCTTTCTTTAATACCTTTTTATCCGAAATTTTATTAGACACTGTTAGAGAAAAATGATTGTCTTTTAATTCAAATATTATCGAAATAAAGGCATCTGCATTTTGTATATCAGCATGTTTAAAAGCATTTTCGATTAAATCGATAGAAATTAAAGGGGCGAGCAATGGTTGTTCATATAGTTTTTCGTCTTCTCCAATAATAGTTTTTACTTTTAATTCAAAAAGCGGACTAATTTTAATTTTGTTGATTTCGATTAAATTCAGTGCAAATTCAATTTCTTCCTTTGGAGTTACGAACTTTTTTTTGCTTTCGTAAAGGATATAATCTAGCACATTGGCCAATTTATCTAAAGCAAAATAAGTTTGATACGCATGCGATTGAATCGAATTAAGGATATTTTTGAAAAGATGAGGATTAAGTTTAGATTCTAATGTTTCCAACTGTAAATCATTTACCTTCATTTCTAGCAGGTAAAAATTCTTTTCGGCTATTTCTTTGGCTTTTCTAGATTGAACCAATTGATAAACAATATAACCAATCAGGGCTACTAGCAAAAGAATTATTGCTAGTAGAAGATTAGTTATAGTGGTGCTTGTTTGCATGTTATTAATGGCTAGAAACAAATTTTAGCCCAATAATTGAAGCTATTAAAGTTGTTAAGAAAAATATTCTCCAAAATGTTGCTGGTTCCTTAAATATAAGAATTCCAACCAAAACAGTTCCTACGGCACCAATACCAGTCCAAACGGCATAGGCAGTTCCTATAGGTAAAACCTGAGTTGCTTTGTATAATAAAAGCATGCTTATTGTAAGGCATACAAAAAATCCAATCATCCAGTAAGTGGCTACCATTCCAGATGATTCTTTGGCTTTGCCAAGACAAGAGGCAAAACCTACTTCGAATAGCCCAGCTATTACAAGTAAAATCCAATTCATTTTTTAGGGTTTAATAATTAATACAGAAGGCACATTGCTTAACCAAGTGCTTCTAGAGTCGACTAATGCTTTCCAACTTTCAAGGCTAATAATCATTAGATCTTGTTTGTCTAAAAATTCTTTTTTGATGATACGATCGTTCATCATCGATATATTTTTAGGAAATTTTTGCTCCAAGGTACTAATCGCACTCTTAATTACAAAATTTGTTTCTATGTTTCCGTTTACATCCAGAATCATGATGTGTGAATCATTATTGAATATTAATTTCTGAGCATAGTCTATTAGGAACGTATCTTCGACATTAAATATTGGAATGAATACTTGATTTACACTTTGTAATTCTTTGTCGATTAAAATTCCTAAAGGCATTTTGGTTTTCGAAACTATCAGTCGTGTTCTTTCATCAAAAGGAGAATTTTGGAACAATCCTTCTTTTCCTGTAAACTTATCTATTAGTCGATCAGGGTTAATGATTCGGGTTGTAAAACCAATTACTTTCCCTAATAATGTTCCTTCAAAAATAGATTGTCCTAAGCCAACCAATAATAAATCGTAGTCGCCTTGATTGGCAATGTCAGCAATATCGGTTTCAATATCTATAGTAGCTTTAAAAATAGTAGTGATTTCCTGTTTAAGAATATTAGATTCTTCGACAATCGGGATAAAGCTATTTTTTTCTTTATCGTCAATGTTAAAAGCATGCATTTCATCACTTAAGGATAAGTGCATTGCTGTGACTTGAGAAGTGTTTTGTTGTTTTTTGACAAGACTATTTGCTAATCGCAAAAGGGATTTTCCTTTTTCATTGTTCCCAAAAGAGATCAAAATTCGGTATTTACTGCTAATTGATGGTGTTTCGAGAACAGGAACTTCTTTATCTTTAAATATATAATCAATTAGATCTAATGCCGGGCCAGTCATAAAAGTGGTTACCAATGCCATTATTACCATCATTGTAAAAACCTCGGGAGTTAAAACTTTAAGTTCAAGACCTATGTTTAGTACAACTAATTCCATTAATCCTCTGGTATTCATTAAGGCTCCAATGGTTAAGCTGTCTTTCCAGCTTTGTCCTACGAACTTGGCTGCAAATGCGCTACCAAAAAATTTACCAACAACTGCTACCAAAATAATCATTCCGGTTATGGTCCATAAATAAGGATCGTTTATAAGTCCGATTTCGGTTTTTAGACCAGTAAAAACAAAGAAAAGAGGTAATAGTAAAATCACAGATACATCTTCGACTTTCTCAATAAACATAGTTCGGAATTTAGGAACATCTGGCATGATTGCACCAGTCATAAAAGCTCCAAAAAGAGCATGAATACCGATAACTTCGGTTGCGTATGAAGAAGCAATAAGAGTAAGTACAAAAATGGCAACTACAGGTTTGTCGATGCTGGATTTAGCTCCGTATAGATCACCAATTCTTTTCAAGAATGGTTTTACGATGTATAACATTGCCAAAACATAAATGACAGCCAGAAAAATGATATATATCGAGCTTACAAATGAGCCTGCTTTTACAATAGCAATAACCACAGCAAGCAAACACCAAGCTGTAATATCATCGGCTGCAGCACAAGTAATAACAATGGTACCTAATTTGGTTTTATGAATGCCTCGTTCTTGAACAATACGTGCTAAGACAGGAAATGCAGTAATACTCATGGCAATTCCCATAAATAAACTAAAGGATAGAAATTTTACACCTTCGGGAGCAAATCGGTTGTAAACAAAATAAGATAATCCGATACCTAGTGCAAAAGGAATTACTATACTGGCATGGCTTATTACAACGGCTTCATTGGCTTTATTTTTTAATGCTTTTAAATCAAGTTCCATTCCGATTACAAACATGAAAAGAATCAAACCAATCTGACTTAAAAATTTTAAATTACCCAATGACTCAACAGGAAACAAGGCCATAGAAAACTCAGGAAAGTACAAACCTAATAAGGAAGGACCTAAAACAATACCAGCAATAATTTCGCCTATAACAGATGGTTGTCCGATGCGTTTAAAAACCCATCCAAAAAAACGTGCTACAAAAATGATTGTTATTATTTGGGCTAATAAAATGGCAAGAGGATCTTGAAAGTTAGATTGCATCGAAGCAATAAAATCATGCCATGAACCTTTTCCGGTTCCTAAAACTTCTATTGTTTTATTGGCTTCAAGGTATTTTCCTTTAGTGATAATCCAGTAAATTAAAGCGGTAAAACCTCCAGTTACTCCTATATAAAACAATGCGTTTTTGTAGTTTTTCATCCTGTATTTTAAATAATGTAATTATTTTCTCAAAAATAATACAAATATCAGAAAAGGGAGCTAAGAAATCGTATCAATTTCAATTAACTTATTGTAAAAAATTAACGGTAATTTATACATCTGGCAACATAAAAGTTTAACCAAAATTTATCCTTTCCTGTGTTTTTCATTACATTTGCAACCATTTTTAAAATTTTTATGAAAAAGAAATCGAATGTAGGTTTTTGGGAATTAATTGCTAGAATTATACTCAAAAACAGGATTGTAATTTTAGGGATTATTATTGCAATTACACTTTTCCTTGGTTATCAATGGAAAAACCTTGCTATGACATACACAGAGGCTAACTTGCTTCCGAAGGATCATATAGCAAATAAAGAGTATCAAAAATTTTTAGATAAGTTTGGAGAAGAAGGAAATCTTATTGTAATAGGCTTTAAAGATCCAGCTTTTTTTACACCAAAAAACTACGCCGCCTGGAATGAATTAATGACAGGTTTAAAGAAATCTAAAGAAGTAGATTTAGTGGTTTCTTTAAATGATTTGAAGAAATTAGAAAAAGATACTGTAAACGAAAAATTTGTCCTGGCTCCATTTATTGATCAAAAAAAAGCACTAGATCCCGAATATTTAAAAAAGGTACAATATGATTTGTTTCATAATTTGCCATTTTATGAAGGGCTATTGTTTAATAAAGAAAGCGGAAGTATTCGATCTGCGGTTTATATGAACAAAAAGCTTGTAAATACAGCTGAGAGAAAAACGTTTATTCTTGAAAATTTAGTTCCTAAAATCGATAAGTTTGAGAAAACAACCGGAATCGATTTGCGTGTTTCTGGAATGCCTTACATTAGAACTATCAATGCAGATAACATGAAAGGCGAAATTGGACTTTTTATAGGTGCAGCTTTGCTTACTGTTTCTCTGATTTTCTTTTTCTTTTTCCGTTCATTTAGAGCTACTTTTATATCTGTTTGTATATTAATTGTTGGGGTGATATGGTCTTTTGGAACACTCGGATTATTTCATTATAAAATCACGATTTTAACGGCAATAATTCCGCCTTTAATAATTGTAATCGGAATTACAAATTGTATTTTCCTGATTAATAAATACCAACAGGAGATAAAATTGCATAACAATCAGGCAAAGGCATTGCAGCGTATTATTTCTAAAATTGGAGTTTCGACTCTTATGACGAATCTTACTACTGCAGTAGGATTTGCAACTTTTATGATTACGGGCAATGATTTACTTTTTGAATTTGGTTTAGTAACATCAATAAATGTTATCTCGGTTTATTTGCTAACGCTTTTAATTGTGCCAATTGTGTACAGTTTTATGTCGATTCCAAAAGAAAAACACTTACATCATTTAACTAAAACCTATATTTCGGTACTGTTAGATTGGGTAGAAAGTATAGTAAAAAACAAACGAAAAGTTATTTATACCATTTACGGATTGCTTTTGTTGTTTAGTATTATTGGAGTTTCGCAAATGAAAGTTTCGGGAAGTTTAATTGGCGAAATGCCAAAAAGTGCTTCTTTCTTTAAAGATATCTTATTTTACGAAAAGGAATTTAATGGAGTGATGCCATTGGAAATTATGATTGATACCAAACATAAAAAAGGGGTCATGAAATTATCGACAATGCGCAAAATGGATGAGTTGCAGGCTACCATCGAAGGAATGCCAGAATTGTCTAAACCAGTTTCTATAGTAAATTTGGTTAAGTATTCAAAACAGGCTTTTTATAATGGTAACCCAGAATATTATCAATTGCCAACTTCGCAAGAGCAAACATTTATTTTAACGTATGCCAAAAATGCGACAAAAAACAGCAAAGACAATTTAATGAAAAGCTACGTAGATTCGACAGGACAATATGCTCGAATCACGACTTTTATGAGAGATATTGGTACAGATGAAATGGCTAAAGTCGAGAAGAAACTTCATTCCAAAATAGATGAAATTTTCCCGAAAGACCGTTATGAAGTTACAGTAACAGGTAAAGCATTAGTTTTTCAGAAAGGAACTTCATATTTGGTAGATAATTTAATTGAATCACTAATTTTTGCCATTTTTGTTATTGCAGCACTTATGTTGTATTTGTTCAGATCGTTTAAAATGGTTTTTGCTTCGGTTATAACAAACATATTGCCACTTTGTATTACATCAGGATTAATGGGATATTTTGGGATTCCGCTTAAGCCATCAACGATATTGGTGTTTAGTATCGCATTTGGAATATCTGTAGATAATGCAATTCAGTTTATGGCAAAATACCGACATGATTTGTTGCAGAATAATGGAAAGGTAAAAAAATCAGTTTTCAGTGCACTGAGAGAAACCGGAATAAGTACTTTTTATACTTCGGTTGTATTAATTTTAGGGTTTGCGACTTTTACACTTTCAAGTTTTAGCGGAACAATTGCATTGGGAGGATTAATTTCCTGTACATTGGCATTTGCAATGTTTGCAAACATATTAGTCTTGCCAGCTTTGGTGTTGACGTTTGAAAAGAAAAAAACTAAAAAAGAAGATGTTATAGAAGGAGAGATTTAATCTCTCCTTTTTTTTGGAATTAAATAAGCACTACATTTTTTAATGCAGAGATTGTTTGTAGGAACATTCATAAAAGGATTCATTCGAAGCATAGGAACGAAACAGTCAAAATTGATTAAGTTTGTATGTCTTACTAAATTTAAAAAGAGTAAAAACATGAATGTCAATATAACAGATAAGGATAAGATTGAAATAGGAGGTTCTCGTGATTTATACGGAATCATGCAGCGTATTTTATTACGCGAAAATGAAATAGACCGTGAGAAAGAACATTTCTGGATGATAGGGCTTAATCTGGCAAATACTATTCTGTATATAGAATTAGTGAGCATGGGCAGCGTAAGAGCTACGCAAGTTGAACCGATGAACGTGTATAGAGTAGCTGTGCTAAAAGGTGCAACAAGTGTACTAGCGGTGCATAACCACCCGAGTGGAAGAATGACTGCATCTGAAACCGATAAAGATATAACAGATCGATTGATACAAGTAGGTAAGATTTTGAATATAGAGTTTCTAGATCATCTTATTATTAGTCCAGAACGATACATGAGTTTCGTAGATACCGGATTAATGGCTCAATTAGAAAAAAGCCTAAAATATGTTCCTACTTATCAAATAGAAGAAAGAATCCGCAAACAAGAACTAGAGATAAGAGAAGAAAAGGAAAAAAAGGATGAATTTAAAGAAACGGCTCAAGCAGAGAAGGCTTTAAGAGTTGAGACTGAAAAACAAAAAGAAGCTATTAAGATAACTGTAGTAACTAATCTGTTAGATAAAAATATGACAGTCGAAGAAATAGCTGCTATTTTGAATCTTACCCCAAAGGAAGTGGAACAGCTTAGTAAAGATAAAACAGCATAATAGCTATAAGAGTTCTTTGTTTTTGCATATAGTTTCTTCACTATCTCTTTTTCTCTTATTTGCAGAGTCATAATCTCCAAAATCTACATCTTTTAAACCTTCTCCAAATATTTTTTAGCTGTTTTATTTTCTATGCCAGGGTTTTTACAAAATAGTATTTCATTTGTTTTTATTTTATATTTAATTTTTATTTTTTCATTGTTTATAATACTCTAGGTTCTTTTGGCTTTTTGTATTTTCGGAGTTCCTTTTTTTTGATGTTTATCAATGACGATTACTCTTTTAGTAATCCTAGTTTCATGGGTGATTATTCGAGTCATAGGTTCACCTTTGTTATTTTTAGCTCCATTTTCAATCATCACTTCATCGTTAATTATGCCATCAATATAATTAACGCCTAACTTATCGAATCGAATACTGTATATGGGAATTAGTCTATTGTTTTCTGCAATACATGTATCATTAACTATCTTTTTTAGATGCTCATCGTTATAATTGATGTCTTTAGTTGTTATGAGAGTAAATCGAAGAAATCTAGTGTTTTTTTGTAATTTCCGAATTTCAGTTGTTAAGGTGTCTAAATCATTTTTATAGTTTATTTTGCCGTTATACCACGTATTTATATACACAGTATCTGGGAAAATAATGCTTATTTCACGACTAGTAATTTTATTCTTTTTTGTTGTCTTTTTCTCTTCTTTACAAGAAATTAGTACTAAGAGTATCGTTGTTAAAAATAAGGCTGTTTTTCTCATTATTTTATTGTTTATAATAATCTAGCTGTTGTTGAAGTTTTCGATTCTTTGCATCTCTTTCTTTTTCTGCTTTTTTGCGATTTTCTTCATTTATTCTATTTATAGCCGCCTTTTGAGAGACTTCTACAGTTGTATCTTTTATTTTGTTTTCATGAAGTTGAGAAGGATTCCTGCCAAAAGCGTCGGTAGCACCATAATTATATAATGCCATTATATGCATTTCTGGATCAGACGAAACTGTGGCTTTAGTATCGGACGATTGCGGTTTAGGTGTGCCATATTTTAATCGAAGTTGAAATTCTAAAAGCCACGGATACATCATTGATGGGTTCGGAAATAATTTACCTAATAAGTAACTAAGATCAAAAAGACCATTATAAGTATGTCTTGGATGACTAATTGACCCCCTGCCTCTGTCATTTTTTATATTCCCGCTTCCTGCAACTGCATCTCCACCTAATGCCCAGATGTTTAGACCATCTTGGTTAATAATTGTAGCAAATAAATGTTTAATTATCACAGGCTCCAATTCTGTAGCTTCAGTCCAAGTGCCGTTCATGTTTCCTCTATAGACTTTATTATGAATTTCATCAAAATAAACTTCATCTCCAATAGCTATTCTGTTTGGAGGATTAGAAAAAATAGAATGATGATGGTTTGTAGTTTGTCTTTCTCCTAACATTTTATTCAATGCATTTGGTCTGTCCCAGATATCATCTTGCGTAAAATTATTATAATCAAAGAGTTTTTTTTTATCGGAATCGAATTGTTTATACATAATATAAGTATTGTCTTCTACTGGTTTTTATTTTGTAACAATCGTAAGTTATATGCGATATGTGACAAGTAATAATAGTAAATATACTATATATGATTCACAATTTGTTTTAATTTGTAGGTTTTTTATTTTGATAAAAAAGCACAAACATTGCTTAACGGGTCTTAGTTATAGGAAAAACGCTATTTTTAATGGTTTTGAATATATTTTCCGAAGTAAAATAAATGTCGCAAAATTAAACGATAATACAGATAGTTTATAAAACAGAGTAAATACTCTATTTGCTTTAAGAATAATAAAGCATAAAAATAAATGGGGTAATTTACATAATAGTATTATCTATAAAATTATAGCTGAATTTGTCGGTCTATTTGTTGGTCTAAAGAAATAAAGGTTTCTGTTCTAGAAACGCCTTCAATTGCCTGAATTTTGGTGTTTAATAACTGCATGAGGTGTTCGTTGTCACGACAAATTATTTTAATTAATATCGACCAGTTTCCTGTTGTGTAATGACATTCCAGCACTTCAGGTATTTTTTTTAATTCCTTTACAGCTTCAGGGTTTCGAGCCGCTTTATCTAGATAAACACCTACAAAGGCCATCGTGTTGTATCCTAATACTTTATTGTTAACAGTAAATTTTGAGCCAGATATTACGCCAGATTGTTCTAGTTTGCGTAATCGTTGGTGAATGGCTGCGCCAGAAATCCCAATTTTATTAGCAATCTGCAATATTGGTTTTCGAGCGTCTTCCATTAGGTGTCGCAAAATTTCTTTGTCGATACCGTCTATTTCAATAACCAGAGAATTAATTTTCATATATTTCGATTTGAAACTGATTTATGTAAAACAGTTTAAATTATAAATCAAATCTAATGATAAAACTTCAAAAAAGTATCTAATTTAAAAGTTTTGTCAAAGTTTAAAACCAAGATGGATGTAGGGAACTTTAGTTTACGCAAGACAATTCCAAACTTGTCATTTCGAGGAACGAGAAATCTCCGCAAGAAACTAACTCACAGTTTTTCTTTTTTCTTAAATTATCGAGCTACTTGTGAAGATTTCTCGTTCCTCGAAATGACAAAAATACGCAGACCAACCTTAAACTTGAACTTTTATCAAAGTTCCTTACACCCTTGGTTTTAAACCTTGACAAAGATAGGGTAGGGCAAAAATGATTTTTTGGGAGAGAATAACTAAGTAGAAAAAGGATTCTTATTTAAGAAAATTTATAAAAGTATGGGCATAAAAAAAGCCGCGAAATTCGCAGCTTTTAGTTATTTGTGTAAAAGGATTATTTTCCTTTATTTGCTTCAGCAATGTATTTTTCTAATGCCATTGTCATTGATGGAGTTTCTGGAGTTGGAGCAAGAATATCTATTCTTAAACCATAGTCTAAAGCCTCTTTTTGAGTAGTGCTTCCAAAAACAGCTATCCTAGTTTCGTTTTGTTTGAAGTCAGGAAAGTTTTTAAATAATGACTTTATTCCAGTTGGACTGAAAAATGCTAAGATGTCATAATAAACATCAGCCAAATCAGTTAAATCGCTCATTACAGTTTTGTAAAAAATTGCTTGAGTCCAATCTACTTTTAAATTATTTAAAGTGATAGGAGCATCTGCATTTAATTGATCAGAAGCTGGTAGTAAGAATTTTTCGTCTTTGTACTTTTTGATTAGTGGAGATAAATCTGCAAAATCTTTAGCGCCAACGTAAATTTTACGTTTTCTGTACACTACATATTTTTGTAGGTAAAAAGCAACTGCTTCCGATTGACAGAAATATTTTAATCCTTCAGGGACTTTGTAACGCATTTCTTCTGCTACTCTAAAAAAATGATCAACAGCATTTCTACTTGTTAATATGATTGCAGTGTAATGATTAAGGTCGATTTTTTGAAGTCGAATCTCTTTCGCGTTTACCCCTTCCACGTGAATGAAAGGTCTGAAATCAATTTTTATTTTGTGTTTCTGTTGGAGCTCAAAATAAGGGGAGTTTTCCACTTTAGGTTCAGGCTGTGACACCAAAATTGTTTTCACTTTCATAAGTTGTAATATTTTCTAAGCCCTCCCTTTGGTAAACCAATAATATATAAAATAATAAGGGGCTATTTCAAGAGTGCAAAGATACAAAATAAAATAAAATAACTTACTCAATATTACATTTTGATAGGTTTTTATTGAAATAAAATAAGAGAATAAGCTGATGCATAGCGAAATAGCTAGTATTGTTAACGGCACATTTTTTGAAATATCATCATAATAGAACAAAATTGCGTTGATTGGTAGTATTAAAATACCGATATATGCTCTATAAGTTACTTTTTGTAAGTTAAAGTGCTCGATAAATTCATCGATATTGAATGAAGTAGCGACTATTTTTTCTACTAAATACTTTGATAAAATAAAGAATGCTAATAAGGTTACGATTTGAATATATAGTACCCAATCAGTTTTTGAAGCATATCCAAAACTACTAAGGGTAAGTTGTATAAAAAAGGCAAACGAAATGATTTGTAAGAAGAATAAAGCAATCGTGAAACCGCTTTTTATATGACTGCTGTCTCGATATATTTTGGCATATTTGTCAGAGAAAATCAATTTTGTAAAGTCGCCAAAACGACTTTCATAAATAGACTTTGTTATAGCAATAACAGCAAAGCACAACACAAACAAAAGTGTTGCCCAGTCTTTATTTTCAGTAATTCTTGGATGAAGGTGTTCAATCATAGCGATGCAAAATTAGTAATTTTTTATATCAATACTTTTATTATAACTTTATTATGAATGAAATGCTATAAAAAGTTTACTTTTGCGTTGAAATTACTCAGAAAAATGAATGATTGTATTGTTATAATTCCCACTTACAACGAAATTGAAAACATAGAAAGCATTATTAGAGCTGTGCTTTCGCAACATAAACCTTTTCATCTTCTTATTGTCGATGATAACTCGCCAGATCACACTGCAGTCAAAGTTGTTATGCTTCAAGAGGAGTTTGAAGGAAGATTGTTTATAGAAAACAGAGCTAAAAAAGCTGGATTAGGAACTGCTTATGTTCATGGGTTTAAATGGGCTTTGGATCGAAAATATAATTATATATTCGAAATGGATGCCGATTTTTCACATAATCCAAATGATCTCGAAAAACTTTTTGATGCTTGTCATTTTGGAGGAGCCGATTTGGCTATTGGATCTAGATACGTAACAGGAGTAAATGTTGTAAACTGGCCATTGAGCCGAGTATTGATGTCTTATTTCGCATCAGTTTATGTAAAATTCATCACAGGAATGAAAATACATGATGCTACAGCAGGATTTGTTTGTTACAAAAGAGAAGTTCTGGAGGCTATTAATCTTAACAAAATAAAATTTGTTGGTTATGCTTTTCAAATTGAAATGAAGTATAGAACATATTGCAAGAAATTTGAAATTACCGAAGTTCCTATTATTTTTACAGATAGAACAAAGGGAGTTTCTAAAATGAGTAATGCTATTATCAAAGAGGCAATTTTTGGAGTTATAGCGCTTCGACTAAAAAAATTAGTCAATTCTTTATAAAACAATTAGAATGAATAGGATATTAATAAAAAACGCTAAAATCGTAAACGAAGGGTCAATTTTTGAAGGCGATTTGTTAATCGAGAATGATTTAATTGTAGAAATTTCAGATAGTATAAGTCTGAAGTCTTCTAACTGTATTGTTATTGATGCAGAAGGAAGTTACCTAATGCCAGGAGCAATAGATGATCAAGTACATTTTAGAGAACCAGGATTAACGCATAAAGGAGATATCGAATCAGAGTCTAGAGCAGCTGTTGCTGGAGGAATCACTTCGTTTATCGAGCAGCCTAATACGGTTCCTAATGCGGTAACTCAGGAAATATTAGAAGAAAAATACCAGATAGCTTCAAAGAAATCATATGCGAATTATTCGTTTATGATGGGAGCTACCAATGATAATTTGGAGGAGGTTCTAAAAACAAATCCAAAGAATGTAGCGGGAATCAAAATATTTTTAGGTTCATCAACCGGAAATATGCTGGTAGACAATGAAGCTACACTCGAAAAGATATTCTCAAGTACTCCATTACTTATCGCAGTACATTGTGAGGATGAAACAACGATACAAAATAATCTGGAAAAATATAAAGAAGAGTATGGCGAAGATGTTCCTGTTACGGCGCATCATTTAATTCGTAGTGCCGAAGCTTGTTATATTTCTTCATCAAAAGCTATTGCATTAGCGAAGAAAACAGGAGCGCGTTTGCATATTTTTCATCTTTCGACAGCAAAAGAAATGGAATTGTTTACAAACAAAATTCCTTTGGAAGAAAAGAAAATTACAGCCGAAGTTTGTGTTCACCATTTGTGGTTTACAGATGAGGATTATAAAACTAAAGGAAACCTTATAAAATGGAATCCTGCTGTAAAAACTGCCGATGATAGAAAAGCACTTTGGGAGGCTTTACTTGATGGTCGAATAGATGTAATTGCAACAGATCATGCACCACATACAAAAGAAGAAAAGAAACAATCGTATTTAAAAGCTCCATCAGGAGGTCCTTTGGTACAACATGCCGTTGTGGCTATGTTTGAAGCACATCATCAAGGAAAAATCAGTATTGAGAAAATCGTTGAAAAAATGTGTCATAATCCTGCTAAGATTTTCAAAATCGAAAAAAGAGGATTTATCAAAGAAGGTTTTTATGCCGATTTGGTAATTGTAAACCCGGGTTTGCCTTGGAGTGTAAATGCAGATAATATTTTGTCTAAATGCAAATGGTCTCCATTTGAAGGTTATACTTTTAAATCAAGAATCACGCATACTTTTGTAAACGGACAATTGGTTTACAATTCTTTTAAAGTAAAAAATGTTCATGCGGGAAAAAGATTATTGTTTGATAGATAGAATATGAAAAAAATAATCATAATTATTTCGGTATTACTCCTTGCAGTTGGCTGTAAAAAAGAATTGGTCAAAAAGCCAGAACGACTTGTTGAGAGGGATAAAATGATAGATATTATGTATGATTTATCATTATTGGAAGCAATAAAATATCAAAATCCAATATCGCTAGATTCTTGTGATACTAATCCGACTAGGTTTATATTAAAGAAATATAAAGTGGACAGTTTGCAATTTGTGAAAAGCAATATGTATTACGCTGCCAATTATAATGATTATAAAATCATGTTTGATGAGGTTGGTACACGTTTAGAAAAAAATAAAAAGAAAATCGATTCAGTAATTAAGATAGAGGAGAAGAAAAAGAAATTACTTGAAAAAAAGAATAAAGCTGTTAAAAAGGACTCTGTAAAAGTTAAAGAGGAATTGCTAAAAGCAAAACCAGATTCGATTAAAAGAAAATCTAAGCTAAAATAAGATTTAAGTGTTTTTATAAAGTCGAAACTTCTTTAATGTATTCATGAATGTTTTTGAAGTCGGTTTTTAAAGTCGTTTTTATTTTCTCATTCGAATAGATATCTTTTGTATAAGACGATTTTGCTGTTGCTTTAGTAATCTGTCTTTTCTTCAGGAAAAAAGTAGATAGAAACCAATCTATTCTCCATATTATTTTCATAAGTAAAGGACTTGCATGTTTTGTAGGTCTTTTTACTTTTAATGCATCTGCGATTGTGTTTAATACATCTCGAAAAACGATATTGTCAGAGATTAGAGTAAACCGTTCGTTTTTTATTTCGCTCTTCATCAAAGTAACTGCAATTCTCACGACATCGTCTACACTAACAAATCCGGTACTGCCTAGAGTGTAAAACGAAAGTCCGTTGGCTACTTTTGTGTAAAGTTCAGCGCTTCCTTGTTCATTGGATTTAGATTTTGGAATAGGTCCCATAATAACACCCGGATTTATAATAACAACATCTAAACCTTCTTGCCAACCGCGCCAAACTTCCATTTCGGCACCATATTTAGATATGGCATAGTCGCTGTGTGGTTTTTCGGGATTCCATTCGATTTCTTCAGTTATAATAGTCTCATGGGGAGCAAGATCTCCAAGAGCAGCAATTGAACTCACAAAACATAATTTTTTAACTTGCTTTGCAATACAAAAATTAACAATGTTTGCTGTGCCTTCAATATTAGTTTTTCGAACCAAGTTTTCGTCCTTCGGATCAAAGGAAATTAGAGCGGCACAATGATAAACATATTCCACATCAATAAAAGCAGTTTCTAAGGAAGGAACGTCAAGTATGTCGGCCTCTATCCATTGTATTGATTCAAATAAATGTGATTTTTTATATAAATCAAAAACTGACTTCGTTCTTTCTATTTTTTTCTTATTTCGGTAAATTGCCCGAACGTTATCCCCATTTTCGATTAAATGAAGTAATAAATGTGCGCCAACTAAACCTGTTCCTCCTGTTACTAAAACCATTTTGTAAAGATAATTAGAATGTTGGATTCCTTCATTTTTAGTTTTCTTATTTTTTGAACATTCTTAATTTAAATTCATTTTTGAGATTGCAACCGACAATCGTTATATTTGTAAAAATTATTTTAAAAAGAAATGAAAAATTTTATTGAAGAAGTGACTTGGAGAGGAATGCTTCACGACGTTATGCCAGGCACAGAGGAACATTTGATGGAACAAATGAGAGTGGCATATGTGGGAATTGATCCAACTGCGGATTCATTGCATATAGGGCATTTAGTTGGGGTAATGTTATTGAAACATTTTCAGTTATCAGGACACAAACCATTGGCGTTAGTTGGTGGTGCAACAGGAATGATTGGAGATCCATCGGGAAAATCGAATGAAAGAAACTTACTTGATGAAGCAACATTGCGTCATAATCAAGAAGCAATAAAAGGACAATTGTCTCGATTTTTGGACTTTACTTCAAATTCAGCCAATGCTGCCGAGTTGGTAAATAATTACGATTGGATGAAGGAATTCTCATTCCTTGATTTTATTCGTGATGTAGGTAAGCACATTACGGTAAACTATATGATGGCTAAAGATTCTGTAAAGAAAAGATTAACATCAGAGGCTGCCGAAGGAATGTCATTTACAGAGTTTACCTATCAGTTAGTTCAAGGGTATGACTTTTTGCATTTGTATAAAAACAAACAATGTACCTTGCAAATGGGAGGAAGTGACCAATGGGGCAATATTACCACGGGAACTGAATTGGTGAGAAGAATGGAAAGCGGAAAAGCGTATGCTTTAACTTGTCCATTAATTACAAAAGCAGACGGAACAAAATTTGGAAAATCGGAAGGTGGAAATATCTGGCTAGACGCTGCAAGAACATCTCCATACAAGTTTTACCAATATTGGTTAAATACTTCAGATGTTGATGCTGAAAAATATATTAAAATTTTCACTTTCTTATCAAAAGAAGAAATTGAATCTTTGACAATCGAACATAGAGAAACGCCTCATTTACGTATTTTACAAAAAAGACTGGCTGAAGAAATTACTGTAATGGTGCATTCTGCGGCTGATCTAGAAAATGCAATTAAGGCTTCAAATATATTATTTGGAAATTCTACATCTGATGATTTAAAACAATTGGATGAAGCAACTTTCTTAGATGTTTTTGATGGTGTACCTCAGGCAGAAATTACAAAATCGGATCTTGAAAACGGATTAGAGATTATAATAGTTTTGAATGAGAAAACAGGATTCTTTAAATCAAATGGAGAAGCAAGACGTGCTCTTACGGCTAACTCTATTTCTGTAAACAGAGAAAAAATAACAGAAGAGTTTGTTCTTTCTAACAAAGATTTAATAAATAACCAATTTGTATTGTTACAAAGCGGAAAGAAAAATTATTTTGTGGTTAGAGTGGTTTAATTACTTAATCGGTGATTTGTTTAATCGATTTAAGAAAAATAAACAGATTAATTTTTAAAGCACCATTAAATTACAACCTCTAATATCAGAGTTATCAAAACGTCCCAATACCTCGAAAGAGTTGTTGGGATATTTTTTGCCCAAATCTTGCGTAGCAATAAAAGAACAAGAATTAATGTTGGCTAGGTCGATTACGTTTATACCACCTGTTTTACCTTCTTTTACGTAAGTTAAAGCGTCTTCTGTATCTCGAACAAGGATTTGTATCCACGAAGGACATTCAAATATTCCTTCTCCCAGAGAATAGGCTTGCGATAATAATTCGGTCATGCCATATTCTGAATGTATTGCTGAAACACCAAAACCTTCACACAATTGGTTGTGCAATTCTTCACGAATCATTTCTTTGCGTTTGCCTTTCATTCCACCAGTTTCCATAATGATGGTATTTTGTAGTTTAAACGAGTTTTTTTCGATTAAATCTAATAAAGCATATGTTACACCAATTAAGATAGTATTTTGCCCTGATTGGTCTAATTCGATTAGCTTCTGAGTAAGTTCTTCGTGATTGTGTAAATAAAACCCGCTTTCTGGATGATTTGATAATTTGATTAAATCCTCAACCATATAAATAAGCGAAGATCCATCTCGTTCTAAATAGGATGGAAGCAAAGCTAGTACGGCATAATCTTCGATATTGCCATAAAATTGAGAAAAGCCTTTGCGGTAGCTTTCTTCATATAAAGAAACGTCGGTTACAATATGTTTGCTAGTAATCATTCCTGTTGTACCACTGCTGGTAAAAGTAACCTGTGCAGGATCAGAATTTGAAACCACAGCATGGCTCTTAAAAAACTGAATTGGTAAAAAGGGAATTTGTTCTAGCGATTTTACTTTTTGAGGATCTGTTTTAAGGTGATCACAAAACGTTCGATATACTAGGTTATTTTCATATTGAAAGCGAAATACTTTCAATGCTATTTTTTCAAATTGCTTTTGATTGGAAATTGTAAATATATCAGTT
Organism: Flavobacterium frigoritolerans; assembly: GCF_025847275.1. GTDB lineage: Bacteria > Bacteroidota > Bacteroidia > Flavobacteriales > Flavobacteriaceae > Flavobacterium > Flavobacterium frigoritolerans. Next base: position 285,123 of record NZ_JAOZEV010000004.1, read on the forward strand.
GTTGTAATCAAGATTTTTTTTTGCAAAGGTAATTTATTTAAAAGAAAAAAGCTCCAATATTACTTTGGAGCTTTTTTATGTTTTTATTTTGAAAATTTACCTGACAATTAGTTTTCTAGTTGCAGTTGCATTTTCTTCATTTATTTTTATGATATAAACACCAGGTGAAAGATTGGATATATTAAGTTCTCTTGTGCTTAATTGTGTCTGTAATACTTTTTTTCCTAGAATGTCAAAAATAATTATTTCTTTTTCTAAATCATTTTTAGATGATATATATACTTTACCATTACTCACAGGGTTTGGATACAAACTTAAGCCCTCTATTACGGTGCCGTCTGTTTTTGGCTGTTGTTTACTGTCTTGTGCTGAAACACTTGCAGTAATAAAGAAAAAAGCCAATAAGAGTGTAATATAAAAGTAGTTTTTTGCCATCGCTTAATTTTAGTCTAGTAAATATACTAAAAAAAGTTTTCAAAAACTACGCCAAAAAAAAACATCCTAAAATTTTAGGATGTTTTTAACAATTAGATTGTATTTTCTTGATTAGAAACCTACTGACCAACCTGTAGCCCATGTTGGTTGTGTAATACCATTTCCAGCTCCTGTAGCAGAAGTAGACTCAGTAGCAACAGCTGTAACGTCAGCAGTAGAAGCATCTGTTTTCTTACCTTTTGTTTTTACAGATACATCAGAGATGTAGTTTACGCTAGTTACTTTTAAAGCTGTTCCAACAAAAGCAATAGTTTCGTCGTTTTCAACATCAATACCAGTTTTCCATCCGCTTAAAACTACATTTGAAATAAGACCTTTAGTTCCTCTTCTAAATTTTATAGCTTGGTTTTCTGTGTAAATAGTTGCATCAGCAGCACTTCCAGGTCCAATAAGAGTCATATTTGTAATAGTAGGGTTAGCAATTGGAGTGTTTGCAAATCCTAATTCGAAGTTATCTGCTTCAATACCTCTGTTTCCTTTTCCGAAATTTAATTTTCCGTACCAGTTTGTGTTTTTCCCATTCCATCCTTCAGTCCAGTCAAATTGATCATCTTCGTTACCGATAGCGATTAAATTTGTAGTGTTTACAGAACCTCCGAAGAATTCAAATCCATCATCAGCACCGTGAAAAGCTTGTACATTTTCAACAACTGTTCCAGAACCAACTCCAAAGAAAGATACTCCGTTGAATTCTTTTTCAGTGTTATAAGCAGCTCCTGCGTATTCGATTCTTAAATATTTGATTGAACCAGAGTTGTCAGCAGATATAGTTCCACCATAAGTTAAATCTGCTACTTCTGATTGAGCTGTACTTGCTCCACCAGTAACACGGTTTATAGGTGCTCTACCACAAATAACCAATCCACCCCAATCTCCAGCACCTTTAGTAGGTAAACCACTTGTCATTATAACTGGTTTTGCAGCTGTACCATTTACATTAATTTTCCCTCCTTGCGCAATTGCAATATAAGCTTTTGTTCCACCAGTACCTTGAATAACAGTTCCTGCAGGAATTGTTAAAGTAGCTCCATCATTTACTTGTAGTTTCCCTGTTAATTTATAAACAGTACTAGCGTCAAGTACTACTTCACCATCACTAATGATTCCTTTAAAGTCGTTAGCATCTGCAACAAATGTTGAAGTTGGTTTTTTGCTGTCGTTATTGTTATCGCTTGAACAGCTTGTAAGTAAGCTAGTTGATAAAGCAATAATTCCAAATAGTTTTACAATTGATTTTTTCATGGTTGTTTTGATAATTTTTTTGTTTAATATCTTAATGCAAAGATGGATTAGAAATCTTTTACGAATGTTAAGTAAGTGTGATTGTTAGTTTAATAAAAACCTATTTTAAGATTAAATTAATGTTACTTAGTTGTTAACTAAAGTTCTGATTTATAGATAATATAGGGTAACGAGTTGTGTGTTTGTTTTTTAAATTAAAAAAGGATCAACAAAATTTAATGCTGACCCTTTTTTAGTTCTGTTTTTGATGTAGTCTTAAAAGCTGTAATTAAGTTTGAAACTTATTCCTAATCCTTTTTTGTATGATAAAACGTTTACATCTCCAGAGCTATTTTCTTGAACTCTATTGATTGAAGGATCTAGGATGTTTTTTACAACAAAATCTAATCCTAGATTTTTATTTAGTTTGGTTTTAGCGATAAAGTCTAATGAACCAAATGCTTTGTCTACTAAATCACCTCTGCCATTTGTTCCAATAGCATTTATTCTATCTGAGAAATAAGAGTATGCAATAGTTGTATTTAAGCTTTTGTCTTTATTGCTCCATTCTGTTAAATAAGAAAGATCGGCATTTAAAAGTAAATCAGAAGCTCCGGTAAATTGACTCTTTTTGTTTGTAAAGTCAACTTGGTAATCTGTTTCTCTGTTAACTTTTTCAGAATTTAATTCTTGATTACTATATAAGTAAGATGCATTAATACCTGCAGTAAGTTTTTTTGAATTAACATCACCAAAACTAAAAATCTGTTTGCGGTATTCAACTTCCCCTCCGGCAACATATCCATAATCACCAGTGTTAATATAAGAGACGTCATTTGAAGAAGATGCAATTGTTACTTCATTCATTGGGTTAAGGATGTATTTACCAAAAGCAGTAAACGAAATTAATTCATCACTTTTAGGGAACATTTCCCATTTAAGGTCTAAGTTGTAATCATCTGATTCATATAAATATGGGTTACCTACTTTTACTTGTAGAACTTCTTCATAAACAAATAGTGCTCTTTCTTTAAATTGTGGTAAAGTGTATGTTTTGCTAAATCCTAAACGTAAATTTTGTTTTTCGTTTAATTCATATTTCATTGTTAAACTTGGTAAAAAAGCCAATTTATCTAATTTGTCACTTCCAATATCGCCTAATTGTGTATTCCAGTCAACATCTTGAATTAATGATTCTAAACGAAGACCTAAAACAGCTGTTAATTTAGGATTGAATTTGTATTCTGTATTAACATAACCGCCAAGGATAGTTTGTTTACCATTATAAGTTTGAGGATCTAAAGCATCACTAATTTGGGAGTTTCCTCTAAATGTTGAAATATTAAAATATCCATTGTTAAAGTTATCATTGTTGTAAAACAAATCCAGATTGTTTGGGTCAACAATAAAGTTTCTATAACCATCATTTGATTGAAAGTTGAACTGAGTAGCTTCAAATTTTCTGTTTTTGATTCTTCCATTTCCTCCTAAAGTGATTTTTCCTTTAAATTCATCATCACTATTTTTATTGAATTTATAATCAATAGAAGCATTTGCTGCTAATTCATCTTCTCTTAGTTTTTGAAAGTATCTATTGTTTTCGGGTCTTGAAATGGTAGATAGTACATATCCATTTGGCTCGTTTCTAAAAGTATTTTGAACTCTGTCAGGCATAGATCCGTCAACGATATTGTATGAAGCTCCCCAGTTTAATTTTGATCTGTCTGTTAGTTTGTGATCTCCTAATAATTGATTTACCCAAAGGCTATTTTTTTCATAATTGAAACGACGAATTAATCCATTTCCATTATTAGCTATATCCACTATGTAACCGTAATATTCTTCTTTAGATTGAGTAGAGCTATTGATGTAAAGTGTGTTAAAATTAACTTTGTTATTTGTGTTAATTTTATATCCGATATTTAACAAACCAGTAGAGTTAGTTTGGTAACTCATGTCTTTGTAAGTATGAAAGTCTTTAAATGCAACTCCAGCACCGTTTACACTTCCTTTTGCTGTGCCATTTTTAATAGCATTGTATTCATTACTGAAATTTGCGGTTGCAAAAAAACTTAATTTACCTTGTTCACCTACGTTAAAAGTTTTTCCTCCTGATATACCAATTGATCCAGCAAAAGGTGCTTTTTTGTCAGTTTGTAAAGTATTGAAGTTGTATTGAGTAAGTGGATTGTTTGGAATTTTTGGGTTTGAGAACCCAAAACTATTAATACCTTTTTGTAATCTAAAGTCATCTTCGGCTAATGCGTTTGTATTAACATTAGATCCTATTTCGATTTTAAAGAAACCATTTCCTTTGTAATCTTTAGATGCTATGTCTACGTTTCCTCCAGCAAAATCTCCATATAATTTGCTGCTGTAAACTTTATCTACAGATACATACTCAACAATATCTGTAGAAAAAATATCTAAGCTAATGTTTTTCTTCTCAGGATCATTTGATGGAATTGGTAATCCGTTCATGGTTGTAGAGTTGTAGCGATCTCCTAAACCTCTAACAAAGATATTACCGGTTCCCTCTTGTTTTGTAATACCTGTAGTTTTGGTAACTGCTGTTGCTACATCGCTAACTCCTTTTCTCGAAAGCTCTTGAGCTCCAATAGATTGTTTTATTTCTACAGCATTTTTTTGTTCTAAAAGTAAAGCAGATTCTTTTTGTTTACTTACAGATGATGCTTTTACTACAACATCTTTTAGAGTATAACTCCCTGAAGATAATGTTTGATTACTAGTTGTAGTTTCGTTTGCTTTAACAATTACTATTGCTTCTATAGTTTCATACCCCAAGAAACTATAAATTACAGTGTAGCTACCAGGAGCTATGTTTATCGAATATTTACCATCGATATCAGTATTTGCACTGTTGTTAGTTCCTTTAATAAGAACGTTTGCAAATGGAAGTGCTTCATTATTAGTTTGTTTGTCGGTTAAAACCCCAGAAATTGTACCTTTGGTCTGAGCCATAGAAACAGCACAAATAAATAATGTAATAAATAGAAATTTTAAGTTGAATTTCATTTTCGTTTGTTGTTTGTTTATTTTTTTGCAAATAAAGGATGGCTTTGTAAAGTTGATGTTAGCTACTTGTTATTCTTTTGTCTCTAATATATTATGAAATTGTTATGAGATTAAATTACGGTTAACACGACTTTTTAACAGTTGATTTATTATTATCTTTACACTCGCAATTAGATTCATTGAATGTTATATAGTATAAGTATCAATGAGATAACCCAATTTTTGCTATTTTATGAAAAAAACACAAACTAAGATTTTACTAGTAGATGATGAACCGGATATTTTAGAAATTGTTGGATACAATCTTTCTCAGGAAGGGTATCAAATAATTACAGCTTCTAATGGAAAAGATGCAATTGCAAAAGCACAAAAAGAATTGCCAGATCTTATAATAATGGACGTTATGATGGCAGAAATGGATGGTATGGAAGCTTGTGAACATATTCGAAAAATTCCCGAACTAAATAATGTTATTATTACATTCTTAACAGCAAGAAGCGAAGATTACTCTCAAGTTGCTGGTTTTGATGCTGGAGCAGATGATTATATCACTAAGCCTATTAAACCAAAATTGTTGGTAAGTAAGGTAAAAGCATTGTTGAGACGCTTAAAAGAACAAGAAGTTAGTAGTGATACATTAAATGTAGGTGGTATCGAAATTAATCGTGAAGAATATAAAATCGTAAAAGATAATATTGAGATTGCTTTGCCTAGAAAAGAATTTGAATTGTTTTATTTATTGGCTTCAAAACCAGGGAAAGTATTCAAGCGTGATGAAATTCTTGATAAGGTTTGGGGTAATGAAGTAGTTGTAGGCGGAAGAACGATTGATGTGCATATTCGAAAATTGAGAGAAAAAATCGGCGAAGATTTATTTAAAACCATCAAAGGAGTAGGATACAAATTCGAGGTTTAAAATAAAGATTACCAAACAAAAGCATAATGCAAAGAAATCAGAATTATCTTTGTATAAAGCTATCCATGAATTAAATGAAAATAAGTTTTAAAAAAACCTATAAGTTTGCTGTAAAGTCAGCACTATATATAAGTCTCTTTGCTACAGGATTCGTAGTAATTCTAGTTTTATTATTCTTCAAAAATAAAACAGAACATCTGGTATTATTTAGCCTTGTTTTTCTTGTGTCCGTATATGCATTCTCATTTATGGTTTTGCAATACCGTGTAGAACGTTTTATTTATCGAAGAGTAAAGAAAATCTACGATGAAGTTTCGTTGCTAGAATCCAGTACACTTATCAACCAACCGATTACTACGGATATGGAAACGCTTTCGCGTGAAGTCAAAAAATTTGCAACCGATAAAAAGTTAGAAATCGAAATGCTCGAAATTCGTGAAGAATACCGTCGAGAATTTCTAGGTAATGTTTCGCATGAACTTAAAACCCCCTTGTTTACTGTTCAGGGGTATATTTCGACATTATTGGATGGGGCTATGGAAGATAAAACCATTCGAAAAAAATATCTTAAACGTGCCGAAAAAGGGGTAGAGCGATTAATTTATATCGTTGAAGATTTAGATATGATTACTAAATTAGAAACAGGCGATTTAAATTTGGTAATTACTAATTTTGATATCATTGAACTTATTCAAAATGTTTTTGATTTATTGGAAATGAAAGCCGATAAAAAGAAGATAAAACTAACTTACGAGAAGAAATTTCTTCAGCCTATTTTTGTAAAAGGAGATAAAGACAGAATTCAGCAAATATTAGAGAATCTGATTGTGAATTCTATCAAATATGGCAGACAAGGAGGAACTACCGAAGTTGGAGTAGTAAATCTTACAAAGAAAAAAGTACTTATTCGTATTAGCGATAATGGAGAAGGAGTTGAGAAACAAAATATACCAAGACTTTTTGAACGATTTTATAGAGTAGATAAAAGTGGTGCCCGTTCAGAAGGAGGTTCTGGATTAGGACTTGCCATAGTTAAACATATTATCGAAGCTCATAAAGAGAAAGTATATGTAGAGAGTGAGTTTGGTATAGGTTCAGAGTTTTCATTCACATTAGAAAAAGCATATAAAAGCACTAATGCTGAAGTTAAATAAATGTAATCTTAATATCTTGATTAGGCATAAAATACTCCCCTTTTAACACCAATTTAAAACTGCCGATCTGCGCTTAATATTAAATTCTTATTATGATAACATCTTGGTAACGTTATGTTAACTTTGATGGGTGATTTTTGCATTCTGAACGGGAGTTAAAAAAATAAGATGAGAAAATTTTTAGTTGTAGTTTTATCTTTAATGGCGAGTGGGATCCATGCACAAGAGGTAAACAAGGAGGAGATCAAGAAAGAGGTTGTTCGTATTTTAGACTCTATAAATAAGGCAAAAGAAACTGCAATAATAGCGGAACCAAAGATTGAACCTGCTCTTCAAAAAGAAGAAAAGGAACATTGGTATGAAAAAATCTCATTACGAGGTTATGCACAAATAAGATATAACGGATTATTATCTACCAATGATAAAGTTTCATGTGAACAATGTGATAGATCTTGGGGAACAACTTCAACAGAGCCAGATGCAAAATCTAACAATGGATTTTTTATAAGACGTGCACGATTAGTATTTTCAGGGCAAGTACATCCTAACGTGTATTTTTACTTCCAACCCGATTTTGCAAGTTCACCAAGTACAGGAATTAACAATTTCGTTCAAATTAGAGACATATTTTTTGATATTTCTTTTGATCCTAAAAGAGAATATCGTGTTCGTGTAGGACAAAGTAAAATTCCTTATGGTTTCGAGAATATGCAATCTAGTTCTGTTCGACTTACTTTGGATAGAAACGATGCAATGAATAGTGCGATATTGAATGAACGTGATTTAGGAGTATTTTTTTATTGGGCACCAAGCAAGATAAGAGAGCGTTTTGAAATGTTGGTAAAAGACGGCTACAAAGGCTCAGGCGATTATGGTGTTTTTGCTTTTGGAGTATATAATGGTCAAATTGCAAATAAGCTAGATAGTAACAGAGATTTAAATGTTGTAGCTAGAGTAAGTTATCCTTTTGTAGTAGGAGGTCAAATTATTGAGCCAGGAATTCAGGCTTATACAGGGAAATGGGCATTTACCACCGAGATTTCACCAGGAGTGCCAGTAAATGCTAATAAACAATATGTAAAAGATCAAAGAGTAGGGGCTACTTTTGTTCTCTATCCGAAACCTTTTGGAATTCAAACGGAATATAACATAGGTAAAGGACCTCGTTATAACAAGGAAACGAATAGTGTTGATGTAACAAATATAAATGGTGGTTATGTTTTATTAAATTATAAATGGGATTTAGGAAAGCAGCTATTATATCCTTTTGCAAAATTTCAATATTATGATGGAGGGAAAAAATATGAAAAAGATGCCAGAAGTTATGTCGTTAGGGATTATGAAATTGGAATAGAATGGCAACCATTAAAAGCATTAGAGTTTACCGCAGAATATGTTATTGCAGATAGAACTTTTGAGGATAGCGTATTACCAAATAACAGACAACAAGGAAACCTATTGAGGATACAAGCTCAATTTAATTTCTAAAAAAATATAGAGATGGAGTTTATTGTTTTTCGAAAACGGAAAATAATGAACTCCATTTTGCTTTCTTTTTATATTGAGGCAATCCTTTATACTCGTCGATTTTTGCAATATCTTCAATTTTAAAATCATCTTGTAGCGCATAAGGCACAAGACCTTCTTCTTGTAATTTTTCAGCGAGATATAGTTGTTCATATTGACCAGGAGTTGGTATAAAAAAAGCTTTCTTCTCTAATTTAACCAAATCCATTACAGTTGTATAGCCAGAACGACATAAGATTTGTTCACTTTCGTTAAAAGTTTGCTCTAGTTGGCGTGTGTTCATGAAATTGTAATAGGTAACATTCTCAACGACTTCCTTTTTTTGGTCCTTTTGGACAATGCCTTTTACAAAAACAACTTTCCCTTTGTAACGAAGTACTTCTTTCTTCAATTTCTCTTCAAGATAGCCTCGTTGAGGTTCTGGTCCGGATAAGATAACCATTAAATCATATACTTTTGGCGTTTCTTTCTTGCGCATTCTGCTTAAAGGGCCAATGTATTTTAACTTAAGTTTTTTGGTTTTTAGATGACCTAATTCACCAGTTAGATTAGGTTTCTTTTTTATGTCTGGAACCCAGCATTCAGTATATTTTTTTATAAAGTATTGATGACATTTACTAGTAAACCAAGTAGTATTTCCAGTCATCACATTTAATTGGTGTGTAATAAAAACCGAAGGTATATTTTTAGAGTAAACCCCTAAACGATTATCAGAAATAATACCGTCAATGCCATATTTTTTTATCCAGGATCTTACCATCTTTTTTTCGTCGAGGATAGCTTCAATCATTTTAGGACAATTTTTGATTAATTTCCATTTGAAGTTTTTACCATTTTTTGCGTATTCTATTTGGTAAGAAGGCAATTCAAGGGTTTGAATATAAGGAAACTCTTTTCGTAATAATTCTAAAGCAATTCCATCCGAGGCAATTATTGGTATATAGTTGTTTTCTTGTAGTGCTTTAATTATAGGAATACATCTTGTAGCGTGACCTAAGCCCCAATTTAATGGAGCAATAAGAATGGTTTTATTGGTTGAATCTAAATTCATATAGAATTGGGTTATGTTAAGTTAACCCAGCGAAAGTTACAAATAGTAAGTGTTTTCCTTATTTATAAATGATTACTAAAATATTAAGTTATTATTTTAGTAAATACAAAAAGGTTAGACATTATAAGTAGTCTAACCTTTTTTAGTTTATCAAGAACAAGTTATTTAGTCTTGAATGTAAGTTTTATTTCCGTTAGAATTAATGTAGTATTTACCACCTCTTGGGCCAGTATATACCTTTTTACCATTATATTCCCCCGTAATTTTATCAGCTACTTTAGGAGCCTTTTCGTTAGTTTCTTTAACCTTTTTTGTAGTAGTCTTTGATGCTGCTTTAGTATCAGCCTTAGCTTTGTCTACTTTTTCAGTAGCAGCTTTAGTATCTGCTTTGGCTTTAGTTACTTTTTTAGTGGCATCATCAGTTGTACTTTTAGCATCTGCTTTAGCTTTGGCAGCTTTTTTTGTAGCAGACTCTTCTGTTTTAGTAGTTTTAGCTTTAGCATCACTTTTTGCTTTTGCAACTTTATCATCTACACTTTTAGTAGCAGTTGCTTTTTCTTTAGTTGCTTTTTTCTCTGCTGTAGTTTTAGAGTCGGTAGCCTTTTTTTTCTCTTTAGCAGCTTCTGTTTTAGCTTTGGCTTTAGTCTTTTTTACAGCAGTTTCCTGAGCGTAAAAATTACTAGAGAAAACGAACATAAAACAAAGTAATAATAGTTTTTTCATGTCTTAAAGTGTTAAAATTCATAATAAAATTAATCAATTTATTGTAATGTTTTTTAAAATACATCAAAAATAAGCTCTTAGTTGAATGTTTCCTGTATGGATAGTAGTTCCCGTTTCGCCTTTTCGCCCTTGATAGTTTACATTGACATCCAAAAATTGTGTAATATTTTTTTGTAATAACAATCTCCATACCAAATTCTGCCCTGTTTGTAAGCCTTCCAGCATTTGAAAACCTACAGATGAAAACTCATTGCCTGTGAATTTATTCTGGTAAAAAGAGAATTCTCCATTTAGGGTTATTTTTTTATCTCCTGCATAAGAGAATGATGTTCCTAATCGGGTTTGTTTTAAGGTTTCTTCATCGCCAATTTGGTTGTCTTTGTTTTGAATCTCATAAAAGAAATCCAAGCTTGTACTTTTAGAAAACAAATAACTAATCTTTGGTGCTAGTTGATAACCAGTAAGTTTATAGTTTTTTTCGGGAAAACTTTCAGAAATAAGATCAGTTTGAATGGTTTTGGTAAAAAAGCTTAATAACCAGCTTTTATCATATAAATGAGAATATTGTAATTGATGCGAACTGTTTGTAGCTTGCTGAGACCCTATTGTAAGTAAGTTTCTGCTTTTGTTTTGTAAATAGGTATAAGTTGTTGAATGTTTTTGTTTGCCTCGATTATAGAATAGACTGTTTCTGAAACTAGAGTTTAAACCCAACACATTTTCATCTGAAGAATTAAAAGGATTTAATTCAAAGCGATCACCATTACTTTTTACTTTTCGATCTAATATAAATGAGGTTTGATTATAAAAATAAGAGATTATTTTTTTTATACCAGTTTCATTTAACCATTGATTTGGATTCAAGGTTACTGATTGAGAAAATTTATTTTGATTTGTTTTTATATAAATCCGATTAGGTAAAAAGATTCGAATGTATTTTGCCTGATCAATAAATGCAGCGACTTCAAATTCCTGTAATTCCTGAATTCCATTGTTGTTATAATCGTTCCAAGTATAAACTCCTTGTCCTACGGGAACTTCTATGTATGTATAGTCTTGTTGAGGCATCGTTCCTGAACTGGTTTCGTATGCTGTAGTAGTTTGAATAAACTGATTAAAAAAGCGATCGTTATATAGAATTCTTGAATTTAAAGAAGGTTCTCTTTTTTTAGTAACATCTTCAAAGTTTAATACTCTATAGCTTGCATATACAGATAAATCACTTTTAGTGGTTTGTATCAATTTTGACTTCAAGTAATATGTTTGAGAATTGTTTACACGTTGTAATAATCCGTTTTGCAAACTATCATTGCTTCGTCTTAAAAATCCCAATTCTACAAAAACTTTGGTGCTATCACCACGTCCCACAAATAGACCATATTCATTAAATCTTTGGCTTAAAGCCGAAAACTGATTAGTGACTTTATTTTTTTCCTGATTATCTTCAAGTTGTATCGTACCTCCGATCCAGTTTTTCTTAAAATGATAGCGGGCTTGGGTTTGGTTTCTTAAAAACTTAGATGTCGATAGGGTACTGCTGCTATTAAGCAAGCTGCCTTGGTTCTGAAAAATCCAATTTTTTACTTTAAAAATCCCATTAACTGTATGTCGGCTTCCAGAGTAGTTTTTGGTAAAATCTAAATTTTCAAATTGGTAGGTAACCAATCCTATATCTGATGATTTTTTTTGAGGAAATAAATCGAAGTTTAATCCTGAAATTAGCAAACTCTGATTTCCAAACCGTGTTGCGGGAAGATTCCAATCCCGATCAAACTCAATATTATAAAGTCGTTCAACTGATTTGAAATTTTCTTGAATAAATTGATAATTTATAAAGGCATCCAGATTCCAGCTTTTAGAAAACAAACGCTGTTTGGCATTTATTTTGGTAGCGATGCCTTTATTATCGCTGTCTTGTACATTCGAAAATAAGTTTGCATCATTGTTGCTAACTCCTACTTCAAAATCAAAATTTGTTTTTTCGGTTGGGCTATATTTACCCAAAAAAGTAGCTACTTGTAGTTTTATTGGAGCAATAAGTTTAATAATTGGAGCATAATTTCCCTGCGGAATACCATTTATAGGTGCAATATATTCATAAATACGATCGATAGTATTTACGTTCTTAAGGATATAGTCTCCAGACTGAGCGCCTATTAAATTGAATCTTACATTGTATAGTTCCTCTTTGGGATCATTGGAGAATTCGTATATTTCCTCTCCATTTAGTATTATTTTTTTATAGAGAATTTTATTGTCTGAGTAAGTATCTGCATATGCTGAGGGAGCAATCATAGCATTTGTATCATCTCCTGCAGTACTTAATGTTTCAACCTGTTCCTTGGTTAAATTTTGTTGTAGCGGTTGGTTTTTTAAATCATTTTCGGAGTATAAATACCCTCCAAAGCTCCATTTTTTATTTTCATGAGTAACACCAGCATACGTTACAAATCGGGTATAATTTTGATTTGAATATTGATATTCTACGCTTATTCGCATTTCTGAAGTAATGGTAAATAGCGAAGTAAAAGTAATTTCGCCGGCATTATAATCGATAGTATAATCTTTATTTTCACCTCGTTTTAATAAAACACCATTTACATATACCCTTTCAGAACCCGAGATAACTAATATATATAACTCACCATTCTGTCCAGTTAGTTTATATGGACCTTGATTTCCTTCTTGTCCTGTAATGTTGCTTTTAGCATATTGACCTCTTACTAGTGCAGCCGAGGCAAATACATTGGTTTTACTTTCTTCATCGCCAAAATTAAAATTAACGGCAAGTCCTTGAACCTTTTTATCAAAATTAAGGAATTGAGTTTTTTTGTTCTCAAGAAAAATATCTCCAGCTCGTAATGCCCAATTATTGCTAAATAGTTCTATAAATATATTATCGAATTGATCTAGCTTTTGAGAATAACCACCGTCTTGTAGCGGAATATTATTGTCTTGTAATGAAGCACGAATACTTACATTATCGGATATTTTTCCTGTAATTTGAAGGTCAAGATTGGAGTTTAATACCGTGTTTTGATTGTTACCAATGGTGATTCCGCGAGTAATACTTCCCGAAGTAGTTAATCCATCAAAAGGAGTAATTGTTTTGGCATTTTTGGGTTGTATTTGGTATAGCGATTCAGCCGTTGCGCCATTGCTTACAATTCGATTAGAGTCGTAAATTTTATATTCTTTGGTTAGTATATCAGGAAGTTTTAAATACTCAACTATTAGGGAATCAGTACTCGAAGTTAGTTTTTCGTTTATAAGTAAGGTTCCTTTTTGGAAGTTAATTTTGTATAAACTGCTGTCAATAAGTATTTTGTTGGTGTCGAAAAGCTGAAAAAAATTAGAATTGATACTAAAATTTTCTAAATGAATAGTATCTCGAGAGGTACCAATTCTTTTGGTTTTATAGTACGAGTTTATTTCCTGAGCATGAAGCCCAGAACAAAAAATAATTACAATCCAAAAGAGTAATTTTTTAATCATAAATACTTTAACTCCAAAACCTCAAAAGTAGTATTTATAATTGGGAAATTTAGGTAAGGTTGATAGTGATGAATTAAAGAATATTATAAAGACGCATTTTATAAATTTTGATAAGATATAATGTCTAAAATTAAGTTATCCAGAAAATAGAATATTTATTCATCTCATTAATTTAAGTTGATTTTATTTTGAAGGAGGATATTTAGTACAATATAATATTCCAACATGTATAAAAAGTGCTGATAAAAATGCATATAATAAAACGATATACATTTTTATGTCTTTATGATGTTTATATATACTACTCCAACTAAATTCTTTATCACTAAAGAAATATGACCAAAAAAACATTACTGTTGTTATAAAAATTAAAAAAATAAACTGACGTATGCCTGTTTTACGTATTTTTTTAAAGATTTTCATTTATTCTAGTGTAAAAGTTAATGAAGCATTTTGGGTGCTTCTAATATAGAATTAATAAATTTAATATTTTCTAATCTTAATTTTAAACGGTCTTTGGGAAATTTTTCGAATTAGTGTTTTATATTATAAAAGCAATCTGCTTCAGACATAAGAAAGGCTTCACTTTTTTTAAGTGAAGCCTTTCTTATTATGGGAATTTTGTAATTAACTTTTTTAAAGAAAACTAATTCAAGTCTTTTGTTACCACTTGCATGGTTTCGCGGCTTACTTGTTTTAGTAAAACTACTTTGTTTTCTTCAACGGCTTCGGCTGCTTTATCATCAAAATGACGAATAGTATATAAGGTAACATTTTCGCTAAAATCAACTTTAAATTTTTTCGAAAGTATAGCATTCAAGTCATTGAAATTTTCAAATTTATCTTCTACACAAACAGAAAAACTAATCGCTGAGTTTTGAATTAAATTAACTTTTATTTTAAACTCGTGGAATAAGGCAAAAATCTCACTGATATTTTCTTCCATAATAAAAGAAAAATCTATTGAAGAAAGTGAAATTAGAAGTTGGTTTCTCTTTACAATAAAACAAGGTAAATAAGGTTCTAAATCAACACCCTTAGAAACGCTTGTTCCTTTTAACAATGGGTTGATAAATGATTTTACATATAGCGGAATCTCTTTTTTCTGTAAAGGCTGTAATGTTTTTGGATGAATAACCGTTGCTCCGTAAAAGGCCAATTCGATAGCCTCACGATATGAAATTTGATTAAGCAAGCTTGCATTTTCAAAATAACGAGGGTCAGCATTCATTACTCCAGGAACGTCTTTCCAAATGGTAACACTTTCGGCATTTAAGCAATAAGCAAAAATAGCAGCAGTGTAGTCAGAACCTTCACGGCCCAAAGTTGTTGTGAAGTTGTTTTCATCGGCACCTAAAAAACCTTGAGTTATGTTCAGCATATTTCGCTTTACATTTTTACCAATATTTTTTTGGGTTAACTCCCAATCTACTTCAGCATCTCTGTAAGTTGCGTTAGTTTTTATGAAGTTACGTACATCAATCCATTGGGTCTGAACACCCATGAAATTCATGAAATGACTTAAAATAGTAGTCGAAATTAATTCTCCAAAACTTACAATTTGATCATAAACAAAGTTATAGTTAGGCGATTTATTATGGGCAAGAAAATATTCTAATTCCGAAAAGAACGCATTTACAGCAGTAAAAACTTCATGTTTTTCATTCTCGAATAAATCCAGCAATATCTGGTTGTGGTATTTTTTTACTTCTTGAACAGATGCATTTAACTCGCCCGATTTTTCAAAATAATTCTTTATTACAACTTCTAGAGCGTTTGTGGTTTTTCCCATAGCCGAAACTACAAGCAATACATCTTCATAACCTACTTTTTGTAAAACGTCATATACGTTTTTAATTCCTTCAGCATCTTTCACTGAGGCACCACCAAATTTGAATACTCTCATTATTTATTATTATATATTGTGTCTTAAATTTTTATTTTTTCTCTAAAAAAGTATTAATTCCAGCTTCATCCATTTGAACAACACGCCATTCATCGAAGACTTTGGCTCCAGATTTTTCATAGAATTTAACTGCAGGAGTATTCCAATCGAGTACATTCCATTCGACTCTTCTTACTTTATCTTTTTTTGCCTGCTCCATTATTTTGGAGTATAATGCCATTCCTAAACCAGATCCGCGCATTTTATCTTTAACAATTAAATCTTCTAAATGTATTGTTTTGCCTTTCCAGGTTGAGAATCGGTAATAGTATAAGGCGATTCCAACTATTTCGGCATCTACCTCGGCTACAAATACATGAAAAAGAGGATTTTCTCCAAAGCCATCACGAACTAAATCGCTCTCCGTAACCAAAACTGCATCTGGTTCATTTTCGAATATGGCTAGTTCCTGAATCAAGCCTAAAACAGCTTTCATATCATCAGGGTTTCCTTTTCTAATATTCATAAATTCTTATTATTAATGTATTTATATCTAAAATAATGGTTTTTTCGAACTTGATTATTGCTTTTGATTAACAAATATACAATACGGACAAACTAACTAAATAATTTTTAAATCAATTTCACAAAAAAGGCGATATTTGTGACTTCAAAAAAAAATCTACAACGATATAGTATAATGGAAGAACGCAATAAAACACTAGGAGAGTTTATTATTGAGAACCAAAAAGCATTTCAGTATTCGTCGGGAGAGCTTTCCCGAATTATCAACTCTATACGATTGGCGGCCAAAGTCGTTAATTATAAAGTAAACAAAGCGGGTTTAGTTGACATCGTTGGTGCAGCTGGAGAGCAAAACATACAAGGAGAAGATCAGCAAAAACTAGATGTGTATGCAAATGAGGTTTTTATTCAAACCTTAATTAATCGTGAGATTGTTTGCGGAATCGCTTCAGAAGAAAATGATGATTTCATTACTGTACAAGGAAGTGATAATAGCCATAATAATAAATATGTGGTTTTGATGGATCCACTTGATGGTTCGTCTAATATTGATGTGAATGTTTCTGTGGGAACTATTTTTTCAGTTTATAGAAGAATTACGCCAATAGGAACACCAGTTACACTTGAGGATTTTTTACAACCAGGAGTTAACCAAGTTGCGGCAGGATATGTAATTTACGGAACTTCGACAATGTTGGTTTATACAACAGGGCATGGTGTAAATGGATTTACCTTAAATCCTGCAATTGGAACATTTTATTTGTCACACCCAAATATGAAATATTCAAAAGATGGAAATATTTATTCTGTAAATGAAGGAAACTATGTTCATTTCCCGCAAGGAGTAAAGGATTATATTAAGTATTGTCAGCATGAAGAAGATGACAGACCTTATACTTCGAGATATATCGGAAGTTTAGTTTCTGATTTTCATCGAAACATGATTAAAGGAGGTATTTATTTGTATCCAACAAGTAGCAAGGCACCAAAAGGGAAGCTTCGTTTGTTGTATGAATGTAATCCAATGGCATTTGTAGCCGAGCAAGCTGGAGGAAAAGCATCTGATGGTTTTAATAGAATCATGGAGATTAATCCAACCGAATTGCACCAACGCGTTCCGTTCTTTTGTGGAAGCTATAATATGGTCGAAAAAGCAGAAGAGTTTATGCTTAATGCAAAATAATAAAAAAATAAAACCCGACTTGAAAAAGTCGGGTTTTATTTTTTAAGTACCAGTTTCAGTGTTCAGTTTCAGTTTGAAAACTGTAAACTATGACTGTAGACTTTTTTAAGTACCAGTGTCAGTTTTAAGTACCAGTTTGAAAACTGAATACGGCGACTGCAACCTTTTTTATTTATTCATATTTTGCATTTCGAAAGTAAAAGTATCTAAATCTACTTTTTTATCTACTAACGAAAGTGCTTTTGCAATAATGTAGTTTACGTTTCCAGGAGTAAATCCTAGTGCAAGTCCAAGTCTTCTTAGCATGATTTCCTGACTGTCTCCCATGTGGTGATCTACGTGTACCATACGAGCCAAATCGTATAAACGCTCTAAACGTTGTGAATACAAATAAGGCGCATTTATAGGGTGCTTGAATGGATCTGCAAGAATCTCTTTATACTCTTCGTCCGAAATTTCTAATCTAGAAGCTAACTTGTCTAAAAAAGCTTTTTCTTCTTGATTTGTTTTTCCGTCTGCAAGAGCTACGCGAACAATAGCCGAAAAATGACCTTTATTTCTTAGTTTAAATTCGCTATCAAATAAATCTGAAAATGACATAATTAATTGGTTTTTTGTATCACAAAGATAAATCTATTTTTAAATTATTAATTTTAATTTTCTCATAATTTTTATAATTGCAAAAACTGTAATTTTAACTTATTTTTATTTAATGATTTTAGAATAGCAATCTACCATTTTCAAAATTAATCGTAAGTTTACACACCCTTTATCAATTTTAAATTAAAATACCCATGTCAGATTTTTGGATTTATTTTCAAATAGGATTAAAACACGTTCTAGATATTCATGCATACGATCACGTAATGTTTTTAATGGCTTTAACTATTCCTTATTCATTTAAGGATTGGAAAAGAATTTTATTGCTTGTAACTATTTTTACTGTTGGTCACACATTGGCTTTACTGCTATCAGTTTATGGAATAGTTACTATTAAAGTAAATATCGTCGAATTTTTAATTCCGATAACCATTTTAATAACTGCTTTTTTTAATTTTTTTACAGCAGGGAAATCATCTAAAACGGAGAGTATTAATTTAGTGTTTTTTATAACACTTTTCTTTGGGATAATTCATGGTTTAGGATTCTCTAATTATTTCAGAACAATATTAGGAGGTAGTCCAACATCAAAATTATTGCCCTTGGGAGAATTTGCATTAGGGATTGAGGCAGCTCAAATTATTGTAGTTTTTGTAGTTTTAATAATCTCATATATTGTTCAAACAATTTTCCGTTTTTCAAAACGTGATTGGACTTTGGCTATGTCGGCTTTTATAATAGGAGTTGTAATCCCGATGGTTATTGAGAGCGAAATATGGAGTAGATAAAAATGGAAAAAGAAAAATTAAATAGATACGACAAAGCTTATTTGCGAATTGCAAAAGAATGGAGCATGTTGTCGTATTGCAAGCGTAAGCAAGTTGGTGCAATTATCGTAAAGGATCGGATGATTATTTCTGATGGTTATAATGGTACGCCAACAGGATTTGGGAATTGTTGCGAGGATGAAGAAGGATTAACGAGATGGGATGTTCTGCATGCCGAAGCCAACGCTATTTTAAAAGTAGCAAGGTCAACCCAGTCTTGCGAAGGAGCAACCTTGTATATAACACTCTCACCTTGTAAAGAATGTAGTAAATTAATTCATCAATCGGGGATAAAAAGAGTAGTCTATCAAAATGGATATCGTGATGATGCTGGAATCCAGTTTTTAATAAAGGCAGGTGTAGAGGTCGTGAATATTCCTGTATTAGAAGAGTAGAAGCTTGCAGTAATTTCAAAATATAGGGTTGCTATGAAGAATAACAATAGTATATTCTCATAAAATAAATATTAGCTACATATGAAATTCAATACAAAATATTTGCCAATAGTTATTGGAGCAGCTTTAGCTCTGGGAACTGTACTTGGAAGCTTATTAAGCACTCCGGCACAGGATCAGTTCTTAGCTAAAAATAACTCTAAAAATAAACTCAACAAATTAATTGATTTCATTAATAATGAGTATGTAGATAGTATAAATACAGATTCTATAGTTAATCTTACGGTCGATAATATTTTGTCAAAATTAGACCCTCATTCCGTTTATATTCCGCCAAGTGAACAAGCAGAAGTTGCCGAAAGTATGAAAGGTGATTTTGTTGGAATTGGGGTGAATTTTTATATGTATAAAGATTCGGTTGCAATAATAAAACCAATAGAAAATGGCCCTTCGGCAAAAGCAGGAATTCAGGCTGGAGATAGGATTTTATATGTAGGAAAGACCAAATTATTCGGGCGAAAACTTCCGTCAGATAGCTTGTTTGCTAAATTAAAAGGAAAAAGAGGAACAGAGGTAGAGCTTACTGTTTATCGAAAATCAGAACAAAAGAAATTAAAAGTTAAAATAAAAAGAGACATTATTCCTATAAAAAGTGTTGATGTTTCGATGTTATTGGATAAAAACACTGGATATATAAAGATAAATCGTTTCGCCGAAACAACTTATGCCGAATTTAAATCAGGTTTAACGAAGTTAAAGCAAAAGGGAATTCAGTCACTTATTATAGATCTTCGAGATAATGGAGGAGGCTATATGGAAGAAGCTGTTGCAATTGCAGATGAATTTCTGAAAGATAAGCAGCTTATTGTTTTTACAAAAAATAAGAATGGAGAAACTGAAAAGACGTATGCTACTGGAAGCGGAAGTTTTGAGTCTGGAAAAGTATCTGTATTAATTAATGAGAATAGTGCTTCGGCTAGTGAAATTTTAGCAGGGGCAATTCAGGATAACGATAGAGGAAACATAATAGGTCGTCGTTCTTTTGGAAAAGGATTGGTTCAGCGCGAAATGGATTTTAATGATGGATCAGCAGTTCGATTAACGGTTGCTAGATATTACACACCAACAGGGCGCTCTATCCAGAAGCCATATAGTCATGGAAACGAAGACTACTTTAAAGAGTCGGATTCACGTTTTAACAACGGAGAATTATATAGTAAGGATAGTATTAAAGTTATTGATACATTAAAATATAAGACACCAAAGGGTAAAATTGTTTATGGTGGAGGTGGTATTGTGCCAGATGTTTTTGTGCCTATCGAAATAGAGCATGGTAGTGAAGGCTCAGCTTATTTGTTGCAAACGGGAATTGTTGGACATTTTGTTTTCGAACAATTGGATAAAAATCGTAAAGCATTTACAGGGTTAAATTACCAAGAATTTATCGCAAAAATGCAGTCAACAGATGATTATTTTAAATCTTTTCAGAAGTATCTTTTTAAGAATGGCTTAGATTTGAAATTAGAAAAAAATAAAGCGATCATTAATCGTTATATTACAGCTGAATTTGCCAGACAATTGTATGGTGAAATTTATTACTATGATGTGATTCTTAAAAATGATGCAATGATTAAGGCAGTTTTAAATCAGAAAAAATAATTCTAATTTTTTTAAAATGGAAATAAATACTATTGTAAATGCTGAAATCGAGCTATTAACTGCGATCAAAAATGCAGATGTTTTAGCTTTAGAAAAATTTCTTCACGATGATTTACTGTTTAATTTACCAGATGGACAAACAATCACTAAGGAGTTCGATTTAGATCAGTATCGTTCAGGTAAAATAAAAATCGAAGTATTAGAAGCTTCAGATCAAATTATTAGTGTAATTGATGATACTGCTGTTGTGGGAGTTACTATTTTGTTAAGAGGGGAATATAATAATGAACCCTTAGATGGTATTTTTAGATATAGTAGAGTTTGGAAGCAATTTGATGAGAATCTAAGAGTTATTGCAGGAAGCTGTGTGCAATTAAAATAAGTTATACTGGCTTACAAACTTCGCGGTTAAAGAATAAATAAATGAAAAATCTAAAAAGAATAAGTTTTCTATTAGTCTTAATGGCTTTTGTGATTTCTTGTGCATGTATGAAGGATAAGAACGTGATTTCAGGAAAAGTTGTATCGATAGAGTTTGGTAAAGACGGATATACTGCAAAAGTTAAGACCGAGAAAAACGAAATTTATTATGCTACAATTAGTATTGTAAATGTGGGCGGTCCTGAAAACTATAAGAAATTAAAAGAAGGAGATGAGGTTTCCTTAAAAGGAGAAATCTGGAAAACCGACACAGAGAAGCATATAAAAGTAAAAGAAATTGTTTCTGTAAAATAAGTTAATGCTAAAACATTAAGATTTTTGAACCATTAAGACATTAAGTTTATTGAGCTTAGTCTAATGGTTTTTCTTTTTTACTACTAAAAGATTAAGTTTATAAAGTGTCTGAAGCTTAACTTTTTTTAATCTCTTAATGGGTAAAATAAAAAAAAACTAATGTTTTAAAAAGTTATCGAGTACTATCGTGCGCATGAGTTTGTACGCCATTATTCCATACCGTTAAGATATCGGTTGCAACGGCAGCACCACTTCCTGCGGCAATTGCAAGTTGACTTCTCCAGCCAGCCAGAGTGCCAATAACATAAATACCTTCAGTGACTTTGTGATCGATGTTTTTTAACTGAATTCGTTGTTTTTCGGGTAGCGCTTTTTTATGAGGCTCAATGTATTGTGTCAAGCCTTCGATAGCAAAAGTATTCGCAGAACCAATCCCTACAACTATTATTTTAGTTTTGTATGTGTTTTTGTTGGTAGTAATTAAAAATTCAGGATATTCACCTTCAATCTTTATTACTTTCTCGTTTGGTATTTGTTCAATATGAGGATATTCTTGGCTTAAATGTTCGGTACTTTCCGATAGCAATTCAGAGCCTAATTTTCCAGGAGTAATCCCGTAAGCATTATTGAAAAGAGCCTCTTGAAGAGAAGAGTTTTTTTGATGCGTAAAAACCCCAATTTTTTTATCAATTACAAAAGGTTTGTTTTGTGCAGATCCAAGGACAAGTGCACAGGACATACTTGATACGCCTCCGCCAATAATCAAAACGTCAAACATACTTATTGTTGATCGTTCATTTTTTCTTCTATCTTTTTAGAAATTCTAAAAATTAAAAGAATTAGTACGGCACAAAACGCAGCTGCTATTCCAATAAACGCTACCATGCTATCTCCTTGTAGAGGATTTTGAAAGTCAAGCAAAGTAATATTGAAAATAATCAAAGCTAATGCTAAAAGCACTAATATGGAAGTAAAAATTTTCATAGGATAACTATTTATTTCTAAATGATTAAAAGAAATAATTAAAAATGAAATGTTATTTGTGGTTGTTCCGCAAACGAGTATTTCGGCTTTTAAGTATTTCTAGTGGGTAAATTTATGAAAATTAATTTTAGACAAACAAACCTTTAACATTAGCTGCGAATAATTTAACAGCAATAGCCAAAAGTACAACTCCAAATGTCTTTCTAACCACGCCAAGTCCGTTTTTTCCTAGCATTTTTTCAATTTTTGAAGATGATTTTAAAACAACATATACAAGGGTTATATTGAGGATAATAGCAATTACAATATTTATAGTGTGAAATTGTGAACGTAGCGAAAGTAATGTTGTCATGGTTCCTGCTCCAGCAATTAAAGGAAAAGCTAGAGGCACGATAGAGGCAGAGCTTGCTTCTTCATCACGATATATATGGATTCCAAGTATCATTTCTAGAGCAAGAAAAAATAACACAAAAGATCCAGCTACCGCAAAAGAATGTACATCGATACCAATTATTTTCAGGAATCCTTCTCCAATAAATAGAAAGATAATCATTATCAATCCAGCAACTATCGAAGCCTTTTCGGATTCGATGTGTCCAACCTTAGATCTTAGGTTAACAATAATAGGAATAGAACCAACGATATCAATTACAGCAAAGAGTACCATTCCAACAGTAATTATTTCTTTTAAGTCTATTTCTAACATATGTTTTTATTTAGGAGTTAAACGTGGGTAAAGGTAAAAAATAAATAGCTTTTTTTAACATTTTGACGTTAATCTGTGATTTTTTGTTATAAAAATATGTTTTAATGACTCTTGCGTGATGTTTGTAACAAAGTGTAGTTTTATTTGGCTAATCTATTGAGTGGAATTAAAGTCTGTTTTTTTGATTCAATTTATCTGGTGGGCATCGAAATAGATTGACTATCTTTGCACTTTATAATTCAGTACTCTATTATCATGTTTCAATTAGGAAAAACTATTATTTCTGAGGATATTCTTGAAAAAGAATTTGTTTGTAATTTATCTGCTTGTAAAGGCGCTTGCTGTGTTGATGGAGACGCTGGAGCTCCCTTAAGTGAGGAGGAGACAAAGATTTTGGAAGAAATTTATCCAAAAGTAAAGCCTTTTTTGCGAAAAGAAGGAATTGCTGCAATTGAAGCACAGGGAACTTGGATTAAAGGTACTGATGGTGATCTCGAAACACCATTAATAGATAATAAGGATTGTGCATATGTAATTTTTGATGGAAAAACTGCACTTTGCGGTATCGAACAAGCATACAATCAAGGAATCGTAAGCTGGAAAAAACCAGTGTCATGTCATTTATATCCAATTAGAGTAAAAGACTTCACTGAATTTGCAGCCGTTAATTATGATAAGTGGGATATTTGCGATGCGGCCTGTTCTTTGGGTCAGGAGCTTGAGGTTCCAGTTTATAAATTTGTCAAAGAAGCGTTAATTCGCAAGTTTGGAGAAGATTGGTATATGGAGCTTGATAAAGTTGCAGAAGATTTGAAGCGCTCTTAAAAATTAATCTGTTTTTCATAATTAAAATCAATCTGAGATTGTAATAAAAAATCTTCCAAATGATTGCTGAAAAAGATTTTTAAAATTTATAAAAAAGTCTTGTATTTTATTTAAAAAACCTTATAGGTTACGGTTGTTGAGTGAATTTGAGTAGTTTTAACTGATTCATTTTCAGAAAGTTGATAATTGTATGAAAATTATTCTGTTTTTGCACCTTTGTTAAAAACTAGAGCCGATTGTGAATAAGTTTGGCTTTTATTTTAGCCAACAAATGACAATCTTTGTAGTCTACAGAAATGGATGAAAATTCATTGAAATTATTTAAAATAAAACACAACAATAATGTCACAAGTCGAACCAATTTTACAAGAAAATAAGAACCGTTTCGTAATTTTTCCAATTAAACATCATGATATTTGGGATTGGTACAAAAAGATGGAAGCGAGTTTTTGGACTGCTGAAGAAATTGATTTGCATCAAGACTTGAATGATTGGAACAACAAGTTGTCGGATGATGAAAGATACTTCGTTAAACATATATTAGCATTCTTTGCTGCATCAGATGGAATCGTAAATGAAAATCTTGCTGAGAACTTTGTAAACGAAGTACAATATGCTGAAGCTAAATTTTTCTATGGTTTTCAAATCATGATGGAAAATATTCATAGCGAAACATATTCGCTGCTTATTGATACTTATGTAAAAGATGAAGCTGAAAAAGATCAGTTATTTAATGCATTAGATGTTTTTCCTGCTATTGCAAAGAAAGCGAATTGGGCATTAAAATGGATTGAATCTGATTCGTTTGCTGAGCGTTTAATAGCATTTGCTGCAGTTGAAGGAATATTTTTCTCAGGTGCTTTTTGCTCTATTTTCTGGTTGAAAAAACGTGGTTTAATGCCAGGTTTAACATTCTCAAACGAATTAATTTCTCGTGACGAAGGAGTTCACTGTGATTTTGCAGTGCATTTACACAATCACCATTTAATAAACAAAGTTCCAAAAGATAGAATTAAAGAAATTATTGTTGATGCTTTAGACATAGAAAGAGAATTTGTTACAGAATCTCTTCCGGTAAGTTTAATTGGTATGAACGCAGTTTTAATGACACAATATTTAGAATTTGTTGCCGATAGATTACTTGTTGAGTTAGGTTGCGAACGTGTTTATGGCTCATCAAATCCATTTGACTTTATGGATATGATTTCGCTTCAAGGGAAAACTAATTTCTTTGAAAAAAGAGTTTCAGAATATCAAAAAGCAGGAGTTATGAATAGTAGCTCAGGCGGAGATAGTGATTCTCAGAAAATTAGCTTTGATGCAGATTTTTAGACAACAAAGTAAGTTTTAGTGATTACCACGACGCTAAAATAAAAAAATTAAGAAACGAAGGTTTCTATAACAAAACAATTTAAAGATTGAATCTCTTTTCCCAAATCGAAGATTCAAAGGTATTATTGACTAATTTTTGATCTATATATTAGATTGAGGAGAGGCTAACTATTGGAAAGCTACTAATTCCGAAATTAAAAATAAAACACACAATGTTTAAGTGCTGGAATTCGTTATTTCAGTGTCTTTCATTTTTTCAATAACAATAAAAAAGTAAGCTTATGTATGTAATAAAGAGAGATGGACGTAAAGAGCCAGTAATGTTTGATAAGATTACAGACAGAATCAAAAAATTGTGTTACGGGTTAAATGAACTTGTAGATCCTGTTAAGGTAGCCATGCGCGTTATTGAGGGATTGTATGATGGAGTTTCGACTTCGGAATTGGATAATCTTGCTGCAGAAACTGCTGCTTCTATGACTATTGCGCATCCAGATTATGCACAATTAGCTGCTCGTATCGCCGTTTCTAATTTACATTCTAATACGACAAAATCTTTCTCAGAGACGATGTCAGACATGTATAATTATGTTAACCCAAGAACAGGTAAAGAGGCGCCATTGTTAGCAGATGATGTTTATGAAGTAATTAAGAAAAACTCACAGGTACTGGATTCAACAATTATCTATAACCGTGATTTTAATTATGATTATTTTGGATTTAAAACTTTAGAACGTTCTTATTTATTAAAAATAAACGGGAAAATTGTTGAGAGACCACAACATATGTTGATGCGTGTTTCTATAGGAATTCATAAAGATGATATTGAGTCTGCGATTGAAACGTATGAATTAATGTCTAAAAAATTCTTTACTCACGCGACACCAACATTGTTTAATGCGGGAACACCGAAACCTCAAATGTCATCTTGTTTCTTATTAACAATGAAAGATGATAGTATTGATGGAATCTATGATACATTAAAACAAACAGCCAAAATTTCACAGTCTGCTGGAGGAATTGGTTTAGCAATACACAATGTTAGAGCAACTGGATCTTATATCAGTGGAACTAATGGAACTTCTAATGGAATTGTTCCGATGCTGCGTGTATATGATATGACAGCTCGTTATGTAGATCAGGGTGGAGGAAAACGTAAAGGTAGCTTTGCGATGTACATAGAGCCTTGGCATGCTGATATTTTTGATTTCCTTGATTTGAGAAAAAATCATGGTAAGGAAGAAATGAGAACGCGTGATTTATTTCTTGGAATGTGGATTCCAGATTTATTCATGAGAAGAGTTCAGGAAGATACAACTTGGACTTTAATGTGTCCTAATGAATGTCCAGGATTATCAGATGTACACAGTGAAGAATTCGACGCTTTGTATTTAAGTTATGAGGCAGCTGGAAAAGGAAGAAAAACAATTAAGGCAAGAGAAATATGGGAAAAAATCCTTGAATCTCAAGTAGAAACTGGACTTCCGTACATGTTGTATAAAGATGCAGCAAACCGTAAATCAAACCAAAAGAATTTGGGAACAATCCGTTCATCAAACTTATGTACTGAAATTATTGAATATACATCTCCGGATGAAGTTGCAGTTTGTAACTTGGCTTCAATATCATTGCCAATGTTTGTTGAGAATGGAAAGTTTAATCACCAAAAATTATTTGATGTTACCAAACGTGTAACATTCAACTTAAATAAAGTAATTGATAGAAATTATTATCCAGTAAAAGAAGCAGAAAATTCTAATGTGCGTCATAGACCAATTGGTTTAGGAGTTCAAGGACTTGCAGATGCTTTTATTATGTTAAGAATGCCATTTACAAGTGATGATGCAAAACAATTAAATCAAGAAATTTTTGAAACATTGTATTTTGCTGCAGTAACTTCATCTATGGAATTAGCTAAAGTTGAAGGGGCATATTCTACATTTGAAGGATCTCCAATGTCAAAAGGAGAATTCCAATACAATATGTGGGGAATGAAAGATGAAGAATTGTCAGGACGTTGGGATTGGGCTTCATTGCGTAAGGAAGTTGTAGAGCACGGTGTTCGTAACTCTTTATTAGTTGCACCAATGCCTACAGCATCTACTTCTCAGATTTTAGGAAACAACGAAGCTTTTGAACCATATACTTCAAATATCTATACAAGAAGAACGCTTTCAGGAGAATTCATCGTAGTAAATAAACATTTACTTCATGATTTAGTAGAAAGAGGTTTGTGGAACGAAACATTGAAGCAAGAGATCATGCGTCATAACGGATCAGTTCAAAATATTGATGGAATTCCAGTTGATCTTAAAGAATTGTATAAAACAGTTTGGGAAATGTCTATGAAAGATATTTTAGATATGTCGCGTCAAAGAGGTTATTTTATTGACCAGTCGCAATCATTAAACTTGTTTATGCAAGATGCAAACTATTCTAAACTTACATCAATGCATTTCTATGCATGGCAATCAGGTTTAAAAACAGGAATGTATTACTTGAGAACAAAATCGGCTGTAGATGCAATTAAATTTACATTAAACAACGATAAAAAAGAAGAAATTGCACCAGTAGCTAAAGCATCAGTTACAGTTTTAGCTCCAGAAGTAGAGCCAATAAACGTAGAGGATTATAAAGCAATGCTATTAAAAGCTCAAGCTGCAGGTCCAGATGATTGTGAAATGTGTGGAAGTTAATTAGAAGAAATAAAATAGAGCAGAGAGAATAGATTTGTTCTTAATTTAATAGAAAGCAGTTATCGTAATGATAGCTGCTTTTGTTTTTTACTCAGTCTGGTTATTCTTCGTAATAAAAGATTGTGAGAAGTGTTATTAGATGGATTTCTTTGTAGGATATTGTTTTACAGCAAAAAATTATGAAATAATTGTACTCTATAAATGGAAGAAAATAATTGTTTAAATTTGTAAAAAAGAATAGTAATGAGTTATCCGGTTTTACAAATTGCACATAAAATTATTGCACATACAGACGCTAGTCAGGGAGAAATTATTTCAAATTTAAAACTGCAAAAAATACTTTATTATATGCAGGGTTTTTTTATTGCAGTATATGATAAGAAATTATTTGAAGAAGAATTTGAAGCTTGGCAATATGGTCCTGTTGTGAAGGATATGTTTAACCATTTTAAAGATTTTGGTTCAGGTGCCATCACTCTAAATGAAGATGTACAAATTATTGAATTGACTGAGGAAGAAAATGAATTGTTTAAGGAAGTAATGGCCGAATTTGGACAATTTTCTACCATAAAGTTGATGGAAATGACACATGCAGAATTGCCATGGAAGAAAATTTTTCATGAAAACCCTCAAGGAGAAATTTCTTATGATTTGCTGAGAGAGTATTTTAAAACTCAAATCATCGAGTAGATGGGGAAAATTAAAAAGAGAGATATTAAGGAAAGTAAAATAACTGTTCCTAATCAAAATAATACCGAATTAAACTATCCAATTTTTTGTTTCAAGTATTTGCAGACAGAACCAAATAAAGATTTTAAGTTTTATGCTGATTTTATAGAGAGATTAAAAAAGCTGTCTAATCTTACTTGGAATCAGATAAATGTGGCCCAAAAACATGGTTTTGGAACCGAAAAAATACCTGTTGGACAAATAAAACCAGATTTACCTAAATTTGTTTCACCAGATGTAACTGATTTAATCGTTTTTAGAGCAAATGGGGATAATAGACCTTTTTTAGGTTTAAGAAATCAGAATGTTTTTCATATAATATTCTTGGAAGAGAAGTTTGGAGACATCTATAATCACTAATTGGTAATTAGTTAAATCGCATTTTAAGGCCGATTTATTTAATTATCTTACAAAATTGAGCTTATTTGTTAAGAAATCCTTTTTTGTTTCATAAAAAGCATTATTTTTTTTGGTGCGGTAAAAATAATTTATACATTCGCAAAGAATTTATTGAAAAACACAAACAAAATGTCAAGCAACCGTTTTTATTTTAGCAACTCTTTTTATTTCTTCTTTAGTAGAAGTGAGGATTGTGCTATGGTTATTTGAGAAAATTTAAAAGACAAATAAAACTAATATACAATCCTGATGCAAATCAGGATTTTTTTTTGAGTATATGACAACAAAAATTGCAATACAAGGTATTAAAGGTTCATTTCACCATCAGGTAGTGAATGAGTATTTCTCTGAAAATGTGGATATTGACGAATGTTTGTCATTCGAAGAATTAATTGACAGCGTACTTTCAGGAAAATCAGATCAGGCTGTAATGGCTATCGAAAACTCGATTGCGGGACCAATTATTCCGAATTATGCGTTGATAGATAAGAACAATTTACACATAATTGGGGAGCATTATTTAAATATTCATCAGAATTTAATGGCGCTAAAAGGCCAAAAAATAGAAGATATTACAGAAGTTCATTCGCACCCAATGGCACTATTACAATGTATGGATTTCCTAAAAAAATATCCAAATATTAAATTAGTAGAGGATAAAGATACTGCCGAAACAGCAAGAAGAATCCAGGAGAAACAATTAAAAGGTATCGCAGCAATAGCAAGTAAAACAGCTTCGGTGATGTATGATTTAGAGATTCTGGCACCAGAAATTCAGACAATCAAAAACAATATGACCCGTTTTGTGATTATCAAGAAAGAGAATTCTTTTTTACCTACAACTGAAATCAACAGAGCATCGATTAAATTCGAATTAAATCATAAAAGAGGAAGTCTGGCAGCAGTTTTAAACGTAATGAGCGATTGTAAACTGAATTTAACAAAGATTCAATCGTTGCCAAAAATAGAAACACCTTGGAAATATTCGTTTTTCGTAGATGTAACTTTTGAAGATTACGAAGATTATGCAAAAGCAAAACGATTAACAGAAATAATGGCTGAGTATTTTAAAGTTTTGGGAGAATATAAAAATACCAAACCTTTAAGCGGGTCATAAGATCAGAAAATCGAAAGTTAGAAAGTCAAAAGAAAAGCATAAAGCTTTCGGCTCAAAGCCTAAAGCTAAAAATTATAAAATAGAACCATGATTACAACAGCAAAAAGATTAGATGTCGTAGAGGAATACTACTTTTCTTCAAAGCTTAGAGAAGTAAGACAACTACAATCAGAAGGCAAGCCAATTATCAATATGGGAATTGGAAGTCCAGATTTAAATCCTTCTAAAGCAGTTATCGAAGCAATAGTTTCGGCAATGCAAGATGAGAATGCACATCAATATCAAAGTTATCAGGGATTGCCAGAATTGAGAAAAGGAATGGCCGATTTTTATCAGAATAATTATGGTGTTGCCTTAAATCCAGCTAATGAGATTTTGCCATTGATGGGATCTAAAGAAGGAATTATGCATATTTCATTGGCTTTCCTAAATGAAGGAGATCATGTTTTGATTCCGAATCCAGGATATCCAACATATACTTCGGTAACCAATTTGGTTGGAGCAGTTCCAGTTTATTATGATTTGAAAGAAAATACTAATTGGGAGCCAGATTTTGAAGCCTTAGAAAAATTAGATCTTTCAAAAGTAAAGATTATGTGGTTGGGTTATCCTCACATGCCAACAGGAGCAAGAGGAAGTTTGGAGTTATTTGAAAAATTGGTTGCTTTTGCTAAAAAACATAATATTTTATTGATTAATGATAATCCGTATAGTTTTGTTTTGAATGATAAACCAATGAGTTTGTTGCAGGTAGATGGGGCAAAAGATGTAGCATTAGAACTGAATTCATTGAGTAAGACCTTTAATATGGCAGGATGGAGAGTTGGAATGGTTTTAGGAAATCCTGCAGTAATTGATGCAGTTTTGAAAGTGAAAAGTAATATGGATAGTGGTATGTTCTACGGAATCCAGAAAGGAGCAATTGCAGCATTAAATTGTGGTGAATCATGGTTTGAAGAGCAGAATGTGATTTACAGACGCCGTCGTGAACTTACCAATAAGCTAGCCGAAAAATTGGGTTGTAAAGTATATGCTGAGGGAGTTGGATTATTTGTTTGGGCAAAATTACCAGAAGGTATAGCATCGGCAGAAGATTTTATCGACCAGATATTATATGAGAAACATATTTTTATTACACCAGGAACCATTTTTGGTAGTAATGGAGAAGGATACATAAGGTTTGCGCTTTGTGTTAAAGAAGAAAAAATACAAGAAGCAATAGATAGATTTTAAATCTAAAAGTTGTTAAAAATGAAAAGATACAGTCAGGGAGCACGTCCCGATAGTTATCGGGAAGCTTCAAATAAAAAATAAAAAATGAATATACACGTAATAGGAATAGGGTTGATAGGTGGTTCAATGGTTTTAGATATCAAAGAATTATATCCTGAAGCTACTATTTACGGAATTGATAATAACGAGGCACATCTGCAAGAAGCAATTGCCTTAGGAGTTATTGATAAAGCGTCGACTTTTGATGATTTGGGAACTGCTGATTTTGTGATTGTTTCGGTTCCTGTAGATGTTGCGCTTACCGTTTTACCTAAAGTTCTGGATGTAATTGGTGAAAAGACAATAGTTTTTGAAGTAGGTTCTACCAAAAAGCCAATTTGTGAAGCAGTAGAAGATCATCCGAGAAGAAGAAATTTTATAGCAACACATCCAATTGCAGGAACAGAATTCTCTGGACCTTCAGCAGCAATAAAAGGACTTTTTAAAGGTAAAACGAATATTATTTGTGAGGTAGAAAAAACTACTTTTAAATTACAGGAAAAGGCTTTACAGCTTTTTACAGCAATAGGAATGCGCATACGATATATGGATCCAACATCGCATGATAAGCATATTGCTTATGTATCGCATTTGTCTCATATAAGTTCGTTTATGCTTGGAAAGACAGTTATTAATAAGGAGAAAGACGAACAAGATATTTTTGATATGGCGGGAAGTGGATTTGAAAGTACCGTTCGTTTGGCAAAAAGTTCACCAGCAATGTGGACACCAATTTTTAAACAAAATAAAAAACAGGTGATTGAAACCCTGGAAGAATATATATTAAATCTTACCCAGTTTAAAGATTTACTGGTTGCAGATGATTATAATGCCATTTATGAGGAAATGGAAAGTGTGAATAAAATAAAAGAAATATTAAACGGAATTACTATTAAAAAATAAACTAAAGAAAAGATGGAAAATAAGAAAGAAATGAGAAATTGGTTAGAGGCATTCAAATTAGATCATCCACTAGTAATAGCAGGACCTTGTAGTGCTGAAACTGAAGAGCAGGTGTTGAAAATTGCACATGAATTAAAAAATTCTGATGTGAGTATATTCAGAGCAGGAATCTGGAAACCAAGAACGCGTCCAGGAGGATTTGAAGGTGTAGGTGAAATTGGTTTGAAATGGTTGCAAAAAGCTAAAAAAGAAACTGGTTTATTAATGGGAACAGAAGTTGCAACTGCTGCTCATTGTAAATTGGCTTTAGAGCATGATATTGATGTTTTATGGGTTGGAGCTCGTACAACAGCAAATCCATTTGCAGTTCAGGAAATTGCGGATACTCTTAAAGGAACAGATAAGATCGTTTTGATTAAAAACCCAGTAAACCCAGATTTATCTTTGTGGTTAGGTGGTGTTGAACGTTTGCACATGGCCGGAATCGAAAAACTAGGGGTAATACACAGAGGATTTTCGACTTACGAAAAAACAAAATACAGAAACATTCCAGAATGGCAGATTGCTATCGAATTACAAAATAAATTCCCTGATTTACCTTTAATCATTGATCCATCTCATATTACAGGAGACCGTAAAATGATTCTTGAAGTGACGCAAGAAGCTTTGGATTTAAATTATGATGGTATGATTATCGAAACTCATACTGATCCTGATAATGCTTGGAGTGATGCTGCACAACAAGTTACACCAGATGCTTTGAAACAAATTTTCAAAGATTTGAGAGTAAGAAAGACTGATGATAAAACAGATGAATATAGCCAGAAAATGTCGAAATTAAGAGCTAATATCGATGTTCTAGATGCTAATTTATTAGATTTATTAGGAAAACGTATGAAAGTTGCAGACGAAATTGGTCAGGTGAAAAAAGATGCAAACGTTGCTATTCTTCAAAACAACCGTTGGAACGAAATTTTAGGAAAAATGATTCTAGAAGGTGAGAAAAAGGGATTGTCGGAAGAATTTGTACTTAAAATGTTTAAAGCAATTCACCAAGAAAGTATTAGTCACCAAGAAAGAATTCTTAACGCATAATTTGTTTTGAATCATATAAGTGGTATAAGTTCATATAAGGATTTGTAAGCATTAAACTTAAATGTATTTATAGTACTTAAATGGTTAATAATTCTCGAAAATAGAATCTCCATCGCTTTTAAGAAAGTGGTGGAGATTTTTTAATTTATACTTGAGGTCAAAAACTTTGAACTTTAAACTTTAAAGCTGAAACAAAATTTTATCTTTGCAGTATGACAGGAACCGTTTACAAATCTACAGGGAGTTGGTACACCGTAAAATCCGAAAGTGGTGATTTTATAGAGTGTAGAATGAAAGGAAAGTTTAGGATGAAAGGCATTAAGAGTACCAATCCTATAGCTGTAGGCGACGTTGTGGATTATGAGCTCGAAGAAAGTTCGGATATAGTGACAGGAACAATTCATAATATTCATGAAAGAAAGAATTATATCGTTCGTAAATCCGTGAATTTATCTCATCAGATGCATATTATTGCATCTAATATTGATTGTGTATTTTTATTAGTAACAATTAATAATCCGCCAACAACATTTAATTTTATCGACCGTTTCTTGGTTACAGCCGAGGCATATGGTATTGAAACTATTTTGATTTTTAATAAAATTGATACTTTTGATGAAGCCACGCTTGATGAGCAATTGTATATGCAGTACGTATATGAGCAAATAGGATATAAATGTTTGCGTATTTCGTCTACAGAAGGGAAAGGTGTTGAGGAATTAAAAGGAATGATGATTGGTAAGGTAACGATGTTCTCGGGGCATTCAGGGGTTGGTAAATCAACTCTTGTAAATGCGATGGAGCCTAGCTTGCATCTAAAAACGAAAATGATTTCTACAGCGAGTAAACAAGGACAGCATACAACAACATTTGCAGAAATGTTTGACTTGTCTTTTGGTGCACGTATTATTGATACACCAGGGATTAAAGGTTTTGGTATTGTTGATATGGAAAAAGAAGAAGTTAGCGGTTATTTTCCTGAATTTTTTAAATTGAAAGATCAGTGTAAATTTAATAACTGCTTGCATAAAGATGAACCTCATTGTGCCATAAAAGCTGCTCTGGAAAGAGATGAAATTGCTTGGTCACGTTATAATAGTTATCTTAAAATCTTAGAAGGCGAAGACGAGCATTACCGTACAGATATTCATAACGAAGATCGCGCTGCCAGTGATGAAACGAGGAAATAATTATTAATTGTGAATGGTTAATTGTTATTTCAGTCAGATTATTTAAATGAAACACGATTTAAATCTATAAAATTTGATATTGTAGAAATAAATAAAATTTTAGCTTCTATATTAATTGCTACTAAACAAAATGTATCAACGTAATGAATTCACAATTTATAATTTATAATTCACCATTATCTTGAGAGTTGTTC
This sequence comes from Flavobacterium frigoritolerans, assembly GCF_025847275.1. GTDB lineage: Bacteria > Bacteroidota > Bacteroidia > Flavobacteriales > Flavobacteriaceae > Flavobacterium > Flavobacterium frigoritolerans. The sequence goes on from NZ_JAOZEV010000004.1 coordinate 319,992, forward strand.
TTCAAAGAGTTTCTTCAGCTTCGGTAGTGGTTGATGGTAATAAAGTAGCCGATATCCAAAAAGGGTTACTTGTTTTTGTTGGGATTGAGGATGCCGATACACAAGAAGATATTGATTGGTTGGCTGGAAAAATAACCAAAATCAGAATTTTTAACGACGAAAATGATGTCATGAACTGCTCGGTTCAGGATGTTCAAGGAGAAATCATTGCCGTAAGCCAGTTTACACTTCATGCTGGTACTAAAAAAGGAAATCGTCCTTCATACATAAAAGCGTCAAAACCCGATATTGCAATTCCACTTTATGAAAATTTTGTAGCTACTTTGGAGAAGGAATTTGGAAATAAAATTCAGACTGGAATTTTTGGTGCAGATATGAAAATCAGCCTGTTAAATGACGGTCCTGTGACAATAATAATGGATAGTAAGAATAGAGAGTAAAATTTACTTCTTAAAAGAATATAAAAATGGATTTAAAAAACGCCCAACTAGATGTTGATACTTGGATAAAAGAACACGGAGTTCGCTATTTTAACGAATTAACAAATATGGCTCAACTTACAGAAGAGGTAGGGGAAGTAGCCAGAATTATTGCACGTCGTTACGGAGAACAATCAGAAAAAGAAAGTGATAAGAATAAAGACCTCGGTGAAGAATTAGCTGATGTGGTTTTTGTGGTTTTATGCTTAGCAAATCAAACAGGAATTGATCTTCAGGCAGCTTTTGATAAGAAAATGGATTTGAAATCTATTCGGGACAAAGACCGTCATAAAAACAACGATAAACTAAAATAATGTGATAAGTTAGAGCAAAGCTTTGGAGTATCCTTTTTTTAAAATAAATTTGCCAAAACGCATAAAATAATCACCCTACAATGAATTTACTATTAAAAACATCACAAGCTAATTTACAAGGACAAATTGCAGTAACTGGCTCAAAAAGCGAAACCAATCGATTGTTATTGTTAAAAGCTTTGTTTCCGAATATTAGTTTGGCAAACACATCTAATTCAGATGATAGTGAAGTAATGCAAAAAGCATTACTAGGTAATGAAGAAATAGTAGATATTCATCATGCAGGAACAGCAATGCGTTTTTTAACAGCATATTTTGCTGTTAATGAAGGGAGAGAAGTTGTAATGACAGGTTCAAGCAGAATGCAAGAACGACCTATAAAGATTCTTGTTGAAGCTTTGGCTCAGCTAGGAGTGGAGATCTCATATCTAAAAGACGAAGGATATCCTCCAATTCGTATTAAAGGAAAGAAAATAACAGCTTCAAAAGTTACATTAGCAGCCAATGTGAGTAGTCAATATATCTCGGCATTATTGCTTGTGGCGCCTAAATTAGAAAATGGTTTAGAGCTTACATTAGAGGGAGAGATTACTTCTATACCTTATATAAAAATGACTTTGGCTTTGCTTAATGATTTAGAAATTAAAACTAGTTTTGAAGGAAATGTAATCAAAGTATATCCAAAAGCAGAGGTAGTTACAAAAGAAATGGTTGTAGAGTCTGATTGGAGTTCAGCTTCATATTTTTTTAGTTTGGTAGCTCTTGCCGATACGGCCTCAATTACACTTAGTAGCTACAAAGAAAATAGTTTACAAGGGGATTCAGCATTGGTATCACTTTATGATAAAATGGGAGTTCAAACTACATTTCAGGATAATAAAATGACTTTGGTTAAACAGTCTGATTTTAAATTTGAAACAGTAAATTTTGAACTGAACAATACTCCAGACATTGCGCAAACTATTGTAGTTACTTGTCTAGGTTTAGGAATAGGCTGTCATTTAACAGGTTTACATACTTTAAAAATTAAAGAAACAGATAGACTTGAAGCTTTAAGAATTGAGCTAACTAAATTAGGAGCTGATATTTTGGTTACTAATGATAGTTTAACGCTTGTTGCTACAAATGAGATTAATCCAAATGTGAAAATTGCTACATACAACGACCATCGTATGGCAATGGCATTTGCTCCACTAGCATTAAAAGTACCAATAATTATAGAAGATGCAGGGGTGGTTTCTAAATCTTACCCAGATTTTTGGAAAGATTTAACAAATTTAGGATTTGAGACAACAGAAATAGTTGCGTAATAATCAATGTTTACGGCTAAAATCACGAAAAAAATTTGAAGTTTACAATTTTAAACTAAATAAAAGCCAAAAGACTTGACAACGCCTATCTCACAATCGTATATTTGCACTCTAAATAAATAGACTACATGAAATTATCTCATTTTCAATTTAATTTACCAAAAGAACTTTTAGCTGAATTTCCAGCTGAAAACAGAGATGAGTCTCGTTTGATGGTAATTGATCGTAAAAAACAAACTATAGAGCACAAAATGTTCAAAGATGTAATCAATTACTTTGATGATGGTGATGTTCTTATTTTAAATAATACTAAAGTTTTTCCTGCACGTTTGTATGGAAACAAAGAAAAAACTGGAGCAAGAATTGAAGTTTTCTTATTAAGAGAACTTAATTCAGAGCAACGTCTTTGGGATGTTTTGGTTGATCCAGCTCGTAAAATCCGTATCGGAAATAAATTATACTTTGGTGATGACGATTCGTTGGTTGCTGAGGTTATAGATAATACTACTTCTCGTGGTAGAACATTACGCTTCCTTTATGATGGTTCTTATGAAGAATTCAGAAATAAATTAACAGAACTTGGAGAAACTCCAATCCCTAAATACATCAGTAGAGATGTAACTCCAGAAGATGCAGAAAGATATCAAACGATATATGCTAAAGAAGAAGGAGCTGTTGCAGCGCCAACTGCTGGATTGCATTTCTCGAAGCACCTTTTGAAAAAATTAGAAATTAAAGGAGTAAACTTTGCAGAAGTAACACTTCACGTAGGTTTAGGAACTTTTAATCCTGTTGAGGTTGAAGATTTATCAAAACACAAAATGGATTCTGAAGAGTTAATTATTACTCAGGAAGCTTGTGATATTGTTAATAATGCAAAAGCAAACAAGAAACGTATTTGTGCAGTAGGAACAACTTCAATGCGTGCTATTGAAAGTTCAGTTTCATCACAAAACACATTAAATCCTTTTGAAGGTTGGACAAATAAATTTATTTTCCCTCCTCATGATTTTAGTATTGCAAACTGTATGATTACAAATTTCCATACACCAAAATCAACATTATTAATGATGATTTCTGCGTTTTGCGGACATGATTTAATGAAAAGAGCATATGACGAAGCTATAAAAGAAGAATATAAATTCTACTCTTATGGTGATGCAATGCTTATTATCTAAGAAATATACAATAAGGTTAATTCATAAATCTCGCTATTAAAATAATAGCGAGATTTTTTTTTTAATTTAATTAACCTGATATACCAGTTTCACTGTAATATTAGCAGTTTTATTTTTAGAAGTTGTATTAAAAGAACCTCCATAAGAAAAATCTTCAGATGAATTTTGTCCAGTTATTTGAAAAACACCCATGTCAGATTTTTTTAATCTTCCTAAAGTAGCATCTGCATTTTCGGCAATGCTTTTGGCTCTGGAACTAGCATCTTTAGTTGCCTCAGCAATCATTTTTATTTTGAGTTCCGCTAGTTTGGTGTAATAATATTCAGGAGGATTAGAATAGAATTCGACTCCGGAATTTATTAGCTCACTAGATTGTCTGGAAATTTCCTCAATTTTATTTACTTCTTTAGATTGGATGGTTACATTTTGTGTTAATGTAAATCCTGTGAAAATTTGCTGTTTTGGAGTTCCGTTTTCATTATAAGAAGTATCAAAATCCTTATTGAAATTCACAGCCGAAAAAACCATTTCTGAATTTTGGATTCCTTTACTATTTAAATAATTTTTTATTTTATCTCGATCATTATCTAATGAAGCATAGGCTTCTTTTAAGGTAAGGCTCTTTTTAGAAAACGAGCCACTCCAAACAATTAAATCAGAAACAAAATCTGTTTTTCCTAAACCAGTAACGCTAATAGTGTCGCTACCTTTATTTCTATTTTGAAATGCATTAGAAAATAAATAAGCAGAGATAACCACCGCTAAAGAAAGGATAATGATATTTAAATTATGTTTCAACATGGCATGTAATTTTAAATTAAATCAAATATATCGAATTAATTGTATTTATTTTTAACATAGGCTTATACCTTTCTCCTTTTGTCTTAGCCCTTTTTTTTCTACATTTACCAAACAAAACTTTAACAATGACTTTCGAAAACACCCGTGAATTTGCACAAAAACTTGATTCACAAGATATATTGCGTAAATACCAAGACGAATTTATTTTTCCTGAAGTGAATAATAAAAAGGTTATTTATTTTACAGGAAATTCTTTAGGATTACAACCTAAACGTACAAAATCATACGTTGATGAAGTAATGACAGATTGGGCAAATCTAGCCGTTGAAGGGCATTTTTATGCCGAAAAACCGTGGTGGGATTACCAAGAACGTTTTGCTAATCCGCTTAGTAAAATTGTGGGCGCTTTGCCAAGTGAAGTTACTGTGATGAATACATTAACAGTTAATCTTCACTTATTGATGGTTTCTTTTTATAGACCAACAGCAACTAGATATAAGATTATTTGCGAAGAAAAAGCATTTCCATCAGATCAATATATGTTTCAAAGTCAAGTACATTTTCATGGCTATAAGACAGAAGATGCTATTGTAGAAATTAAGCGTCGCGAAGGAGAACACAATATCCGATTAGAAGATGTTTTGGCAAAAATTGAAGAAGTTGGAGATCAATTGGCTTTGGTATTAATTGGTGGAGTTAATTATTACACAGGACAAGTTTTTGATATGAAGACGATTACTGCAGCTGGACAAAAAGTAGGAGCTAAAGTAGGTTGGGATTTAGCTCATGCAGCAGGAAATATAAAATTAGAATTGCACGATTGGAATGTAGATTTTGCAGCTTGGTGTAGTTATAAGTACATGAATTCAGGACCAGGAAATGCATCTGGTTGTTTTGTACACGAAAAGCATCATAATAATCCAGATTTACCTCGTTTTGCAGGTTGGTGGGGACATAATAAAGAACGTCGTTTTAAAATGGAACCTAATTTTGATCCAGTACATGGAGCAGACGGTTGGCAAATAAGTAATTTACCGATACTTTCTTTAGCGCCTTATTTAGCATCGGTAGAAATGTTTGATGAAGTAGGAATGGATGCTTTGATTACCAAAAGAGATAAAATAACAGCTTATCTTGAGTTTATCTTACATGAAATAGATAAAGAGGTAAAAGGGAATTTTGAGGTTATTACTCCAACTGACCCTAAAGAAAGAGCATCACAATTATCTGTGTTGTTGCATGGAGAAGGGCGTAGTTTATTCGATTATTTAATGAAAAATGGAGTTATTACTGATTGGCGCGAACCTAACGTTATTCGTTTGGCTCCAGTTCCTTTGTATTGCTCTTTTGAAGATATGTATGAATTTGGACAAGTTTTAAAAAGAGGAATTTTAGAATAATCTAAATTTAAATAAAATATTTAAAGTCAGCTAATTCAGCTTGTTATGAATTAGCTGACTTTTTTGCATAGTTTAATTTTATAACGATCTCTTGAAATTATGTAATTGCATACAAAAAGTTTAAACTTTACTTTGTTATGTTATAAAAACCTAAAATTTAGAATCATGAAAACATTATATTTAATAGTATTCTCTTTTGCGATTATCTCGTGTCAGAATCAAGGGAAGATGGATATTCAAAAAGCTAAACAAGCGAGTATTGACTCTATGAAGGTTGAAATCAATAAGCAAAAAGTTATTGATTCGATGAAAACAGAGATGGCAAAAGTTAAGGAAGAAAATGAGAAAGCTCAAGCAGAAGCAGTACCTCAAAAGGTAGTTGTTGTAAATCAGCAAGCGCCAGCTGCTGCGGCTGCACCAAAGAAAAAAGGATGGAGTTCGACTGCAAAAGGGGCTGTAATTGGTGCTGGAGTAGGAGCAGTTACAGGAGCAATTATCAGTAAGAAAAAAGGCGAAGGTGCAATAATAGGAGGATTAGCAGGTGCTGGTGTAGGTGCAGGAACTGGAGCAATTATAGACGGAAAGAAGAAAAAAGAATAGAGAGACCACTATTCTTAGAATAAGTGTTAGTTATATTCAAATAGAAAAACCACCTCAGATTAATTTTAGAGGTGGTTTTTTGTGTAATAAAGAAATGGTAGTAACTCTCTTACACTGGAATAGCTATAGCAATAAGCTTCGTTCTATAATCATTAAATTGATTTTGAATATTTTCTTTGTCCATTTTAAAATAAGAAGAAGCTGCAAGCAGATTTTCGTAATATGCAATTCCGCTTAAAAGATTGTCTTTAAAAGCTTGTAATTTTTTAGTTTGTGCAGCTGTTATTTCTGCCGAAATATTTTCGATATCTTTCTTAAAATAATCCAGATACATCTTTAATTCTTTCACAAATAAATTCGGACGATTTGTAACACGTATAACAGACTTGTTTCCGTAAATGTGTTGCACCATGTCATTCAAAGATACTTCTTGGTCAAAATAGGCCATATTTGGACCAGGGCATATAACAACACCTTGAGCCTGTCCTTTTATTTTAATATCGTTCTCTATATAAGAAGCGTTTGCTAGTCCGACACATAAACATGATTTTTCGGTAATAGCAGCTTTTGATCTTTCAAAAGATTCAGGAGAGACAGTATTTTTTATAGTTTCTAATTCGGCCAATTTTAAATCTTGGTATTTTTTGGAAGCCGAACAAGTTCCTTTTGGGTCGTATTCTTTACTCAATGCTAAGAATTTCTTTGGGCAAGAACTTCCAGCTTTATTATCGTGAATACGTTTTTGTTTAAGAATTTCGTTAGAGGTTCCTCTTAAGGTATTAAATGGTACGCCTAAAGGAGAAATATGACTTAAATATAAATCTTCTTCTTGGGCTTTCATTAATAAGTTCCGAGTAGACTGGTCAACAGATGTTGCTTCTGGAACTAGTAAAAAAGGAGTTCCCCAACCTACAGAATCTACGCTATAATTATCTAACAAGAATTCGTGTTCTTCAGCAGTTCCTACACCTCCTTGTACAGTGATTCTAAGAGGTAAAGGATTTTCGGGAACTAAAAATTGTTTTTGCTGTAATGCTTTTACCATTAAATCATGAGCAGATTGAATCAATTGGTCTTTTTTCTGCTTGAATTCTTCCAAGATAGGACCTAGTAATAAACCTTCGGTAGCAAATGCATGCCCACCACAATTTAATCCTGATTCAATACGATATTCAGAAACCCATAGTCCTTTTTTTGCCAAAAAGTTACCTTGAATCATTGCTGATCTAAAGTCACTTACTTTAAGTATGATTTTCTTTTTAAGCTCATTATTGCTATTTGGAAAAAAATCCGGAAAATTCTCAAAGTAACTATACAATCTAGGATTCATACCTGCAGAAAGAACTAAAGAAGATTCTAGATTGCTGTTAGCAAAACCGCGAAGGGCTGCATGAGCGTCATTAAATTCAATAGGTAATTGTTCGTCTTTGATAAAATTATCTTTATCTAGTTTTGTCATTATATTTACATCGATCGCACCAGCAGAAAGATGTGATTCGATGTAATTTTGGATGTTTTCTTTAAAAGAAATACCATCTTCCATTAAGTTTAAAATCCCTTTTTTTATCTCAGAACTATTAGGTAACATCGAGATGTAGTTCTCTAAAGCTTGTTTGCTTTCAGATAATTCGGTTTTAAAACTTTCAAATTTTTGCTTCACGATTTTGTCCACTAAGTTTAAGTAGGTTGTAATACGTTTAGCTCTGTAATCGTGAATTTTTTGGCTTATTTCCTGATAAGAAGAATTGAATTTTTCAGAATAAAAAGCAGTCATCTTTTCAATTAATTCATCATCAGCAATCGAAATTACCGATGAAATACCATATTTAGCTATTCGAATCGGACTGTCAATAGTATAAGCGAGTCCCATTACAGGAATATGAAAAGAGTGTATAGGGATTTTTGTCATTTGCTATTATTGTAAAAATTTAATAAGTGACAAATGTTGTAAAATAATTTTATTTAAAAACTGATATATGTCATGTTTATAGTGGGTTAAGTTTTTTTTTAGATAATCAAATCAAAATCTTCTTGAAAGATTCTGCTATAGATCTCCATAAAAAATTATAAAAAGACTTTTCCTGAATTCGATCTAATTCTATTTGGGTCTTTTTAGCTTCATTATCAGAGTCTTTTTTAAGAATTAAATTAGCTAGGGAGCTCTTTAATTTTGCTTCTTTTTCAGGGTTTTTCTTTTTGTATAAAGTAATTTTTAAGTCCTTGTATTTTAAGCTGGCATTACCTGTTGCTTTCTTATCATTTCCGGTAATATCAAAATGGTAATCATCAAAAGTGCCTTTAAACGAAGTATTAGTATATGGTTTTGTAAAAGCATACATTGCCTGAACGTCAAATTTTGCAATAGTTCCTTTTATATGAAAACTATCGTTTTTATCTAATACATTTAATGTCCAGTGTATTCTTAAAGGAGAGTTTTTCATAAAAAGACAATTAACTTTAATGTCTAAGTCGGCTGCTTTTTTTAAACCAAATCCACTCTGAAGATTCGTGGCGTTTAAGTTAAAACGACTAAAAGTTAATATTGCAGGACCTTTCTGAAAATTGATTTCTTCTTCATAAACTAGTTTTGAATTTCTAACGGAGAGGGTGTCAATTTTTAAAGGAAACGGAATATTTCGAAGCAAGGCATTATATAATGGTTTTTTGCTTAAATCATCTTCGGGTATTTTATTTCGATAGATATTGGCATCAACATAATCCAGAACAAGTGAATTTGCATTAAAGAAAAACACATCGTTTTTAAATCCCCAATTCATCGAATTGACATTTATATCTGCAGCTTTTATGGTGAAAAGGTCTTTTTCTTTTGTTATTTTCTGTACAAATTGATGGCGGGAAAATAAAGGAATATAACTGAAGTTTTTTACTTTTAAAGAATGATTATTAGTTGTTATTTGCGAAGCATTAATGGTATAAAACGGATTGGGTTTGTAATATATGCTATCACAATTTAGAGCGTATTTTTGATATGAAAAAGGAATTTTCTGTTTAAGAGTTTCATCATTGATAATAATTCCTTCTAATACAATGGCGATATTTCGAGTGTATAAAATGGGTTTATTTGTTTTGGTAGACATAATATCTAAACTCGTTTTATTGAGATAGATATTAGAAACAATAATAATTTTTTGAAAAGGTTCGATTACTTGTGTACGGATGCTATTGCTATTGTCGATTGCCTTTTCATCGTTTTTGTATAAGATTACTCGAGCATGATCAATTGTGATGCTTTTTGCGCGTAAAACATCATTAAATATGAGATTCCAAATACTAAAATCAGTTATAGCGACTGTACCGATTTTAGAATAAATTCCAATTTTGGTAGCACTATCTTTAGGGGCGTTTTTTGGATTGATAACAATGTTAGAGGCGTAGATATCTGCTGACCAGAGATCAATTTTTATATCTTCATATGTAATTTGATATGGCGTTTTATTATTGTCCTGAATGATTTTAGGAAGCTGTTTTTTTACCCAAAAATTTAGCCCTGAATTTATTAAAAACAAGAAGGCTAAAAAGGAAACGATTCCTATGATTATTTTTTTATTTAAAGACATTTAGTGCATATTTTATTTTAAATATATAAATTTAAAGACTTAAAAGGAATAACTTTTAGATACAATTGTGATTTTAATAATAATACATTTCGTTAAAATATTTATTTATACAATTTAGAAACATGAAAAAAATCAAAAAACTACTGTTTGTTTTATTCTTATTGCTTGTTGTTTTAGGAATCGGTTTATGTACTTATATTTTTCATTTAAAACCCAAATATGAAGGAGAAGTAAAACTGAAAAACATTCAAAAAGAAACAACGGTATATTTTGATGACTTTGGAGTACCTCATATTTATGCCAATTCTCAAAAAGAAGCCATGACTGTTTTGGGATATGTACATGCTCAGGATCGTATGTGGCAAATGGAGTTGATGCGTCGTATTGCATCAGGACGTTTGTCTGAAATTTTTGGTTCGGTAATGTTAAAAAATGACAAGTTTTTTTCTGGATTGGGAATAGAAGAGGCTTCGGCTAAAGCAATCGCGCAATTAGATAAAAATAGTCCGAGTTACCAATTAACAATGGCTTATCTGGATGGGATTAACCAATATATGGATGAAGGAGTTACACCAATAGAATTTCAGTTGGTTGGCGTGAAAAAAGAAAAATTCACAATAAAAGACGTTTATAATATTTTCGGATATATGTCTTTCAGTTTTGCAATGGCTCAAAAGACAGATCCTTTAATGACTGATATTCGTAATAAATATGGAAATGAATATTTAAAAGATTTAGGTTTAAATGGCGAATTTAATACCACACAAATAAGAAGTGCAAAAGAGAACCCTGAAGAATTTGCAGCGATTTCAAAATCGGTTGCTTCGCTTCTTGAAAAATCCCCTATTCCGCCTTTTATAGGGAGTAATAGCTGGGTAATAGCTCCTCAGAAAACAAAAAATGGTAAAGTTATTTTTGCCAATGACCCGCATATCGGATTTTCACAGCCAGGAACTTGGTACGAGGCTCATATAGTAACTCCAGATTTTGAATTGTATGGATGTTATTTGGCAGGAACACCATATCCTTTATTAGGACATAATAGAGATTATGCCTATGGATTAACAATGTTTGAAAACGATGATATTGACTTTTATCAAGAAGAAGATAAACAAGGGGACACTAATCAGTATAAAACACCAAATGGTTTTGAAAAATACCAGACCAGAAAAAAAATTATAAAAGTCAAAGATTCATCAGATGTTGTTGTAAATGTAAAAATAAGTCGACATGGCCCTGTTATGAATGGCTTAATAGAAGATTTGAAGAGCAGCAATAAACCAATAGCAATGTCTTGGATTTATACACAGCAGCCAATAAAAATTCTAGATGCTGTTTACGGTATTTCACATGCAAAAAATAAAAATGATTTTAAGAAAGCAGTTGGACTTATTGCTGCTCCTGGATTAAATGTAATGTATGGTGATGCAAAAGGTAATGTAGGATGGTGGGCAACAGGAACATTATACAAACACAATAAAGGAGTAAATCCTAATTTTATTCTTGATGGAGCAAGTGGTAAAGAGGATATTGTTGAATATTTGGATTTCTCCAAAAACCCGTCAGCTGAGAATCCAAAATGGGGTTATGTATATTCAGCAAATAACCAGCCAGAAGCTATTGATGGATTTTTATATCCAGGATATTATTTACCCGAAGATCGCGCCAAAAGAATTACGCAATTACTTGATGCAAAATCAGATTGGGATAAAGAAGCGATTAGTAAAATGATTTTTGATAATACGTCTTCAGTTGCTCCAACAGTGGTTCAGAATTTACTTTTGAATGTGAAAAATGAGTCGCTTACAGCAAATGAAAAGCAGGCGTCATCAATTCTTAAAGATTGGAAAGGAACCAATAATGTGCAAGATGTAGCGCCTACGATTTACAATAAATGGGTGTATGCATATTTAAAAAACACCTTTGAAGATGAATTGGGAGAAGCAAATTTTAAAAATTTATTAGAGACGCATCTTGTAAAACAAATTATAGCAAAACAAATACAGAATGAAAACTCAATTTGGTGGGATAATATATTAACCAAAGATGTAAAAGAAACTAAGAGAGAGATTTTGATAAAATCATTTCATGAAGCTGTTGCAGCTTTAGAAAAACAATTGGGGAATAATGTTCAAGATTGGAAATGGGAAAAGGTACATACAGTAGAGTATCATCATCCATTAGGGCAAGTAGCTGCTTTACGAGGTATATTTAACGCAGGACCTTTTGCAGTTTCGGGATCGTCGGAAGTAATTAATAATCAATTTTTTGATTTTACAGATAAAGGAATTTATGATGTAAAAGGTGGTCCATCGACAAGAAGAGTTATTGATTTTTCGGATATAGAAAATAGTTGGAGTATTTTGCCAACTGGACAATCAGGAAACCCCTTTAGTAAACATTATACAGATCAGACAGAACTTTATAATGCAGGAAAGTTCCGAAAAATGAAATTAAACAAAGATGAAATTATAAAAACGTCTACTAAGTTGATTTTTAAGCCTAAATAGAAAAATGCAAGGTTTTGTGTTTTGATTTATTACATTATGTAATTGATTGCGTGAAAGATTGAAGTGAAAATCCTTTTTTGAGGAACAAAAAAAAGATTACTTCACAAGTTAATATTTATTGGAGTTCAGTGAATTTCATTTGTAGCGAAAAGCCTGACCTGACCTTTTGGGAAGGGCATGCCCAAACATTTCTTTGATTTATAGCCTATTCTATAGATTATATACTTATTTTTACGATTCGTATAATTACATTTTTTCTTTAATGCAAACTCCACTTAAAATTGCTGTTGTAGGTTCTGGATTAGTTGGCTCATTGTTGGCAATTTACCTTAAAAAAGAAGGGCATGAAGTTCATGTTTATGATCGAAGCCCAGATATTCGTAAAATTAATTTTTCAGGGCGATCGATAAATTTAGCTATGTCCAATCGAGGATGGAAAGCACTCGATGGTGTTGGTGTTGGAGATGCCGTTCGTGAGATTGCTATTCCGATGGATAAAAGAGCCATACATTTAGTGGATAAACTTAATTTTCAGAATTACGGTCAAGAAGGCGAAAGTATTTATTCAATTTCAAGAGGAACGCTGAATCGCAAAATGATTGATTTAGCAGAAAATGCTGGAGCTGAGTTCTTCTTTGAACAAAAAATATGGGATGTCACATTAAGCGATGCTACATTACATATTGGAGAAACAGAAAGAGGAGAGTGGGAAGAAAAAAAATACGATATGGTCTTTGGAGCTGATGGAGCTTTCTCAAGAATTCGTCATCGTATGCAACGTCAAAGCATGTTTAATTATTCGCAAGAATTTTTGAATATGGGATATAAAGAATTAAATATTCCTGCAAATCCAGATGCAACACATAAACTAGATAAAAACTCTTTTCATATTTGGCCACGTGGGGAATATATGCTTATTGCATTGCCTAACTTGGACGGTAGTTTTACATGTACTTTATTTATGCCTTTTGAAGGAGAAAATTCTTTTGATTCGCTAAAGGATAGAAAACAGGTTGAAGACTTTTTTGAGAAAAACTTCCCAGATTCTATAGAGGTTATACCAAAATTAGCCGAAGATTTCTTTAATAATCCCACAAGTACATTGGTAACAATGAAATGCTTTCCTTGGACTTATAGCGATAAAATTGCCTTAATAGGAGATGCTTGTCATGCGATTGTACCTTTTTATGGACAGGGAATGAATGCTGGTTTTGAAGATATAACGGTTTTATATGAAATGATGCTTAAATACGGAGACGATTGGAAGACGGTTTTCTCTGAATATGAAATTTCACGTAAACCAAATGCAGATGCAATTGCAGAACTTTCGTATCGCAATTTTATGGAAATGAGTACCAAAACTGCCGATGAAAAATTCTTATTGCAAAAAAAGATAGAAAAAGCTTTTTCAGATAAGTATCCAGATAAATGGATTCCGCTTTATAGTCGTGTTACTTTTAGTGAACGCCCTTATGCCGAAGCACTGGCAATTGGAGATCTCCAAAATACGATTATGGAAGAAGTTTTAAGAATGGAGAATATAGAAAACATTTGGAACACTCCTGAAATAGAAAATAAGATTCTGGAGTTGTTGCAAAAATAATTACAATATAAAAAATCAATATCAATGTAAAAAATCAATAGTATTTGCAATTTAAAATTGTAATTGATTTTTGACATTGATATTGTGATTGTTTCTTACTTCTTGAACATTTTTGATAAAACGCCAAATACACCTCTTATAAAGGTAGCGCTAGTTACTACTTTTAATACTGATTTGCCAACGACACTTGCAGTACTAGGTTCATTGCTTGTTTTCCTCAGAGATTTCTCTTCTTCTTGTGAGGAAGCAGCTTGTTCAGCATCGTTAATTTTTTTGGTTAGCATTTCGTAAGCACTTTCGCGGTCGATTACCTCACTATATTTTTTAACTAATTTTGATTTCTGATTGATTTCCTGGATTTCACTTTCTGTTAGTACGTCCATTCTGCTCATTGGGGCTCGCATCATAGTTGCTACCAATGGTGTTGGAACACCTTTTTCGTTTAATGCAGTTACCAAAGCCTCTCCGATACCTAAACTTGTAAGCAGTTCATCAGTTTTGTAATATTTAGATGTAGGATAGTTGTCGGCAGTTTTTTTGATAGCTTGTCTGTCATTTGCAGTAAAAGCTCTCAGAGCATGCTGAATTTTTAATCCCAATTGAGCTAAAACACCACTCGGAACATCCATTGGGTTTTGAGTTACAAAATAAACCCCAACACCTTTTGAACGAATAAGTTTTACAATAGTCTCAATCTGCTCTAATAATACTTTGCTGGCTTCATTAAAGATTAAATGCGCTTCGTCTATAAAAATGACTAGTTCAGGCTGGTCAACATCGCCCTTCTCTGGCATTTGTTGGTATATCTCTGCGAGAAGGCTAAGCATAAAAGTTGAGAACAATTTAGGTTTATCCTGAATATCTGTTAAACGAATGATATTTACATATCCTTTTCCGTTTTCATCGATACGCATTAAATCATCAATTTCGAATGATAATTCGCCAAAAAAGATATCTGCTCCTTGCTGTTCAAGCTCGATTATCTTTCTTAAGATTGTTCCAGTTGTAGCAGTAGATATTTTACCATAACTAGCTGCAATTTCGTCTTTTCCTTCTTCAGTAATATAATTAATGACCTTTTTAATGTCTTTTAAGTCAAGTAAAGGCATTTTGTTATCATCACAGTATTTAAAAATCACAGAGATAACACCCGATTGTGTGTCGTTTAATCCTAGTATTCTAGAAAATAAAACAGGTCCAAATTCTGAAACAGTAGCGCGTAATTTCACTCCGCTTTGCTCAGAAAGAGTCATTAATTCTACAGGGAATTGTGACGTTTTATACGGAATGTCAATTTTAGCATGACGCTCAGTAATAAAGGGTTTTTCTTCCCCTTCTTTTGCAATACCACTAAAATCACCCTTTATATCCATCATTAAGACAGGGATTCCAGCTAGAGAAAGTTGCTCAGATAATACCTGAATTGTCTTTGTTTTTCCAGTTCCTGTAGCCCCAGCAATTAATCCGTGACGATTTAATGTCTTTAAAGGTATTTTTACGTGTGCATTCAGAGGCTCACCATCATAGATAGCTCCACCAAGAATAATACTTTCTCCCTTGGTTTGATAACCATCATTTATACTTTGAATAAATTCGTCTTTTTGGCTCATATTTATGTAACATTAATTCAGTTGCAAGATATCGTTTTTTTCTTAAATCGTTTAATTCAGAGATGTTAGCGTAAAAAAAATCTGTTTTTGTTAAAAATAAAAGTAAAAAATATTTTCTTAACATATCATGAAGATTTTGGCAGATTGTGTTTCTTTTTACTAAAACGTTGTAAATTTTATTATAAATAATTATTTTTTAACTTCGATTTTATCTAAAATTCAATTAATACGATTAGATAATTTTGTGTTTAGGTTAAATTAATTGGAATAAAACTGAAAAAAGTTTTTTTATTTAAACTAAAAATATAAATTTGCTCCACTACAAGTTTATTATAACTAAAAAATAAAAATTATTTAAAACTATTAAAATTAAAAAAAATGGCAAACGTTAAAGTTAAAAAGGAAAGTACTTCAAATGGCGGAGGAATGGTGTCAGGATTGATTATTGCAGCATGTATTTTTGTGGGTTGGTGTATTTGGAATTTCTTAATGGGATCTCCTTCGAATTTTGAAGGTGGTACTGTTGAAGGGCATCCATTAAATATATTAGGTATGGTTTACCATGGAGGTATTATCGTTCCGATTTTGTTAGGTATGTTGTTAATGGTTCTTGTATTTTCTATTGAAAGATATACAGTTATCTCTAAAGCTGCTGGAAAAGTAAACTTGGATAAATTTATGAAAAGTGTACAAGGAAGCATTAAAGAAGGTAACATCGATGCAGCTATCGCTTCATGTGACAAACAACAAGGTTCAGTTGCAAATGCAATTAAATCAGCTTTAATTAAATACCAAGAAGTTAAAAAAGAAGGATTCAACAGTGAAGAAGCTTCAGAAACTATTCACAAAGAAATCGAAGAGGTAACTTCATTAGAAATGCCAATGTTAGAGAAAAACATGACAATTATCTCAGCTTTAGTATCTTTGGGTACATTAGGAGGATTGTTAGGAACAGTATCTGGTATGATTAAAGCATTTAGCGCGTTAGCTTCTACAGGTACTCCTGATCAAGCTGCACTTGCAAATGGTATTTCTGAGGCACTTGTAAATACTGCAACTGGTATTAGTACTTCTATCTTTGCAATTATTGCTTACAACTTCTTTACATCTAAAATTGATGATTTGACTTACTCTATTGATGAAGCAGGTACGACTATCGTAAATACTTACAGACATTTCAGAGGAAGTTTAAGACAATAAATAATTTTTTAGCATGATTATTGCTAAATTTAAAAATAAAAGATAATGGCAAAAATAAAAATGAAAAAAAAGTCAATGTCTACGGACATGACTGCCATGTGTGATGTTGCGTTTCTTTTGTTGACATTCTTTATTTTGACTGCTACTGCAAAAGTGCCTGAGGCACTTCCTGTAGACACGCCTTCATCTACTGTACAAACTAAATTACCTGAAACGGATTTAGCTACAATTACAATAGGAAAAGGAAAAGTATTTTTTGATTTGAAAGGAAGAGAAGTTCGTAGAAGAACTTTGGAGCTAATGTCAGATAAATACGGTGTAGCTTTTACTGATGATGATAAAACTGAATTTTCTTTGATGGAAGGATTTGGAGTTCCGATTACAAGTTTGAAACAAATCATTGAAATGAAAGCGGCTGATAGAAGTAAAGCTGGTCAACCTGGTATTCCTAAAGATTCTTTAGATAATCAGTTAAAAGAATGGATTTACAATGCACGTATTGCTAATATTGAAGTTGCTGATAAAGAATTGCAATTCGCTATAAAAGGTGACGCAAAGGAAGAATATCCTGCGATTCGTAAAGTGATGGACATCTTGCAAGATCAAAAAATCAATACCTTTAACTTGGTTACTGGTTTGAGAGGAAAAGACTTTTAATTAAAAAACATACACTAAAATGGCTGAATTAAATACCGGCGACGGTGGAGGCGGGAAAGGTGGTAAAGTAAGAAGTAAAAAGCAAAACGCAAAAGTAGATTTAACTGCGATGGTGGATTTAGCTTTCTTATTGATCACATTCTTTATGCTTACCACAACGTTGTCAAAGCCTCAATCGATGAGCTTGGGGTTGCCAGATAAAGAGAAAGATCCTAAAGATAAGAATGATATAAAAGTTGATGAAAATCGTACAATGACTTTGTTGTTAGGAGACGATAATAAATTAACTTATTATATGGGATTGTTAGCAACTCCTATCGCTGGACCTAAAGAAATTGCTTATGGTAAAGACGGGATTCGTAAAGAATTGTTAAGCAGAAAAAAATCTGTTTTAGAATATTCTGCTGGAATTGGTAAACCAAAAAATGGGATTATTGTAATCATTAAACCGACTAAAAAATCTACTTATCGAAATTTGGTTGATATTTTGGATGAAATGGCTATTACTGGTGTAGAAACCTATGCGATTGTTAATGATTTTTCACCAGAGGAAACAAAATTGGTAGATAAAAAATAAGAGCAATCTTATCTTTTAACACCCTAATAATCAAGAAAAATGAAATTAGATATTATAAAAAACCAGTGGCTTGATATCGTATTCGAAGGGCGTAATAAGATATATGGTGCATATGAGTTAAGAAAATCTAACCAAAAGACTACGGTAAGAGCACTTATCATTGGATCTGTTATTTTTTCGCTTCTTATTGCTGCGCCAGTTATTGCGAGCCTTTTGCCAGATTCTAAAACAGAGGAAGCAAATAAGGATATTAAGATTACCACTGTAAAGTTACCGCCTAAAAAAGAGGAGGTAAAACCTAATCTTCCACCACCTCCACCACCACCACCAAAAGTGGATCAAGTGAAGTTTGTGAAGCCGGTTGTAGCAAAAGCTGATGAAGTAACTGAAGAGCCACCAAAATTAGTGGAGCTTAAAGAGAAAAAAATTGGTGCTGAAACTATTAAAGGAGACCCAGATGCAGTATTAACTGTAGAACCAGTAGGTACTGGAACTGCGGCAGTAGTAGAAGAAGATAACCAAGTGTATAACACTGCTGGTATCGAAGTTAAACCAGAATTCCCTGGAGGAATTGAGAAATTCTACAAATTCGTAGGAAATAATTATAGAACTCCAGAAGAAGAAGGATTAAAAGGTAAAGTATATGTTACTTTCGTAGTTGAAAAAGACGGTTCATTAACCGACATTAAAGTTTTAAGAGATATAGGTTATGGAACAGGAACCGAAGCGATTAGAGTTTTAAAGAAATGTCCAAAATGGAACCCTGGTGAGCAAAATGGTAAGAAAGTTAGAGTATTGTACTCTCTTCCTATTACTATCCAATCTGCAGACTAATGTTGAAACAACTGCTTGATAATATTAAGAAGAAATCGCTAAAAGAGCGATTTCTTCTTGTTTTAGGAATGTTCTTCTTCCTAATGTATTTCGTGATAGGTTTAGCGATTATTTTTTGGAAAACTTTACCAATTGCGATGGAATATAAGTACAGAGTTGCTTTTGGTATATTATTAATTGTATATTCGTTTATAAGATTTGTTAGATTTTTTAATTCAAATACAGATTAGGCATGCTTAAGAATAGTAAAATTTTGTTATTAGTGATGTTTGGTTTCTTGTTCGTTACTTGTAATCAGAAAGATAAGAGTAAAGAAGAAAAAGAAACGATACTTAAAGGAACTATGGATATTGCAGTGGACGAAACATTGGTTCCCATTGTTGAGGATCAGGTAGCCGTTTTTGAAGGGACTTACGATGCAAAAATTACTATTAAGCCAAAATCTGAAGCTGAGATTATTAATGATTTATTAAATCAAAAAGCTACAGTTGCTTTTACTGCAAGAGATTTAACTAAAGAAGAGAGAGAAGTTTTTAATAAAAAGAAAATAGTACCTAAAGTAACACCAGTTGCTATAGATGCAATTGCATTTATTTCGAACAAAGGCAATAATGATACTTTAATTGCGTTGAAAAGTATAATTAATTTTATGCAAGGTAAACCCGAAGCAAATATCAAAGGGTTAGTCTTTGATAATCCAAACTCGAGCACAGTACGATATTTAAAAACGTTGGCAGGAGTTAAAGATATTCCTAAAGAAGGTGTTTTTTCATTTAAAACGAATGAAGAAGTAATTAAATTCGTGTCCGAAAATAAGGGAATGATCGGAGTTGTTGGAGTAAATTGGTTATCACAACCATCTCCTGAATTAAAAGATTTTGTAGCTAAAATAAATGTGTTGAGCGTAAAAGGACTTAAAAGCGATAAATTTATTGCTCCAACTCAAAACAACATAGCAGAAGAGACTTATCCTTTGGCACGTGATTTGTATATTATAAATTGTCAGGGATACTCTGGATTAGGTATAGGGTTCGCTTCTTTTGTTGGAGGGGATATTGGACAAAGAATAATTCTAAAATCTGGATTATTACCAATACGAGTTCCAGGAAGAAAGCTCAATATTAGAAATGAAATTATTAAAGAAAAAGAATAAATTAATTATAATAGAGATGAATAAATTTAAAATTTTTAGTGTTGCATTAATGGCCACTGCTGCGGGAGCTTATGCGCAAGATATAAGCCAGGCTAAAAAAGCTATCGATGCAGAGCAATTTGAAAAGGCAAAAACAGTTCTACAATCAATTATTAAAGCTAAACCAACAGATGGTGAAGCTCCATTTATATTGGGTAATGTATACTTAAGTCAACAAGTTGCTGACTCAGCTAAGATATATTATCTTAATAGTGTAGCGGCGTCAAGCCGTGCTAATCTTGGTTATATTGGTTTAGGTCAATTAGATTTAGATAATAAAAATACAGCGGCAGCTCAAGCTAATTTTGCTACAGCTATAAAGCCGATGAAAAGAAAAGATGTAGAAGAGTTTATCTACATTGGTAGAGCGTATATGAATTCTGTTAATCCAGATTACAAAAATGCTTTAACTACTTTAAACCGTGCATTGGCATTAGATCCACAAAATGCTCAAGTGCTTTTGGCACTTGGTGATGCATATTATGGAGATAATAATCAAAATGAAGCTTACAAATCATATCGTAACGCATTCCAAGCAGATCCTACTTTGTTGAGAGCAAAAATGCAACTTGGAGTTTTGTTAAAAGGAGCAAAATCATATGATGAGGCTATTAAAGCTTTTAATGAAGTTATCGCTTTAGATGCTAATTATGGTCCTGTTTACAGAGAATTAGCTGAAACATATTACAAATGGGCAAGAAATAAGCCATCTACAAGAGAAGCTAATTACCAAAAAGCAATTACTAATTACGAGAAATATTTAAGTCTTACAGATTATTCTATTCATTCAAGAATGCGTCATGCAGATTTCTTAATCTTAGTAGAAGACTACAAAGCATTAGAAAAAGAAGCTAATGAAATGATTAAGTTGGATAAAGTTAATCCAAGAATTTTCAGATATTTAGGATATGCTGCTTATGAAAATGGTAATGTAGATGTTGCTATTAAATCTTTGGAAGATTATACTAAAAACCCGAATAATAAAATTATTGCAAAAGATTACTTGTACTTAGGATTTGCAAAAATTAAAAAAGGAACAAGTGCTGATGGAGCTACAATTGATCCAGCTGCATTCGAAGCAGGTTTAGTAGAAATCAGAAAAGCAGTAGCAATGGAGCCTTTGGCAGTTCAGGATTTAGGAGATCTTGGAAAAGTATTGTTTGGTAAAAAACTATATAAAGAAGCGGCTACACTTTTTGAATTTGGTACTAAAGTTCCAGAGTCTACAACTTATTTAGATGATAATGTTTATTATGGATTGTCTATATTCTATGATAACAATAAAACTAATGTTAAGCCAGATGCAATTGCTTTGCAAAAAGCAGATGCTGCGTTTGTAAATGTACTTACAGCTTCACCAACATATCAAGAGGCTTACCTTTACAGAGCAAGAACAAACAGATTGCTTGAAAATGATGAAGTGATGACAAAGAACTACGAAGAGTATATTGCAAAATCTACTGAAAAGGGAGCTGAAGAGCTTGCTAAACCAGCAGTTAAAGCAAAATTTGTAGAAGCTTACAACAATATAGCAGCAAGTTATGCAAATACAGATAAAGCAAAAGCAATTGAGTATTTCAATAAAACGTTAGCATTGGATCCTACTAATGCATACGCAACACAGTCTTTGAATACTTTAAAATAATTTTAAAGATTAATACTATTTTAAAACCGGTAGCTCTTTGAGTTGTCGGTTTTTTTATTGTTCCATTTTTTATTGACTATCTTTGCACTTTAAATTTTAGTAATGTTATCAAAAGAAATACAATTAGAAGTAAATAAAGGTGCGATGTTACCCTTGATGGAAGAATTTTACACGATTCAGGGAGAAGGATTTCATACAGGAACTGCAGCTTATTTTATCCGTATTGGAGGGTGTGATGTAGGTTGTCATTGGTGTGATGTTAAAGAAAGCTGGAATGCAGAATTGCATCCGCCAACAAGTGTTGATTTAATTGTAAAGAATGCAAGTAAAGAAGCTGATACAGTTGTTGTTACAGGAGGTGAGCCATTAACATGGGATATGACTGTACTGACGAGGGAATTGAAAAATAAAAATTTGAAAGTCCATATCGAAACCTCAGGAGCTTATCCGCTTACAGGGACGTGGGATTGGATTTGTCTCTCGCCAAAAAAGAATAAATTGCCTACACAGACAGTTTATGATAATGCCCATGAGTTAAAGGTAATTATTTATAATAAACATGATTTTATCTTTGCCGAAGAGCAAGCTGAATTGGTAAATGGTAATGCAATATTGTTTCTTCAGCCAGAATGGAGTAAGAAAGAAGAAATGACACCACTTATTGTTGAGTATGTTATGAATAATCCAAAATGGAGAGTATCACTTCAGACCCATAAATATTTAAATATTCCTTAATAAAGGGGAATATTTATAATAAAACAAAAGCCTTTTCGTACATGAAAAGGCTTTTGTTTTTATTATAGAATTATATAAAAGACAATATGGGTAAAAAGTACACGCATTGAGTAAAAAAGTTTCAGTTTGTATTTAGTTACTAATGTCTTTTTAGGGTTGCCATTCTTTTTGTTTCTTCAAAGTTGTAATATGGGCCAAGTGATGATTTCCATGCCAGGCATAAGTTCCGATTATCTGTTTAAGAGAAACTATTGAATTATTTTCAGGATGAGTAAATGTTTTCTCAAGATCAGCCTTAGAAAGATTTTTCAAGATATAGCCTAGGCGAAAATGCAAACCCTCGAGTAAAGACAATGTTGGTTGTATTGGCATTGTTAGATTGTCAGGTAATTCAGCCCATAGATCTTCATGATATGCTTTTATTATTGGATTGTCTTCGGTCAAAGCCCATTTTATTCTTATAAAGCAATTCATATGACTTTCGGCACAATGATGAATGAGTTGTCTTACGGTCCATCCTTCTGGTCGGTATGAGGTGTCAAGTTGTTCGTCGGATAAATTAATGACTTCTTTTTTTAATCTTTCAGGAAAAGAAGAAATCTCTTCGATTTTGTTCGAAATATAATTTGGAGTATAAGTATCGGGTGCTATAAATTTTCCAATTGGGTATTTTAATTTCTCTAAATCTAAATTTTCCATTTTTAGTTTATTTGTTTAAACAGTAAGTCTAGCTAAATAGTCATAATGTTCACCTTCTAAAACAAGTTCGCATTTAAAGCCATTTGCTGTGGCGGCATTTTGAAGTGTGTTATAATCTAGGTATAGCCATTCAAAAGCAGATTCTTTTTCTCCTTTATAAGAGATGTTAAAAATAACTTCTCCATAGTATTCAGTGTCAGATGGAATCCATTTTCCGCCATCTTCATCTTCGTCAAACATATATATAATATCTGAGCTATCTAGTAAAATTTGTCCACCAGGATTTAAGAGTGATTTTAGCTTAGATAAAAATTTATTGCAATTTTCTAGCTTCCCAAAAATCCCAACACCATTCATTAAAGAAATAATTGTATCGTATTTTTCTCCTTCAAGAGTTAATACATCTTGTACTTTGGCATTATTTACACCGCGGAGATTACAGGTTTCGATAGCTTTTTCAGAAATGTCTATAGAAGTTACGTCAAGTTTCTTCTCATTTTGCAAATACAAACTATGGCTTCCTGCTCCGCAACCTACATCAAGTATTTTTTCTTTAGCAAGTTCCAGTGCTTTTTGTTCGATTTTAGGCATTTCGTCAAAGGAACGAAATAAATAAGCAACACTCATTTCATCAGCTTCAGAGATGGTAGTTTCAGTAATTAAATCTTCAGGCGAATTGTTGGTCTGGAAATCTAGCATTGCTTTCCCGAAAAGGTCTTTCATTGTATTTTAGTTCAAAGTTTAAGGTTTCAAGTTTAAAGTTGTTTAATTTTGCAGTTCAACTTTAAATCTTGAACTTGAAAGAAATTTTAAACAACTTAACTAAGTTGGCCAAAGATAAGCATATCGAAAATAAAAAGTATTTCGATAAGCTTAAAAAGAAACAACCTAAGAATCTAGATTATGTAATGCAGGAATTACATGATGCAGAATTTAAAAAAACAGATTGCCTTAAATGTGCTAATTGTTGCAAAACAACAGGCCCGTTATTTACGGCTGCAGATATTGAGCGTATCTCTAAACATTTGCGACAAAAGCCACAACAGTTTATTGAGCAATATCTCCGAATAGATGAAGACAAAGACTATGTTTTGCAAAGTGTTCCGTGTACATTCTTGGATAATGAAAATTACTGTATGATTTACGATGTGCGTCCTAAAGCTTGTCGTGAATTCCCGCATACAGATCGTAAAAAATTTCAGCAAATTTCAGACTTAACGCTTAAAAACGTAGCAATGTGCCCGGCAGCATTTAATATTGTCGAAGCCATGAAAAAGCGCATGCCTTTATAAGGAAGTCTTTTGCCTTAAATATTTCGTAATTGTTTTTACGAGTAATTTAAGTTTGCTTATTAAAACGTATTTTTGAACTTATAAAAAGACAACCCAATCAATTTGAATCTAGAATATTTTATAGCCAAAAGACTTATCACTGCCAAAGATTATAAAAGCAGTATTTCCGCACCAATTATAAAAATTGCAATCTCGGCTATTGCAATCGGAATAATTATGATGTTAGTTTCGGTAGCAACAGGAATTGGATTGCAACAAAAAATTCGCGAAAAAGTTTCTGCATTCAATGGGCAAGTAATTATTTCGAATTACGATAATAACCAATCTGAGGTAACCATTAGCCCGATTTCTATAAAACAAGATTTCTACCCTAAGTTTACTTCAGTTCCAGAGGTAAGTCATATTCAGGCAATAGCAAGTAAGGCAGGAATTATAAGAACCGAAGCCGCTTTTGAAGGGATTATATTTAAAGGAGTTGGCGGCGATTACGATTGGAATAATATAAAGGAGTATTTGGTTGATGGAAGGGTTCCAGATTTTTCCAAAACTATTAATGAAGATGTATTACTATCTAGATTTCTTGCTGACAGATTAAATCTAAAGGTAGGGGATCAGTTTAATACATTTTTTATAAAAGAAGATCAGAATAAATTGCCAAATGTTCGTAGGTTTAAAATTGCTGGAATTTTCAATTCAGGATTTCAGGATTTTGACGCTACCTATATAATAGGAGATATTCGCCATATACAACGTATTAATAAATGGGCTCCAAATCAGGTTGGAGCTTTTGAAGTTTTTTTGAAAGACTTTAAGAATATAAAGGAAACAGGCGAAGAAATCTACCAGCAAACTTCATCAACACTCGATACTAAAACTATAATTGAGAAATATAGTTATATTTTTGATTGGTTAGAACTCTTCGATTTTAATATAGTAGTTATTCTAGGTATCATGATTGTTGTAGCAACAATAAATATGGTAGTTGCATTGCTGGTTTTAATATTGGAGCGTACACAAATGATTGGTATTTTAAAAGCATTAGGCGCTAATAATTGGGTCATTCGAAAAATATTCCTTTATAATGCTCTCTACCTTATATTGCGAGGATTGTTCTGGGGGAATCTTATTGGGATTTCGCTTTTGTTAATTCAACAGCATTTTGGAGTAGTCCAGCTTAATCCAGAAAACTACTATGTTAATCAAGCGCCAGTTTATCTCAATTGGGGTTATGTATTATTATTGAATCTGCTTACTATAACAGTTTGTTTTCTGGTGTTATTGATTCCTTCATATATAATAACGAAGATTTCTCCCGTCAAAGCAATACGATTTGATTAATTTCTAGGAGCTATTACCTGCTATTCGCTTCAATCTTGCCCTTTTTAAAGGAAAAAGGCCAAGGATTTCCGCTGTTATCAGGGCTAGGGGCTTC
>NZ_JAOZEV010000040.1 GCF_025847275.1 Flavobacterium frigoritolerans
CAAAGAATAAAGAGTAATAGAATCGCAAGATTTGAATAAGACCAATAGAATCTGAGTCGCAATATAATATAAAAAATATACGATGAAGAGTTTGATCCTGGCTCAGGATGAACGCTAGCGGCAGGCTTAACACATGCAAGTCGAGGGGTATAGTTCTTCGGAATTAGAGACCGGCGCACGGGTGCGTAACGCGTATGCAATCTACCTTTTACAGAGGGATAGCCCAGAGAAATTTGGATTAATACCTCATAGCATAGCAGCTTCGCATGAAGCCACTATTAAAGTCACAACGGTAAAAGATGAGCATGCGTCCCATTAGCTAGTTGGTAAGGTAACGGCTTACCAAGGCTACGATGGGTAGGGGTCCTGAGAGGGAGATCCCCCACACTGGTACTGAGACACGGACCAGACTCCTACGGGAGGCAGCAGTGAGGAATATTGGACAATGGGCGCAAGCCTGATCCAGCCATGCCGCGTGCAGGATGACGGTCCTATGGATTGTAAACTGCTTTTATACAGGAAGAAACCCTGGTTCGTGAACCAGCTTGACGGTACTGTAAGAATAAGGATCGGCTAACTCCGTGCCAGCAGCCGCGGTAATACGGAGGATCCAAGCGTTATCCGGAATCATTGGGTTTAAAGGGTCCGTAGGCGGTTTAATAAGTCAGTGGTGAAAGCCCATCGCTCAACGGTGGAACGGCCATTGATACTGTTAAACTTGAATTATTAGGAAGTAACTAGAATATGTAGTGTAGCGGTGAAATGCTTAGAGATTACATGGAATACCAATTGCGAAGGCAGGTTACTACTAATGGATTGACGCTGATGGACGAAAGCGTGGGTAGCGAACAGGATTAGATACCCTGGTAGTCCACGCCGTAAACGATGGATACTAGCTGTTGGGAGCAATCTCAGTGGCTAAGCGAAAGTGATAAGTATCCCACCTGGGGAGTACGTTCGCAAGAATGAAACTCAAAGGAATTGACGGGGGCCCGCACAAGCGGTGGAGCATGTGGTTTAATTCGATGATACGCGAGGAACCTTACCAAGGCTTAAATGTAGATTGACCGGTTTGGAAACAGATCTTTCGCAAGACAATTTACAAGGTGCTGCATGGTTGTCGTCAGCTCGTGCCGTGAGGTGTCAGGTTAAGTCCTATAACGAGCGCAACCCCTGTTGTTAGTTGCCAGCGAGTCATGTCGGGAACTCTAACAAGACTGCCAGTGCAAACTGTGAGGAAGGTGGGGATGACGTCAAATCATCACGGCCCTTACGCCTTGGGCTACACACGTGCTACAATGGCCGGTACAGAGAGCAGCCACTGGGCGACCAGGAGCGAATCTATAAAACCGGTCACAGTTCGGATCGGAGTCTGCAACTCGACTCCGTGAAGCTGGAATCGCTAGTAATCGGATATCAGCCATGATCCGGTGAATACGTTCCCGGGCCTTGTACACACCGCCCGTCAAGCCATGGAAGCTGGGGGTGCCTGAAGTCGGTGACCGCAAGGAGCTGCCTAGGGTAAAACTGGTAACTAGGGCTAAGTCGTAACAAGGTAGCCGTACCGGAAGGTGCGGCTGGAACACCTCCTTTCTAGAGCCCTATATGTTAGCACTTGTGCACGTTGGGGAAAGAAGACGAAAGATCCTAAAGGTTTCATATCTATAGATTATATTACTCTGCTGTTAGTTCAAATAATAAATTTTAAGAATAAGAGTGTCTCGTAGCTCAGCTGGTTAGAGTACTACACTGATAATGTAGGGGTCGACAGTTCGAGTCTGTCCGAGACAACTATTTAAGCTTAAAAAAAAGGAAATTCTAGAAGTTGGAATTCGCCAAAAGAAATTGGATATGAAAAAGGATCTAAAATCTGAATTCAAAGTTCTAAGATTGAAATGGGGGATTAGCTCAGCTGGCTAGAGCGCCTGCCTTGCACGCAGGAGGTCAACGGTTCGACTCCGTTATTCTCCACAGATCCGAAAGGATAAAAGTTCATTGACATATTGAGATAAGAAAATAATAAAAAGTAGAAAGCATTTTTTATTTTGTGTAGTAATACATATTATAAAGAAAACGGTCTTGATTTATCAAGACTGGTACAATAAGCAAAATAAGGGCGTATGGGGGATGCCTTGGCTCTCAGAGGCGATGAAAGGCGTGATAAGCTGCGAAAAGTTACGGGGATCGGCACACACGAATTGATCCGTAAATACCTGAATGGGGCAACCCACTATGTTGAAGACATAGTACACCGATAGGTGGGCAAACCCGCTGAACTGAAACATCTAAGTAGGCGGAGGAGAAGAAAACAAAAGTGATTCCGTAAGTAGTGGCGAGCGAACGCGGATTAGCCCAAACCAATGTTGTTACGGCAATGTTGGGGTTGTAGGACCACGACATTTCTTGCACAAAGAATTAGAATCTACTGGAAAGTAGAACCATAGAGGGTGATAGTCCCGTATAGGTAATGAGTGTAAAGGATAGTGGTATCCTGAGTAGGGCGGGACACGTGAAATCCTGTCTGAATTTGGCGGGACCATCCGCTAAGGCTAAATACTCCTGAGAGACCGATAGTGAACCAGTACCGTGAGGGAAAGGTGAAAAGAACCGTGAATAACGGAGTGAAATAGATCCTGAAACCATACGCTTACAAGCGGTCGGAGCCCTTTCGTGGGGTGACGGCGTGCCTTTTGCATAATGAGCCTACGAGTTAACGTTGCTGGCAAGGATAAGTGGTTAAGCCACGGATCCGTAGCGAAAGCGAGTCTGAATAGGGCGCTTTAGTCAGTAGTGTTAGACGCGAAACCGTGTGATCTACCCATGGGCAGGTTGAAGCTGTGGTAACACACAGTGGAGGACCGAACCGGTTGACGTTGAAAAGTCTTCGGATGACCTGTGGGTAGGGGTGAAAGGCCAATCAAACTCGGAAATAGCTCGTACTCCCCGAAATGCATTTAGGTGCAGCGTTGTGCACAAAGTTATATAGAGGTAGAGCTACTGATTGGATGCGGGGGCTTCACCGCCTACCAATTCCTGACAAACTCCGAATGCTATATAATGTTTCACAACAGTGAGGGCTTGGGTGCTAAGGTCCAAGTCCGAGAGGGAAAGAACCCAGACCATCAGCTAAGGTCCCCAAATATATGTTAAGTTGAAAGAACGAGGTTTGTCTGCCCAGACAGCTAGGATGTTGGCTTGGAAGCAGCCATTCATTTAAAGAGTGCGTAACAGCTCACTAGTCGAGCGGACGAGCATGGATAATAATCGGGCATAAACATATTACCGAAGCTATGGATTTTAACGTAAGTTAAAGTGGTAGGGGAGCATTCTAACAGGGTTGAAGGTGAGTCGTAAGGCCTGCTGGACTGGTTAGAAAAGAAAATGTAGGCATAAGTAACGATAATGCGGGCGAGAAACCCGCACACCGAAAGACTAAGGTTTCCACAGCTATGCTAATCAGCTGTGGGTTAGTCGGGACCTAAGGCGAACCCGAAAGGGACAGTCGATGGACCACGGGTTAATATTCCCGTACTACTTATTACTGTGATGGGGTGACGGAGTGATGAAAGCGCCGCGAACTGACGGAATAGTTCGTTGAAGTACCTACCTATAAGACCCGCAGGCAAATCCACGGGTTTTGGGGAAATACGATAGTACTCGGAGACTTCGGTTGAAGAGATAGTGCGCCTAAGGGCTTCCAAGAAAAACCTCTAAACTTCAGGTAATAAGTACCCGTACCGCAAACCGACACAGGTAGTCGAGGAGAGAATCCTAAGGTGCTCGAGAGATTCATGGCTAAGGAATTAGGCAAAATAGACCTGTAACTTCGGGAGAAAGGTCGCCAGCAGCAATGCTGGCCGCAGTGAAGAGGTCCAGGCGACTGTTTATCAAAAACACAGGGCTCTGCAAAATCGTAAGATGAAGTATAGGGCCTGACACCTGCCCGGTGCTGGAAGGTTAAGAGGAGATGTTATCTTCGGAGAAGCATTGAATTGAAGCCCCAGTAAACGGCGGCCGTAACTATAACGGTCCTAAGGTAGCGAAATTCCTTGTCGGGTAAGTTCCGACCTGCACGAATGGTGTAACGATCTGGACACTGTCTCAGCCATGAGCTCGGTGAAATTGTAGTAGCGGTGAAGATGCCGCTTACCCGCAGTGGGACGAAAAGACCCTGTGCACCTTTACTATAGCTTAGTATTGACCTTGGATAAATGATGTGTAGGATAGGTTGGAGACTGTGAAGTGGCGTCGCTAGGCGTTGTGGAGTCATTGTTGAAATACAACCCTTTGTTTATCTGAGGCCTAACCCCGTATTGCGGGGGACATTGCTTGGTGGGTAGTTTGACTGGGGTGGTCGCCTCCAAAAGAGTAACGGAGGCTTCTAAAGGTTCCCTCAGTACGCTTGGTAACCGTGCGTAGAGTGCAATGGCATAAGGGAGCTTGACTGAGAGACATACAGGTCGATCAGGTACGAAAGTAGAGCATAGTGATCCGGTGGTTCCGCATGGAAGGGCCATCGCTCAAAGGATAAAAGGTACGCCGGGGATAACAGGCTGATCTCCCCCAAGAGCTCATATCGACGGGGGGGTTTGGCACCTCGATGTCGGCTCGTCACATCCTGGGGCTGGAGAAGGTCCCAAGGGTTGGGCTGTTCGCCCATTAAAGTGGCACGCGAGCTGGGTTCAGAACGTCGTGAGACAGTTCGGTCTCTATCTACTGTGGGCGCAAGAAATTTGAGTGGATCTGATTCTAGTACGAGAGGACCGAATTGGACAAACCTCTAGTGTATCTGTTGTTCCGCCAGGAGCACCGCAGAGTAGCTACGTTTGGAAGGGATAAGCGCTGAAAGCATATAAGCGCGAAACCCACCACAAGATGAGATTTCTTTTAAGGATCGTGGGAGATGACCACGTTGATAGGCTATAGATGTAAAGGCAGTAATGTCATAGTCGAGTAGTACTAATAATCCGTAAGCTTATGTACGCTTTTCCCGCACCGCAAGGTGCGGGGAGAAACTTTCTAAAAAATACTTTTTTCTTTATCTCAGTGTGTTAAGATATTTGCTCGACGCGAGCAGTCTTAAAGACGAAAGTCCGAAGTGTTAAAGTGCAAACTTTAGACTTTATGACCTTAGACTTTATGACTTATAACCTTAAGGTGGTTATTGCGGCGGGGCTCACCTCTTCCCATCCCGAACAGAGAAGTTAAGCCCGCCTGCGCAGATGGTACTGCAGTTATGTGGGAGAGTATGTCGTCGCCTTTCTTT
>NZ_JAOZEV010000041.1 GCF_025847275.1 Flavobacterium frigoritolerans
GTGTACGTTATTGTACCACTGAATCAAGAAACAGGCGATATAAAACAAGGTTATTTTATTATCGATGGCACAACTAGTACAAACCGAGAACCCATTTACACTATGGCACACGACACAGAAGTCAACTTACCACACTTCGGGCTCAACGCTCCCAAAACAAACCGCAAAGGCATTGCAAAGAAAACAACAATCGTTGCAAAGAAAACCACAAACTTGCCTGTCTTGTTAGGAATAGGTGCACTCTTAGGCGTTTTATTTTTAAAGAAAACTAATTAAACAATGAAGTATGATAATTATTAATGAAGAAGAAACAGGATTAGGAAAGTCCTTTTTGAAAAAAATCAGGCTAAAAAATGTCAGTTTAAAAAACGCTATCAAAGTAACCAAGTTTGCTGCCCCGATTGCAGCAGGATTTATCCCAATTGGTGGAGGAATCGCTTCGAAGCTATTAAATTCTAAAGGAGGTAAACTGGTGAGCAGAGTGGCAAAGTCTAAAGCAGTTAGAAAAGGCGTAGCCCTTTCAAAAACTACAATAGGGAGAAAAGTAGTAAGCGCCGTGCAGAACCGAGCACGACCACAAATTGAAGCCGTAAGCACCATTACCCCTGCAACCTTTGTAGCGACCTCAGATTTAGGAAGCCCACAAAATGAAAGCAGTACCTACAACGAATCGGTAGAAAGTGTAATGAACGATAGTCAGCCAGTTGGCGAACTAACACCAGTAAAAACAGCATCTACAGCAAAAGCAAACATTGCAGAATCAATGGCAATGCCAACAGCCGTAGAAAAGCCAAAGAACAATACCCTTTTGTATGTTTTGGGAGCAGTAGTGGTGGGTGGTGGAATTTATCTAGCCACAAAAAAAAGTAAATAATTAAAATCAACAACAAATGAATAAAGAAGTAGTAGTCATTGGAGGAGGAATTGTTGGCGGTATGCTATCAAATGGAGCGAGTACATTATTACCTCAGTCAGAAAGCCCAATCATGAACATTGTTCTAGCAGGAGCATCTGTATTTGGAGCAACCAAAGTAAGTGGCACAAGCACAAAAGACAATTTGCTCAGAGGTGCATTAATGGGAAGTGCAGTAGTACAAGCCTTAATCGCAGTGAAAAAAGTATCAGAAAAAAGCCTGAGTTCAAAATTCACAGGAACAGGCAAAGGAGCACTATTCGCAAAAGGCGCATTTGGTTTAGCCTGTCCATGTGATGAAGGCGGTTTAAACGGTCAGTTCATGGGTGGCGATGGTCATGTGTATGAATACGACGAGCAAGGTTTAAGCGGTACGTTCATCGATGAAGCAGGGAATATCTTTCAACAAGAAGATGGGTTAAACGGAGCATTTGACGAAGTGTACACCGATGAAGAAGGATTACACGGAGCAGAAGCCGACGTGTACGGAGAAGAAGAACACGGATTAAACGGAGCAGAGGAAGAAGCATTGTACCACGAACTTTACCAATAAGCATTAAAAAATAAAAACAAAGCTATCATAGGTTTTGGTCAAATCATCAATCATCAATCAAAAAACAATTACAATGAGCAGAAAATCAGAATTAGCGTCAGCGGTAGCGACAATTAAGGCTAAAAGAAACGGAGCAGTTCCAAGAGTAGGACAATTAGAATTAACAGACAAAACTTTGTATTTGAGTGTTGCCATCAAAGGGCAAGCGGGTACAGTTGGAATTGTTGATGTAAATACCAAACGTGAAGTCGGTATTACTAATATTGATGGGAACAAATTAAATGCAGGTCGTGATTATATCATAGACAGTATTAGAGTGCTCAGAGGTTCAAATGCAAGTGCCAACCTTAAAAATGAAACTTGGGACAATACCAACATCAATTCAAACAAATTGTTTGATGCTGCTTTTTTAAATGCAGAGCTGAGAATCAAACAAGATGGTAATTCTTTAATCGATATGCCAATTACAGATTTGATAGGCGATACAACGAATTTTTACAGAAGTATTTCTACTTCGCCTTTAATCCGTTCGAACTTGGAATTTGAAATTGAAATCGAGTACCCTAAAGGCGTTTCTGTTTCGGCAGCTGCGGATTCTAACGTTCGTTTTGAATTCAGAGTACACCAAGCAAAACGATAATACAAGGTTTATCAATCATAACAAAAGCCGTAAACCGTAAGTAGTTACGGCTTTTTTTAATCATCAAAAAACATGGCAGTAAAAGAAAAAGTAATCAATATAACAATCCTAAAAGGAGAAACCGAAGCGTTATATGCAACGGCACTCGAGGTAGGTTTTGTCCTTGGAGCAGAACTCCACACCAACCATAATGATATAGACAATTTTGCGCAATATGGGATTTATGACGATAGCGGTGTTTCCTTTTCAAAACCGACCCACATCGACCATTGGAAACGCAGAGAAGGTGCAGGATTTGACGACAGTTACAAACCGTTATTTTTTAATACCGAATCTAAAACCTTTACGTTCAAAGCAAAAACAAATCAACCAGTAATCAAAGACACTTATTTTCATTTGATACTGATTTATAAAATTAATCCCGAGAGTTGCACCTAACATAAAATCAAATGATAAAAGACATTATATCAATAAACACGGGAGTAGTTTTTTTGAAGTTTAAAGAAGACAAAGAAGTTACAATTGACGATGTAACAACACTGCAAGTTGTCAATAGTGGGTTTGTGAGTGTCTTTGTCAATGATTTTGAATTAGCCAGTAAGGAACGATTGACGATAGTTCCGCCCGATGGTACAACATCAAAAGTAGAATTAACCATTCGCTTTGCAACAATCGACAACTCCCAAAGAAGCGACTTTTCAAAGTTCACTTGGAACAAAAAAGAACTAGACATTATTTACAAAAAATACATCCGATGCAAGCACTAGACAACCTGATAGACAAATTAAATTCCGATTCGTATTCGGCAGTTTCTGTGCTTGATTTAGATACTAATTCTTTTCTATTTCGCAATAAAACACATGCTGAAATTATTGCAGATTATGGGAGTGCAGAAGAATTTTTCGAATCCCTGTTTGCAAAAGGACATAGTCATTTGACACTTGCCTTAAAACGTAAAAACGGAAGCTCGTATAAAATCGATGGACAATCATTTGATGTTAATTTCTCCAAACAAGACCAATCCTCACAGGTGCAACACGTACAACAAATTCCAGTACAGCAAGTAAAAACCCCGCAAGCAGATGTGTTTTCTAACTCTTTTGGTTTAGGAACATTGGATATTATGAATCTCATGGTAGCCAAAAATGATGCTTCGAGACTTTTTACCGAAGTAGAAACACTAAAGGCAGAAAATAAGGAATACAAAAAGAAATACGAGGATATTAGAGAAGAGCAATTGGCATCCAAGTACGACACCAACAAAAGTAAAGGCACACAGGAAATGCTTTTAGGAGCGATACAGCAATTGCCTACTCTTATTGGTTTTGTAAAAGGAACTGCACCAGTTGCAGGACTTGCAGCACCAATGGAAATGTATTCCAGTGAAGTCAAACAACACTTTGCAACGGCTTTGCAAAGCATTGATGATACCGTTGTGGGTGTATTGGAGAGTATTACTAGTGGACTGAGTACCAATGTTGAATTTTCAAATGAATTAGCACAATTATTAAAAAAACACCAATTATGGGAGGCATAAAAACAAGTGTTACAATAGACATAAAAACAATCAATCCTTTTGAGATAAAAGCAAAAACAAATGCGCTTGCGGAATTGGCACAACTCGATACCGATGTACTTAGTAAACTCGCTGAGTTATCCAAAAGCCCCCAAGCCATCACACAGCTTAAAACCAATTTTCCCATGATAAAAGGTTTTTTGTCTAACTAAAAACCACAGCACATGAAAAAGAGAGGATTGTCGAACCCTGCTGTTGTTGCAACTGTTTTATCAAGTCCACAGGGACAAAAGGCAATTACACAATCACAGGAAAACGCAAAAAAGGGAATCAGTGCAGGAATCACGATTTTAAAATTCTTACTCGTTGGCTCTTTGGTAGCTGTTATCTATTACAAGGTACTCAAAGGATTTTCCCGAATCAAAGAAGATGTACGATACAAACCCAGTAATATCAATATAACACAAGCCAAAGCAAGAGCCGAAGCCATTTACACCGCTTTATTAGGCTTAGGGGCAAATTACAAAACCGTGGAGAATAATTTAACAGGACTCAATCACAACGGATTTATTCGGGTGTACAATGAATTTGGAGAACGTCGAAGCGCCACCCTTGTAAAAATGAATTTAGTGGAATGGCTACAAGACCAGTTTAAGGAAGATGATATTGCCAAATTGCGATTTTTAATAAAAGGATTTTTCTAATGATGACAACAAAGAAAAAAGTAATTATAGTAACTGCATCAGTAGTGATTTTGGGATTAGGAGTGTATTTCTTAACCAAGACCAATAAAAACGGAAAATCTGTTTTAGGAGGAAATAAAAAATATATCGATGAAGGCGATATTAATTTAGTTCCTACTTTTTCTGCCAGTCAAAAAGTAGCCCTATTGTACGATGCAATGAACCGTTACAGCGGGACAGATGAAACACAGATTTTCGAAACCTTAACAGGTGTTTCTCAGGCACAATTTAGGTTAATCAGCAAAACCTTTGGGCTTAAAAATTACAATCGTATTCTAGGCTACAATGCTATAGGCGGAAGCAAATTACCACTTAAAACATGGCTTAGAGAAGAATTAAACGACGCTGATTATAATTTGCTGAGAAAGAAATTCCCAATGTATTTATAAAACCAAAAGTAGATTTTTTTGCGTGCCAGGAAAAGCTGCAGCTGCGGATCTGTTTAAAAAAAATCTACAATTTAAAAAAG
>NZ_JAOZEV010000042.1 GCF_025847275.1 Flavobacterium frigoritolerans
TGGTATCTCCATCTTGTGAAAATAAAAATTCTTTAAATTCTCCACTACAATTATTCGTAACACGTACAATAGCCGTACGTGCGATAGCAGTAGCATTAGGATACATACTTATAGTAAATGCTCCTGTATCTTTATTTGTAATATCGATAGTAGTAAAATCGCTACCTGTTATAATGGTATATGTATAGGGTGTTTGTCCAGTACAGGCTGGTTTTTCTACTGGTGTATAAGGACCGTTTGTTCCACCCTCAGGAGGAAAAGGAGGCTTTGTAGGGTCGCCAGGTTCAAAACTAATATCGGCATTACCTATGCACATACTTATCCATTTTAGTGTATTCCAGTACTCCATACACTTGGTATCAAGATTATATACAGTAAGTCCTTTTCCTCTTGCATCGCTCATAAAAGCAGGGGTTGTAAGGTTGTCTCTTTCTTCGGTAGTAAGCTGGGGCATACGTATTCCTCCTTTAATTGTTACTGTAGACAACTCCAGTAAAGAATAACTGGTAGGTTGAGTAACTGATCCTATAATTGTCTGACCTGAAACAAACAACGGGAACAACACTAGTAAGTTAATTAAAGCTTTTAATTTTATTTTCATGATTACAATTTTTAACACGCTGGGTGTAATTAAATTAACTTATTTCTTGATCGTAAGCTTGTTAGTTAATAATCTATTTGTTTATATATTATTAAATGTGTTCTGATTAACAACCTCTATTGCTGAAAAATACTCAATAAGATACCTGACCCTAAGTGTTTTCACAAAGTGTACCTTTATCATTTCCTGTTTTAATGTGGAAATTGAGAAACTAATCTGTCCGAATTAATTGTTCATTATTTTGCATAGAGCAACGATAAATAAATTAACAAGCTATCCTTCCTAAACTTATTTTTTTTCATTTCACGACCATTTTAAATATTACTAATTATTCTTCTTCATTTATTCCAAAACTCACTTTACTGCAATACTGCAATAATCCTGTATCAAGTAATTGAGCATATCTTCCTGTTATCTTGTCTTTTTCTATTACAAAATAAGTTGATGCCATTATTACTCCATAAGGATAAAAATATGGTTATTTGGGTCGTTTAATTTAGGGGGGAATTTAAACGTGCAAAATTTAAATCTGTGTACAATAACTCCGTCAATCTATAAATAAGTAACATTAGTACTATCAGAACCAGTACTATTTAAGTTATTGTTGGTAAAGCGCAGCTAATCATGCCTGAGCTTCCAGCTTCAGCATTAAAAGCCGTTTGTGTGTATAATTTCCAGAATGATCAATCTTAAAGTTTGGATCAAATATATAATTATTAGGGGATGCTGTATGATGGGGAGCTTTACCAACATAGGCTGTTATCATATATTGATTTACTGCTGTTTCTGAAAAGTAAACTCAGGGGTTTCAATCGCTGATACCTATCAAATATCAAAACCTCTAAATCTGGATAATCCTGATTCAATGCGATATCCAGAAAGCCATAGTCCTTTTTTGCCAAAAAGTTACTTTGAATCATGGCTGATCTAAAGTCACTTACTTTAAGTATGATTTTCTTTTTAAGCTCATTATTGCTATTTTGGGAAAAATATGGGAAATTCTCAAAATAACTATACAATCTAAAATTCATACCTGCAGAAAGAACTAAAGAAAATTCTAGATTTACTGTTAGCAAAACCACGAAGGGACATGTAGTTTTCTAGAGCTTGTTTATTCTCAGATAATTTAGTTTTAAAATTTTCATTTTTTTGTTTTCTGCAATCTTGAATCTTTTGGCTTATTTCCTGATAAGATGAATTAAATTTTTCAGAATAAAAAGCGGTCATTTTTTCAATTAACTCATCATTTACAATCGAAATTGCTGCAGAAATACCATATTTAGCTACTCGAATTGGGCTGTCAATAGTATAAGCAAGTCCCATTACAGGAATATGAAAAGAGTGTATAGTTTTTTTTGCCATTTGCTATTATTATTATAAAATTTAATAAGTGACAAATGTCGCAAAATCATTTTATTCAAAAACTGATATATATCATGTTTATAACGGATTAAGCTCCTTTTTTGATGATTAAATCAAAATCTTGTTGAAAGATTTTCCTATAGATCTCCATAGAAAATTATAAAAATACTTTTCCTGAATTCGATCTAATTCTATTTGGAACTTTTTAGCTTTTATCAAAGTCTTTTTAAAAGATTAAATTAGCTGGGGAACTTTTTACTTTTACTTCTTTTTCAGGATTTTTCTTTTTGTATAAAGTAATTTTTAAGTCCTTGTATTTTAAGCTGACATTAGCTGTTGCTTTTTTATCATTTCCAATAGTATCAAAATGGTAATCATCAAAAGTACTTTTAAACGAAGTATTAGTATATGGTTTTGTAAAAGCATACATTGCCTGAATGTCAAATTTTGCAATACTTCCTTTTATATAAAAACCATCGTTTTTATATAAAACATTTAATGTCTAATATGTTTTTAAAGAAGATTTTTTTATAAAAAGACAATTGACTTTACTGCCTAAGTCGGCTGCATTTTTTAAACCAAATCCACTCTGAAGTTTCGTGGTGTTTAAGTTAAAACGCCTAAAAGTTACTATTGCAGGCGCTTTCTGAAAATTAATTTCTTCTTTATAAACTAGTTTTAAATTTCTAACGGAGAGAGTGCCGATTTTTAAAGGAAACGAAATATTTAGAAGCAAGGTATTATATAATGTTTTTTTGCTTAAATCATCTTCGGGTATTTTATTTTGATAGCTATTGGCATCAACATAACCCAGAACAAGTGAATTTGCATTAAAGAAAAACACATGTTTTTTAATTCTTAATTGATTTCTCTTACCTGATCGATAAAAAAAAACTGGTATTGTTTTCACAACACCAGTTTTAAATAAATAATAATAAATTAATTTTTCATACATCGAATACTGTTAGCATGATAATTCTGTATAATAGTACTAGTAGCATTAGTATTAAAAACTATTCTAAAAAAAGAACCCGAATCATTCCAAAAATATGTCATTTCAGAAAACCCTTGTGCCAGTTTAAGAGAAGCAGTAGGAACATTACTCATAAAAGCAACCCCACTTGGCAGTGCATTAAATCCTGAATTATCAGCATGATCAGGAGGATTTCCATTCCATAAACGGAGTACATTAGTATTTGAAGACTTATAAGAATAATTGTTTGCTTTCATTTTCTTCCCAGCATCCTTAGTCCCGCCTAATAAAGTAATCAAACTATTCCACTCTTCAAGAGTAGGCAAATGCCAACCATCTGGACAGGCTTTTTTAGCTTGCTCCTCAGAATATAACAAACCAAATTTAGAAGCAAAAACCTGTCTAGATTCTGTTATTTCTATGCCGTTTTCACCATACTTTACCGTACCACTGTCAAGAGCTCCATTTGTATCACTAACTAATACTTTAGGGGCATTAGTAGCATAAGCACTTGCGGGGTTTAAAATTAAATCTCCCAAACCTACTCCTTCTTTATCGACGAGAGCACGCAAGTTTTGTGTCATCCAGCAACCCGCTTCCCC
Source organism: Flavobacterium frigoritolerans (assembly GCF_025847275.1). Classification (GTDB taxonomy): domain Bacteria; phylum Bacteroidota; class Bacteroidia; order Flavobacteriales; family Flavobacteriaceae; genus Flavobacterium; species Flavobacterium frigoritolerans. The sequence goes on from NZ_JAOZEV010000042.1 coordinate 3,539, forward strand.
AAAACGTTTGGCTGTATACATATTCCCTTCATTATCTATTGTACCTGAGCAACAATCACAGTCTTTTATCGTAATATCCAACTTTGCTTTATTCATAATTCCTCCTGTTTTATAAAGAGCAACCAAGGTAATCTTTACTGGATTACCACTATCTCTACCTATAACATCGGTCATTAGTGATTGTTTGTATTTAATAGTAACCGTATAAGTTGCTCCATTTTCTAAAGAAGTAGGGATACCACTTTGAACAACAATATCACCAACTATTGCTTTTTCTGGATCATTAACTATAAAGCTTAAATCAGTATTACCTGAACCAATATTTGTAAATGTATAAGTATAGGTCTTACTAAAATCTGCTTTATAAGGTTCTCGAACTGAAAGCAACCCACAAATAGCATTATTATTAGTAGGTGATGCGATATCAAAACAATTCTCCCCTTTCAGTAAACCGCTTCCTTTAGCAATTGTTGTTTCATCTATAATGGTAACTGTGCCTGCAGTTCCTTCTACTGGTGAATTTTTACAATTATTTACAACACAAGTATATGTACCACTATTTGAAGCCTGTGTACTATTAATAACATAAGTAGAAGATGTTGCCCCAGA
>NZ_JAOZEV010000043.1 GCF_025847275.1 Flavobacterium frigoritolerans
GATCGTATTTCCATTCATGAATAAGAACGTTTCCATCCCAAAAATAGCGATTTATTTCTTTGTTTGCAATTTTTGCAGTACGTCTTCCAAGTGCATCATATTCAAAGCGTATTACTTTTCCATCGGGGTTTGTAACGCTTTCAAGCATTCCATTAGCCAGCCATGTGTATCCTGTATCGCCTTGTTGCCACTGCTCGTGTTCGTATTGTAATCTGGTTTCTTCGGTTTTGTTGCCCGCTAGTCTGTCCATCCAATTAGTTGGTTCTGGAAACTTTAGCGCTGTGTTTATATCTCGAGGGCTTTTGTGTACCAAATTGCCCTGTTCGTCGTATTTGTAATAGTGCTTTTCATCCTGTAGCAGTTTTCCACCTTTGCCGTATTTACGATCGCTGCGGTCATGGGTTTTGTATAAATTACCTACTGCATCTGGAGTTTTGTATAATTCTCCTTTGCCATCATAATCTGCCTTGGCTAGATTACCAAAGTCATCATAATCAAAAAAGGTCATACCTCCTGTAAGTTGGTTTACCACACTTCTTAGCTGTTGGTTGGTATCCCAATTGTAGTAACGCGAGCCTGTTCGCTTGCCATTTGCAAATACTTCCTGCTCTTTTTGTTTGCCACTGCTGTTGTAACTCGTTTTTATATGTAACCCTCCTGTAGCGTAACGCTCTATTTCTCGTCCTAATTCATCTCGTTTTAAAGTCGTTTCCCAAGCCTGATGCTGTTCTTTGAGTGCAGCACTTTGCGCTTCTATACGCTCTAGCTGCCCTTTTTCATTATAGTGCGTGTTAACATCAGCTCCTAAACTGGTACTTATGTTGGTGCGCTGTCCTAAGGCATTGTAAGTGGCTGTTAGTGTTATGCCATTTTCGGCTGTGTCTAACTGTTGTTTCTGCGTTTCTTTGGTTATACGTCCGTTGGCATCACGCTCTAAATAGATGCTAACATTTTGGTTAGTTGCCTCTACTAGCTGTCCGTTTTTATTATAACTATAAATTTCCCATGTGCCATCGTGGTAGTCGGCTCTGGTGATACGCCCTAAGGCATCTTGCTCGTATTCGGTATATTTTCCGCCTCCGTGGTCTATTTTGGTTACTTCTCCTACCTGATTACGGCTGTATTTTTTTACAAGTCCATCAAATGCAGTTTCGCGCATGATGTAGCCGGCTTTATTGCGATCAAAATAATAGCTTTCGTTATCTTCATTTTTTATACTCCTAAGCTGTTCCATCTTATCGTAGTCAAAACGTACTTTTACTCCGTTTTGCTCTCTTGTGGCCAGACTTCCAAGTGGAGTGTAACTAAACTTAATATTGTTCTTTCTATCTTTTAAGGCAATTACTTCGTCGTAATTGTTATAGCTAAACTCTATAACATTGCTGTCTTTCTCTACTATTTGCTGTACTCTGTCCAAGGCATCATACGTAAAATAGTCCGCCATTTGCATCGGAGTATATATAGCCTGTACGCGTCCTCGGTAGTTGTACTCCCAAGTTTTTAGCTTTTGGTCGTTTTCTCGCCACTCTATAAGGTTGTACTGCTCATCGTAAACGAGTTGTAACTTATTCTTATTTTTGGCAACGCTTGCCAGTAGTCCATCATCATTATAAGTAAAATGGGTACTGGTTTTATCGGGTGCTATTATGGTTTTAAGCTGATGTTCTTTTTCTTTATTGTATAGGTAAATTGTTTTTTGCCCTTCGGGATCTATAGCTATCGATGGTCGATTTTCGTCATCGTACAACATCATTTCTTCGGTACCATCGGGGTAGGTTGTGGCTATTTTATTCCCCATATCATCGTAATTGTGTCCCGTGATTCGTCCTTCTTGGTCTATTTCACGATACAATTCCATGAACTCCGTATAGTCATAAAAAATGCTATTGCCCATTGGATCTTGCTCTTGGGTTACAAGCTGGTTTGGTTCGTAATAATAGGTTCTTACAGCTCCGTTAGCATCGGTTATTATGTTATAGCCATCTTGGGTATGGTATTCCATCCTGCCTTCTTGCCAGCCTCCATCGCCCCAAGTGTGAATACACTTGTTTTGAGCATCGTACTCCCAATAAAATGCTTGTCCGTTACGATCGGTCTTTTTGACCATTAAATGGTTCTCGTATTCAATTCTTGTTGGTTTTTGTAAAGCATCGAGAATTGCCACCATATTATAGTGCTCATCATACTCATAAACTACAAGTAATTCGTTTTGCTCTGGTGTTACAAGTTCTAGTTTTTGGATGAATCCATCTTTAGTACTTACTTTGATTTCTCTGCCTGAGGCATCTATGATTTTATTTAAGTGATATCCTGTAAATTCAAAGATGATACAAAGTCCATCGTTATTGGTTATTTGTGTAAGCTGGTATTTTTTACCATCAAACAGGGTAAAATCATAAAAAAGTTTGCTTTTATGATCGTAAGCCTGATAGCCATTATCTGTTCTTTTTAAGGTTGTTTTTTCTTCGCGCAGATAGTATTCTTCATCTGGAAGTAAAGCAGCAAAAGCCACTAATCTCCCATCCTCCATACGCAGTCCCAAGGCATCGTCTTCTGGATATAATTCTACTGCGCGATCATAAACACTATGCACCCCATGTCCGAGCCAGCCAATATA
>NZ_JAOZEV010000044.1 GCF_025847275.1 Flavobacterium frigoritolerans
GTTGACAAATATGAAACAGATAAAATAAACTGTTTAAGGATTGCAGATGATTCCTAGACGGTTTCTTATCATTGCGTAGCATTGCAAAGGTTTTGCAATGCCATTGCAAAAAAAAACCCGCTTCTTTGCAGAAGCGGGTAGATTGATAAATTATTTTATCTTCATTAATATAACTTGAAAATTAGCAAAACTGAATGATTATAACTTATATCTTTTAAGTGATAAATTTAATGCAAAAAAGCAACACCTAACTAAAAAAAGTCAGGTGTTGCTTTTTAATAATAAAGAATTATTAGATTGTTTATTCTATTCAGAAGTACAATTTATTATTTCTTGTTTGAAACTCGCTAAATTAATAGTGTAATATGATGTAAAAATTAACACCCAACCGATAAATACTAATAATAAACTTGAGAAATCTTTATTTGAAAATTCTAGATATTGACAAAAAAAACCAAAAAACAACATAGCAACAAAATTATAAATGATAGCGTTTTTTAAACTCATTGTAATTCCTCCTGTTAAAAAATTCCAACTTACTAGTTGATCAGTAATGATTACTTTTTGAGAATTAGATAAATCAATTATTACCTTTTGAGAAAGGTTAAGATTTGTTGTGATAATTTTATCCTTTACTGTATATGCATAGTCATATTTTTCTAGAAATATTATTACATTGTTAGATTCCATAAATATTATTTTTTTATTTTATTATAAGGCTTCATTAACAAAAAGTGAAGTTGCACAACCCGCAATTATCGAAAGAGGACCACTATATACAAACATAAGTGCTCCCATTCCGTCAGCAATAATTGCTTGAGATCCTGGTCTGGCAGTTAGTTTATGAGAATTGTGTGAACTCCAATATTGTTTTGAACTTTCTAATACATTTTCAAATATAATTAAACTATTTTGTTCACTTGTATCTAAAGTGTTTTCTTTTCTAAATTTCTGAATTTCGAGCATATATTGTTCGTGACTCATCTCTTCTTTTAATATTTTATCAACTAGACCACCTATTTTTGGTGATAATTTATTATTAAGATATAGCTCTTCTTTTTTTGAATTCCAAAAGGAAACTATATTAAATTTCTGAATATCAGTATTCTTAAAAGCATTTTTAACATCACTAATGTCTACATTGCTAAACTCTTTAGGGTATTTATTCTCTAATTGTGTAGTTATTTTTTGAATTATTACATCTGTATTTGTTTCTCTAAAACCATTTTGACTTTTGTAGTATAATGATAGACCTTCATTATGAAAAAAACCATAATCCGTTAATTCAATTTTGTTCTTTTCTTCAATTTGTTTTACAATTTGTTCATCTTTAGCACAGGAAATAAAAACAGAATTTGTAACTGTTAATAATAAGATAGAATAGATAATTTTTTTCATTTTACATTGATTATATATTAATAATTTCTCAAAAGTAGACATTGTAATATCTCAAACCAATACCCACTTTTAGTGATTTTGTAAAAAACGTACTATCTTTTACATGAAACAGAGTGGGAATTCCGAAAATTTAACTTACTCTACAAAAACCACAGCTAAGATTATTATCAGTAACTAAACGAGGTTGTAAAATAAAAAGCATCCTTAATAATAATTCTAAGAATGCTTTTTTTGCTAGTGTATATTACCTAATAAGTTATTTTGATTGAAAATCGATTTTAAGGCGGTTTCTTATTAAAAAGGTGTATTTATCTTTCCTGCCGTCCAATATCTTATTAAAAAGCTTTATTTTAATTTCTTCATCTTTTAAGTACTTAGAAAGTTTATTAGCAGAGGTTAATTTTGTGTTTTTAAGTTGATTTTCTTTCGGGTTCTCCAGTACACGTATAATAAAATTACGATTAATTAAAGCGTTGGTTGGATTGTCTGATTTCTTTGCTGTTGGCTTCATAATTCTTTTTCTATTGATAATATTACATATCCATCTTGCAATCCTAAATTAGTATCATCAAAAACATTTGTTATTGTTCTCTCATATTTCCAATTTGAAGAACCTTCCCATTCTATTACCGTAAATTGAATGGTATCACCAACTTTAAAATCTCTGTCATTCTTTCTTAGTTCCCAATTATTTTTACCGATGAAATGAAGCTTTGCAAACTCATATTCAATTTTTAAGTCATGTATCATATTTTAGTTTTTTGGAGTTCATTTAATAAAAATTTTTCACGAATTAAATCATCTTTGTATTCACGTAATTGCATTTTCAATTCATCGGAAAGAATGTAGCCGTCAGGTTTTCCATTTCTGTTTATAAAAATAATCACTTCCTCAGTGGATATGTTTTTTGCAAATAACAAAGCACCTGCCGTAACATTTTCACGTGTTTTTTTTAATACTTCATAGATTTCTTTTCGAATATAATCTGGTGTAAATTGGCTGATATACAACTTCTGTAATTGTGCTTTGTTTCTAATATAGTTTAAGGTTTTAAGATTCATAAATAAATAGCATTGGTCGTTAATGATGTGATTTATCTGGTCATTTTTTGAATTAATAATTTTATTTTTCCTTTTTCAAGAAATTACTTAATTCGTGTATTTTTTTGGATGCTGATTTAAAAAAA
>NZ_JAOZEV010000045.1 GCF_025847275.1 Flavobacterium frigoritolerans
TATAAAATTTTCGTCATTTAAGAGTAGCCATTTAAAATGTGCTCGACTATCATTAAACAAGTACATGTTGCGAGCTACAAGGGTTTGGATGTTTTTTTTGCGCTGTTCAGCTAGGTCTTTGACATCTTTCCATTTTATTATATCTATAAACACCCCATTTATTGACCTCTTTTTTTCTGCTTTTTCTTCTTTATTATAAATATCAGGATACTCAATTTTATAATTCATAAGTTGTGGTGCAAAAAATGCTTCAAGTATTATATTATTTTTTAAATCAATAAAAAGAGGATTATTATTACTAACAGTGTAATTAATATCTAACTGGTATTTAATTTTATCTAGCGGACAAGCAAACTCTATTAAGAAATTAATATCTTTTTCTATGCTTTTAAAATTAAAAATTTTAGATACTTTATTTTGAAAATTTTCATTATTTAATGCTCTATAATTATAGCTTTTCAAAATATCAATTGATACTTGTTTTATTACATCATAATCCTCTTTTTCATAATTATAATCACTTTCCATATCAAGACCGGCTTCTTTTATAGCATATCCATGTATTACTTGTTGTTCAATAATTTTTTTTGTAGTATTACCGATTGAATTTATGCTCATGCCATTTCCCTTATTAATTTGTAATTTTGTTGATTCTTTACCTTTTTCTTTTTTACATGATAAAAAAGTAGTAAATAATATAAATAATATAAATATTCTTTTCATTTTTTTTTTTTTACTCAGTAGCACCCTCTGCATATTTTATAGCATTGGGACTTAAATCTTTTGGTTCTATTTGTTCAAGTGGTAATAAATGACCTTTGTAATCTATAGGGAAAATGCAAAATGAGTGTATTTTAGTTTTTGGTACTGTCCAAAATCGTACTCCATCTGTTTGATTTCCTCCTAACAAAATATAGTTCTTGGGAGTACTTTTATCAATTCCGATAATAATAGTTGTATGACCATTATTGTACCATTCAACAATTCCTCCAACATACATCTGTGTATGTTTTTTCCCCCATTTTTCAGATGTGACAAAGGGAGCCCCATCTTTTCTTTTTACTAAATTTTCATTTCCATGCCAAATTGCACCTGGATCTGGTTGGTATCTATGACCAGATGCGCTTAAGCAATATGCAACAAATGCCCCACACCAAGCTGAATTTGCACGGGTAGAATCAATTTCGCTTCCACATCTTTTCATTTTTGCATTATCTGTACTTTTATGATAGGTATCAATAATATACTGACAGTGTGTTGACTCTCTAATTGTTTTAGCTTCTTCTTCAATAGCAATATTAACCCAAGGTGGGTATTTTCCAGATAACTCAAGATTAGTTTCATTTTTACAAGTGCCGATAAATATTTCATTCTTTCCAGGTATATAATGATCCTCTGTTACTACTTTGGTTACTTCCCACATATAGGTTTTTCCATTTTCAAATCCTCTTCTGGTTTTATAACTTTGTGAACTGTAATGCCAAGCTTTTCTTGAATTTTTATATTCACCCGTTTCTTTCATAAAAGGAGCATTCGAAGCATATCCATATTTTGTAACCCAAGGGTGTTTTGTTATGTTTGCTTTTCGTTTTTCTAAACTATTCTCGATACCATTATCTGGAACAGCAATACTTTCATCAAATACAATATATTTTGGTTCAGAACCATGGCCAACATGACTAGGCAAGAGTACTTGTAAATAAAAATCTGTAAGTGTGGTCATTTTATCTTTATTTTGTTTAAGATATTTTTCCACATATTCCATTTGTCTTAAAAAGGTCATTTTTCCCAGTGCGTCATATGTAGTACCTAATGATTGTGCTGTAGTAGCACTAAATTGAACTAAACCTATATATTTAGCTCCAGACGAACTTACTCCTTTTTGAGAAGGACTAAATGTTTTTCCTGTTTCTAAATGCATAACTGCCATAAGCATACTAGCCTTTTCTATCTTTTGTTTTTCTCCCCAAATATTGGCACAAACTTCGAGTACTTTTTTTCTTTCAGCACATGTTATTTTCGAACTCCAATAAAAATTATTTTCTTTACACTCACAAGCTTTATTTGTTTGAACCTCCGCCATTTCAAAATCTACCACTACTGGAACAGTACAATTTTCGATGGCTTCTTCGGTTAAAATACTCTTTTCTACAATCAAAACTGTGTTGTTAAAACAGATGAGTTTTTTTCGCAAGGCTATTTTTTCTTCTTTGGTAAAAGGAGTTTCATCTTGTTTGGTAGCTTTTATACCTATGGTTTTCATGTCTGGGCTTCTTACTAAGCTCGCGTTTGGGTAAGACAATGCAACCAATTGATCGGCTTCAAAAACATAATAGTTATTCCTAAAATCGTTGGGGTCTATTATTTTTCGGCTTACTTGTATGCAAAAACGCACTGGGTTTACTTCTGCATCAGTCAGGTATTTTTCTTTGGGAGTAAAACTGAGTTCTAAAAGT
>NZ_JAOZEV010000046.1 GCF_025847275.1 Flavobacterium frigoritolerans
AAACCAGACATTAGCTATAAAAGTGCTGGTAAATTTGAAGAGACACGATTTGAAAAAATCCACAACGAAATCTTCAAGAATTCTACCGAAGCATCGCTAATTGTTGCGCAGGAAATTGCTCAATTAATTAGATCAAAGCAAGAAAAGAATAAATCTTGTGTACTAGGTTTAGCCACAGGTTCTTCACCTATAAAAGTATATGAAGAATTAGTCAGAATGCACAATGAAGAAGGATTGAGTTTTAGCAATGTTGTTACTTTTAATTTGGACGAATACTATCCGATGACAAAAGAAAACAATCAGAGCTACCATCATTTTATGCATCAACATTTATTCAATCACATTGATATCAAACCTGAGAATGTAAATATTCCTGATGGAACTGTTGCAATCGATGAATTGAATCAATATTGTATTGATTATGAAATGAACATTAAGAATGCAGGTGGATTGGATTTCCAATTATTAGGAATTGGTCGTACAGGACACGTAGGGTTCAACGAGCCTGGTTCGCATATAAATTCAGGAACACGTATTATTACTTTGGATCACATCACGAGAGTAGATGCTTCTTCCGATTTTAACGGAATTGATAATGTGCCAAAAAGGGCCATTACAATGGGAGTGTCTACAATTCTCAGATCCAAAAGAATAGTACTTATGGCTTGGGGACAAAACAAAGCCGATATTATCAAGAGAACCATTCAAGGTGATATTAGCTCAGAAGTTCCGGCAACATTTTTGCAAAATCATGGCAATGCAACGTTTGTTTTAGACCAATCAGCTGCATCTGAACTAACTCGTTTTAAAACACCGTGGTTAGTTGGTGAGTGCATTTGGAATCAGGAATTAAAAAGTAAAGCGATTGTTTGGTTGTGTCAAAAAACAAAGCAATCTATTTTAAAATTAACCGACAGAGATTACAACAATAACGGAATGTCCGATTTGTTGGCTCAGGAAGGTTCTGCTTACGATTTGAACATAAACATGTTTAACGTATTACAGCATACCATTACAGGATGGCCAGGAGGCAAGCCTAATACTGACGATTCACACCGCCCAGAAAGAGCCAATCCTGCAAAGAAAAGAATTATCCTTTTTAGTCCACATCCAGATGATGATGTTATCTCAATGGGAGGAACATTTTCAAAATTAATAAAACAAGGTCACGATGTGCATGTGGTATATCAAACCTCTGGAAATATTGCCGTTACCGATGATGAAGCATTGAAGTTTGCTGAGGTAAGTAACGATTTTATTACCGATGCAGATACTAAAGTAAATTTCAAATCAGTAATTGAGTTTTTGAATAATAAATCAGAGAATCAAATTGATTCCTTGGAGGTTAGAAAGTTAAAAGGACTTATTCGCCGAAGAGAATCGTATGCCGCTACGAGATATATTGGGTTAAAAGATTCCAACACCCATTTCCTGGATCTTCCGTTTTATGAAACAGGACAAATCAAGAAAAATCCGTTAGGTCTTGAAGATATTGCTATTGTAAAAGACATTATCGAAAAAATAAAACCACATCAGGTCTTTGCCGCTGGAGATCTTGCAGATCCGCATGGAACACATGAAGTATGTTTGAATGCCATCTTTGCAGCAATGAAGGAACTAAAACCACAACCTTATATGGATGATTGTTGGTTATGGTTATACCGAGGTGCTTGGCACGAATGGGATATTCATGAAATAGACATGGCTGTACCTTTAAGTCCATCAGAAGTATTGTTAAAACGTCACGCTATTTTATACCACCAATCTCAAAAAGACAGAGTTATGTTTCAAGGAAACGACTCCAGAGAGTTTTGGGTTAGAGCCGAAGATCGTAATAAAAACACTGCGATTTTATATGATGATTTAGGTCTTGCGGAATACGAAGC
>NZ_JAOZEV010000047.1 GCF_025847275.1 Flavobacterium frigoritolerans
TCCTGTTTTATACAATCTGGTGTAGCCTTTGGCTTTATCAGCTTCGGTAGCAAATGGATTGTTTACAAAACGCTCCGCTGTTAAGTCTGGACGATTTAGATATCCTCTAGACAATCCTTCTCCACCAATATATAACTCTCCGGAAACTCCTATAGGAACAGGTGTTTGATTAGTAGAAAGAATGTACGTTTTTAAATCGGCTATTGATTTACCAATGTTCGATTGTATTGTTTCATCTTTTTTAATCTCTTTGTATGTAACATGCACTGTGGTTTCTGTAATACCATACATGTTTATAAGTCTAGTCTCTAGATTACTTTTCAATTGATAATCCCACCAGCTACTTAATTGATTTGTGTTTAGAGCTTCTCCTCCAAATATTATATATCTTAAACTCAGATCAGATTGACCCAATCCATTAGCAATATCTGCAAATCGATAAAAAGCAGAAGGCGTTTGGTTTAAAACACTCACTTTTTCTTTTCTGCATAATTGATAAAACCCTTCTAAGTCTTGAGCTTGTTCTTTAGAAATAATTATTAGTTTACCTCCATAAACTAATGCTCCCCATAATTCCCAAACACTAAAATCAAATGCATAAGAATGGAACAATGTCCATACATCGTCTTCATTAAAACCAAACTGAGAATCAGTACTGGTAAACAAACGCATAACATTACAATGCATTTGCATCACCCCTTTAGGTTTTCCTGTGGTTCCTGATGTATAAATTACATAAGCCAGATCAGTAGATTCACTGTGTTGATCAAGATTTGTATTGTCCTCTTTTTTATACAGTTCTTCTGTTAAATCGACGTAAACAACCTTATTCTGCGGAAGTGTCTTTTCATCTAAGTGTCTTTGGCTTAAAACAATCGCTGCTTGGGTATCTTCCAATATATAATCAATTCGTTCTTGTGGAATTGTAGGATCAATAGGTACATAAGCACCTCCGGCTTTTAAAACCGCCAATATTCCAATAACCATTTCCAGACTTCTGTCCAGACATAAGGCAATAAACCTATCTGGTAGTAGAATACTTTGAGTTTTTTCTTCGTATCGTGTTCGAATGTAACGCGCTAACTGGTTGCTTTTTTCATTTAACTCCTGATAAGTCAATGATTTGTTTTCAAATACTATTGCTACATTATTTGGAGTCTTAGCTACTTGTTCTTCAAACAATTCCTGAATCGTTTTGTCTTTCGGATACTCCTTTTCCGTTGCATTCCAATTGTAAACAAGCTGATTATACTCTACCGAAGTAAGCAAACTAATTTCATTATACGCTCTATTAGGAGCTTTAGTCAACTCCTCTAAAAGATGGACGTAATGATCGATTAACCTAACTATTGTCTCTTTATCAAACAAGCTAGTAGCATAGCTAATCCCACCAGCAAGTTCTTCCTCGCTATCATCAATAAAAATAGACAAATCAAATTTTGCTACCTCATAAACATCTTCTACCTGAAAAGGTCTAAGGTAATTTTTCTGATTATTGGACGTTCGCTCAGAAGTACCAAAACCTTGTACTCCAAACAGAACCTGAAAAACAGGATGTCTTGAGGCATCACGTTCAACTTCCAAGTCATCAATTAATTTCTCAAAAGGTAAATCCTGATGCATTTGAGCTTCAATCTGATCCTGATGAACTTGTTGCATCAATGCTTCAAAACTTTGAGAAGTGCTAAGCTGTGTTCTGTGCGCTTGTGTATTGACAAAAAAACCAATCAGCCCTTCTGTTTGCCTATGATGACGGTTGGCTATTGCAGTACCAATCACAATATCATTTTGTCCTGTATATTTACTCAAGAGAATATTCACACTACTTAACATCAAACTATTTAAAGTTATTCCGTTACGTTGAGCCAATAAACGCATTCTCTGA